>JBQCHQ010000049.1:0-50382 GCA_051954515.1 Sphingomonas sp. | reverse complement strand
CGGTGTGCGAAGCCGCCGCCGACGCCGATTGGACGATGGCCGCGATCGTCGGCTGTGCGGGGCTCGAGCCCGTCATGGCCTCGGTTGCCGGGAGCGGCACCGTCGTGCTCGCCAACACGGAACCGCTGGTCTCCGCCGGCGAGCTCGTCGACATTGCACTTGGCAGTCAGCGCGACGACTTCGAACTTCTCGGGCGAGCGCTCGATCAGGTCGAGCGTCGACCGACCGACCGACCCGGTCGCCCCCAGCACGGAAACGCGTTTTACCATCCGATCAGCGGGTACAGCTTCGGCACGACGACCACCAGTACCGCCGCGACCGGCGCGACCGGGACCAGCCCGTCGATGCGATCGAGCACGCCGCCATGGCCGGGAAGGATGTTGCCGCTGTCCTTCACGCCGGCGCGGCGCTTGAGCCAGCTCTCGTAAAGGTCGCCCGCCTGCGCAATGATCGCCAGCAGCGGCGAGGCGAGCGTGAGCCGAAGCGCCAAGCCATAGGCGAAGTGCATGACGACGCCGAACAGCGCCGCGAGCACCATGCCGCCGATCAGCCCTGCCCAGGTCTTGTTCGGGCTGATCGCCGGCGCCAGCTTCGCGCCGCCGATCGCGCGGCCGGCGAAATAGGCGCCGATATCGGTCACCCACACCAGCGCCATCGCCCAAAAGGCATATACGATGCCGTCATGCTGCTGGCGGATCAGCAGCAGCGAGAGCACGGGCAACCCGCAATAGATCGCGCCCAGTGCGAGCGGCGGGCGTTGCGTGACGATGACGATGAAGAATGCCGCGCCGACCAGCAGGCCGAGCGCGAAGAAACCCGGCCCCGCGGCCCAGGGGCACATGATCGCCAGCGGCACGACGAGCGTGAACTGCGCAAGCCGCTTGGTCTTGACCGGCACGCCGAACAGATCGCTCCACTCGGCCATCATCAGCAAGGCGACGACGCAGGTCAGAATCCAAAAGGGAATTCCGCCCAGCAATAGCGCAATCGCCGCCACCGCGACCAGCGCGATCCCGACCAGCGTCCGGAGCGTCAGCTCGGACATCTGCCTCGGCGGCGCCTTGTCGCTCACAGGCCCCCGAAGCGCCGCTGCCGCCGGCCGTAGCAGCCGAGCGCCTCGGCAAGCGCCTCGCCGTCGAAATCCGGCCACAGCGTGTCGACGAACAGCAACTCGGCATAAGCCGCCTGCCACAGCAGGAAATTGGACAGCCGATGCTCGCCTGAGGTGCGGATCAGCAGGTCGAGCGGCGGCAAATCGTGCGTGTCGAGCCGCGCCTCGATCGCCGCCTCGTCGATCGTCCCGGGATCGAGGCGACCCGCCGCCGCATCCGCCGCGAGCGAACGCGCCGCCGCCACGAGCTCGGCCTGCGCGCCGTAATTGAGCGCGATCGCCAGGATCGGGCCGGTATTGGCCGCCGTCCGCGCTACCGCATCGTCGACCATCTCGACGAGATCGGGGGCAAACCGGCGGTAATCACCGATCACCCGCAGCCGCACATTCTCACGCACCAGCTCGTCGAGGTCGCTCCTGATGAACAGCCGCAGCAGTCCCATCAGATCGCTGACTTCACTCTCCGGCCGCCGCCAATTCTCCGACGAAAAAGCGTAGAGTGTGAGCGCTTCGATCCCCATCGCGCGAGCTGCGCGAGTCACCTTTCGCACCGCCTCGACGCCGGCACGATGCCCGGCGGCACGCGGCAGGAAGCGCTTCTTCGCCCAGCGCCCGTTGCCGTCCATGATGATCGCGACATGGCGCGGCGATGCGCCCTCGCCGCCGCTTACGAAGGCGGGAACCGTGCTCACGAGGACATCCCCCCCCGTTCGTGCTGAGCTTGTCGAAGCACGAATGGTCCCGCGCTCTCGCCCTTCGACAGGCTCAGGGCGAACGGCTGATGGGGGTGATGCTCCCACCCCCCGTTCGTGCTGAGCTTGTCGAAGCACGGGTACGCGCCCTTCGACAGGCTCGGAGCGGACGGATGGAGGGCGGGGTCGGCGATCACTGTCCGATGATTTCCTTTTCCTTCGCCTGCGCCGCCGCATCGATATCGGCGATCGTCGCGTCGGTCAGCTTCTGCACCTCGGTCTCGTGGCGCTTGCGCTCGTCTTCGGAATAGACGCCCTTCTTCTCGTCGGTCTTGAGGCTGTCCATCCCGTCGCGCCGCACGTTGCGCACCGCGATCCGCGCCTTTTCGGCATATTGTCCGGCGAGCTTGGCGAGTTCGCGGCGGCGCTCCTCGGTCAGATCGGGGATCGGCAGCCGCAGCGTGTTGCCGTCGTTGATCGGATTGAGCCCCAGCCCGGCCGAGCGGATCGCCTTCTCGACGGGGCCGATGTTGGACTTGTCCCACACCTGCACCGACAGCATCCGCGGTTCGGGCGCCGAGACAGTCGCGACCTGATTCAGAGGCATGTTCGCGCCATAGACCTCGACCGTCACCGGATCGAGCAAGGCGGTCGAGGCGCGACCGGTGCGCAAGCCCGCGAGGTCGTGCTTCAACGCATCGACGGCACCGCCCATGCGGCGTTCGAGATCGGCCTTGTCGTAAGCTGGCATCACTGGCTCTCCTGATCGGTGACGATCGTCGACACCCCGTCGCCCTTGAGGACGGCGGCGAGGTTGCCCGCGCCGCGGATGTTGAAGACGACGATCGGAATGTGGTTGTCGCGGCACAAAGCGACCGCGCTGGCGTCCATCACCTTGAGATTGTCTGCGAGAACCTTATCGTAAGACACTGTTTCGTAGCGCTTGGCGGTAGCGACCTTCTTCGGATCGGCATCATAGACGCCATCGACCGAGGTGCCCTTGAACAAGGCGTCGCACTTCATCTCGGCGGCGCGCAGCGCCGCACCCGTGTCGGTGGTGAAATAGGGGCTGCCGACGCCCGCGGCGAAGATCACCACGCGGCCCTTTTCCAGGTGCCTCTCGGCGCGGCGGCGGATGAAGGGCTCGCACACGCTCGCCATCGGGATCGCCGACTGAACACGCGTGTCGACACCGATCTGCTCGAGTGCGTTCTGCACCGCGAGCGCGTTCATGACCGTCGCCAGCATGCCCATGTAATCGCCGGTCGCGCGATCCATGCCGCGCGCCGCGCCCGAAATGCCGCGGAAAATATTGCCTCCGCCGACGACGACGCAGAGCTCATGCCCCATCGCGCGGACCGCGGCGATTTCCTCGGCGACGCGTCCGGTAACCGCGGGATCGATGGCGAGACCGCCCTCGCCCATCAGGACCTCGCCCGAGAGCTTGAGAAGAATACGTTTGAATCGGGGGGGCGTCATGAAACCTTCGAGGCAATGGGCAGGCGGCGCGGACCTTATCGGCGCGCCGCCCGGCTGCCAAGCGCTGATCCCGTGCAGGATTGGTGCAGGTAGCTCACTCCTCTCCCTCGACGGGAGAGGATAGCGGAGCTTGCCAGCTCGCTGGCTAGCGGAGCTTGGTGAGGGTGAGCGGAGCAACGCGCCGCGAGCCTATGGCTCGCTCCCCCTCACCCAACTCCGACTAGGGGCCGGCTGCGCCGTCCCAAGTCTCCGTATCCCTCTCCCGCAAGGGGAGAGGGTTTTCAGGTCAGTCCTTCTTCAAGCCCGCGGTCGCGGCCACTTCCGCGGCGAAGTCGCTCTCTTCCTTCTCGATGCCTTCGCCGAGCTGGAAGCGGACGTAATCCTTGAGCGTGATCGTCGCGCCGGCTTCCTTGCCGGCCTTGGCGACGACGTCGGCGACGGGCGTCTTGTTGTCCATCACGAAGAGCTGGCTGAGCAGCGCATTTTCCTTGGCGAACTTCTTGACCGAGCCTTCGACCATCTTGGCGACGATCTCGGCGGGCTTGCCCGATTCGCTGGCCTTTTCGGTCGCGATCTGACGCTCACGCTCGAGAACGTCCTGATCGAGTCCCTCTTCGTTCAGCGCCAGCGGGAAGGCCGCGGCGATGTGCATCGCGATCTGCTTGCCGAGCGGCTCGAGAACGTCGGCCCCCGCCTCGCTCTCCAGCGCGACGAGCACGCCGATCTTGCCCAGCCCCGGCGCCTGCGCGTTGTGGACATAAGGAACGATCGCGCCCTTCGAGACTTCGAGGCGCCTGGCACGGCGGATCGACTGGTTCTCGCCGATCGTCGCGATGTTGTTGGTCAGCACTTCCTCGACGGTCTTGCCACCGAGCTTGGCCGCCTTGATCGCGGCGAGATCGTCGCCGATCTCGAGAGCGACCGAGGTCACGTCGCGGACGAATGCCTGGAACTGGTCGTTCTTGGCGACGAAGTCGGTCTCCGAATTGACCTCGACCGCAGCGCCCTTGGTGCCCTGCACCTCGACGCCGACCAGCCCCTCGGCCGCGGTGCGGCTCGACTTCTTGGCGGCGGCGGCGAGCCCCTTGGTGCGCAGCCAATCGATCGCCGCATCCATGTCGCCGCCCGTCTCGGCGAGCGCCTTCTTGCAATCCATCATGCCCGCGCCGCTCTTCTCGCGCAGGTCCTTGACCATCGCTGCCGTGATCTCGGCCATGTCACACTCTCTTTCGGTAAAGTATCAATACGTCACCCCAGCGAAGGCTGGGGTCTCTCAATTCAAAGAGATGCCAGCCGTCGCTGGCATGACGGCTAAAGCTCAGGCGTCGATCTGGCGCTCGCCCTCTTCGGCGGTCTCGGGCTCGGTCGCCGCGGCGGGCGCTTCGGGCTCGGCGGTCGGCGTGGCGACAGCTTCCTCGACCGGCGGCTCGGCCATCGCGCCGAAGTCCTGCCCGCTCATCACCTGGGCGTCGTGGCCGCCGCGGGTCGCGGCAATCGAGACGGCCTCGCAATAGAGGCGGATCGCGCGGCTCGCATCGTCGTTCGCCGGCACCGGGAAGGCGATGCCGTCGGGCGAGACGTTCGAATCGAGGATCGCGACGACCGGAATGCCCAGCGTGTTGGCCTCCTTGATCGCCAGCTCTTCCTTGTTGGCGTCGATCACGAACATCACGTCGGGCACGCCGCCCATGTCGCGGATGCCGCCCAGCGACAGCTCGAGCTTGTCGCGCTCGCGGGTGAGCTGGAGGACTTCCTTCTTGGTGAGGCCCGCGGTGTCGCCCGACAGCCGCTCCTCGAGCGTCTTGAATCGCTTGATCGACTGCGAGATCGTCTTCCAGTTGGTCAGCATGCCGCCGAGCCAGCGATGGTTGACATAATGCTGGCCGGCCTTGCGCGCAGCTTCGGCGATCGGCTCCTGCGCCTGGCGCTTGGTGCCGACGAACAGCACCTTGCCGCCGGCGGCGACGGTCGAGCTGACGAACTCCAGCGCACGCGCGAACAGCGGCACGGTCTGGCTGAGGTCGATGATGTGGACGCCGTTGCGATCGCCGAAGATGTACGGCTTCATCTTGGGGTTCCAGCGGTGCGTCTGGTGACCGAAATGTGCGCCGGTCTCAAGCAACTGCTGCATGGTGACGACGGGAGCCGCCATAATCAATTCCTTCCGGTTAGGCCTCTGGGAAGCAGTGATCCCGGATCAAGTCCGGGACACCGGTATGTGCGCTTCCCATGCGGGGTTGAGGTGCGCGCACTTAATCGAGCGGCCGATGCAAATCAAGCGTTGACATAAGGAACATTATTGGAACATATAGAGCCAAGAGAAGGAACATGGAACTGCGAGGGCGCGTTCACGGTTTAGCCCGCACGGTTCGCCAAGCAAGGAATGACGGTCATGGCGATTGTATCGGCTCTGGTTTTCGCAGGCGCGCTGGCGCTGATCGTCGCGGTGATCGCGGGCACGCTGCTGCCGTCATGGGATCGCATCCTTGCCACGCTCGCCGGCGAGCCGGCGCCGCAGCCCCGGCTCGTCCTGTCACGGCGTCACGCGATCATCAGAACGGATCGGCGGGTGGTGCGGCGCGCGGCGGCGTGGCGCGAAGCCGCCTGACACGCGCATAGCTGCGCATGCTGAAGGGAATGGCGACGACATAGCCGACGCACAAGACGGTCAGCGTCTGCCAGGGCGCGGTCAGCAACGCAGCGCCGAACAGCACGATCACGGCCAGCGCCTCGAAACGGATGTTGCGCCGCAGCCGCAGCGACGACCAGCTGTACGTGGCGACGCTCGACACCATCATGAGCGCCACAAACGCGACCCAGGGCGCCACCAACCATGGCGAGCGGAACTGGTCCAGCCCGCTCCAGAACCAGCAATACATCGGCAGCATCGCGAGCAAGGCGCCTGCCGGCGCTGGCACGCCTGTCAAAAAACCCGCGGATTTATGCGGCTGTTCGGTCACGTCGATATTGGCGTTGAACCGGGCGAGCCTCAGCGCGCAGAACACCGCGAGCACCAGCGCGCAGATCCAGCCGATCTTGGGCACGCCGATCAGCGCCCAGAGATAGACGAGGATCGCCGGCGACACGCCGAACGAAATGACGTCCGAAAGCGAATCGAGCTCGGCGCCGAACCGGCTCGCCCCGTGCAGCATCCGCGCGACGCGGCCGTCGAGCCCGTCGAGCACGCCCGCAACCATGATCATCAAGACGGCACGTTCCCAATCGCCGGCAATGCCGTAGCGGATCGCCGAGAGGCCGAAGCACAGGGCGAGCGCGGTGACGGCGTTGGGCGCGACGGCACGAAGCGGCAAGCCGCGCACCGGGCGGCGGATGGGCGGTTTCACCGGCACGCTCCCTCACCGTCATTCCCGCGAAAGCGGGAACCCATCTCCCGACCGTTGCACCCAGACAAGCCCACAGAAGTTGGGCCCCCGCTTTCGCGGGGGTGACGGGCGCGCGCCAAAATCACTGCGCCACGCCGATCGCCGCCGGCACGCCGATCCGGCCGAGCACCGTCTCTCCCGCAACGCTGCGCTGCCCCAGCGCGACCTGCGGCTCGACGCCGTCGGGCAAATACACGTCGACCCGGCTGCCGACACGGATCAGCCCGACGCGCTGCCCCGCCGCGACGATGTCCCCGGGCTTGACGAACGGCACGATGCGCCGAGCGACGAGGCCGGCAATCTGGGTAAAGCCGATCCGCCGCCCGTCATGGCCCTCGACCAGGATGTGCTGTCGCTCATTCTCCTCGCTCGCCTTGTCGAGATCGGCATTGAGGAACTTGCCCGAAATATAGACGACCGATCGGATCGTCCCCGCAATCGGTGTGCGGTTCACATGCACGTCGAACACGCTCATGAAGATCGAGATGCGCACCAGCGGCGCGTCGCCGAGCCCGTTCGGCCCGGCCATCTCGATCGGGACGGCCACGCGCTCGATCATCGTCACCAGCCCGTCGGCGGGTGCGACGATCAAATCGTCGCCTTGGGGCGTCACGCGCACCGGATCGCGAAAGAAAGCCGCCACCCATATCGCGAGCCCGATCAGCGGCCAGGTCGCCACGTCCCAGATCCAGAACGAGAGCAACGCGACGACGCCGGCGATCAGGACATATTTGCGCCCCTCCGGATGCATGTCCGGAAAGCGCCACTTGACGGTCGAGGTGCCGACCGGCGGTTTTTCGAGCGAACCCATGCGCGAGGTCTAGCTGTGTCGCCAACGTAACACAACGCGCCCGCGCTGATGAAATCGCTTTCCTACACGGCCTCTTGCTCCTATGTTCACTTTATGTTCAAAATCGCCCGCTCCTGCTTGAATTCCCGCGCCCTTGCAGGCGATCGCCGCGACATGGACAAAACCGCGCGAGGCTCTCCACTTTCTCCACTTCACCTCCAGGGCGCCGCGGCTTGATCGCGCGACGGCATGCCCTTAGGGGCTCGGCAACCCCCATCCTTTGACGAAAGAGAGACAATGGCGAAGATCACGGTGAAGACGCCCGTCGTCGAGATCGACGGCGACGAAATGACGCGGATCATCTGGGAATGGATCCGCGAGCGCCTGATCAAGCCCTATCTCGACATCGGCCTCGAATATTACGACCTTTCGGTCGAGAAGCGCGACGAGACTAACGACCAGATCACGATCGATTCGGCCAAGGCGATCCAGAAATACGGCGTCGGCGTAAAGTGCGCGACGATCACCCCGGACGAGGCGCGCGTCGAGGAATTCCACCTCAAGAAGATGTGGAAATCGCCCAACGGCACGATCCGCAACATCCTGGGCGGCACGATCTTCCGCGAGCCGATCGTCATCAACAACGTGCCGCGGCTGATCCCGGGCTGGACCAAGCCGATCGTCGTCGGCCGTCACGCCTTCGGTGATCAGTATCGCGCCACCGACTTCCGCGTCCCCGGCCCCGGCAAGCTGACCATGAAGTGGGAAGGCGAGAACGGCGAGACGCTCGACTTCGACGTGTTCGACTTCCCGAGCTCGGGCGTCGCGATGGGGATGTATAACCTCGACGATTCGATCCGCGACTTCGCCCGCGCCTCGATGAACTACGGCCTCAACCGCAAATGGCCGGTGTACCTGTCGACCAAGAACACCATCCTCAAGGCCTATGACGGCCGCTTCAAGGATCTGTTCCAGGAAATCTACGAGGCGGAGTTCGAGGGCAAGTTCAAGGAAGCCGGCATCGAATATCAGCACCGCCTGATCGACGACATGGTGGCGAGCGCGCTCAAGTGGTCGGGCGAGTTCGTCTGGGCGTGCAAGAACTATGACGGCGACGTGCAGTCGGACCAGGTGGCGCAGGGCTTCGGCAGCCTCGGCCTGATGACCTCGGTGCTGATGACTCCCGACGGCAAGACGATCGAGGCCGAGGCGGCGCACGGCACCGTCACGCGCCATTATCGCCAGCACCAGCAGGGCAAGGCGACCTCGACCAATCCGATCGCGTCGATCTTCGCCTGGACCGGCGGCCTCAAGTTCCGCGGCAAGTTCGACGGCACGCCCGACGTGACCAAGTTCGCCGAGACGCTGGAGAAGGTCTGCGTCGAAACGGTCGAGAAGGGCCAGATGACCAAGGACCTCGCGATCCTGATCGGCCCCGACCAGCCGTGGATGACCACCGAACAGTTCTTCGAGGCGATCCGCTCGAACCTCGAAACCGCGATGGCGGCGCAGGGGCTAGGCTGATTGCAATAACCGTCATGCCGGACTTGTTCCGGCATCCACCGCCGAAAGAGCCGAGGGCTCAGATCGCGCGGCGCGGTGGACCCCGGAACAAGTCCGGGGTGACGGCGTAGCGCCAGGCGTCAGGCAAACTGCCGGATTTTCGGCGCGGCCTGGCGGACGCCCTCCTCGACATGATCCGCGAATTGCGCGAAATTCTCGACGAACAGGTCGACGAGCTTCGCCGCCATCGTGTCATAGGCCTGCTTGTCGGCCCAGGTGCTGCGCGGATCGAGGATCGCCGGATCGACCCCGGGCACCGCAACCGGCACCTGGAACCCGAAGTTCGGATCGGTGCGGAACTCGGCGTCGTTCAGGCTGCCGTCGAGCGCCGCATTGAGCAGCGCCCGCGTCGCCTTGATCGGCATGCGCTTGCCGACGCCGTATTTGCCACCGGTCCAGCCGGTATTGACCAGCCAGCAATCGACCCCGCCCTTGGCGATCCTCTCCTTGAGCAGATTGCCGTAAACCGAGGGATGGCGCGGCATGAACGGTGCGCCAAAGCAGGTCGAGAAGGTCGCCTCGGGCTCGGTCACGCCGATCTCGGTGCCGGCGACCTTGGCGGTATAGCCCGACAGGAAGTGATACATCGCCTGATCGGGGGTGAGCCGGGCGATCGGCGGCAGCACGCCGAAGGCATCGGCGGTCAGCATCACGACGTTCTTGGGGACCGGCCCCATATTCTCGGCGGAGGCGTTGGGAATGAAGTCGATCGGATAGGCGCCACGGCTGTTCTCGGCGAGGCGGTTGTCGTGGAGATCGAGGACGCGAGTCTCCTCGTCCATCACGACATTTTCGAGCACCGTACCGAACATCCGGGTGGTCGCATAGATTTCGGGCTCGGCCTCCTCGGAGAGCCGGATCATCTTGGCGTAGCAGCCGCCCTCGAAATTGAACACCGCGGTATCCGACCAGCCATGCTCGTCGTCGCCGATCAGCGTGCGGGCGGGGTCGGCCGACAGCGTCGTCTTGCCGGTGCCCGAGAGGCCGAAGAACACCGCGGTGTCGCCCTTCGGCCCGACATTGGCCGAGCAATGCATCGGCATCACGCCGGTCGGCGGCAACAGGTAGTTGAGCACGCCGAACACCGATTTCTTCATTTCGCCCGCATAACGCGTGCCGCCGATCAGGATCAGCTTCTCGGTGAAATTGACCGCGATCATCGTCTCGCCGCGGCAACCGTGGCGCGCCGGATCGGCGCGGAAGCTCGGCAGGTCGATGATCGTGTAATCGGGCACGAAGCCCGCGAGCTCGGCCGCCGCGGGCCGGACCAGCATCGTGCGGATGAACAAGCTGTGCCAGGCAAGCTCGTTGACGACGCGGACGCGGACTCGATGCCCCGGCTGCGACCCGCCGTAGAGATCCTGGACGAAGAGCTCTTCCTTGTCGGTCAGCGCGGCGAGAAAATCGGCCTTGAGCGCGGCGAAATGATCTGGGCTCATCGCCTTGTTCGACGCGCCCCACCAGATGCTTGTGTCGGTTTCGGCGTCGCGGACGGTGAACTTGTCCTTGGCAGAACGACCCGTGTGCGGGCCTGTTTCGACGACCAGCGGCCCATCGGCGGCGAGCCGCCCCTCGCCGCGTGCCACCGCCGCCTCGACGAGCGGCGCGGTCACCAAATTCCAATGGATTTTTGCAGACGTTCGAATGCCCTGGGCGCCAAGGCCCATGGCCGGTACGCGATCCGACACCATCACTCTCCCCAGTCGTTACACCGTTGCGGTCTCGTGCCGCATACGTATGCGATTGCCTGAAAACCGGGCTTATCGTCGCGGACCGGGCGCGTCAAACCGCGATAAAGCCGTATCATCACGGTTGAGCGGCCTCTCGCTTTCGCCTAGGTGCCGTGGTCCGATCACCACGGAGGCATCGGCTCAATGACGGCGACGATCGCGCTCGTCGATGACGATCGCAACATCCTGACCTCGGTGTCGATCGCGCTTCAGGCCGAGGGATTCCTGACGCGCGTCTATTCGGACGGCGAGACGGCATTGAAGGCGCTGACCGACAATCCGCCCGACCTTGCGGTGTTCGACATCAAGATGCCGCGGATGGACGGGCTCGAGCTGCTTCGCCGGCTGCGCGAGAAGAACAGCGTGCCGGTGATCTTCCTGACTTCCAAGGACGACGAGCTCGACGAGGCGCTCGGCCTGGCGATGGGGGCGGACGATTATATCGCCAAGCCCTTCTCCCAACGGCTGCTGATCGCGCGAATCCGCGCCATCCTTCGCCGCACCGAACTCACCCAGAAACCCGAGGACGAGGCGGGTGAGACGGCTGCGGAAAGGATCGAGCGCGGGCGGCTGGTGATGGACCCGGCGCGGCATCGCGTCACCTGGGCTGGCAAGGACGTGACGCTGACCGTCACCGAATTCCTGATCCTGGAAACGCTCGCGCAGCGCCCCGGCATCGTCAAGACGCGCAACCAGTTGATGGACGCGGCGTATCACGACGACATCTATGTCGACGATCGCACGATCGACAGCCACATCAAGCGTATCCGCCGCAAGTTCCGCCAGGCCGATCCCGACTTCGACGCGATCGACACGCTCTATGGCGCCGGCTACCGCTTTGCCGAGGAATGAACCGCGCGAGCGCGACCTTGCGTTGCGCTGGTCGGGCCGCGTTTCGCTCACGCGGCGAATCCTGGCGGTCAACATTTTCGCGCTGGCGATGCTGGCGGGCGGATTCTTCTACCTCGATTCGTATCGCACGCGGATCATCGACAACCGCATGGCGCAATCGGCGCGCGAGGCGCGGCTGATCGCCGAGGCGATCGCCGCCGCGCCGCGCGACAAGCGCGACGACGTCGCCCTCAAGCTCGCCCGCGAGACTCGCGAGCGCATTCGCCTGTTCGACCGGCAAGGCAGGGAAACCACCGACAGCAAGGCCGAAGGCGTGCGCAACTTCGTGCTGGTCGACCCCGACAAGGAGCCGTGGCAGCAAGGGTTCGCGCGTTTCCTCGATGCCGGGATCGACACCGTAGTCGGAGCGGCGCGGGCACCGCTCTATCGCGAGCGGCACCGCGACAATGGCCGAGACTGGCCCGACGTGCGCGCCGCGCTCGACCATGAAGCGGCGCGCTCGACCGTCTGGCGCGCGCCCGATCGCACGCCGGTGATCACCGCCGCCGCGCCCGTGCCCGGCGGCGGCGCGGTGATGACCACCTTCAACGACCGCGAGATCACGCAGACGGTGCGAGTCGAACGCGCGCGGCTGAGCATCGTGCTCGGCGTGGTGACGATCGTTTCGATCCTGCTCTCCCTGTTCCTCGCGCGGACGATCGTGCGGCCGCTGCGCCGCCTCGCGCGCGCAGCGGTGCGCGTGCGGCTGGGGCGCGCGCGCGAGGTGGTGGTCCCCCGCCTGCCCTCGCGGCGCGACGAGATCGGCATGCTGGCGCGCGCGCTTTCCGACATGAGCCTGGCATTGCGCGCGCGGATCGACGCGACCGAATCGTTCGCCGCCGACGTGACTCACGAGATGAAGAACCCCCTCGCCTCGCTGCGATCGGCGATCGAGGGCATGGCGACGGTGCACGAGCCCGGCCTGCAGGCGCAGTTGCTGGCGGTGGCGCGCGACGACGTCCACCGGCTCGATCGCCTCATCACCGATATTTCCGAAGCTTCGCGGCTCGACGCTCAGCTCAGCCGCGCTAAGTTCGATCCGATCGATATCGGCGCGATGATCGCCGCCCTGATCGAGACTCGCGAGAGGCGCGGCGTCGAGCGCGGCGTGCGCTTCGAGTTCGATCGCCGGACATACGAGCCGCTGGTCACGCTCGGCGACGGCGCGCGGCTCGAACGCGTGTTCGAGAACCTGATCGAAAACGCGATTTCCTTTTCACCTGATGGCGGCTTGATCACGATCATCGGCGCGATCGAGGACGGCGAAATCGCGATCTGGGTCGAGGACGAAGGTCCCGGGGTCCCCCCCGAGGCGCGCAAGGCGGTGTTCCGGCGCTTCCAGTCGATCCGGCCGCAGGGCGAGAAGTTCGGCCAGCATTCGGGGCTCGGCCTCGCCATTGCGCGGACGATCGTCGAAGGGCATCAAGGCACGATCGCGGTCGACTCGCGCGAGGACGGCTTGCCCGGCGCGCGGTTCATCGTGACACTGCCGTTGGCGGATGCAGGGGGCGAGCGATGACCACGATTTCCTCGGAGACGCTGCACGCCTCGTGCGTCGCGATCGACGGTCGCGCGGTGCTGATCGAGGGGCGATCGGGGAGCGGCAAGTCCGATCTCGCGCTGCGGCTGATCGATCGCGGCGCGAAGCTGGTGTCCGACGATTATACGGTGCTGGTCCGCGACCGCGACCGCGTGCTGGCGCAGCCGCCGGCGACGATCGCCGGCCGCATCGAAGTACGCGGTATCGGAATCGTCGAGATGCCGCATGTCGAGCGCGTGCCGGCAGCGTTGGTCGTCTGCCTCGCCGAGCAGGTCGAGCGCCTGCCCGAAACGAATGAAAGCCGCACGATCGCTGGAATTGCCGTGCCGATGATCGCACTCAACGGGCACGAGGCCTCGGCGCCGATCAAGATCGGGCTGGCGCTGGCCCGGCTCGCCGGCTGAACGATGGCGCGCGCGCCCAAGGATATCCTGCTCGTCACCGGCATGTCGGGCGCGGGAAAGTCGACCGTTCTCAACACGCTGGAGGATCTCGGCTGGGAAGTCGTCGACAATTTGCCGCTCGTGCTGCTCGATCGCTTGCTGGCGAGCCCGCTGCCCGAGGGCGCCGATGGCGATTCACGGCCGCTGGCAATCGGTTTCGGCGCCGGCACGCGCGGCTTCAAGCCGGAGCGGATCGTCAAGCGGATCAAGCAGCTGCACGACGAGCACGGCCACGACATCGGCACGTTGTTTCTCGATTGCGCGGGCAGCGAGCTCGAACGCCGTTATGCCGAGACTCGGCGGCGCCACCCCCTCGCGCTCGATCGTCCGGCGAGCGACGGCATCGCCCGCGAGCGCGAGCTGCTGCAGCCGCTCAGGCGCTGGGCCAACCGGCTGATCGACACCACCAAGCTGTCGGCCAATGAGCTGGCCAATCAGATCCGCACCACCTTCGTGCGCGACGGGCTGGGCGAGCCGGTGCTGTCGGTGATGTCGTTCGGCTTTGCGCGCGGGCTGCCGCCGAACGCCGATCTGGTGTTGGACATGCGTTTCCTGCGCAATCCGCACTGGGAGACGGCGCTGCGGCCCGGCACCGGGCTCGACGCCGATGTCGCCGCCTATGTCGCCGCCGATCCAGCCTACGAGACGGCGATGGCGCAGATCGAGGCGCTGCTGCTGACGCTGCTGCCGCGCTATCGGGCCGAGGGAAAGGCCTATGTCCGGATCGCGTTCGGGTGTACCGGAGGGAGACATCGCTCGGTCCATGTCGCCGATCGCATGGCGTCGCGGTTGCGCGACGCGGGTTTTTCGCCCACGGTCGCACATCGCGACCTGGCAACGGCGCCGCAGGATTCGCTCGAAGGTGCGCCGGCCAAGAGATGAGAGTTTCGGGAACGCAATTGGCATGATCGGCTTGGTACTCGTCACGCATGGGCGACTCGCCCAGGAATTCGTGACCGCGATGGAGCACGTCGTCGGCAAGCAGGAGCGGATCGCCACCGTCTGCATCGGGCCCGACGACGATATGGAAGCACGTCGCCAGGACATCGCCAAGGCGATCGCCGAGGTCGATTCGGGGCGCGGCGTGATCGTGCTGACCGATCTGTTCGGCGGTACGCCCTCCAATCTCGCCATCTCGCTGATGGAGGCGGGGCGGATCGAAGTGATCGCCGGGATCAACCTGCCGATGCTGATCCGGCTGGGCGGCGCGCGCAAGGCGATGAAGGTGACCGAAGCGGTCGCCGCGGCGCGCGAGGCGGGGCGCAAATATATCTCGGTGGCTTCCGAAGTGCTCGGCGAGGCGGCTGCCTGATGCGCGCCGAGCGGACGGTGCTCATCGCCAACAAACGCGGGCTGCATGCCCGGGCGAGCGCCAAGTTCGTCACCCTTGCTTCTTCGCAGCCCGTCGAGGTCAGCGTCGCACGCGACGGGCAGTCGGTGACCGGCACCTCGATCATGGGGCTGATGATGCTTGGCGCGGCGATGGGCGACACGATTACGATCAGCGCCGAGGGCGACGGCGCCGAAAGCGCGGTGGCGACGCTCGCCGAACTTGTCGAGACCAAGTTCGGCGAGGATTGATGCCGCGCGAGATCACCGCCTTCTCCAATCCGCTCATCAAACGCATGCGGAGCTTGCGCGAGAAGCGCCATCGCCGCGAGGAAGGCCTGTTTCTCGCCGAGGGGCTGCGCATCCTGACCGAGGCGCGCGAGACCGGGCGCGTGCCGGCGTGGCTGTTCTATGCCCGGGCGAGCGCGGCACATCCGCTGGTCGTCGCGCTGATTGACGCCGTGGAAGCCGCGGGCGGCGATGCAATCGAGACGGTGCCGGATATCCTCGCCAAGCTTTCGGGCAAGGACAATCCGCAGGCGGTCGTCGGCGTGTTCGAGGAATTCGAGACCCCGCTCGCATCGCTCGATCGCACGAGGTCGAGCATCTGGCTGGTCGCCGAGAAGCTGCGCGATCCCGGTAATTTGGGGACGATCCTTCGCACCGGAGATGCGGTCGGTGCGGGCGGGTTGATCCTGATCGACGAGTGCGTCGACCCCTTCTCGGTCGAGGCGGTGCGCGCGAGCATGGGGGCGCTGTTCACCGTGCCGATCGCGCGCGCGCCATGGCCCGATTTCCTCGCCTGGCTGCGTCAGGGGCCGGGCCAGCTGGTCGGGCTCAGCCTCGACACCGATAACGGCTATCGCGCGGCGACATACGAGACGCCGACCTTCTTGCTTACGGGCAATGAAGCCCACGGGTTGCCCGCCGCTTATGCCGCGGAATGCGACCTGCTGGTCAAGCTGCCCATGCTCGGCAAGGCCGACAGCCTCAATGCCGCGGTGGCGACCGCGGTGATGGCCTATGAGGTGCTGGCGCAGCAGCAGCGCGATTGATTGCAACCCCGCCGCGCACTCGGTCGTTTCAGGGCAGCAATGACGGAGGCAGGATATGCGATTGATCGCAGCTGGATTGGGCGCCGTGCTGGTGGCGGGATGCGCACATATGGCGTCGGCGGGCAACGACGCTGACGCCGCTCCTTCGCTAGCGGATACGCATTGGACGATTGCCAGCATCAACGGCCAACCGGCCACCGCGCAGCGCAAGGCCGAGATGACCTTCACCGCGGATCGCATCTCGGGCAATGCCGGGTGCAACAGCTTCGGCGGCGGCTATGCGATCGCCAATGGAGTGATGACGGCGACGCAGATCATCTCGACCAAGATGGCCTGTCTGGGTCCGGGCATGGATCAGGAGAATGCGGCGTTCAAGATTCTGGGCCAGCCGATGACGGTCACTCGGCAGAACGACGGCTCGCTGACCTTGAGCGATTCCGCCGGAACGATGACGCTGACGCCGCAGGGTTGACGGCAATCACTTCGCTTCGTTGGTGGCATCCGGTTCGGTCCGAGGTGCCAACTTGATAAGCGGGCGGATGGCAGTCTCCAATACTGGCGCGTCTTCCACATTTTTTCCGCTCTTCTCAACGCCAAGCGCCTCAAAACGCCTAGCCTGTGGATAGACGCTTTCCTCCAAACTGCCGATCATGGAGTTATACGCGCCGGTTGCGGTTCCCAAATGACGGCCAAGCTTGGCGACGTGCTCGGTCATTTTCCCGAGACGCTTATAGAGTTCTTTTCCGGCCTCGGCGATTTCCTTTGCCTGTTCGCGTAATACTTCCTGCCGCCACATGCCGGCCATGATCTTGGCGAGCGCCAGCATATTAATAGTGGACGCTATCACCACGCCGTTTCGGAAAGCATCCCCAATCAGGTCGATGTCACGCTCGGCCGCAGCGGAAAGGAAATGCTCGCCCGGGACGAACATGATGACGAAATCGGGAGAACGATCGAACTGGCGCCAATAGCCCTTGCGGCCAAGATCACTTGCATAGCTCCTGAGCGCCTTGGCGTGCTGAAGCAGAAGATCAGTACGCCGCTTCTCATCCTCCTCGTCATAGGCTTGCTCAAAGGCAACCAGCGGGCATTTCACGTCAACGACGATGCAGCGGTCATTAGGCAAGTTGACGACGCAGTCAGGCCGTAGCTGCCGTTCACCGTCGCTGACTGCCGCCTGCAGCTCGAAATCGACATTCTCGGCAAGCCCTGCAGATTCGAGGATGGTCTTGAGTTGCTCCTCGCCCCACCGCCCGCGATGTTTCGGACTGGAGACCATGACGTTAGCTAGTCGCTGCGTCTCACGTACCACCCCAGCGTTGCCCTGCGCGAGTTGGCTGACCGCCTGGTGCAGTTCGCGGTAACTCCCTTCGCGTTCCTTTTCGACGCGACCAAGATTTTCCTCGTAGCGCTTCAGCGTGGTCTCGACCGGAGCCAGCAGCGCCTTCAGCTTAGCTTCGTTCGATTCGCCCGCCTGGTTGAACCGTTCGTTCGCGCGCTCGAGGAAGCTCTTCTGTGCCTCGCTAAGAAGCTTGTTGGCGACGTCAGCGAATTCGACGGCCATCAGCGCCTTGCCCTCGCTCAAGGCACGAAGATCAGCACGCAGCGTCGCGCCTTCGACGCGCGCGGCGTCGCGCTCGTCACGGATTGCCGCAAGTTCGTTGCGCAGTCCGTCGACGGCCTTGGCGCGCTCTTCGGCGCCGGCGAGATCGGTGATCGCCTTGCGGAAATCCTCGGTGCGCGCGTCGCGCTCGGCACGCGCCGAGGCTGTCTCGCGGCCGCCGAGGAACCAGCCGATGGCGAGCCCGATCGCCAGCGCGACGATGACGAAGACGACGGCAATCGACGACAAGGCAGGCCCTCCCCAACGGAACGAAGCGGGAACCTACAGCCCTGCGCACGGAACGACAAGCGGAACCTTGGCGGCGGGCGCATCGTTCGTCGGCGTGAAAGGGGACGAATATGAAACGATTGGCCTTGGCTGCGGGCTTGGCGCTCGCCGCCTGTTCGCAGCAGCCCGCGAACGAGACGGCTTCGACTGACGCCGTGACGCCGGTTACGAACGAAGCGCCGCCGCTGCCGACGCCAAGCGCATCGCCTACATCGGCGACGACCGCAACCCCGGCCCCCTCCCCCGACAGCGGCGAACCGGGCAAGCTGCCTCCGGCCAATGGCGCGACGCCGCGCTATGTCGGCCGCTGGGCGGCGACTGAGCAGTTATGCGCGTCGGGCGCGTGGCGCTTCTACGCGACGCATCTGGAGACCGCGGGCGAGGTGTCGTGCACCTATAACCGCGTCGACAAGGTGCCTGGCGGCTACGACCTCCACGCCACCTGCACCGCCGAAGCGCCGCCCGCCCCCGACCTCATCAAGCTGCGCTTCGCCGAATCGGCGCAGGCGATGCTGGTCGAGTCGAAAACGCTCAAATCGACGGGGCTGATCTACTGCGGGCCGTTAAAGGGATAATGGTTTCACGCGAAGGCGCGATGGCGCGAAGGAAAAAGGAAGATGGATTCGCGCAGAGACGCAGAGACGCGGAGGGGACTCGATGGCGGCGAGGTTCCGGCCGCATCAGCGCCCCTCCATGTTGGTTGCCGAGGAGATGAAGGTCTCGCTGACGCGAGACGGGAACAGCGAGCGCAATACCTCCGCGTCTCCGCGTCTCTGCGCGAAACATTCCTTCTTCTTCGCGGCTTCGCGCCTTCGCGTGAATCCGTAGCTTACGCCGCCTTCTTGCGCATCTTGTCGAGCTTCTTGACGATCATGTTGCGCTTCAGCCGCGAGATATGGTCGATGAAGAGCACGCCGTTCAAATGGTCGATCTCGTGCTGCATGCAGGTCGCCATCAGGCCGTCGAGCTCTTGCTCGTGGCTTTCCCCCTGCTCGTCGAGCCAGCGGACGCGGCAGCGCGCGGGGCGCTCGACCTCGGCATATTGCTCGGGGATCGACAGGCAGCCCTCGTTATAGACCGAGAGTTCGTCGCTCACCCATAGCAATTCCGGGTTGATGACGACATGCGGGTCACGGACCGGCTCGCCCTCGCCTTCCTTTTCCTCGTCCTCGCTGACTCGCTCCTGCAGATCGATGACGAGGATGCGTTTGTCGATGCCGAGCTGGGTCGCGGCGAGGCCGATGCCGTGGGCGGCGTACATCGTCTCCAGCATGTCGGCCGCGAGCCGGCGAATCTCGTCGTTCACCTCGGCAATGGGCTGAGCGACGTCACGCAGACGCGGATCGGGGATTTCGAGGATTTCGAGCACGGCCATGATGCGTGTCAGCTAGGCAGGCGCCGCGCCGCCGTCAAGCGACGGGGCGGCGCGCGCGGAGCGCCTGTGCGAGCGTGCCCTCGTCGAGATAATCCAGCTCGCCGCCGACTGGCAGCCCATGGGCGAGCTGGGTCAGGCGAACGGGAAAGCGCTCCAGGCGTTCGGCGATGTAATGCGCGGTGGTCTGGCCTTCGAGCGTGGCGTTCATGGCGAGCACCACTTCGTCGATTCCGCCTGCCTCGACACGCGCCAGCAGCGTGTCGATCGCCAGATCCTCGGGGCGGACGCCTTCGAGTGCTGAAAGGCGGCCGCCGAGGACGTGGAAGCGGCCTGGAAACAGCCGCGAACGATCGAGCGCCCAGAGATCGGCGACTTCCTCGACCACACACAGCGCGCGTGCATCGCGGCGCGGATCGGCGCAGATGCCGCAGGGATCGGTGGTGTCGACATTGCCGCAGATCGAGCAGGTCGCCAGCCGCTCGCTGACTGCCTCGAGCGCGGTGCGCAGCGGCTCGAGCGCGATCTCGCGCTTCTTGATGAGGTGCAGCACCGCGCGGCGCGCCGACCGCGGGCCGAGGCCGGGAAGCCGGGACAGCGCTTGAGTCAGCGCCTCGATTTCGGGGGATGCCATGCGGGAACAGATAGGGGCTTGCACAGGGACCGGGCAAGCGGCCACAGCGAGGCCATGCGGATCGTCTTCATGGGAACGCCCGATTTTTCGGTGCCGGTGCTCGATGCTCTGGTCGAGGCGGGGCACGAGATCGCGGCCGTCTATACGCAGCCGCCACGGCCGGCGGGGCGCGGCAAGAAGATGGTGCCCTCCCCCGTTCAGGCACGGGCCAAGGCGTTGGGGCTGGCGGTGCGCTCACCGGCGTCGTTGAAGAGCGGCGAGGCGCAGGCGGCGTTCGCGGCGCTCGGGGCCGAGGTCGCGGTGGTGGCCGCTTATGGGCTGATCCTGCCCAAGGCGGTGCTCGAAGCGCCCATGAACGGTTGCCTCAACGTCCACGCCTCGCTGCTGCCGCGGTGGCGCGGCGCCGCGCCGATCCAGCGCGCGATCCTCGCGGGCAATAACGAGACCGGCGTATGCATCATGCAGATGGAGGCGGGGCTCGACACCGGGCCGGTGCGGCTTACCGGGCGCACGCCGATCGACGGCAAGACCGCGGGCGAGCTCACCGCCGAACTGAGCGCGATGGGTGCGCGGCTTATGGTCGAGGTGCTCGGCGATCTGGACGGCCATCCTCCGGTGGCGCAGCCTGAGGATGGCGTCACCTATGCCGCCAAGATCGACAAGGCCGAGACTCGGCTCGATTTTACGCAGGCCGCGGAAGCGGTCGAGCGGCAGGTGCGCGCTTTCAATCCGCCGGGCGCGTGGTTCGAGGCCAATGGCGAACGCGTGCGCGTGCTCGAAGCGGGAATCGTGAATGGCGGGGGCACGCCGGGCGAAGTGATCGATCACGAGCTGACGATCGCCTGCGGCTCGGGCGCGATCCAGCCGATCATCGTCCAGCGCGCCGGACGCGGCGTGATGAGTGCCGACGAGTTGCTGCGCGGCTTCGCGATCCCGGTTGGCACGCGGCTGTGACTCGATTCGCGCTGACGATCGAGTTCGACGGTGGCCCGTTCATGGGCTGGCAGCGCCAGGCGCATGGGGCGAGCGTGCAGGAAGCGATCGAGCGCGCGGTCACGGCGATTACCGGCGAAGAGGCTGTCGTGCACGCGGCGGGCCGCACCGATGCCGGCGTGCACGCCTTGGGCATGCGCGCGCATGTCGATATCTCGCGCGAGATCGCGTCGTTCCGGTTGATGGAGGCACTCAATGCGCGGCTGCGGCCCGATCCGGTCGCGGTGCTGGCGTGTCGCGAAGTGCCCGACGACTGGCATGCGCGCTTCTCATGCATCGCGCGGCATTACCGATATCGCATCGTCACGCGCCGCGCGCCGTTGACGCTCGCGCGCGGCCTGGCGTGGCGAGTGCCGGTGCCGCTCGATCTCGATGCGATGGCAGAAGGCGCCAGCAAGTTACTCGGAAGGCATGACTTCACTACCTTCCGCTCGGCGCATTGCCAGGCCGATAATCCAGTGCGGACGCTCGATCGGCTGGCGGTGATCGGCGGACCGGAGGGCGAGGTTTGGATCGAAGCATCGGCGCGGTCCTTCCTGCATCATCAGGTGCGCTCGATGGTCGGGTGTCTCGTGCTGGTCGGGCGCGGCCAGTGGGCCCCCGAGGACATGCGATCGGCGCTGGAGGCACGCGACCGCGCGACGCTGGGGCTCAATGCGCCGCCCGAGGGGCTGTATTTCGTGCGCGCCGACTATCCCGATGACGTGCGTTCGCCCTGAGCTTGTCGAAGGGCGAGTTCGCGAGCGGGGCTTCGACAGGCTCAGCCCGAACGGAAATGAAGCATTTTATAACAAGGCCATCAGCGGCTGAACCGCGCGGCCAACTCGACATGGGTCGACCACAGGAACTGGCCGACCGGCTGCACCCAATCGAGCCGGTACCCGCCTTCGCACAGTATCTTCGCATCGCGCGAAAAACTGCTGGGATTGCAGGAGATATAGGCCATGATCGGGGCGCGCGATGCAGCCAAATTGGCGATCTGGTCGCGCGCGCCGGCGCGCGGCGGATCGAGCACGATCGCGGCGAACCGGTCAAGCTCCTCGACGGTCAGCGGGCGGCGGTAGAGGTCGCGGTGATCGGCGGCGAGGTGGCGTTGCGCGCGACCGGCAGCGGTCTTCAGCGACAGGATCGCCTCGCGCGCGGCTTCGGCGGCATAGACGCGGGCATTCTGCAGGCTCAGCGCGAAGGTGCCGAGGCCGGCGAACAGGTCGGCGACGATGCCGGCGCGGCCGACCGCCTCGCGCACCGCATCGACGAGCGCGCCTTCGCCTTCCGCGGTCGCTTGCAGGAAGGCGGCAGTGGGAAATGGCACGGGAACACCGCCGAGCGTGACAGTGACCGGCTCGGGCTCCCAGCGAGTTTCCGGCCCGAAGCCGCCGTCGAGCGAGAGGCGAGCGAGCTTGTGGCGCTCGGCGAAGGCGGTGATACCCTCGGCCGCGGCGAGACCGGTTGCTTCGACGCCTTCGATCAGCACATCGACGCCCTGATCGACTTGAGTAAGCGTCACATTGGCGCGGCGGCTGGAGGTGAGCAGCACCGAGAGCAGGCCGCGCAACGGCTGGAGCAGCGCAAACAGCTCGGGCGCGAGGATCCAGCATTCCTGCATGTCGACCAGCGCATGACTGTTCTGTTCGGTAAAGCCGAGATGGACTTGCCGGCCGCGCCGCTCGGCATGGAGCGTCGCGCGGCGCCGGGTATTGGGCGGCGACAGCACTGCCGGCCGGATCTCGGTCTCTATTCCCTGCGCGGCGAGCGCGGTGGCGATTCGATCGCTGACGAAGCCGGCATAAGCGGCATCGTCGAGATGCTGGAGCTGGCAGCCCCCGCAGCGCGGGAAGTGGCGGCACGGCGGCTTCTGGTGGTGTGGACCGGGGATCACTTCGCCCGAGGGCAGCAGCGTGTCTCCTGGCGCGGCGAGCTGCGCGTAGCGGCCGCCCGCGGTCATGCCCTCGCCGCGCGCGGCGACGCGAATGATCTCGGTATCTTGCGTCATAGCGCCGCTCGTACAGCCGTGAGCGCGTTCGCCAAGTCGTCTGCGATGAACGAAGCGCCGAGGCGCCGCGCCGCCTGGCCATGCAGCCACACGCCGGCAGCGGCGGCGTCGAGCGGATCGAGGCCGGCGGCGAGCGTCGCCGCGATCGTGCCGGCGAGGACGTCGCCGGTGCCCGCTGTCGAGAGCCAGTCGTTGGCGTCGCCCGCAAGCTGCGCGCTGCCATTGGGGGCGGCGATCACGGTGTCCGGGCCTTTGAAGACGATGACCGCGTCAGCCTCGACGGCGGCAGCGCGCGCACGGTCGAGCTTGCTGCCCCCGCCCTTGCCGAACAGCGCGACGAATTCGCCTTGATGGGGCGTGAGGATCGTCGGCGGTTTGCGATCGCGCAGCATGTCGCGGCGATCCTTGAGGAGATGGAGCGCGTCGCCGTCGACGATCAGCGGCCGATCGCTGGCGAGCGCAGCGTCGAGCTTTCTGGCGGCGTCCGCGTCGCGGCCAAGGCCGGGCCCGACGAGCAGCGCGCCGATCCGCTCGTCATCGAGCGGCTGGTCGGCGAAGGCGCGGTGGACCAGCGCGTGCGGACCACCCGAGCCGCCGTCGAGCAACGCGACATAGCCGGCGCCGGCGCGCATCGCTGCCGTGGAGGCGAGCAAGGCGGCGCCCGCCATCGCGCCGCCGACCACCACGACCATGCCGCGATTATATTTGTGCGAATCGGGGCCCGGATCGGGAAGCTTCGGTTTGGCAATGACATGCGCGTCGCTGCTCACATCGATTCCGATGTCGATCAGGCGCACCGCGCCGCAATGGCGGGCAGCGGGCTGCAGCAGGTGCGCCGGCTTTGCCGCGCCGAGCGCCAGCGTGACGTCGAAATCGGGGACGGGACTCAGAACCTCGCCGTCATCGGTCGCGACGCCGCTCGGCAGATCGACGGCGATCGACAGCCGCGCGGCCGCCGCCAGTTCGCACAAGCGCGACGACAGTGCGGCATCAAGGCCGCGCGACAGGCCGGTGCCGAACAGCGCGTCGACCACGATCGGCGCCGGCTGAGCATCGGCTATCACTTCGATCGGACCGGTCCAGAGCGCGCGCGCCTTGGCGGCTGCTTCGCTTTTCGGCTCGCCGGTCGTCGCGACGCGCACCGAATGCCCGGCCGCCGCCAGCGCCGTCGCAGCGACATAGCCGTCGCCGCCATTGTTGCCGGGGCCGCACAGCACCAGCACGGGCGCGCTGGCGGCAAGGCGGTGGACGGCGGCGGCGACGCCCTTGCCCGCGCGATCCATCAATGTGTCGACGCTGGTGCCGGCGGCAATCGCCCGTTCCTCGGCGGCGCGCATTTGTGCAGCGGTTACAACCGGTTTGCCGGCGATTGGCGTCATGAGGGCGCCTGGCCCTTGATCGTCGCGGGCAGGCGATAGCGATCGCCGCCGATCGCGACCTCGATCTCGCCGGGACCGGCGATCGTCACCGCCGCCTTCTCGGCGCCGTCGGCGGCGACCACGCCGCGGCCGTCCTTCGTCACGAGCAAGCGGTGGAAGCCGCCGTCGGGATTGTGGACGACCAGCGACAGGCCGTCGTCGCCGGCAACGCGATCGAGCGTGCAAACGGGCTTGAAGTCGCTGGCGCCCTGCGGCGCGCAGGCGATGTCGCCGGCATCGGCGGCGGTTTCGTCATTGCGGTTGCCCGTCGAGCCGCAGGCGGCGAGCATCAGCAGCGGCGGCAGGGATAGCAGCGGCGGCAGGGATAAGAATATTCGCGCAGAGGCGCAGAGACGCAGAGAAGAAGGTGTCGGGCCACGCCAGTGGCCCGCTTTTTCATCTATCCTGCCGTCGGACTTGGCGGCGAGGGAGCCGCACATTTGCCCTCTCAGCGCCTCTGCGCCTCTGCGCGATCCAAAATCCTGTTCAGATATCCGCGTAAACATGGCGCTCGGCTCGGGCTCCCGGGTGGGTGACCGCGCCCTTATAGGCAGGGCCGACGTTCTGCGCATAGCGCCACAACGCCCCTGCCCCATAATCGGACTGTCGCGCCTGCCATGCGGCCTTGCGCGCGGCGAGCACGTCTTCGGCCACGTCGAGGTCGATCGTCCGCGCCTCGGCGTCGAGGCGGATGAGGTCGCCGTCCTCGACCAGCGCGATCGGGCCGCCCTCGGCCGCTTCCGGCCCGACATGACCGATGCAGAAGCCGCGGGTGCCGCCCGAGAAGCGGCCGTCGGTGATGAGCGCGACCTTCTCGCCCATGCCCTGGCCATAGAGCGCGGCGGTGGTCGACAGCATCTCGCGCATGCCAGGGCCACCCTTGGGGCCTTCGTAGCGGATGACGATCACCGAGCCGTCGGCGATCTCGCGGCGCTCGACCGCGCCGAAGGCATCCTCCTCGCAATCGAACACGCGCGCGGGGCCTTCGAATTGCAGCCGCTTCATGCCGGCGACCTTCACGATCGCGCCCTCGGGCGCCAGCGTGCCCTTGAGGCCGACCACGCCGCCGGTCGGCGACAGCGGGGTCTTCACGTCGTAGATCACCTTCTGGTCGGGATTCCAGGTGACTTGCTCGATATTCTCGCCCAGCGTCCGGCCGGTGACGGTGAGGCAATCGCCGTCGAGGAAGCCGCCGTCGAGCAGCGTCTTCATCAGCATATAGACGCCGCCGGCCTCGTACATATCCTTGGCGACGTATCTTCCGCCGGGCTTGAGGTCGGCGATGTAAGGGGTTGATTTGAATATCTCGGCAACGTCGAACAGGTCGAAGTCGATGCCCGCTTCATTGGCCATCGCCGGCAGGTGCAGCGCGCCGTTGGTCGAGCCGCCGGTCGCTGCGACGACGCGCGCGGCATTCTCGAAGGCGGCGCGGGTGCAGATGTCGCGCGGGCGGATGTTGCGCGCGAGCAGATCCATCACCTGCTCGCCCGCCGCGACGGCGAGCGCCGAGCGATCGGGATAGGGCGCGGGCATCATGTTCGAATTGGGCAGCGACAAGCCGATCGCCTCGCCGACACAGGCCATCGTGTTGGCGGTGAACTGGCCGCCGCACGCGCCGGCGCCGGGGCACGCGACCTTTTCGAGCGCGATCAGCTCCTCGAGCGGGCAGCCGCCCGCGGCATGCTGGCCGACCGCCTCGAATACGTCGACCACCGTCACGTCCTTGCCGTGGAAATGGCCGGGCAGGATCGAGCCGCCATAGACGAAGATCGACGGCACGTTGAGCCGCAGCATCGCCATCATCATGCCGGGCAGCGACTTGTCGCAGCCGGCGAAGCCGACCAGCGCGTCGTAGCAATGGCCGCGTACCGACAGCTCGACCGAATCGGCGATGACCTCGCGGCTGACGAGGCTCGACTTCATACCCTGATGGCCCATCGCGATGCCGTCGGTGACGGTGATCGTGTTGAACCGCCGCGGCATGCCGCCCCCGGCGATCACGCCGGCGCGCGCGGCATCGGCCTGCGCGTCGAGCGTGATGTTGCACGGCGCCGAATCGTTGCCGGCGCTGGCGAGCGCGACGAAGGGCTTGGCGATGTCCTCCTCGGGGATGCCCATCGCGTAATAATAGCTGCGGTGCGGGGCGCGCTCGGGCCCGACCGAGACGTGGCGGCTGGGCAGGCGGGATTTGTCGAAACGGTTGCTCATGGCGACAGGCTATTTCCCGTTTCCGCCGGTTTACGCAACCCTGTTGCGCGTCTCGCCGATTACGCGCGCAAGAACATCGCTCCAGCGCGCGACGCCTTGCGCGTCGGCGATCAAGTCGTTTCGCACCTCGATCGCGAGATAGGGGATGCCCCTGCCCTCGCCGTGGCGGTTGAGCGTCGCGTTGAGCAGCTTGCCCGAATAAGGCTCGTTGTCGCCGACCACGAGTCCCTCGGCGGCGAGCAAGTCGATGGCGATTCGCGCGGCACGGTCGTCCTGATTATAGAGGATTCCTACCTCCCACGGCCGTTTGGCGCCGCCGGCCTCGAGCTGCGGCGTGAAGCTGTGGATGGCGGCGAGCAGCCGCGGCTTCGTTGCGTCGATCAGCCGGGCGAGCGCATCGTGATAGGGGCGATGCCAGGCGAGGACGCGCGCCTCGCGATCGGGGAGCGCATTGCCGGGAATGAGATGGCCGTCGCTGGCCGCGGGAATCAGATCGGGATGATCGGGTTCGCGGTGGAGATCGATCACCAGCCGCGACACGGTGGCGAGGATCGCCGGCGCGTCGAGGCGCGCGGCAAGTGCACGGGTCAGCGGCTCGGCACCGATGTCGAGCGCGATGTGGAGATCGAGTTGCTCGGGCCGGATGCCGAGCTCGATGCCTTCGGGCACACGATTCGAGGCATGGTCGCAAAGCAGCAGGATATCGCTGTCGCCGGGGATGATGTCGGGCTGGGTCATGGCCTCTTTCGATTGCGGAAGGCGGCGAGGGCGCTGGCGAAGGCCGGTCCCGCGAAGGCCGCGTCGAACGCGGCGGCGTTGCCGGGATCGGCCGGATCGGCGAGCGCTCGATTGAGCAACGCTATGGCTTCGGGCGCGTTGCCGGCGATCGCCGCGGCAAGGCTTTGCGCTTCGTCGGCAGCGGTGGCGGCGAGCATTTCGACGAGGCCGATGCGCGCGGCTTCTTGGGCATCGATCGATTGCGCCGAGAAGAGCAGGCGGCTCGCCTGGCCGCGGCCGACCTGGGCGATCAGCCGCGCGACGTCTTCGCCGGGATAGCCGATCCCTAGCTTGGCCGGAGTGACCGCGAAGCGCGCCTCGGCACCGGCGATGCGGATGTCGCAGGCGAGCGCCAGCGCCACCGCGGCGCCGTAACAGCCGCCGTCGATCGCGGCGATCGTCGGGATGGGTAGCGCCGCCAGCGCCTCGATCCCGGCGCGCATCGTTTCGCGGAAGGACGCGGCGGCGGCCGGATCATCGGGAAAGGCGGCAAATTCGCCGATATCGGCGCCCGCGGAGAAGATGCCCGCCACGCCCGAGCGCACGATCAGAACGCGCGCATCGCCGGCGGCGATCTCGGCGCAGGCAGCGGCCAGCTGACGCCATGCCGTCATTCGAATGGCGTTTCGCGCGGCGGCGCGATCGAGCGTCAGCGTGACGATGCCGCCGTCGAGCGTCCAGGCGATCATGTCCCGCAGATGCCCGAGCGGCGGCGAGTCATGCAAGCGTCGAGGCCAGCAGCCACCAATCTGGATGCGCAACGGCGATGGCGCGCGCTGCCGCGGAGCGAGTCGGCGCGTCCTCGAACAGGGCGAAGCACGTCGCGCCCGAGCCCGACATGCGCACCAACGTTGCGCCCGGCGCCGCGTTCAATGCGGCGAGCACCGTGTCGATCGCCGGCGCCAGGCGGCGCGCGGCGGGTTCGAGGTCGTTGCGGCCAACTTTGGCGGCGGCAAGCGGATCTCTCGCGTCGAGCGCGCCGCGGTGGATGCCGTCCCAGGCCCGGAACACCGCCGCCGTCGACACCGCGACGCCCGGATTGACGAGCAGCACGGGCGTGCCGGTCAAGCTATGGACCGGCGCGAGATCGGTGCCGGTGCCGATGCCGAATGCGGTGCGGCCGAGCAGGCAGGCAGGCACATCGGCACCGAGCGCTGCGGCGCACGCGATCAGCTTCGGGTCGTCATGTTCGATGCCAGAACGGCGTGCGAGGATGCGGAGCATCGCCGCGGCATCGGCCGAGCCGCCGCCGATGCCCGACGCGACCGGCAAGCGCTTGTCGAGCGTAATCGCCAGCGGATCGACCGCGCCGAACGCGGCAGCAAAAACATCGCGCGCCGCCGTGACGAGATTGCCCTCCTTCCCCAGCCCGACAGCGAACGGCCCGACGACCGCGAAACTATCGCGATCGGCGTCCTCGACGGTCAGCAGATCGCCCTCGGTGAGGAAGGCGAACAGCGTCTCGATATCGTGATAGCCGTCGGCGCGGCGGCGACGAACGTGGAGCGCGAGGTTGATCTTGGCCGGCGCGGCCTCGACGATTGCGGCCACGTCAGTTGGTGACGGGGCCGGCGCCGAGACCGTCATCAATCTTGGCCAGCAGCCGCGCCTTGTCGTCGCCCGCCGCGGTGACGGCGGCGGCGCGCCAGGCATAGCGCGCCTCGAAATAGCGACCCGCCTTCCAATACGCATCGCCGAGATGCTCGTTGATCGTCTCGTCGGTGGGCTGGCCCTGCACCGCGCGCTCGAACAGCGGCAACGCCCTGGCGGTATCGCCACGCTGGAAATAAGCCCAGCCGAGCGAATCGGTGATCGCCGGATCGCCCGGTTTGAGCGCGCTCGCCTTTTCGAGCAGCTTCAACGCCGCCGCGGTATCGCCGCCATGTTCGAGTTGGGCATAGCCGAGATAATTGAGCGCGAGCGGCTCGTTGGGCGCCATTTCGACGGCCTTGCCGAGCGCCTCGCGCGCGCCCGGCCAATCGCCGGCCTGTTCGAGAGCGCCGCCCTTCTGGAGGTAGAGCGTCCAATCGGCGGCAGCGCCGGCGCGGCGGATCGCCTCGTCATAGGCCTTGGCGGCATCGGCATAGCGATCGAGCGCGATCAACGCGTCGCCATAGCGTTGCGCGTCGGCCGCGGTGGCACCGGGCCCGGTGTTGAGCTGCGCCGCCGCAGCGAGCGCCTGGCGATTGTCGCCGGCATCGTCGAGCACGGCGACGCGCGCGGCGCGGGCGACGCCTGCGAACGGCCCGTTGGGATCGATCGCGTCGAGCGCGGCAAGCGACAATTGAGTCTCGTCGCGCTGCTCGAGCGTCTGCGCGAGGAGCAGCCGCGCGCGGTCGTCGTGCGGATCGATGCGCAAGGCAGCGCGGGTGAGGACCACGGTCAAGGGGCTCGGATCGTCGTGCGACAGGTCCGAGGCGAGCCGGTCGAATAAATGCGACGCCCCGAAGGCGAGGCCCGGTTTGACGCCATTGCCGAGCTGTCGGCGAAATCCGCTCACCACCGAATCGTCGCCGGCAAGCAGCGATTGCGCCTGATCGGCCTTGCCCCTGGCTGCGAGCAATTGCGCGGCGGCGATTCGGAAATCGAAGCTGCCCTGGTCGGGGGTCAGCAGCGCCTGCACCGCGGCGACGCCGTCATCGGTCTTGCCTGTGGCGATCAGCAGCAGCGCGTGATTCTCGGCATAATAGCGCCGGCCGATCGGATTTGTCGCGCCGGCCAGCTTGGCGATCGCCTGCTTGTCGCCGCGATCATAGGCCTGCCAGGCGCGCAGCACCGGCGCGAGGAAGTCGATCGGGGTGCCGTCCAGTCGGTCGATCGCGGCATCGGCGGCACGCGGGTCGCCCGCTGCGATCGCCGCGGCCAGCGCCGAGATCGCGCCGTCGGCGGGCGCTACCCCGGCCTGGGTCAGCACCGCGAGCGAGCGATCGCTCAAGGCGGTATCGCCGGCGTCGAGCGCGGCGCGATAGGCGCGCAAGGCGATCACCGGATTGTTCGGCGCGGCCGTGAGCGCGGCGGCATAGCTCCGCACCGCCGCCGTGGCGTCGCCATCGGCATCGGCCGCGCGCGCCTTCAAATAGGCGGCGACATCGCCGGGATCGGCCTCGGCGAGCGCGGGCGTGGCGGCGAACAGCATCGCCGCGCCGGCCAGCAGGAACGACTTACATATTGGGATAATTGGGGCCTCCACCGCCTTCGGGCGCGACCCAATTGATGTTCTGGGTCGGGTCCTTGATGTCGCACGTCTTGCAATGGACGCAGTTCTGCGCGTTGATCACGAACTTCGGATCGCCGGTCTCTTCGCCCACGACCTCGTAAACGCCCGCCGGGCAATAACGCTGCGCCGGCTCGTCGTACATCGGCAGATCATAGTCGATCGGGATCGCCGGATCCTTGAGCGTAAGGTGGCAGGGCTGGTCCTCCTCGTGGTTGGTATTCGAGACGAACACCGAAGAGAGGCGATCGAAGGTCAGCACGCCGTCGGGCTTGGGATAATCGATCCTGGGCACCAGGTCCTTGCGCCACAGGCTCTCATTGTCGGGATGGTGGTGCATCGTGAAGGGCATGCGCAGCCCAAGATGCTCGAGCCACATCGTCGCGCCGGCGAGCCACGAGCCGAGCCCGTCGCCGAACTTCTTGACGAGCGGCGCGACGTTGCGGACCCGGCGCAGCTCCTTCTCGACCCAGCTGGTGCGATAGGCCTCGGGATAGGCGACGAGCTCGTCATGCTCGCGGCCACCCTGAATCGCCTGGAACGCGGCTTCGGCGGCCATCATGCCGGACTTCATCGAGGTATGCGTGCCCTTGATCCGCGGCACGTTGAGGAAGCCCGCGCAATCGCCGATCAGCGCGCCGCCCGGGAAGACCAGTTTGGGCACCGACTGCCAGCCGCCGTCGCTGATCGCGCGCGCACCATAGGAGACGCGCTTGCCGCCTTCGAGGATGCTCGCGATCGCCGGATGCGTCTTCCAGCGCTGCATCTCGTGGAACGGGGAGAGGTGCGGATTAGTGTAGCTCAGCCACGTCACGAAGCCGAGTGCGACCTGCCCGTTGGCCTGATGGTAAAGGAAGCCGCCGCCGTTCGAGCCCTGCGTCTCACTCAATGGCCAGCCCTGGGTGTGGATGACGCGGCCGGGGACGTGCTTGTCGGGCGCGATGTCCCACAATTCCTTGATGCCGATGCCGTAGATTTGCGGATCGCAATCGGCGCGAAGGTCGAACAGGCGGATCAGCTCCTTGGTCAGGTGGCCGCGCGCGCCTTCGGCGAACAAGGTATATTTGGCGTGAAGTTCCAGGCCCGGCTGGTAATCGGGCTTATGCGTGCCGTCGCGCGCCACGCCCATGTCGCCGGTGGCGACGCCGCGCACGACTTGCCGGTCGCCCTCGAACAGGATTTCGGCGGCGGGAAAGCCCGGGAAGATCTCGACGCCCAGCGCCTCGGCCTGGCCGGCGAGCCAGCGGCAGAGGTTGCCGAGGCTGCCGGTATAGGTGCCGTGGTTGCGCATGAAGGGCGGGATGAGGAATTCGGGCATCCCCCGCTTGCCCTTGCGCGAGAGCGTCCAGTGATGGTTCTCGGTCACCGGCACTTCGGCGAGCGGGCAGCCCTGGTCGCGCCAGTCGGGGATGAGCTCGTCGAGCGCCCTGGGATCGATCACCGCGCCCGACAGGATGTGCGCGCCGACTTCCGATCCCTTTTCGAGGATGCAGACTGACAGTTCCGCCCCCTTTTCGGCGGCGAGCTGCTTGAGGCGGATCGCGGCGGCGAGGCCTGCCGGCCCGGCCCCGACGATCACCACGTCATACGGCATCGACTCGCGATCGCTCATCATCATCTCCTCGTCGCCGCCGTCGCGGCAGTCTCGTCGCGCGCAGGCAACGGCTGGTCGGTGAACGCGTGCACGCGAATTGACCGGCTCGTCAACCGGTGACTCTATGCGCCGATCATGGGGGCGGACCAGCACATCGATTGGCAAACGACAGCGGCAAGCGCGCTCGACTGGTGGCACGAAGCCGGGGTCGACACGCTGGTCGACGAGATGCCGCGGCGCTGGCTGGATGCCGTAGCGTCCGCTCGAGCACCAGCGCTGGCGCCGAGCGAACCGGCAGCAGCGGCGCTTCCGGAATCGCTCGCCGAGTTCGAAGCCTGGCGCATCAGTGCCGCGGCCCCCGACACTCGCTGGGGCAAGCCGATCGCACCGCACGGCGCGGCCGATTCGGGGCTGATGGTCCTGCTCGACATGCCCGAGCGCGAGGACGCCGCCGCCGGTCAATTGCTGAGCGGCGCGGCCGGGCGGCTGTTCGATCGCATGCTCGCGGCGATCGGGCGCGATCGGCAATCGATCTATCTCGCCTCGCTAGCGGTGGCGCGGCCGGCGACCGGGCGGATCGCGCCCGAAGCGGCGGGCACGCTCGCCGATCTCGCACGGCACCACATCGCCTTGGTCCGGCCGAAACGGCTGCTGGTGATGGGCGATGCGGCGAATCGTGCGCTGCTCGGGACCAACGCGGCTGAGAGCGGCACGCTTTTCCATATAGTTAATCATGATTCCGGACAAACGGAGGCCGTCGCGACGTTCCATCCGCGCTTCCTCCTCGACAATCCGGGGCAGAAGGCCAGGGCATGGCGCGACCTGCAATTGCTGATCGGGGGCTTGGAGGCATGAAGGCGTTTCTGTTGGCAGCGGCGGCGTTGATCGTGGCGAGCCCGGCGCTGGCTGCGTCGCCGGCCGACAATGACGCGAAGCTCGGCGAGGCGCTCTCGGCCAAGGCGAAATCGGCGATCCCTGCGCAGCTCGATCCGGCGCAGCAGGCCGGCTATCGCCAGGTCTTCGCCGCCATTCACTCGGGCGACTGGGCGAACGCGCAGATCGCGCTCGACGCGATGAAGCCGGGGCCGCTCCACGCCATCGCGCGCGCCGAGCTCTACACCGCCAAGGGCTCGCCCAAAATCGACCGCGAGTCGCTCCTCGCGCTACTCGCCCAGGCGCCCGAATTGCCCGAGGCCGATCAGCTGGCCGCACTCGCCAAGCGCCGCGGCGCGACCGACGACCAGATTCCGACAATTCCCGAAGAGCAGAAGCTCAACTGGATTCCCGGCGCGCCGAGCCGCGTTCATCTGCACATTTCGGCAAGCGACGCCGTCGCGGCGCAGCTCGCCGACGCGATGAAGCCGTACATCAAGGCCGATAACGGCGTCGCCGCGCAGACCTTGCTCGAATCGACCACCGGCCTCAGCCCCGACGCGCTTAACGAATGGCAGGCGCGTGTCGCGTGGATCTATTACCTCGCCGGCGACGACACCAATGCGCGCGCAATGGCGACGAAAAGCACCGGCGATCCCGGCGATTGGGGCGTCCACGCCAATTGGACAATCGGCCTCGCCGCTTGGCGTCAGCACGATTGCGCGGGCGCGGCGAGCGCGTTCCTGACGGTCGCCAGCCGCGCGACCGACATCGACCTGCGCGCTGCCGGCCTCTATTGGGCGAGCCGCGCCAACATGATGTGCGACCGCCCCGATCTGATCCAGAGCGAGCTCAACAGCGCGGCGCAGTACAAGGAGACGTTTTACGGCCTGCTCGCGCGCCAGGCGCTCGGGCTCGCGCCGCCTCCGCCGCCGGCGAGCAGCGGCGGGAACGAATGGCAGCAGCTTGTCCGCCTGCCCAATATCCAGGTTGCCGCGGCGCTGGTCGAGATCGGCGAACCCGAGCTTGCCGGCGAAGTGATCCGCCACCAGGCCGCGATCGGGCAGCCGCGCGATTACCCTGCCCTCACGCGCCTGTCAGCCGACCTCAACCTGCCCGAGACTCAATTGTGGCTCGCGCATAACGGCCCGGTCGGCGCCGAACCCTCGGTCACCGCGCGTTATCCCGCGCCCGACTGGACGCCCGATGGCGGCTGGCGAGTCGACAAGGCGCTCGTTTATGCCCACACGCTGCAGGAATCGCGCTTCCGCCGCGACGTGGTGAGCCCCGCGGGCGCTTATGGGCTGATGCAGATCCGCCCCGCCGCAGCGACCGATATCGCGCGCAACAAGGGCGAAGCCGATCGCACCTACGATCGCACCGCGTTGACGCGGCCTTCGACCAATATCGAGATCGGCCAATCCTATCTCGAGCAATTGCGCGACCAGCCGGCGACGCAGGGCCTGCTGCCCAAGGTGATCGCGGCCTATAATGCCGGGCCGGTGCCGGTCGCGGCGTGGAATGCCGATGCGCGCGATAACGCCGATCCGCTGCTTTACATCGAGTCTATCCCTTATTGGGAGACGCGCGGCTATGTCGTGTCGGTGATGCGCAATTACTGGATGTACGAGGCCGAGGAAGGCAAGAAATCGCCCAGCCGCGCTGCGCTGGCGCAAGGCATGTGGCCGCGCTTTCCGGGCTTGAAGGGCCCCCAGGCGGTGCGGATCAACCCGCCGGTCGATCGCACCGCGCTCGCCAGTGCCGATTGACGCCGGCGCGCCGTTCGTGCCGGTGCGCATCGCGGTGCTCACCGTCTCCGATACGCGGGGACTGGCCGAGGATCGCTCGGGCGACACGCTGGTCGAGAGGCTGACCGCGGCGGGCCACGTCCTCGCCGATCGTTCGATCCTCAAGGACGACGTCGACGCCATCGTCGCCCAACTCCACGCCTGGATCGACGACGGGGCCATCGACTGCATCATCACCACCGGCGGCACCGGCGTGACGGGGCGCGACGTCACGCCTGAAGCGCTCGAACGAGTCGCCGACAAGATGATCCCCGGCTTCGGCGAGCTGTTCCGCTGGCTTAGCTTCCAGACGATCGGCACCTCCACCGTGCAATCGCGCGCCTCAGCCTGCGTCGCCCGCGGCACCTACATCTTCGCCCTCCCCGGCTCGACCGGCGCGGTCAAGGACGGCTGGGACGGCATCCTCGCAAGCCAGCTCGACAGCCGCCACAAGCCCTGCAACTTCGTGGAACTGATGCCGCGGCTGCGGGAGCGGTAGGAGTACCGTTGGCGATCCGCCAATCTTCAAATATGAAGACCTAGCGCGACGGCGATAGCGGCTAATGCGGCTACGGCAAGCTGGCCAACCATGGCCCGCCCTGCCTCGCTCGCGATCCAACGTAAAGTTCTTGTCGCAATCGGCATTATCCAATCGACACGTATCGCCTCACATGCGAACGCGTGCTCCAAAAGCATGACTTCACGAGCAGCCTCTTCGACCTCAACAGGCGTAAGGTCGCCGAAATCGTTGCCTGATCTTAGTTGGGTCGAAAGCGCCTCCAACGCGGCGCGTGCATCATCGGCCGCTGGTTGATTATCTTGGAACGTAACTATCCGATCAGCAGCTGGCGCGGCTACTTCCTCGCCCCACCCAAGAAGAGCGATTTGTTTATTTGTATGGATCGAAACGTCTGGCTGATAACGAACACCGTCAGCTCGTTCTTCCAAACTCTTGAACGTTCTGGTCGTCAGCCAAACAACGCCCGTACGTGCGACCTCCTCCCGCTCGGCAGGCGATAGTGACCAACAAGACACTGTAGATCTCGGAAAGCGCTTAACCGGCAGCGGCCTCGACGGATGCGGAGGAGGAAAGTCCTCCATATCATCCGCTTCGGGAAACGGTATTGGCAGTGCCATCCTTCGCCCACCCTCGATAAAGAATATTCGGACGCTACCTCGTTGTAGCGACAACCGCCAGTTCGTGCCCGTTCACATCGCGGAAGTGAAAGCGCCGTCCCCCCGGGAAGGCAAAGATCGGCCTAGTGATCGTGCCGCCCGCCGACCAGACCGCCGCCTCCGCCGCTTCGAGATCGTCGACCTCGATCACCGGTAGCGCGGCGGCGGTCTTCTCCGCCGGATCGGCCTGGAATCCGATATCGGTGTCGCCGCTCGTCGTCGCGGCGTAGGTTGAGCCGAAATCGGTGAAGGTCCAGCCGAAGGCGGCCGCGTAGAACGCCTTGGCGCGGCCAGTGTCGGCAACTGGGAGTTCGAGATAGTTGAGGCGGGCGGGCACGATCATCTCCATCAATGTTCTTGATATGTTCTTAATGCTGCGCTAGCTATTGTCAATGCCCGCCCGCCCTCGCCCCGTTCGCGGCGCGACGCTCAATGCCGAGAGCACGCGCTTCAATCTGCCCCAGACCGAGGCCGACGGGGACTGGCTCGATGCGCGCGAGGCTCTGGACGGCGCGCCGCCCCCGCTTCGCACCACGGTAACGGTCGAGCAGCCGCGGACCATTGTCACCTACAACAGCTCGCCCGATGTGGGATTCGATCGCTCGATCAATCCCTATCGCGGCTGCGAGCACGGCTGCATCTATTGCTTCGCGCGGCCCAGCCACGCCTATCACGACCTGTCGCCGGGGCTCGATTTCGAGAGCCGGCTGTTCGCCAAGCCGACCGCGCCGGCGCTGCTGCGCGAAGAGCTCGCCAAGCGCGGCTATGTCGTGCGGCCGATCGCGTTCGGTACCAACACCGATCCCTATCAGCCGATCGAGGGGCATTGGCGGATCACCCGCGGCTGCATCGAACTGCTCGCCGAGACCAACCATCCGCTGACGATCACCACCAAATCCGATCGCGTGCTGCGCGATCTCGATCTGCTCGCGCCGATGGCGGCGAAGGGGCTGGCCGCGGTCGCGCTCTCGGTGACGTCGCTGACCTCCCGGATCGCGATGACGCTCGAGCCGCGCGCGCCCGCGCCCGAGCGGCGGCTCACCGCGGTGCGCCGACTCGCCGATGCGGGCGTGCCGGCCTATGTCTCGATCGCGCCGGTAGTGCCGGCGATCACCGATCATGAGATCGAGCACATCATCGAGCGCGCCGCCGAATCGGGCGCGCGCGGCTGCTTCTTCCTGCCCGTGCGGCTGCCGCACGAGGTCGCGCCGCTGTTCCGCGCCTGGCTCGAGGAGCACTTTCCCGATCGCGCCGGCAAGGTGATGTCGACGATCCGGTCGATCCGCGGCGGGCGCGACAACGATCCCGATTTCTTCACCCGGATGCGCGGGCAAGGGCCGTGGGCCGAGCTGCTGCGGCGGCGCTTCCAGATCGCCTGCCGCCGTTACGGAATCGCCAACGAACGGATCACACTCAGGACCGACCTGTTCCGCCCGCCGCGTGGCCGGCAAGGTGAATTGTTCGACTGACGCCACCGGCCGCGCGTGGTCGCTTGCGCGACGGGCTGGCGGCGCATAATGACGACTCCTTGACCTGGGGCATGGCGGCAGATGGATCCCGAGACCGCCGCATAGAGGATCCGACCAATTTGTGGCTGGTGCACCCGATGGGGCGCGTCTTGCTGCCCTTGGCGTTGCGCGCCGGGATATCCGCCAATCTGGTTTCGATGATCGGCTTCGGCATCGGGGTCGGCGCGGCGCTTGCCTTTGCGCTCTGGACGACTCCCGGCATGGCCTTTGTCGGGCTCGCCCTCGGGCTGTTGTGGCTGGTCTGCGACGGGCTCGACGGCATGATCGCGCGCGCCACCGGCACCGCGAGCGCCTTCGGGCGTGTCATGGACGGCGTATGCGACCACGGCGTGTTCGTGGTAATCTATGTGCTGCTCGCGGCGTCGATCGGCACGGCCGAGGCCTGGACGCTCGCGGTCATCGCCGGCGCGGCGCATGCGGTGCAGTCGAGCCTCTATGAAGGGGAAAGAGCGCGCTTCCATCGCCGGGTTCGCGGCGTGGTCGCGCCGATCCGCCACGAAGCGCTGGGGAGCGCGATCGTGCGGGGCTACGACGCAATTTCGGGCAGCATCGACAGACTCGCGGCGCGGTTCGACGCGGCGATGGGCGCTGCACCCGATCCTCTTGCCTTCGGGCGCCGCTATGGCGATGCCGCCGCCCCTGCCATGAAGGCGATGAGCCTCTTGAGCGCCAACGTCCGGCTGATCGTCGTCACGCTTGCCTGCGTGGCGGGCGCGCCGATCCTGTTCTGGTGGGTCGAGATCGTCCCGCTGACTCTGGTTGCGCTGGCGACGATCGGGTGGCATCGCCGCATCGAGCGACGCCTCACCAGCCAGCTTTTCGCCACTTCCGGCCTCCACGCCGGCGCGTGAACCCGTCGCAAATCCGTAGCATGAAAGTCAGGACGCAATGAATTCGATCAAGGTCGCCATCGTCGGCATCGGCAATTGCGCCAGCTCGCTGGTCCAGGGGCTGGCTTATTATCGGGAAGGTGCCAACGACACGGTCGGGCTGATGCACCACGAGCTGGGCGGCTACAAGCCGAGCGACATCAAGGTGGTCGCGGCGTGGGACGTCGACAAGCGCAAGGTCGGCAAGGACATCGCCGAGGCGATCTTTGCCAAGCCCAATTGCACCGCTGTGTTCGCCGAGAACGTGCCCGCGATGGGCGCGGTGGTGAAGATGGGCCGCGTGCTCGACGGCGTTGCCGAGCACATGACCGATTATATCGACGATCGCACCTTCGTCGTCGCCGACGCGGCCGAGCCGAGCAAGGCCGATGTCGTCCAGGTCCTGAAGGATACCGGCGCCGAGGTGCTGATGAATTACCTTCCGGTCGGCAGCCAGAAGGCGACCGAATTCTATGCCGAGTGCGCGCTCGAAGCCGGCGTCGCCTTCGTCAACAACATCCCCGTGTTCATCGCCTCGTCACCCGAATGGGCCAAGAAGTTCGAGGATGCCGGGGTGCCGATCATCGGCGACGACATCAAGGCGCAGATGGGTGCGACGATCGTCCACCGTGTGCTGACCGACCTGTTCGCCAAGCGCGGCGTCAAGCTCGATCGCACCTATCAGCTCAACACCGGCGGTAATACCGACTTCCTCAACATGTCGAACCGCGCGCGTCTGGCCTCCAAGAAGATTTCCAAGACCGAGGCGGTGCAGGCCGTCGCCGCCGAGCGGCTGGAGGACGAGAATGTCCATATCGGCCCGTCGGACTATGTGCCGTTCCAGAACGACAACAAGGTCGCCTTCATCCGCATGGAAGGCCAGCTGTTCGGCGGCGTGCCGATGAACCTCGAGCTGCGCCTGTCGGTCGAGGACAGCCCCAATTCGGCGGGCGTCGCGATCGACATGATCCGCTGCGCCAAGATCGCGAAGGACCGCGGACTTGCCGGCGCGATCCTTCCGCCTTCCGCCTATTTCTGCAAGCACCCGCCCGAGCAGATGACCGACGACCTCGCCCAGCAGGCGGTCGAGGACTTCATCGCCGCCTGATCCTCGGGTGATCGACACCGCCATCCTGCTCGCCGCCGGGCAAGGCAGCCGGCTGCGCGATACCGCGCCGTCGAAGCCGCTTTGCCCGGTCGCCGGCGTGCCGCTGATCGACCGCGCACTGGCCTCGCTCGCTGCGGCCGGAATCGCGCGCGCGGTGGTGGTGACCGGCTATGGTGCCGAGGCGATCGAGGCACATCTGGCGGCGCGGGAGTGGCCGATCGCGGTGGAGACGGTGCGGACGCCGGATTGGCAGCAGCCCAACGGCGTATCGGCGCTGGCGGCCGCCGACCTTGTCAGCAGCGATGTGCTGCTGGCGATGTGCGATCACCTTGTCGTGCCTGCCTTATATGCGCGGCTCGCCGAAACGGGCGCGCGGGGCGGGCTGACGCTCGGCATCGACCGCAGGCTCGGCCATGCGTGGATCGACCCCGAGGATGTGACTTGTGTCGCCACCGAAGGCGATCGCATCCGTGCGATCGGAAAGGGGCTGGAGCCGCACGATTGCTACGATGTCGGCGTGTTCGCCGTGTCGAGCGCCTTCTTCGAGGCGCTGCGCGCGCTGCCGGCGCCGTCGATCACCGAAGGCGTCCGCGCGCTCGCTGCCCGCAATCTCGCCTTCGTCACGGATTGCAGCGACTTCGACTGGATCGATGTCGACGACGCCCGGGCGCTGGCCCAGGCCGAGGCGTGGATCGCACAAATCCGTTCGCCCTGAACTTGTCGGAGGGCGCCATACCATGATCGTCGCCGCGTGTGGTTTCGCCCTTCGACAGGCTCAGGGCGAACGTCGAATTCGACGGTCCGGCGGCGCCCAGCCGGTAACCCTTGAATTCTTTGCGCAGCGCGGTCTTGAGCAGCTTGCCGGTCGCGGTGTGGGGCAGTTCGTCGACGAACACGATCTCGTCGGGCAGCCACCATTTGGCGACATGGCCCGCGAGGTGCGCGCGGATCGATTCCGCAGCCACGTCACTGCCTGCCTTGCGCACGACGACGAGCAGCGGCCGCTCGTCCCATTTGGGATGCTTCACGCCGATCGCCGCCGCCTCGGCCACGCCGGGACATCCGATCGCGGCATTCTCCAGCTCGACCGAGCTGATCCATTCGCCGCCCGATTTGATGACGTCCTTGGCGCGATCGGTGATCTGCATCGTGCCGTCGGGGTGGAGGATGGCGACGTCGCCGGTGTCAAACCAGCCCTCGGCGTCGACTGCGTCGGCCTCAGCACCGAAATAGCGTTTGACGATCCAGGGGCCGCGCACCTGCAATCGCCCAGATGTCTTGCCGTCGCGCGGCAGTTCGGCATCGGCATCGTCGACGATGCGAAGCTCGACCCCGAACGGCGCGGCTCCCTGGCAGCAGATCAAGTCGAGTTGCGCCTCGCGATCCATCGCCTCCCAATCGGGGCGCGGCGCGAGCGCGGTGGCGACCGGCGACGTTTCGGTCATCCCCCATAAATGCGTCGGCTTGATGCCGAGATCGAGGAAGCGTGCAAGCATCGCCCGCGGCGCTGCGGAGCCGCCGACGGTGATCTGCCGGAGGCTCGGCGGCACCTCGCCGCCGGCATCGACATGCTGGAAGAACGCGAGCCACACCGTCGGCACGCCGCTGCCCAACGTCACCTGTTCGGCGTGCATCAAGTCGCACAGCACCGCCGCGTCATTGGTCTGCGAGAAAACGAGCGCGGCGCCCGCCAGCGGCGCGGCGAATGGCAGGCCCCAGGCGGCGGCGTGGAACATCGGCACGATCGGCAGGATCGTGTCGCGCGACGACAGGCCCATTACCCACGGCGCGACGGCATTCATCGCATGGAGAACGGTGGAACGATGCTCGTAGAGCACGCCCTTGGGATTGCCGGTGGTGCCGCTCGTGTAGCAGAGCATGCACGGTTCGCGCTCGGGCCCTTCGACCCAGGCATAATCGTCGTCCTCGGCGTCGAGCAGTGCGTCGAAGCTGCCATCATCGAAGGCGATGAAATGCTCGATCGAGGTCCATTGCGGCCTGAGACGGTCGACGATCGGCTGAAACGCCTTGTCGTAGAGCAGCACGCGGTCGCCGGCATGGTTGGCGATATAGGCGAGTTGGTCGTCGAACAGCCGCGGGTTGATCGTGTGGACGATGCCGCCCATGCCGATCGTGCCGTACCAGGCGATCAGGTGGTGCGCGTGGTTCATCGCCAGCGTCGCGACGCGGTCTCCCGCCGTTATGCCCCGCCGCTCGAGCGCCTGGGCAAAACGCCGCGACTCGCGGGCGATCCCGGCCCAGTCGTTGCGCGTCTCTCGCCCGTCGGCCCAGCGCGTGACGATCTTGCGACCGCCATGCTCGCGCGCGGCGTGATCGAGCAGCCGCGGTACCCGTAATTCGAAATCCTGCATTCCGCCGAGCATGCACCTCTCCCCGCCCCTCGCAGGGGCGAGGGATCAGCCGACCAGCGCCAGCCTCGTCTCGGAGGTCTTGAACGCGACGTCGGCGATACCGTGCAACGCTTCGAGGCGCGCGGCAAGCTCGGCGTCGAGCAGGAAGTCGCGGCCGACCAAAATGCGTACCTCACCTTCGGGAAGCGCAGCGCAGACTCGCAGCTCGCCCCGCCCCCCTCGTGCGCCGGCGACGAGCTGGGCGATCTGCGCCAGCGCGGCGGGCTCGGTCACGTTGAGGTCGATCGCCACGCGCGCACTGGTCGCCAGCGTCTCGAACGGCTGGATTCGCTTCACCGTCACGCGCGGCGTTTCCTCGCCGGGCCGACGATCGAGCTCGACGGTGAGCAAGCCGCAGCCCCCTGCCTTGGCCGCCTCTTCGAGCTCGGCGGCGACATTATCGTCGAAGCAGGTGGCGATGAACTGGCCGGTAGGATCGGACAAGGTCGCCATCAGATAGCGCCGCCCGCGCGCCGAGGTGCGCCAGCGCGCGTCCTCAACCAGCGCCGCCATCGTCGCCCCGGTGCGCTGGCCTTCGGGAATCGGCAGCTCGCCGAGCGCAGCATAATGGCGCGCGCCGTGCATCTTCGCGAGCAGCCGGTGGCGATCGACCGGATGCGCCGAGAAATAGAAGCCGAACGCTTCCTTTTCCTGCTCCATCCGCTCGGCGATGCTCCACTGCGCGGTGGCGAGCGGCTTGATCGTAGCACCCCCGGCATCGCTTTCGCCGAACAGCCCGCCCTGCCCGCTGGTGCGCTGATCGTGGAGCCGCGCCGCGGTGGCGAGGATCGTCTCGGCGACCGCCACGATTCCCGGACGATTGATGTCGATCGAATCGAACGCACCGCCCGCCCCCAATGTCTCGAGCTGGCGCTTGTTGAGCAATCGCGGATCGACTCGCTTAGCGAAATCGCCGAGCGACTCGAACGCGCCGTTCGCCTTCCGCTCGGCGACCAGCTCGGTCATCGCGCGCTCGCCGACGCCCTTGAGCGCGGCGAGGGCATAACGGACGGCAAATCCCGCCTCGTGCGGCTCGACCGAAAAATCCGCCTCGCTGGCGTTCACGTCGGGCGGCAGGCAGGTCACGCCCAGCCGCCGCATGTCGTCGACGAACACGCTGAGCTTGTCGGTCAGCGCCATGTCGAAGCTCATCGACGCGGCGTAGAATTCGGGCGCGTGATGCGCCTTCAGCCAAGCAGTCTGATAGGTCAGGAGCGCATAGGCCGCCGCATGGCTCTTGTTGAAGCCGTAGCCGGCGAACTTGTCGATCAAGTCGAATAGCTCGTTGGCCTTGGCCTCGGCGATCTGGTTGTGCTCCTTGCAGCCGGCGACGAAAATCGCGCGCTGCTGGTCCATCTCGGCCTTGATCTTCTTGCCCATCGCGCGGCGCAAGAGGTCGGCGCCGCCCAGCGAATAACCCGCCAGGATCTGCGCGGCTTGCATCACCTGTTCCTGATAGACGAAGATGCCGTAGGTTTCCTTGAGGATGCCCTTCAGCAGCGGGTGCGGGTATTCGATCTCCTCCTGCCCGTTCTTGCGGCGGCCGAACATCGGGATGTTGTCCATCGGCCCTGGGCGATAGAGCGCGTTGAGGGCGATGATGTCCTCGAACACCGTCGGCTTCACCGCGCTAAGCGTGCGCCGCATGCCCTCGGATTCCACCTGGAACACGCCGACCGTCTCGCCGCGCTGGAGCAGCTCGAACACGCCCGGATCGTCCATCGGCAGCGCGCTCAGATCGACGGTGATGCCGCGCTTCGCTAGCAGCTCGACCGCCATCTTGAGCACCGACAGCGTCTTGAGACCCAGAAAGTCGAACTTCACGAGGCCGGCGCCCTCGACATATTTCATGTCGAACTGCGTCACCGGCATGTCTGAACGGGGATCGCGATAGAGCGGCACCAGCTCGGCCAGCGGCCGATCGCCGATCACCACGCCCGCCGCGTGGGTCGAGCTGTGGCGCGGCAAGCCTTCGAGCTTCATCGCAAGGTCGAGCAAGTGGCGCACGCCCTCGTCATTCTTGTACTCGGCCGCGAGCTCGCTGACCCCGTTCAGCGCGCGGTCGAGCGTCCACGGATCGGCCGGCAGGTTGGGCACCAGCTTGGCGAGTCGATCGACATGGCCATAGCTCATCTGTAGCACGCGGCCCGTGTCCTTGAGCACCGCGCGCGCCTTCAATTTCCCGAAGGTGATGATCTGCGCGACCTGATCGCGCCCGTATTTCTCCTGGACGTAGCGGATCACCTCGCCGCGCCGTGTTTCGCAGAAGTCGATGTCGAAATCGGGCATCGACACGCGCTCGGGATTGAGGAAGCGCTCGAACAGCAATCCCAGCTGGAGCGGATCGAGATCGGTGATGGTCAGCGCCCAGGCGACCACCGAGCCCGCGCCCGAACCACGCCCCGGCCCGACGGGAATATCGTGGTCCTTCGCCCATTTGATGAAGTCGGCGACGATCAGGAAATAGCCGGGGAAGCCCATCTGGATGATGATGTCGAGCTCGAACTCGAGCCGCGTGCGATAGGGCTTGCGTCCCTCCTCGCCCAGCGGCGTGCCGGCAAGCGCCTCGATCTTATCCAGCCGCGCTTCCAGCCCAGCGCGCGCGTCCTCGCGCAGCTTGGCGGCTTCGCCTTCGCGATCGCCGGCGAGGCTCGGCAGGATCGGCTTGCGCTTGGGCGCCGCCACCGCGCAGCGCTGCGCGACAACGAGCGTGTTGGCGATCGCCTCGGGCAGATCGGCGAACAGCTCGCGCATCTCGCGCGCCGGCTTCATCCAGGCATCGGGCGAGGATTTGGGCCGATCATCGCTCGCCACATAAGTCGAGTTGGCGATGCACAGCAGGGCGTCGTGCGCCTCGCTGAACTCGGGCTCCGCGAAGCAGCACGGATTGGTCGCGACCAAGGGCAGGTTGCGATCATAGGCCAGGTCGAGCAAATGCGGCTCGGCCTTGCCCTCGATCTCGTCGAGCCGGCGCGTCAACTCGACATAGAGCCGATCGCCGAACAGCGCCTGGAGACGATCGGCATAAGCCAGCGCGCGCTCGTGCTGTTCCTCGGCGAACAACTGCGCGAGCCCGCCCTCGCGCCCCGCGGTGAGCGCGATCAGGCCGGCGGTACGGCCTTCGAGATCGGTGAAGGCGACGTGCGCCGGCTGCTCGATCGGCCGATCGAGATGCGCACGGCTGACCAGCGCGCAGAGATTGTCGTAGCCGCTCTTGTCCTGCGCGTAGAGCGCCAACCAGTCGAGCGGCGCCTCGACGCCCTCGGGTACGTCGGGACGCTTGATCGCCAGCATCGTGCCGATGATCGGCTGGACGCCCGCGCCCTTGCATGCATCGGAGAACGCCATTGCCGCATAGAGGCCGTTGCGATCGGTCAGCGCCGCTGCGGGAAAGCCAAGTTCCTGCGCGCGCTTGGCGATCGCTTTCGGCTCGATCGCGCCATCGAGCATGGTGTAGGACGAGAAGATTCGGAGCGGCACGAAAGCGGAATGCGGCATGGCGGCGACTATGCAGCCTGCGCTCGATTCTGTGAACCTCGAATCCCGAAGGAACCCTAGGCGCACACATTTCGTTGGCGACCAAAGGAGGCAGTTCATGGACGAAGCGTTGTACGACGAGTCCCGGCCGGTCGGCGCGGGATGGGGATGGCTGATGGCCTATGGCGTGCTGTCGCTGCTGCTCGGGCTGGCGGCGCTGGTCTGGCCGTTTTCGGCGACCTTTGCGGCGACGGTGGTGGTCGGGGTATTCTTCCTCATCGCCGGCATCGCCTCGATCGCCGCCGGCTTGATGGGCGGCGCGCGCGAGGGCCGCGCTTATGCCATCCTGTTCGGGCTGGTGTCGCTGTTCATCGGCGCGATCATGCTGTTCGATCCGCTTTCCGGCGCGCTGTCGCTGACGCTCGTCGTCGCGATCTGGCTCGGCGTGCGTGGCGTGATGGAATTCCTGTGGGGCGTGCGCTTCACCCGGCATCGCGGCTGGATGATTGCGCTCGGCGTGGTCAACGTGCTCCTCGCGCTGATCATCCTCGCCACCATCTCATGGACTGCCTTGACCCTGCCTGGCTACATCCTCGGCATCAGCTTCCTGTTCGCGGGTATCGTCGAAGTGACGCGGGCAAGCCATCACCGCAAGGGCGCGGCGGCCTTCGCCGTGTGACTGGAGCCCGCCGTTCGCGCTGAGCTTGCCGAAGCACGAAGACACCGCCCTTCGACAGGCTCAGGGCGAACGGTTTAGGTTCGGCTCCGGCGCTTCAGGTCAGAGCAGCTTCTCGATATCCGGCTCGATATCCTCGGGCTTGGTGGTCGGCGCGTAGCGGTCGGCCACTTTGCCCGAGCGATCGACCAGGAACTTGGTGAAGTTCCACTTGATCGCCTTGGACCCAAGCAGGCCCGGCGCCTGGCGCTTCAATTCCCGGAACAGCGGATCGGCGCCGTCGCCGTTGACCTCGATCTTGGCGAACAGCGGAAAGGTGACGTCGTAGGTGAGCGAGCAGAAGCTGGCGATTTCGGCGGCGTTGCCGGGCTCCTGCCCGCCGAACTGGTTGCACGGAAAGCCGAGCACCTCGAAGCCGCGCTCACCATAGCGGCGGTGTAGCGCCTCCAGTCCTTCATATTGCGGGGTGAAGCCGCATTTGGACGCGGTGTTGACGATGAGCAGCACCTTGCCAGCATAGGCTGACAGGTCGGCATCCGATCCGTCGGCGGCGCGAACGTGGAAATCGGTGATCGCGGTCATGCAGCGCTCTCCTGATGCGCGGCGAGCAAGCTCGTCAGGTTGCGGCGCACACCCGGCCACTCGTGCGCGAGGATCGAATAGACCACCGTGTCGCGGACGCGATCGCCGATCACCTTGTGCCCGCGCAGCACGCCGTCCTGTCTCGCGCCGAGCCGCTCGATCGCGCGCCGCGACTGGCGGTTGAGCCAATCGGTCCTGAGCTGCACGCACTGGCAGTCGAGCGTCTCGAAGGCATGGGTGAGCAACAGCAGTTTCGCCTCGGTATTGAGCCCGGTGCGTTGGACGCGCCTGGCATAGACGGTGCCGCCGATTTCGACCCGGCGATCGACCGCGCTCATGCGCAGGAAGCGCGTGACGCCCGACACCCGGCCGCCCGCGTCGAGCGCGACGAAGGCCATCACCCTGCCCGCTGCTGCCTCCTGCTCGATGCGCGCATACCAGCCGTCGATCGTCTCTTCCGCCGGCACCATCGTGGCGAAGCTTCCCTCGAGCCCGGTGGCGAAAGCCTCGACGATCGCCGCCCGATCGGCGCGCGCCAATGGCCGCAAGGTGACGTGGCGGCCCGCCAGCGTGGGCGTGTCGCGCCACGGATCGCTCATTCGAGATGGCCTTCGTGAAGGCGGACGACCCGGTCCATCTTGGCCGCGATCCGCTCGTTGTGCGTCGCGACCAATGCCGCCGAGCCTTCGTGACGCACCAGCCGCAGGAACTCGGCGAACACCACGTCGGCGGTCGCCTCGTCAAGATTGCCGGTCGGCTCGTCGGCGAGCACCAGGGCCGGCTGGTTGGCGAGCGCGCGGGCGACCGCGACGCGCTGCTGCTCGCCGCCCGAAAGCTGCGAGGGCCGGTGCGTCAGCCGGTGCGCGAGGCCCAGTGCCGTCAGCAACGATTCCGCGCGATCGTTCGCCGCCGCGGGAGTCGCGCCGCGGATCAGCTGCGGCAGCACGACATTCTCGATCGCGGTGAAATCGGGCAGCAGGTGGTGGAACTGATAGACGAAGCCGAGCTGCTCGCGGCGCATGTCGGTGCGCCCGGCCGAATCGAGCTCGACCGCCTCGGCGCCGGCGATGCGGATTGACCCGCCGAACCCGCCTTCAAGCAGGCCGACCGCCTGTAGCAAGGTCGATTTGCCCGAGCCGGAAGGCCCGAGCAGCGCAACGATTTCGCCGGGTTCGACTCGCAGGTTGATTCCGCGCAACACCTCGATCACCTGCCCGCCCTGTTCAAAGCTGCGCGTCAGGCCATGCGTCTGGAGAATCGCGTCACTCATAGCGGCTCCCTTCGCCCTGGCTTGTCGAAGGGGCGGATGGGTGCTGACCGTGCTTCGACAGGCTCAGCACGAACGGGGTGTTACTCATAGCGCAGCACCTCGACCGGATCGGTGCTCGCCGCCTTGAACGCCGGGTAGATCGTTGCCACGAAGCTCATCAGCAAGGCGATCAGCACGATTCCGACGATCTCCACCGGATCGGGCTTGGACGGCAGCTCCGTCAGGAAGCGGATTGACGGGTCCCACAAATTCTGCCCGGTAATATATTGGATTGCATTGACGATATTCTGACGGAACGCGAGGAACGTGAAGCCGATCACCAAGCCCAGCACGATCCCGGTGACGCCGATTGCGGTGCCCACGGTCATGAAGATGCGCAGCATCGCCCCGCGCGTCGCGCCCATCGTTCTCAGGATCGCGATGTCCCGCGTCTTCGATCGCACCAGCATGATCAGCGACGAAGCGATATTGAACGCGGCGACCAGGATGATGATGCACAGGATGGTGAACATCGCCACCCGTTCGACCTGCAGCGCCTTGAACAATTCGGCGTTCATGTCCTGCCAGGTCTGAATCACGCCGACCGTTTCGATCTTGGGTTTGAGCGGCTGCAAGATCTCGCTCACCTTGTCGGCGTTGACGGTGTTGATCTCGACCATGCCGACCGTGTCGCCCATCAGCAACAGCGTCTGCGCGTCGGAAAGCGGCATCAGCACATAGGCCTTGTCGTAATCGTAGATGCCGATCTCGAAGATCGCGCCGACCGTGTAGGAAATCCTGCGGAACATCGTTCCGAACGGAGTCGATTGCCCCTGCAGATTGACGATGGTGATCTGGCTACCGACCTCGGCGCCCAATGATTCAGCGAGCCGCGAGCCGATCGCCACGACGTTGCTGCCCGGCTTGAGGCTCTTGAGCGAGCCCATCAACACCTTGCCGTTGATCGTCTTGTTGTCGACGATATCCTGCACATCCATGCCGCGCAGCAGGATCGGTTCGGTGCGGTCGCCGAGGTTGGCGAACAGCGGCTGCTCGATCAACGGGGTCGCGCTGGTGACGCCCGGGGTCGCCTTGGCCTCCCTCGCGATACGACGCCAGTCGGGCAGCTGGTTGTTGAATCCCTGCACCACCGCCTGGCCGTTGAGCCCGACGCTCTTCTCGAACAGTTCGGCGCGGAAGCCGTTCATCACGCTCATCACGATGACCAGCGCGGCAACGCCGAGCATCACCGCGCCGACGCTGAACCCGGCGACCAGGCCGATGAAGCGCTCGCTCTTGCCCGGCAGCAGATAGCGCCGCGCGATCATTCGTTCGTACCGGGATAAAATCATGGAATGGCGTGGCATCCGATCGGTTGTGTTCGCCGCTCTAGGCGACGAGCGGCGGGCTGGCAACGCCGACCGGCCTGTTGCGCAATCGCCACATCATTCGCGCAATCGTTCGGTGAACCTGGGATTTACGGTGACAAGCCGGCGCCCACCCAATAGCCTCCATTCTTACTGAAGCTCAGGCAAAAGCCGGGTTCGGGGAGTTCCCGCTCCGCACGTCCGCACAAGGGACCAGCGTCGCAGTGGTAACGAGACAAGGGGGCTGACGAGCAATCGTCACGCAGGCGCCCGGATCGGTCATACGATCCGGGCGTTTGTTTTTCTGCAAAGTGGTGCTTCGCCAGTGCCGGCGTGCGGCCTTCCGGGCTCCTCCGGTCACGCAAAAATGTACTTTAGGGCCGATACGGCCCCTTGACGCCCCGGCGATGCTTACCATCTTTCCTCGTGTGCGGCGCCACTATGGGCCGCGCATCGCCGGCGTCGCGCAGCAGCGGACGCCCGAAATGTCCAACTTTGCTCAACGAGAGGAATTTGACATGCGCCAGTTCGATTTGACCCCCTATCGCCGCTCGACGATCGGTTTCGACCGGCTGTTCGATCTGCTCGAAAACAGTGCGCGCGCCGCGGCGAGCGACAATTATCCGCCATTCAACCTGCAGCGGCTGTCCGAGGACCGCTATCGCATCACGATCGCCGTCGCCGGTTTCTCGCGCGACGAGATCGAGATCACCGCGCAGCAGAACCTGCTGCTGGTCCAGGGCAAGCGTGACGAACAGGCCAGCCAGGAGGGCGATTTCCTCCACATCGGCATCGCCAACCGCAGCTTCGAGCGCCGCTTCGAGCTCGCTGACTTCGTGCGGGTCGAGGACGCCCAGCTCGCCGACGGCCTGCTGACCATCGATCTCGTCCGCGAAATCCCCGAGGCGATGAAGCCCAAGACGATTGCCATCAAGACCGGCACCGGCGCGCAGGCGATCGAATCGCAGGGCGAGGAAAAGGCTGCCGCGTAACGGCTTTGCCCGGTACGATGGGCGTCCGGAGCAATCCGGACGCCTTTCTTTTACGAACAGTCGACTACGCCTTGCATATGTAAGTCGGACTACCCTGCTTACCACCCCGGGGGGGGGGCCGGGGCCCCCCCGCCTCGGGCCGGGCACGGACCCCAGCCAGAGCCCGGGGGGGTGGGGGTAAACCGG
>JBQCHQ010000048.1:0-11446 GCA_051954515.1 Sphingomonas sp. | reverse complement strand
CGGCGGGGGGTGTTGCGCGGGGGCCGGGGCCTACAAAACCCCCCCCCCCCGCTCGCGGGGGGGGGGGGGGGGGGGCCCCGCGGCCCGCAGGGGCGGCAGCCGCTGGAGCCTCGCTCCGCTCGGCACCCACCCCCTGCCCCTCCCTTGCAGGGAGGGGAGAGAAGGTCACGCTTCCCCCCGTCACCTCATAACCGGGCCGCCCGCCGAGCACATAGCCGAGCGTCGACTTGCCCGCGCCGTTCGGCCCCATGATCGCGTGCACCTCGCCCGCGTTCACCTCGAGGCTGAGGCCCTTGAGGATTTCCTTGCCGTCGATTTCGGCGTGGAGGTCAGTGATTTTGAGCAAGACTACCGCCTATTTGTCTTGGAGTATTTTGTCTAAAATGATCGACATTGCGACCTTCTTAGCTTGAGATTCAATCAGTTGTTCATCATGGTCGAGGCCATGAAGCCGGTCTGCTCCCTTCCAGCCAAGCGTCTCGATTTTTGAATCAGAAATTTGTGCTAACTGACGCGCCGCATCGGCTCGCAGATTTTCACATTGGAAGGTCGCAACATCCGCGATAACATCTGCAGGCTCATCTAGCCGAGCGTAACGCTCTGCATGATGAGATACACAGTCAAGATATTCGCTCACTTTAGGAGCGTTCGGTACGTTTGGTACTTCGGCCGCACCAGCAGCTTGCAAGCCGATAACCACGAGCAGACTTATCATCGCGGCCCTCCCCCGATTTTCATCGCTAACAATCTTCGCAACTCGTCACCCCGGACTTGTTCCGGAGTCCACTCCTCCATTCGCACAGGCAGGACTTGTTGCGCGGTGGATGCCGGAACAGGTCCGGCATGACGGGTCGGGAGATGGGTCATCCGACGGAGCCTTCCAACGAAATCCCCAGAAGCTTCTGCGCTTCGACGGCGAACTCCATCGGGAGTTGCTGGAGCACCTCCTTGGCGAAGCCGTTGACGATCAGCGCCACCGCGGCTTCCTGGTCGAGGCCGCGGCTCATTGCGTAGAAGAGCTGGTCGTCGCTGATCTTCGAGGTGGTCGCCTCGTGCTCGATCTGCGCCGAGGGGTTGCGGACCTCGATATAGGGCACCGTATGCGCGCCGCACTGGTCGCCCAGGAGCAGACTGTCGCATTGGGTGAAGTTGCGGACGTTTTCCGCGGTCGGGCCAACGCGGACAAGGCCGCGGTAGGTGTTGTCGCTCCGCCCGGCGCTGATGCCCTTCGAGACGATCGTCGAGCGGCTGTTCTTGCCGAGGTGGATCATCTTGGTGCCGGTATCGGCCTGCTGGAAATTGTTCGTCACCGCGACCGAATAGAATTCGCCGACGCTGTTCTCGCCCGACAGCACGCAACTCGGATATTTCCAGGTGATCGCGCTGCCGGTCTCGACCTGGGTCCAGCTGACCTTGCTGTTCTTGCCCTGGCACAAGGCGCGCTTGGTGACGAAATTGTAGATGCCGCCCTTGCCCTGCTCGTCGCCGGGATACCAGTTCTGGACGGTCGAATATTTGATCTCGGCATCGTCGAGCGCGACCAGCTCGACCACCGCGGCGTGGAGCTGGTTCTCGTCGCGCATCGGGGCGGTGCAGCCTTCGAGATAGCTGACATAGGCGCCCTTGTCGGCGACGATCAGCGTGCGCTCGAACTGGCCGGTATTCTCGGCATTGATGCGGAAATAGGTGCTGAGCTCCATCGGGCAGCGCACGCCCTCGGGCACATAGACGAAGGTGCCGTCGGAGAAGACCGCACTGTTAAGTGTAGCAAAGTAATTGTCGCGTTGCGGCACGACCTTGCCGAGCCACTTTTTGACCAGCTCGGGGTATTCCTTGATCGCCTCGCTGATCGACAGGAAGATCACGCCCGCCTCGGCCAGTTCCTTGCGGAAGGTCGTGGCGACGCTGACGCTGTCGAACACCGCGTCGACCGCGACCTTGCGCGCGCCTTCGACGCCGGCGAGCACCTTCTGCTCCTCGATCGGGATGCCGAGCTTCTCATAGGTGCGGCGGATTTCGGGGTCGAGCTCGTCGAGCGACGCCAGCGTCGGCTTCGCCTTGGGCTCGGCGTAATAATAAGCGTCCTGATAGTCGATCGGGGGGATGTTGAGCTTGGCCCAGTCGGGCGTCTCCATGTCGAGCCACAGGCGATAGGCCTTGAGCCGCCAGTCGAGCATCCACTCGGGCTCGCCCTTCTTGGCCGAGATGAAGCGGATCGTGTCTTCGCTGAGGCCCTTGGGCGCGAACTCCTGCTCGAGCTCGGTCGAAAAGCCCCATTCGTACTTCTTGTTGGCGGCGGCGAGCGCCTCGGCGTTACGCGTGGCCATCAGTTCGGTACTCCAACTTCCGTTCGGGCTGAGCTTGTCGAAGCCCGAGGTTCGGCAAACGGGCCGCTCTCAGCCAATCGCCCTTCGACAGGCTCAGGGCGAACGGGGGTGGGGAGGCAGGACAGGTCCGACAAATTAACTCCCGCGAGCGCGCCCCTGACGGCTTCGTTGACGATTGACCAGTGCGGCTTGACGCAGCAGGTGCCCTCGATGCCGCAATCGTGGCGGCCGTCCTCCAGGCAGGTGGTCATCGCGATCGGGCCTTCGACCGCCTCGATCATGTCGGCGAGGCTGATCGTCGCGGGCGGGCGAGCGAGGCGCAGGCCGCCGCCGGTGCCGCGCACCGTCTCGATCAGGCCGGCGGCGGAGAGGCGACTGACCAGCTTCTGCACGGTTGGCAGCGGCACACCGGTCTGTTCCGCGAGCAGGGTCGCGTTCAGCCGCCCGCGCGCGCCGCAATGGCGCGCGGCGGCGGTCAGGATGACGACCGCGTAGTCGGCGAGACTCGAAAGACGCATGGGCTCCAATCAGACCAAATCGATCCGATTGGGCACATGGGCTTGCCGCGGCGCTGCGTCAACCCCGGTCAGGTATCACTGATGAGCGGACTGACCTGACCGCCGAGCGCGTGGCGGTGGGCAATGGTGAGGCGCGAAAGCAAGGGCGGATCGGCCTTGATCTGGCGCGGCGTGAGGCCGGTGAACTGTTTGATCTCGCGGATCAAGTGCGACTGATCGTAGAAGCCGCGATCGATGACGTCGCTGAGCGAGGCTTCGTCCGACGCCAGCGCGACCGCGGCGCGCAACGCGCGATATTTGCGCGCGAGCAGCTTCGGCGGGGCGCCATAGAGCGCGTTGCACTTGCGCTCGACCTGGCGGCGCGACAGGCCGGTGGTCGCGACGAGATCGTCGAGATCGGGCGAATCGCTCGCCGCCAGCCAGGCGTCGACATCGCGGACGAAGCCGAGCGCGCCCAGATCGCGGCGGTCGAGCAATGTGCCGATCAGGTCGCTCGCGATACGGATCATCGGGGCGATTTCGCTCGCGGCGGCGAGACGCTCGATGACGCCATCGAAGGCGTCGCCGAACAATTCGTCGGCGCGAAACACGCGATTGACCATGGTCGAGGCGCGCGCGCCGATCAGCGCCGACCAGCCGCACGGCGTGATGCCGGCGCCGAACACCCGCACCGGCCCCTCGGCGCGGACCGTCATCGCGCCGGTTGTCGGACCGAGGATGTGGATGCCCTCGGCGCGCTGCACCGATCCGTCGGGAAAGCGATATTCGGCGCCTAGAGGGTTGAGGCGGAAGCGCAACTGAGCGCGATCGGCGCGCTCGGTATCTTCCAAAATCGGGACATCGGCTTCGAATAAATAAAAAAGCGATATGTATTCGGCGAGATCAGGCTCGGGAACAGCATAATCGAGTCTGACGTCCGGCACCTCGAGCGACCCCCATTTTTAAGGGAATCTTTTACAGGCGCTTTGGCCGCATGAAAAGCGGCCCGACCGGCAAGCCGATCGGGCCGTTAGGATAGGAAACCCCGAACGAGTCGAGGAGTCCTCGGGTCGCACTTCATAAATAGCTGAAGTGCCGGGCTTGTATTGGATGGATTCGACGTGTCTCGAAGCGGGATTTTTTTCTTCGTCAGCCGATCAAACATGCCCGCTTTGACGCGGGCGCGCCGGGATGCGATGGGCGCTCGGGATGCCCGGTCAGCTCCACACCGCCCTGTTCGCGCTCGAGGCCGAGCGTGCCCACCGCCTGACGATCGGCTTGCTCGCCGCCTGGGGCAGGATCGGCGCGCCGCTGGGCGCCGGGCGCGCCGATCCGATCCTGGCGAGCGAGGTGGCGGGGCTCGCCTTCGCCAGTCCGGTCGGGCTCGCGGCGGGACTGGACAAGGATGCGCGCGCGATTGCCGGGCTGTTCGGGCTCGGTTTCGGCGCGGTCGAGGTCGGCACGCTGACGCCGCGGCCGCAGCCGGGCAATCCCAGGCCGCGCCTGTTCCGGCTGGCCGAGGACCGCGCGGTGATCAATCGCATGGGGTTCAACAATAATGGGCTGGCGGCGGCGCTGCCGCGCATCCGGCAGGCGCGGCGGCGCGGCGTGCTCGGCGTCAATGTCGGCGCCAACAAGGACAGCGCCGATCGCATCGCCGATTATTGCGACGGCGTTACCAGAGCCTCGGCGGTCGCCGATTATGTGACGATCAACGTCAGCTCGCCCAACACGCCGGGCCTGCGCGACTTGCAGCACGGCGCCGCGCTCGCCGAGCTGCTCGCGGCGTGCGATGCGGCGCGCGGGGCGACGCCCTTGTTCCTCAAGGTCGCGCCCGATCTCGACGCGGCGGCGATCGACGACATTGCGCGCGCCGCGATCGAGCACCGAGTCGACGCGCTGATCGTCGCCAACACGACGATCTCGCGCCCGCCGTTGCGCTCGGCGAATGCCGGCGAGGCGGGCGGCCTGTCGGGCGCGCCGCTCGCGATGCTCGCGCGGCAACGCCTCGCCGACTTCCGCGCCGCTACGGGCGGGAAGCTGCCGCTGGTCTCCGTCGGCGGGATCGACGGCGCGGGGGAGGCCTATGCCCGCATCCGCGCTGGGGCGAGCCTGGTCCAGCTCTATACCGCTTTGGTCTATGAAGGGCCGGGGCTGGCGAAGTGTATCAACAAGGGACTCGCCGAGCGCTTGCGGCGCGACGGATTCGCGAGCCTCGGCGAGGCGATCGGCGCCGGTTGACGTAGCGTCTTGCCTCGCCCCGGTTCGCCGCTAGGCTCGCACGTCTGGACCGGGCGCGCGCCCGGCTGACGGTCAGGAGAGTCGATTGCGCAGCCTCGAGCATTTTCCCAATCTCGTGACGATGTTCTTCGCGCGCGCGAAGGAGGGCGGCGACAAGCCGTTCCTGTGGCACAAGCAGGACGGGCGCTGGGTCTCGACGAGCTGGGCGGAGGCGGCGAGCGACGTCGCGGCGCTGGCGACCGCGCTCAAGCATATCGGCCTGAAGCGCGGTGATCGGGTGATGCTGGTTTCGGAAAACCGCCCCGAATGGTGCATCAGCGACCTTGCCATCATGGCCGCGGGCTGCGTGACGGTGCCTGCCTACACCACCAATACCGAGCGCGATCACACCCATATCATCGAGAATTCGGGCGCCCGCGCGGTGATCGTCTCCTCCGCCAAACTGGCCAGGACGCTGATGCCCGCGGTGCTTCGCTCATCGCAGGCGCGGATCGTGATCGGCATCGAGGAGATGCGCGCGGCGCAGAGCGGCGACGTCGAGTTCCACGACTGGCACACGCTCATCAACCGCCACCCGTCCGAGCCCGACGCGGTGGCGCTGGAGGCCGATTTCGGCCGCGAGGACCTTGCTTGTATCATCTACACCAGCGGCACCGGCGGCGCCCCGCGCGGGGTGATGCAGCACCACGGCGCGATCCTCCACAATGTCGCGGGTTGCGCCACGGTGATCGCCGAGGATTTCGGCTGGGAGGACGAGGTGTTCCTCTCCTTCCTGCCCTTGAGCCATGCCTATGAGCATACCGGCGGCCAGCATTTCCCGATCGGGCTCGGTGCGCAGATCTATTACGCCGAGGGGCTGGAGAAGCTCGCCTCCAATATCGAGGAGACGAAGCCGACGATCATGGTTGTCGTGCCGCGATTGTTCGAGGTGCTCCGGACACGCATCTCGAAGGCGATCGAGAAACAGGGCGGCATGGCGGCCTGGATGCTCGACAAGGCGCAGGAGGTCGGCGCGCGCGACTATGAGGGGCGCTTGCGGCTCACCGATCGGCCGCTCAAGCTGCTGCTCGATCGCACGATCAAGCCGAAGATCGCCAAACGTTTCGGCGGGCGGATGAAGGCGATGGTTTCGGGCGGGGCGCCGCTCAATCCCGAGATTGGCATCTTCTTCCAGTCGCTGGGGCTCACCTTTCTGCAAGGCTATGGCCAGACCGAGGCGGCACCGGTGATCTCGTGCAACCGGCCGAGCGCGGGGCTGCGGATGGACACGGTGGGGCCGCCGCTGCCCAATACCGAAGTGCGGATCGCCGAGGACGGCGAAATCCTCGTGCGCGGCGAGCTCGTCATGCACGGCTATTGGCGGGGCGAGGCCGAGACCGAACGGGTGCTCCGCGACGGCTGGCTGCACACCGGCGATATCGGGCTGATCGACGACAAGGGCCGGATCAAGATCACCGATCGCAAGAAGGACATCATCGTCAACGACAAGGGCGACAATGTTGCGCCGCAGAAGATAGAGGGCATGCTGACGCTGCAGCCCGAGATTCTGCAGGCGATGATCTGGGGTGACCGCAAGCCCTATATGGTCGCCGCTTTGGTGCCCGATCCCGAGTGGACGCAGGAATGGTGCGCGAAGAACGGCGACGCGTGCAACTTCGCGGCGCTGGCGCAGAACCACGATTATCGCGCCGCGCTGGGCAAGGCGGTGGAGCGAGTCAATGCCGATCTGTCGCAGATCGAACGCGTGCGGCGCTTCATCATCGCCGACGAGCCGTTCGGAATCGAGAACCAGCAATTGACGCCATCGCTCAAGATTCGGCGGCATGTGCTGAAGGAGGTTTACGGGGAACGGCTGGACGCGCTGTATCGGGGTTAGTTTAGGTTCACGCGAAGGCGCGGAGATTGGGTTCGCGCAAAGGCGCAGAGAGCGGAGAGGTGTTGCGAAGCATACCAATCTGCCGTCATCCCCGCGAAAGCGGGGCCCAGCTCCCAAGGCTGGAACTTGACGCAACGGCAGGAGATGGGCCCCCGCTTTCGCGGGGGTGACGCTCTAGTTTGCCTTTCGCGCAACTCCTCTGCGTCCTCTGTGCCTCTGCGCCTCTGCGCGAACCTCTTCTCGCGCCTCCCGCGTGAACCTGTCCCCTTGATCCCGTCCCCCGCGCGCGCCACATGGCGTTCATGCTGATCGAGACCGAACCGACGCCCAATCCGGCAACGCTCAAGTTCCTGCCCGGCCGCACCGTGATGGAAGCCGGCACGCGCGATTTCGCCACGCCCGAAGAGGCCGAGGCCTCGCCGCTGGCGATCGCGCTGTTCAACCTCGGCGACGTGACCGGCGTGTTCTTCGGGCGCGACTTCATCTCGGTCACCGCGGCGCCGGGAGTCGACTGGACAACGCTCAAGCCCGACGTGCTCGCGCTGCTGCTCGATCATTTCTCGGCCAACATGCCGCTGTTCATGCCGGGCTCGGCCGCGGGGATCAGCGTTCCGGCCGAGGAAGAGGCCTTCACCGACGATCCCGCGGATGAGGACATCATCGTCCAGATCAAGGAATTGATCGACACCCGCGTCCGCCCCGCGGTGGCGAACGACGGCGGCGATATCATCTATCGCGGGTTCGACAAGGGGAAGGTGTACCTGAAGATGCAGGGCGCCTGTTCGGGCTGCCCTTCCTCGACCGCGACGCTCAAGAACGGCATCGAGCAATTGCTCAAATATTACGTGCCCGAGGTCACCGAAGTCCGCGCGGTCTGAGGCTGCGCTCTACTCCATTGCAAAGGGACATAATGGGCGAGAAGCTATCCGACGCGGCGCTCGACACGATCTTTCGCACCGCGCGCACCTATAACGGCTATACCGACGCGCCGGTCACCGAGGCGGAAATCCGGCAGATTTACGAGCTGCTCAAGATGGGGCCGACCTCGGCCAACCAGCAGCCGGCGCGCTTCGTCTGGTGCCTGAGCCAGGAGGCGAAGGACAAGCTCGCCGACTGCGCGACGGGAGCCAACCCGCCCAAGATCCGCAAGGCGCCCGCCGCGGTGGTGATCGGCATGGACGAGAATTTCCACGAGCATCTGCCGTTCCTCTTCCCGCACACCGACGCCAAGAGCTGGTTCGAGGGCGATCTCGACAAAAGGCGCGAGCATGCCTTCCGCAATTCCTCGCTGCAGGGCGCGTATCTGCTGATCGCGGCGCGGGCGATCGGGCTCGATACCGGGCCGATGTCGGGGTTCGATCCCGATGCGGTGCGGCAGGCGTTCTTTGCCGACACGCCGCACGTCAAACCCAATTTCATCGCGACGCTGGGGCATGGCGATCCCTCGACCATCTTCGGCCGCAGCCCGCGGCCCGATTTCGAGCGGTTCAACCGGATCGATTGACGCCGCGCGTCACCCCAGCGAAAGCTGGGGTCTCCTCGTAATTAAGAGATGCCAGCCTTCGCTGGCATGACGGATCAATGGCTCGAACCCTCGTCATCGACACCGCCACTGCCGCCTGCTCGGTCGCGTTGATCGAGGCGGGGAGGGTGGTTGCCGCCGCGCACGAGGAAGTCGGCCGCGGGCATGCCGAGCGGCTGCTGCCGATGATCGCGGAGCTGCCCGAGGGCGGACGTGCCGATCGCGTTCTGGTCGATTGCGGACCGGGGAGCTTCACCGGGGTGCGCGTCGGGCTCGCCGCGGCGCTGGCGCTGGGGCTGGCGTGGAAGGCGCCGGTCACCGGCTACACCTCGACCGCGCTGATCGCCGCTGCGGGGTTTGTTGCACATCCCGGCGTGGCGGAACTTGCCGTGGTGATGGAAGGCGGGCATGGCGAATTGTTCATGCAGCCTTATGCCGCCTCGCCGTTCGCCGCTGCCGCGCCGCTCGTCTCGCTGCCGCCGGCGGGGGTGCTCGATGCGCTCGGCGAGCGGCCGGCGATCGGCGGCGGGGTGCGCTGGCTCGAGGGTTTCGCCGCGGAACGCGATCTCGGCGCTGCGCTGCCGCGCGCGGCCGAGGCGGGGCTGCTGCCCGAGGCGCTGACTCGATTGCCGCCGCGCCCGATCTATGGCCGCGCGCCCGACGCCAAGCCGATGGCGTCGCGCCCGGCATGAGCACGTCGGTCAGCATGATCGCGTTGCGCCCCGGGACGATGGCCGACCTCTCGGCGGTCGATCGCGTGATGCGCGAGGCGTTCGATCCGCGCTTCGGCGAGGCCTGGACGCAGAGCCAGGTGACCGGCGTGATGGCGATGCCCGGCGTGTGGCTGACGATCGCCGAAGCCGAGGGCGAGGCGGCAGGCTTCGCGATGAGCCGCGCGATCCTCGACGAGGCCGAGCTGTTGCTGCTCGCGGTGCGGCCGGCGTCGCGGCGGCGCGGGGTCGGGCGGCAATTGCTGCGCTCGGCGATGGCCGAGGCGCGGCATCGCGGCGTCGTGCGTATGCATCTCGAGGTGCGCGCCGGCAACGAAGCGATCGGCTTGTATCGTCTTGCCGGATTTGCCAAGATCGGTGAACGCCGCAATTACTATAAGGGCAGCGGCGGTAAATTGTTCGACGCGCAGACGTTCCAGACAAATCTCGTTTAGTTCTGGGGCACCATTTCATCGCTTGGCGCTTGCAATTCATAGTGTCGGCCCGATAAATGCGCGCCCGAATACGGGGACGGATCACTTGCCTGGGTCGAAAGGAAGCGCATGGATACGAACGATATGCAGGAAACGCTGGTAACGCTGACCGCGGACATTGTTGCCGCGCATGTCAGCAACAACAGCGTTGCGGTGTCCGATCTGCCGCTCATCATCCAGAACGTGCACAGCGCGCTCGCGTCGCTGGGCACGCCCGCGCAGGAACCCGAAGCGCCGCAGGAGCCCGCGGTGTCGATCCGTTCGTCGATCAAGCCTGATTACATCGTCTGCCTCGAAGACGGCAAGAAGCTGAAGATGCTGAAGCGCCATCTGATGACGCATTATCAGATGACTCCCGACGAATATCGCGCGAAGTGGAAGTTGCCGGCGGACTATCCAATGGTCGCGCCCAATTATGCCGAGCAGCGCCGCAGCCTCGCCAAGAAGATCGGGCTGGGCACGAAGCACAGCCGCAAGCGGTAAGACGAACCCCATTCGTCATTCCCGCGAAAGCGGGAACCCATCTCCTGCCGTTTCGTCCAGCACAACGCTCGGGAGATGGGTCCCCGCTTTCGCGGGAATGACCAATGAGGGAGGCCGGGGGCGGAACGATCCGCCGCCGGCCCGGGTTCTCCTCCCCGGGAATCGCGCAGGGGAGGACTAGCATTGAACGATAGCGAGCCGCCAGTCGCCGCCGCCGGGCAGCCGGTTCGGGTAATCTTCGCCGCGCTGATGCTGGTGATGCTGCTCGCCTCGCTCGATCAGACGATCGTCTCGACCGCGCTGCCGACCATCGTCGGCGAGCTTGGCGGGCTCGAGCATCTGTCGTGGATCGTCACCGCCTACATGCTGGCGACGACGATCGTCACCCCGCTCTATGGCAAATTGGGCGACCTGTTCGGGCGCAAGATCGTGCTGCAGAGCGCGATCCTGCTGTTCCTCGCCGGCTCGGCCTTGTGCGGGCTCAGCCGCTCGATGGGAGAGCTGATCGTCTTCCGCGCGATCCAGGGGCTGGGCGGCGGCGGGCTGATGGTGACGACGATGGCCGCTATCGGCGACATCATCGGTCCGCGCGAACGCGGCCGCTACCAAGGCTATTTCGGTGCGGTGTTCGGGCTGTCGACCGTGCTCGGCCCGCTGATCGGCGGGTTCTTTGTGGACAACCTGTCGTGGCGCTGGGTGTTCTATGTCAACATCCCGATCGGCGTGGTGGCGCTGATCGTGGTCGCGGCGGTGTTGCCCGGGCGCCTGCGCCGGGCCTCGCACAAGATCGACTACTGGGGCACGGCGTTTCTGGCGGGCGCGGCGACCAGCCTGGTGCTGATCACCTCGCTGGGCGGGACGACCTTCGCCTGGTCGTCCGCGCCGATCTTCACCCTGGCCGTCATCGCGGTGGTCTGCGGCGCCCTGTTCGTCTGGGCGGAGCGCCGGGCCGCCGAGCCCGTCGTGCCGCTGCACCTGTTCCGCAACCGGGTGTTCTCCGCGGCCAGCGCGGTCGGCTTCGTCGTCGGGTTCGCGATGTTCGGCGCGATCGCGTACCTGCCGCAGTACATGCAGATCGTCAAGGGCGTCAGCCCGACCATCTCCGGGCTGCGGCTGCTGCCGCTGATGGCCGGCCTGCTGACCACCTCGATCCTCTCCGGGCGGCTGGTCAGCAAGTGGGGCCGCTACCGGATCTTCCCGATCCTCGGCACCGCGACCATGACGGTGGGGCTCTACCTGCTGTCCCACCTGGGGGTGGGCACCAACATCTGGCTTTCCTCGCTGTACATGCTGGTG
>JBQCHQ010000047.1:0-5101 GCA_051954515.1 Sphingomonas sp. | reverse complement strand
GACCGGGCAGCATCCGCGCCCCACGGCTGCGGGGCCGCCGCGCCACCTCGGCGACGTCGCCGAGTTGACGCGGCGCATCGCGGACTCGGGGCTGTCGGTGGCGCAACTGGTCAAGACCGCCTGGGCGTCGGCCTCGACCTTCCGCGGTTCGGACCGGCGCGGCGGCGCCAACGGCGCGCGCATCCGCCTTGCCCCGCAAAAGGACTGGGCGGTCAACGAGCCGGCCGAGCTCGCCAAGGTGCTCAAGATCTACGAGGGCATCAAAGCCGATTTCGGCAAGCCGGTCTCGATCGCCGACCTGATCGTGCTCGGCGGCTCGGTCGGGATCGAGAAGGCGGCGCGGGACGCCGGGCACGACGTCACCGTGCCGTTCACCCCCGGCCGAGTCGACACCACCGACGAGCTGACCGACGCGGCAAGCTTCGAGCCGCTCGAGCCAAAGGTGGACGGATTCCGCAACTACCTCTCGGTGCGCTTCAGCGTGCCGACCGAGGAGCTGCTGGTCGATCGCTCGCAGCTCCTGGGGCTGAGCGCGCCCGAAATGACCGTGCTGGTCGGCGGCCTGCGCGTGCTCGGCGCCAACCATGGCGGCTCCAAGCACGGCGTGTTCACCGATCGGCCGGGGCAGTTGACCAACGACTTCTTCGTCAACCTGCTCGACATGAAGACGGCGTGGAAGGAGCTCGATCCGGCGGGAGACGAGGAATTCGTCGGCACCGATCGAGGAACCGACCAGCAGAAATGGACCGCGACGCGGACCGACCTGGTGTTCGGATCGAACGCGCAGCTGCGCGCGATTTGCGAAGTCTATGCCGCGAACGACGCCAGGGAGAAGTTCGTCAACGACTTCATCGCCGCCTGGACCAAGGTGATGAACGCCGACCGCTTCGATCTTCGTCGCTGAGCGGACGATCGCCTCAAATGGGTCGCCGGCATTCCGCCCGGCGGCCCATTTTTTGAGTTTGCCGCTCCACGCCGCCCGCCTAAAGTCGCGCGATGCGCAAACACATTTTTCGCGTCGTCCTGATCATCGTCGTCATCGTCGCGGCGGCGCTGTTCTATCTGTCGCGGCCGGACAAGGCGCGGCTGTCGGTCGATGCGGTGGCAGGGCGGCTTCCGCAGATCACCAAGCCGCGCGACCAGATCATTCCCACGGTCGAGATCGCCGATGCCGCTGGCTGGCCCGCTGGTAAGCAGCCTGTCGCGGCGCAGGGGCTGGCGGTGAACGCCTTTGCGCGCGGGCTCGATCATCCGCGCTGGCTGACGGTGTTGCCCAATGGCGACGTGCTCGTCGCCGAAACCAATGCGCCGCCCTCGAGTGGCGGCGGGCTCTATGGCTGGATCGAGCGTCGCTTGATGAAGAAGGCCGGCGCCGGCGTGCCCTCCGCCAACCGCATCACCCTGCTGCGCGACGACAACCATGACGGCGTCGCCGAGCAGCGTTCGGTGCTGATCTCGGGGCTCAACTCGCCGTTCGGCATGGCGCTGATGGGGGGCTATCTGTACATCGGCGACACCGACGCGCTCCTCCGCGTGCCGTTCACGCCGGGGCAGACGCGGATCGACGCCAAGCCCGAAAAGGTCGTCGCGCTGCCGAGCGGCGGCGAGCATTGGGCACGCAACGTGATCGCCGCGCCCGACGGCAAGTCGTTGTTCGTGACGGTCGGCTCGTCGACCAACATCGCCGACAACGGCATCGACGCCGAGGATCACCGCGCCAACATCCTCCAGGTCTTCCCTGACACCAAGGCGGTGCGGATCTACGCCGCGGGCATGCGCAACCCCAACGGCCTCGGCATCGAGCCGCAATCGGGGCGGCTATGGGCGGCGGTCAACGAGCGCGACATGCTGGGTTCGGACCTCGCGCCCGATTACATCACCGATGTCGAGGCCGGCGATAATTTCGGCTGGCCCTGGTATTATTGGGGCGGCTATCCCGACAAGCGCGTCCAGCCGGAGAACCCGGCGCTGCAGCAATATTCGAAGCACCCGGCCTATGCGATGGGACCGCACGTCGCCGCGCTCGGCCTGGCCTTTGCGCACGGCGCCGAGCTCGGCCCCAACTTCGTCAACGGCGCGTTTGTCGGCGAGCACGGCTCGTGGAACCGCAAGCCGCCCTCAGGCTACAAGGTCGTTTATGTGCCGTTCGGGCCCAACGGCTTCCCGATCGAGGGCGTCAAGCCGGTCGACGTTCTGACCGGCTTCCTGAGCGCCGATGGTGACAAGGCCTATGGCCGCCCGGTGGGGGTCGCGATAGGCGGTGACGGCGGCCTGCTCGTCGCCGACGATGTGGGTAATACGATCTGGCGTGTGCGCGCGGCGCGGTAGAGGTTTGACCATGGTCCGTTTGCCCTGAGCTTGTCGAAGGACGAACGGTTGGCGGGCTATTCGAGCAGCTTGGGCGCCTCGCTCTGGAGCATCGCCTTCACCTGGTTGGCGAACAGCGCCATCAGCGGCGGCAAGTCGATGACGGCGTGGACCTTGTCGTCGAAGGTTTCGAGCCGGCTGGCGATCCGCTGGCCCATTGCCTGGACGGTGAAGAGCATCGTGTTGCCTTCCCAGCGATGATCGACGACGGCGCCGCCGGGGATCATCCTGCCGATCTTGCCGATCCCCTTGTCGAGCCGCGCGCGCACGCCCGCCTTGCCCAGCTTGTGGGGGATGTCCATTTCGACCGGCTCGCCCATTACGCCGTCTCCTCATCGCGCGCGAAGATCATCGCATCGTCGGCGAACGCCTTGAACTCGAGCGCGTTGCCGCTGGGATCGCGGAAGAACATCGTCGCCTGCTCGCCGACCTCGCCCTTGAAGCGGATGTGCGGCTCGATGACGAAGTCGGTCCCCGCCGCGGTCAGCCGATCGGCGAGCGCCTGCCACGCCTCCATCGTCAGGATGACGCCGAAATGCGGCACCGGCACTTGCTTGCCGTCGACCGGATTGGCGAGCGTGGCCGCGCCGGCGGCGGGATCGACGTGCGTGACGATCTGGTGGCCGTAAAGGTCGAAATCGATCCAATGATCGGAATGCCGCCCCTCCGCGCAGCCGAGCACGCCGCCGTAAAAAGCGCGCGCCTCGGCAAGGTCGCGGACCGGGAAAGCGAGGTGGAAGGGGCGGATCGCGTCGGTCATCGTGCCGATATAGGCGTTTTATTCAACAAACACACCTCCAAAGCGCCTGGCACTTTCATTCACCCACCCCGGGGCAGGGCCCGGGGGCCGGGAGGGGCCCGGGGGGCGGGGGCCCCCCCGGCGGGCGGGGGGGGAAAAAAAAAAACGGTAAGAAGGGGGTTAGAGCCCAAACCCCCCCCCCAACGCGCCTGCCATTTTCACACCCCCCCCCGGGCGCTGGCGGGGGACCCGTAGGGGGCGGCTGGCCGGGGCCCCCCGGCCCTCGCCGGGGTGGAAAATGAAACTACGTTTCCGAAGGGGATACGCACCAAACGCCTCAGCTCGCCGCGCCCAGCCAGGCGTCGCGGAACGCCTGCTGGGCGGGGGTGAGCGTGCCCCCGGCCGCCTCGGTGCGGACGATCTCGAGCGCAGGGTCGGCGTCGGCGGTGAGGTTGGCGCGATGCTCGCCGGTGCGGTTGCGGTAGGTGAGCGTCACCTTTTGGCCGCGCTTCAGCGCGCCGAGCGCCGTCGCCCAGTCGTCGGCCGACCCGAGCTTCGTGTTGCCGAGCGCCACCAGCGTGTCACCGCGATCGATGCCGGCCTTGTAGAGCGGGCTGGTCGGCGTCGGAACCTGGTCGAGCGTCAGCGCGCCGTCGGCGATCGCCACTCGGCTCGCGCCTAGCCAGCCCTGGTCGGGGTGCGCCGGGCGAAGCACGAGGCCGGCAGGGGCGAGCAACGGCGCGAAATCGGGCAACGCGCTGCCGCGGATCGAGGCGTCGAAGAAGGATTTGGCGAAGGCCGGGTCGCCGGTCAGTTCGGCAAGGCCCGCCTGCAGGTCGTCGGGCGTATAGGGCCTGGCGGGAGCGTAATCCTTCTGCGCGGCGCCGTTCCGCTGCCACATGTGCTGCATATAGGCGTCGAGGCTCGACTGGTATTTCTCGCGCAAGGTGAGGTCGAGCGCCAGCGCGATCACCGCGCCGTAGGGATAGTAAGAGGTGAAGATGTTGCCGTTGACCGGGTCGATCGACTTGGCGGCATCGACGAACGGCGCGCGCAGGCTCATTCCCTGCGGCGAGCCGTAGCTGCGGCCGGGCCCGGTGACGACATAGCTCAATGTCGCCCCCATCTGCTTCGCCCAATCGTCGACGCTGCTCTCGCCAGCGCGGCGGATCATCAGCGGGCCGATATATTGCGTGAAGCCTTCGGCGAACCACAGGGAGCGCGTCGAATTGGCGCGCGTGAAGTCGAACGGCTCGATGCCGTCGGGGCGCAGCCGCTCGACGTTCCAGGCGTGGGTGAATTCGTGCGCCAGCGTGTCGATCTGGCCGAACTTGCCGTCGTGCAGCGACCGGGGCTCGCTGATCATCGTCGAGTTGCGATGCTCCATGCCGTCGCCGTCGATCTGCGGCATGTAATCGGCGATGAAGGTGTAGGTGCCGAAATCATATTGCGGCGGACCGCCGAAGAACTTGATGTGCTGCTGGATCAGCCTTTTGGTCATGTCGGCGAAATGATCGACATCGGCGGCCTTGTCCTCGCTGTGGACGGCAAGGCGGAAGGTGTAGGTCGTGCCATTGCCGGGCACTTGCCAGGTCCGCATCTGGAAGTCCGAAAGCTCGGTCGGGCTGTCCATGAAATACTGGAAATTGGGCGCCCAGAACGTGTCCGCCCGGCCGGCGACCGGCGGCAGCTGGGTGGCGATTTTCCACTTGGGATCGATGGGGTGGAAGGTGACTCGGATCGGGTCGTCGTCATGCCCCGTCGCCCACATGAAAGTCGCGGGCATGTTGAGATGCGCGTGGGTGAGGTCGATCTGGGCATAGGTGCCGTCGCCGTGATCGCCGTAGAGCGTGTAGCTGAGCGTCACGGTGCCGCCCCTGGTCGGCACTTGCCAGCTATAGGGATCGCGGCGCGCGGCGGCGCGCCGCGGTGCCGCGCCGGCGACCCCCCCCACCCCAAATAAAATTTTTGCGTAATATGGGTGCCGCGAAAGGG
>JBQCHQ010000046.1:0-48603 GCA_051954515.1 Sphingomonas sp. | reverse complement strand
GATCGGCGGCCGCCTCGGCGACGGCCGGCACGCCTCCGCCACCGACCCCCCCGAGACCGCGAGGCGCCGCTCAAACTCGGCGACGGCGCCGAGTTGAAGCGGCGCACCCTCAGCCTTGGGCAGCGGATCCTGCCAGATCAGGTCCTCGGCGGGCACGTCGGGGCCGAGATAGCAGGCCTTGGGGCCCATATCGCGATGCGTGAGCTTGAACCAGGCGCGCGCGAACGCGTCGGCGAATGCGGCGGGGTCGTTGCGCAGGCGCTCGGCGATCTTGCGGTATTCGGGATCGGCCTTGAACGCGATGTCCGCGGTGGTCATCATCGTCGGCACCTTGGTTCCCGGCGTGTGCGCCTTGGGCGCCAGCGTTTCGGGCGGGTTGCCGACCGGCTGCCATTGCTGCGCGCCCGCGGGGCTTCTGACCAGCTCGTATTCATGGTCGAGCAGCATCTCGAAATAGGTCATGTCCCACTTGGTCGGCGTCGGCGTCCAGGCGCCTTCGAGGCCGCTGGTGATGGTATGGTCGCCGACGCCCGATTCGTGGCCCGATTGCCAGCCGAGCCCCTGCTGCGCGATGTCAGCGCCCTCAGGCTCGGCGCCGACCAGGCTTGCGTCGCCCGCGCCGTGGCACTTACCGAAGGTGTGGCCGCCGGCGGTGAGCGCCAGCGTCTCCTCGTCGTTCATCGCCATGCGGGCGAAGGTCTCGCGGATGTCGCGCGCCGATTGCAGCGGATCGGGATTGCCGCCGGGGCCTTCGGGGTTGACGTAGATGAGGCCCATCTGGATCGCCGCGAGCGGGTTTTCGAGCACCATCTCCTTGTCGGGATCGATGCGCGTCTGGCTGCCTGCCGAGCCGACCCATTCCTCCTCGGTGCCCCAATAGACGTCCTTCTCGGGCTCGAAAATGTCCTCGCGCCCGCCGCCGAAGCCGAACACCGGCCCGCCCATCGATTCGATCGCAACGTTGCCGGCGAGGATCAGGAGGTCCGCCCAGGAAAGATTGCGGCCGTATTTCTGCTTGATCGGCCACAAGAGGCGCCGTGCCTTGTCGAGGTTGCCGTTGTCCGGCCAGGAATTGAGCGGGGCGAAGCGCTGGTTGCCCGAATTGGCGCCGCCGCGGCCGTCGCCGGTGCGATAGGTGCCTGCGGCGTGCCATGCCATGCGAATGAAGAACGGCCCGTAATGCCCGTAATCGGCCGGCCACCACGGCTGGCTATCGGTCATCAACGCGGTCAAATCGCGCTTCACGGCGGCGAGATCGAGCTGCTTGAAAGCCTCCGCATAGTCGAAATCATCGCCCATCGGATTGCCCGACAGGCCGTGCTGGTGGAGGATGTCGAGCGACAGCTGGTTGGGCCACCAGTCGCGATTGGTTCGGCCGAGCAGCGAGCGAGTCGCCGCCTTGTTGATCGGGCACCCGCCCTTCAGCGGATCACTGGTCGGTGCGTCCATGGCTCATATTCCTCTCGCTATTTTGGGCGGAGGCTAACGCGAGCCATGTCATCGCAGAAATGGATAAGTTCGCCGATACTGATCGAGCGAGTGATTTTTGAGACGAGCTACCCCTCGGCCTCTTCGCCGGTTTCGGCCGGGGGGTGGAGGCGGACGCGCGACACCCGGCGCGGATCGGCCTCGACCACTTCGAGCTTCCAGCCCGACTCATGATCGAGGCATTCGCCGACCTGCGGCACATGCCCGGCAAGCGTCGCGGCGAGCCCGCCGATCGTGTCGATATCGTCCTCGGTCTCGGCGAGCCGCGGATCGACCGTGTCGGCGACATCTTCGAGCTCGGCGCGCGCATCGGCCTCCCAGCCGCCGCCTTCGATCGGCACGATCAGCGCGGTCGGCGCCTCGTCATGTTCATCCTCGATATCGCCGACGATCTCCTCGATCAGGTCCTCGATCGTCACCAGCCCCTCGGTGCCCGAATATTCGTCGAGCACCACGGCAAGATGGACTCGGCGTTGGCGCATGTCGGCGAGCAGATCGAGCGCGCCGCGCGACATCGGCACATAGAGCGGCTCGCGGATCAGCCGCGCGATCGTCCTGGGCGGCGGCGCACCGGTGGCGAGGATCGCGAACACGTCCTTGACGTGGATCATGCCGACGATCGTATCGAGCGCGCCGCGATAGACCGGCAGGCGGCTGTGCCCCGCTTCGGCGAATGTCTTGACCAGCTCGTCGAAGGCAATGCCCTCCTCGACGGCGATGATGTCTGCGCGCGGCACCCCGACATCGCCCGCGTCGCGCTCGCCGAAATGGAGGAGGTTGCGGACCATCTGGCGTTCGAGCGGCGTCAGGTCACCCTTGGAATCGGGGGCCGGATCGCCTTCATGCGCGTCGATCACTTCCTCGAGCCGGGCGCGCAGCGTCTCGTCGCCTTCGTCGCCGAAAAGGAGCGCGCGAAGCCCCCGCCAGATCCCGCCGCTATCGGCGGGCGTGGTACTCGAATCGTCGGGCATGTCTTTCCAAGCAATCCCTGTTGAGCGGCCCCATATAAGGTGCCCGGCCCCCGTCGCTCAATCCTCGCGCACCAGATAAGGATCGGCGAGCCCGAGATCGGCCATCGCCTCGCGCTCGATCGCCTCCATATGCTCGGCCTCGGCATCGTCGATATGGTCGTAGCCGAGCAAATGAAGCGTGCCGTGGACGATCAGGTGCGCGGCGTGATCCTCGACCGAAACGCCCTTCTCGGCCGCCTCGCGCACGCACACGCCGTGCGCCAGCACGATGTCGCCGAGCAGCACCTCGCCGTCGTCCGAATTCTCGCTGATCGTTTCGAGAAGGTCGGGCTGGACCATCGGGAAGGAAAGAACGTTGGTCGGCGAATCCTTGTGCCGGTAGTCGCGATTGAGAATGCGAACTTCCTCATCGGTGGTTAGCCGCAGCGAAATCTCGATCGCCGCCGCCGTCTCGGCAAGCGGCCCATGCGGCGTCCGCGCGATCGCCGCCAGCGTCGCCCGGTCGGCAAGCCCGGCCCAGTCGGTCGCCTCAGGCCAGGGATCTTCGCGGGTGAGCTCGATTGCGATCATGCGAGGTCCGTCAGGGCAAAGTCGTTGCCCTTGTAAAGCAATCGCGCCTGGTTGGCCTTGGCGCAGGCATAAGCGAAGCAATCGCCCATGTTGAGCGACGCGCGATGATACCTTTTTCCATACAATCGATAAGCATCGAACGCGAACCGCTCTTCGTCCTCCCCAATCGAGACCAAGCGGACATTATAGGTTCTTCCGAACGCTTCGACGTCCAATCGGGCGAGCTCGGGCAAATATTCGTAAGACCGGCACAGTGCGCTCACCGCCTCCCAACGCACCATCGCGGACCAAATCAGATCGGAATCGGCGCCCAATGCATCGACTATCTCATAGGCATCCTCTCCCCTCGCGATCATCGCGACGACGGCGGAAGCATCGATGAAGAGCGTCACAAGTCGCCCGACAGCTCGTCAAAAAACGCCTTGTCCGCCTTGAGCCCCGTTGGGGGAGGCAAGGGATGCTCTCGCCAGAATTTTTCCAGCTTTTCGCGCGCCGTGAGTACGCGATTCTCGCGCGCCAGCTCGGCTTCGCGATGAAGCACGGCGTCACGCACCGCCTCGGCCTCGCTGATGCCGAGCTGCTGTGCGAGACGTTCGACGAGCTCGCCTGTCTCGGCATCCACCTCGAGCTTCTTATTGGGATCGAATTCGGCCATGCCCGCTTCTTACACTATTCCGCCACCCCTTCATATGCTTCGACGATCCGTCCCACGATCGGATGGCGCACCACGTCGGCGGCGGTGAAGTGGACCATGGCGATGCCTTCGACCCCCTCCAGCCGGCCCACCGCGTCGGCGAGGCCCGACGCGGTGACGCCGCCGGGAAGGTCGACCTGGCGCGGATCGCCGCAGATCACCATGCGGCTGTTCTGGCCGAAACGAGTGAGGAACATCTTCATCTGCGCGGGCGTGGTGTTCTGCGCCTCGTCCAAGATGACGAAGGCGTCGGCGAGCGTGCGGCCGCGCATGAAGGCGATCGGCGCGATCTCGATCTCTCCGCTGGCGATGCGCCGTTCGACCTGCTCGGGCGGCATGCAGTCGTAGAGCGCGTCGTACAAAGGACGGAGATAGGGATCGACCTTCTCCTTCATGTCGCCGGGAAGGAAGCCCAGCCGCTCGCCCGCCTCGACCGCGGGCCGCGACAGAATGAGTCGCTGCACCGATCCGGTGATGAGTTGCGCCACCGCCTGCGCGACGGCGAGATAGGTCTTGCCGGTGCCCGCCGGACCGAGCGCGAAGATCATGTCGTTGGCGACCAGCTCGCGCATATAGACCGCCTGCATCGGCGTGCGCGGCACGATCGTCTTCTTGCGCGTGCGGATCATGATCTGCGGCGCGCGGTCGCCCGCTTCGGCGCGGACGATGCCGTCGAGCTCCGGCTCCGACGCCATCGCGATCGAGGCATCGACCAGCCCGGCGTCGATCTCCTCGCCGCGCTGGATGCGCTTGTAGAGATCGTTCAACACGTCTCGCGCCAACGCGACCTGCTCGGCGGTGCCTTCGAGGCCGACCCGGTTGCCGCGCGCGGAGATATAGACGCCGAGCCGATTTTCGAGCGCGACCAGATTCTGGTCATATTGACCGAACAGCACGCTCAACAGCTGCGGCCGATCGAAGGTGAGTTCGAGACGGGAAGGCTCGCCCGTCCGCGCGGGCATGGGTTTACGGCTCATGCAGTCCTTTCGAGAGACGCAAGTTGATCAGACCGACGGTCTCGCCGCAGCGAGGCCTCGTCGTGAAACGATTGCGGCGGACAGGAGGTCCGCCGAACCCGGCGGGAAGAGCGACAAAGGTCATCCGAAACCGAGTGTGGCAGAAGCCGGGCCGACAGGACAGCGCCTTTCGATCGGACTCGGCCGGTTTGCGGCGAGCGTTGCCGAGACGGCACAATTCGTTTTTCGCCGCGGAAGCGAGAGCGCGCGAAATCGAGATCAAGCGCGGAGTGGCCCCTCAAGCGATCCGGATGTCGCACCCCAGCCGTCGCGCCTGATCGAGACTTTCTTCGGGCGCGCCGGCATCCGTGACGAGGACATTGACTTCCTCGAGGCCCATGATGCGGTGGAGGCAGGTTCGGCCGAATTTGCTGCTGTCGGTGACCGCAATCACTTCGCGCGCGACGCGGGCCATCTTGCGGTTGAGGATCGCCTCGCCCTCGAAATGCGTGGTGATGCCGCGCTGCAGATCGATGCCGTCGACGCCGAGGAACAAGCGGTCGACCTGCAGGCTGTCGAGCGCCGCCTCGGTCTGCCCGCCGTAAAAGGCCATGTTCTTGCGCCGGAGCCGGCCGCCCAGCAGCACGATCTCGATATTATCCCTGCGCATCAGCTGATTGAGCACGCCCGCATCGTTGGTCAGCACGACGATGTCGCCCTTTTCAGGCAGGAAGCGCGCGATCTGCGCGGTGGTCGTGCCCGAATCGAGGATGATCGCATCGCCCGGCCGCACCATCGAGGCGGCGAGGCGACCGATCCGTTCCTTCTCCGACATATGAAGGCCGCGCTTGGCATCGACCGGGTCCTCGTCGACGACGCCGATCACGCCCGCGGCAACCGCGCCGCCATAGCAGCGCACCGAGACGCCGCGCTCTTCGAGGAAGGCGAGATCCTTCCGGATGGTTTGCGTCGAAACCCCGAACTGATCCGAAAGGGCCAGCACCTGGACGCTTCCCCGGTCCTGGAGCATCCCGATGATTTCCTGGCGCCGCCGACTTGTATCCCGCATCATGCCTCCAGCCTTCGATCTAGCGGCAAAACGAGCGCTTCTCCATGCGTTTTGTTGGCCATCGGCGAACGCCGGCGAGAGCCACGCGCCAGCTGCCGCTCAAATCATCCCCGCCCTATGCACACGAATATAGTTGCAACGAAACGCGTCATAACGCAATCTATCAACAAACGAATAGCGCGCCAGATGTTTCGTTATATATTAAGTCGGGAGTGGACATGCCGCATCGGTCGATCATTGCCTTGCTCGGAGGCATCGCCTTCGTCTCGCTCGCCGCCGCACCGGCCATCGCGCAGGACAACTATACCGACGCCGATTTCGCGCGCGTCGCCAAGTTCGATGCCCATGTCCACGACAATGTCGACCGCGACGCCTTTCTCGACATCGCGCGGAAGGACAATTTCGAGCTGCTGTCGATCAACGTCGACTATCCTGATTTCCCGCCGCTGCCGCTCCAGGCAGAGGCGGCCCTGCGCCACCATTCGGAGGATGCGCAGCGTTTCCACTTCGCCACCGCCTTTTCGATGAAGGGGTTCGGCGAGCCGGGCTGGACCGAGCGCACCAATGCCGCGATCGACGCGGCGGTCGCCAAGGGTGCGGTCGCGGTGAAGGTGTGGAAGAACATCGGCATGGTGGTGAAGGACAAGGACGGCAAACACATCTTCCTCGACGATCCCCGCTTCGAAGGCGTCTGGGCGCACATCCAGAAGCTCGGCATCCCGCTGATCGCTCACCAGGGCGAGCCGCTCAATTGCTGGCTGCCGCTCGACCAGATGACCACCGACAACGACCGCAGCTATTTCAGGGACCATCCCGAATATTACATGTACCTCCACCCCGAGGAGCCGAGCTACGAAATGCTGATGGCAGCGCGCGATCGCTTCGTCGCCTTCCATCCCAAGATGGCATTCGTCGGCGCGCACATGGCGAGCCTGGAATGGAGCGTCGATCGGCTGGCGGTGTGGCTCGATCGCTTCCCCAACGCCAATGTCGATATCGCCGCACGGATGACGCAGATCCAATATCAGTCGGACCACGACTACAAGAAGGTCCGCGACTTCTTCATCAAATATCAGGACCGGCTGATGTACGGCACCGATATCGCCGACAACCCGCCCGATCCCAATGCAAAAGCCGAGAACCCGCCGATCGACCCCAATGGTTCGGCGAGCGCTTTCGAGGCGGAGGTCGACCGCACCTGGCGCTCGGACTGGCGGTATCTGGCGACGCCGACGACGCAGCATGTCGATGATCTCAAGGCCGACGTGAAGGGCCTGGCGCTGCCGCGCGACGTGATCGACAAGCTCTATTACAAGAACGCGCACCGTATTTTCCTGCACGGGAAATAAGGCACTTCTTGCTTCGTCACCCCGGACTTGTTCCGGGGTCCACTGGCCCGCGAATCCGGCGGCTTCGGTTCTTGCGGCGCGGTGGATGCCGGAACAAGTCCGGCATGACGGAACGAAAAGACCCGCCCGGAAGTATCCAGCCGGGTCTCTTTTTCGCTCTCGAGGCTCGATCAGAACCCGAAACGCACGCCTGCGGTGAACGTCCGGCCATAGGCGGTGTAGCCCGCGCCGATGCTGCTTCCGGTGCCGGTCGCGCCCGAGGCCCAGATGATGTTGGGATCGCCGTTCAGATAAGTGCGCACGATCGAGTTGGTGAGGTTGCGGCCCTCGAGCGTCAGCTTGATCCGCTTGGTGATGTCGAACGAGGCCGTCGCCGTCACCCAGTCATAGGCCTTGGCGATCGCCGGCACGCCGTCGATCTCGGTGAAGGTGGCATAAGTGAATCCGCTCGAATGATCCCATGACACGCTGAGCGAGATCGGCCCCTTCTCGTAGAACGGGTTGATCGAATACGTGGTCGGCGAAATGCCGGCAATGGTGCCGACATTCTGCCCCTCGACGGTCGAGGCGCTCCAGGTATGCGTGAACTGCGCGCGGATGCCGAAGCCGTTCTTGAGCATGTGTTGCCACGAAAGCTCGACGCCATAGACGCGCGAATCGTCGCCGTTGATCGGCTCGACCACGCTGAACAAGAGCGGGGTGCAGGGATTGCCGTTGAAGCAGCCGACCGCGCCGATATCGACGCCGTTGCGCTCGATCGTGGTGATGTCGCCGCTCAACTTCTTGCCGAACACCGCGGCCGACAGCATGTCGTTGGGCTGGTAATACCATTCGAGCGAGGCATCGAACTGCCACGCCTTGATCGGCTTCAGCGCCGCGTTGCCGTCATAATAGACGACGTAATTCTGGTTGCTGGTGTCGTCGGTCTCGGTCGGCGCGAACTGGTTGAGATCGGGACGCGCAATCGTCCGCGCCGCGGCGACACGCAGGTGGAGCTTGTCGGTCAGCCCGAAATTGACATTCGCCGAGGGGAGCGGGATCGTATAGCTGCCCTTGGCGGAAAGCGGCGAGGCTTCCGAATATTCGGTCACGGCGGATGCGGTCGGGTTGGCGGTGTCCTTGACCGTCACCGAGATGATCTTGTTGATCGCGGTCGCGGCGTGGGTCTCGGTGTGGACGAGGCGCAGGCCGATATTGCCGGTCCAGCCATAGCCGCTGAACGATCCCTCGATATAGCCCGAGATGGTCTTTTCGCTGACCACATAGGAATTGGTCGGATTGAACTGCGGCAGCGTATCGGCGAAATTGTAGACGCCCTCGCCCGAGGTGTAATTGGGCGTGCCGTCGAGCGCCTTCAGGCCGGCGAGCAGCGCGTCGGCGTTGATCAGCACCTGCGTGCGCGGGAAATTGCCCCCGGCGCCGGCGAAGTAATTGGGGAACTTGAAGGTCGAGATGACGTCCTGCCCCATCGACGCGAAGGTGATCGGGCCGGGCTGGCCGGGCATGGTGTTGTAGAGCGTGCTGTACTGGTTCGAGCCGTTGGTCCAGTCGTTCGAAATGTCGCGGCGCGATTTCGACCGCTTGAGGAAGCTCACCCCGGCGTCGATATGCTTGAGCACGCTGTTGTCGATCTCATAGGTCGCGTCGAGCTTGCCGCCGGTCACCGTGTCCTTGATCGTGTCGCCCGACAGGCCGTCATAATGCGTGCTCCACAGGCTGTTGTCGTCGAGCGCGCCCGAGGCCAGCGCCGTCGCGTAATCGCTGCCGTCGGGCAAAGTGACGCTGATGTCCGGCATCTTGCCCTTGTTCGCCTTGAAGGTCATCACGTTCTGATTGTACGGCGTCGGCGAGACGAGTCCGGCGGTGAGGAAGGTGTCGAGCCCGCCCTCGGGCCGGCTGGCGTGCGAGCGATAGACGTCGCCGCGCAGCGTGAAGCGGTCGGTCGGCCGCCATTCGACATTGCCGCCGATCAGATAGGTGCTGACCTCGCGGTGGATTGTCTGGTTGACCAGCTCGGGATCGAAATTGTTGGCGGTGAAGGCAGTGATGTAGCCGTTTTCGACCGTGACGTTCGACCATTCGGGCAGGCCGTTCGCGTCATAGGTGAAATCGGGATAATAGCTCTGGTTGTAGGCGACCTGCGGGTCGTGGAGCTTGGTGTACATCGCGTCGAGCGTGACGTGCAGCGTATCGGTCGGCTTCCACTCGACCGTCCCGGTGAGCGCCAGGCGCTTCTTGCGGTCGACCACCGAGCCGAACTGGATGCAGCACAGACCATTGACCGGCATCGCATCGGCGGGCGGCTCTCCGTCGGCGGTCGGCGCGGGCGGCCAGACGCCGGGGCTATAGGGATCCCAGGTCGAGTAATTGAGCGCGTCGGTGCGGAACTTCATGTCCGAATAGACCACGCCGAGCAACGCGCCGAAGGTGCCCGAGCTGTTGGTGTCGCTGACGAAGCCCGAGAGCTTGTAGCCCTTGTAGTGCGACATGTCGTTGTAATTGCCCTCGGCGCGCATCGCCATGTGCAAGCCGCGATGGTCGAGCGGCCGGGCCGATCGCAGGTTGACGGTGCCGCCGATCGAGCCTTCGACCGCTGCCGCCTGCGGGGACTTCAAGACGTCGGCGCCCGAGATCACATCGGCGGGCAGGATGTCGAACGCGAAGTCGCGGCCGTCGTCGTCGGTCGCCAGGATGCGGTCGTTGAGCGTGGTGATGTTGTATTGCGAGCCGAGGCCGCGGACGCTGACATACTGGCCTTCGCCGCCGGTCGTACGATTGATGGTGATGCCGGTGATGTGAGAGAGCGAGTCGGCGACGTCGCTGTCGGGGAAGCGGCCGAGTTCGGTGGCGTTGACCGAATCGAGCACCACGGCGGACTGGCGCTTGATCTCGACCGATTTGTCGAGGCTGCCGCGGATGCCGGTGACGATGATGTCTTGCGTCGCCTGATCGGCGGCGGCGGTGTCCGACGTGCTGGCCGCGGCCGAGGATTGAGCCGAAGACTGGCTCTGCGCCAGCGCCGCGGTCGATACCGACGCGAGCGCCATGGCGAAAAGGCGGGTAGTCGCGCGGAACGTCTGTGAAGCCATAGCCTCCCCCTCAATCCTTATTTTAATTTCACTATGTTTCATTCTGTAGCGCGTTTCGCAACATGGCAACTCTTTTTTTGCCCGAGCGCGGCAGTGAGTGGGTCGCCTTAAGAGTTATCCCTTTTGAATGAATAGCTTACCCGATTAGGACAAATACGAAGTTCGTCTGGCGGAAGTGAGCACAGCCGGCAATTCGGTCGCACCCGGCAGAGAGCAAAGCAGGACTATTGAAACAAAACGAATTGGTCGGCTTCATTTTCGTTTGCTTAACCGGCGTGGCTTGTGCAAGCTTGAGACTTGACCGGGCGAACGCCGGCGCGACAACCGGCGAGGAGAAGATCGAAATGGGCCATCGCGAACTCACGCGCAGGGCGACGCTGGCCGGGCTGATGGGCGGCGCGGCGGCGATCACCGCGGCGGTGGCTTCGCCGCGACGAGCCTGGGCGGCGGCCGCGCCGGCAGCGACCGCCGGCGACGGCGTGCTGACGATCGACTTTGACAGTGCGCTTCATTCTCGGCTGTCGTGGCAAGGGCAGACGCTGACCGCGCTCGAGGCGAGCGAAGGCGTTCGGCTTGCCGACGGCAAGGTGCTCGATCGTTTCCTGTTGCTCGATCGCAAGCAAGGCGCGGCGTCCGGCGGCAAGCGCGTGAGCCTGCGCGGCGTCGCTGCCGGATCGCTCGAAAAGCGAATCGACCTCGCCTTCAACGAGGCCAGGCCCGGCGCTGCGCTGATGACGGTGCGCTACCGCAACCTCGGCAGGCAGCCGGTGACGATCGCCGCCTGGTGGTCGGCGGCACATACCTTGCTCTCGCATCCCAAGGGTGCGTGGACCTTTTCGGGCTCATCGCATCCCGATCGGCGCGATTGGGTGCAGCCGGTGCGCCCCGATTTCCAGCAGCGCAATTATATGGGGATGAACGGCTCCGATTACGGCGGCGGCACCCCGGTGTCGGTGGTTTGGCGGCCCGATGTCGGCCTCGCGGTCGGCCATGTCGAGCGGGTGCCGAAGCTGATCGCGCTGCCGGTCGCCTCGCAGCCCGGCGGCACGCGGATCGCGCTGGAGGGCGACCAGCCGATCGTGCTCGCGCCCGGCGAGGCGGTGACGCTGCCCGAAACCTTCATCATGGTCCACCCCGGCGACCATTTCGCCGCGCTCGACGCCTATCGCCGCATCATGGCCGAGCGCGGTCTGGCCGCCCCGCCGATCCCTGAGTCGAGCTACGATCCGATCTGGTGCGCCTGGGGGTATGAACGTAACGTCACGCCCGAGCAGGTCTATGGCACGCTCGACAAGGCGAAGTCGGTCGGGTGCACCTGGGCGGTGCTCGACGACGGATGGCAGAAGTCGATCGGCGATTGGGTCGCCGACACCAGCCGCTTCCCCGGCGGCAATCCCGACCTCAAGGCGATGGCGGACCGCATCAAGAGCTACGGGATGCGGCCCAAATTGTGGATCTCGCCGCTGTCGGCCGCGCCGGCCAGCGACCTGATGCGTGAGCATCGCGACATGCTGCTGCTCGACGCGAGCGGCAGCGCGCAGAATGTCAGCTGGTGGAACAGCTATACCTTGTGTCCGGCCTATCAGCCGACGGTCGATTATTTCAAGGACGTCACGCGGCGGATCATCGGCGACTGGGGCTGGGAGGGGCTGAAGATCGACGGGCAGGACCTGAACGGCGTCGCCCCCTGCTACAATCCCGCGCACAATCACGCGCGGCCGGAAGAGTCGGTCGAGAAGCTGCAGGATTTCTGGAAGGCGATCTACGATACCGCGATCGCGATCAATCCCGACGCCAATATCGAGATCTGCCCGTGCGGCGATTCGTTCGCCTTCTTCAACATTCCGGGCATGAACAACACGCCCGCCTCCGATCCCGAATCCTCGTGGCAGGTCCGCCTCAAGGGCAAGACCTTCAAGGCGATGATGGGGCCGTCGGCGCCGTTTTCGGGGGATCATGTCGAGCTGAGCGACGGCGGCGACGATTTCGCCTCGACCTACGGCATCGGCGCCATTCCCTCGACCAAGTTCACCTGGCCGAAGGACAGCGAGCACACCACCGATCCGCTGCCGCCGGGCGGCTTCGTGCTGACGCCCGAGAAGGAAAAGCTGTGGCGCAAGTGGATCGCGCTCTACGCCAAGAACATGCTGTCCAAGGGGCAGTATCGCGGTGAGCTCTACGACATCGGCTTCGACAAGCCCGAGGGCCATGTCGTCGCCGCCGACGGCAAGCTGCATTATGCCTTCTATGCCAAGACCTGGAAGGGGCCGGTCGAGCTGCGCGGCCTCGGCAAGGGGCGCTACAGGCTGACCAACAGCTTCACCGGCGAGCCGCTCGGCACCGCGAGCGCCGCCGATAACCGGATCGACGCCAGCTTCGAACGCTTCCTCGTCATCGAAGCCGCGCCCGCAGGAGCCGCCGCATGACCGCCACGCCCATGCCGAGCGGCCGCGCCTGGCTGATCAATGCGCTCGTCACTGTCGTCCTGTGGGGTTTCTGGGGCGCGTTTTCGTCGCTGTCGCCCGAGCACGGCTTCCCCGACACACTGGTCTATTGCGTCTGGGCGCTGACGATGATCCCGCCGGCATTCATCGCTCTGCGCATGGGCGGCGGCAAACTCGAGCGCAGCCCGCGCGCGATCGCCTACGGCATGGCGATCGGGCTGCTCGGCGCGGGCGGGCAGATGGTGCTGTTCTACGCGGTGACGCGGGGACCGGCGTACCTCATCTTCCCGATCATCTCGCTGTCGCCGCTCGTCACCATCATCATGTCGTTCGCGCTGCTCGGCGAACGCACCGGCAAGCTCGGCGTGCTCGGAATCGTGCTGGCGCTGATCGCGCTGCCGATCTTCAACTACGCACCCGCCGACGGCGCCGCGACGAGCGGCTCGACCTGGTTCGTTCTCGCGCTGATCGTCATGCTGTGCTGGGGCGTGCAGGCCTATTTCATGAAGTCGGCCAACAATCACATGTCGGCCGAGGGCATCTTCTTCTACATGATGATCGCTGGGCTGCTGCTGGTGCCCGTCGCCTGGCTGCTCACCGATCGGTCGCAGCCGATCAACTGGGGCTGGGACGGCCCCGCGCTCGCCGCCGGCATCCAGGTATTGAACGCGATCGGCGCGCTGACTTTGGTGTTCGCCTTCCGCTACGGCAAGGCGATCATCGTAGCGCCGCTCTCCAACGCCGGCGCCCCGCTCGCCACCGCGATCATCTCGCTGATCGCGCTGGGGGTGATGCCGGGAACGCTCAAGATCATCGGGCTAGTGCTGGCGCTCGCCGCGTCTGTGATGCTGGCGATCGAGCCCGACGCCGCCGACGAGAGCGTCGAGCCCGCCGCCGAACCAGTTACAGCGTAAATTTCATTATGCATCATTTTCTTGCGTTTCCTTTTCTTTCCTTGTATCCATTTGGCGATCTCAAGGAGCAAGCATGAAAGACATCCGTGCCCTCATCGCCCGGCACAAAGCGGGCGAGCGCGTCGGCATCACCTCGGTCTGTTCGGCGCACCCGCTGGTGATCGAGGCGACGCTGCGCCACGCACTGGCGCACGATACGCCGCTCGCGTTGATCGAGGCGACCTCGAACCAGGTCAATCAGGACGGCGGCTACACCGGCATGAAACCCGCTGATTACCGCGACTTCGTGTGGGCAATCGCCGACCGCGCCGGCTTCCCGCGTGAGCGGCTGGCGCTCGGCGGCGACCATCTCGGGCCGAACGCCTGGACCAGCCTCCCGGCCGACGAAGCAATGGCCAAGGCGGAGGTGATGGTCGCCGATTATGTCGCAGCGGACTTCGGCAAGATCCACCTCGATTGCTCGATGAGCTGCGCCGACGATCCCGTCCCGCTCCCCGAACGCACCATCGCCGAACGCGCCGCGCGGCTGTGCAAGGCCGCCGAGGCTGCTTATTCAGGCGATCCCGCCAACGCGCCGAGCTACATCATCGGCACCGAAGTCCCGGTTCCGGGCGGCGCGGCAGAGGATTTGGACGAACTCGCCGTCACCACGCCCGAAGCCGCATTGGCGACGATCGCCATGCACCGCGACCTGTTCGCCGAGCAGGGCCTGTCGAGCGCGTGGGATCGGGTGATCGCCACCGTCGTCCAGCCCGGCGTCGAATTCGATCACGACAAGGTGGTCGATTATGTTCCGGCAAAGGCGAGAGCGCTCAGCGCTGCGATCGAACCGGTTCCTCACATCATCTATGAGGCGCATTCGACCGACTACCAGACGCCTGCCGCGCTCGCCGCGCTCGTCCGCGACCATTTCGCAATCCTCAAGGTCGGCCCCGGCGTCACCTTCGCGCTGCGAGAGGCGCTGTGGGCGCTCGATGCGATCGAGCGCGAGTGGATCGCCCCCGACCAGCGCGCCAACCTGCGCGACGTGACGATCGAGCGCATGCACGCCGAGCCCGCCAATTGGGCGAAATACTATCACGGCAGCGGCGAGAGCCTCGATTTCCAGCTCAACTACAGCTTCAGCGACCGCATCCGCTATTACTGGCCCGATCCGGTGATCGCCGCCGCGCAGGACAAGCTGTTCGCCAACCTGCGCGAGCACGCACCACCGCTGCCGCTGGTCAGCCAGTACCTCCCCGTCGCCTTCGCCGCGCATCGCGCCGGCCGCGCGTCGCTCGATCCGGTCGATCTGGTGATCGCCCATATCAGCGCGACGCTCGACGCCTATCACGGAGCCTGCCACCCCAATGTCTGACCTCCTCTCCGTCGCGCCCGCGGCGGCCGGCGGCGCCGAGCCCTGGACGCGCCGCGAAATCCTCCAGCAGCCCGAGACGCTTCGCGCCACCCACGCGCTGCTCGGCGCGGAGCGCGAAGCGATCGAGAGCTTCCTCGCGCCGCTTCTCGCCAAGCCGGACCTCAGGATCGTGCTGGCGGGTGCGGGCACCTCGGCGTTCATCGGCGAGTGCCTCGCGGCATGGCTCGGGCGGACCACCGGCCGCTGCGTCGAAGCGGTCGCTACCACCGACATCGTCAGCGCGCCCGACCTCTATCTGCGCGCCGACGCGCCCACGCTGCTCGTCTCGTTCGGCCGCTCGGGCAACAGCCCCGAAAGCATCGCGGCGGTCGAACTGATCGATGCGCGCGTCAGGAACGCCCATCACCTCATCATTACCTGCAACGCCGAGGGTGCACTCGCCCGGCGCGCCGGCGACAATGCGCACGTCGTCAGCCTGCCCGAGGCGACCCACGACCGCGGCTTCGCGATGACCTCCAGCTTCACCGCGATGACCTTCGCGGCGCTAGCGATCTTCTCGGGGATCGCCGCCTTCGCCGCGCGCATCGAGGCGATCGCCAGCAGCGTCGATCGCGTGCTGGCGATCGAACCGCGCATGGCGGCGCTCGCCGCGCGCGGCTTCCGCCGCGTCGTCTATCTCGGCAGCGGTCCGTTCCAGGGTCTGGCGCGCGAGGCGGCGCTCAAGCTGCTCGAGCTCACCGACGGCGGAATTGCGACAATGTTCGATACCACGCTCGGCTTCCGTCACGGACCCAAGACTTTCGTCGATCGCGACACCTTGGTGGTGGTTTTCGTCTCGAACGATCCGCTGACGCGCGCTTATGATCGCGACATGATCGAGGAATTGCGTGGCGATCGCGTCGCCGGGGCGGTGCTCGCGGTATCGGCCGACGGCGAGATCGGCGAGACGATCGCGGTCGGCGGGCTGGCGACTGCTCCCGATACCGACCTCATGTTCCCTTATATCGTTCCGGCGCAGCTCTTTGCGCTGCACGCTTCGTTGGCGCGTGGGCTGACGCCCGACACGCCCAACACGACCGGCACCGTCAACCGCGTCGTGCAGGGCGTGCGCATCCACTCGGCGGTATGAGCGCCGCACGCATCTTCCTCGGCGTCGATGGCGGCGGCACCAAGACCGAGTTCGTCGCGATCGACGCCGCCGGCGCGGTGGTCGCGCGGCAAATCGAGGGCACGACCTATCATTTGCAGGTCGGCATCGCAGGCGCGGTGCGCGCCCTCGAAGCCGGGATCGCGGGCATTTGCGCCCAGCTCGACATTACGCCCGCCGATCTCGCTTTTGCCTTTTTCGGCCTGCCCGCATTCGGCGAGGACAGCGCGACCGACCCGCAGCTCGACCGGCAATGCCGCCGCCTGCTCGGCCATGATCGCTATCGCTGCGGCAACGACATGATCTGCGGCTGGGCGGGCTCGCTGGCCTGCGCCGACGGGATCAACCTCGTCGCCGGCACCGGCTCGATCGGCTATGGCGAGCGGCAGGGAAAGGCCGCACGCGCCGGCGGCTGGGGCGAGGTGTTCAGCGACGAAGGCTCGGCCTATTGGATCGCGATCCAGGGCCTCAACGCCTTCACCCGGATGAGCGACGGACGGCTGCCCAAGGGGCCGCTCCACGACGCCTTCCGCCACCGCCTCGGGCTCGCCGACGATCTCGATATCTGCGCGGCGGTGATGGGCGAGCGCGGCTTGCAGCGCGACGAGATCGCCGGCCTCGCGCCGATCGTCGCCGAAGCGGTCGCGGCGGGCGATCCGGCCGCGATCGCCATCCACGATGCCGCCGCCGCCGAGCTTGCCGCGATGGCCGAGGCGCTGCGCGGCGAACTCGGCTTCGCGCCCGACGAGCCGGTGCCGCTATCCTGGTCGGGCGGCGTGCTGACCAACGATGAGTCGGTGCGCGCACGGCTCGAGGCGCGGCTGCGCGCCAACGGCCCTTATCAGGTCGTCGAACCGCGCCATTCCCCGGCCTATGGCGCGGCGCTCTACGCCGCGCATCAGGTCGGCGAGGCGCCGGCCTGATCGATCCAGCGGAGGAACGCCTTGATGTTGAAGACCATCGGCCTCTCGATCGCGGCGCTCTCCGCCTCATCCTTTGCCGTCTTGCTCCATGCCGCGCCGGCGACGCCGTCGGGCCTCACCGTCGACATCACCAGCCCGGCCGATCGCAGCCGCCTGCCGTGGGATGCGCAGGCGCCCTACGCCGTCATCGTCAGCTATGACGGCAAGTCGACCAAATATGGCGAGTTGCCCGCGAACGCCGTCGTGCTGCGCGCGACCTATGTGGCCAATGCCGATGCGCCCTCGGCGCGCAATGTGGACCCGCTTGCCGAAGGCGTCGCGCGGATCAGCCGATCGAACTGCATGGGGTGCCACGATTTCGCTGCGAACTCGGCGGGCCCCTCGTTCGCCGCGATCGGCAAGCGCTATGCCGGCCAGGCGACTGCGGCGGCGACGCTCGCCGACCATATCCGCAACGGATCGAGCGGCGCCTGGGGCGGCGGCGCGATGCCGCCGCATCCCGATCTCTCGCCGGCTGCGGCGACGGCGATCGCGCAGTGGATCGTCGTGCACGGCAATGACCCGGCCGTCCGATATTCGATCGGCAAAAGCGGCAGCTTCCGCATGACCGCGCCCGCCAAGCCCGGTCCCCACGCGGGGGTCGCGCTTTCGGCCTTCTACACCGGGCCGCTCAAGCCGGATACGGGCAAGGCGGCCGGGCGCGATACCGTCGTCGTCTATGGCTCGGGCTCCTGATCCGATGGAGCGCCGCGCCTTCCTCAAGACCGTCGCCGCGGGCATCGGCGCCTCGATCCTCCCGGCGACCGCCGAGGCCCAGCATTCCGCGACCGGCAAGCGCGTGATCGTCGCCGGCGCGGGGATCACCGGCCTCGCCTGCGCCTATGAACTGATGCAGCGCGGCGTGGACGTCACCGTGCTCGAAGCCTCGGGCCGTTACGGCGGGCACGTCTTCACCGGGCATGACGGCCTGTCGGACGGGCTGTGGGCCGATTACGGCGCCGATCACCTGACCAAGCCCGGTTACGAGCAGTTCTTCCGCTATGTCGAAGCGTTCGGGCTGGAGGCGGCGCCCTATCCCAATGCCGAAGGCTCGCCGCTGCCCGCGAACAACGGCCAGCTGACGCAGATCGGCGGCACGTTCTACACCGACGCGCAGCTTGCCGATCCCGCGACGCTCAATGCCCTGGGCTTCAACGCCAAGGAAGTCGCCTTCCTCGCCCAGCGTCCATGGTACGAGCTGCCGGCGCTCTACCTCGCCGATCATATCGCGCGCTTCCACGATCCGAGTCAGCCGTTCGGCAACGGCTGCGACGAGCTCGACGCGATCGACCTCGACGCGCTGTACGCACGACAAGGCGCCTCGCAACGCGCTCGCGATTACCTCGGCGGCCAGCATGTCAACGCTCTCTACGGCGTCTGGCGCTTCGCGGTGATGAAGGAGCGCGGCATCCCGCTGTCCGAGGGCGAAACCTTCCACCTCAAGGGCGGCAATGAGGAAATGCCCAAGGCATTCGCCGCCCGACTCGGCACGCGGGTCAAGCTCAACCACCCGATCACCGCAATCAACCACGATGCGGACGGCGTGACGGTGACCTACACCGCCTACGGCCGCGACGAGCCGCAGACGATGCGCGCCGATTATCTGGTCAACGCGATTTCGCTGCCGGTCTTCCGCCGCATTCCGGTGACGCCGACATTGTCGCCGGCCAAGCAGTTCGTCGTCGACAACGTAACCTACAGCTCACACCCGTTCTTCGTGTTCGAGGCGGAGAGCAAGTTCTGGCTCGACCATGGCTTCACCAACCTGGCGATGAACTTCGAGCATCCCGACATCCAGTCGATCTGGGTCGTCCCCGAAGCGGCGAGCAGGACGCGCGTCATCCTCAAGGCGTTCGGCCCCAGCGGCCTCTCGCCGCAACGCGTGCTCGCCGCCTTCCGCGAGGTCTATCCCGGCAAGAGCGACACGATCGTCCAGGCGCTGACCTATGACTGGAGCCAGGACCAGTTCGCGCCGACCTGCGAGATGGAGCCCTTCGCGCCCGGCACGCTGCGCCAATTCTGGCCCGAGATCATGAAGCCCGACGGTCGCCTCTATTTCGCCGGAACCTATGCCGACGCGCTGAGCCGCGGGATGGAATCGTGCGTCCGCTCCGCCGCGCGTGTCGCCAGGGAGATCGCCGATGCCTGAGTTGAAGCGCCGCGACTTCCTCAAGACCGGCGCCGCCGGTCTCGCCGCCTCCGCCATCGCCGCGCGGGCACCGGCGCAATATCTCGAGCACAATTGGGCGGGCTACGATTGGGGCAGCGGCCCGCCGGTTTCCGATCGTCTCTATCAGGGCCCGTTCACCAATTACGGCGCCGATGCCAACGCGCCGGGCGGCGAAGTCGTCATGGCGACCGCGCCCTCGCGCGACATCGTGCCCAATTACGGCATGGGACTCACCGTCTATATCTCGGGCGATATCGGCCCGCCGCGCCTTCCCGGCCAAACGCTCGAACGGTCGATCGAGGATCTGATCAAGCTTCCCTTCGTCCAGAAGGTCTATCTCCGCCCCAATTGGCGCGAGGTGCAGACCCGGCCCGGCGCGCTCGATTTGCCCGACTGGTGGCGCATCACCTTCGATGTCGCGCGGCAATACGGCAAACGCGTCGGCTTTCGCATCATGCTGGAGAACCCGGACTTCCCCGAGCCGGGAATGCCGCAATTCCTCATGGACAAGGTGCCCTACGTCCCGCTGAAAGGCAGCTGGCCGGGCGATCGATCCCAAGTCCGCTATCGCAAGAAACACGCGATGCCGCGTTACGACGACCCCGCCTATCAAGCCGCGTTCGGGGAGCTGAACGCGCTGCTTGCCGACCAATATAACGGCAGCCCCGACGTCGAGTATATGGACACGATGATGTACGGCTTCTGGGGCGAGGGGCACACTTGGCCCTTCGAGGGCAACGTCTTTCCCAGCAACGCCATCGCGCAAGCGACCATGCTGCACATGCTCGATACGCAGCTGCGGCATTGGACGAAGACGCCGATCGTCACCAACACGCAGCCCGATTTCAACAATGTCGGCAACGCGGCGATGCTCGACCGCACGGTGAGATCGAACAACTGGATTCGCAGCGACACGATCTTCATCGAGACCACGCAGATCGAGGCGTTGAGCAATCGCCCGGCCTGGACCGCCGCGGTCAGCGAGGTGGGCATGACCACCGGCGCGGCCGACCAGCTCGGCATCGAGGACGGCGTCACCGAGAACGAGCAGATCATTGCCCATGTCCTCGCGGTAGGGGCGAACTATTGGTCGATATGGAACTGGCACCATATCGCCGCGGCCAACGTGCTCAGTTATTACGACAAATATCCCGGACCGATCGATCACGCCGCACGCCGCATCGGCTATCGTATCTACCCCGTCTTCGTCTGGCCGTTCGAGCGCGACGGCGGCGCTGGCGTCGTGATCGGCCTCGCCAATGACGGCGTCGCGGCCCCGCCCGGAGTCGTCCGGCTGACGTTGAGCGACGCCAAGGGCGAGATCGTCGCGAGCGGTTGTGTCGATGCGGGCTATCCGAAGCCGACGGGCATCCGCCAGGCGATGCTCGCCTGGCCGGGCAAGCGCGACTGGGCCGGGCTCAAGCTGCGCGCCGAGCTCGAAGTGAAGGGTGTCCGCCACTCGCTGCGCTGGGCCTGCCGCCAGCCGCTCGATGCCGACGGCGCGCTGACGCTCAAACGCAACCTTCGCGGCTGAACCCGCATGCCGATGCTATACTGAAATGGTGCCGCTTACAGGACTCGAACCTGTGACCCCCGCATTACGAATGCGATGCTCTACCAGCTGAGCTAAAGCGGCGCTCCGGCCCCGGATGTGCGGGGCGGCTGGAAGGCGGCGCGATTATCAGGTCGCAAGCGGACTGACAAGCGCCGAACCATCCGCGCAGGTTTTACGCAAAGTTTACCACACGAGGCGCAAAACCCCGGGCAATGGAACAGTGGGGACCCCGGGGACAGCGTATGGATACCGCGCGCGGCTTCGAAGACGATGTGGAACGCGACGAAGGCGATTCGGCCGGTGAGGAGCATCACTCCGACGCTGGCGGCGATTCCCATGCGATCGGCACCGACGAACGGCGGATGCATGTGCGCGCGTACAATCACTGGGTGTCGCTGCTCGGCGGGCGCGCTTATCCCTCGATCGAGGATCTCGACCCCGATCGCATCGCCGATTTCGGCCCCAATAGCGTGCTGCTCGATTTCACCCACGGGCTCGACAATCCGCGAATCCAGTTTCTCGGTCGCGCGCTGCGCGAGGAGTGCGCGCTCGATGCGACGATTTCCTCGATCGCCGACGTGCCGAGCCGGTCGCTCCTGTCGCGGCTCACCGACCATTATCTGCAGATCATCGCCAACCGCGCGCCGATCGGCTTCGAGGCCGAGTTCGTCGGCGCCCGCGGCAACAACACGTTGTATCGCGGCATCCTGATGCCCTTCTCGTCGGACGGCGAGGCGATCGACTTCATCTATGGCGTGATCAACTGGAAGGAACAGGTCGACGCCGCCACCCAGGCGAGGCTCGACGCCGAGATCGACGATGCGGTGCGCAATGCGCCGCCGCGCCCGGTCCCGACCGCGCCGGTCTGGGCCGACGGCCCCGGCTCCGCGCTCGCCGAGCCGGACATGGTGGTCGAGGAAGAGCCCCTGCCCGCGGCCGCGTCGCTCGCCGATCGGCTGATGCTCGCGCGCCAGACCGCCGCTGCGGCACGCGCCGCCGATACGCGCAGCCGCTCCGCGCTGTATCGCGCGCTCGGCCGCGCGCACGATTTCGCGCTTGCAACCGACCTCGATCGCGCCGGCTATGCCGCGCTGCTCGCCGAGGCGGGGATCGCTGCGCAGGCGCGGGCGCCGATGACGCCGATCGTCAAGCTCGTATTCGGCGCCGACTATGACAAGACGCGGCTCACTGAATTCGCCACCGTGCTCGCCGAAGCGCGCCGCCAGGGCATCGATCACGGCGGGCTCGTTGCCTTTCTCGATGGCGCCGAGGGCGGCATCAAGGGTATCGTCAAGGCTGCCCGCGAGGCGCGCCGCCCGGCAGCCAGCCCGACCAAGGCTGCGCGGGCGCGTGCCACGCTCGATTCGCGCCCCGCGCTCGCCAGCGTGACGATCGCAACCAAAGCGGCCGCGGGCGACTATGTCACGCTGCTGGCTCGCGCGACGGACGCCGGCACGCTCGACATCATCGCCAGCATCGACGGCGCGGCGACGCTCACCGAGCGCGCGATTCGCGCCGCAGCGGCCTGACAGCTTCGTTTCACGGCCACCGCTTTTCCGCGCAATAAAGGGCGCCGCCAAGCGGCCGCGAACGCAGCTTTCGGGCTAAGTTCGCGCGCCTCTTGAGAAGGATTCGGCACAAGCGCATAGCAACGCGCATGTCGACCAAAACGCTCGAATCCTTGTCGCACGACCTCGCCGACCGGCTGGTCGACGGCGCGCTTCCCGGTGAACTCCAGGGCTTCGGCAAGGCCGAACGCGCCGAGGCGGCACGCTTCGTCGCCGCGCTCGCCGAGACCCGCAGGCCCGGCGCCGCCAACCTGGCGATCGAGACGCTGCCTGGTGCCGACGAGGGCCGGCGGCGGATGCGGCTCGGCATCGTCAACGACGACATGCCGTTCCTGGTCGATTCGATCGCGGCGACGATCGGCGCGCACAACATCGCGATCGAGCGGATCATCCACCCCGTCCTGTGCGTCACGCGGGACGATGCCGGCCGTCTGGAGCTCGTGGGCGGCCGCGCCTCGCCCGAATCGATGATCTATATCGAGACGGAGCGCGTCGATGCCCGGCAACGGCGCGACCTGGTCGAGGCGATCGAGCGCAACCTCGCCGACGTTCGCGCCGCGGTCGCCGATTGGCGCAAGCTCGAACGCGCGATGGAAACCGACGCGGTTCAGCTCGGCAGGACCGAGCAAGGTTTCGAGGGCGCGGCGCTGCTCCACTGGTTCCTCGACCGCAACTTCACTTTGCTCGGCCACGAAATCTGGATGCGCGGCGACGGCGTGTCGGAGGCGCTCGGCATCGCGCGCAACGAGCATTCGGCGCCGGTCCTCGCCGCCGCTTCGCGCGAGCGCGCGCTCGCCTGGTTCGAAAAGGGCGGCGACGCGCCGCTGCTGCTCAAGTCCAATTTGATCTCGACCGTGCACCGCCAGGTACCGCTCGATCTCGCGCTCGTGCCCGTACTCGGCGGCAAGGGCGAGATCGCCGGCCTGTCGATCCACGCCGGGCTGTGGACCAGCGCCGCCTTGAGCGCGCCGCCGCAGGCGGTGCCCGTGCTGCGCGCGCGGCTCGCGCAGCTCGAGGCCAAGTTCGGTTTCGACCCCAAGGGTCATACGGGCAAGGCGCTGGCCCATGCGCTGACCGCGCTGCCGCACGATCTCGTCACGGCCTTCCAGCCCGAGCAGCTCGAGGAGCTCGCGCTCACCGCGATGAGCCTCGCCGATCGCCCGCGACCCAAGCTGGTAATCGTCCAGTCGACGCTCGGGCGCCATCTCTTCGCCTTCGTCTGGCTGCCCCGCGACGACCTCACCACCGCACGGCGCGTGGCGATCGGCGAGATGCTGTCCGAAGCGTCGAATGCCGATCTGCTCAGCTGGTCGATCGCGATGGAAGACGGCGTCGTCGCGCTCATCCGCTACACGCTCGACCTGCGCGGCGAGACTCGCGTGCCCGATACCGCCGCGCTCGACCAGCGGCTCGAACGCATGCTGCGCGGCTGGCAGCCGGCGGTCGAGGCGGCGCTCGGCGATCATGCCGAGCCAGCGCGCGCGGCGCGGCTCGCGCTTCGCCACGCCGGGCAGTTCCCGATGGGCTATCGCAACGCCAATTCGGCCGAGGAAGCCGCATGCGACGTGCTGCGCTTCGCCGCGCTCAGCGGCACCGACGATCGCCAGGTGCGTCTCTATCGCTGCGGCCGCGGCACCCCGCGGCTCAAAATCTATCGTTACGGCGGCCCGATCGCGCTCAGCGACGCGGTGCCGGTGCTCGAGAATTTCGGCTTCCGCGTGATCGAGGAAGTGCCGACCGAGATGCTCGGCGACGAGCACGGCTTCATCCACGATTTCCTGATCTCGGGAAGCGACGGCCTGTGCGACGGCGACACCTCGGTGCTCGAAGCCGCGATCGCCGCGGTGCTCGAGAACAAGGCCGAGAACGACGCGTTCAACCGCCTGATCGTCGAGGCTGGGCTCAGCCCCCGCGCCGTGGTGCTGCTGCGCGCCTGGTTTCGCTATCTGCGCCAGGCGGGGATGAGCTACGGTCTCGCCACCGTCGTCGATGCGTTGCGTCGCGCGCCCAAGGTGACGGCGGCGCTGATCGAGCGCTTCGATGCCGCGCACAATCCCGCGCAGAAGACTCGCGAGGCGGCGATCGAGGCGGCGCGCAAGGCGATCGACCGCGGTCTCGATGCCGTCTCGGCGATCGACGATGATCGCATCCTGCGCGCCTATCGGGGCGTCATCGCCGCGATCCTGCGCACCAACGCCTTCGCTCCAGCCTCGCAGAAAGCGCTGGCGTTCAAGCTCGACAGCCACGCCATTCCGGGCCTCCCGGCGCCGGTGCCGTGGCGCGAGATCTGGGTCTATAGCCCGCGTGTCGAGGGCATTCATTTGCGCGCCGGCCCGGTCGCGCGCGGCGGCCTGCGCTGGTCCGACCGGCGCGACGATTTCCGCACCGAAATCCTCGGCCTGATGAAGGCGCAGCGCGTCAAGAACGCGGTGATCGTGCCGACCGGCGCCAAGGGCGGCTTCTATCCCAAGCAACTGCCCTCGCCGGCGACCGATCGCGACGCCTGGTTCGCCGAGGGCACCGAAAGCTATCGCGTGTTCATCCGCGCGCTTTTGTCGCTCACCGACAACATCGTGCAGGGCGAGGTCGTCCATCCCGCCAAGGTCGTCCTCCACGACGGCGACGATCCCTATTTCGTCGTTGCAGCCGACAAGGGCACTGCGACCTTCTCCGACGTCGCCAATGCGCTCGCGATCGAGCGCGACTTTTGGCTGGGCGATGCCTTCGCCAGCGGCGGCAGCCACGGCTACGACCACAAGGCGATGGGCATCACCGCTAAGGGCGCCTGGATTTCGGTGCAGCGCCACTTCGCCGAGCGCGGGGTCGACGTGCAGACGCAGTCGATCGACGTCGTCGGCTGCGGCGACATGTCGGGCGACGTGTTCGGCAACGGTATGCTGCTGTCGAAGGCGATCCGCCTCAAGGCGGCGTTCGACCACCGCCACATCTTCCTCGATCCCGATCCCGATCCGGCGGCGAGCTGGAAGGAGCGCAAGCGCCTGTTCGACCTGCCGCGATCGAGCTGGGCCGATTACGACAAGGCGTTGATCTCTAAGGGCGGCGGCGTGTTCGCGCGCACCGACAAGACGATCAAGCTTTCGAAGGAAATCCGGGCGGTGCTGGGCATCGAGGCGGCCGAGCTCGAGCCCACGGCGCTGATCTCGGCGATCCTCAAGGCGCCGGTCGACCTCATCTGGTTCGGCGGCATCGGCACTTATGTGAAGGCCGCGGCCGAGAGCAATGCCGATGTCGGCGATCCCGCCAACGATCGCCTGCGCGTCAATGCCGAGGCGCTGCGCGCGGTGGCGATCGGCGAGGGCGCCAATCTCGGCGTGACGCAGGCCGGGCGCATCGCCTTCGCGCTGGGCGGCGGGCGGATCAACACCGACTTCATCGACAATTCGGCGGGCGTCGATTGCTCGGACAATGAGGTCAACATCAAGATCGCCTTGAATCGCGAGGTCATCGAAGGCCGGCTCGCCTTCGAGGATCGCAACACGCTGCTCGCCGCAATGACCGACGACGTGTCGCGCCTCGTGCTTGAAGACAACCGGCTGCAGACGCTGGCGCTCTCGATCATGGAAAATGACGGCGCGCGTTCGCTGCCGAGCTTCGTCCGCGTGATCGAGATTTTCGAGACCGCGGGCCGGCTCGACCGCGCGGTCGAGGGACTTGCCGGCAACGACGACCTGCTCCGCCGCGAGCAGGAAGGCCGCGGTCTCACCCGGCCCGAGCTCGCGGTGCTGCTGGCGACCGCCAAGCTCGCGCTGCAGGATGCGATCGAGGTTGCCGGCTTCGGTCGCGCGCCCGAGCTCGTCGGCGATCTCCACGCTGCCTTCCCGCCGGCCATGCGCGACAAGTTCGCCGCGGCGATCGACGAGCATCGCCTGCGCAACGAGATCGTCGCCACCAAGCTCGCCAACCGAATCGTCAACCGCTTGGGCGTCCTCCACCCGCTCGAACTCGCCGAGGAGGAGGGTGCCGCGCTCGCCGACATCGCGGCGATGTTCGTCGCCGCCGAGCGCTTGTTCGATCTGCCCTCGCTCTGGGCCGAGATCGAAACCGCCGACATGCCCGAAACCGCGCGGCTGGCGCTGTTCGACGAGGTGGCGGTGGCGACTCGCTCGCAAATGGCCGACCTGTTGCGCGTCTGCGCGCCCGGCACCGGCCCCGGCGCGGCGATCGCGCGGCTGCAGCCGGGCATCGACCAGCTCGGCCAGCAGGCCAAGGACTTGCTGCTCGAAGAGGCGCGCGCACATTCGAGCCGCATCGCCGAGCAGCTGATCGCCGTCGGCGCACCCAAGAAGCTGGTTCACAAGGTCGTGCGGCTGTTCGAGCTCGACGGCGCGGTCGGGCTCGCCGATCTCGGCCAGCGCCTGAAGCTCGACGAGGCGGTGCTGACTCGCGCCTTCACGCGATTGGGCGAAGCGCTTGGCCTCGACTGGGCGCAGGCCAATGCCGCGCGGATCGCGTCGAGCGATCCGTGGGAGCGGCTGCTGATCGCCGGGCTGGCGCGCGACTTCCAGCAGCTGCGGCTCGATTTCCTCGCGCGCGGCGACGGCGATCCGCAGGCGGCGGTCGAGCGCTGGATCGAAGCCAATGGCTCCCGCGTCGCGCAGTTCAACCGCCTCGTCGCGCGCGCGCGCCAGGCACCGGCGCCGAGTGCGGCGATGCTCGCGCAGATCGCGGGCCAAGCGCGCGTCCTGCTCGGGCGGGGAAGCTAGAACATCGACCCGTTCGCCCTGAGCTTGTCGAAGGGCGGCGGTGAAAACGTGCTTCGACAAGCTCAGCACGAACGGAAATGGGCGGCCGGCTTATTGCGAGTCGGTTGCCCTTTCCTCGCGCGTCCGCTGCGACTACATTTGTCTGCCGACAATGAAGACGCACGGAGACGATGGCGCGCAAGATCGACCTGGAAGCGCTGTGCAACGAGAAGGGCCTGCGCATTACCGAGCAGCGCCGGGTGATCGCCCGCGTGCTTTCCGACGCCGAAGATCATCCCGATGTCGAGAAGGTCTATGAGCGCGCCTCGGCGATCGATCCGGGCATTTCGATCGCCACGGTCTATCGCACCGTGCGCTTGTTCGAGGAGGCCGGTATCCTCGATCGCCACGATTTCGGCGACGGCCGCTCGCGCTACGAACCCGCGCCCGAATCGCACCACGACCATTTGATCGACGTCGAGACAGGCAAGGTGATCGAATTCGTTGATCCCGAGCTCGAACAGCTCCAGAAGCAGATCGCCGAGAAGCTCGGCTTCCGCCTCGTCGATCATCGCATGGAGCTCTATGGCGTCGCTCTCGATCGCAAGAGCTGACCGGCTCGCCACCGTCCGCGCGGCGCTTCGCGTCGCCGGGCTGATCGCCGCGCTTGTCGTTTGCGTGCCGCTCCACGGCTTGTGGCGGCTGTTTCGCTTGCCGTCGCCTTGGCCGCGGCTGTTCCTCGGCGCTGCCGCGCGTATTTGCGGCGCGCGCGTCGGCGCCATCGGCCGGCCGCTCGAGCGCAACGTGATCTTTCTCGCCAATCATTCGAGCTGGCTCGACATTCTGGCGATCGCCGGCGCCACCGGCAGCGCGTTCGTCGCCAAGGCCGAGTTGCGCGCCGCGCCGCTGGTCGGCTGGCTGGCGACGCTCAATCGCACGATCTTCGTCGCACGCGGCGACCGGATGGGCATTGCCGGCCAGATCGCCCAGGTCGCCGCAGCGATTCGCGAGGGCTGGGCCGTGACGATCTTCCCCGAAGGAACAACCAGCGGCGCCGGCGAGTTGCTGCCGTTCAAGGGTTCGCTGCTCGCCGCGCTCGAACCGCCGCCGCCGGGCGTGATGGTGCAGCCGCTGCTCGTCGATTACGGCGCCGCCGACACGCTGGTGTCATGGGTCGGCGACGAATCGGGCCAGGCCAATGCGCTCAAGATTCTCGGCCATCGCGGCAGCTTCGCGGTGACGATCCGCGCACTCGAGCCGTTCGACCCCGCCGCCTTCGCCGACCGCAAGGCGATCGCCGCCGAAGCGCGTCGGCGGATCGAGCAGGCGATGCGCTGATCCATCGACGCCCCGGCGCGCCCGCGCTATAGGCGCCGCCATCATGACCAAGCCTGCCCCCAAGACCTTCGCCGTCAAGTCGTTCGGCTGCCAGATGAACGTCTATGACGGCGAGCGCATGGCCGAATTGATGGCCGGGCAGGGCATGACCGCGGTCGATGCGGCCGACGCCGACCTCGTCGTGCTCAACACCTGCCATATCCGCGAGAAAGCGACCGAGAAGGTCTATTCGGACATCGGCCGGTTGAGGAAACACGGCGATCCGATGATCGCCGTCGCCGGCTGCGTCGCCCAGGCCGAAGGCGAGGAGATCGTCGCGCGGGCCAAGGTCGATGTCGTGGTCGGCCCGCAAGCCTATCACAATCTGCCCCGGCTCGTCGCCGAGGCCGCGGCGGGCAAGCCGGCGCTCGATACCGACATGCCGATCGCGTCCAAATTCAGCGCGCTGCCCGCCCGCCGCAAGGTCGGCCCGTCCGCCTTCCTCACCGTGCAGGAAGGCTGCGACAAGTTCTGCACCTATTGCGTCGTGCCCTATACGCGCGGCGCCGAGGTCAGCCGGCCGTTCGCCGCGATCGTCGACGAGGCGAAGGCGCTGGTCGATGCCGGCGCGCGCGAGATCACCTTGCTCGGCCAGAACGTCAACGCCTGGACCGATGGCGAAGGCCGCGGGCTCGACCATCTGATCCGCGCGCTCGATCGGCTCGAGGGGCTGGCGCGCATCCGCTACACCACCAGCCATCCCAACGACATGACGCAGGGGCTGATCGACGCCCATGCCGAGGTCGAGAAGCTGATGCCGTTCCTCCATCTGCCGGTGCAGTCGGGCAACAGCCGCATCCTCAAGGCGATGAATCGCAGCCATAGCCGCGATTCGTATCTGCGCGTCCTCGACAAGGTCCGCGGCGCACGCCCCGACATCGCGCTATCGGGCGACTTCATCGTCGGCTTTCCGGGCGAGACCGATGCCGAGTTCGAGGACACGCTGCGCCTGGTCGACGAGGTCCGCTACGCGCAGGCGTTCAGCTTCAAATACAGCCCGCGTCCCGGCACCCCGGCAGCGGCGATGGCCGACCAGATCGAGCCACATGTCATGGACGAGCGGCTGCAGCGCCTGCAGGCAGCGCTCAACCGCGATCAGGCGGCGTTCAACGCCGCGACCGTCGGCCGGCGCTGCGACGTGCTGATCGAGCGCACCGGCAAGCTGCCGGGCCAGATGCTCGGCAAGTCGCCGTGGCTGCAGTCTGTCCATCTGACGACCAGCGCCGCGATCGGCGATCTGATCCATGTCGAGATCGCCAGCGCCGGCCCCAATTCGCTCGGCGGCGTCGAGCGGCGCGCTGCCGCCGCCTGATTTCGCACCTCTCCTGAAAAGCAGGCCTATCCGCGCTCGCAGATATTGCGGGTGGCGATCTCCCTATCTGATTGGTAGGGATTGCGGCGATTTGTCGCTTCTCGAACTCGCGATGCTGCGGTGAATCGAGGTAACGGACAAGGATTCCACAGCCGATGCGCGTCTGGATCATCTTTCACCGCGCCCTCGATCCCGCCAAGCCCGAAGTGCCCGAGATACTTCGCTTCCAGGAAACCGCGCGGCGAATGGGCATCGAGCTCGAAGTGCTGCGGCCGCAGGATTTCGACCTGATTGTCGGCACCGCGCGCGGCTGGGACGCCTCGCACCGTTTCCAGACCCTCGAAAAGCCCGATTTCATCATCGCCCGTACCGGCGCCGAGACGTATTATTTCACGCTCGCCGTGCTTCGTCACTTCGAGCGGCAGGGGGTACGGATGATCAACGCGCCCGCGGCGATCGAGGCGGTCGCCGACAAGCTCCACACGATGCAGCTGCTGACCGCGGAGGGGCTTGCGATCCCGCGCACGATCCTGGCCAAATTCCCCGTCGATGTCGATCTGATCGAGCGCGAACTGGGCTTCCCGGTCGTGGTCAAGACGCTCAAGGGCACGCGCGGCGGCGGCGTCCTGCTGTGCCAGGATCGCGCCCAGTTCGACGACCTCGCCAGCTTGCTCGATGGTGCGAAACCGGGCGCCGATTTCATCTTCCAGCGCTACATCCGCGCCAGCCACGGCCGCGACGTGCGAATCCTCGTCGTCGGCGGGCGCGCCGTTGCGGCGATGGAACGGCGGGCACGCGACGGCGGGTTCAAATCCAACGTGTCGCTGGGCGGCGAAGCGCTACGCTTCGATCCGCCGCCTGACATGGCCGCGCTGGCCGTTCGCGCCGCCGCTATCCTGAAGCTCGACATCGCGGGAATCGACGTGCTGTTCGATGAGCAGGGCTATCGCATTTGCGAGGCCAATTCGGCGCCCGGCTTCCAGGGCCTCGAAGCCGCCTGCGGCATCGACGTTCCCGAACGGATCTTCGCCTGGATGCGGACGCAGCAGCCGTCGAGACGCGGCCGCTTGCAGCGCTGGTGGTCGGCGATCGGCGGTGGCGTGCGCCGGTAACAACTCGCTCCGACTAACCGAGTCGACGCCGGAAAAGCGGGCGCCGCCGGATTGCCCGGCGGCGCCCGTGGCTCTTACCAGAAGAAGCCGTTGTTGACGGCGATGACGCGGCCGGTGCGCGTGTTCACCAGAACGACGTCGTTGCCGTAGCGGACCCAGCGCTGATGCGCGCCGGGACGGGGCAGGCGATAGGTCTGCCAGTCGTTCACCCAGTAATTGCGGCCGTAATAGGCCGGGGCGAAGCGATAGCCGACCGTCACCGGCCGATAGCGCCAGCCGCGCGGGCCGACATAGGCCGGGCGGTGATAGACGTTGCGATGCGCGCGGCGATAATCGCGCCAATCCTCGCGCATCTCGCGGCGATCCTCGCGCGCTTCCCGATAATTGCCGTGGCGAATGTCCTTGCGGACCTCGCGCTGGTCGCGGCGCACCTCGCGCGCGCTCTGCGCGCTGGCGATGCTGGGAACCAACAGGCTGGCGGCGACTGCCGCGAATACCATCGAACGCATGGCACTTCTCCTTTGTCGTGTCGCAGACGGGCGAGTCCGCGACATTGGCCGGATTGTCGTCCCGTCCACCTGAACGGCGCGAGAATCCGTCGGTCAGCAAAGCGCAATGTCGCGCTCGGCCGGCCACAGCGTGGCAATACGCGGGGCGAAGCCAGTGGTTCCGCTGGGAAAATCAGCCGCGGGAGGCGAGGGTGATCAGCGACAGGCCCCAGGGCAGCGGCACGCGGCCGACGAGATGGCGCTCGAGCCCGAAGACCGCCTCGAAGGCGGCATTGACCGGCGCGGGCGGCGGCGAATCGTCGCTATCGTCCTTGCCCGCGAGCTTGCCGGCGAAGCGTGCCGCCACCGCGACGGGAAACAGCAGCGAATTGAACCAGCGCAAGCCGTTGTGGCGCAGCCCCGCGCGCTCGATAGCCGCGGCGAGCGTCGCTTTCGAATAGCGGCGGTGGTGATGATTGACGACGTCGTGCGCGCTCCACATCCATTGATGCGCGGGCACCGCGATCAGGATCTTGCCGCCCGGCTTAAGGCAATCGGCCATCGCGCCCAGCGCCGCGACATCGTCCTCGATATGCTCGATCACGTCGAGCACCGCGATCAGGTCATAGGCGCCGCGCTCCACCCCGGGGAGTCCGGGAAGCGGCGCGCCGGAGACGGGCTTGCCCAGCCGGTCGCTGGCGATCGCTCGGGCGGCATCGTCGATCTCGATCGCGTCGACTTGGCCGAACCGCGCCAGCATCGGCAGGTTGTGGCCCGTCCCGCAGCCGATTTCGAGGATGCGCGCATTGGCCGGCAAGCCGCCATGGCGCTTCAGATAGTCGGAAAGGATTTCACGGCGCGCGCGATACCACCAATGCGTCGAATCGTGCGCCGCCATGCGATCGTAAACGATGCGTTCCATCAGGCGAACGCCCAGTAACGGTTGAGCCAGAAGGTGACGAGCGGCACCACGCTCACCGCCGGCACCAGCGGCCACCAGGTCGGGCCATGGAAGAAGGGGCCCGTCACCAGCACCCAGGTAAAGCCCTGCTGCATGACGAAGCCGAGCGCCTGCACGATGAAGAATCGCCGGATCGTCCGCCGGCTGCGTGTGCCGTGGCCGCGAAAGCTGATCGCGCCGTGCGCATAGCGCCCTGCCGCGGTGGCGACGACGAAGGCGATCACCACCGCGAGGTTGGGATTCATCACGAAGGTGGCGAGCGGCCAGTAGATCGCGGCATACAAAGCCGTCATCGCCAGCCCGGTGACGCCGAATCGCACGAGCTGGCCGAGCATGCCGCTCGCCCGCCACCGTTCGATCTGCCCCGCTATCGTCGCCACGCGCCACCTTGCTCTTTCTTGGGGGTGCAGTAATTGCGTTCACCGAGTGAGGGAAGCCCTTTGAACCACAGCCGCGGCGCCTGGGCGATCAGGCAGGAACTCGAGCGCAACTGGCTGCGGCTGACGCTGCTCGCCTGGCTGCTGATCGCGATCTGGTCGCTGTGGCAGGATTGGGGCCATGTCTATTGGCTCTCGCTCGGCGATACCGACGACAATATGCGGCTGATGCAGGTCCGCGGGCTGCTCCACGGCCAGGGCTGGTACAACCTCCGCCAATATCGCATGAACCCGCCCGGCGGCTTCGACATGCACTGGACGCGGCTGCCCGATCTGCCGATCGCCGGACTGATCCTGTTCTTCCGGCTGTTCACGAGCGAATTCTGGGCCGAGCGTCTGGCGTGCGGGATCGCACCGCTGATCCCGATGGCGATCGCGCTGAGCGCGCTGGGGCTTGCCTGCCGACGGCTGATTGCACCGCTCGCCTGGCCGCTCGCCATTGCCATTTTGCTGGTCGGCTGCCCGACGGTGATGCTGATGTATGCACCCGAGCGGATCGATCTCGGCGGCTGGCAGCTCGCGATGCTGTCGTTGCTCGCCGCCGGGCTGACCGATCCCGAGCGGCGGCGCGGCGGCGCGGTGATCGGCATCGCCACCGCCTTGTCGCTGTCGATCGGGCTCGAGCTGCTGCCCTATGAAGCGATCGCCGGTGCGATCGTCACCTTGCGCTGGATCGCCGACCGCAACGCCGCAGCGCGGATGACGACCTATGCGCTGACCTTGTCGGGGGGCAGCGCGCTTGGCTTCGCCATATTCGCCTCGAACGCCAATCGCGTGATGCGTTGCGACGCGCTGACCCCGGTCTATCTGACGGTGATGGTCGCCGCCGGCGCGCTGCTGTTCGGGCTGGCGCTGGCGAGCCCGCGGCGCTGGCAGCTGCGGCTGCTGCTCGCCGCCATCGCCGCGGCGGTGATCGGCGCGGGCTTCGTGCTGCTGTTCCCGCAATGCCTCGGCCGGCCCGAGCAAGTGTCGCCCGAATTGGCCAAGAACTGGCTCGACAATGTCCGCGAGGCCAAGCCGATCTACGCCCAGCCGATCAAGACCCAACTCGCGGTCGGGATCATGCCCTTCATCGGCCTGCTCGGCACCCTGCTGGCGACGTGGCGCCATCGCCGAGCGCCGCATGTCGTCGGCTGGCTGTCGCTGCTCGCGCTGCAGGCCGCATCGACCGCGATGATGTTCTGGCAGGTGCGGATCGGCTCGGACGCGCAACTGCTCGCCGTTCCCGGCGCCGTCGCACTGGCCTGGATCCTGGTGCCGCTGGTGCTCGGCAACGACCGCGCCTTCGTCCGCGTGATCGGCACCGTCGGCGCGATCGCCTTTGCCAGCGGCGGCTTCGTCGGTGCGCTGCTCCCCTATCTGCCGATCGGCAAGCACAATGCGCGCCTCGCGATCGTCAACAAGGCGACTCGCTTCTGCCCGACGCTGCCCGCGCTCGAGCCGCTCGATCGCTACCCGGCGCAGACCGTGTTCACCTTCATCGACCTCGGCCCGCGCCTGATCACCGTGACGCACCACAATGCCGTCGCCGGCCCCTATCACCGCAATGGCGATGCGATCCTCGACGTCCAGCACGCCTTCGAGGGTTCGCCCGAGACCTTCCGCAAAATCGCCGCCAGGCACGGCGCGACCTTGCTGCTGATCTGCCCCAACATGGCCGAATCGACCGTCTATCGCGCCCGCGCGCGCGGCGGCTTCTATGATCGCCTGGCGCACGGCGAAACCTTCCCGTGGCTCAAGCCGCTGCCGCTGCCGGCAAAGGACCCGCTGCGGCTGTTCCAGATCGAAAGCGACACCTGAATTGTCCGCGCTCCGTTCGTGCTGAGCTCGTCGGAGCACGCTTGGCGCCTCGCCCCCTTCGACGCCGCCTGCGGCGTCGCTCAGGACAGGCTTCGACAGGCTCAGGGCGAACGGAGGCGACGAATTAGATCAGGCTCGCCCTGATCCCGTCGATCACGAACTGCGCGGCGAGCGCGGCGAGGAGGACGCCCAGGAGTCGCGTGATCACGGCCTCGATCTTCTGCCCCATGATCCGCATCAACGGCCCCGCGAGCAGCAAGGCGAGCAAGGTGAGCAGCAGGATCGCGCCCATCGCGGCGAGGATCACCAGCGTGCGCTCGATGCCATGGCCGCGCGACATCAAGAGCATCACCGAGGCGATCGAGCCCGGTCCGGCGATCATCGGCATCGCCATCGGAAAGATGGAGACGTCCTCGTGCTCGGGCGTGTCCATCAGCTTCTGCGCGCGATCCTCGCGGCGTTGGGTGCGCTTTTCGAACACCATTTCGAGCGCGATCAGGAACAGCATGATGCCGCCGGCGATGCGGAAGCTGTCGAGGCTGATGCCGAGCGCGGAGAGAATGTCCTGTCCGAACAGCGCGAAGACGAACAGGATCGCCGCCGCCACGCCGACCGCGCGCACCGCCATCGCGCGGACATGCGCGCGATCGACCCCCGCGGTCAGCCCGGCATAGATCGGCGCGCAGCCGGGCGGATCGATCACCACGAAGAAGGTGACCAGCGACGAGACGAACAGCCCGGCGAGACCGCCCGTCGGCATCACAGCGCGTCTTCGAGCGCGACGCCCTCACGCCGCGCGGCCGAGACCAATGTGTTGCGCATCAGGCAGGCGATCGTCATCGGCCCGACCCCGCCCGGCACCGGGGTGATCGCGCCCGCGATAGAGGCGGCGCCATCGAAATCGACATCGCCGACCAGCCCGTCCTCGGTTCGATTGATCCCGACGTCGATGACCAGCGCGCCGGGCTTGATCCAGTCGCCCTTGACCATCTGCGGCCGGCCGACCGCGGCGACCACCACTTCGGCGCGGCGCACCACGCTGGAGAGGTCGCGCGTCCTGGAATGCGCGATCGTGACGGTGCAGCTTTCCGCGGTGAGCAACGCCGCCATCGGCTTGCCGACGATGTTCGAGCGGCCGATCACCACCGCGTCGAGCCCGGCAAGATCGGGCCGCTGGTCCTTGAGCAACATCAGGCAACCGAGCGGGGTGCAGGGCACGAAGCCGGGAAGGCCGCTCGCCAGCCGGCCGGCATTGACGGGATGGAAGCCGTCGACATCCTTGTCGGGATCGATCCGCGTGATGACGCGACGCTCGTCGATCTGCTGCGGCAGCGGCAACTGGACGAGGATGCCGTCGACCGAGGGATCGGCGTTCAAGCGATCGACCAGCGCGAGCAGCACGTCCTCGCCGGTGTCGGCGGACAGGCGATGCTCGAAGCTCTCCATGCCGGCCGCGAGCGTCGCCTTGTGCTTTGAGCGGACATAGACCGCCGAGGCGGGATCGTCGCCGACCAGCACGACCGCGAGCCCCGGCTTGCGCCCGGCCGTCGCCGTGAAGCGCGCGACCTCGCTCGCCACGCGCTCGTGCAAGGAAAGCGCGAACGCCTTGCCGTCGATGATGGTCGCGGTCATGGGCGGTTCCTCACATCGGCAGGCCATAGGCGACGTTGAGCGCCAGGCGGTTGAGGACGATCGACAACACCGCGATCAGGATCAGCACCACCGCGGGCGAGAAATCGATCGCGCCGGTGCTCGGCAGAATGCGCCGGATCGGCCGGTACATCGGCTGGCACAGCCGCTGGATGCCGTCATAGAGCGAGCGGACGAAGCCGTTATAAGTGTTGACGACGTTGAACGCGATCAGGATCGACAGCACGAAATCGGCGATGACGATCCACCACACCACGTCGAGCAACACTTGCAGGATCTGGATTAGGGTGAGCAAGCTGGTCCTCCCGGGGGCATTGATGGGGCGTATCTAGCGACTTGCGGCGGATGCGAACAGGGGCGCGAGTTTAGAATGCGTGCGTCGCGACCCGAGATCATCCACCTCCGTTCGTGCTGAGCTTGTCGAAGCACGATCATCCAGCGCTATCGCCCTTCGACAAGCTCAGGGCGAACGGAGGTTGGGTTCACTCTTGCGGTTTTCCGGATCGAGAACTCAACGCCCCACCAATGTTCCCGCCCCGCGGCGCGTGAAGATTTCGAGCAGCATGGCATGCGGCACGCGGCCGTCGAGGATGACCGCGCCCTCGACTCCAGCCTCGATCGCGGCGGTGCAGGTTTCGAGCTTGGGGATCATGCCGCCCGAGATAGTGCCGTCGGCGCGCAGCTCGGCAATGCGCGCGGCGTCGAGATTGGTGAGCAAACTGCCCGCCTTGTTGAGCACGCCGGCCACGTCGGTCAGCAGGAACAATCGCTTGGCGCCGAGCGCGCCGGCCACCGCGCCCGCCATCGTGTCGGCATTGATGTTGTAGGTGTGGCCGTCGGCGCCGATGCCGATCGGGGCGATCACCGGGATCATGCCGGCGTCCGAGATCGTGTCGATGACGCGGCGGTCGATCGCCTCGGGCTCGCCGACGAAACCCAGATCGACCGCGCGCTCGATGTTGCTGTCCGGATCGCGGGCAGTGCGTGCGACCTTGGCGGCGCGGACGAAGCCGCCGTCCTTGCCCGAAATGCCGACCGCGCGCCCGCCGGCGGCGGCGATCCAGGCGACGATCTCCTTGTTGATCGCCCCCGACAGGACCATCTCGGCGACCTTGGCGGTCTTGGCGTCGGTGACACGCAAGCCGTCGACGAAGCTCGATTCGACGCCGAGCTTTGTGAGCATCGCGCCGATCTGCGGCCCGCCGCCATGAACCACGACCGGGTTGATGCCGACCGCCTTCAGCAGCACGACATCCTCGGCGAAGTCGCGCGCCAGCTCGGGATCGCCCATCGCGTGGCCGCCATATTTCACCACAAAGGTCGCGCCGGCATAACGCTGCAGATAGGGCAGCGCCTCGGTCAGCGTTTCGGCCTTGGCGAGCATCGCGGGATCGGGAGCGTGAGTCATGCCCGCGCCTTTAGGCGAGAGCGGGGCGGCCGTCACCCTAGGAACGAACTGCAAGAATGGTGAGCGGCTACAACCCCTCGCCGCCGACCCAGTGCGCGTTGGACAGGCGGCGGGCGAGCGTCCAGGTCTGGACGCGGATATCGGGCACTGCGACGATCTCCCAGAAGGCGCCGCGAGTCATCGGGCCGAGCGCGTAGAGATCGTCGTTGGGCGTGCCGTCGGCGGCGATCGTGCGCGCCTCGCTGTCGACGTCGATGCCGAGATGCTGTGCGTCGGGGCGGATCAGCCCGCGGCCGACGAGGCGGCGGAGCAGCGGTTCCTCGGCGCGGGCGAGGTCGCCGAGCGGGCCGGTGCAGTTGATGACGCGCGCGACGCGCAGGGTCTCGGGCGCGTCGGCGCCGCGCCGGCGCCAGGTGAGCTCGACGCCGTTCCCGGCAGCGCAGAAAGCGATCGTCTTGCCGGCGACCGGCTGGAGCTGCCCCGAGGCGAGCATCGCATCGATGCGATCGGCCACGGGTGGCGCAAGACGGTGGCGGTGAACGTCCCACCACGGCCGCAAATGGCGGATGAAGCGGCGGCGCTCGGCGTCCGAGGCGTTGCGCCACATCGATTGAGTGAAAGGGCGGAGCTCATCCACCGCCTGCCGCCAGCCGATCGCTTCGGCGCGGGCGCGCAGTTCGGCGACGAGGGTCGAGGCGGCCACGCTCGGCCGCTCGTCGAGCCGGTCCCATTCGGCGGTCCCGCCGGCGTGGCGGCGCGGCAGCAGACCGCGGCGTGACAGCGCGACGACGCGGCCGCGAAAGCCGCTCGCCTCGAGCGCCATCGCGACGTCGACCATGGTGAGGCCAGTGCCGACGATCAGGACCACATCGTCAGAGGTCAGTCCTTCGGCAATCCGCCAATCCCAGGGATCGCCGAAATAGAATGGCGGCGCGAGCGCGGCCGGATCGAGCCCGACAGGATCGTGCGGAGGCAGGTTGCCAACCGCGAGCACGGCCGCATCTGCGACGATCTGTCTGCCATCGGCGAGTGACAGCGTGACGCCATCATCCCTGCGGTCGAGATCGACTACTTCGCCCTGAACGACCGTCAGCCGATCGCCGCTTCGCACTCGCGCCTCGTCGAGCAATTCGCGCAAGTACGCGCCGTAGGTCAACCGCGGCGCGAAGGCGCTCGCCGCATCGGCAACGCCGCGCGCGGCGAGCCAGCGGACGAAATGATCGGGATCGTCGGGAAAGGCGCTCATCCCCGCGGCGCGGACGTTGAGCAGGTGCTGCGGATGCGCCGCGCCATAGGCGAGTCCTTCGGCCGGAGCCGCGGCGCGCTCGATCAGCGTCGCGCGCGGGCCGTCATGGCGCAGCAGGTTGATCGCCTGCAACGTACCCGAAAAGCCCGCGCCGATGATCGCGACGTGACGGATCAAGGCCGCGCGCCCTCGTCAGATTTCATATTCGGGCCGCCATGCCTCGGACGTGAAGGCAGCCGGCTTGGCGAGCCCAGGCTGGCGCGCGCGTAATTCGCCGTAAAGCCGCTTGACCGCGCCGCTCGCGGTGCGCGGGAACAGCGCCGGTATCGCTGCGTGGATGAAGCAGGCCGCACCGGCGACCACCAGAGCCGCGCCGAAGCGCACCGCCACCGCGGCGTGCTCGCCATAGCTTTCGCCCACCGAGCGCGGGTGATCGAGGAACAAGCGGCCGATCATCGCACCCAATTCCTACTATTGAACTAGGTTAAAGCAAGGCGATCGCGACGAGCCGCCGCGCGCGCTCGATCAAGCGTCGGCCTTGGCGCGCACCTTCTCGGCCGGTGCGGCGAGCGCCTGCTCGGCCTCGATCATGTAATTCCGCGTGATCGGCAGCGTGTGGCGGTTGCGCGCGAACTGAAGCTGGTAATTGACCAGCCCGCCATAGCGGAACGCGGCGTCGGCCCCGGCGAGATAGAATTGCCACATGCGGTAGAAACGCTCGTCGTAGAGCGCGACGATCGCGTCCTTGGCGGCAACGGTGCGCTCGTACCATTGGCGCAGCGTATAGGCGTAGTGCAGCCGCAGCACCTCGACATCGGTCATCCACAGCCCGAGCCCTTCATAGGCATGGGTAATCTCGGACAGCGCCGGGTTGTAGCCGCCGGGGAAGATGTATTTGGCGACCCAATCGTCGGTAACGCTCGGGCGCCCCTGGCGGCCGATCGAGTGGAGCAGCATCACGCCGTCGGGGGTGAGCAGCTCGCGGCATTTCCGGAAGAAGGTTCGATATTGCGGCGGGCCGACATGCTCGAACATGCCGACCGAGACGATGCGGTCGAACTGCCCGGTGACGCTGCGATAGTCGATCAGCTCGAAACGCACCTTGTCATCGACCCCGGCCTCTTCGGCGCGGCGGCGGCAGACCTTGATCTGCTCCTCGGACAGCGTGACCCCGCATACCTCGGCGCCGGTCTTTTCGTGGATGTAGAGCGCCATCCCGCCCCAGCCGCAGCCGATGTCGAGCACGCGCATGCCGGGCTCGATGCCCAGCTTGGCGACGATGTGCGCCTTCTTGTCGAGCTGCGCCTGGTCGAGCGTCTCGTGGCCCGGATCGGTCCAGTAAGCGCAGCTATATTGCCGGTCGCGATCGAGAAAGAGATCGTAGAGCCGGTCGGACAGATCATAATGATGCGCGACGTTCTTCTTCGAGCGGCGCGCCATGTTGACGCGATCGACGCGGTGCTTGATCGCACCGATGCCGCGCACCAGCGCGCTGCCGTCGAGGAAGGACTGGTTGCGGCCATAAGGCGAATTGGCCTTGGCGAGACGGATGACGTCGTAGATGTCGCCCTCTTCGACGGTCATGCGGCCGTCCATATAGCCTTCGCCGAACTTGAGCGCCGGGTTGCGCATGATCTCGCCGAGGATGCGGCGGTCATGCGCGCGAATCGTCACCGAAGGGAAATCGGGGCTGGGATCGGGCGTGCCGAAGCTTCGCGCCTGCCCCTTGTGGTCGATGAGGGTCATCTGGCCGCGCTTGATCCCGCGCGAAAGGAAGATATCGATCAGAGCCATGGGTTCTAGTTACCAATCAAATGCCGGCATACCAGTCATAATTTCCCCGGTCTTCCCAGAAGCCGCCTTTGCCCTGTCCGATGCCAACGAGCGAGGCGACGGCTTCGATCCGCATGACATACTTGGCGTGCTTGTAGCCGAGCTGGCGCTCGACCCTCAACCGCACCGGCGCGCCGTGCGGCACGGCGAGCGGGGCGCCGTTCATCGCCAGCGCAAGGATCGTCTGCGGGTGGAAGGCGTCGATCAGGTCGATCGACTCGTAATAAGGGCTGCCGGCGATCGAATCGGCGCAATGGAACACGATGTAGCGCGCCTCCGATCGCAGCCCCGCTGCCTTGAGCAGGCCGCCGAGCTGCGGCCCGGTCCATTGCCCGATCGCGCTCCAGCCTTCGACGCAATCGTGCCGCGTGATCTGGGTGCGCGCGGGCAGGCGGCGCAGCTGATCGAGCGAGAGCGCCAGCGACCGCGCCACCAGCCCGCCGACCTGCAGCCGGTAATCGGCGAAGCCGCCGGCGACGAGGGCATTGTAGGCGGGCGTGTTGGGATTGGCCGTGCCGTTCGAACGGAACACCGGCGACATCTCACTAGCGCCGTATTCGGTGGCGAGCGCGTCGCGGCTCGTCAGGCTGCGTTGCAGGCCGCGTTGGATGTCCTCGCCGGCGAACAGGATGCGGCGCGCCGCCGGCACCTGGATGACCTTGTCGCAGCCGGCGAGCAGGCTGCCCGCGCCGAGCGCGCCGGCGGTGATCAGCCCGCGACGCGTGACGAGCCCGCTCATCGCTCGTCCTCGGGCACGTCCCACCAGCCGGTGATCATCGATTTCAGCTCGTTGATCGGATCGGCGAGAATCACCAGCGCGAGGTGGACGATGATGAAGCCGATGAGCAGCGCCATGCCGATGAAATGCAGCGAGCGCGCCGATTGCCGCCCGCCGGTGGCCACCACCAGCCACGGCCACGCCGCGTCCATTCCCGGCGACATGGCAAGCCCGGTGAGCAGCATCAGCGGCAGCAGGATGAAGATCGTCACCACATAGCTCAATTTCTGCAGGATGTTGTACACACCGGGCCGATCGGGATCGTGGAAGCGCAACGCGAGGTGCGCCTTGACGTCGGCCCACAGGTTGCGCGGCGCGACTTCCCCGGCCCGCACGCGCAGGTCGCGCTGGAAATGGCGGTTGACGAGGCTCGTGATCATGAAAGCGAGCAGCCCGAAGCCGAGGACGAGCGCGAAGAAGAGGTGCCAGCGGCGCGAGATCGCCAGATTGTAGTTCGCCGGAATGGTCAGCCAGCTCGGCCAGTGCGGCAGATCGAGCCAGGGCGTGTCGAAATTGGCGCCATATTGTCCCCAATAGAGGTGTGGGTGCGCATTGAGGATGCCGAGCCCGCTGCCGATCATGATGAACACGGTCAGCGCATTGAGCCAATGCCACAGCCGGGTCGCCAGCCGGTGGCGATAGACCGTCAGATCGTCCTCGGGCGGGGCGGCGCTGGCCGGGTCGATGGTTTCGGCGGTCGACGCCATGTTCGGTCCCTCACTCGATCGGCGCGGCGGCGCCTTTCTCGTTCTTCGCCCCGACGCGGGGTAATCGTTACAGCGCGCTTTCGCAAAGCGCGATTTGCCGCCTCAGCGCGCGCCCCTGGCATCGCGCAGCCCGGCGGCGGCGGCGATACACGTCACCAGACAGGCCGCGCCCGCGGCGAGATAGGGCAGCGCATGCCCCACTTCATACAAGCCCACGCCGAGTGAGGGACCGAACACGAAACAGGCGCCATTAATCGAGGTGACCTTGCCCGCCACCGATCCCTGCCCGCCCGGCCCGACCGCGAGCGAGGCGCCGGCGGTGAACCCCGGCCGCGCAAAGCCGAACCCCATCGAGGCGAGTGCGTAAGCGACCGCGATGCCATAAAGCGAGGTGGCAAGCCCGGTCAGCGCCGCGCCCGCCGCCGCCAGCACGAGTCCCGTCAGCACCAGCCGCCGCGGGGTGAGGCCGAACAGCGGGATCAGCCCCCATTGAACCAGCAACGCCGCGCCCGCGCCCATCATCAGCACGATCCCGGTCGGTTGCAGCGCCAGCGCCGGGGGCAGATGGAGCCGGTCGATCACCAGGAAGCCGACCACCTGTCCGGTCATCGCCTGGGCGTGGCCGATGACCAGCCCGACCGAAAGCCAGGCGCGGACGCGCGGATCGCGATAGCCGACCGGCTCGATCCGAGCGGCGGTCGCGGCGATGACGCTGGCGCCGGTCGCCTGCCCGCCGATCGAGGGATAGCTCATCGCCGCGCCGTGGCCGCCGCGATAGCCGCTGTCGGCCGCGAGCTTCAGGCGCACCGCGATCCACATCGCCACGCCGAGCGCGCAGGCGAAGAAGGCGGGGCCGGCGAGCCCGATCTCGACCCGCCCGAGCGATCCCAAGGTGAGGAATGGCGCGATCGCCGGGCCCAGGATCGTGCCGAGCCCGGTCGCCGAGGCGAGCAGGGTGAGCGCGCGCGTGCGCTCCTCGTGCACGGTGCGGCCGGCGACGAGAGCCTGCACCGCGGGCGGCGCCGCCGAGCCGAACGCGCCGTAGATCAGCCGGCCGAGGATGAACAAGGCGAACGCGGTCGAGCCGGCAATCCAGCCGTTGATCCCGGCGGCGAGAAACAGCCCGCAAGTGCCGAGCGACACCGCATAGCCGCCGACCCCGGTCAGGATCATCGTGCGGCGGCCGTGCGTATCCGAGCGCCGCGCCCAGATCGGCGCCGCGATCACCCAGAGCAAAGCCGAGGCCGAGAAGCACAGGGCCACCGCGCCGTCGGCGACATGGAGCGAGCGGCCGAGCGCGGGGAGCACCGATTGCAGCGCGGTGTTGCCCGCGGCGATCGTCAGCATCACCGCGAAGAGCAGCGCGAACTCGCCGCCGATCGCCGGGTGCGGCCTCAATCGCCCCGCCACGAATAATCGCGCGTCACTTCGGCGACGACGATGTCGTAGCTTTCGTACCAGCGCTCGCGGCCGGCATTGCGGATGCGGACATGGTCGGGATGGTTGCGCCAGGCGACGGCGCTCGCCTCGTCCGCCCAATAGCTGACGGTGATGCCCAGCCCGGCCGAGTCGCGCGTGCTGGCGACGCCGCGATAGCCCGGCTGGCGCGCAGCGAGCGCGTCCATCGCCGCGGCCGCCTCGGCATAACCGTCACTGTCGTCAGCGGTGCGCTGCGACACGAAGATCACCGCCACCTGTCCGGCCCGCGCCCCCGTCATGCCCATGTGCAATAGGCGCTTCCGGTCGCGGCGCAAGTCCGGTATGGCGCAGCTTCTGCAACCCCGGCGCTTGAATGTTCGTTGGGTTCTTGCGAAGCCAAAGCCTTGTTCCACCAAGCGATAGGAAATCCATGCCCAGCACGACCACCGCAGCCCGGCGCGCCCGCACGAGTCGCCCCGCCGGCCTGCCGTCGCCCTGGGGCATGTTCCTGCGCGGCTTCTTCAAGCATCCGGTGATGGTCGGATCGGTGATGCCGTCGACCCAGAAGCTGATCGACAAGATGCTGTCGCCGGTCGACTGGGCCAACACCAAATTGTTCGTCGAATACGGCCCCGGTGTCGGCACCTTCTGCCCGACGATCCTCGAACATATGGGCCCCGACGCGCATTATATCGCGATCGACACCAATCCCGATTTCATCCGCTATCTGCGCCAGACGATCACCGACAAGCGCTTCTTCGCGGTCCATGGCTCGGCCGCCGACGTCCGCCAGATCATCGCCGATCACGGCCATGATCATGCTGATTACATGCTCTCGGGCCTGCCCTTCTCGACGCTGCCCGAAGGGATCGGCCCCAGAATCGCCAGCGAGACCTTCGCCGCGCTTCGGCCGGGCGGCGCGTTCCTGGTCTATCAATTCTCGCCCAAGGTGAAGGACTTCCTCACCCCCCATGCGACCCGCATCGACCATGCGATGGAATGGTGGAACGTGCCGCCGGCGCAGCTCTACTGGGCCTGGAAGGACTGAGTTTCATTCCGTCTGCCGCGTGACGAAGCCACTGAGCCGCTCGTCCGAATTGTCATTGCTCACCTGAACATCGTCGACTCGCGACGCCGGCGAGCCCTGCCGAGCGCGATCGATCGCCGCCTCGACCTTGTCCGGCGCGCCCTCGACAACTGCCTCGACGCTGCCGTCGGCGCGATTGCGGACCCAGCCGGCGAGGCCAAGCGCCTCGACCTGCCCGGCGAACCAGGCGCGGTAGAAGACGCCTTGCACCTTGCCGGTGATATGCAAGCGGCGGCGGATCATGCCTCTTCTCCGATTTCCCGGCGAACGAACGCGACTCGTGCCGAGACGGTTGCGCGCGGCAGCTCGACGAGGCGGTAGCCGTAATCGCGATAGGTCCGGGCCATCACCGCAAAGGTGGCGCGCGCCTCCTCCGGTGTCTGCTTGCGCTCGGCATCGGTGGTGAAGATGTCGGGCCACCACGGCGCGATGAACACGCGGGAGTTGTAACGATAAGCCCGCGCCGCGGCGTCGATCGCCGGCGGCACCGCGAGGCCCGAGACTCGCAGAAAGCCGATCACATCGGGCACGCCGCGATCGAGCACGACCGTCCGGCCGCTCGCGAGCGCCGCCTGGTGCGCGGCGATCTCGCGCTCGATCATGCGCTCGGCGAAGGCGCGATGATCGAGCCACGGGAGCGCCGAGCCGCCCGCGGCAAGCTCCTCCTTGATGATCGCGCGGCCGACCTCGGCGCTGGTCACCACGCCTGCTGCGGCGAGCGCGTCGATCAGCGTCGACTTGCCCGAGCCGGGGCCGCCGGTGACGACGTGGAGACGATCGGAGACGTTCAACCGGGCGGTTTCCTCAAAAAGGATGCAAAAACAGTCTGGTGGCTCTGTGAAGTGGAGAAAGTGGAGACCGTCGCAGGGTTTTCTGTGGGTCTCGGCAAGCGCGACCGGAGAAGGATATCGGAGCTGGCGAGCCGACCGCGCATCACCGAAGCGTGGCAGGGATTTTCCAACATTCCTAGGCGCCAGCGCGCAACTCGTTCCTTTTCGCCGCGCCACTTCAAGCGAGTGCGGGAAGGAACTCTTGCTGATCGGTGCACGTTATCCGGCTTGGTAAGCACAAGAAAGAGGGTCGTGACATGCGCCTATTGAAATTCACACTGGCTGGCGCGATCGCCGTTTCGACGCTGGCAACCAGCGCAATCGCTGCCCCGCCCACCGGCTCGACCGGTGCGCGGCCCAGCGCGCAACATGCGCCGGTGACCGGCCTGCGCAGCGCGACGCCGATCAGGCACGCCAGCAGCCAGTCGGACGAGGGCAGCCCGGTCCTCGGCTACGCGTTGGAAGGCGTGGTGGCAGCCGGCCTCGTCGCAGCAACCATCGTGGCGCTTGACGACGATTCCAACTCTCACCCGGCCAGCCCCGGCTGAGCACAGCGCTCCGGACGCCGCAAGCAGTCCGACCGGCCGCCCCGCGCAAGCCAAAATTGCGCGGCGGCGGCCGCTTCCCCCTTGCCTCTCCCTATCGCTCTCCGCCATTCGGCTTGGCGATGACGTTTCAAGTGGACATGGGGCAGAGCGACGGCGGCAGGCCGGCGTTCGTCGATCTCGAGGAGTTGCTGGCGACTCGATTGCTCGTTCAGGGCAATTCGGGATCGGGCAAGTCACACCTTTTGCGCCGGCTGCTCGAGGGCAGCGCGCGGCAGGTGCAGCAGGTGGTGATCGACCCCGAGGGGGATTTCGTCACCTTGTCCGGCCCCTACGGCCATGTCGCGATCGAGGCGGTCGATTATTCGGTCGGTGAAATCGAGCGCTTTGCCGGGCGAGCCCGTGAGCATCGCAGCTCGGTGGTGCTGAGCCTGGAGGGGCTCGAGATCGAAGGACAGATGCGCTGTGCCGCGGCGTTCCTCCACGGGCTGTTCGAGGCGCCGCGCGAGCATTGGTATCCGGCTTTGGTGGTGGTCGACGAGGCGCAGCTGTTCGCGCCATCCGGGGCGGCCGAGGTGAGCGAGGAGGTGCGGCGGGCGAGCCTGTCGGCGATGGCCAACCTGATGTCGCGCGGGCGCAAGCGCGGGCTTGCCGGGATCATCGCGACGCAGCGGCTCGCCAAGCTATCGAAGAACGTGGCGGCGGAGGCCTCCAACTTCCTGATGGGGCGGACCTTCCTCGACATCGACATGGCGCGCGCCGCCGACCTGCTCGGCATGGAGCGGCGCCAGGCCGAGACGATCCGCGATTTGCAGCGCGGCACCTTTCTCGGCCTGGGCCCGGCAATCGCGCGGCGGCCGGTGACGATCCGGATCGGCGCGGTTGAGACCGCGGCGCGGAGTTCCAGCCCCAAGCTGGTGCCGCTTCCGCAGGCGCCGGCCGAGGACATGCGTGAATTGCTGCTGGCTGAGGTCGAGGAGGCGCAATCGAGCTTCCTGATGGCGCCGCCGCCACCTCCGCCCCCGCCGCCGGCACGCGCGGTGCTTGAGGAGCTGGCGCGGCATGAACCGGTCGAGGAGGCCGAGGAGGAAGCGCCCGACAATCTCGACGCGATCCTTGCCGAGGTGCTGCGCGCGATCGCCGACGATCCCGAGTCGGCGTCGCGGCCGACCGCCGTTCTCTACCAGGATTTTCAGGTCCGTTGCCGGATGGTGGGGCTGCGCAAGCCGCCGCTCGAGCCGTCCGCCTTCGCGCGGCGGTTGGCGGCGGTGCGGGCCGGAATCGTCGAGGGCCTCGACGACGAATGGGCCGAGGCGATCGCAGTCGGCGCGGCGCTGCCCGATGACATGCTCGGCCCGTTCCTGCTGATCGCCCGCGCGGCGCGCGAGGGGGCGGCGTGCCCCGACGATTCGACAGTGGCGCGGATTTACGGCACCAGCTCGCTGGGGCGCGCGCGGCGGATGCTCGGCTATATGGAGAAGAACGACCTGATCGTGACTCGGGTCGATCTGTCGGGGCGGCGCTCGATCACGATTCCGAAGCTCGGCTGGACGACGGCGGCGGCGGAGGCGGCATAGGGCGGTTGACGGCGCGCGGGTCGCCATCCGATGATCGGGCCGCCGATCGAGGAGCGCAACGCATGACGGCCATCGAGCCCGAACCGATGTCGCGCAGCGCGGCGGTCGCTTATGCGATCGGGCTGCCGCTGGGGCTGCTCGCGCTGGTTTTCCTGCCAGCCGGCAGTTGGCGATGGACGCCGGGGTGGACTTTCGTCGCCTTCCTGGTGGCGGGCTATGGCGTGTCGGCGCTGATCCTGCTCAAGGTCAATCCGGCGATCTATCGCGCGCGCAGCCGGTTCCAGCCGGGCACGCGGCGCTGGGACCTGATCCTGCTCGCGCTGATGCTGCCGGCGATGGTCGCCGAGATTCCGCTGGCGACGCTCGACTCGGGGCGGATGGGGTGGTCGCATGTGCCCGATGCGGTGGTGGTGCTCGGCTACGTGCTGCTCGCCGCGGGCATCGCGCTCGGCACCTGGCCGCAGGCGGTCAACCGTTTCTTCGAGCCGGGGGTGCGCCTGCAGCGTGAGCGCGAGCAGACCGTCATCACCACCGGCCCTTATGCCTTCGTCCGCCATCCGGGGTATCTGGCGGCGCTGCTCACCTTTGCCGGGATACCGCTGGCGCTGGCGTCGTGGTGGGCGCTGCTGCCGGCCGCCTGGGCGAGCGCGGTGCTGATCGTGCGCACGCGCTGGGAGGACGCGCTGCTCCACGCCGAGCTCGCGGGCTACGCCGATTATGCGGCACGGACGCGGTGTCGGCTGGTGCCGGGTTTGTGGTGACCGGACACAGCGAGAACAGCTCGTCACCCCGGACTTGTTCCGGGGTCCAACTCTCCTCAAGCGCTGTTGCTTGTTGCTCGTTGGATGCCGGAACAAGTCCGGCATGACGGTAAGGAACGGGCCGACGCGGGAGTAAATCCCGCGTCGTCGGACGGCGCTTGAGCGCCGCCGGCCGGTCGAGTTGTTGCGAGCGGGCATCGCCGCTCCCACCCGCCCGGCCGCGACGCTTCCCGCCAAACACATAGACGTCAATTCCCGCACGACCATGA
>JBQCHQ010000045.1:0-78495 GCA_051954515.1 Sphingomonas sp. | reverse complement strand
CCTGGGCCGCTTGTCAGCGGCCCTTTTTTTATTCGGCTTCGCCTGAGTCGGCTTCGGCAACGGCCCGCTCACCCCAACCACCAACCCATTGATTTTTGGGTATTGGTGGGGGGGTGGGGGGTAGGGGCGGTTGCGGGTGCGCGCCAACGCAAAAATTTTGTCCGGTGGCGCGTACGGGCACCCGCCCCTCACCCCCACCCCACCCCCATTCCCCCAAAATCACTGGGTTGGGGGGGTGGGGGCGCGGGCCGGTGCCGAAGCCGACTCAGGCGAAGCCGAATAAAAAAAGGGCCGCTGACAAGCGGCCCAGGATGACTCTTGCGAGCCTGCTAGGGAGGAAAGCGTGCCCAAGAAGGAACGCATCGAACGGTCTAGCAGATCAGCGTAAACACAGGCTTAACGGCGAGGTCACGCCGCCACGGGCACGGGGAAGGTGCGCGCGCAGAAGGCGCAATCGACGCTGATCATGCCGTCGGCATCGGCCATCTCGCGCTGCTCCTCGGGCGCGAACTTCGCCAGCACGCCCGCAATATGCTCGGGCGTGCAGCGGCAGCCGCGGCTGAGCCGCGTCTCGGCGAGCACGCGGACTTCCTCCTCCTCGTTGAACAGCCGCCAGATCAGCGTTTCGAGCGGCAGTGCGGCATCGGCGAGTTCGTCGGCGCTCATGGTTTCGCCGAGCGCGGCGACATGCTCCCATTCGGGGTGGTCGAGGCGGGTATGGAGGCGCTCGCGGCCTTCCTCGCCCTCGGGGAGGTGCTGGAGGAACAGCCCGCCGGCGCGGTGGCGGCCGTCGGCGTCGCGCTCCATGCCGAGACGGACGAGCGTCGGGATCTGCTCGGACTGGACGAAATAGCTTTGCGCGGCCTCGGCCAGCGTCTCGCCGTCGAGCGGGACGATGCCTTGGTAACGTTCGCCGGTCACCGCCTGGTCGAAGCTGATCGCGAGATAGCCCTGGCCGAACAGCGCGAACAAGGTCGGCTCGGCGGGCGCCGCGGCAAGCTTGTCGGCGTCGAACTGGATATAGCCGCGCAGTTCGCCGCCCTGGTAGTCGCAGACTAGAAGCTGGACGACGCCGGTCTCCGACTGCGTCTGCAGCGTGAGCTGACCGCCGGCATCCTTGAGCGTCGAGCCGATCAGTGCGGTCAGCGTCAGCGCCTCGGCGAGCAGCCGCTCGATCGCCGGCGGGTAAGCGTGCGCGGCGAGGATCGTGTCGAGCGCGGGGCCGAGGCGCACCAGCCGCCCGCGGGCATGGCGCGCAGGCAGGGTGAAACCGAGAGCGCGGTCGAGGTCAGGAATTTGTTGATCTGCCATAAATTTCCGTTCGGGCTGAGCCTGTCGAAGCCCGCCTGGCGGACACATCGCCCTTCGACAAGCTCAGGGCGATCGGCGGTTGCGTGAACCGTCAGCTAGATAGGGGCGTCGCCACCGCAAACAACTCAACCGATCTGCCCGAAGCACCAGCGCAGGATCGATTTCTGCGCATGCAGACGGTTCTCCGCCTCGGGCCAGATCAAGGATTGCGGGCCGTCGATCACCTCGGCGGTCACTTCCTCGCCGCGGTGCGCAGGAAGGCAGTGGAGGAATTTCGCGTCCGGCTTGGCGGCGGCCATCAGCTCGGCCGTCACCTGGAAGGGCATCATCGCGGCGAGCTTGGTCTCGGCGTGCGCCTGACCCATCGAGATCCAGGTGTCGGTGACGACGATATCGGCGCCCTCGACCGCCTCGCGCGGATCGCCGACGACGCGGGCACGGCCATTGCCGCGGGCGATATCGGCCTCCTCGGGCTGGAAGCCTTGCGGACAGGCGGCCACCACGTCGAATTGCAGCAGCCCCGCCGCCTCGACGAACGAAGCGAGCACGTTGTTGCCGTCGCCGAGCCACGCCACCTTGAGGCCGGGCAGCGAGGTGCCGGTTTCGAGGATGGTCAGCAGGTCGGCCATGATCTGGCATGGATGCGAGGCATCGGTGAGGCCGTTGATCACCGGCACCGAGGCGTAGTCGGCCATCTCGAGCAGCTTGGCGTGATCGTCGGTGCGGACCATGATCGCGTCGCAATAGCCCGACAGGATTCGCGCCGTATCGGCGACGGTCTCGCCGCGGCCGAGTTGCATCTGGCTCGAATCGGAGATGATCGCCTGCCCGCCGAGCTGACGGATCGCCGCATCGAAGCTGAAGCGCGTGCGCGTCGAGTTCTTCTCGAACACCATCGCCAGCACATGGCCGGCGAGCGGCGCGTCGGCGTCGGGCCGGCCCTTGGGCCAGCCGGCGCGCGCCGCCTTGCGGTCGAGCGCGTCGGCGAGGATCGCGGCGATGCCATCGGCGCCGGCCGAGGAAAGGTCCAGGAAATGGCGCATCCTAAATCCTCCCCTGTAAGGGGAGGGGGACCATGCGCAGCATGGTGGAGGGGGCGGGCAACAGGCGGATCGTTTGCGGCGATCCCCCTCCACCACGCCCTACGGGCGCGGTCCCCCTCCTCCTCCAGGGGAGGATCGCCATCACCTCAATCATCGCTGGGCGGCGCGTAGGTCCGCGCCCCTTCGCTGAGCTTTTCGATCGCCTCGGCGATATGGCTTTCGTCGATGACGAGCGGCGGCAGCAGGCGGACGGTATTGTCGCCGGCCGCGACCGTTAGGAGGCCGTGATTGTCGCGCAGGTGCGCGACGAAATCGCGGCTCGGATGCTTGAGCTTCAGGCCCTGCATCAGCCCCTTGCCGCGGACGCTCTCGAACAGGTGATCGTGATTGGGGATGAGCTGCTCGAGACTCGAGCGCAGCCGCTCGCCCATCTTCTCGACATGATCGAGGAAGCCGGGTTCGAGGATCACGTCGAGCACCGCTTCGCCCGCCGCCATCGCCAGCGGGTTGCCGCCATAGGTCGAGCCGTGGGTGCCGAACACCATACCCTTGGCCGCCTCTTCGGTGGCGAGGCATGCACCCAGGGGGAAGCCGCCGCCGATCCCCTTGGCCACCGCCATGATGTCGGGCGTGATGCCGTAGAGCTCATGCGCGAACAGCTTGCCGGTGCGGCCATAACCCGCCTGGACCTCGTCGAGGACCAACAGCAGGCCATGCTCGTCGCAGGCCTTGCGCAATCCCTTCAGGAATGCGTCGGTCGCCGGGCGGATGCCGCCCTCGCCCTGGATCGGCTCGACCAGGAAACCGGCGGTATGCTCGTCGATCAGCGCCAGCGCGCCTTCGAGATCGTTGAACTCGGCATATTTGAAGCCGGGCAGCAGCGGCTCGAAGCCGTCGCGCATCTTGGCCTGGTTGGTCGCCGAGATCGTGCCGAGGGTGCGGCCGTGAAACGCCATCGAAAAGGTAATGAGGTCGTGCCGTTCCGGGTTGCCGTTAGCGAAATGATAGCGGCGCGCGGTCTTGATCGCGCACTCGACCGCCTCGGCGCCCGAATTGGTGAAGAACACCGTGTCGGCGAACGTGTTGTCGACCAGCCGCTGCGCGAGATGCTCACCCTGCGGACTACCGTACATGTTCGAGACGTGCATCAGCGTCTCGGCCTGCTTCTGGATCGCGCCGATCAAATGCGGGTGGCTGTGACCGAGCGCGTTGACCGCGATTCCGGCAGCGAAATCGAGGAAGCGGCGGCCGTCCTCGGAGATCAGATAGACGCCCTCGCCTCGCACCGGCCGCGCATCGCACCGCGGGTAAACGGGCATGAGCGGGGTGATCGACATGGCTGGGCTCCTTGGAAAACGTCAAAGGGCAGCCGGTCGGCTGCCCTCGGCGCTTCTAGTGCCGCTCGTAATGTGGCGCAACCATCGGGGATACCGTCACCCCGGACTTGTTCCGGCGTCCACCGGGCAACAAACCCTGGCAGCGCGAATGGACAGGCGGATGCCGGAACCCCTGCTTTCGCAGGGGCAGGCAAGTCCGGCATGACGGAAGCACTAGCTCTTGAGCTTCCAGCCTTTCCTGAGTGCGGTGTAGCAGAGGCAGCCCAGCACCACGTCGACCGCAACGACGACCAGGCTGCCGAGCGCGATCGGCGAGTCGGCGACGCCGAGAAAGCCGAAGCGGAAGCCCGAGATGATGTAGAAGAACGGGTTCAGGTGGCTGACCAGCCGGAACGAGGGCGCGAGGCTCTCGACCGAATAGAAGGTGCCCGAAAGCAGGGTCAGCGGCGCGATCACGAAATTGGTCACCGCGGCGGCATGGTCGAACTTCTCGGCCCAGACCGAGGTCAGCACGCCGATGAAGGCGAGGAAGATTGCGCCCAGCGTGCCGAACCAGACGACCGCCCAGAGGTGATGCGGGATGACGTGGATGCCCGGCCATGCCAGCATCGCCAGCCACACCGCGGCGCCGACGCAATAAGCCCGAGTCACCGCGCCGCCGACCAGCCCGACGAGCAACTCGCCGGTCGAGAGCGGCGGCTGCAGGTAATCGACGATCGTGCCCTGGATCTTGCCGACGAGCAGCGAGAAGCTCGCATTCTGGAACGAATTGTTGAGCATCCCCATGACGATCAGCCCCGGCGCGATGAACTCGGCGAAGGACACGCCCATCACCTCGCCTCGCCCGCGGCCGGAGAAAGCCAGCGTGAAGATGATGAGATAGAGCAAGGTCGTCACCGCCGGCGCCCACACCGTCTGGAGCTGGACCTTGAAGAAACGCCGCACCTCCTTCACATAGAGGGTGCGAAGCCCGCCCCAATTGACTCGCCGGATCACCGGCGCGCCGGGGGCGTGGGTGATCGCTGACGGAATTTGGCCGATTTCGGGCTGGCTGCTCATGGCGCGATCGACTAGTCGCTGCCGCATCTCCCCGCAACCCGGCGCTTGGAATTGAAGGACGACGAATGGCCTGGACCGACGAACGCATCGATACGCTGAAGTCGATGTGGGAAAACGGCATGACCGCGAGCCAGATCGCGGAGAAGCTCGGCGGGGTGAGCCGCAATGCGGTGATCGGCAAGGCGCACCGGCTGGGGCTGCAATCGCGCCCGTCGCCGGTCAAGCCCAACGAGCCCGAGGAGAAGCCGGCGCCCAAGGCCGTCGCCAAGCCGGCGCCCGCGCCCAAGCCGGCCGAGCCCAAGGCCGCTGCGCCAACGCCTGCCGCGCCCGCGCGCCCGCCGTTGCCGCCGACGCCGCAGCCGGCCGCCGATCGCGAGCCGCAAGTGGTGCTGCGCTCGGTCGGCCCCGGCGGGTTCATCCGCCAGTCCCCCGGCGAGCAGCAGCCGCCGGCGACGCCCGCGCCGCCGCGCCGCCTGGTGCCTGCGCGGCCCAGCCCGGAAATGGCCGGCAAGACCTCGCTGCTCGATCTGAACGACCGCGTCTGCAAATGGCCGCTCGGCCATCCCGGCGAGCCCGACTTCCATTTCTGCGGTGAGCCGGTCAATCCCGGCTTTCCCTATTGCGTCGAGCATTGCGGGCACGCTTACCAGGCGCAGCTCCCGCGCCGCGATCGTCGCCCGCCCCCGCCAATGCCGTTCGGCGGCCCGCGCGTTCGCTGAACGACGCAAGTCCCGCGGGACAAGCACCGGAACGGAGTAATTCTGCCCTTTGGGGAGATGGCATGGTGTTGCGGCGTCAATAGATGACGCAATTCTCCACCCGTAACACCTTCGTGCCCCAATAACCGCGTCGCGCGATGATCGGCCCTCGACGGAGGACCGATATGCGACGCTCATCACTTGCCCGAGACCGGCGCGGCGCGACGATCGTCGAGTTCGCGCTGGTGCTGCCGATCCTGATCTGCCTGCTGCTCGGCGTGCTCGGCTACGGCCAGTATTTCCTGCTCGCGCACAGCGTGCAGCAGATCGCCAACGACGCCGCGCGCGCCACCGTCGCCGGGCTCGATGCCGACGAGCGCGCGAGCCTTGCGCGGCAAAGCGTCACCGACGACGTCGCGGCGCTGCGCCAGCTTGCCGCCTCGCGCGTCACCAGCCAGGTCAATGAGAGCGGCGATTCGGTCGCGGTTGACGTGACGCTCGACGCGCACGGTTTGCCCCCGTTCACCACCCCGATCGTGCCGATGCCGGCGCCGCTGATCAAGCGCCGTGCCGTGGTCCGCCGCGGGGGGCTGACATGATCAGCCGGCTCGCGCGCGCGCGTCGCGGCGGCGTCGGCATCATGGTCGCCGCGGCGATGCCGATATTGCTCGGCGCCACCGCGCTGGCGGTCGATCTCGGCTCGGCGATGCTCGAGACGCGGCAGTTGCAGGGCGCCGCCGACGCCGCGGCGATGGCCGCCGCCGGCGATCCCTCACGCGCCGACGCCCTCGCCCGCGCCTCGCTCGCGACGAGCAGATGGCCAGGCGCGGTCGCGGTGACGACGACCACGGGCCATTATTCGGGCGATGCGTCGATCGCCCCCGCCGACCGTTTCGTGCCCGGCAGCGGTTCGGCCAATGCCGTTCGAGTCACGCTGCGCACCCCGGCGCCGAGCTATTTCGCGCGCATCTTCGGCATCCGCTCGATCCCGCTCGCGCGCAGCGCCACCGCGGCGCAGATCAACCTCGCCAGCTTCTCGCTGGGCAGCCGGCTCGCGGCGGTCAATGGCGGACTGGTCAACGGCCTGCTCGGCGGGCTCACCGGCAGCAATCTTTCGCTGAGCGTGATGGATTACAACGCGCTGGCCGGCGCCAATATCGACCTGTTCGACTTCATCGACGCGCTGCGCACGACCGCATCGCTGAGGGCGGGCAGCTATGACAACGCGCTCGACGCATCGGTGACCACCGGCCAGATCCTGCAAGCTGCCGCATCGGTCGCTCAGGCGAACGGCGATCTCGCCGCCGCCGCCGCGCTCAGGCTGTTGACCGCGCAATCGCCCGATCGCTCGATCAAGCTCGGCGCGCTGATCGATCCCGGCCTGCTCGGCGGGCAGGACAAGGTCGATCCCGGCGCGTTCAAGCTGAATGTCATGGACCTCGTCACCGCCGCGCTGGAAACGGCAACGCCGACGCGGCAGGTCTCGCTCGACATGGGCGCAGGCATCCCCGGCCTCGCCCAGACCAAGCTGACGGTGGCGATCGGCGAGCGGCCCAACCATTCGCCCTGGCTCGCGGTGACCGACAATGGCGAGCCGGTGATCCGCACCGCGCAGGCCCGTATCTATGCCGAGACGACGATCGGCGGCGCGTCGCTGCTCGGCACCATCGTCTCGATCAAGCTGCCGCTCTATGTCGAGATGGCGAGCGCCGAAGCACGGCTGAAGGCGATCGACTGCTCGACCGACGCCAGCCGCGGCGTCACGATCGAGGCGAAAACCGGGCCGAGCACGATCGCGATCGGCTCGGTCGACACCTCGCGGTTGCAGGATTTCACCAGCGAACTCGCCGTAAACAAGGTGTCGCTGGTCCACGCACTGCTGCTCAACGTCAACGGCCGCGCCAGGATCGATCTCGGCGCGGCCGAGAGCTGGCAGCCGGTCTCGTTCGATGCGACCGAGATCGCCAATGCCAGCGTCCAGACCGTGTCGAGCGGCTCGGCGGTCGCCGGCATCGCCGAATCGCTGATCCGGAACCTCCAGCTAGACGTCTCGGGCCTCGCGCTCGGGCCGATCGTCAGCGCGCTCGGCTCGACCCTGATGCTGGTCGCCCCCGTGCTTGACGGCGTGATCGATACCGTCACCAACACGCTCGGCGTGCATTACGGCCAGGCCGATGTGCGCGTGACGGGGCTGCGCTGCGGCACGCCCGCGCTTGTCGCCTAATGCTTTAGATTGGGGAGCGGCCGACGCCGCAAGAGCCAAAGTGGTCGGGGCGACTGGATTCGAACCAGCGACCTCCACACCCCCAGTGTGATGCGCTACCAGGCTGCGCTACGCCCCGACCATGGGCCGGCCCGCTTGAAGCGCGAACCGGAGCGGCGGCCTCTATCGCCGACTCCCGGTCGATGCAAGCGGTGAGACAGGACCGCGACGAGCCGAATGTTGCGCATGACGGATGGAGATGTTAGCGCGCGGCGCTTGACGCGGCGCGGGTTTCTCCATGCCGCCCCACAGCTTTTCAGGACGCCATGTTCGCAACTCCCGCTTATGCCCAGGCCGCCGGTGGCGCCGCCTCCGGTGGCAGCCTCGCCGGCACGATCGTCGGCTTCGCGCCGCTGGTCGTCATCTTCATCGCCTTCTGGTTCCTGATGATCCGGCCGCAGACCAAGCGGATGAAGGAGCAGCAGGCCGCGATCAACGCGGTCAAGAAGGGCGACGAGGTGACCACCGCCGGCGGCATCGTCGGCAAGGTGACCAAGGTCTCCGACGACGTGGTCGAGGTCGAGATCGCGCAAGGCGTGCGGGTCAAGGTGGTCAAGTCGACGCTGTCGGGGATCGCTCCGCTCGGCGGCAAGCCGGCGAACGACTGAGCCATGCTCGATTTCCCCCGCTGGAAGGTCGCCTCGATCGTCGGCCTGCTCGTCGTCCTCATGGCGCTGGCGATTCCGAGCTTCTTCCCCGAATCGCAGACCGCCAAATGGCCGATCCCGCATCCGCGGGTGAACCTGGGCCTCGATCTCGCCGGCGGCTCCTATCTGCTGCTCGAGGGCGACATCAAGGACCTGCAGGGCTCGCGCCTCGCGGCGATGCGCGATTCGGTGCAGCACGAAATGGGCCAGGACGGCGCCGAGATCGGTATCGGCGACATCTCGATCCGCGACGGCAAGCTGACCTTCATGGTCCGCGACGTGTCGCAGGTCGATGCCGCGCGCGAGCGTTTGCTCAAGATCACCGGCTCGGGCGCGGGGCTTTCGGGGCAGCGCGAATGGGACATCGCCGTCACCGATTCGACGCGCTTCGTGCTGACGCCGACGCAGGCGGGCCTTCAGGAAGCGATCAAGACCGCGATGGGCGACGCGACCGAGGTGGTCCGCCGTCGTATCGACGCGCTCGGCACCAAGGAGCCGACGATCGTCCAGGAAGGCACCGATCGAATCGTCGTTCAGGTGCCGGGCCTGCAGAACCCGCAGGCCCTGAAGGACCTGCTCGGCAAGACCGCCAAGCTCGAATTCAAGATGGTCGACACCAATGCCGATCCCGCGCAGGTCGCGCGCGGCATCGCGCCGGTGGGCGACGAAATCCTGCCGATGGCGGACAATCCGCAACAGAAGATCGCGGTCAATCGCCGGACGATCATCACCGGCGACATGCTCGACGACGCCAAGCAGGCGTATGACGAGAACAACCAGCCCGATGTCGTCATGCAGTTCAATTCCGAAGGCGGGCGCCGCTTCGCCAAGGTGACGCAGAACAATGTCGGCAAGCCGTTCGCGATCATCGTCGACAATCAGGTGATCTCCTATCCCGTGATCAATAGCCCGATTCTGGGCGGATCGGCGTCGATCACCGGCGGCGGCTTCACGGTGGAGAGCGCCAACAACCTCGCCATCGCGCTGCGTTCGGGCAAGCTGCCGGTCAATCTGAAGGTGATCGAGGAACACACCGTCGGCGCTGAGCTCGGCAACGATTCGATCCATGCCGGCATCATCGCCTCGGCGATCGCGCTGACCGCGGTCATCGTCTTCATGGCGGTGACCTACGGGCGGTTCGGGCTCTATGCCGACCTTGCCGTCGCCATCAACCTGTTCGTCATCCTGGGCGTGATGGCGCTCTTGAACGCGACGCTGACCTTGCCCGGCATCGCCGGCTTCGTGCTGACGATCGGCACCGCGGTCGACGCCAACGTGCTCATCAACGAACGTATCCGCGAGGAGCGAAGACACGGGCGCAACGTCGTCCAGGCGGTCGAGCTCGGTTACAAGGAAGCCAGCCGGACGATCTTCGAAGCGAACGTGACGCATGCCATCGCCGGCCTGATCATGCTGATCCTCGGTTCGGGCCCGATCAAGGGCTTCGCGATCGTGCTCTTGCTCGGCATCGCCACCTCGGTGTTCACCGCGGTCACCTTCACCCGCATGCTGGTCGCGCTGTGGCTTCGCCGCCACCGCCCCAGCGAGATTCACATATGATTATTCAACCGTCACCCCAGCGCAGGCTGGGGTCTCCCCGAAATGAAGAGATGCCAGCCTTCACTGGCATGACGAGGATGTCGCCATGCGCCTGCTGAAACTCGTCCCCGACAACACCAACATCGATTTCGTCCGCCTGCGCTACATCGCGTTCGCGGTCACCACGCTGCTGACCATCGGCGCGGTCGCGCTGGTCTTTGCGCGCGGCCTCAACATGGGCGTCGACTTCAAGGGCGGCCTGATGATCGAGGAGCATTTCGTCACGGCGCCGCCGCTCGACGAATTGCGGAGCACGGTCGATGCGCTCGGTGTCGGCGAAGCCGCGTTGCAGCCGTTCGGCGATCCCAAGGTGATCTCGATCCGCCTGCCGCAGCCGCCGGGCACCGACGAGGGCCGCACCAACGCCGTGGTCAAGAAGGTCGAGGCCGCGGTCGCCGCCAAGTTCCCCGGCGCCAAATTCTCGAAATACGATACCGTCTCGGGCAAGGTCTCGGGCGAGCTGATCCATCGCGGGGTGATGGCGGTGCTCGTCGCGATCTTCGCGATCGGGCTGTTCGCGATCTTCCGCTTCGAATGGCAATTCGGCATCTCGACCGTCGTCGCGATCCTCCACGACGTGCTGATGACGCTCGGCTTCTTCGCGCTGACCCAGCTGCAGTTCGACCTCAATATCGTCGCCGCGGTGCTGACGATCATCGGCTATTCGATCAACGACAAGATCGTGATCGACGACCGCATCCGTGAGAACATGCGCCGCTATCGCAAGATGGAAATGCGCGAGATCGTCAACCTGTCGGTCAACGAGACGCTTCCGCGCACGGTGATGACCTCGCTGACGGTGATCCTCGCATTGGGCGCGCTGCTGCTGTTCGGCGGCTTCGTGCTCCACGGCTTCACCGCGGCAATGATCCTGGGCGTCGTGGTCGGCACCTATTCGTCGATCTACGTCTCGTCGTCGCTGCTCATCACGCTGGGCCTGCGCGCCGAGCCGCCGCAGGCCAAGGCAGCCGGCGGCGACAAGGCGGAGCGCGTCAGGCCGCAGAACGAGGGCTGATGCGCGTCGAGCGCGACAGGAGCCCGGACGGGCCGTTGGTCAACGGCTTCGTCCGCGGCGGCTTCCGCGTCGATGAGAATGTCTATCGCGCGCTGCTCCTGACGCCCAACCGCGCCGATGCCTGGACGCCGCCGCCGCTCGATGCGCTGGACCTCGCCGCGTTGGCGCCGCTCATCGGTCTCGAGCCGATGCCCGAATTCCTGCTGCTCGGCACCGGCGCCAGCCTGGTGCGGCCGCCGGTCGCGCTGGTTGCCGCGCTTGAGAAGCGCGGCATCGGCGTCGAGGCGATGGACAGCCGCGCCGCCGCCCGCGCCTGGGGCGTGCTGCGCGGCGAAGGGCGCTGGATCGCCGCGGCGCTGTATCCGCTCGTTTAGACGGCCGACCGTAAACCCGAACCGTTCGCCCTGAGCCTGTCGAAGGGCGAGTTGGCGTGAGCGTGCTTCGACAAGCTCAGCACGAACGGGAGTCGGTGCAATCGGCTCGAAAAACTCACTCGACCCAGTCGAGGCCGATGTCGCGATAGACGCTGCGGTCCTCGTCCCACCCTTCCTTGACCTTGACGTGGAGGTAGAGATGGACCGGGCGATCGAGCAGCGCCGCCAGCTCCGCGCGCGCCTTGGCGCCGATCTCGCGGATGCGCGCGCCCCCCTTGCCGAGCACGATCGCGCGCTGTGTCGGGCGCTCGACCAGGATCTGCTGGTGGATCTCCGCCGAACCGTCAGGGCGCTCCTTGAACGCCTCGGTCTCGACCGCGCTGGCATAAGGCAGTTCGGCGTGAAGCTGGAGGTAAAGCTGCTCGCGAGTCACCTCGGCGGCGAGCATCCGCTCGCTCGCATCCGACACCTGGTCCTCGGGAAAATGCCACGGCCCTGCCGGCATCGCCGCGGCGAACGCGTTCTTCAATTCGGGCAGGCCGTCGCCGGTCGCCGCCGAGACGAAGAAGGTCTCGGCGAACGGCAGCAGGTCGTTCAAGCGCTGCGCGTGGGTCAAGAGCTTCGCCTTGTCGGCGATGTCGACCTTGTTGAGGACGAGATATTTGGGTTCGCGACGCGCCCCAAGCGCCTCGACGATCGTCGTCACCTTCTCACCGAGCCCGCCTTTGCCGTCGACCACCAGCGCGATCAGGTCGGCCCCCTCGGCGCCGCCCCAGGCGGCCGCGACCATCGCACGATCGAGCCGGCGCCGCGGCTCGAAAATGCCCGGCGTGTCGACCAGCAGGATCTGCGCCTCGCCCTCCAACGCCACCCCCATCAGCCGCGTTCGCGTCGTCTGCGCCTTGGGGCTGACGATCGCCACCTTCTGCCCGACCAGCGCATTGACGAGCGTCGACTTGCCCGCATTGGGCGCACCGACCACCGCGACGAGACCGCAGGATTGAGTCATTGCGGGCATCTCTCCAATCGTGCTTCGACAGGCTCAGCACGAACGGATGGCAATTGGCGGCCGCGATCCTCTGCTGCCGTTCGCCCTGAGCTTGTCGAAGGGCGTTCCCTCGATTGCCGATTGCGCGCCAGCAGTGAAAGCCGCTCCCAATCGCTGGCGATCAACGCCTCCTTTTTGCCGCGCGACCAGCCTTTGATGCGGCGTTCGGCTTCCAATGCCTCGAGGCGTGATGGAAAATCCTGGCTCCAAGCTAAGATCACCGGCCGACGGCTCTTTGTGTAGCCGGCGATCTGACCCGATTGATGCGCAGCGGTGCGTGTCTCGAGGGATTCGGTATGCCCCGTGTAATAACTGCCATCTGCGCAGCGGAGAATGTAGGTCCAGAAGCTCATAGCGCGACACTTGCGGCATGGCGCCCTTCGACAAGCTCAGGGCGAACGGAGTTTGGGGAAGCGGGCGCGCCTACCCCCGTTCGCCCTGAGCTTGTCGAAGGGCGATTTGAGCAACGCCGCCGGGTGGGACTGGGAATACCCACGCCCGTTCGCCCTGAGCTTGTCGAAGGGCGGTTTCGACACGAGCGCGTCACGCCAGCTTCTCCAGCAGCGCCTTGGCCGCCGCGGTTTCGGCTTCCTGCTTGCTCGCACCCGTCGCAGTCGCCTCGGCTTGCTTGCCGAGCGAAACGCGGATCGTGAAGCGCGGGGCATGGTGCGGACCCGAGCGGTCGATCACTTCGTAGGCGGGCGGCTTGCGGTGGTGCGCGGCGGCCCATTCCTGGAGCGCAGACTTGGGATGCTGCGGGGCCTGCGCGTCGCTGCCCACGCGCGCTTCCCAATTTCTTCGCACGAAAGCGCGAGGCGCCGCGAAGCCGTGATCGAGATAGAGTGCGCCGATCAGCGCCTCCATCACGTCGCCGAGAACGTTGTCGCTGTCCGCCGCGCCGTCGTCTCGGGCCTGCTTGCCGAGTTTCAGATGCGGCCGCACCTCGATCGCGCGAGCGACTTCGGCGCAGACGGCGCCGGTCACGAGCGCGTTCAGCCGCTTCGACAGCGCGCCCTCGGGCTCGTCGGGGAACAGCTCGAACAGCCATTCGGCGATCGCCAACCCCAGCACGCGGTCACCCAGGAATTCGAGCCGCTCGTAATTGGCGCTGGTCTGGCTGCCGTGGCTCAGCGCGCGTTCGTAGCGGGCGAGATCACCCGGCGCGGCGCCGAACGTTGCTGTCAGCCAACCTGGAAGATCACTGCTCAAAAGCCGTGCCCGATCCGGCGCCAGCGCGCCGCCGTGAACCAGGTCCAGGGCTTGATCCACGACGCCGAACCGTCGGTCGACCAGAAGGTGACAAGCGCGCGGCCTTCGAGGTTGGCCATCGGCACGAAGCCGAGCCCGCCCTGTTCGACCGGGAAACGGCTGTCGCCCGAATCGTCGCGATTGTCGCCCATCATGAACACCGAATCGGTCGGCACATGGAAGACCACGGTGTCGTCGGCGTCGGGATAGTCGCCGCGGTCGAGCACCATATAGCTCTTGCCGTCGGGCAACGTCTCGCGGAACTGGTGATAGCGACAGACCGGCACATTCGCGGCATCGCGTGTGGCGAATTGCGGCGGGCAATTGGGCTGGTCCTCGCCCGGCGGGATCTCGGTATCGTAATTGGGCGAGAGCGGGATGACGAAATCGGCGACGCGCTGCCGCGGCACCGGCTTGCCGTTGAGGATGACCTGGCCGTGGCGCACCTGGATCATGTCGCCAGGCAAGCCGATCACGCGCTTGATGATGTCCTCATGCGCCGGCGCCGGGCTCTTGAACACCACGACGTCGCCGCGATGCGGGGTGCGCGCGAAGATGCGCCCGGGGATCAGCGGCACGCTCCACGGCAGCGAGTTGCGCGAATAGCCGTAATTCCATTTCGACACGAACAGATAGTCGCCGATGTAAAGCCGTGGCAGCATCGATTGCGAGGGGATGCTGTACGGCGCCAACACGAAGCTCCTGAACAAGGCGACGAAGATCACCAGCTTGACGAGAAACAGCAGCGTGTCGGCGAGCTCTGAGCGCTGCTTGGTGCGCTTGCCGCGAAGGCGGGCGGTATCGGATCGGGCCATGACCGCCGCTTAGCGCACGCGCGCGCGGGGCCGTCAAGCGCGGCCTTTTGGAGGCTGGGGCGTTGTCCCGGCACGGGCCAGCGACTAGGTGGGGCTCGATCCATCCTCTTCCCGGGAGTGCCGCTTATGCCGAAAGCCGATTGGAGCGCCGTCGAAGCGCTCGACCCGCCGCGTCTCGAGCAATTGTTCGCCGAGGATGACGGCCGCGTCGCCCGGCTGAGCCTTGACGTCGCGGGCATCCATTTCGACTGGTCCAAGACTCACCTGACGCGTGACGGTATCGCCGCCTTCGAGGCGCTGGCCAAGCAGCAGGACCTCGCCGGCAAGCGCGAGGCGATGTTCGCCGGCAAGCACGTCAATGTCACCGAGGACCGCGCCGCCGAGCACACCGCCGAGCGCGGCGAAGGCGCCGAGGAGTCGGTCGCCAAGGCTGGCGCTCTCCACGCCCGGATGCGCGCGCTGATCGACGCGATCGAAAGCGGCGCGCTGGGCGAAGTGCGCCACGTCCTCCACACCGGGATTGGCGGCTCGGCGCTGGGGCCGCACTTGCTGGTCGACGCGCTCGGCCGCGAGGAGAGCCGCTACGACGTGGCGATCGTCTCCAACGTCGACGGCGTGGCGATGGAGGACGCGTTCAAGCGCTTCGATCCCAAGGCGACCTTGCTGGTGATCGCCTCCAAGACCTTCACCACCACCGAGACGATGCTCAACGCCGCTAGTGCGCTGCAGTGGATGACCGAGGGAGGGGTCGAGGACCCTTATGGCAAGGTGGTCGCGCTCACCGCCGAGCCGGACAAGGCGATCGCCTGGGGAGTCGACGAGACTCGCGTGCTGCCGTTTTCGGAAAGCGTCGGCGGACGCTATTCGCTGTGGTCGTCGATCGGCTTTCCGGCAGCGCTGGCGCTCGGCTGGGATGCGTTCCAGGAGCTGCTCGACGGCGCCGCCGAGATGGACCGGCATTTCCGCCTCGCCGCGCTGCACGAGAACGCGCCGGCACTCGCCGCCTTTGCCGACCTGTTCTATACGCAGGTCAAGCGCGCCGAGACGCGCGCGCCGTTCGCCTATGACGAGCGGCTGCGGCTGCTGCCCTCCTACCTCCAGCAGCTCGAGATGGAATCGAACGGCAAGGGGGTGACGGTCGAGGGCGAGCCGGTCGGTCGGCCGACCGCGGCGATCACCTGGGGCGGGGTCGGCACCGACGCGCAGCACGCCGTGTTCCAGCTTCTCCACCAGGGCACGCACCTCGTGCCCGTCGAGTTCATCGGCGTGATCGAGGCGGGCGACAGCCTCGCCGAGGATCACCATCGCCAGCTCTTGATGAACATGTTCGCGCAAGGTGCCGCGCTGATGAAGGGCCGCGCCAACGAGAGCGATCCGGCGCGCTCCTATCCCGGCGATCGGCCGAGCTCGACGCTGCTGCTCGATACGCTCGATCCGCGCACGTTGGGTGCGCTGATCGCGTTTTACGAGCACCGCGTGTTCGTCAACGCCGTGCTGCTCGACATCAATCCGTTCGACCAGTTCGGGGTCGAGCTCGGCAAGGAAATGGCCAAGGCCGCGGACAAGGGCGGACAGAAGTTCGACGCCTCGACCGACGACCTGATCCAGCGCGCGTTCGGCTGACCCATATCGTCATCCCCGCGAAAGCGGGGACCCATCTCCTGCCCTAGCCGATAACAACCGCGGTAGTTTGGGGCGGATCATCGGAGATGGGTCCCCGCTTTCGCGGGGATGATGCGAATAAGGAGGCATTCGATGCCCCAATACGACTACGACCTGTTCGTCATCGGCGGCGGCTCGGGCGGGGTGCGTGCGGCGCGAGTCTCCGCCGCGCATGGCGCCAAGGTCGCGCTGGCGGAGGAATATCGCGTCGGCGGCACCTGCGTGATCCGCGGTTGCGTGCCCAAGAAGCTGCTCGTCTATGGCGCGCACTTCGCCGAGGACATCCAGGACGCCGGCCGCTTCGGCTGGAAGGTCAAGGGCTGCGAGTTCGACTGGCCGACGCTGCGCGACAACGTGCTGTCCGAAGTCGATCGCCTCAACAAGGCCTATACCGAGACGCTCGAAAGCCATCATGTCGAGGTGATCCTCGAACGCGCGGTGCTCACCGGCCCGCACGGCATCAAGCTCGCGAGCGGCCGCGAGGTGACCGCGAAGGTCATCCTGACCGCCACCGGCGCCACGCCGCACGTTCCGAAATGCCCCGGCCACGAGAACGGCATCACCTCCAACGAAGCGTTCCATCTCGACGCCATTCCCGAACGCATCCTGATCGCCGGCGCGGGCTATATCGCCAACGAGTTCGCAGGGGTGTTCAACGAGTTCGGCGCCAAGGTGACGCTCATCAACCGCACCGACACGATCCTGCGCGGCTATGATCATTCGCTGCGCGACCGATTGCTGCAAATTTCGACCACCAAGGGCATCGACTTCCGCTTCAACGCCGAATTCCGCGGCATCGAGAAGAAGGGCAAGTGCTACAAGGTCTCAATGACCAACCACGAGCCCATCACGGTCGATTGCGTGATGTTCGCCACCGGCCGCGTGCCCAATACCGGCGGCCTCGGGCTCGAAGCCGCGGGCGTCGAATGGGACGACAAGGGCGCGATCAGGGTCGACGACGACAACCGCTCGACGTGCGAGAGCATCTATGCGGTGGGCGATGTCACCAACCGTATCCAGCTTACCCCGGTCGCGATCCGCGAGGGTCAGGCGTTCGCCGACACCGTGTTTGGCGGCAAGCCGCACAAGGTCGATTACGAGAATATTCCTTCGGCGGTGTTCAGCCACCCGCCGATCGCCGCAGTCGGCCTCAGCGAAGCCAAGGCGCGCGAGAAATTGGGCTCGATCAAGGTCTATCAGTCCGATTTCCGGGCGATGAAGAACGTGCTCGCCGGGCGCAACGAACGCGCGCTCTACAAGATGATCTGCGATGCCGAGACCGATCGCGTCGTCGGCCTGCACATGATCGGCCCCGACGCGCCGGAAATCCTTCAGGCAGCCGCGGTGGCGGTGAAGGCAGGACTCACCAAGGCCGATTTCGACCAGACGGTGGCGCTCCACCCGACAATGGCGGAAGAACTGGTGCTGATGAAATAGCGCCACCCGTCATGCCGGACTTGTTCCGGCATCCGCTCCTCCACTTGTGAGGGGCGGGATTTGTGGCGCGGTGGGCCCCGGAACAAGTCCGGGGTGACGGCCGGGGATCAGGCGTCCGGCTCGTCACCGCCCAGATCGCGCATCACCTTGGGGTCGCGCAGCAGCGCATCGATATGGCTTCCCTCGTCGAAGCTCTCGTCGGCGAGGAACTTGAGCTTTGCGGCGTATTTCATCTTCACCCGCCGTGCGACCTCGCGCTGCAGAAAAGCGGTGTTGGTGCGCAGTGCCTTGAGCACCGCCTCTTCATCGCGCCCGAGCAGCGGCTTCACGAACACCGTCGCGTGGCGCAGGTCGGGCGACATGCGCACCTCCGTTACCGACACGAGATGCGAGGCGAGCGTCTCGTCATGCACGTCCCCGCGCTGCAGGAGTTCGCTCAGCACATGTCGCACCTGCTCGCCGACGCGCAGCGTGCGGATCGACTGGGTTTCGGGGGTTTCGTTTCGCATGACGCGGCCTCCCAGGGCTGCGTCACCCCAGCGGAGGCTGGGGTCTCAGGCCGCAGGGGCAGCGGCGATGGCGCTCCTGCGGCACGAGATGCCAGCTTTCGCTGGCATGACGGTTATCGTTACAACGTCCGTTCGCGCATTTCGACTTCGAAGGTTTCGAGGAAGTCGCCCGGCTTGATGTCGGTGAAGTTCTGCGTGAACGTCACGCCGCATTCCAGGCCGGCGCGGACTTCGGCCACATCGTCCTTGAAGCGACGCAGCGACGCGATCTCGCCGGTGTAGATGATGACATCCTCGCGCGTGATGCGCGCCTTGAGCGCCTTGCGGATGACGCCCTCGACCACCAGCAGACCAGCCGCCTTGCCGTGCTTGCCCGCCGAGAACACCTCGCGGATTTCGGCGCGGCCGACCACCGTCTCGAACGCCTCGGGGCCGAGCTCGCCCGCCATCCCCGCCCTGATCTCGTCGATCAGGTCGTAGATCACGTCATAATATTTGAGCGCCACCTTGTTGCGTTCGGCGATCTCGCGCGCCTTGGCATTGGCACGAACGTTGAAGCCGATGATCGGGGCGCCGCTCGCGCCCGCCAGCGTCACGTCGCTCTCGGTGATGCCGCCGACGCCTGAGTGCAGGATGCGCACCTTGATGTCGTCGGTCGAGAGCTTGTTGAGGCTGCCCACGATCGCCTCGACCGATCCTTGCGTATCGGCCTTGACCACCAAAGGATATTCGATCGCCTGCTTGTCCTTGAGCGCCGAGAACATGCTCTCGAGGCTGGCCGGCGCCTGCGTCGTGCGCTTCTGCTGAAGCACGCTCTGGCGGTATTCGGCGACCTCGCGAGCGCGTGCCTCGTTCTCGACGACCTGCAGCGGATCGCCCGCCGACGGCACGCCCGACAGGCCGAGCACCTCGACCGGAACCGAAGGCCCGGCTTCCTTCACCTGACGGCCCTTGTCGTCGATCAGCGCGCGGACCTTGCCGCTCTCGGCGCCGACCACGAAAGTGTCGCCGACCTTCAACGTGCCGCGATTGACCAGGATCGTCGCGACCGGGCCGCGGCCCTTGTCGAGCTTGGCCTCGATCACATTGCCTTCGGCCATGCGGTCGGGGTTCGCCTTCAATTCGAGCAATTCGGCCTGGAGCTGGATCTTCTCGATCAGCTGGTCGAGCCCGATCTTCTTCAAGGCCGAGACCTCGACGTCCTGGACGTCGCCCGACATCTCCTCGACGATCACCTCGTGTTCGAGCAGGCGCTCGCGCACGCGTTGCGGGTTGGCGCCTTCCTTGTCGATCTTGTTGATCGCCACGATCATCGGCACGCCCGCCGCCTTGGTGTGATTGATCGCCTCGATCGTCTGCGGCATCAGCCCGTCGTCGGCCGCCACCACCAGGATGACGATGTCGGTGACGTTGGCGCCGCGCGCGCGCATCTCGGTGAACGCTTCGTGGCCCGGCGTGTCGAGGAAGGTGATCTTCGATTTGTCCTTCAGCGTCACCTGATAGGCGCCGATATGCTGAGTGATGCCGCCGGCCTCGCCCTTGACGACATCGGTGCCGCGCAGCGCATCGAGCAGGCTGGTCTTGCCGTGATCGACATGGCCCATGATCGTAACGACCGGCGGACGCGGCTTGAGCGCACCTTCCGGATCCTCGGCGGTATCGAGCGTCAGGTCGATGTCCGATTCGGACACGCGCTTGATGTTGTGGCCGAAATCGGTGACCAGGAGCTCGGCGGTGTCCTGGTCGATCGTCTGGTTGACGGTGACCGGCATGCCCATCTTGAACAGCGCCTTGACGAGGTCGGCGCCCTTCTCGGCCATACGGTTGGCGAGTTCCTGGACGGTGATCGTCTCGGGCACCTGGACGTCGCGGACCTGCTTGGCTTGCGGCTCGCGCGGACCGCCGCCGCCATGCGCGCGGCGCTCCTTCTCGCGAGCGCGCTTGAGCGCGGCGAGGCTGCGGGCGCGCGCGCCGTCATTGTCGCCCAGCGCGCGGTTGACGGTGAGCTTGCCCGAGCGGCGGCGATCGTCGCCGGCGCCCTTGCGCTCGTTCCGCTCGTTGCGCGGCGCGCGGGCCGGGGGCTCGCTGGTGCGCCGCGGGCTGGCGGGCGCGGGTGACGGCTCGGCGGCGGCAGCCGCTTCCTGACGGCGCGGCGGCTGTGGGCGCTCGGGACGCTGCACCGGCGTGAAGCGGCGCGGCGCCGGCAAGCTGTCGTCGAGCTCGACCATGCGCGGCTGCGGCGCGGGGGCGGCAGGCGCAGGCGTCGGCTCGGGCGCAGTCGTAGCCGCGGGTTCAGGCGCCGCCTTGGGCTGCTCGACGGGCTTTTCCGCCTCGCGCTTGTTCTCCTCGGCGCGACGCTTCTCTTCCTCGGCCGCCTCGATCTTCTCTCGCTCTTCGCGGCGGCGCGCTTCCTCGAGCGCAGCCATGCGCTGCTCTTCGGCCTCGCGCAGCAGACGCTCCTGGCGCTCGCGCGGCGTCTCGCTCGCCACCGCCGGCTTGGGCGCCGGCTTGGGCGCGGGCGCCGGAGCGGGCGCAGGCGCCGCGGTTGGCGCGGGCGTCGGCGCCGCTTCGGCCTCGCCGGGCTTGCCCAGCACGCGGCGGCGCTTGACCTCCACAACCACGGTGTTCGAGCGGCCATGGCTGAAGCTCTGCTTCACCTTGCCGGTCTCGACCGTGCGCTTCAGGCCCAAAGGTGCGCGGGCGCCCAGTTTCGGCTTTTCGTTGTCGGTATCGCTCACTCAAAATCCTCGTATCGTCTCGTCGGCCGAACCCGCGCACGCCCCAAGAGCCGATGCGCCGTGCGAGGCCGTTTCGCAAGGTGCCGTATCCAGGTCAGGGCCGATAAAGTGTAGCCAACGGTCGAGCGCAACGCGCAACCTCTTGGCCGCATCGGGGTCGGTCAGGCCGCCATGTACCACATTCTCGCGGCCCAGCGCCAAGGACAATATGGCCCTTCCGAGCGGAAGAACCAACCCCTTCAAATCCGTTCCTTCGACATCGTTGCCGACGCGCCACGCCTGATCGAGCTTGCGATTGCCGTCGGCGCCCGCATCGCAGGCGTGGAACAGCAGCGCGAGCTTGCCCTGGCGCGCGGCGGTTTCGATGCGTTCGGAACCGATCACGACGTGGCCTGCGCGCGCCTCCAGCCCGAGCCGGTCGAGCGCGGCCTTTTGGAGGGCGCCAGCGATAAGATCGGGCAGGTCGTCGGGAATGGCGAGCGCGTTCGACTTGAACGCTCGCGCCAATGCTCCGCGCAGCTTGCCCTTTGCGATCGCCGCTTCGAGTTCGGCCCTGGTCACGCCGATCCACGCCCCCCGCCCCGGCGCCTTGGCGCGCACGTCGGGCAGCACCTCGCCCGCGGGGCCGAGCGCGAGCCGAATCAGATCGCCGCGCGGTTCACGATCGCTCGAGAGAATGCACTTGCGGATGGGTTCGTTCACGCGGCACCTCCGTCACCCCGGACTTGTTCCGGGGTCCACGGTGAGGCACGCTCCGCGGCATGAGGGAAAGAGAACCGTGCGTCTATATGATGGCAAACGGCTTCAACGGCACGCTTTATGTCGGCGCGACATCCAACTTGGCCGGTCGCGTCATGCAGCACCGGGACGGTACCTTCGACGGCTTCACCAAGCGGCACGGCATCAATCGCCTCGTCTGGTACGAAACCGCCGATACAATGGAGGTCGTCATCGCCAGCGAGAGGCGAATCAAGAAATGGCCGCGCGATGGGAAGAAGAACCTGATCGAACGCGATAACCCTGACTGGCGCGACCTCGCCGTCGGCTTGGCGCTGCCGCCGCTCAAGCCATAGCCCACCCGTCACCCCGGACTTGTTCCGGGGTCCACAGTACCGCGTAACCGGCGATCTCCGCTCCTGCCGGGCCGTGGATGCCGGAACAAGTCCGGCATGACGGGTCGGGTTGGTAGCTACCCTTACCGTCTCATTGGGAGGTTTCCGCATTCGCGTCCTCCCCGGTGTCGGCCGCGGCGTCCTCGTCCTCGAACCAGTGGGCGCGGGCGGCCATGATGATCTCGTTGCCTTGCTCGTCGCTCAAGCCATATTCGGCGAGAATACCGCCCTTGTTGTCGACCTTGGGCGCGTTCTCCGAGCGGCGCGGCGGCTGGGCGCGCTTCTTCTCGACCAGCTCGTCGGTGGCGAGATCGGCGAGGTCGTCGAGCGTCTTGATCCCCGCCTTGCCGAGCGTGACCAGCATCGCCTCGGTGAGGTACGGCATCGTCGTCAGCTCGTCCGACACGCCGAGCGCCTGGCGCTCCTCGCGATTGGCTTGCTCACGGCGTTCGAGTGCTTCGGTGGCGCGGCTCTGCAGCTCGGCGGCGAGCTCCTCGTCGAAGCCCTCGATGCCCGCGATCTCGTCGGCCTCGACATAGGCGACTTCCTCGAGCGCGCCGAAGCCTTCCGCCACCAGCAGCTGCGCCAGCGTCTCGTCGACATCGAGCTCGCGCTGGAACATCTCCGAGCGCTCGACGAACTCGCGCTGGCGCTTCTCGCTGGCATCCTCTTCGGTGAGGATGTCGATCGCCTTGCCGGTCAGCTGCGACGCGAGGCGCACGTTCTGGCCACGGCGGCCGATCGCCAGACTGAGCTGATCGTCGGGCACCACCACCTCGATGCGGTCCTCTTCCTCGTCGAGCACGACGCGGCTGACCGACGCCGGCTGCAGCGCATTGACGACAAAGGTCGCGGTGTCCTCGCTCCAGGGGATGATGTCGATCTTCTCGCCCTGCATTTCCTGGACCACCGCCTGGACGCGGCTGCCCTTCATGCCGACGCACGCGCCAACCGGGTCGATCGAGCTGTCATGCGAAATGACGCCGATCTTGGCGCGGCTGCCCGGATCGCGCGCGGCGGCCTTGATCTCGATGATGCCGTCGGAGATTTCGGGGACTTCCTGCGCGAACAGCTTCTTCATGAAGTCGGGATGCGCGCGCGACAGGAAAATCTGCGGTCCGCGGTTCTCTCGGACGACGCGCAGGATCAGTGAGCGGATGCGGTCGTTGACGCGTACCACTTCGCGCGGGATCTGCGCATCGCGGCGGATGACGCCCTCGGCGCGGCCGAGATCTACGACGATATGGCCAAATTCGACGCGCTTGACGACGCCGGTGATGATCTCGCCGGCGCGGTCCTTGAAGTCCTCGTACTGGCGCTCGCGCTCGGCGTCGCGAACCTTCTGGAAAATGACCTGCTTGGCGGCTTGGGCTGCGATGCGGCCGAACTCGATCGGCGGCAGCGGATCGACGATATAGTCGCCGACCACCGCGCCCGGCTGGAGCTTCTGCGCGTCCTTGACCGAGACTTGCTTGAAATAATCGTCGACGCCCTCGACCACCTCGACGACGCGCCACAGGCGCAGGTCGCCGGTATCGGGATCGAGCTTGGCACGGATGTCGTTCTCGGCGCCGTAGCGCGCCCGGGCGGCGCGCTGGATCGCGTCCTCCATCGCCTCGATGACGATGCCTTTGTCGATCAGCTTCTCGCGCGCGACCGAATCGGCGATCGCGATCAGCTCGGCCCGGTTGGCGGTAACGGCGGTGGCCATGTCTTCTAGTCCTGTCCTTCACTGTCGGCGTCGTCGGACGCCTCGATTTCCTCGAATTCGTCTGCGCCCTCGCTCGACAGCGGCGCGGTCGCGGCGAGCAGGGCGTCGGTCATCAACAGCTTCGCGTCGGCGACGGCCTCGAAGCCGACGCGCATCGTTTCGTGCTTCTTCACGTCGATGACGATCAGGTCGTCCTCGACTCCCTTCAATATACCAGTCAGCTGCTTTCGGCCATCGATCGGCTCGACCAGCTTGAGGCGCGCTTCATGCCCCGCCCAATCGGCGAAGTCCTTGAGCCGGGTCAGCGGCCGGTCGATCCCCGGCGAGCTGACCTCGAGCCGGTACGCGCCTTCGATCGGATCGCGTCCGGCAGCTTCGAGGTCGTCGAGCTTGTCCGAAATGCGATGCGACAGCTTGCCGCAATCGTCGATCGTCAGCTGGCGGGTATCGGGACGCTCGGCCATCACCTGAAGCGTCGGGTCGGAGGTGCCGCCGATCATCTTGACGCGCACGAGATCGAAGCCGAGCGCGCGCGCTTCGGGTTCGATGATCCGCGTCAACTGGTCGATATCGGCCATCAGGGCTCCAACAGGCATGTCCGTTTGCCGCCGGCCCCGGGGCGGGACCAGCCTCTGCAGCGTTACCGATGTAGAGAAGGCAGGCGCGATATAGGCGTATCGCGCGAGCTTGGCAATATTGCTGTTTTCGATGCGTTGGGTAGGTTCCGGCTACATTCCTTACCCCAATCATTTCGCGGATCGGCTGACAGACCTCATGACTCGCCGCTGGCTGACCGCGCTTCCCTTCATCCTGCTACCGGTCGCACTGTTCCTCGCGTTGTTCCACCCCGCATTGCTCGATATCGGCAATGCCGGCTGGCTGATCCGCGGCACCGATCTGGGCGAAGACGCGCTCGGCCTGCACGCCTATCTGCACGATCCGCATGCCGGGCTGTCGCTCAGCACCACCTTGCTCAATGCGCCCGAAGGCGTGCCGCTGCTGTTCACCGACAGCAATCCCTTGCTCGGGCTGCTGCTCAAGCCGTTCGCCGGCCTGTTGCCTGCCAATGCCCAGTTCGTCGGGCCATGGCTGCTGCTGTGCCTCGCGCTCCAGACGTTCTTCGCCTGGCTCCTGCTGCGCGATCATGCGCCGTCGCGATCAAGCCTGTGGTGCGGTGTGGCGCTGCTGTGCGCGCTTCCCACGCTCTACAACCGCTTCGGCCATGCCAATCTGTTCGCGCACTGGCTGATCCTGTGGGCCTTGTGGCTGTTCGTCGATGCGCGGCGGGCAAGCGATCTGCGCTGGTGGGCGCCGCTGATCGCGGTCACGACGCTGATCCACTCCTATTTGCTGGTGATGGTCGGCGCGATCTGGGCGTCGGCGATGCTCGAACGCTTCGTCCGTTCCCGCGGATGGGCACGCGGCACCGTGCTGGCGCAGGGCGTCATCATCCTCGGGCTGGTCGCGATCCTGGCCGCCTGGGTCGGCGCGGCGGGCCATTATGAGATGGCGGGCGACTACGGTACTTTGGCCATGCCGCTCGATGCATTGTTCAATCCGTCGAACCCTGATTATGCCACGATATTGCCCGCCATTCCGCAGCACGACGGGCGGGGTTACGAGGGCTTCCAGTATCTCGGCCTCGGCCTCTTGCTCATGCTGCCGGTCGCTGGATGGGCGGTGGCGAAAGTTGCACCGACCGATGCCGAACGATCGGTCCTGCGCCGGCTGCTGTGGCTGGTTCCGGCGCTGGTCGTGCTGACCGCGCTGGCGATCGGCAATCAGCCCGACATTGCCGGCCACATGCTCTTCCGCTTCCCGTTGCCCAGATTTCTGGCGCCCGCGCTCGATGCAGTTCGGGCCTCGGGGCGGCTGTTCTGGCCCGTCGCCTATACGATCGTGTTCGTCGCGATCCTTGCCGTCTATCGGCTCGGACAACGGCGCGCGGCCTTGGTGCTCGCGGTGCTGCTCGCGATCCAGCTGGTCGATGTCGCCGGCATCGTCAGGGTCGTGCACAAGGCGACCGACGATCCGGGCGGCGGCCGCATGTATGTCAGAACCGCGGATCCGCGTTGGCAAGGGGCGATCGCCGCCGCCTCCGACGTCACCTTCATGACCGGCGAGCCGACCGACGATCTCGCGCTGTACCAGGAGGTCGCGTGGCGCGCGACATCGCTCGGCCGGCCGGTTCGCGTCGCCTATACCGCGCGCCGGTCCACCGAGACCGCGGCGCGGATGGGGGCGGAGCGCGAGCGCTTCCTCGCCGGCGCGCTCGAGGCGAACCGCCTCTACGTTCTGCTGCCGGGGAGTCCGGCGCCGGCGACAGCTGGACCCCGCCTCGCCGTGCTCGACGGCACGCGGGTGATCCTGCCGATCGGTGCCGTTCGAGGTCGAAATCGGGGTGATCTACCCTAGTCAAACACTCGATCCTTTGGCATCACCGGCGCCATAATTGTTTGCTGGGGAGCCTTACCGATGACCGATCTGACCCGCCGCGGCGCGCTGGGCGCTGCCGCGCTCGCCTCGCTGGCCGCCGCCATGCCCGTCTGGGCGCAGGACAAAGCGGCCGACGCCACCGGCGCTGCCTGGGACCTCACCGACATCTATCCGTCGGACACCGCCTGGGATGCCGCGCGGCAGCAGGCGCTCGCCGCGATTCCGGGCCTCGCCAAATACAAAGGGACGCTCGGCACGTCGGCCGACGCGCTCGCCGCGGCGCTGGTCGCGCAATCGGATCTCGGCCGGACGATCGCGCGCATCTACACCTATATCAGCCTGAAGGCCGACGCCGATGTCCGCATCGCCGCCAACCAGGAGAAACAGGCGCAGGCGATCGACCTCTACACCAAATTCGGCGAAGCGACCGCCTGGGTCGCGCCCGAAATCCTGGCGGTTGGCGAGGCCAAGATCGACCAGTTCATTGCCGCCAACGCCACCCTCAAGAAGCGGTTCGACTTCTATCTCGCCAACATCCTGCGCGAGGCGCCGCACACGCTCTCGCCCGAGGGTGAGGCGCTGCTCGCCGGCACCTCGGCGCCGTTTTCGGGGCCGGAGAACATTCGCAGCCAGCTCGTCGCCTCGGATATGCCCTGGCCGACGATCACGCTATCGGATGGCCAAAAGGTCCGGCTCGACGACCAAGGCTATACGCTGCACCGCGATGCGCCCAACCGCGCCGACCGCAAGGCGGTGATGGACGCGTTCTTCGGCGAATATGGCAAATTCCAGAGCTCGCTCGGCGCTGCGTACCTCAGCCACGTCAAGGCCGACGTTTATGAAGCCAAGGCGCGCAAATATCCGACCAGCCTCGCCGCGTCGCTGTCGGGCAACAACATTCCGGAAAGCGTCTATCGCACGCTGGTCGCCGAGACCAACAAGGGCCTGCCGCAACTCCACCGCTATTTCGATCTGCGGCGGCGGATGCTCAAGCTGCCCGACATCGCTTATTACGACATCTATCCGCCGCTGGTCGAGCTCGACAAGCCCGAGAGCCTCGCCGACATGCGCACCACGGTGCTCGAGGCGGTCAAGCCGCTCGGTCCCGATTATGTCGCCATGCTCGCCAAATCGACCGCGGCGAAATGGATGGACCCGCTGCCGCGCCCCGGCAAGAAATCGGGCGCCTACATGAACCCCGGCGCCTATGACGTGCACCCCTATCTCCTCCTCAACTTGAAGGAGGATTATTCGGGCATGACCACCTACGCCCACGAATGGGGCCACGCGATGCACACGTTGCTCGCCAACAAGACGCAGGTCTATGACAAGGCCGATTACCCGCTGTTCCTCGCCGAGATTCCGTCGACCTGCAACGAGCAGCTGCTGGTCGCCTACATGGTCGCCAACGCCAAGACTAAGGCCGAGAAAATCTATTATCTCGGCCAGCAGCTCGAGCAAATTCGCGGCACCTTCTACCGCCAGGCGATGTTCGCCGAGTTCGAGCTCAAGGCGCACGACATGGCCGAGGCGGGCGAAGGTCTGTCGGGTGAGGCGTTCACCAAGATCTACGGCGATCTGCTGACGCGTTACTCGGGGCCGAAGATGGCGGTGTCACCGACCTATTTCGTCGAATGGGCGTACATCCCGCATTTCTATTCGAGCTTCTACGTCTATCAATATGCGACGTGCATCTCGGCGGCATCCTATTTCGCGCGCTCGATCCTCGGCGGCGGCGCCAAGGAGCGGGACAATTATCTGAACGTGCTCAAATCGGGCGGATCGGACTACCCGGTCGATATCCTCAAGCGCGCCGGGCTCGATATGACGACGCCGGCGCCCTACCAGGCGGTGATCGCGGTGTTCAAGGACACGCTCGATCAGGTCGAGGCGCTGATGGCGTAGTCAGAGCCGGATCCAATCCGTTCGTGCTGAGCTTGTCGAAGCACAGGGCCGTATCAAACGCCCTTCGACAAGCTCAGGGCGAACGGGAGAGATTATCGCCCTCGCCGCGTCCGGGCGTGGAAGTCGGGAGGCTTGTCGGCGATCCAAGTCAGGAACCGCGCGATCGCCTCGTGCCCACGCAGCGCAGCCATGTTGGCGAAGCCGCGCGCGAGTTCGGCGTTGGACAGTGCCGCGTGGATCGTGCGGTGGCAGATCGGATGGAGCGGCACCGTCTCGCGCCCGCCCCGGCTCTTGGGCAGAGGATGGTGCCATTCGACGCGCGCGCCGAGCGGGCGATCGCACAGCGCGCACCGATCGGGAACAAGGGTCACAGCGCGGCGCTCGGTCTCGACGAGGCCGGCGCGGCGCTTGACCCGCCCAGTCATCCCTTCATCGCCTCGATCAGCTTCTTGACGTCCTGGCTATGCCCGCGCGGGACGATCAGCACGTCGTCGCCGCTCGCCACGACGATCAGGTCGTGGACTCCGACCAACGCGATCCGCGGCCCGTCCGAGCGCACCAGGCAGTTGTTCGAGTTGATCGACAGCACCTGTCCGGCATGCGCATTGCCCGCCTCGTCAAGCGCGCTCAGCGCATGGAGTGCGTCCCAGCTCCCGACATCGCTCCACCCCATGTCGACCGGCACCACCGCGACTCGATCGGCCTTTTCCATCACCGCATAATCGATCGACTCGGCGGGCGAAGCGGCGAAGGCGGCGGCGTCGGGCATGATCCGCCGGCCGTTCTGGCTTGCGCGGTCCATCGCTCGCTGACAGGCGACCAACATCTCGGGCGCGTGGACCGAGAGCGCGCCCAGAAACATGTCGGCGTGAAACAGGAAAATGCCGCCATTCCAGTAATGCCCGCCGGCAGCAAGCATTGCCTCGGCCCGATCGAGCGGCGGTTTCTCGACGAAGCGATCGACCTTGCGGACGCCCGGCGCAAGCTCCAGCCCCTCGGCGATCCAGCCATAGCCCGTCTCCGGCGCATCGGGCGCGATGCCGAACGTGACCAGCCAGCCGTCGTTGACCAGCGGCAGCGCCCGCTCGATCGCGGCATGGAAGGCAGGCACGTCGGCGATGACATGGTCCGAGGGCATCACCAGCAGCGGCGTCGCGCCGCCGCCCGTCGCGATCGCCGCAAGCGCGATCGCCGGCGCGGTGTTGCGGCCGGCAGGTTCGAGGATCAGCGCCTGCGGCGAGGCGCCGACCGCGTCGAGCTGCTGCTCGATCGCCTCGGCATGCACCGCGTTGGCAACGATGACGGGCGGGCCGAACCGTGCGGCATCGGCCGTGCGGCGTGCAGTCAGCTGCAGCATCGTCTCGCTCGCCGTCAGCGGCAACAACTGCTTAGGCCGCTCTGGCCGCGACATTGGCCATAGTCGCGTTCCCGCGCCCCCGGACAGGATGACAGGCACGATACGCGGCTGATCGGACATCGCAGTCTCCCGGTTTCGATCGGAAATGTAGGCGGAACCGCCTCATTGGGCAAAACGCGCGTCGCTTCGGTTGGATGCCGGCCGTTCAACCTTTGTTTGTCAATTTCTGCGACAGCGTCAAACGTGTCGGAATGTCTTACACCTTGCGCGGGGCGCGAACGGCGATGATCAGGCTGTTCAAGCATTACGTGCCCAATGCCGTGCTGTTGCTCGGGCTGTTCGACATCGTGCTGTTGCTGACCGCCGCCGAGCTCGGCTGGACGATCCGCGCCGGGCAGATCGGCATGGCGGTCGAGCCGATGGCGACGCGCGTCCCGCAGCTCGCCAGCTTCGCCGTCTGCCTCGAGCTCGCGATGATCGCGGTCGGCGTCTATGGCGCCGATGCGCTGCGCTCGCTCCGTATCGCCGGCGCGCGGCTGCTGATCGCGATCTCGCTCGGCACCATCTTCCTGAGCCTCGTCTTCTTCCTCGTGCCGCCGCTGACCTTCTGGCGCTCCAACCTGCTCTACGCGATGGGCCTTTCGATCGTGTTGCTGATGGGGCTGCGCATCCTGCTCGGCAAGACCTTGGGCAGCCAGGTGTTCAAGCGCCGCATCGTCGTGCTCGGCGCCGGCCCTCGCGCGGCGCGGCTCAAGGCGCTCGCCGCCTCGCCCAGCGCAGCGTTCGTCGTCGTCGGCTATGTCTCGATGAACGAAGGCAACCGCGTCATCCCCGAGGCGATCGCGCGCGACGCGATATACAACCTCGCCGACCACGTCGTGCTGTTGAACGCGAGCGAAGTGGTGCTGGCGCTCGAAGAGCGCCGAAATGCGCTGCCCTTGAAGGACCTGCTGCGGATCAAGACGACCGGCGTCCATGTCAACGAAATTTCGACCTTCCTCGAACGCGAGACGGGTCGCGTCGATCTCGACAGCGTCAACCCGTCGTGGCTGATCTTTTCCGACGGCTTTTCGTCGAGCCGCATGCTGTCGAGCCTGTTCAAGCGGCTGTTCGACATCGCCGCCAGCGTGACATTGCTGACGCTGACGCTGCCGCTGATCCTGCTCACGGCGATTCTGGTGAAGCTCGAAAGCAAGGGCCCGGCCTTCTATCGCCAGCGCCGCGTCGGACTCTACAATCAGGGTTTCGACATCATCAAGCTGCGCTCGATGCGCCAGGATGCCGAGGCGGCCGGCAAGGCCGTGTGGGCGGAGAAGGACGATCCGCGAATCACGCGTGTCGGCCGCGTCATCCGCAAGCTCCGCATCGATGAACTGCCGCAGACCTGGAGCGTCCTCAAAGGCGAGATGAGCTTCGTCGGCCCACGTCCGGAGCGCCCGCAATTCGTCGACGATCTCGAGCAGCAGCTGCCTTATTATGCCGAGCGCCACATGGTGAAGCCGGGGATTACCGGCTGGGCGCAGATCAACTATCCCTATGGCGCGTCGATCGAGGATTCGCGGCAGAAGCTCGAATACGATCTCTATTACGCCAAAAATTACTCGCCGTTCCTCGATCTGTTGATTCTCCTCCAGACGATCCGCGTCGTGCTGTTTCCGGCGGGCGCGCGGTAGCCTCATGCTGGCGACGACCATCCTGTGGAGCCATGCGCTGGCCGCCTTGCTGTTCGCCGTGGTCGCGGGCAGCCAGATGCGGCGCGCCGGCGACGCGGTGCCGCGGCTCGCCTTCACCGCGGCGCTCGCCTGCACTGCCTTGTGGGCGCTGGCCGTCGCCGGGATCGGCCCACGCGAGCTGCCGGCGCGGCTCACCGAAAGCCTTACCGATCTCGCCTGGCTCGCCTTCATGTTCGCGCTCGCCCGGCGCGGCCGTGACGAGGGACAGGCGATCGGGGTCACGCTGATCTACGGCGTGGTGCTGGTCATCACCGTGGCGGCATCGACGCTCGATGTCGCGCTCGCCGCCTCGCTCGCGCCGGCGCCCGATGCGCTGGTCGCCGCGGTGATGGTGATGCGGGTGATGGCGGCGATGAGCGCGCTGGTACTTGTCCACCACCTCCACGACGCGGTCGCCCCCCGCGACCGCCACGGCATCCGCCTCGCCGTCGCTGCCCTTGCCTTGTTCTGGGGCGTCGATCTCACGCTCTACGCCGTAGCCTATCTCTCTGGCGGCTGGCCCGACTCGATGGTCGCCGTGCGCGGCCTCGCGCTGGTCGTGCTCGCGCCGGTCTTCGCATTGGCGGTGCACCGTAACGGCGATTGGTCGCTGCAGCTGTCGCGGACGGTCGCCTATCAATCGCTGTCGCTCGCCGCGGTCGCACTTTACGTCGCGCTGATGACCGTCGCCACCGGCCTGATCGCAGGCCTGGGCGGCACCGAGGCGCGGATCGTGCAGACCGCCTTCGTGTTCGGCGCCACCGCGGCGATGCTGACGGTGATCGCTACCCCCTGGCTGCGTGCCTGGACGCGAGTCAAGCTCGCCAAGCACCTGTTCCGCCACCGCTACGATTATCGCGGCGAATGGGTCCGCTTCACCGACACGCTGGGGCGCCCGGACGGCGAAACGCCGCTCGAACAGCGGATCGTCAAGGCGGTCGCCGACGTTACCGATTCGCCCGCCGGGCTGCTGCTCACCCCCGACGGCGCCGGGCTGGGCGTCACCGGCGCTTGGAACTGGCCGGGCGAAGCGGTTGCGGCGGGCGATGCTGCGCTCGCCCGTCATCTCGCCGCGACCGGCCGGATCGTCGAGCTCGACCATGTTCGCGCGCCCGACGGCGACGAGCGCGAACGCGCCGCGATTCCCCTGTGGCTGCTCGATTCGCCCGAGGCATGGGCGCTGGTGCCGCTCATCCATTTCGACGAACTCGCGGGCGTCATCGTCCTCGCCCGCCCGCCGCTGGCGCGACGGCTCGACTGGGAGGATTTCGACCTGTTGAAGCTGCTCGGTCGCCAGGCGGCGAGCTACCTTGCCGAAGCAGCGAGCCATGCCGCGCTCGCCGAGGCGCGCCGCTTCGACGAGTTCAACCGCCGCTTCGCCTTCATCATCCACGACATCAAGAATCTGGTGAGCCAATTGACCCTGGTCGCGCGCAATGCCGAGCGCCACGCCGACAATCCCGCCTTCCGCGCCGACATGGTGGCGACTTTGGGCGACGCCGCCGAGCGGATGAACGCGCTGCTCCAGCGCCTGTCGCAGCATCACCGCGGCCGCGCCGAGCGAGTCGCGCCGGTCGATCTCGCCACGCTGGTCGAGCGCCTCGCGGCCGCACGGCGTGCGCAGCATCCCGTTCAGGTGGTCGGCGGATGCCCCCACGCGCTTGCCGATGCGGCGCGGCTCGAACGCGTGCTGGGCCACCTCATCCAGAATGCGATCGAGGCGAGCGCAGCCGACCTCCCCGTCACCGTCGCGCTCGGCGAGGAAGCCGGCCGCGCGACGATCGACGTAATCGACCATGGCTGCGGCATGGCGCCCGCGTTCGTCCGCGATCAGCTGTTCCGCCCCTTCGTCTCGTCCAAGCCCGGCGGCTTCGGCATCGGCGCGTTCGAGGCGCGCCAGCTGACCGAAGCAATGGGCGGCACGGTGTCGGTCGCGAGCCGCGAGGGCGAGGGCACGCGCTTCCGCGTCGCTCTGCCGATCGCGCAGGGCGATGAAATCGGGAGGGCGGCATGAGCGAGCAGCCGCGCAAGCTGCTGATCGTCGAGGACGATCTCGGGCTGCAGCGCCAGTTGCGCTGGGCCTATGACGGCTATGAGGTGCTGGTCGCCGCCGATCGCGGCGAGGCGATCGCGCTGCTGCGCGCCGAGGAGCCCGACGTCGTCACGCTCGATCTCGGCCTGCCGCCCGATCCCGACGGAGTCAGCGAGGGCTTCGCCGCGCTCGCCGAGATCCTCGCCTTGAAGCCGGATACGAAGGTGATCGTGGCCTCGGGCCACGGCGCGCGCGAGAGCGCCTTGAAGGCGATCGCCGACGGCGCCTGGGACTTCTATCAGAAGCCGATCGACATCGATGCATTGGGGCTGATCGTCGAGCGCGCCTTCCACGTTCACGCGCTGGAGGCCGAGAATCGTCGCCTCGCGGGGCAGGTCAATGGTCAGTCGGTGCTCGGCGGGATGATCACCGCCGCCCCCGAAATGCTCAAGGTGACGCGGACGATCGAGCGCGTCGCCGGCGCCGACGTTTCCGTCATGCTGCTCGGCGCAAGCGGCACAGGCAAGGAATTGCTCGCGCGCGGGCTGCACGATGCGAGCCCGCGTCGGAGCGGCGCCTTCGTCGCGATCAACTGCGCCGCGATCCCCGAGACGCTGCTCGAAAGCGAATTGTTCGGCCACGAAAAGGGCGCCTTCACGGGGGCGATCAAGACCACCGAAGGCAAGATCGAGCAAGCCCATGGCGGCACGCTGTTTCTCGACGAGATCGGTGACGTGCCCCTGCCCTTGCAGGTCAAGCTGCTGCGCTTCCTGCAGGAACGCGTGATCGAGCGGATCGGGGGGCGCAAGGCGATTGCCGTCGACACCCGGATCGTCTGCGCGACACACCAGGATATCGACGCCATGGTCGCGAGCGGCGCCTTCCGCGAAGACCTCTATTACCGCCTCGCCGAGATCGTCGTTCGCATTCCCTCGCTCGCCGAGCGGCCGGGCGATGCCGGCCTTCTGGCGCGGCATTTCCTCGCCAAATATGCCGCGGCGATGAACCCCCAGGTCGCGGGGCTCTCCCCAGACGCGCGCGCCGCGATCGATGCCTGGGGCTGGCCCGGCAACGTCCGCGAGCTCGAGAACCGAATCAAGCGCGCGGTCATCATGGCCGAGGGCAAGAGCATCACCGCTGCCGATCTCGATCTCGACGGCGAAGACGAGGGCAGCGTCATCAACCTGAAGGCCGCACGCGAGGCGGCCGACCGCAAGGTCATCCGTCATGCGCTGGCACGCGCCGAGGGCAATATCTCGACCACCGCCAAGCTGCTCGGGATCAGCCGTCCTACCCTTTACGACCTGTTGAAGAGCTATGGCCTCCACGGCTGAGCGCGGGCAAGCGCGCTGGGTCCGCCGCCGACGCCGCCGCTGGCGCATGCCGCCGGCGTGGCTCAGGCGCGGCGGTCTCTTGCTGGCAGCAGCGGTGCTGCTCGCCGCCATCGGCTTCGGCATTCGCTATTGGCGCAACACGCCGCATCCTTCGCGCGCGCAGGGCGAGATCGTCGAGGCACTGATGCTTTATCGCGCTGGCAACATGAGCGGCGCGCGCGAGCAGGCGGCCGCAGCGGTACGCAACAAGCCCGATTGGGCGCTCGCGCATGCACTGCTCGCTCGGTTCCAGCTTGCCGCGGGCAACGGCGCCGCGGCCGAAGCCGAACTCGACCGCGCGCGGGCTACGGGATTCGATCCGGCGCGCCTCCACCAGCTCTATGCCGAAGCATGGCTGCTGCAGGACGATCCCGATCGGGCTGCCCAAGAGGCCGATCGCTCGATCATCCGCTATGCCGGCTATGCGACGCGGGTGAAGGCGCGCGCGATCGCTGCCCAGGGCAACCTGCCCGGCGGCCGCGCGCTGCTCGAAAATTGGCTCGCCGCCAATCCCGACGATGCCGCTGCCTGGACCACCCTCGCCGCGCTGCGCCGCCAGTCGGGCGACAGCGCCGGCGCGATCGAGGCGGTAGGCCGCGCGCTGGCGCTGACCCGGCACGACGCCGAGGCGCTGACGCTCAGGGCCGAACTAGTCCGCGATCAATATGGCCTCGTCGCTTCGTTGCCGTGGTTCGACGCCGCCCTCGCGATCGATCCGGGCGATCCCGACACGCTGCTCGCCAAGGCGGCGACGCTCGGCGATCTCGGCCGCTATCGCGACATGCTCGACGCCAGCCGCCGGGCGCTTGCAGGGCGCCCCGGCGACCCGATGGCCTATTACCTCCAGGCGGTGCTCGCCGCGCGCGCGGGCAATGCCGATCTCGCCCGCGACCTGCTCGCCAGGACCGACGGCGCGCTCGACGATATGCCCGGCGCGCTGCTGCTCGGCGGCGCGCTCGACTACCTGAATGGCGCCGATCAGCAGGCCGCCGACAAATGGGGGGCATTGTCGGGAGAGCAGCCGTTCAATTTCATCGCCCGCCGACTGCTCGGCGCGGCGCTGCTTCGCGCGGGCAACGCCGGCGACGCGCTCGACGCGCTGCGCCCGATCGGCCTGCGCGCCGATGCCGACGGCTATTCGCTGACGCTGATCGGGCGTGCTTTCGAGGCCGAGGGCAAGCGCGACTGGGCGGCGCGCTATCTCGACCGCGCGGCGAGCCCCGCGCGCCCCACGCCCGCGCCGTTCGGCAGTGACGATGCAGTGTCCGGCCTCGCCGCGGCGGCCGATGCCGCGCCGGGCGATCCGGTCGCGCAGCTGGCGCTGATCCGCGGCTTCCTCGAAGCCGGGCAGACCGGCGCGGCGCTCGGCCACGCTCAAACGCTGGCCGCCGCGGCGCCGGGCTCGCCGCAAGCGCAGACCGTGCTCGGCGACACGCTGTGGGCGTCGGGCCGGCTGCCCGAAGCGACCGCGGCCTATCAGCGGGCCGCCAATCTCGATTTCGACGAGCCGACTATGCTCCGTCTCGTCGAAGCGCTCGACCGCACGGGCCGGCGCGATCAGGCGCAGCGCGCGCTCGCCTTGTTCCTGTCGCAGAACCCCGCCGACGTGCCCGCGCGCCGACTCGCCGCGGCTTGGCAGATCGCTGCGCAAGACTGGACCGCAGCGATCGACACGCTCGAAGGACTGCGCGCCACGATCGGCAATCGCGACGCCGCGATTCTCGGCGAACTCGCGCTCGCCTATGCGGAAAATGGCGACGCCCAGACCGCCAGCCATTACGGCGCCGCCGCCTACCGCCTCGCGCCGATGAACCCGGCGGTGGTCGACGCTTATGGCCGGGCGCTCGCCAAGGCGGGCAATCGCGACGGCGCGCGGCAGTTGCTCGTCAAGGCGACAAGCCTAGCGCCCGACGATCCGAACATTCGCGCGCATCTGGCGAACATTTCCTGACCTCCATTCGCCTTGCGCTTGTCGAAGACCGTGGCCTTCATCGTGATTCGACAAGCTCGGCACGAACGGGACATGCGTTTCCATCCGGCATCGAACCGCGTAGGACAGCGACCATGACCGATCCGCTCGACCGTATCGCCGCCGCGCTCGACCGCCTCTCCCCGCCCCCGCCCTCGCCCGCCGACCCGCTGGCGCATCCAGCCTATGTCTGGCGCCAGGGCACGCTGATTGCCGCGCGCGACTTCGCGCCGCTGCCGCTCGCCATGCTCCACGGCATCGAGCAGCAGAAGGCCGCGTTGCTCGCCAATCTCGAACGCCTCGCCGCCGGGCATGCCGCGCAGGACGTGCTGCTCTGGGGCGCGCGCGGCACCGGCAAGTCGGCGTTGGTCAAGAGCGCGGTCGCCGCGGTGCAGGTGGCGGGCGGCGATCTCGCGCTGGTCGAAGCGCCGGGGGACGGGCTCCACGACCTCCCGCGTCTGTTCGACACGATCGCGCCGGCCGGCCGCGCCTTCGCCCTGTTCATCGACGATCTCGGCTTCGACGCCGCCGCAGACGCGCGCCAGCTCCGATCGATGCTGCAAGGCGGCGCCGAGGCGCGGCCGCGGAACGCGCGGCTGATCGTCACCTCCAATCGCCGTCACCTCGTGCCGCGCGACATCGCCGAGCAGGAAAGCGCGATCAATCCGCGCGACGCGGTTGACGATCATATGGCGCTCGCCGATCGCTTCGGCTTGAGCCTCGGCTTCCACGTCGTCGACCAGGACGGCTATGTCGACATCGTGCGGACCTATGCCGAAGCCTATGGTCTCGATTTCGATCCCCACGAAGCGATCGCCTGGGCGACCCGCCGCGGCAGCCGCTCGGGACGCGTCGCGTGGCAATATGTCGTCGATCTGGCCGGGCGCGCGGGCAAGGCGATCGAGTAGCTACCGTTCGGTGTTGAATGACTCGATGATCGTCCCGGTGTCCCGAGCAGCGTGAACGACGCGCACGATGTCGATGGTTTCGGCCCCGATCCGATAATAGACGATATATTGACCAACGGGGATGCTGCGCGCGTCGGCATGGATGTCGGGGCGCGGCGAACCACTTGCCGGGAAATCCGGCAGACGAGCGGTGGCGGCGATCCGCTCGACCATGCGTTGCGCGGCAGCGGCGTTTTCCTGCGCAATGTAGAACCAGATATCGTCAACATCGGCGATCGCGGCGGGCAGGCGCCGCAGGCGCTTCACTGCTCGTTCCGCCAGGCTTCGAGCCGCGCCCGGCCGCGCCGTGCAATATCCTCCGGATCGAAGCCGCCCTCGATTGGCTCACCGCTCGCCAGCCCCTCTTCCCACAAGCGGCGCAAGCGAGCGCTCTCGGCGCGATCGGCGTCGCGGTCGCGGCGCCACAGGCGGAGCGCGTCGCGGATCACTTCGCTCGTGCTGGCATAATCGCCGGCGGCGACCGCCTGGTCGACTTCGGAGGCGAGTTCCTCGGTCAGCGCGATGCTGAGTTTGCGGACGACACCCATGGCTCGGCTCCTCGATGGTATGACTTGGTCATACCATCGGAACGCATACGGCTCAACCGAACGCTTCGGCCTGCTCGGCCAGCTCCAGCCAGCGCAATTCGGCGGCGTCCTTCTCCTCGCGCGCCTTGGCGATCGCCTTCATCAAGGCGTCGAAATGATCGGGGTTCCTCGCGTAGAGATCGGGATCGGCGAGCGCCGCCTCGTCGCGGGCGATCGCCGCATCGAGTTGCTCGATCCGCTTGGGCAGCAGGTCGTAATCGCGCTGGTCCTTGTAGCTGAGCTTGGCCGCTTTTGGCGGTGGCGGCGGCGCGGATTCGGCCTTGCGCGCGGTGGGGCGCTTGGCTTCGCTGCGCTGGACGCGCTTCCTCTGCCAATCCTCATAGCCGCCGGCGACGATATCCGCGGTCCCCGATCCGTCGAGCCCAACCGTCACCGTCACCGTGCGATCGAGGAAATCGCGGTCGTGGCTGACGATCAGCACGGTGCCGTCGTAATCGGCGATCACCTCCTGCAAGAGGTCGAGCGTCTCCATGTCGAGGTCGTTGGTCGGTTCGTCCAGCACCAGCAGGTTCGACGGCCGCGCGAATTCGCGCGCGAGCAGCAGCCGCGAGCGCTCGCCGCCCGACAGGGTCGCGATCCGAGCATCGACGATATTGGGCTCGAACAGGAATTCCTTGAGATAGCCCTGGATGTGCTTCTTGGTGCCCTGCACCTCGATCCAGTCGCCGCCGTCGGCGAGCACGTCGCGGACGCGCTTTTCAGGGACCATCAGGCTGCGCTGCTGATCGATGATGACGGCATCGAGCGTCCTGGCGAGCTTCACCTCGCCCTCGTCGGGCGCGATCTCGCCGGTCAGCAGCTTGAGCAGGGTCGACTTGCCCGCGCCGTTCGCGCCGACGATGCCGATGCGGTCGCCGCGCGTGATGCGCAAACTGAAGCCCTTGATAACCGTACGTTCACCGCCCTCACCCGTTCGCCCTGAGCTTGTCGAAGGGCGTGGCTGCAATCGTGCGTCGACAGGCTCGGCACGAACGGACGTGGGATAGCGCTTGGTGACGTGCCTGGCGTCGATCACCGTCTTGGTGCGGACGTCGTCGCTGCCGATCGTCAGGTTGGCGGCGCCCTGCGGGCCCAGCATCGCGGCGCGTTCGGCGCGCATCTCCTTGAGCTTGGTCAGTCGCCCCTGGTTGCGGCGGCGCCGTCCGGTGACACCGCGCAGCAGCCAATGCTCCTCGAGTCTGAGCTTGGCGTCGAGCTTCTGCGCCGCCCGCGCTTCTTCGGCATAGACTGCCTCGGTCCAGGCGTCGAAGCCGCCGAAGCCGACCTCATGGCGCCGGAGCGACCCGCGATCGAGCCACAGCGTCGAGCGAGTCAGCCGCGTCAGGAAGGTGCGATCGTGGCTGATGACGACGAACGCGCCGGTGAAGCGCTTGAGCCAATCCTCGAGCCACTCGATCGCCGCAAGATCGAGATGGTTGGTCGGCTCGTCGAGCAGCAGCACGTCGGGAGCCTGCGCCAGCGCGCGAGTGATCTGCGCGCGGCGACGCTCACCGCCGCTAGCGCTCGTCGCGGCACGGCTGAGGTCGATGCCGATCTGGTCGGCGATCGCTTCGACCTCGTGGCGAGCCGGCGCGTCCTCACCCGCCAGCGCGTAATCGAGCAAGGTCGCGAAGGCCGAAAGGTCGGGCTCCTGCTCCAGCAGCACGACGCGCGTGCCCGGGACGATCGTCCGCCTACCCTCGTCGGCATCGATCCGCCCGGCAATCAGCTTGAGCAGCGTCGTCTTGCCGGCGCCGTTGCGGCCGATCAGCGCCAGCCGGTCGCGCGCACCGATATGCAGGTCGATATTTCGGAACAACCAGCCCGATCCCTGGATCAGGCCGAGATTTTCGTACGAGAGAACAGGAGCCGCCATCGCGGCGCGAGGTAGGGCGATCGGTGCGGATCGGCAAGCATGTCTCTCCCGCGGGGCCCAACACATTCATAGGCTATTCAACGGGCGCCCAATATGCGAGGCGACATGAAGATGGGACCAGCCGTTGCCACCGCCTTGATGGCGGCGATGCTGCTGCCGGCGAGTCATGCCGGGGCGCAGCGCCGTCACGACGACCAGCAGCAGGCGCGCAAGGCGCGTCGCGACGGGCGCATCATGCCGGTCCCCGAAATCGAGCGCCGCGTGGTGCCGATGATGAAGGGCGCGCAATATCTGGGCTTCGATTTCGATCCCGATGGGGCCATTTACACGCTCAAGTTCCTGCGCAATGGAACGGTGATCTGGATCGACGTCGACGGCCGCTCGGGCCGCGTGGTCGGTCGTACCGATCAATAGGCGCCCGCGAGCCGCCGCCGACAGGGGAAAGACATGCGCGTTCTGATCGTCGAGGACGAGCCCAATCTGGGCCAGCAATTGAAGAACACGCTGGAGGGCGCGGGCTATGCGATCGACCTCGCGACCGACGGCGAGGACGGCCATTTCCTCGGATCGACCGAGGCCTATGACGCGGTTGTGCTCGATCTCGGACTGCCGGAGATAGACGGGCTCACGGTGCTCGACCGCTGGCGCAAGGAAGGCAAGACGATGCCTGTGCTGGTGCTCACCGCGCGCGACAGCTGGTCGGACAAGGTCGCGGGGCTCGACGCCGGCGCCGACGATTACGTCGCCAAGCCGTTCCAGACCGAGGAGCTGATCGCCCGCCTGCGGGCGCTGATCCGCCGCGCCTCGGGCAATGCGTCGAGCGAGCTGACCGCGGGCGACGTGCGGCTCGACACGCGCTCGGGCAAGGTCACCAAGGCGGGCAATCCGGTCAAGCTGACCGCGCAGGAATACAAATTGCTCAGCTATCTGCTCCATCACAAGGGCAAGGTGGTCAGCCGCACCGAGCTGATCGAGCATATCTACGACCAGGATTTCGACCGCGATTCGAACACGATCGAGGTGTTCGTGACGCGCATCCGGAAGAAGCTGGGGCAGGACGTCATCACCACCATCCGCGGCCTTGGCTACAGCCTCGAGGACCCGGATGAGGCGTAAATCAGGCCCATCTGCCCAACCTCCGTTCGGGCTGAGCCTGTCGAAGCCCGCCTTGCCTCAGACGCCCTTCGACAGGCTCAGGGCGAACGGCTGATGTTTACGTTCGGCAGGCAATCGGATTCCGGGAGATGACCGCCGCCGCCGAGGACCCGCGCCCGCCGCGGCGGTCGCTGTGGCAGCGCTTTCTGCTCGGCCGACGCCAGATCAGGCAGCGCACCAGCGGCTCACTGAGCCAGCGCATGATCCTGGTCGCGGCGGTGTGGATCGGCGTGCTGCTCGCAGGCGGCGGCTTCGCGCTCGATCGCGTGCTGACCGGCGCGCTCACCAGCTATTTCGACCAATCGCTCGATACCGTGCTGCGCGCGCAGATCCTCACCGCGGAAATCGACCCTTATGGCGACGTCATGTTCAGCAGGACGGTCGCCGACCAGCGCTTCATCGAGCCTTATTCGGGGCTCTACTGGCAAGTGAGCGGCGCCGGGCACGACGATCTCGTGTCGCGATCGCTGTGGGACCGGCAGCTCGATTACGGCGATCCGGCGCGCCACACCCAGCCGCTGGCGTTCGACAGCAATCAGTTCCCGACCGAGAAGTTGCGCGTCGTCCTTCAGGACGTGAAGCTGCCGGGCTCGAATACCTGGTGGCGCTTCCAGGTCGCCGAAAGCCGCGATGGCCTCAACGCCCAGATTGCCGTGCTGCGGCGGACGCTGGTGCGCTCGTTCCTGCTGCTCGGGCTCGGGCTGATCGTGATGGCGGCGCTGCAGACGCTCTACGGGCTGTGGCCGCTGAGGAAGGTGCGGCTCGCGATCGCCCGGATGCGCGCGGGGCGCTCGTCGCGGATCGATGAGGCAATGCCGATCGAGGTCGCGCCGATGGTCGACGAACTGAACGCCCTCATCGAGCATAACGAGCGCCAAGCCGAGGAAGCGCGTCGCCACGCCGGCAATCTCGCGCACGCGCTCAAGACGCCGCTCACCGTCATCATGAACGCCGCCACCGCCGATGCCGAGGACCTTTCGGAAACGGTGGTGCGCGAGGCGCGGACGATGCGGCGGCAGGTCGATCACCATCTCGCCCGCGCGCGCGCGGTCGGCAGGCGGGGCCATGCGCACAGCCGCGCCGAGGTGTGGCCGAGCCTCGAATCAGTCGAGCGCGCGGTCTCGCGGCTCTATCCGCACGTCCGCTTCGACATGGACGGGCCGCGCGACCTGCAGGTCCATGTCGAGCGGCAGGACTTGGACGAGATGCTCGGCAATTTGATCGAGAACGCCGCCAAATATGGCGGGGGCAGCGTGTTCGTCACGGTGCTGGCGCAGGCCGGCTTCGTCGAGTTCCTCGTCGAGGATGACGGCCCCGGCATCGCCGAAGCGGATCGCAAACTGCTGTTCGACCGCGGCGCACGGCTCGACAGCGGCAAGCCCGGCACCGGCCTGGGCCTTGCGATCGTCCGCGACGTGGCGGAGATTTACGAGGGCACCGTGGCGCTCGAGGAGAGCGAGGATCTGGGCGGCCTGCTGGTGCGGTTGCGGCTGCCGGCTGCGAGCTAATCCTTGAGCATGATCGCCCAATGCGCGCCATCTCTTTAGCCACCTTCCCGGCGAAGGCCGGGGTCCAGTTACGTCCGGCCCGATACTGGACCCCGGCCTTCGCCGGGGAGGTCTGTTAGGCAGAGATTGCGCCACCACGATTGGACAAGCCCGCCGCGAGGCCGCAGGATCGTCGTCGTTCGCCATTAAGCAAGGACCCGCCGATGCCCCTCGCCCTCGACCGCCGCGCGCTGCTCGGCGCCGCTGCCATCCTCCCGCTCGCCGGCACCGCCACGCCTGCCCTCGCCGAGGACGCGCACGAGAAGCAGATGCGCGAGGATTTCCCCTGGCTCGGCCGCTATGCCGAGGCCAACGCGACGCTGATCGCCTCGGGCAAGCCGGTCGGCACATTGTTCATGGGCGATTCGATCACCGAGGGCTGGAAATCGAAGCACCCCGCGTATTTCGCCAACTCCAACCACGTCTGCCGCGGCATCAGCGGTCAGACGACGCCGCAAATGGTGCTGCGCATGATGGCCGACGTCGTTCACCTGAAACCCAGGGCGGTGCACGTCATGGCCGGCACCAACGACATCGCCGGCAACACCGGCCCGATGACGGCGGCGCAGACTGAGGACAATCTAACCATGATGGCTGAGTTGGCCAAGGCGGCGGGAATCCACGTCATCCTCGCCTCGATCCCGCCCGCCGCGGCCTTCCCGTGGCGCCCCGGCCTCGCGGTGACCGAGCCGATCCGCGCGCTCAACCGCTGGATCGAGGGCTATGCGAAGCACACTGGCGCGCTCTGGGTCGATTACACCCCCGCGCTCGCCACGGCAGCCGGCGGCATGAAGCCCGGTATGGCCGTCGACGGCGTCCACCCGACCGCCGAGGGCTACGCCGCAATGGAGCACGTGCTCGACCCGGTGGTGCGGAGGTTTGATGTGGTGTGAGGAATCTCGTGCACTATATGTGGTGCGAGCTTCCTCGTATTCTGACCTAGGCAACGAATTGACAACCACTGTCGTTCTAAGCGAAAGAAGCGCAGTGCTAGGGAGAACAGCGATGTATCGGGGCCTAAGTGTGTCGCCGAAGCGCGGCTATTTTGCTCCAGGCACGGAACCCGTGCGATCAGATGTTGAAGACCTGATTGCCGGACGGGAGCGCGAAATCGCAAACTTCGTGCACCAAGCCGTATTCGAGCGCCTTATCCGCGGCGAAAAACAGATCGACGCTCCTGCGTCGGGTCAAAACCTCATCGGGAATCGCGGTTCGATCCTTTAGGATCGCGTCAATCCGCTCCTCGTCGGCTATTGCTGACTCCAACGTTGATCGCAACGCCGCGTGGGCGAGCGCCCCATTGGGCTGTGTGTGCACTGGATGAATCATAAACATCGCGTTGGCGCATGCCGTTCGCCGATCGGCGGCGGCATATATCGAAGCTGCAATGGACGCGACCATTCCCATGTTGTGAATGGTGACGCTAATCGGCAGGCTTCGGATATGATTGTATAGATAGATTCCGTCAGATACGAAGCCACCGTTGGAAGTGAAGGTCATATGGACGGCATCAAATTGCTGATTCACCGCCTCGTTGAGGGTGCCGGCAATTCGCCCGACACCGGCAGAGTCAATCGCTCCGCAAAATCCGATATATAGCGTTTTCGGGCCAACTAGATCAGGCACAGAGCATCCCCCCTCAGGCGTATGGGATGGACAAAGTAGGACTGTTTTGCTAGATCAGAGCACCGGAGGCGAATGCCTCCGGTGCAATCCGCTCAGCCTAAGAAGGCGGCTTGCCACATAGGGTTTCTCTCTTTCTATCCGGCTCGGAATGACTGAGGGCTTTCCCAAGGCTTCGGGTACGTTGGCGCGTTCCCGTTGCCGGCGTCTGAGCCACCAGCGGTTTCGCTGTGTGGCTCATTCTCTTTGTGGCCGTATTTCGCCACAATCTCTTTAGCAGCATCACGATCAGACAGTTCCCAGCCGGACTTCCCGTGGCTGATAATATCCTCACTTCGCGATAGAAGTGCGCCAAGCGCGTTGATCTTATTCTCGCCGCTAATCTCGATACCCATCGCTTCGACAGCTTCAACAAGCTGCCTGGTCCTCACGAGAGAACTAGACGCTATCAGCACGCGCATCGCCTCTGCGACTACGACTTGTCCGTATCGGCTATATCCCTCAATGCCTACTTTCCCGCGGGCACTAGTAGTTGCCTTACGCATAGGCTCCGCTTTTTCACGTGGCGCGCCATCGCCCTCACCGTAGGCTATGATGAAGGCGCGCACTGCATTCAGCTTCTTGACCAGGTCAGCCTCCTCAGCCCTCATCTGGTCGATGATATCGTTTCTCACCCCACGACTCCTGCTTGGCGTCATGAGGTGTAGAGGAACATTAAACGAATGGAAAGCCTGAATTGACCGTCGGCGGAGTTTACGTTTCGCCTCATGTTGCATCAGATGATGTGTGAGGTCTGGGCGACTCGCCTCTCCATTCTTACGCCAGCAACGGCCTGACGGAACCTGATTTCCACGGCTTTGGCATGCTCACGCGGACCGAATCGAAGCTCTGTTAAAGTGGCAAAAAGAAAAGGGGCCCGGGTACATAGCCCGGGCCCCGTCCTCTCCTAGCGTGTTCCTGATCGTCATTGCGAGGACCGAAGGTCCGCGGCAATCCAGCGTTGTGCGTGGCGCTCTGGATTGCTTCGCCCGGCCTGAGGCCGGGCTCACAATGACGCGATTGGCTTAGTCGCGGTCGCCGGTCAGGAAGGCGGGGGCGAACTCCGGCGCGGGGCCGTCGTCCTTGGCGCCTTCCGAACGCTCGCCGCGCTCGCGGCGGGGGCCGCGGTCGCCGCCGCGGTCACCGCGGTCGCCACGGTCACGGCGGGGGCCGCGGTCGCCTCGGCCGCCGCGATCGCCGCGATCACCACGATCCCCGCGAGGCCCACGGTCACCGCGCGGTTCGCGCGGGGGGCGGGTGTCTTCGAGTTCCTCGCCGGTTTCCTGATCGACGACGCGCATCGACAGGCGGACCTTGCCGCGCGGATCGATCTCGAGCACCTTGACCTTCACGTCCTGGCCTTCGGAGACGACGTCGGTCGGCTTCTCGACCCGCTCGTTCTTCATTTCGCTGACGTGGACGAGGCCGTCCTTGCCGCCCATGAAGTTCACGAACGCGCCGAAATCGACGATGTTGACCACCTTGCCGGTGTAGATCTTGCCGACCTCGGGCTCCTCGACGATGCCCTTGATCCAGTTCATCGCCGCCTCGATCTGCGTGAGATCGGACGACGAAATCTTGATGACGCCCTCGTCGTCGATGTCGACCTTGGCGCCGGTGGTGGCGACGATCTCGCGGATCACCTTGCCGCCGGTGCCGATGACGTCGCGGATCTTCGACTTGTCGATCGTCATCGTCTCGATGCGCGGCGCGTGCGCCGACAGCTCCGAGCGGGTCTCGCCCAGCGCCTTGGCCATCTCGCCGAGGATGTGGGCGCGGCCCTCATGCGCCTGCTTCAGCGCAACGCGCATGATCTCCTCGGTGATGCCGGCGATCTTGATGTCCATCTGAAGGCTGGTGATGCCTTCGGACGTGCCGGCGACCTTGAAGTCCATGTCGCCGAGGTGATCCTCGTCGCCGAGGATGTCGCTCAGCACCGCGAACTCGTCGCCTTCGAGGATCAGGCCCATCGCGATGCCCGATACCGGGCGCTTCAGCGGCACGCCGGCGTCCATCATCGACAGCGAGCCGCCGCACACCGTGGCCATCGACGACGAGCCGTTCGACTCGGTGATGTCGCTGGTGACGCGGATCGTGTAGGGGAACTCCTCCTTCGACGGCAGCACCGGATGCAGCGCGCGCCAGGCAAGCTTGCCGTGGCCGACTTCGCGACGCCCGGGGGCACCGAAGCGGCCGACTTCGCCGACCGAATAGGGCGGGAAGTTATAGTGCAGCATGAAATGCTGGTAGCTGAGGCCCCCCAGCCCATCGATCATCTGCTCGGAATCCTTGGTGCCGAGCGTGGTGGTGGCGATGGTCTGCGTCTCGCCGCGGGTGAACAGCGCCGAGCCGTGCGCGCGCGGCAGGAAGTGGACTTCCGCCTCGATCGGGCGGACCTGCGTGGTCGAGCGGCCGTCGATGCGGCGCCCGTCCTTGAGGATCGCGGTGCGGACGATGTCGGCTTCGAGCTTCTTGACCAGCTTCGAGGCGACGAGCTGCTCCTGCGGCGTCTTGTCGGCCATTGCGTCCTTGGCCTTGGCGCGCGCTTCGCCCAGCGCAACCTGGCGCTGCTGCTTGTCGGTCAGCTTGTAGGCGGCTTCGATGTCCTTGCCGATCAGCGCCTTGAGCTCGGCCTTGACGGCGTCCTTGTCGTCGCTCTGGTTGAGTTCCCATGGCTCCTTGGCGGCCTGTTCGGCGAGGTCGATGATGGCATCGATCACCTGCTGCGACGCCTTGTGCGCGAACATCACCGCGCCGAGCATGACGTCTTCCGACAGCTCCTTGGCTTCGGATTCGACCATCATCACCGCGTTCTGCGTGGCGGCGACGACGAGGTCGAGATCGCCCTCGGCGACCATCTCGTCGGTCGGGTTGAGTTGGTATTCGCCGTCCTTGTAGCCGACGCGCGCGGCACCGATCGGGCCCATGAACGGCACGCCCGAGATGGTCATCGCGGCCGAGGCGGCGACCATCGCGAGGATGTCCGGCTCGTTCTCGCCGTCATAGGAGAGCACCTGGCAGATGCAGTTGATCTCGTTGTAGAAGCCTTCGGGGAACAGCGGGCGGATCGGCCGGTCGATGAGGCGGGAGACGAGCGTCTCCTTCTCGGTGGCGCCGCGCTCGCGCTTGAAGAAGCCGCCCGGGATGCGCCCGGCCGACGAGAACTTTTCCTGATAATGGACGGTGAGCGGGAAGAAATCCTGCCCTTCCTTGACCGACTTGGCGGCCGTCACGGCGGCGAGAACCACCGTCTCGCCGAGGGTCGCGATCACCGCGCCGTCGGCCTGGCGGGCGACCTTGCCCGTCTCCAGAGTGAGGGTCTTTCCGCCCCACTCGATGCTTACTTTCTTCGAATTGAACATTGTGTTTCCTTTACACCCACCGCCCTATGCGATGGGGGCCTTTGAGGGAGCCAGTTTGGCTCGAAGGGCGGACCGAATTGCCAGCCCCTCCGTCACCCCGGACTTGTTCCGGGGTCCACTTCTCCACCTGCGCCCAGAGGCGCGGTGGATCCCGGCACAAGGCCGGGATGACGCAAAACGTAAACGGCCCGCCGAAGCGGGCCGAACGTTTGCGTCACTTGCGAAGCCCGAGCTTCGCGATGAGGTCGGTATAGCGCTGGCCGTCGGTGGTCCGAAGGTAATCCAGCAGCGAGCGCCGCTTGTTGACGAGCATCAAGAGGCCGCGGCGCGAATGGTTGTCCTTCGCGTGGGTCTTGAAATGCTCGGTGAGATTCTTGATCCGCTCGGTGAGGATCGCGACCTGGACCTCAGTGGAGCCGGTGTCGCCCTTGCCGCGACCATGTTCCTTGACGAGCGCGCCCTTGCGCTCCTGCGTAATCGACATTCGTTTTCCTTCGACATCGCTTTACAGGTTGAAGCCGCGGACGACGCGGACCGAACGGTCCTGAACCTCGACCAGCGCGACAGGCGTTTCACCGGCACACGCGAAGTATTGGCCATCGTCAACGGCGATCCCGATCAAGACCCGCCCCTGACGGAGCAGCCCTGCCTGATCGGGGGTGACGGGTAGAGCCGGGATGTCGTCCAGCCCCGCCGTCAGCGGCAGAGTCACGTCTTCAAGAGCGCGGGCCTTAGCGGCTTCGGCCAGTTTGTCCAGCGAAATCGCTGAATCGAGGGTGAACGGCCCGGCCTTCAGGCGGCGAAGCATCGTGACATGGCCGACGGTGCCGAGCGCGTGAGCAATGTCGCGCGCCAAGCTGCGGACGTAGGTGCCCTTGGAGACGTGGGCAACCAAGGTCGCTTCATCAAGCAACGCGTCATGCCGGACTTGTTCCGGCATCCACTTCTCCGCGAGCGCTGCGGTTTGCGGTGCGGTGGACCCCGGAACAAGTCCGGGGTGACGCGTGAGTTCGTGGATGACGACGGTTCTTGTCGCGAGCGTCACCGCTTCTCCGGCGCGCGCCAGGTCGTAGGCGCGCTTGCCGTCCACCTTGAGCGCCGAATAGGCCGGCGGCACCTGCTCGATCGTGCCGGTGAAGCGCGGCAGGGCTGCCTCGATCGCATCCGACGTCGGCCGAACCTCGCTCGTCGCCACGACCGCGCCTTCGGCATCGAGCGTATCGGTCTCCTCCCCGAACCGGATCGCGAAGGCATAGGCCTTGTCGCTGTCGAGCATCCGCCCGGCGAGCTTGGTCGCCTCGCCGACCGCGATCGGCAGCACCCCACTCGCCAGCGGATCGAGCGTCCCGCCATGGCCCACCTTCAGCTTCGGATACCCGCCCTCGCGCAGCGCGCGCTTGACCGCGCTCACCGCCTGTGTCGAGCCGAGCCCATAGGGTTTGTCGAGAATGATCCAGCCGTGCATCGCGCGCGGCCATAGCGAGCTTCCCCGGCGCGCGCGAGCCGCGTCAGGACGGCTTCTTCTTGGCCTTCTTCTCGTGCCCGGGCGGCGGCAGGCTGGTCTTGATGCTCATCACCGAGCAGGTCATCTCGGGAAAGTCGGTGCTGAACACGCGCGAAAAGCGGTCGAACGCGCCGCCCGGCCCGGTGGTGTAGGCGATGCGCAGCGACGCCATGTTGCCGACGCAAGGCCCGCTCAGTTCGACCTTGTACCAGTCGTTGCGATAATCCTGGACGTAGAATTCGTTCTCGTCCGCACCTTCGGCCCAGCTGCGCAAGCCGTGATGGCTGGCGAAGGGGATGGTGGTTTCCTGCCCGATCGGGCGTTGACGGGTGGTCGCCGAAGCAGCGGTGGCGCCGGCCGCGGCCAGCGCGAGGATCAGCGGAATCGTAACTCGCATGGAGGTTCTCCTTGCTGTTAACTTTAAGCTGTCGCGGCTGAACCGATGCTGAGCGGCGCACCGGCGAGCGCCGCCATGAAATGCTTGCGGCACAAGGCGATGTAGCGGTCGTTGCCGCCGATCTCGGTCTGCGCGCCTTCGCGGACCGCGTTGCCGGCGGCATCGACGCGCAGGTTCATGGTCGCCTTGCGGCCGCACATGCACACCGACTTGATCTCGATGAGCGCGTCGGCGATCGCCAGCAGCCTCGCACTGCCGGGAAACAACCGGCCCTGGAAATCGGTGCGCAGACCATAGGCAAGGACCGGCACGCCGAGCTCGTCGCAGACTCGCGCGAGGCCGGCCACCTGAGCCTCGGTCAGGAACTGCGCCTCGTCGACCAGCACGCAGGCGAGCGGGCGGCGCGTGCATTCGTCCGACACGCAAGCGTGCAGGTCGGTCGTCGCATCGAACGCTGTCGCGGGCGCGGAGAGTGCGATTCGCGAGGTGATCTGGCCGCTCTCGAAGCGATCGTCGATCGCCGCGGTGAACAGCATCGTCTCCATGCCGCGCTCGCGATAGTTGAAGTCGGCCTGCAACAAAGTGGTCGACTTCCCGGCATTCATCGAGGCGTAGTAGAAATAGAGCTTGGCCATGGCGCTTCATGGCCGAAGCCGGGGCGGTGATCCAGCCGTCAAGCCGACGATCGAAGATAATAAAGCCGTTCGCCCAGAGCCAGTCGAAGGGCGAAAGCCACAGGTGTGCCGTAAGCGGTTAGACCCCCATAGAAAAGCTCAGGGCGAACGGAAGAGAGGCGGGTTGTCGGGAAGCCTCGGCGCCCCCCGACGTCCGAGGCTCACCAGATGTGCACGCGCTTTTCGGGGGGCAGGTACATTGCGTCGCCGGGCTTGATGTCGAACGCCTTGTACCAGGCGTCGACATTGCGGACGACGCCATCGACTCGATACTTGGCGGGCGAGTGCGGATCGCTGATGAGCCGCTGACGCAGCGAATCATCGCGCGCCTTCTCCTGCCAGGCCTGGGCGTAGGACAGGAAGAAGCGCTGGTCGCCGGTCAGCCCGTCGATCACCGGCGCCTTGCCGTGCTTCGCCTCATAGCGCTGGAAGGCGGCATAAGCGGCCTCGATGCCGCCCAGGTCGCCGATATTCTCGCCCATCGTCAACTGGCCCTTGATGTGCGTGCCAGGCACAGGCTCATAGGCGTCATATTGGGCGCCGAGCGCCGCGGTGCGCTCCGTAAAGGCTTTCTTCGCGCCGTCGGTCCACCAATTCTCGAACTTGCCGGTGGGGCCGAACTGGCTGCCCTGGTCATCGAAGCCATGGCCCATTTCATGCCCGATGATCGCGCCGATCGCCCCGTAATTGACCGCCGGATCGGCGTTGGGGTCGAAGAAGGGCGGCTGCAGGATCGCCGCCGGGAAGGTGATCTGGTTCATCAGCGGGTTGTAATAGGCGTTCACTGTCTGTGGGGTCATGTCCCACAAGGTGCGATCGACCGGCTTGGGGAAGCGCGACAGCTCGAGCTGGTGCTCGAACTCGCCGGCACGCATCGCATTACCGAGCAGGTCGCCGCGATCGACCTTCATCGACGAATAATCGATATATTTGATCGGGTGGCCGATGCGCGGCTCGAAGGCGGCGAGCTTGGCGAGCGCGGCAGTGCGCGTCGCGTCATCCATCCAGGTCGATTTGCTGATCCGCTCCTGATAGGCGGCGCGGAGATTCTCGATCAGTTCGGCCATCTGCGCTTCGGCCGCCGGCGGGAAATATTTGGCGACGTAGATCTGCCCGACCGCCTCGCCCAGCGCGCCGTTGACCAGCCGCACGCCGCGCTTCCAGCGATCGCGCTGCTGCGGCACGCCCGACAGCGTCTTGCCGTAAAAGGCGAAATTGGCGTCGTCGAACGCCTTGGGCAGGAATTGCGCATGATCGCTGATGAAGTGGAAGGTGACGTAATCCTTCCACGTCTGAAGGGGCGTTTCGGCGAGCAGCTTGCCCTGCGCGGTGAGCGCGGTGTTGTTCGCCATCAGCACCTTGGGCGAGGCGTCGAGCCCCGCGGTCTTGAGCATCAGCGCCCAATTGAACTCGGGCGCCTTGGCCTCGAGCCCGGCGAGATCCTCGGGATCGTTCAACTTGGCGATGTCGCGGCTCTGTTCGGGCGACCATTGCACCTTGGCCATCGCGGTTTCGAGCGCGAAGATGCGATCGGCCCTGGCGCTCGCGTCGGCGACGCCGGCGAGCTCGAGCATCTGCTGGATATAGGCGCGATAGGCCTTGCGGAAGCCGTCATACTTGGCGCCTTCGAGCAGGTAATTGTCGCGCGCCATGCCGAGCCCGCCCTGCCCCGCAACCGCGGTGTAATGCGTCGGGTCGGCGAGGCTGGGGATGATCCCGACCTCGACCGGCGAGGCATAGCCGACGGTCGCGAACAAGGTCTGCAGATCGTCTAGGTTCTTCACCGCATCGATCCTGGCGAGATAGGGCTTGAGCGGCGCGGTGCCCTTCGCCTCGATCGCGGCGGTGTCCATCCAGCTCGCGTAGAAATCGCCGACCTGCTTGCCCGTCGCGCCATATTGCGCGGGGTTCGCCGCCATGTCGTCGAGGATCTTGCGAACATTCGCTTCGGCCTCGTCGTTGAGCAGCGTGCCATAGCCGATCGAGCCCTTGTCGGCCGGAATCTCGGTCTTCGCCGCCCAGGCGCCGTTGGCATAGTTCCAGAAATCATCGCCCGGCTTGACGCTCTTGTCCTGCGCGGTGAGGTCGATGCCGAACGCGCCGTAGCGCGCGTGCGGTGCCGTTTGAGCCGAAGCGGCGCTGGCGATCGCGAGCGCGGCCGCGCCCGCCGTGAAGCGGAGAAGAGATGCGATACGCATGAAGTGAAACCCCCGTAACAAGTGTATTGTCGTTGTGTAGCAGTGCCTCGCCGCCGCGGCAATCGCGGCCGCGCGGGCTCGCTTCAACTCACCCGATTGGCGACCAGATCGTCGACCACGGCGGGATCAGCGAGGGTCGAGATATCGCCCAGGCTCGATGTATCGCCCTCGGCGATCTTCCTCAGGATGCGGCGCATGATCTTGCCCGAGCGAGTCTTGGGCAGGCCGGGCGCGAACTGGATCGCGTCGGGGGTAGCGATCGGACCGATTTCGGTGCGGACCCATTGCTTGAGCTCGTTGCGCAACGCCTCGTCTGCAACGATCCCGGCGTTGAGCGTCACATAAGCGTAGATGCCCTGCCCCTTGATGTCGTGCGGGAAACCGACCACGGCGGCCTCCGCCACCTTGGGATGCAGCACCAGCGCGCTCTCGACCTCGGCGGTGCCCATGCGGTGGCCCGAAACGTTGATGACGTCGTCGACGCGGCCGGTGATCCAGTAATAGCCGTCCTCGTCGCGCCGGCAGCCGTCGCCCGAGAAATATTTGCCCGGATAGGTCGAGAAATAGGTCTGGAAGAAGCGCTCGTGATCGCCCCAGACGGTGCGCATCTGGCCCGGCCAGCTCTTGGCGATGCAGAGATTGCCCTCGGCGGGGTTGCCGGTCTGGACCATGCCGTCGGCGTCGACGATCACCGGATCAATGCCGAAGAACGGCTTGGTCGCCGATCCGGGCTTCAGCGCATGCGCGCCGGGCAAAGGCGTGATCATGTGCCCGCCGGTTTCGGTCTGCCACCAGGTGTCGACGATCGGGCAGCTGCCCTCGCCGACCACCTCGTGATACCAGCGCCACGCCTCGGGATTGATCGGCTCGCCGACCGACCCGAGCAGCCGGAGCGACGCCCGCGAGGTCGCCTTCACCGGCACGTCGCCCTCGCGCATCAGCGCGCGCAGCGCGGTCGGCGCGGTGTAGAGGATGTCGACCTTGTGGCGGTCGCACACCTGCCAGATGCGACTGGCGTCGGGCCAGTTGGGCAGGCCCTCGTACATGACCGTGGTCGCGCCGTTGGCGAGCGGGCCATAGACGATATAGCTGTGCCCGGTGACCCAGCCGATATCGGCGGCGCACCAATAGATTTCGCCCGGCCGGTAGTCGAACACGATTTCGTGCGTCAGCGCACACCAGAGGAGATAGCCGGCAGTGGTGTGCAGCACGCCTTTAGGCTTGCCCGTGCTCCCCGAGGTATAGAGGATGAACAGCGGATCCTCCGCCTTCATCGGCTCGGCCGGGCAATCGGCGGAGACGCCCGCGGCCGCCTCGTGATACCAGACGTCGCGGCCCGGTTGCATCGCCACCTCGCCGCCGGTCGCCTTGACGACGATCATCTTCCGGAGCGCCGGCGCGCGCTCGGCGGCGGCGTCGGCATTGGCCTTGAGCGGAACCTTCTTGCCGCCGCGGCAGCCTTCGTCGGCGGTGATCAGCACGCTCGAATCGCAATCGGTGATGCGACCGGCGAGCGCGTCGGGCGAGAAGCCGCCGAACACCACCGAATGGATCGCCCCGATCCGCGCGCAGGCGAGCAAGGCGATCGCGGCCTCGGGGATCATCGGCATGTAGATGGTGACTCGGTCGCCCTTCTGAACGCCCTGCGCCTTGAGCACGTTGGCGAAGCGGCACACCTCGGCATGCAATTCGCAGTAGGTGAAGCGCCGCGGCTCGGCGTCGGGACTGTCGGGCTCCCAGATCAGCGCGATGGCGTCGCCGTTCTTCTCCAGATGCCGGTCGAGGCAATTGACCGAGACGTTGAGCACGCCGTCCGGGAACCACGAGATATGGAAATCCTTTTCGGCGAACGACCAGTCGCCGGCGATTTCGGGGCGCTTGATCCAGTCGAGCCGCTTGGCCTGCTCCAGCCAGAAATCCCCCGGATCGGACAGCGAGCGGCCGTAGAGCTGCTCATAGCCTTCCGCATCGACGCGCGCCCTCTTCGCCCAGTCGGCCGGGACGGGATAGACTTCGGCTTCAGACATCGCGCGCCTCCTCTTGCGTGCCTCAATGCGGGGGCGCGGCGCGCTTGGCAAGGCGTGAGGCTGGTCCCATTTCACGTTTCAATATACAACTGATCGCCTTCGAGCGACGACAGGACGGGAGCGGCGTGGATGGCGGGCAAGGTTCTGGTCACGGGTGGAAGCGGCTATATCGCCGGCTTCCTTATTCGGCAGCTGATCGATCGAGGCTGGACGGTCAATGCCACGGTGCGCTCGCTGAAGCGCGAGGCCGAGGTCCGCGGATCGCTCGGCGTGGACGACGCCAAGCTGCATTTCTTCGCCGCCAATCTGACGAACGACATCGGCTGGGCCGAGGCGATGGCCGGGTGCAGCCATGTCGCGCATGTCGCATCGCCCTTCCCCGTGAGCGCGCCGAAGAGCGACGACGAATTGGTGGGGCCGGCGCGCGACGGCGTGCTGCGCGCCTTGCGCTTCGCACGGGAAGCAGGCGTGAAGCGCTTCGTGCTGACCTCGTCGGTCGCCGCCATCGCCTCCGGCCATCCCGAACAGCGCGCTTATACCGAGAGCGACTGGACCGACGTGGCCGCACCCAAGGTCAGCGCGTACAGCAAGTCCAAGACGATCGCCGAACGCGCCGGGCGTGCCTGGATGGCCGAACATGGCGCGGGGATGGAATTTTGTTCGGTCAATCCCTCGGCCGTGCTCGGGCCTTTGCTGAGCGACGATTTCTCGCCCTCCATCCAGTTCGTGCAGCGGCTGATGGACGGCTCGATGCCGGGTTGCCCGCGAATTGGCTTCGCGGTGGTCGATGTACGTGATCTCGCCGATCTGCATGTGAAGGCGCTGGAGACGCCGGGCCTCGACGGCGAGCGCTTCATCGCGGCGGGCATGTTCCTGTGGATGCGCGAGGTGGCGGCCATCCTGCGCGCCCGGCTCGGCCCGCAGGCGAAAAGGGTTCCGACGCGCGGCGTTCCCGATTTCGTGGTGCGCCTCCTCGCTTTGTTCGACGGCGGCATCCGCCAGGTGGCCGGCGAGTTGGGCCGCCGCCGCGATGTCGACGCGAGTCACGCGCTGGAACGGCTCGGCTGGCGGACGCGCGACGAGGCGGAAACGATCGTGGACACCGCGCGGAGCTTGATCGAGCGCGGAATTGTGAAGGCGTGACCGCTCTCCTCGTGGGAGAGAATCATACCACCCGATAAGGCACCACCGCACGCACCGCCGGATCGACGCGGATCGCGCGGTCGGCGGGCGGGAAGGCGCGCTGGTCGCAATCGGCGCGCGGGCATAGTCGGCAGGAAATGCCGATCGGCGTCGGCGGCGCGGCGCGATCGATCGCGTCGGCATAGACGAAATCGCCCGCCTGATCGGCCTCGCAGCCGAGCACCACGGCATAGCGGCGCGGCGCGCGGGTGAAGCTGCCCGACGGCTTGACCAGCCCCTTGGCCATCGACACGTAGCGCACGCCGTCGGGCGTCTCGGCATGCTGGACGAGGATGCGGTCGGGGATCGCCACCGCCTCATGCACCATCCACAAGGGGCAAGCGCCGCCGAAGCGGGCGAATTGCAGCCTCGTCGCCGAATGCCGCTTGGTGATGTTGCCCGCCATGTCGACGCGACAGAAATAGAAGGGCACGCCCTCCGCGCCGGGCCGCTGCAAGGTCGAGAGGCGATGGCACGCCTGCTCGAAACTGACGCCGAAGCGGCGCGACAGCCGGTCGATATCGTGCCGAAGGCTCCGCGCCGCGGCGCGGAAGCGGGCGTAGGGCATCATCAGCGCCCCCGCCGCGTAGTTGGCGAGGCCGATGCCGAGCAGCGTCCGGCCGGCCTCGCTCCCGACCTCCGCCGCGCTCACGATCGCTTCGATGTGTCCGGCGAACACGGTCGCGGCGAGCTGGTGCGCGATCAGGAACCGACGGCTTTCGGGCGGCAGCGCGGCGTTGATCGTCAGCAGGCCGCGCGCCACGTCGAAGCGTCGCATCGGCGCGGCCTCGTCGGCGCTGTCGGCGATTGCGATGCCCTCGTCCGCCAGCCGCCTCGCCAGTGCCGCCTCGCTGACCGCCCCGTCGCCGGCAATCGCACCGGCCAGCGCCTCGGCGGCGCGGTCGAGCGGGTCGACATAATTGCCCGCCGCGTGGAACCAGTCGCGCACCGCCTCCCACGGCATCCGCGCGCCCATTCCCGAGGCGAGCACCTCCTCGACCATCTGCATCCGCGCGTCGGCGTCGCGCATCGCCGCGTGGAGCGCGATCACCCGGTCGGCGACATCGGGGCGCTCGGCGGCGAGCCGCTGGATCGCCTCGGCGTCGAGCGGGGCGGCGAGCACCGGATCGGTCAGCGCGTCGGCCAGCGCGCCCAGCCGCCGCGCCGGCGCCTCGCCCTCGATTGCCGCCATCACCGCGGGATGGTGGCGATTGAGCACCGCGATCACCGCCGCGGTCAGCGGGCGCGCGTCATTCTCGAGCTGCGACAGATAGCTGACCGACAGCCCCAGCCGCGCCGCCATCGCCGCCTGCCCGAGCCCCAACCCGTGGCGCAGCGCACGCAGCCGTTCGCCGGCATAGAAACGAGTATTGGGCATGATCGGACGCTACTTCGCAAAACGTGCATTCGCAACTTCGCAAGTTCACATTTGCAATCGCTGCGCCGACACGGAAGAGGGGCGAGCGCGCGAAGGAGAGGTGAATGTCGTCGACACTGCAGGAACTCGAACGCCGCCGCGCCGATGCGCGTGCCGGCGGGGGCGAGAAGCGAGTCGCCGCGCAGCACGCCAAGGGCAAACTCACCGCGCGCGAGCGGATCGACGTGCTGCTCGACGAGGGCAGCTTCGAAGAAGTCGACATGTTCGTCGAGCATAATTGCGTCGATTTCGGCATGCCCGACCAAGTCGTCCCCGGCGACGGCGTCGTCACCGGATCGGGCACGATCAACGGCCGGCTCGTGTTCGTGTTCAGCCAGGATTTCACCGTGTTCGGCGGCTCCTTGAGTGAGCGCCACGCGCAGAAGATCTGCAAGATCATGGACATGGCGATGAAAGTCGGCGCACCGGTGATCGGCCTCAACGATTCGGGCGGTGCGCGCATCCAGGAAGGGGTCGCGTCGCTCGGCGGCTATGCCGAGGTGTTCCAGCGCAATGTGCTCGCGAGCGGCGTGGTGCCGCAGCTCAGCCTCATCATGGGGCCGTGCGCGGGCGGCGCGGTCTATTCGCCGGCGATGACCGACTTCATCTTCATGGTGAAGGATTCAAGCTACATGTTCGTCACCGGGCCCGACGTGGTGAAGACGGTGACTAACGAGGTCGTCACCCAAGAGGAGCTTGGCGGCGCGGTGACGCACACCACCAAGTCGTCGGTCGCCGACATCGCGTTCGAGAACGACATCGAGGCGCTGATGGCGGCGCGCGATTTCATCGACCTGCTGCCGTCATCGAACCGCGTCGAGGTGCCCGAGCGCCCGACCGCCGATCCGTGGGACCGCGTGGAGCACAGCCTCGACACGCTGATCCCGCCCAACGCCAACCAGCCCTATGACATGCACGAGCTGATCCGCAAAGTCGTCGACGAGGGTGATTTCTTCGAGCTCCAGCCCGCCCATGCCGGCAACATCATCATTGGCTTCGGCCGCATCGAGGGCCGCACGGTGGGTGTCGTCGCCAACCAGCCGATGGTGCTCGCCGGCTGCCTCGACATCAATTCTTCGAAGAAGGGGGCCAGGTTCGTCCGCTTCTGCGATGCGTTCGACATTCCGATCGTCACCTTCGTCGATGTCCCCGGCTTCCTCCCCGGCGTCGGGCAGGAGCATTCGGGCATCATCAAGCACGGCGCGAAACTCTTGTTCGCCTATGCCGAGGCGACCGTGCCGAAGATTACCGTCATCACCCGCAAGGCCTATGGCGGCGCCTATGACGTGATGGCCTCCAAGCACCTGCGCGGCGACCTCAACTACGCCTGGCCGACCGCCGAGATCGCCGTGATGGGCGCGAAAGGCGCGGTCGAGATCATCTTCCGCGGCAAGACGCCGGAAGAAATCGCCGAGCACACCGCCGAATACGAAGCCCGCTTCGCCAACCCGTTCGTCGCGGCGTCGAAGGGCTTCATCGACGAGGTGATCCAGCCCCACTCGACCCGCCGCCGGATCGCGCTCGGTTTGCGGAAACTCCGCGGCAAGGCCCTGGAGAATCCGTGGAAGAAGCATGATAATATTCCGCTCTAATCCTCGTCATTGCGAGCGGAGCGAAGCAATCCAGCGCGTCCTGATGGATTGCGTCGTCGCCTGCGGCTCCTCGCAATGACGACGCGGAATGTGCAGCCCGCGATCTACATGATGACCAATAAGCGCAACGGCACACTTTACACCGGCGTCACCTCCAATCTCCCACAGCGCGCTTGGCAGCATCGCACGGGCGCGGTCGACGGCTTCACGAGACGTTACGGATGCAAACTGCTCATATGGTACGAAATGGCATCGACGATGGAATCAGCAATTGCCCGCGAGAAGCAGATAAAGGCGGGCTCTCGGGCGAAAAAGATCGTGCTGATCGAGACACTCAACCCCGACTGGAACGACCTATACGAAAGCATCGCGCATGGTTGAGGTACTGTATCTGGATTGCTTCGCTGCGCTCGCAATGACGAAAGAGGAAAAATGAAACTCGGCCCCCTCAATCATGTCGGCATCGCCACGCCGTCTATCCCAGACGCGGTGGCGCGGTATCGCGAGTTGCTCGGCGCGGAGCAGGTTGGCGAGACGTTCGACTTGCCGGCGCAGAAGGTGCGCGTGTGCTTCGTCGATGCGCCCAACAGCCAGATCGAATTGCTCGAGCCGCTGGGCGCGGACTCGCCGATCGCGAAGTTCCTCGAGAAAAACCCGGCGGGCGGGCAGCATCATGTCTGTTTCGAGGTGCCCGACATCCAAGCCGCCAAGGCCGAGCTCGAGGCGAAGGGCGCGAAGGTGCTCGGCGAACCGCGCATCGGCGCGCATGGGACGTTGGTGCTGTTTGTCCACCCTAAGGACATGGGCGGCGTGCTGACCGAATTGATGGAAACGCCGAAGGGCGGGCACTAGAATTTCCTCTCCCTTGACGGGAGAGGACAGCAAAGCTTGCCGCGTCAGCGGCTAGCGGCGCTTGGTGAGGGTGGAGCGGCTTGGCGCACCCTCACCAACTCCGACTAGGTCGCGCGCGACCAAGTCTCCGTATCCTCTTCCGTCGAGGGAGAGGAAGAGAGGGTGTATGGCGAGGTACGAAACCATCCTGAGCGAGCGGCGCGGCGATGTGCTGGCGATCACGCTCAACCGGCCCGATCGGCTCAACGCCGCGCCACCGGCGATGTTCGACGAGATCGGCGCGGCGCTGGCTGACCTCGACGGCGCGCGCGCGGTGTTGCTGGCGGGCGCGGGGCGGGCGTTCTGTTCGGGCGCGGATATCGCTGGCGGCGCACTCGGCAGCGACAATCCGGGGGAGGCGACCTTCCTCGCGCTGACCGAACATTACAATCCGCTGATGGAGGCCATCGCGGCGCTACCCGTCCCGATCATCTCCGCGGTGCGCGGGCCCGCCGCCGGCATCGGCTGCAGCCTCGCGCTCGCCGCCGATTTCTGCGTCGCGAGCGAGACCGGCTATTTCCTCCAGGCGTTCGTCAATATCGGCCTCGTCCCCGATGGCGGCGCGAGCTGGATGCTGCCGCGCCTGATCGGCCGCGCGCGCGCCGCCGAGATGATGATGCTCGGCGAGCGCGTGCCCGCGGCCAAGGCGCTCGACTGGGGGATGATCCACACGGTGGTCGCCGACGACGCGCTCGACGCCGAGGCGATGGCACTGGCCGAGCGGCTCGCGGCGGGGCCGACCGTAGCGCTCGGGATGATCCGGCAGGGGCTGCAATCTGGTTTCAATTGTGACTATGCTGCGGCGATGCGTAATGAAGCCGAAGACCAGCGCCGCGCCCGCGGAACCAAGGACTCGATGGAGGGCGGCATGGCGTTCCTGCAGAAGCGCAAGCCCGCGTTTCGGGGGGAGTGAGCGTGCCTCAACGCTGCACCACCCCGGCGAAGGCCGGGGTCCAGTGTCGGGCCGGCTCGTTGGCTGATGCTGTGCGTTGTTACTCTAGCTTTCCCAACTGGGCCCGGCCTTCGCCGGGGAAGTAATGTAAAAGAAAAGATGACCGACAAACCGACCCTCACCGACTGGCAAGCCCTCGCCGACAAGGAGGCGAAGGGCCGCGATCTCACCTGGCACACGCCCGAGGGGATCGCCGTCAAGCCGCTCTACACCCGTGAGGACGCCGGCGACCCCGGCCTCCCCGGCCTCGCCCCGTTCACCCGCGGGGTGAAGGCGACGATGTACGCCGGCCGGCCGTGGACGATTCGTCAGTACGCCGGCTTCTCGACCGCCGAGGAATCGAACGCCTTCTACCGCCGCAACCTCGCCGCGGGGCAGAAGGGGCTGTCGGTCGCGTTCGATCTCGCGACGCATCGCGGCTACGATTCGGATCACCCCCGCGTCACCGGCGACGTCGGCAAGGCGGGCGTCGCGATCGACACATTGGACGACATGAAGATCCTGTTCGACGGCATCCCGCTCGACAAGATGAGCGTCAGCATGACGATGAACGGCGCGGTGCTGCCGTGCCTCGCTTTCTACATCGTCGCCGCGGAAGAACAGGGCGTCAGCCAGGATCAGCTCTCGGGCACGATCCAGAACGACATCCTCAAGGAGTTCATGGTCCGCAACACCTATATCTATCCGCCCGAGCCATCGATGCGGATCGTTGCCGACATCATCGCCTATACGAGCGCGCACATGCCGCGCTTCAACTCGATCTCGATCAGCGGCTATCATATGCACGAGGCCGGCGCGACGGCGGTGCAGGAGCTCGCCTTTACGCTCGCCGACGGCATGGCGTATGTCCGCGCCGCGCTCGACCGCGGGCTCGATATCGATGCCTTCGCTGGGCGGCTGAGCTTCTTCTTCGGCATCGGCATGAACTTCTTCATGGAGGTCGCCAAGCTGCGCGCCGCGCGTACATTATGGTCGCGGATCATCGCCGGCTTCGGCGGCAATGCGCGCAGCCAGACCTTGCGCACGCATTGCCAGACATCGGGCGTGTCGCTCACCGAGCAGGACCCCTACAACAACGTCGTCCGCACCACGATCGAGGCGATGGCGGCGACCTTCGGCGGCACGCAATCGCTCCACACCAACAGCCTCGACGAGGCGGTGGCGCTGCCGACCGATTTCTCCGCCCGCATTGCGCGCAACACGCAGCTGATCCTGCAGGAAGAAACGGGGATGACGCACGTCGTCGATCCCCTGGGCGGCAGCTATTATGTCGAGGCGCTGACCCAGGAGCTCGCCGAAAAGGCCTGGGCGCTGATCGAGGAGGTCGAAGCCGCCGGCGGCATGACCCATGCGGTCGAGAAGGGCTTGCCGAAGGAACATATCGAACGCGCCGCCGCCGCGCGCCAAGCACGGATCGACCGCGGCGAGGACGTGATCGTTGGGGTCAACAAATACCGCCTCAAGGATGAAGACGAGATCGACATTCTCGACATCGACAACGCCAAGGTCCGCGCCGACCAGATCCGGCGGATTGCGCGGGTGAAGAGCGAGCGTGACCCAGCCAAAGCGACCGTGGCGCTCGACGCGCTGCGTGAGGGCGCGAAGGGCGATGGCAACCTCCTCGCTCTCTGCGTCGAGGCCGCCCGCGCGCGCTGCACGCTCGGCGAAATGTCGGCGGCGATGGAGGATGCGTTCGGCCGCCACGCGGTCGGCGTCACCCCAATCACCGGCGTTTACGGCCCCGCGCACACCGACGATGCCGGCTGGAGCCGCGCGGTCGACGGGATCAAGTCGGTCGAGAGCCGGATGGGCCGCAAACCGCGCATCCTGATCGCCAAGATGGGCCAGGACGGCCACGATCGCGGCGCCAACGTCGTCGCCAGCGCGTTCGCCGACATGGGCTTCGAGGTGATCTCCGGTCCGCTGTTCCAGACGCCTGCCGAAGCCCGCGACCTTGCGCTTGAGGAAAAGGTCGACGTCGTCGGCGCCTCGAGCCTCGCCGCTGGCCACAAGACGCTGATCCCCGAGCTGATCACGCTGTTGAAGGAATTGGGCCGTGCCGACATCAAGGTTGTCGCGGGCGGGGTGATCCCGGCGCAGGATTATGAATTTCTGAGGAAGGCAGGCGTGCAGGCGATCTTCGGCCCTGGCACCAACCTGGTCGACGCGGCGGGCGAGGTCCTGAAGCTGCTCGGCCACAACCTGCCGCCGATCGAGGAGAATGCCGCGTGAGTGATAACGCAACAATTTCCCCCTCCCGCATGCGGGAGGGGTTAGGGGAGGGCATGTCTCAAGCGATGTCCTCCGAACAGGCCCTCCCCCGACCCCTCCCGCAGGCGGGAGGGGAGATCAGGACCGACTGGACCCGCGAAGAAATCGCCGCCCTCTTCGACCTCCCCTTCACCGACCTGCTGTTCCGCGCCGCGACGGTGCACCGTGCCAACCACGCGCCCGACGAGGTGCAGCTCTGCACGCTCCTGTCGATCAAGACCGGCGGCTGCGCCGAAGATTGCGGCTATTGCTCGCAATCCGCGTCGGCTGACAGCGGGGTCGAGGCGACCAAGCTGATGGACGTCCGCGCCGTGCTGCAAGCGGCTGCACAGGCCAAGGATGCCGGCTCGCAGCGGTTCTGCATGGGCGCGGCGTGGCGTAACCCCAAGGAGCGCGACATGCCCGCGATCGTCGAGATCGTCGAGGGCGTCGCCGCGATGGGGATGGAAACCTGCATGACGCTCGGCATGCTGACGCCCGAACAGGCGGCGCAGCTCAAGGACGCGGGTCTCGATTACTACAACCACAATATCGACACCGCGCCGGAGAATTACGAGAACGTCATCACCACGCGCAGCTTCGAGGAGCGGATCGACACGCTGGCGAACGTGCGGCAAGCGGGGATCAACGTCTGCTCGGGCGGGATCGTCGGGATGGGCGAGACGCGCGCGCACCGTGTCGGCTTCATCCACGCGCTCGCCACGCTGCCGCGCCATCCCGAAAGCGTGCCGGTCAACGCGCTGGTCCCGGTCAAGGGCACGCCGCTCGGCGACATGCTCGCCGACACGCCGATGGCGAAGATCGACGATATCGAGTTCGTCCGCACGGTGGCGGTCGCGCGGATCACCATGCCGCGCTCGATGGTGCGGCTGTCGGCCGGCCGCGAGAGCATGTCGGAGGCGACGCAGGCTTTGTGTTTCATGGCCGGCGCCAACTCGATCTTCACCGGCGACAAGCTGCTGACCGCCGCCAACGCCGGCGACGACAAGGACGCCGCAATGATGGCCAAGCTCGGCCTGAGCCCGATGCAGGGTGAGGAGCCGATGCGCGCGTGCGAGGCGGCGGAGTGACCTTTTGTCACCCCCGTCACCCCGGCCTTGAGCCGGGGTTGGGCTTCTTCAGCGGTGGAAAAGGCAGCCTGATGCCGGGACAAGCCCGGCATGACGAAGAATTGCTAAGGATTCTGGTGCAGTGATCCGCGCGCTCGGATTTCTGGCCCTGACAGTTGGGTGGGCCTTTCTGGTGCTTCTCGCCTTTACCTTCGTGACGATGGGTGATTGCATAGAGCCGGCTAGCGTCGCCTGCCACACTGGCCGATCTCATGCTTACCTAGTCGTTTTTCTGATTGGGTTGATTGGATTCGGTCTGATCGGATGGCTATTCAAAGCCACGAATAAGAAAACGGACGGTCATTGATGTTCAAGAAAATCCTGGTCGCCAATCGCGGCGAGATCGCGTGTCGGGTGATGCGCACCGCCAAGAAGATGGGGATCGCAACGGTCGCGGTCTATTCGGATGCCGACGCGCGCGCGCCGCATGTGCTGATGGCCGACCAGAGCGTCCGGCTCGGCCCGCCGCCGGCGGCGGAGAGCTATCTCAAGGCCGAGGAAATCCTGCTCGCCGCGAAGGAGACCGGCGCCGACGCGATCCATCCCGGTTACGGGTTCCTCTCCGAACGCGAGAGCTTCGCGCGCGCCTGCGCCGAGGCCGGCATCGCCTTCATCGGGCCGCCGCCCAACGCGATCGCCGCGATGGGCGACAAGATCGAATCGAAGAAGCTCGCCAAGCAGGCCGGCGTCAACGTCGTGCCGGGCTATCTCGGCGAGATCGCCGATACCGAAGAGGCGATAAAGATCGCCAAGGACATCGGCTTCCCGGTGATGATGAAGGCGAGCGCGGGCGGCGGCGGCAAGGGGATGCGGCTCGCATGGTCCGAACAGGACGTGCGCGAGGGCTTCGAGGCGACCAAGCGCGAGGGGCTGGCCAGCTTCGGCGACGACCGCGTGTTCATCGAGAAGTTCATCGAAAGCCCGCGCCACATCGAGATCCAGGTGCTCGGCGACCAGCACGGCAATGTCGTCTATCTCCACGAGCGCGAATGCTCGATCCAGCGGCGGCATCAGAAGGTGGTCGAGGAAGCGCCGTCGCCGTTCGTCACGCCGAAGATGCGCAAGGCGATGGGCGAGCAGGCGGTCGCGCTGGCCAAGGCGGTCGGCTATTATTCCGCCGGAACGGTCGAGCTGATCGTCTCGGGCGCCGACACCACCGGCGAGAGCTTCTACTTCCTCGAAATGAATACGCGTTTGCAGGTCGAGCATCCGGTGACCGAGGAGATCACGGGGCTCGATCTGGTCGAGCAGATGATCCGCGTCGCGGCGGGTGAAAAGCTGGCCTTCACGCAGGACGACCTGACGATCAACGGCTGGTCGATCGAGACGCGGGTGTATGCCGAGGACCCGTATCGCGGGTTCCTGCCGAGCATCGGCCGGCTGGTGCGGTACAATCCGCCGCAACCCACCGTCATTGCGAGCGGCGAAGCCGCGCGGCAATCCAGTGACGGCGCGAGTGACCCTGGATTGCTTCGCTCCGCTCGCAATGACGAGGTCATCATCCGTGTCGACGACGGCGTTGCCGAGGGCGGCGAGGTCAGCATGTTCTACGACCCGATGATCGCCAAGCTGATCACCTGGGCGCCGACCCGCGACGAGGCCGCCGACGCGCAGGTTGCCGCGCTCGACGCGTTCGAGATCGACGGCCCCGGCCACAATATCGATTTCCTCTCAGCGCTTGTCCAGCACCCGCGCTTCCGCTCGGGCGAGCTCACCACCGGGTTCATCGCCGAGGAATATCCCGACGGCTTCACCGGCGCGCCAGCTTCGCCCGAATTGACCCACCAGCTCGCTGCCATCGCCGCGTTCGCCGCGACCGCACAGGCCGATCGCGCGCGTCGCATCGACGGCCAGCTCGGCCGCACGCTGCCGCCGCCGGGCGACTGGATGGTGACGATCGACGGCACCGACCACGACGTCTCGGTCTCGACCGACGGCATCGTCATCGACGGCGAGGAATTGCCGCTGGCGATGGAATACACGCCGGGCGACCGCATGATCGACGCCGATCTGCTCGGCGACGATGCCGATGACGACGGTGATTTCGAGGTTCTCTCGACCCTCTCGGTGCGTATCGCGCCGGTCCGCTCAGGCTGGCGTCTCACCACACGAGGCGCGAGCCACATCGCGCGCGTCATCCCCGCCCGCGTCGCGCCCTACGCGGCGCACATGATCGAAAAGGTGCCGCCCGATCTGTCCAAGTTCCTGCTCTGCCCCATGCCCGGCCTGCTCGTTCGGCTCGACGTCGCCGCGGGCGACACCGTCGAGCCCGGCCAGCCGCTCGCGGTGGTCGAGGCGATGAAGATGGAGAACATCCTGCGCGCCGAAAAGGCCGGCACGATCAAGGCGGTCAACGCGAAGGCCGGCGACAGTCTGGCGGTCGACGAAGTAATTCTCGAACTCGAATGACGTCCCCGAGTGTCGCAGGTCGTTACAACTTGCGACACTTATTTGTTGGACGTGATCGGGCCCGCGCGCCATTCAACGGCACAATGACAAGGTCGCGCCTCGCCTCGATCGCCATGATGGCATTGCCGCTTGCGGCGTGCGCCGTCGGCCCGAACTACAAGCCGGCGACGCCCGGCCAGCTCGGCGTTCCGCAAGCCTATTCGGTCCCCGCCGACGCCTCGACGCGCGGCGATTTCCGCGCCTGGTGGACGCAATTCAACGATCCGTTGCTCACCCAGCTGGTCGAGCAGGCGCGGACGCAGAATCTCGATGTCGCGCAAGCCGTCGCCCGTTTGCGCCAGGCGCACGAAGCGCTGATCCAGTCGCGTGCGCAGCTGTTCCCCAGCGTCGACGCATCGGCCGGCTATTCGCGCAATTTCAACCTCGCCGGCGGCACCAGCACGATCACGCTGCCCGACGGCACCGTCACCTCGATCAGCCGGTCGAGCGGCGACAGCTTCTCGGTCTCGGGCAACGTCTCGTACCAGGCCGGTCTGTTCGGCGAGGTCCGTCGCTCGGTCGAAGCGAGCAAGGCGCAGTATGAAGGTTCGGGCTACGATTACGCCTCGGTCCTGACCTCGACCGAATCCGAGGTCGCGCGCAACTACATCCTCGCGCGGCTCTATCAGGCGCAACTCGCCAACGCGCAGGCGTCGCTAAGCATCGAAGATGACAATCTGCAGATCGCCGGCTGGCGGGTCCAGGCCGGGCTCGTCTCGTCGATCGACCAGGAGCAGGCGCGCGCCAGCCGCGCGCAGACCGCTGCATCGATCCCCTCGATCGAGGAATCGTACAACCAGGCCGTCTCGCGGCTCGGCGTGCTGACCGGCCAGGCGCCCGGCGCGCTCAAGACGCAGCTGGCGGCGGTCGAGCCGATCCCGCAGGGGCCCGCGTCGATCGCGGTCGGCATCCCGGCCGATACGCTGCGCCAGCGTCCCGATGTTCGCAGCGCCGAACGCAACCTCGCCGCCGCCACTGCCGAGATCGGTGTTGCCGAGGCGGCGCTCTATCCGGCGCTCAACATCACTGGCAATATCGGCGCCTCGTCGAACGTGCTGAGCGACCTGTTCAAGGTGATTACGGGCAGCGTCTTCGCCGGCTTGAGCCAGGTGATCTTCGACGGCGGCCGCCTTCATGCCCAGGTCCGCTCGAACGAGGCGGCCGCCGATGGCGCCTTTGCGGCCTATAAGTCGACCGTGCTCACCGCGCTCGAGGACGTCGAAAACGCCGTCGTCGCCCTGAACGCTGCCAAGGAGCGCGAGAAGCAATATGCCATCGCCTTTGATGCGTCGAACAACTCGGCGATCCTCGCGCGCGCGCAATATCGCGCCGGGCTCACCGATTTCACAACGCTCAACACCGCGGAAAGCTCGCTGCTGTCGGCGCGCAACGGCCTCAGCCAAGCCAAGTCCGACGAAGCGACCGCGCTCGTCCAGCTCTATCTTGCGCTCGGCGGCGGATGGGACAGCTCGGCCGTCCCCGTCGCCCCGCCACAACGCCGGTCGTCGCGACCGCAATGCCTACGTCCGAGGACCGATAGATGGCCGACCAGACGATCACCGATACCGATGAATTTCTTGGCGTCCGCGAAGCACCGGCGTGGCAGCGCTGGGCGAAATGGGCGGCGATCGGCATTGGCGTCATCCTGCTGTTGCTGCTGGTGCGCCATTTCACCAAGCCGAGCGACGCGGCCGGCTATGCGACGCAATCGGTCAAGACCGGATCGCTGACCACCACCGTATCGGCCACGGGCAAGCTCGCGCCGGTCAATCAGGTGACAGTCGGCTCGCAGCTCTCGGGGCTCGTCACGCAGGTCGCCGTCGACGTCAACGATCATGTCACCAAGGGCCAGGCGCTGGCGCTGATCGATCCCCAGCAGATCGACGACCAGATCCGCCAGTCGCGCGCGCAGCTCGCCGCCAATCAAGCTGCGGTCAACGAGGCACGCGCGACGCTCGAACAGGCCAACGCCACGCTTGCGCGCTATCAGGAAGTCAGCAAGCTGTCGGGCGGGCGCGTGCCGGCCAAGACCGAGATGGAAACCGCGATCGCCGATCGCGATCGGGCGTCCGGCGCGCTCAAGGTCGCGCAGGCCAATGTCCAGGCCTCGAACGCCAGCCTCGCCCAGAACGAGACGCAGCGCGCGCGCGCGATCATCCGCTCGCCGGTGACGGGGGTCGTCCTCGCCCGGCAGGTCGATCCCGGCCAGACCGTTGCCGCCTCGTTCAACACGCCGACATTGTTCGTGATCGCCGAAGATCTGACCAAGATGAAGCTGGAGGTGCAGGTCGACGAGGCCGATGTCGGCCAGATCAAACAGGGGCAGAAGGCGAGCTTCACGGTCGACGCGTTTCCCGGGCGCACCTTCCCGGCCGAGATCACCCGTGTCGACCTCGGCTCGAACCTGACGGTGCAGGATGCGTCGTCCTCCTCATCGAGCTCGACCGCGTCGAGCGCTGCTTCGAGCAGCGGACAGGTGGTGTCCTACGCGGCTGACCTGTCGGTCGCCAACCCGACCCAGGAACTGCGCCCGGGGATGACCGCGACTGCCGATATCGTCACCCAGCAGGTCGACCACGCGCTGCTCGTGCCCAATGCGGCGCTGCGCTTCGTACCTGAGAGTACCGACAAGGCGGCGGCCAGCGACAGTGGCGGGGGGATCACCAGCGCGCTCGTGCCACGCCGCCGCGGCCGCAGCAACGACAAGGGCGGCGACGGCGCGACCGCGCTCAACGCCGGCGGCCAGCACACCGTCTACGTGCTCGATGCCGACGGCAAGCCCCAGCCGATCAAGGTGACGATCGGCCAAACCAACGGCACGATGACCGTGGTGACGAGTGGCGACCTCAAGCCCGGTATGAAGGTTATCACCGGTCAGCTTTCGGGTAAGCAGGGCGTGTCGGGCGGGAAGGGCGCGGGTTCGGGTGGATCGCGCAGCGGCGGCGGACGGCGTGGCCAGTAACGCCGCCGCTGATCCGATCATCCGGCTGCGCGGGGTCACCAAGGTCTATGGCACCGGGGCGACGGCGTTCCAGGCGCTGAAGGGGGTCGATCTCGATATCCGGGCTGGCGATTTCGTCGCGGTGATGGGCGCGTCGGGCTCGGGCAAGTCGACGACGATGAACATCCTCGGCTGCCTCGACGTGCCGACCGAGGGGCAATATCTGTTCCGCGGGCATCATATCGAATTGCTCGACCGCGATCAGCGCGCGCTGCTCAGGCGCCGCTATCTCGGCTTCGTGTTCCAGGGTTTCAACCTGCTCGCGCGCACCAGCGCGCTCGAAAATGTCGAGCTGCCTCTGCTTTACCGTGGCGAGCTGCGCGCCGAGCGTCGCGAGCAGGCGATGGCGGCGCTCGACAAGGTGGGCTTGAAGGACTGGTGGGATCATACCCCGGCCGAGCTTTCGGGAGGCCAGCAACAGCGCGTCGCGATCGCCCGCGCGATCGTCACCCATCCCGACGTGCTGCTCGCCGACGAACCCACCGGCAACCTCGATTCGGAACGATCGGTCGAGATCATGGAGCTGCTCACCGAGCTCAATAGCGAGAGTGGCATCACTGTCCTGATGGTCACGCACGAGCCCGATATGGCCGCCTATGCACACACCATCGTCAACTTCAAAGACGGCCTGGTCGAGAGTATCGACGCCAGGCACAAGCCCGGCGACCGGCCGGAGACGCATTGATGTTCGGCACCACGCTTGTCCTTGCCTTGCGATCGATCCGGCGGCATCTGCTGCGGTCGTTCCTCACCATCCTCGGCATCGTCATCGGCGTCGCCGCGGTGGTGACGATGGTCACGCTCGGCAACGCCACCACCGCGGCGGTGCAGAAGCAGATCGCCAGCCTCGGCACCAACGTGCTGATGGTCCGTCCCGGCCAGGGCTTCGGCCGCGGCGGTGGAGGACCGCCGCCGCCGCCGTTCAAGATCGACCTCATCGACGGCATCGAACAACAGGTCGCCGGCGTCACCGCGGTCGCCCCGCGCGAACAGGCCAGCGTGACGGCGATCTACAATGGCAACAACTGGCAGACGACGATAAACGGCACCACCGACGCCTATTTCACGATCCAGCCGTGGAATTTGAGCGAGGGCCGCTATTTCACCACGCAGGAGGAAGAGGCCGGCAAGGCAGTCTGCATCCTTGGCAGCACCGTCGTCACCAGCCTGTTCAAGGGGGTCGATCCGATCGGCAAGCGCTTCCGCGCCGGCAGCGTGTCGTGCGACGTCATCGGCACGCTCGAGACCAAGGGGCAGTCGGGCTTCGGCGGCGATCAGGACGACGTCATCATCATGCCGATCAAGGCGGTGCAGCGTCGCTTCACCGGCCGGCGCGATATCGAGATGATGTATGTCGGCACCGATGCCGCCTATAATAGCGATCAGGTCCAGGCGTCGTTGACCAGCCTGCTGCGCGAACGTCGCAACCTCCAGCCGGGCCAGGATAACGACTTCAATATTTTCGATACAAAGCAGATTTCCGACACGCTGACCGGCACGACCACGCTGCTGACCGGCATCGTCACCGCGGTCGCGGCGATCAGCCTGGTGGTCGGCGGGATCGGCATCATGAACATCATGCTCGTCTCGGTGACCGAACGGACGCGCGAGATCGGCATCCGCCTCGCGATCGGCGCGGTCGCGCGCGAGGTGCTGATGCAGTTCCTGGTCGAAGCGGTCGCGCTATCGTGCCTCGGCGGCCTGATCGGGCTCGTTATCGCGCAGATCGCGGTGGTGGCGATCGCGCCGGTGATGAAGGTCGACTGGGTCTTTTATCCCGGCATCAACCTGATCGCTTTCGCCATTTCAGCGGTAATTGGCGTCGTGTTCGGCTTCTTCCCCGCCCGCCGCGCCGCCGCGCTCAACCCGATCGACGCGCTGCGGCACGAATAACCGTCAGAGCTCAAACCAGCGCGCGCAGCCGCTCCAGATCCTCGGGCGTGTCGACGTCGATCAGTTCGCCCGGCACCGCGATGACGTGATGCGCCCGCGCGATCATCTCGCGCGCGCCCGTGTCGCCAGTCAGGTTCATCAACCAATCGAACCGGTTCTTGCCGAACAGCGCCGGCGGCCGCGGCTGCTTGCCGTTCGACGAGGCGAGGACGGTGTCGTCGCCATCGGCATAATCGAGCAAGCGGTGGACATGCGACGCCGTCACGCGCGGCATGTCGGCGAGCGCAATCAGCACGGCGCGCGGATCGCCCTCGCGCGCCGCCTCTACCCCCAACCGGATCGAGCTCGACAGGCCGCGATCGGGACGGTCGTTCTCGATCACCCGGTAGCCGCGGCTCGCAAAATCGAGATTGGTGTCCCACACCACCGCGATCCGCTCGGCGAAATTGACCTCCTCGAGCGCGGTGACGACATGAAACGCGAGCGGCTGGCCGAGATAGTCCTGCTCGAGCTTGTCCTTGTCGCCGAACCGCGCGGATTTCCCCGCGGCGAGCAGGATCAACACGGTTTCCTCAGGCTTGATCATGCAACGTCCTTATCATGCCCGCGGCGATCGACAGCGCGATCTCGGCGGGTCCGATCGCGCCGATGTCGAGCCCGACCGGGCCATCGATCCGCGCGAGGTTCGGTTGTGAAACGCCCGCCGCCGCCAGTCGCTCCAACCGCGCGGCATGGCTGCGTCGCGATCCCAGCGCGCCGACATAGCCGGTGTCGGCGGCAAGCGCGGCGATCAGCGCAGGGTCGTCAATCTTGGTGTCGTGGCTAAGCGTGACGACTGCGGTCGCCGGCCCCGGCGCATAGGCCGCGACCGCCTCGTCGGGCCAACGATCGTCGAGCGTCGTGCCGGGGAATCGCTCTTCGGTCAGAAAGCGCCCGCGCGGGTCGATCACCACCGTCTCGATCCCCAGCTCGCGCGCCAGACCCGCGAGCGCCTGCGCGATCTGCACCGCGCCGACGATCAGCAACCGCCGCGGCGGATCGTACCGGTTGACGAACACGCTGCCCGCAGCCTCCCCGATCACGCTCCGCCCGGTGACGAGATCGGTGCTGACGCTGAGCGACTGGCCGATCCGCCGCCGCTCGAAGATCCGCTCGAAGATCGCGGCGTCGAACCCCTCGGGCGCGATGTTCTGCACCATGACGGCGATCCGCCCGCCGCAGGGCAGCCCGACTTCCCACGCCGCGGCATCCTCGACGCCATATTCCTTCATGATGAACGGCTTGCCCGAAATCACCTCGGCGGCGGTCGCCAGGATATCGCTTTCGACGCAACCGCCCGAAACCGATCCCTCGAACCGCCCGTCCTGATGGACGATCATGTGGCTGCCCTTGGGCCGAGGCGCCGAACCCCAGGTCGAGGTTACCGTCGCCAGCGCCATCGGTGCACCCGCCCAGGCGCGTGCGGCGGCGAGGACACTGTCGTTATCGGCCATCTAAGCTGTTCGACCCCATGTCATTTTTCTGCCTTGCCGCCGCCATAGCCTGCCTCTTCGCTCTATCGAAAGCGAGGAACGCCCATGCCCAAGATGGTGTCCCGACGCGAGGCGACAACCGGCGCTTTGTTGCTGGCGTCGGCGTGCGCGACGCGGCAGAATGCGGCGATGCAGCCCAGCGCCCCGTCGCTCTCCGCCCCGATCGTCATCGCGCACCGCGGCGCCAGCGGTCTGCGGCCCGAACACACCCTGGCGAGTTACGAACTCGCGATCGAGCAGGGCGCCGACTTCATCGAACCCGATCTCGTGCCGACCAGCGACGGCGCATTGGTGGCGCGCCACGAAAACGACATTTCGGACACCACCGACGTCGCCGATCACAAGCAATTTGCCGGGCGCAAGACGACCAAGACGATCGACGGTAAGAAGCTGACCGGCTGGTTCGCCGAGGATTTCACCCTCGCCGAGTTGAAGACGTTGCGCGCCAAGGAGCGTTTGCCGCTGCTGCGCCCCGCCAACACCGCATTCGACGGCAAATTCGAGATCCCCACGCTTGCCGAGATTATCGTGCTGGCCAAACGCGAAAGCGCGGCGCGCGGGCGGACGATCGGCATCTATCCCGAAACCAAGCACCCGACCTATTTCGCCGAAATCGGCCTTTGCTCCGACGAACCGCTGGTCGATGAACTCCACGCCGCCGGGTGGCGCAGCGCCTCGGCGCCGGTGTTCATCCAGTCGTTCGAGGTCGAAAATCTGCGCAAGCTCCACGCATTGACGAGCCTGCGCCTGATCCAGCTACTCGACGCCGACGGTGCCCCCGCCGACGGTGCCCGGACCAGCTATGCCGATATGTTGACGCCTGACGGGCTCAAGGCGATCGCGCGCTACGCCTGGGGAATCGGCCCCAACAAGAGCATGATCGGCGACGATGGCGCGCTCGTCAGCGATGCACACGCGGCGGGGCTGCGCGTTCACCCTTGGACCTTCCGCGCCGAGAATTATTTCCTGCCCTGGGGCTTCAAGAAGGGCCTCAACCCGCGCGGTCATGGCCACCTCGCCGCGGAGATCGATCGCGCGCTGGCGCTCGGCGTCGATGGATTCTTCACCGATTTCCCGGCAATTGGTGTAGAAGCCCGCGCGGCGTTCGGGAAAAATCCCGCCACCACGGAGTGAGTATCATGCGTATCCTGCCGATCCTGGCCGCCGCGCTGCCGCTATTGGCCGGCGGCTGCCTCGCCAAGACCGCCTACAATGTCGCCACCGCGCCGATCAAGGCGGGCGGGCAGATCGTCGACTGGACGACAACCAGCCAGGACGAGGCCGACCGCAATTACGGCCGCAAGATGCGCAAGAAGGAGGCCGAAGAAGGCCGCGAGCGCCGCAAGTGGGAAAAGAAGTGCCACGACAATCCCGATCTCGACGGCTGCCAGCAATATTCGGGCTACCGCGCCGGCTATGATAACTGAGCGTGGCATTGCGCACGCTGGCTGGCGGATGAGATAAGCGTGGCGCGTATCATCATCGCCGAAGACGACGATATCGTCGCGGACATTGCCCGCGATGCGCTGATGGCTGCAGGCCACGCGGTCGGCGTTTTAGGCAACGGCGTCGACGCGCTGCGCACGATCCGGGCGCGTGACCCCGATTTGGTCATCCTCGATTGCAACATGCCCGAGCTGAGCGGGCTGCTCGTGCTGCGCGAGATGCGGAACTCAGCCGACATGTTCGACGTGCCCGTGCTCATCCTGACCGGCCGGCAGAGCGCAAAGGACGTCGATCTCGCTTATTACGAAGGCGCGAACGATTATATGAAGAAGCCCTTCGACCCCGAAGAACTTGTTTTCCGCGTCGAGGAACTGCTCGGCAAAAGGCGGACGAGCGGACGCTGAAGCGTCAGTCGAGCTGTTCGCCCAAGATGTCGGCAACGGTCCGCATGACCTGCGGCTTGACGTGGACGCCCATATGGCTGCTGTCGATGTGGATCGACCGGCACGTCGCATCATCGGGATCGTGGCAGATCATGCCGTTGACAAAGCCGTCGCTGCGGCTCCAGATCGCAGTCGCCTTGACCGGCAGCGGGGCGGCACATTCGGCGAGCAGCGCTTGCTGCTCCGCGCTGTCGATGCGCTCGCCGGTCAGCCATTGATAGGTGCGCCACAAATTGGTCGCGCGCGGCGAGCCGGCGAACGGCGCGCTGATCGTGATCACCTCGCGCACCATATCCGGCCAGCGCTGCGCGGCGAAGCGCGCCATCACTCCGCCAAGGCTGACGCCGACCAGCGTCACCGGCTCGCCCGCATCCTCGGCGATGGAAGCGATTCGAGCGCGCAGCCGCTCGCCATCGGGCCCGATCGTGCGCAGCGATAAATTGTGACCAAGTTCCCAGCCATAGCCGCGATAGCCAAGCGCCTCGAGATAGCGCTTGAGCACGACGTTCGAGGCGTCGGAAGTGAACAGGCCGGGGAGCAGCAGCACCGGGCGTCCGTCGCCCTTAGCCGCTGCCATCAGCATCGATCGCGCGAAGGCGAGCGATCCGAGCGTCCACGCCGCGCGCGGCAATTCGGCCGCCAGCGCGAGCTTCGAGGGTGCTGTGTGGATCACGTCTCGCGTCGCGGTCGCCATCAGAACCATCCCATCACGGTCACCGCGAACGGCGTCCACGCGCCGACGCGCACGCCGGCGGCGCGCAAGGCTTCACCCGTCCACTCATTGCACGTCATCAAAGCGTCATAACGCCCGGCGCCTGAATAGAACGCATCGTAAGCGCCATAGCCGTGAAAAATAGTCGGGCGCGTGCCCGGCGGCACTTTCGCGAAGCTCGCCCGGATGAAGGCGGCGAGGCGGCGATATTCGGCGTCGCGAAGCACGATCGGGCGGACGTCGGCCGCCGGCATCGGCGCGGGCAGGTGCTCGACATGGACCAGCGTGCGATCGCTGCCCAATGCCGCCTCGACGACCGTCCCCGGGCGCACATCGGCCCATGTCGGCGTTTCGAGATAGAAGCGTTGCTCGCCCCAGCCGATCGCGAGGTGATCGTAAGCGGCGTAGCGCGGATCGGCGATATCCCCGGGGCGGACGAGGTCTCGCCAGTCGACCCCGGCGGCGGCGACCGGCACGATCAGATCGGTATGGACGCCGTTGGTCTCGACATAGATCGTGATGCCGCGTTGGGGCGGCCGCCAGTCGCCGTTGACGGGGATCGCGCCGCCGACGAGCCCGGCCGCGCCGTAAGCCACGAGGATCGCTAATAATCCCAGAAAAAAAGTACCGAGCCGGTGTCCCGCCTTCGGCCAGTCGATGGTCATCGTGTCGATTTCCCGGCCCCAACGGTCTGTGCTATCCTAGCGACATGACGAAAAAAACGCACGTTTTGCAGAAGCCTCCGCGGGGCGCCGCCGCCGATTGGACGATCCCGCAAGACTGGGCGCATTACACGCCCGAAGAGCACGATACGTGGGACAGGCTGTTCGATCGCCAGGCGAAATTGCTGCCCGGCCGCGCGTCGGAAGCGTATCTTCGCGGGCTCGACGTGCTCAAGCTGTCAAAGCCCGGCATTCCCGATTTCGAGGAACTCTCCGAACGGCTGATGAAGCTGACCGGCTGGCAGGTGGTCGCGGTGCCGGGGCTGGTGCCCGACGAGGTGTTCTTCGATCACATGGCCAATCGCCGCTTCGTCGCGGGCAATTTCATTCGTCGGCCCGATCAGCTCGATTACCTGCAGGAGCCCGACGTCTTCCACGATGTGTTCGGCCATGTGCCGATGCTCGCCGATCCGGTGTTCGCCGATTATCTCGAGGCGTATGGCCGCGGCGGGCAGCGCGCGATGAAGCATGATGCGCTCAAATATCTAGGCCGGCTTTATTGGTACACGGTCGAGTTCGGACTGATCGAGGAGCCGGAGGGGCTGCGCATCTACGGCTCGGGGATCGTCTCGAGCTTCGCCGAGAGCCGATTCGCGCTCGACGATCCGAGCCCCAACCGTATTCGCTTCGACCTCAAGCGCGTGATGCGCACGCAATATCGGATCGACGATTTCCAGCAGAATTACTTCGTCATCCCGAGCTTCGACGAATTGCTGCGCGTCACCGTCGATACCGATTTCGCGCCGCTCTACCGCGAGATCGGCGGCAAGCCCGACATCCAGATCGGCCACATCATGCCCGGCGACGAGGTGATCACCACGGGCACGCAGGAATATGCCAAGGGCCGGCGCGACTTGCAGGAAGCGGTGCTCGCCTGAGGAGTTAACCGGGCGTCGCGGCGGAGCCGGCGAGGAGGCCGCCGTCGATGTTGAATTCGGCGCCCGTGATGTAGGTCGCTTCGTCGCCAGCGAGCATCGCGGTGACCGCGGCGACCTCGTGCGGAAGCCCGAAGCGCTTGAGCGGGGTATCGGCGACCAGCGCTGCCATCCGCGCTTCGCGATCGTCGCCGGTGCCGAGCATGGGCTCCCAGATCGGCGTCAGGATCGCCGCGGGGTGGATCGAGTTGCAGCGGATTTTCCATCCCTGCTGCGCGCAATAGAGCGCGACGGTCTTGCTGTGGTTGCGTACCGCCGCCTTCGAGGAGGCGTAAGCGGCGGCGAGCGGGATGCCGACCAGCCCCGATCGCGACGAGATGTTGATGATCGAGCCGGCACCGCGCGCTTTCATCGCGCCAATTGCATAGCGGCACCCGAGGAAGGTGCCGTCGAGGTTGACGCGGTGGACCGCGTGCCAGTCGGCGAGGCTGGCATGTTCGGGGTCGTGCGCGACGGGTCCGTCCTCGAACCCCGTGACGCCGGCGTTGTTGACGACAACGTCGGCGGTCGGGACGCTCTCGGCGAGCGCGCGCCAGTCCTCCTCCAGTCGCACGTCGAGCTTGATGAATCCTGCGCCGAGCTCGGCGGCGGTTTGTGTGCCACCGGCTTCGTCGATGTCGGTGACGATCACCTCGCCGCCTTCGTCGCGAAACCGCTCGGCAATGGCGCGGCCAATGCCGCGCGCGGCGCCGGTGACGACGCAGATCTTGCCGCTCAGGCGCTGCATCTCACCGCTCCCGCTTGCGCAGCCGCAGGATCGCCCAATCGCCGAGGTCGAGTCGCTCGGCGAGGCGGCAGCCCTGCCGCCGATAGGCGCGCGCCACCGCATCTGCCTGCGTCTTGAGCAGGCCGGCGAGCACCAATTGGCTTTTCGGCGCGGCGATCGCGGAAATGTCGGGGGCCAGATCGATCAGCGGCCCGGCGAGGATGTTGGCGATGACGAGATCGTAAGGCGCGCGCCTTGCGACGAGAGCATGGTCCGTGCCGTCGGCGACGGTGAGCGCGAGCGTGCCCATGCCGAGCCCGAGCGCGACCCCGTTCAGATCGGCGTTCTCGGCAGTGACGTCGATCGCGATCGGATCGATGTCGGTCGCGGTCGCATAAGCGCGCGGCCACAAATGCATCGCGGCGAAGGCGAGCAGCCCGGTGCCGGTACCGAGGTCGATCAGATTGTCGACGCGCAACCCCCGCCGCCGCATCGCATCGAGCATCATCAAACAGCCGGTGGTCGTTTCGTGATGCCCGGTGCCGAACGCGCGGCTCGCCTCGACCAGGAAATTGTGCACGCCGGGGTCGCGCGACGGCGCATGCGTCGAGGTGTGGACGAAGAACCGCCCTGCGCGTACCGGTTCAAGACCCGATTGGCTCAGCGTCACCCAGTCCGTTTCGGCGACGCGTTCGGGTGTAGCTTTGATCGCACCCGCGCTCGGCACCAGCGCGCGCACCGCGGCGATCGCCGCTTTGCCCGGCTTGCCCTCGAAGAACGCCTCGAGCCGCCAATCGCTAGGATCGTCGGGGGTCGCCTCACTGGTCATCAGTACCGGCGGCGGATCGACCGCGGCAAGCGCCTCCATGTCGACCTCGATCGCCTCGGCCTCCGCCT
>JBQCHQ010000044.1:0-44367 GCA_051954515.1 Sphingomonas sp. | reverse complement strand
GCCGCCTGCGCCTCGCCGGCCGCGGTGGCGTGGAGTGTAAGGCGGCCGTCGGCCCCGCGCGTTACGTGCTGGTCGCCGGTGAGCGTCGCGCCCGGCGGCAGGGGTGGCCGCGCGCGGACCGAGATCGGCTGGGTCGATCCGGGGGCGAGCGTCGCATCGGCCCCGGCGACGAGCGGCGCGACCAGCGAGCCGAGCATCGCCATGCGCTGGGGCGCGGGCAAGGTCCGGAGGGCAGCGGCGAAACGTCCGGCGCGGACGCGCTTGCCATCGTCGCCCGGCAGCGCGGCGATCGCGTCGCACAACGCGGTCCATGTCGCTTCGGGGTCGTCGATCGACGTGACGGCGCCGGCGGCATCGAGATGCAGGACGATCGGGCGGTCGACAAGGCTTGCCATCGCGGTCTGGAACATCGCCGCCATGTCGTCGCCGGCGTCGGTCGCCGCGCGCTCGAAGCGGATCGTGGCGCGGAAGCCTTCGCGCTCGCGGGTGAACGTGATGCGACGACGCGATTCGAAATGCAGCGTCCGCCCGCCGATCACGCGATCCTCGCGCGAGACATAAGCCAGCGGCTCGTCGAGCGGGGGATTGAAACGAACGGGCGCCGCAGCGAGCGCCAATACCTCAAGCATCGGTTTCGGCTTCGATCCAGGCGACGACGCGATCGTCGGCGGCGACGTTCCACCAGGTGATCGCGGGCAGGTCGTAGCTGTGCAACGCCGCGATCCGCGCGGCGAGGAACGGCGCGAGCGCGGAGCGCGTCTTGAACAGCCCGACGAATTCGGGCTCGGCGACGACCTTGCCTTCCCACGCGAAGATCGATTCGGTCGCGCTGAGATTGGCGCAGGCGGCCAGCCGTGCGGTCACCACCGTCTCGGCGATGCGCTCGGCCTCGGCGCGGTCGGCGAAGGTCGCGCGGACGAGGGCGATCGCGTTCATGCGCGGCGGCGGCCGACCGCGTGCGCGGCGATCACCGCGGCAATCAGCGTCAGCGCGGCGTTCAACTGGTGTGCGACGGCGATGACGATCTCGACCCCGCTCATCAGCGTCGAGATGCCGAGCACGATCTGCAAGCCGACGAAGCCGATCACCGCATACCCTTGCCGCACCGCCCCGGCCTGGACCGCGCGCAGACCGAGCAAGACCAGGCCGGCGGCGGCGACGAAGGCGAACCAGCGGTGGACGAACTGCACGACGATCGGATTGTCGACGACATTGGTCCAGGCGGGTTGCAGCATTGGCACGCCGGCGGGAAACAGCGTGTCGCCCATCAGCGGCCAGCTCGAAAAGGCGTAGCCCGCGTTCAGCCCGGCGGTGAAGGCGCCGAGCGTGATCTGGACGAACAGCAGCAGGATTGCGATCGCGCCGAGCGCGCGCAGCCGCGCCGGCCGCGCGATCGGGTTACCGGCAAGCGCGTAGAGGTCCATCGCGGTCCATACCGTGCCGGCGAGGATGAACAGCGCGGTGACGAGGTGCACCGCGAGCCGGATGTGGCTGACGTCGGTGCGGACCGCGAGGCCCGACGAGACCATCCACCAGCCGATCGCCCCCTGCAGGCCGCCCAGCGCGAGGATCGCGGTCAGCCGCCAACCATAGCCTTTTGGGATCTGCCGCCGCGCGGCGAACCAGATCAGCGGCAGCGCGAAAGCGAAACCGATCAACCGTCCCCAAAGCCGGTGGAGATATTCCCAGAAGAAGATCGCTTTGAACCCGGCGAGGTCCATGTTGCGGTTGATCTCGGTATATTCGGGGATGCGTTTGTAATGATCGAACTCGGCGACCCACTGCGCATGCGTCAGCGGCGGGATGATCCCGCTGATCGGATCCCATTCAGTGATCGACAGCCCCGATTCGGTCAGCCGCGTGATCCCGCCGAGCACGACCATGCCGACGATCATGCCGGCGACGAACAACAGCCAATGGGCAATCGCACGAGGACGAGCGCGGCCGGGAAGCGAGGTTTGCTGCAGCATCGGGCGCGGTTCTAGCGCAGCCGTGCCCCGCCGCCAATCGGCGATCCGATCGCTGCAAATGATATATTGTAACGTTGCGGGGTGCATGCCATATGGCGCGCGGCATGACGGCGCTGGCACATTCCCGAGTCTCGCATTGGGTGGACACGCGGTTCGATCGGTTCGCGATCGGGCTGTCGGGGCTGTGCGCGGTGCATTGCGTGGCGAGCGCGGTGTTCCTCGCCTTCATGGCGTCGGTCGGCGCGGCGCTGCTCAATCCGCTGTGGCACGAGATCGGGCTGTCGTTCGCGATCCTGTTCGGCATCGTCGCCTTGGGCCGCGGTTTTCTGTCGCACGGTTATGCCATGCCGCTTTTCTTCGGCTCGTTCGGGCTCGGCATGATGGCAGGCGCGGTCAGCCTGCCGCACGATGGCGGGATGGAGACGATCTACACGGTGATGGGCGTCGCGCTGCTCGCGCTCGGCCACGATCTCAACCGCCGCGCCGGCCACTGACCCGGCTTGCCGCAGGGCGGGCGGCACCCTAAATTCAGGAGCCATGGGCGCGCACCATCATCACGAGCATTCGGGCAAGGCGCTGACCCGCGCCGCGCAGGAGACGCTCGAAAAGGCCGGCGAGCAATGGACCGCGATGCGCGCCAGCGTGTTCGACGCGCTCGCCGGGTTCGACAAGCCGGCATCGGCCTATGACATCGCCGAAGCGGTGTCGAAGGCCGAGGACCGCCGCGTCGCCGCCAACAGCGTCTATCGAATCCTCGATTTGTTCGTCGGTGCCAATCTCGCGCGTCGTGTCGAAAGCTCGAATGCCTATGTGGCGAACGCGCACCCCGATTGCCTGCACGACTGCATCTTCCTGGTCTGCGACAGCTGCGGCCAGACCGTGCATATCGACGACGACCGCATCACCGAAAATGTCCGCCACGCCGCCGAAGCCGCGGGCTTCTCGCCGGTTCGCCCTGTGATCGAAGTTCGAGGCACCTGCGCCGATTGCGAATGAGCCGCAGGCTCAATCGGCCCTGACGGTTTGCGGCCAGCGAAAGGCGATCACCACGATCGCCAGGGTCAGCGCCATCTCGACAAGTCCGAGCGTCATATAGAAGGGCGCCGATCCCGGCAGGCTGATCGCCATGATCGCGGTATAGCCGGCGCCGAGGAGCACGTTGGCCCAGCGGCAGGGTCTCGGCGGGAGCAGGAGCGACAGCGCGACCATCAGGCTCGGCACCGCCATCATGATCGACAGGCCGACGAGGAGGCCGGGCGTCGCCGGCCCCAGCGGCCCCATGATCCCGCGATTCATCTCCGACAGCGTGCCGGCGACGTACAAGCCGAAATAATCGCCATAGACGTAGCAGAGCATCGTCGACGCCCACAAAGCGGCGAGCTTCAGTTTGGTCGGCGCGCGATAGTCTTCCAGCAAGAGTCCTCCGCCCGGTATATTGGAGGGATAATACGGATGGCTGGATGCTGCAACTAGGCGAGCGCCTTCCGCATCCTGACCAGCGGCACCGCAATGCCGCCGACCGGCGCGGCTTGCGTCCGTTCGACCGCCGCATAGCCGCACGCGCGGTAGAGCGGCTCGCCGGCGAGTGTGGCCATCATCTCGGCGGCGCCGAAGCCCGCTGCCCTCGCCGCCTCCTCGCACGCGGCGAGAATCGCGCGGCCGACGCCGCGGCGGGCGAAGGCGGGATCAGTGAACATCGCGCGGATGCGGGCGGGTTCGCGCGCCGGATCGAGCAGCCGCGCGTCGCGCAGGTCGGCGCTGTGGTCGCCGCCATAGAGCGTCGCGCGCCGGCTCCATCCGCCGCAGCCTGCCAGCGCGCCGTCGATCGTCGCCGCGAAATAGCTGCGGTCGGCGATCAGCTGCGTGTCGAGCCCCATCACCGCGCGGCTCGCGGCGATCTCCGCTTCGCTGAGGAAGCCGCGCTGCAACTCGGCGATCGATCGTGCCATGAGATCGCGGATCGCCGGGGTGTCGGCATCGGTGGCGAGGCGGAGTTCGATCGCAGCCATGCCGCCGCCGTTGCCGAGCCGCGCCTCAAAATCAAGTTCCGCGACTTGAACGGCTCAGATCATGGATATACATTTCAAATCCGGATATCCAAAGGAGCCCGTGATGCTCATTTCCAAATGGGGCAACAGCCTCGCGGTACGCATTCCCGCCGATGTCGTGCGGGAGCTCGGCCTGAAGGAGGGCGACAGCATCGAGCTGCGGCGCGCCGAAGACGGCGCGCTCGAAATCGTGACCGAGCAGGAGCGGCGACAGCAGGCGCTGGCGATGCTGCGAAAATTCCGAGGGCGAATGCCCGCCGACTTCAAGTTCGATCGGGAAGAGGCGAATGCCCGGTGATTTCTTCGACAGCAACGTGTTGTTGTACGTTGCGTCTCCCCGTGACAGCCGCGCCGATCGCGCGGAGAGAATCGTCAGCAGGGGCGGCGCGATCAGCGTTCAGGTGCTGAGCGAGGTCACGCATGTCGCACGCCGGAAGTTCGCGATGGACTGGCTGGAAATCGATCAGTTCCTGACCGGAATGCGCGCCTTCGTTAATGTCCACGATCTTACCTTCATGACTCATGCCGAAGCGATGCGCCTTGCGCGCACCTTTCGTCTCGCTTGGTATGACGCGCTGATCGTGGCCGCCGCGCTGCTTGCCGGTTGCGATCGGCTGCTGACCGAAGACATGCACCACGGTCTCGTCATCGACGATAGCCTGCGCATCGAGAATCCGTTCCTTGCCTAAACAACGCATCGATCAGCCCCTTGCTGATCGCGGTGTCGCGCACGCGCGGCCGCGAATATGCTAGAGGACATGTCGGTAGTCGGTGACGGAGGAGCGCTCTGCAGGACTGGCAGGCTGTTTTTTTGGTTATCGCGGCAGTCGCCGTGATGATGGTCGTGCTGACGCTACGCGAGCGCCGTCGGCAAATTGCAATCGCGCGTACCAGACCGGCGCTCGACGAAGGCGCCTTTTGCAGTCGGATGGAGGATATGGGGGTGTCGAATGCCTTGGCGCAGTTCGTCTGGCGCGAGATTCAGCCCTATTATTTTCGGCCGCTGACGCCATGGCCCTCGGATCGCATCTATGGTGATCTAAGGATCGACCCAGACGACATCAGCGATATCACAGTCCGATATGAAGAAGAGTTTTCCGTGCAGTTGATGGAAAATCCGATCGACTGTCCGCCCGACCCGACGCTTGCGCAATGGATGGTGGCACTCGATCGGGCATCGAGGCGATGACCAGACAGCGCATCGATCAATTGCTCGTGGATCGCGGGCTCGCCGAATCGCGGACCCGGGCTCAGGCGCTGGTTATGGCGGGTCTCGTTTTCGTCAATGAGCGCAAGGTGGAGAAGGCCGGGCAGCAAGTCGCCGACGACGCGGCCATCGAGGTGCGCGGGCGCGATCATCCCTGGGTGTCGCGCGGCGGCATCAAGCTAGCGCACGGGCTCGATCATTTCGGCTGGGACGTCACGGGCGCGGTCGCGATCGACGTCGGCTCGTCGACGGGGGGCTTCACCGACGTGCTGCTGACGCGCGGCGCGGCGCGCGTCTATGCGGTCGACAGCGGCACCAACCAGCTCGCCTGGAAGCTGCGCCAGGACGATCGCGTGATCGTTCATGAAAAGACCAGCGCGCGCGTGCTCACCGCGGCGCACATCCCCGAACCGGTCGACCTGATCGTCTGCGACGCGAGCTTCATCGGGCTCGCCAAGGTGCTCGAAGTGCCGCTCGGCTTCGCCAAGCCGCATGCCCGTGCGCTGGTGCTCGTCAAGCCGCAGTTCGAGGCGGGGCGCGACGAGGTCGGCAAGGGCGGGGTGGTGCGCGATCCCGCCGTCCACGTGCGCGTCTGTGCCGAGGCTGCCGCCTGGTTCGAAGGGCAGGGCTGGCGGGTCGCTGGCCTGACGCAGAGTCCCATCACGGGACCCGAAGGCAATATCGAGTTCCTTCTTGCCGCCGAGCGGGACCTTTCCGCAGCTCCCGAATCCAGTGTAAGCGCTTGAACGATCCGTGGCTTGAAGGGGCGCGTGCGTGACTGAACTGGCATCCAAGGAACAGCTCCGCATGTCGTTCGTCCGCTGGGCGCTGGTCACGGTGCCCGCGGTGCTGCTGCTCGGCTTCCTGTCCGGGACGAGCGTCGCGGCAGGCTCGGACAATGCCTGGTACCAGGCGCTCGCCAAGCCGGCGCTGACCCCGCCCGATTGGGCGTTTCCGGTCGCCTGGACGATCCTCTACGTGCTGATCGGGCTGGCGCTGGCGATCGTGCTCAATGCCCGCGGCGCGCGCGAGCGGGGGCTCGGCATCTCGCTGTTCGCCGTCCAGCTCCTCGCCAACCTGATGTGGACCCCGTTGTTCTTCGGCTGGCACCGCGTCGTGCTTGCCTTCGCGATGATCGTCATCATGGTCCTGACCGCGCTTGCCACGACGCTGGTGTTCGGCCGCATCCGGCCCGCGGCGGCGTGGCTGATGGTGCCCTATCTCGCCTGGATCTGCTTCGCCGGCGCGCTGACCTGGGGCATTCATCGCCTCAACCCGAACGCCGACAGCCTTGAGCCGTCGGCGGTGAGCACCCAGATAGACCTGTAAAGTTCGTTTCGAGGAATTTCACGATGCAGGCCGACAACAGGATTTTCGACGATTTCGTCAAGTTCGTGAACGGTGCCGCGGGCACCTTTGCCGGTATGGCGCGCGAGGGCCAGGCCGATGCGCTCGCCAAGTTCAAGGAATGGATCGGCGGGCAGGATTTCGTCTCCCGCGAGGAATTCGACGCGGTCAAGGCGATGGCCGCGGCGGCGCGCGACGAGGTCGATGCGCTGCGCGCCCGGCTCGACGCGCTCGAAGGCGCGGGGCCGCCGGCGGTGGTCAAGCCCAAGAAACCGGCTGCGCCCAAGCGGCCGAAGGCGTAAGACGACCTTGGGCAGTCCGCCGTTCGTGCTGAGCCTGTCGAAGCACGGTTTCGCCAGGGCGCCCTTCGACAGGCTCAGGGCGAACGGCCTTTCCCTGGCGTTGCTATTCTGAACATCTTTTCCACAGCTTTTTCCACGTACGCGCCGGGCCGCGGGCTTGTGTCGCCTTGCGCCGCCCGCCACCATGCGCGCGAGGGAGACGCTTATGCTCGATGAGAGCGATCTCGAGCGCGACGACACCGCCGCGCCGATCGACATGCTCGAAAGCTATTTCGCCGCGCATGGCTGGAAGCACGAGCGTCAGGACGAGGAAGTCGTCGCGCACGTCAAGGGCAGCTGGACCGAATATGAGCTGCGCGGGCTGTGGCGCGAGGAAGACAGCGTGCTGCAATTCCTCGCCTTCCCCGACATCAAGGTGACCGACGAGCGGCGCGGCGCGATCTACGAAGCGATCGGCCTCATCAACGAGCAATTGTGGATCGGCCATTTCGAATTGTGGTCGTCGACCGGCGTGCTCCTCTATCGCCACGCCGCGATAGTCGGCGGCGGCGAGGAGGCGGGGCTGTCGCTGGGCGACGCCGAACTGATCGTCGAAAGCGCGATCGACGAATGCGAGCGCTTCTATCCCGTCTTCCAGTTCGTCCTGTGGGGCGGGAAATCGCCCAGGGAAGCGATCGCCGCCGCCTTGATCGAGACTCAGGGCGAAGCGTGACCGCGCGCGTGCCGACGACGATCTGGCTGGTCGGCTGCGGCAACATGGCGGGCGCCATGCTGCGGCGCTGGGTGGCGAGCGGCACGGTCGATCCCGCCAACGTGACGGTGATCGATCCTGGATCGCCGGCCATTCCCGACGGCGTGCGCCATGTTGCCGAGGCGCCCGACGGGCCGCTTCCCGACGCGGTGATGCTCGGCGTCAAGCCGCAAGTGCTCGATGCCATCGCGCCCGCGCTGGCGCCGCGGATCGCCGGCGTGCCGCTGTTGCTCTCGATCCTTGCCGGGGTCGAGATCGCCTCGCTCGCGGCGCGCTTCACCGCCGGGGCGATCCTTCGTGTCATGCCCAACCTGCCGGTCGCGCTCGGCCATGGCGCGGTCGCGCTTCACGGTGTGGATCCCGAGAGCGGCGTGGGCAAGGCAGTGACGGCGCTGATGGTGCCGCTCGGACTGGTCGAGTGGATCGGCGACGAGCGCCTGTTCGATGCGGTGACGGCGCTGTCGGGGAGCGGCCCCGGCTTCGTCTATCGCTTCATCGACGCGCTCGCCGCGGCCGGCGCCGCGCTCGGCCTGCCGGCGGATCAGGCGCAACGGCTGGCGATCGCGACCGTCGAGGGTTCGGCGATGCTCGCTGCCGACGCTTCCGAGACTCCCGGAGCGCTCGCCGACCGAGTCGCCAGCAAGGGCGGCTCGACCCGCGAAGGCCTCAACGTGCTCGACCGCGACGATGCGCTGGTGCGGCTGCTCACCGAAACGCTCGCCGCAGCGCGCGACCGTAACGTAGAACTGGCCGCCGCGGCGCGCTGAGTTACTGCCGCACCAGCCCGCTCCCCCCACCCCACCTCCCATTCAGCATAATGACTTGTGAGGTGGGGTGGGGGAGCGGGCCGGTGCCGCGCTATTCAGCGGAGCTCAATCCGATGCACTCCTCGGAACGCCGGCGCCTCTCATCGGTTGACCGGCGAGGAGACGCAGGAGGTTCCGATGACCACGCTCGAACGCGACAGCAAGGGCCGTTTCGCCAATCACGACGAGGGCCGGCACGGCGGCACCTCGGCGGTCAAGCTCGGGCTCGCGGCGGCAGCGGGCGCGGCGGTGGGCGTGATGGCGATGTTCGGGCGCAAGACCGCGGTGCAGGCGCCGACCATCCTCGCCGGCGACTGGCCGCAGGCGCTGGCGCTGGAGCACAAGGCGGTGCTCAAGATTTTCGACGCGATCGAGGCGACGCAGACGCGCGCGGTCGCGAAGCGCACGATGCTGCTCACGCAATTGAAGCATGCGCTCGCCAAGCACGCGATCGAGGAGGAAAACGTGATCTATCCCGCGCTGCGCGACGCCGGGCAGCGCGAGGGGGCCGAGGAGCTGGTCCGCGAGCATGGCGACGTGAAGCACTATCTCTACGATCTCGAGAACATGCCCAAAAACGCGTCCGAATTTCTCGAAACGATCAAGGCGTTCCGCCGCGAGATCGAGGAGCATGTCGACGACGAGGAGAACCGCCAGTTCCCGGCGCTGTTCGCCAGCCTGTCGGAAGAGCAGAACCGCAAGCTGACCCGCGCGATGAACCGCGAGGGGTTCAAGCTGGCGTAATGGGCTGTTAGCGCCGCAATCCCCGCACGCGGTGCAGCACATAGCCCGCCACCGCCAGCACGATCACGCCCGCGATCACCGCGTCGGCCGAGTGGAACGCCGCCTTGATCCGCGGGTCGCTGTCCCACGCCGCGCCGAGCTTCATCCCCACCCAGGCAAGGCCGAAGCACCAGGGCCACGAGCCGATGAAGGTGTAGAGGTGGAACCGCCCCAGCGGCATCCGCGCGATGCCAGCCGGAAAGGCGATGAACGAGCGGATCACCGGCAGCAGCCGCCCGATCAGCACCGCCATCCCGCCGAACCGCGCGAAGAAGCGGTCGGCGGCGTCGAGCTCGCCCGGCCCGATCAGCACGAAGCGCCCCCAGCGTTCGATCGCCGGCCGCCCGCCGCGCTTGCCGAGTTCGTAGCCGAACACCGAGCCGAGGTTGCAGCCGATCGCGCCCGCGGTGGCGACGAGCAGCAGATCGAACCGTCCGGTCGAGACGAGATAGCCCGAAAAGGGCATGATGACCTCGGACGGCAGCGGGATGCACGCCGATTCGATCGCCATCATCAGCACGATGCCGAGATAGCCGGTGGCAGAGATCACGCCGACGATGAAGCCCGCCAGCGCGGTCAGGATATGCTCGATCATCGGTGCGCCATCGGCGATGCGGCGGGCGAAGGCCAGCCCTAAAATGTGCGTGGCCGCGGGTGTGCTGTAAAAGCGAGCCTCTCCAATCGCTCTCCGTCACCCCGGACTTGTTCCGGGGTCCACCGTGCCCTTACCCGTCAATTCGATACTCTTGCGGCGCGGTGGATGCCGGAAACGTCCGGCATGACGAGATTTCAATGCTCCCGGGAACCCAAAGCCGCCATCGGGTCGATCAGCGCCAGCGCCGCGCCATCGCCCTTCTCGTCTGCCGCGTACCAGCGCCACAGCACCAAAGTCACGCCGCCGGCATTCTGCACCGACGGGGTCAGCGCGCCCTCGGCGCCGGCGGCGATCGCTGCTTCGGCGAGCGTCCAGCTCGGCGGCACGTCCTTGTCGAGAAACGCGATCTGCTTCCATTCGGCGTCGAGCGATGCCGCCACCGCGGCATCTCGCGGGCCGCCATGGCCGTCGGTGAAATCGGCGATCGCGTTCGCCTCGAGCTGATAGGGCGCGAGCGTCCCCGGCTTGGGCAGGCCCTGGTAGAATTCGGCGACCGCGGTGCCGGGATCGCGCGCCAGGTACAGCGCGGGCTCACCGATAGGATTCCAACGGCCGCCGTGGAGCTTCGCGCCTTCGCCCGACAAGGGCCCGCGCTGGTAGCGGATCTGCAGCATGCGCCACAGCGGGAGGCTCAACGGCGCGATGGGATAGGGGAACGCCACGCCGCCGGCCTAATGCGCGGCGGCGCTCACGAATAGACCCCCTCGGCCATCCGTTCGAGATCGGCGAGCACCAGATCGGCGCGCCCTTCCTCCACCAGCTCCTCGGCGGTCTTGCCGAAGCCGGAGAGCGGCTGGTGCTTGAACCAGATGATCGCCTTGCCCTCGTCGCCCGCCAGCGTCGCGGCGCGGGTGATGATCCGCGCGATCTCGCCGAGCCGCGCCTGCACCGCCGGGCTGTCGGGCTTGGCCGCCATCGTGTTGCGGTTGACGTGCGCGAGCCGGGACAATTGAGTCATCGGCAGCCGCAGCCGCTCGGCCATGCGGCGCGGTGCGATCAAGTCGCCGTCGCGGATGTCGTCGAGAAAAGCGGCAAGCACGAGTGCACTCCTTGCCTCCATATATGCACACAATCTGCCCGCACTTCAACCGGCCGGCGGCGCGCTCTTCGCTGCCACCGCCAGCTTGTACATCGCCTCGCCCAGATCCTCGCGCAGACCGTCGCGAGTCAGCTTGACCGTCTGCCCCTTGGGGATGCACATGCCGAGAATCGGCTTGAGTCGCTCGATCGCGGCGTTCTCCTCGTCGGAATAGGGTCTGGCGACGATCAGGTCGCTCACCGCCTGCGGGTCGTGCCGCGCGACGCAGTCGCCGAACGCGCGCCGTACACGATAAGCAGGGTCGAGCGTCGCGATGTCGCCGTCGAACTCGCGCGACAGCGACAAGGGCGCGATCGTGGTCAGCCCCGGCGGCGGGCCGCTCTTCTTGAAGTCGCGGCGATAGAGCGCGCCGAACAGCAGATCGCGCAACGTCCCGAACTCGGCGCTCATCTTGACGGTGAGGCGGGGAAACCGCACCAATTTCTGGCTGCATTCGTCGCCCGCGGTCTTGCCATAGGCAGCGGTGAACCGCGGATCGCCCGGCATCATCCGCATCATCTTATCGAAGCTGGTCGAATAGCGTTCGAGCCGCACCACGCAATCGGTGAAATCGTACATGGTGATCTGAGTCGCCCTGGCGTCCAGCCGCCCGATCCCGTCCTGCTGTCCCGCGGCCCAGGCGTGGCCCGGCGTCATCAGCGCCGCCGCGATCCCGACGAACCCCATTCTCCGCATCATCGCTCCCCCGATTGTTTTCACGTCCGGGAGTAGAGCAGAATCGGGTGCCTTCTCAACTGTTCGCCAGCAGCGCCTGCGCCCCCTTCAGATCCTCGACGAAACGGGCATATTCCTCCTCGGCCCGGGTGCGGTCGGGCATTCTCAGCAGGAAGCTCGGGTGCACCGTCACCCAGCCGATGCCGCCCGAGGCAAGCTCGTGCGCGCGGCCGCGCTCGCGGCTGATCGTGATGGGGCGGTCGAACACCGATCGCGCCGCGGTCGCGCCCATCGCCACGGTCACCTTGGGCGCGATCAGCGCGGTTTCGTGCTCGTACCACCAGCGGCACGCCGAAATCTCGCCGGCATTGGGCTTGGAATGGATGCGCCGCTTGCCGCGGCGCTCGAACTTGAAATGCTTGACCGCGTTGGTGACATAGGTTTTCGCGCGATCCACCCCGGCTTCATCCAGCGCCCGATCGAGCATCTGCCCCGCCGGCCCGACGAACGGCTTGCCGGCGAGGTCCTCCTGGTCGCCCGGCTGCTCGCCGACCAGCATCATCGTCGCGCTGACCGGCCCTTCGCCGAACACGGTTTGCGTGGCGTCCTTGTAGAGCGGACAGCGCGTGCACCCCGCCGCTTCGTCGCGCAGCGCGGTCCATGCGGCTCTGGCGTTGCTGGATCGAGGGTCGGCCATGCCGCCCTCAACGCGCGATCAGTCGCTATGGTTCTTGAGCTCGTCACCGATGATGCGGACGACGTGGAGCATGTTGGTCGAGCCTGGCGTCCTGAACGGCACCCCGGCGATCACGATCACGCGGTCGCCGGCCTTGGCGATATGGTGCCTGAGCGCCATGCGCTTGGCCTTGGCGACCATCTCCTCGAACGAATCGACGTCGCGCGTGTGCACCGCATAGGCGCCCCACAACAGCCCCGAGCGCCGCGCGGTTTCCATCTTGGGCGTCAGCACCATCACCGGCACCGACGGCCGCTCGCGCGCGACGCGCCGCGCGGTCGAGCCCGAGGTGGTGAAGCAGATGATCGCCGCGGCATCGACCGTCCGCGCGATCTGCTTGGCAGCCTCGGCGATCGCGTCGGCGGTGGTCGGATCGGGCCGCGTCACGGTGAAATGGACTCGGTCGCCATGGCGCGGATCGCGCTCGACCGCCTCGCCGATCGAGTTCATCATCGCCACCGACTGCACCGGCCAGTCGCCCGCCGCGCTTTCGGCCGAGAGCATGATCGCGTCGGCGCCGTCATAGATCGCGGTCGCCACGTCGGATACCTCGGCGCGGGTCGGCGTCGGCGAGGTGATCATCGATTCGAGCATCTGCGTCGCCACCACCACCGGCTTGCCCTGGCGGCGCGCGGTCTCGACGATGCGCTTCTGGAGCGGCGGCACGTCCTGCGGCGGCAGCTCGACGCCGAGATCGCCGCGCGCGACCATCACGCCGTCGCACATCTCGACGATTTCCTCGAGCCGCTCGATCGCCGCCGGCTTCTCGATCTTGGCGAGCAGCGCCGCCTTGCCCTGGATCAGCTTGCGCGCCTCTGCGAGGTCGTCGGGCCGCTGCACGAACGACAAGGCGATCCAGTCGACGCCTTGCTCCAGCGCGAAGGCGAGGTCGGAGCGGTCCTTGTCGGTCAGCGCCGCCATCGGCACCACCACGTCGGGGACGTTGACGCCCTTGTTGTTGGAAAGCGTGCCGCCGACCTCGACCAGCGCCTCGATCCGTTCGCCATCATGGTCGGTCACGCGCAGCACCAGCTTGCCGTCGTCGAGCAGCAGCCGCGCCCCGGGCTCCATCGCCGCGAAAATCTCGCGATGGGGCAGCTCGACGCGGGTGGAATCGCCCGGCGTCGACTCGCGGTCGAAGACAAAGGTCTGCCCGGTCTCCAGCTTCACCTTGCCGCCGGCGAACCGGCCGACGCGCAGCTTGGGGCCCTGCAGGTCGGCGAGGATCGTGGTGGGCCGGCCATAGCTTTTTTCGAGCGCGCGGATCGCCTCGATCACCGGGATTTTCGAATCCTGGTCGCCATGGCTCATGTTGATGCGGAAGGCATCGGCGCCGGCGGCGAACAGATTCTCGATCATCTCCGGCGTGTTGCTCGCCGGGCCGAGCGTCGCGAGCACGCGCACCTTGCGCGAGCGGGGGGCGGAGGCCTTGGTCATATAAATTCCTGCGGGTTGTGCGGCCCCGTCCCTAGTCCCTATCTCGCAAGGATCAACCGTCGGAGGCAAAAATGGCTACGCTGGAAGAAGTGAACGACGCCGTGGCGGCAAAAGCGTTCCGTCGGCTGGTCCGCCATTTGCGCCAGAGGAGCGACGCGCAGAATGTCGATCTGATGGGGCTTGCCGGTTTCTGCCGCAATTGCCTGGGCGACTGGCTCGCCGAGGCGAGTGGCGGCGCGCTCGACAAGGATGCCGCGCGCGAGGCGGTCTATGGCATGCCTTATGCCCAATGGAAGGCGGCGCACCAAAGCGAGGCGACGCCCGAACAGCTCGCCCGGATGGAAGCCAGCATCGCGCGCAATCGCGCCGAGGACCAGCTCGACGAGGCGCTCGCCGGCACCTTTCCGGCGAGCGATCCGCCATCGATGATCGCGCCGGGGCGGGGTTGAGCCGCGCCGGCTAAGCCCGTAGAGGCGGCGGCTCGCGTCGCCGAGTCCGGCGACGATTCTCGATCATCACGAAAGGACGCGGCCGGGCCGCGCGAGGGAGTATATGGCGGAAGAACGCGGTGAAGGCATGGGCGGCGGGCACGTCGCGGCGGACGAGCTTCGGCTCCTGATCGAGCGCGCCGAGCGGCTCGAGGAAGAAAAGAAGGGCATCAGCGACGACATCAAGGACGTGATGGCCGAAGCCAAGAGCCGCGGTTACGACGCCAAGGCGATCCGCAAGATCCTCCAGATCCGCAAAAAGAAGAAAGAGGAATATCAGGAGGAAGAGGCGATTCTCGAGACCTATCTCCAGGCGCTGGGGATGATCTGAGCCGAGCTGACCGCGCCACTCACCGTCATCCCCGCGGAAGCGGGGACCCATCTCCTGCGCGATGCTTGGGCGGAAACGGCAGGGGCTGGGTTCCCGCTTTCGCGGGAATGACGTCAGAGGCTGCGCTCGCCACTCTGGCGGAGGATGCGAATGACGCCTAAAAACCGCCCGATCCACTCATAGAGGCACCCGATGGCAGGCCATTCCAAGTTCAAGAACATCATGTATCGCAAGGGCGCGCAGGACAAGAAGCGCTCGTCCTTGTTCTCGAAGCTTTCCCGCGAGATCACGGTCGCGGCCAAGATGGGCGTCCCCGATCCCGACATGAACGCGCGGCTGCGTGCCGCGGTCAACGCCGCCAAGGCGCAATCGATGCCCAAGGACAATATCCAGCGTTCGATCGACAAGGCGTCGAAGGGGGATGCCGAAAATTACGAGGAAATCCGCTACGAAGGTTTCGGCCCCGGCGGCGTCAGCCTCATCATCGAGGCGCTGACCGACAACCGCAACCGCACCGCGACCAACGTGCGCACGGCGATGAGCAAGAACGGCGGTAATCTCGGTACCGCGGGCTCAGTCAGCCACGGTTTCGAGCGGCTCGGGCTAATCACCTATCCGCCGAGCGCGGGCGGCGCCGACGCGGTGTTCGAGGCAGCACTCGAAGCCGGCGCCGAGGACGTTTCGTCGAGCGACGACGGCCACGAAATCTGGACCTCGGTCGAGGCGCTGCACGGCGTCGCGGCCACGCTCGAAAAAGCGCTCGGCGAGCCCGAGGGCGTCAAGCTCGCCTGGCGCCCGCAGACCAATGTCGAAGTCGGCGAGGGCGACGCTGCGACCTTGTTCAAGCTGATCGATACATTGGACGATGACGACGACGTCCAGGCCGTATGGGGCAATTACGAAGTCTCCGACGAGGTGATGGAGAAGTTGGGCCAGTGATCGCGGCCGCGCGCCTGAGGAGGATGGCGCAGCGAGGGCTCACGCGAAGGCGCGAAGGCGCGAAGAGAAAGGGAAAATGGGTTCGCGCAGAGGCGCAGAGACGCAGAGAGGGGGTGCTTGTTACGGCCCCTGCCGCGTCAGCGGCTGCGTCGGCGCTCGGCTGCAACGGTGAAGGAGTGTCTCGCTTGCGCGAGACGAGGGCCGCGCGCGCCACACCTCTGCGTCTCTGCGCCTCTGCGCGAACCTCTTCTTCTTTCTTCGCGCCATCGCGCCTTCGCGTGCGCCCATGCTGATCCTCGGCCTCGACCCGGGGCTCGGCACCACCGGTTGGGGGCTGATTCGCGCCGAGGGCAATCGCCTCTCGCACCTCGCCAACGGCAGGCTCAAGACCGACAGCGCCGCGCCGCTGCCGCGCCGGCTCGCGCATCTCGATGCGATGCTCGCCGCGCTCCTCGCCGATCATGCGCCCGAGGCGGCGGCGGTCGAGGAAGTGTTCGTCAATGCCAACCCGCAATCGACGCTCAAGCTCGGCCAGGCGCGCGGCGTGGTGATCTGCGCCGCGGCGCGCGCGGGGCTTGAGGTCGGCGAATATGCCGCGCGGCTCGTCAAGAAGGCGGTGGTCGGCACCGGCAATGCCGACAAGGCGCAGGTCCATGCGATGGTCGCGCGCCTTCTGCCCGGAACGAAGATCGACGGCCCCGATGCCGCTGACGCGCTGGCGGTGGCGATCTGCCATGCGCACCATCTCGCCTCGGCGCGTCGCATCGGCTGACAGAATCGAGGCCGTTTCGGCGGCGAAACCGCATTGCCCGGTCGTCGCGCTGCGCGTATGAAGGCGCGGCTACGACAGGAGAACGGTATGAAGCGGTTTCTCTTGATTTCGACCAGCTTGCTGCTGATCTTTCCCGACATCGCCAGCGCCGCGCTTCAGGCACAGACGCGGCCCCCATCCAACGCGACGAGGCCGGCCAAGCCCGCGCGGCCGACCAAGCCGCCGGTCGCGAGGCCGCAGCCGGCGCGCCCGCAGCCAGGGCGGCCGCAACCTGCTCGCCCGCGGCCGCCAACCGGCGTGACCCCGCTGCCGCAGCCGGTCAAGCCGCGCCCGCCCAAGCCCAATCCGGGCCGCCCCAAGCCGCCCAAGCCACAGCCGCCGGGCAATCACCGCCCGCCCAAGCCGAGGCCGCCGCACAAATGGCCGATCTGGCGGCCGGGCCAGCCGCGCCCGCCGCATTTCAAGCCGATCCACCGGCCCGGCTGGCACTATCCGCATGGCTATCGCTATCGCCGCTGGACGATCGGGCTGCTGCTGCCGGCGCTCTTCCTCAGCCGCAATTATTATTTCTACGATTACGACGCGCTGGGCATCGGGCCGCCGCCTTACGGCTATCGCTGGGTGCGCTACGGGCCGGACCTGCTGCTGGTGCAGCGCTCGACCGGGCGGATCGCCGATGTGATCTACGGCGCGTTTTACTGAACCGGCGATCGGGAAGGGCGCGCGAGCCCTTCCCGATTTCGCTTTCCTACACGGCGCCGTTCTGCTTATGTACCGAGCGATGCGGGCCGGCCGATCCTCTTCCGTCAATGGTATCGCGGCGGCGCGCCGCGCGCGTGCAGGCGTGGCCTTTGTGACCTTTCGCCGATCCGCCGCGGGCCGCGTGCGATGATCGCGCACCTCAAGGGCCGTCTCGTTTCGACCGGGATCGACCATGCGGTGATCGACGTGAACGGCGTCGGCTATCTGGTCGGCGCTTCGTCGCGCACGCTGACCGCGCTCGGCCCGGCGGGCGAGGCGGTGACGGTGCACACCGAGATGCTGGTTGCCGAAGATTCGATCCGCCTGATGGGCTTCGCCGAAGCGGGTGAGCGCGACTGGTTCCGCCACCTGACCAGCGTGCAGGGCGTCGGCGCCCGGGTGGCACTGGCCATCCTGTCGATCCTCGCACCGGACGAGCTCGGCACCGCGGTCGCGCGCCAGGACAAGGCGATGATCGCGCGCGCCAATGGCGTCGGCCCCAAGCTCGCCGAACGCATCGTCCGCGAGCTGAAGGACAAGGTAGGCGCGGTCGCGCTGGGCAGCGGCGGCGCGACCTCGATCGCTGCCGCCGGCCCCGCCGCCGACGCGGTCTCGGCGCTCGGCAATCTCGGCTTCAGGCCCGCCGAAGCCGCCGCCGCAGTCAAGGCCGCCGAGGACGAACTCGGTGCAAGCGCCACGCTCGACGCGCTCGTCCGGCTGGCGCTCAGGAAGGCGGCGAAGTGAGCGTTGCGTTGGCGATCGCTGCGTGCAGGTTTATGGTGAGGTCATGATTCACGTCGACATCACGCTTCCGCCCGAGCTCCAGCAATGGATCGAATCCCGCATTTCGGATGGCGCCTATGTTGATGCCGAAGACTACGTTCGCGATCTTCTGCGGCGTGACCAGGACGCCCATGCGGCGGAGATCGGGCGCGTCAAGGCGTTGATCGAGGAAGGCTTGTCCTCTGGCGTGCTCGACGCCGAGCCCGAAGACATCCTGCGCGAGGTGGTTGCGGGTATCGATCGAAAGCATGGCTGATCTCCGCTTTTCTGCCATGGCGCGCCGTGATCTGGAGACGATCCGTGACGCGGGCGTCCAGGATTTCGGCCCAGACGCAGCGGCGCGGCACTTGCTGGGCTTCGAACGCCATTTTGTGCTGTTGCGCGAGCACCCTTTCGCCGGGCAGGCGCGGCCGGAGCTCGCGTTGGGCATCCGCTCGCTTTCGCACCGGCCGCATCGTCTGCTCTACCGCGTTGAAGGCGATGTCGTGCTGGTCGTTCGCATCATCCACCACCGGCAGGATGTGCGCGGTGCGTTGAGAGAGCAATCGTGACCGATGCTGACCGCATCCTGACCGCCCAGCGTCGCGCCGAGGACGTTGACGCTGCCCTCCGTCCCAAGAGCCTCGACGAGTTCGTCGGGCAGGCGGCCGCGCGCGACAATTTGCGTGTGTTCATCAACGCCGCCAAGGCGCGCGGCGAGGCGCTCGATCATGTGTTGTTCTTTGGGCCTCCGGGGCTCGGCAAGACGACGCTGGCGCAGATCATCGCGCGCGAGATGGGGGTGGGCTTCCGCGCCACCTCGGGGCCGGTGATCGCCAAGTCGGGCGATCTCGCCGCGCTCCTCACCAATCTTGAGGACGGCGACGTGCTGTTCATCGACGAGATCCACCGCCTCCAGCCCGCGGTCGAGGAAGTGCTCTATCCGGCGATGGAGGATCGCGCGCTCGACCTGATGATCGGCGAGGGGCCTTCGGCGCGCTCGGTCAGGATCGACTTGCCGCATTTCACGTTGGTCGGTGCGACGACGCGGCAAGGCCTGCTGACGACGCCGCTGCGCGACCGGTTCGGCATTCCGGTGCGGCTCAATTTCTACACCGTCGACGAGCTCGAGCATGTCGTCACCCGCGCCGCGCGGCTGCTCGACCTGCACGTCGCCGCCGATGGCGCGCGCGAGATCGCGCGGCGCTCGCGCGGCACGCCGAGGATCGCCGGACGGCTGCTGCGGCGCGTGCGCGACTTCGCCAATGTCGCCGACGTCGAGACGGTCGACGCGAAGACCGCCGATACCGCACTCAACCGGCTTGAGGTCGATCATCTCGGGCTCGACGCGATGGACCGGCGCTATCTCCACATGATCGCCGACATCTATCGCGGCGGCCCGGTCGGGGTGGAGACGCTGGCGGCGGGGCTCAGCGAGCCGCGCGACACGATTGAGGAAGTGATCGAGCCCTATCTGATCCAGCTGGGCCTCATCGCCCGCACCGCGCGCGGCCGCTGCCTCAATGCGGGCGGCTGGAAGCATCTCGGCCTCGCTCCGCCCAAAGACGTGCAGGACGGCCTCTTCGATTGAACGATCGGCTTCCTATATCCCAAGCAATTGCAAACGGGCGCGGAGGGCGTCCTTGCGGTCCTCCCCCTCCGGGGGAGGATGGCCGCTTGCGCGTCACTCGTGTTTACACGCAATAGCCCCATCGAAGGCGTAACCATGACCGATCCCCGCTCCTTTCTCTACCGCGACGGCCTCGATCCCGAGACCGCGCAGGCGCTCACCGCCGAGACGCTGACCAAGGCCGACGACGGCGAACTCTATCTGCAATATCGCAAGGCCGAGGCGTTCGGCTTCGACGACGGCCGGCTCAAGACCGCGAGCTACGACACGCAAAGCGGCTTCGGCCTGCGCGCGATTTCGGGCGAGACCACCGCTTTTGCGCATTCGAACGAGCTCTCGGCCGCCGCGATCCGCCGCGCCGGCGAGACGATGGCGCTGATCGACCCTTCGGCGCGAGGCAAGGTGCCCCCGCCGCAGCACACCAATCGCCACCTCTACACCGACGCCGATCCGATCGATCTCGTGCCCTTTGCCGACAAGGTGAACCTCTGCCAGACGATCGACGCCGCGGCGCGCGCCCGCGATCCGCGCGTCTGCCAGGTCTCGGTGGGGCTGATGGGTTCGTGGTCGGTGGTCGAGATCGTCCGCCCCGACGGCTTCGTCGTCACCGACATCCGGCCGCTGGTGCGGCTCAACGTCTCGATCGTCGTCGAGGCGAACGGCCGGCGCGAAACGGGCAGCTTCGGGATCGGCGGGCGCTATCTCTACGATCGGCTGATCGGCGAGGCGGTGTGGAACCGCGCGATCGACGAGGCGCTGGCGCAGGCTTTGGTCAATCTCGACTCGGTCGACGCCCCTGCGGGCGAGATGACGGTGCTGCTCGGCCCCGGCTGGCCGGGGGTGCTGCTCCACGAAGCGGTCGGCCACGGGCTCGAAGGCGATTTCAACCGCAAGGGCACCAGCGCCTTTTCCGGCCGCATCGGCGAGCGCGTCGCCGCGTCCGGCGTCACTGTGGTCGACGACGGCTCGATCCTCGACCGCCGCGGCTCGCTGTCGATCGACGACGAGGGCACGCCGACCCAGGAGAATGTGCTGATCGAGGACGGCATCCTCAAAGGCTATATGCAAGACCGGCTCAACGCGCGCCTGATGGGTGTGGCGCCCACCGGCAACGGCCGGCGCGAGAGCTTCGAACATGCGCCGATGCCGCGGATGACCAACACTTTCATGCGCGGCGGCAGCGACGATCCGGCCGAGCTGATGAGCCGCGTCCGGAAGGGCATCTACGCCAAGTCGTTCGGCGGCGGGCAGGTCGACATCGTCTCGGGCAAGTTCGTCTTTTCGTGCACCGAGGCCTACAGAATCGAGAACGGCAAGTTGGGCGCGCCGATCAAGGGCGCGACGCTGATCGGCGACGGCCCGACCGTGCTCACCAAGGTGACCGGCATCGGCAACGATTTCGCGCTCGACGAAGGAATCGGCATGTGCGGCAAGGCCGGCCAGGGCGTCCCCGCGGGGGTCGGCCAGCCGACCCTGCTGGTCGAAGGGCTGACCGTCGGCGGCACTGCGGTCTGAGCCATTTTTGAATATCGGGTAGGCAAAGTGCTTGCCTCCCACTGTGCTGTTCCGTAACTCTCTCGCCGCCAACAGTGGGAGAGGTATGTGGCGCTCGATCCCGAGACGTTCGACGCGCTGATCGGGACGGTGCGGCGCTTCGTCGCCGAACGCCTCCGTCCGCTCGAAGCCGAAGTCGAGGCGAACGACGAGGTTCCCGACACGGTCGTCGAGGAGATGCGCGGGATGGGCCTGTTCGGCTTGTCGATCGCCGAGGACTATGGCGGGCTCGGCCTGACCATGGCCGAGGAAGCGCGCGTCGCGATCGAGTTCGGCCGCACCACGCCGGCCTTCCGATCGGCGTTCGGCACCAATGTTGGCATCGGCAGCCAGGGCCTCGTGATGGCGGGAACGCCCGAGCAGAAAGCCGAATGGCTGCCCAGGATTGCGAGCGGCGAGATCATCACCAGCTTCGCCCTGACCGAACCTGATGTCGGCAGCGATTCGGGCGCAGTGAAGACGCGTGCTGTTCGAAAGGGCGACATCTATCGTCTGTCGGGCACCAAACGCTTCATCACCAATGCGGACAAGGCCGACCTGTTCACGGTGATGGCGCGCACCGGCGAGGAAGCGGGCAGCCGCGGCGTTTCCGCCTTCCTCGTGCCGCGCGAGCTGCCGGGCGTTTCGGTCGGCCCTCCCGAAAAGAAGATGGGCCAGAAGGGCGCCAAGGTCGCCGACGTCCATTTCGACGACGTGCCCGTCCCCGTCGCCAACCGGCTCGGCGCCGACGGCGAGGGATTTCGAATCGCCATGAAGGTGCTCGACCGTGGGCGGCTGCACATCGCCGCGGTATGCGTCGGCGTGGCCGAGCGGCTGATCGCCGATTGCGTCGCTTATGCCGGCGAGCGCAAGCAATTCGGCAAGCCGATCGCCGAGCATCAACTGATCCAGGCGATGCTCGCCGAGTCGAAGACCGAGGCGCTGGCGGCACGCGCGCTGGTGCTGGAGACCGCGGCGAAGAAAGATGCCGGAGGTGACGTGGTGCTCGAATCGGCGGCGGCCAAATTGTTCGCGAGTGAAATGGTCGGCCGCGTTGCCGATCGGGCGGTGCAGATTTTCGGCGGCGCAGGCTACATTGCCGATTACGGGATCGAGCGGCTCTATCGCGACGTGCGATTGTTCCGCATTTACGAAGGCACCAGCCAGATTCAGCAGATCATCATCGCCCGCGAAACGATGAAAAGGGGCGGGTAGTCATAGCCGTCATGTCAGCGCGGGCTGGCATTTCATGCGGCAAGAGACCCCAGCCTCCGCCGGGGTGACGATTGCAGGAAGGAAGCTCATGGATACTACCAACCTGTTTCGCCTCGATGGCCGCGTTGCGCTGGTCACGGGGGGATCGCGCGGGATCGGCAAGATGATCGCCGCCGGGTTCATCGCCCAGGGGGCCAAGGTCTATATCTCGGCGCGCAAGGTGGAGGCGTGCCTCGCGGCGGCCGAGGCGCTGGGCGAGAAGTGCGTCGCCTTGCCTCACGACATTTCCACCGTCGAAGGATGCAAGACGCTCGCCGCCGATCTCGCCGGCCGCGAGGATCGGCTCGACATTCTCGTCAACAATGCCGGCGCTGCCTGGGGCGAGCCGTTCGAGAATTTCCCCGAGCATGGCTGGGACAAGGTGATGGACTTGAACGTCAAGTCGCCCTTCTTCCTGACCCAGGCGCTTCACGGCCTGCTCATGGCGGCGGGCTCCTCGGAGCGGCCGGCCAAGGTCATCAACATCACCTCGATCGACGGGCAGCGGCTCAATCCTTGGGAAACCTATAGCTACCAGGCGTCGAAGGCGGCGCTGATCCACCTCACCCGGCGGATGGCGGCGCGGCTGATCGGTGACGGCATCGTCGTCAGCTCGCTCGCGCCGGGCGCCTTCGCCAGCGAGATGAACCGCGCCGCGCGCGACCATGGCGACGAAGTTGCCAAGCGCATCCCCGCCGGACGGATCGGCGTCGCCGAGGATATGGCGGGCGCGGCGATTTACCTCGCCAGCCGCGCGGGCGACTATGTCGTGGGTGAGACGCTGACGGTCGACGGCGGGCTGGTCAACGCCGCGCTCGGCACCAGCATCGACGCCTAGGCCCGAGACCGCGCCATGCGCCGTCGCGCTGCGGCATCGTTGCGTTCCGCTTTTCATTGGTGGGGCGTGGCCGGCGCTGCGGGGCTGCTCCTCGCCGGCTGCTCGGAGCGGCGCCACGTCGAACCGCCGCCGCGCGCGACCGATGCGGTTCCGTCGCCCAGCCTGTCGTCGATCATCGCAGTGCCGATCGACGCCGATGCCGCAGCGCTCACCCGGATGCTGGAGCGGACGATCCCCAGAACCCTATGGACGATCGACAAGCATCTCGATCGCTGCATCGCGCCACAGCGGATCAAGCTGTTCGGCAAGCGGCGGGAAGTGACGCCGGCGATCGGCTGCACCGTGACGGGCGTGGTGACTCGCGGGCCGATCCGGCTGCGTGGCGCGGGACACGACATCATCGCCGATGTGCCGCTCCGTGCCCGGATCAGCGCGCGCAACGTGGGCGGCGTGCTCAAGGGCGAGACTGCGACGGGCGCGGCGATGGCGCATGCCCGCATCCGCCTCAGCGTCGCTCCCGACTGGACGCCGCACGGCAAGGTCACGCTCGCTTACGACTGGACGACCCCGCCCGGCATCGATTTCCTGGGCCAGCGCATTACTTTCGCCGACAAGGCGGACGAGAAGCTGAAGCCTGTGGTGCGCAGGCTGGAGGCGGCGTTGCCGCGCGAGCTGGCGCGGATCGACCTGCGGGACGACGCGGGCAAGCTGTGGCGGCAGAGCTTCACCTCAATCGAGCTCAACGGCGACAATCCGCCGGTCTGGATGCGGATCACGCCGCGGCGGCTGTTCTACCAGAATTACGCGCTGAGCGGCGGGCGGTTGCGCCTCGACCTGGGCATGGAAGCGGTGACCGAGACGTTCGTCGGCTCGCGGCCCGCCGATCCAGCGCCGACGCCGCTGCCGCGGCTCGAACGGTCCGACGCGGAGCGGCAATTGCGTCTCTTCATCCCTGTCGTCGGCGACTATGCCGAGCTTGAGCCGGTGATCCTGAGCGCGCTGGTCAAAAGGTCGGCGCGGCCGTTCGACCTGCCCAGGATCGGCGCGGTGACGGCGCGGTTCGACAAGGTGACGGCTTACGGCGCCACTGGCGGCAGGATCGCGGTGGGGATCGCGCTCGCCGCGAAGCCGGTGTCGAGCAGCGGCGCGCCGACGGTCGGCACGATCTGGCTGGCGGCGCGGCCGGTCAACGCGCCAGGATCGGCCAGGGTCGCGTTCGAAAACCTGACCGTCACCGGCGACACTAACGGGGTGGCGGGCGATCTGTTGATCGAGCTCGGCAACAGCCCGGCGGTCAGCGCGCTGATCGCCGGCGCGCTGCAGCAGAATTTCACCGGCGATCTCGACGACCTGCTCGGCAAGATTCGGCGGGCGATCGCCGAGAAGCGCGTCGGGGACTTCGTGATTCGCGCCGACCTCACCAAGGTCGAGACGGGGCGGATCGAAGCGCACGGTCAGGGCCTCTACCTGCCCGTCCGCGCGGGCGGTGACGCGCGGATCAGCTACCGACCGCGGCGGTAGCTCACCGCGCGATGCCGCCCGCCGCCAGCACCGCCAGCGTCACCAGCTCGCTCGCAGTGCTCGTCATCGGGGCGATCTGGACCGATTTTTCCATGCCGATCAGCATCGGGCCGATCATCGAATCGCCGCCGAGCTCGCGCAGGATCTTGGCCGAGATATTGGCCGATTGCAGGCCCGGCATGATGAGCACGTTGGCGGGGCCGGACAGGCGGGCGAAGGGATAATTGGCGAGCTGGCGCGGGTTGAGCGCGACGTCGGGCGCCATCTCGCCCTCATATTCGAAGCCGGGTTTGCGCTGGTCGAGTACCTTCACCGCGGCGCGGATATTGTCGAGCCACTGGCCTTCCGGATTGCCGAAGGTCGAATAGCTGAGGAAGGCGACGCGCGGTTCGTGGCCCATGCGGCGTGCGACCTCGGCGGTGCGCTCGGCGATGTCAGCGAGCTCCTCGGCCGAGGGGCGCTCGTTGATCGTCGTGTCGGCCATGAAGACGGTGTGCGTCTGGCCGACCAGGATGTGGATGCCGAACGCGACGCAGCCCTGCTCGACATCGATCACGCGACGCACCTCGCGCATCGTTCGAGCATAGGTGCGGGTGACGCCGGTGATCATCGCATCGGCCTCGCCCAATTGGAGCAGCAGCGAGCCGAAGATGTTGCGATCCTGGTTGACCATCCGCTCGCAATCGCGGCGGAGGTAGCCGCGGCGCTGCAGGCGCTGGTAGAGGAAATCGACCATCCTCGGCACCAGCGGCGAATGGCGGCTGTTGTGGAGCTCGAAGCTCTTGGGATCGTCGACGCCCAATTTGGCGAGCTCGTCATAGACCTCGTCGCGGCCGACCAGCACCGGCGTGCCGTAGCCGCCGTCGCGGAAGGCGATCGCCGCGCGGAGCACCACCTCCTCCTCGGCCTCGGCGAAGACAACGCGTTTGGGGCAGGCGCGCGCGCCTTCATAGGCGAGGCTGAGCACCGCGGTGGTCGGGTTGAGCCGGCCGCGAAGCGCCTGGCGATAGGCGTCCATGTCCGGGATCGGTTTGGTGGCGACGCCCGAATCCATTGCGGCCTTGGCGACCGCGGCGGGGATTTCCTCGATCAAGCGCGGGTCGAACGGGGCGGGGATGATGTAATCGGGGCCGAACGTATGGCGCGTGCCATAGGCCGCGGCGACTTCCTCGGGCACCTGCTGGCGCGCGAGGCGGGCGAGCGCCTCGGCGGCGGCGACCTTCATCTCCTCGTTGATCGTCGTCGCGCGCACGTCGAGCGCGCCGCGGAAGATGAACGGGAAGCCGAGCACGTTGTTGACCTGGTTGGGATAGTCCGAACGGCCGGTGGCGATGATCGCATCGGGGCGAGTCGCCTTGGCCAGCGGCGGCGAAATCTCGGGGTCGGGATTGGCCATGGCGAAGATGATCGGCCTGGGCGCCATCGTCTTGAGCAACTCGGGCGGCAGCGAATTGGCCGAGGCGAGGCCGAAGAACACGTCCGCGCCGTCGATCGCGTCGGCGAGCGTGCGCTTGGTCGTGGCGACGGCGTGCGCCGACTTCCACTGGTTCATGTCCTCTTCGCGGCCCTGATAGATCACGCCGGTCTTGTCGATCATCAGCAGGTGATCGCGGGGCAGCCCCATCGCCTTGATGAGCTCGGCGCAGGCGATCGCGGCGGCGCCGGCGCCGAGCATCACGCAGCGCGTGTCCTTGATGTCGCGGCCGGTGAGGTGCAGCGCGTTGATGAGGCCGGCAGCGGCGATGATCGCGGTGCCGTGCTGGTCGTCGTGGAAGACGGGGATGTTCATCCGCTCGCGAAGCGCCTGCTCGATCAGGAAGCATTCGGGGGACTTGATGTCCTCGAGGTTGATGCCGCCGAAGCTGGGTTCGAGCAGCTCGACCGCGGCGACGAAGCGGTCGACATCCTCGGTGGCGACTTCGAGGTCGATCGAATCGACATCGGCGAAGCGCTTGAACAGCACCGCCTTGCCTTCCATCACCGGCTTCGAGGCGAGGGCGCCCAAATTGCCCAGCCCGAGGATCGCGGTGCCGTTGGAGATGACGGCGACGAGATTGCCCTTGGCGGTATAGTCGTAGGCGGTGCCGGGATCCGCGGCGATCGCGCGGACCGGAACGGCGACGCCGGGCGCATCCGCGAGCGCGAGGTCGCGCTGCGTCGCCATCGGCTTGGAGGCGACGATCTCGATCTTGCCGGGACGGCCTTCGGAATGGAACAGGAGCGCCTCGCGCTCGGAAAACTGGACGTTCGATTCGTCGGCCATCGGGATCCTCTCGGCGGGTCGTTATAAGGGTCTTTAGGCAGCCTTGCCCGTCACGTCACCCCGGACTTGTTCCGGGGTCCACCGTGCCGCGTAAAGCGACATCGCGGCTCTTGCGGGACGGTGGATGCCGGAACAAGTCCGGCATGACGGAAAGCAATTCTTCGGTTACCTAGCGCGCGATGACCGCCCCCACCCCGATGATGGCACAGTATCTCGCGCTCAAGGCCGAGGCCGAGGATTGCCTGCTATTCTATCGGATGGGCGATTTCTTCGAATTGTTCTTCGACGACGCCAAGGTCGCCGCCGCGTGCCTCGACATCGCGCTCACGGCGCGCGGCGAGCATGGCGGCGAGAAGATTCCGATGTGCGGCGTGCCGGCGCATTCGGCCGAGGGCTATCTGGCGCGGCTGATCAAGGCCGGCCACCGCGTTGCGATCGCCGACCAGACCGAGAGCCCGGCCGAAGCAAAGAAGCGCGGCGGCTCCAAGGCGCTGGTCGCGCGCGGCATCGTTCGCGTGGTGACGGCGGGGACGCTGACCGAGGAGGCGTTGCTCGATTCGCGCGCGGCCAATTGGTGTGCGGCGGTCGGTGAGGCGGGGGGCGGGGCGGCGATCGCCGCCGCCGACAACACGACCGGGCGGTTCGAGATCGTCGAGAGCTCGGCCGCAGGGCTCGCCGCCGATCTGGCGCGGCTGGCGCCGGCCGAGACGATCGTGGCGGAAGCGAGCGCGCATGCGATGCTCGCGACGTGCGAGCGGCCGAAGCCCGAGTTCGACAGCGGGCGCGGCGAGGAGCGGCTGAAGGCGCTGTTCGGGGTGGCGACGCTCGACGGGTTCGGCCAGTTCTCGCGCGCCGCGCTGGCGGCGGCGGGCGGGCTCGTCGCCTATCTCGACCATACTGCGCGCGGCAGCCTGCCGTTCCTCCGCCCGCCGCGTCTTGCCCGCGCCAGCGAGACGATGGCGATCGATCAGGCGACGCGCGAGAGCCTGGAGCTTACGCAGACGACCGGCGGGCAGCGCAAGGGAAGCCTGCTCGACGCGGTTGACCGAACCGTGACCGGGGCCGGCGCTCGGTTGCTGGCGGGGGACATTTCGGCGCCGCTGATGGATCGGGGCGCGATCGAGGCGCGGCTTGATCTCGTCGGCTTGTTCCATGACGAGCCGAGCCTGCGCGAGACCGTGCGCTCGGCGCTGCGCGCGCTGCCCGATATCGGGCGGGCGCTGGGGCGGATCGTCGCCGGGCGCGGCGCGCCGCGCGATCTCGGGCAGCTGCGCGACGGGCTCGATGGGGCGTGGCGATTGGGCGAGCGGCTCGAGCGGATCGACATCCTCTCCACCGTTCGCCCTGAGCTTGTCGAAGGGCGAGAAGCCGCAGGCGAGCCGCGTGCGGGGGGGCGCTCTTCGACAGGCTCAGGGCGAACGGGTGGGGGTGGGCCGGCTTTGCTCGCCGACCTCGCGCCGCAGCTGCGCGGGCATGGCGCGCTGATCGATCTCTACCAGCGTGCACTCGTTCCCTCGCCGCCGATCGACACCAGCGACGGCGGCTATATCGCCGAGGGCTATGACGCCGCGCTCGACGATTTGCGCGCGACCGGCGCGGGCGGGCGGCGGGTGATCGCCGCGCTCGAGGCGGAATACCGCCAGCGCACCGGGATCGGCGCGCTCAAGGTCAGGCACAACAATGTGCTGGGCTATCATATCGAAGTGCCGGCGAAACATGCCGACGCGCTGATGGCGCCCGACAGCGGCTTCACCCACCGCCAGACGCTGGCCGGCGTGGTTCGCTTCAACGCGCCCGATCTCCACGAGGCGGCGCTCAAGGTGACTCAGGCCGGCGCGCACGCGCTCGCCGCCGAGGCGGCGCATCTCGAAGATCTGATCGAGGCGGCGCTCGCCTCGCGCGAGGCGATTGCCGCCACCGCCGACGCGCTGGCGCGGCTGGACGTTGCCGCCGCGCTCGCCGAACGCGCGGTCGAAGGCGGCTGGACTCGGCCGGCCCTCGCCGACCACCCCTGTTTCGAGGTCGAGGGCGGGCGCCATCCGGTGGTCGAGGCGGCGCTGGCCCGGACGGGCGAGCGGTTCGTCGCCAATGATTGCGTGCTCTCGGAAAATTCGCGGCTGTGGCTCGTCACCGGGCCCAATATGGGCGGCAAGTCGACCTTCCTCAGGCAGAACGCGCTGATCGCGGTGCTCGCGCAGGCGGGGAGCTTCGTGCCGGCGGCCAAGGCGCGGCTCGGGCTGGTCGACCGGCTGTTCAGCCGCGTCGGCGCCTCGGACAATCTCGCGCGCGGGCGCTCGACCTTCATGGTCGAGATGGTCGAGACCGCGGCGATCCTGGCGCAGGCGACGGCGCAGTCGTTCGTCATCCTCGACGAGGTCGGGCGGGGGACCTCGACCTATGACGGGCTCGCGATCGCCTGGGCGGTGGTCGAGGCGATCCATGAGGACAATCGCTGCCGCTGCCTGTTCGCGACGCATTATCACGAGCTGACGCGGCTCGCCGAACGCTGCGACGCGCTGACGCTGCACAATGTCCGCGCGCGCGAGTGGAAGGGCGAGCTGGTGCTGCTCCACGAGGTCGCCGACGGGCCCGCGGATCGCAGTTACGGGCTCGCGGTGGCGCGGCTCGCAGGCATGCCGCCAGTGACGGTGGCGCGCGCCAAGGCGGTGCTCGCAAAGCTCGAGGCGGGGCGCGAGAAGACCGGCGGGCTTGCCGCCGGACTCGACGACCTGCCGCTGTTCGCGGCGGCAGCGGAGGCCGAGGAAGAGGAATGCGATGCGCTGCGCGCCGAGATCGAGGCGCTCGATGTCGATGCGCTCAGCCCGCGCGAGGCGCTCGACACGCTCTATCGATTGAAGGTGCTGGCGCAGGGCGGCTGACGCGCTACATTTGCGGCCATGCGGTTCGATTTCATCAAGTGCCACGGCTCGGGCAACGACTTTCCCTTGATCGACGCTCGCGCGATCGATCTCGACGATGCGGCGTGGTCGGCGGTGGCGCGCGCGCTCGCCGATCGCGCGGGGCCGGTCGGCGGCGACGGCTTGTTGCTGCTTACTCGCGGAGATGAGCGTTATCCCTTTGGGATGCGGATGTTCAATTCGGATGGGAGCGAGGCGGAGACGTGTCTGAACGGGCTGCGCTGCGTCGCGCGGGCCGGGTTCGAGGCGCTGGGGATCGAAAAGGCAGCGGTGCGGCTCAAGACGTCGTCGGCCGATGTCGCGCGGGACGCGGCGCTGGCGCCGGGCGTCTATACCGTGCGCGAGACAGTGGGGCCGGCCGAGACCGATACCGCCGACTGGCCGCTCCGCATTGAGCGCGCGACGACGATCGAGCAGACGATCACGCCATTGGCGAGCGACCTTGCCTTTACCGCGGTGGCGATGCCCAACCCGCACCTCGTCGCCTTCGTCGAGACGATCGACGAGGCGCGGCTGACCGCGCTCGGTGTGCGCTGCGAGGCGGCGCCCGACTGGCTGCCCAATCGCGCCAATGTGAGTTTCGCCAAGCTGCTGAATGAAAACGCGTTGTTCGTGCGCACCTTCGAGCGCGGCGTGGGGCTGACCGACAGTTGCGGCAGCGCGATGGCGGCCTCGGTGGTCGCCGCGGGGCTGACCGGGCGGATCGGCTTCGGGACCGAGGTGACGGTGTTCAACGCCGGCGGGCTGGTCCGCGGCCGGGCAGAGCCGGATCTGACGGTGCGGCTGTCGGGCAACGCGACCTTCGAATGGGCGGGCTCGGTGGAGGTCGATATCGACCATGCGCGCGCCGGCGACGTGATGGTCGAACGGCATTTCAACGACGAGATCGCTGCCTGGGCGGCACTTGCCGATTCGGCTGCGTGAGGCGCGCGCCCGATCTGACGATTGAGACGCGGCGATATTGTCCCGAATCGGGCGCGGGCGCATCAGACGGCCGGTAAGTTTGCCGGGGGGCGGACGCCGGCGTTGCGATTGCGCGTCGGCGATTCCCTCGCGGTGACGATATTGCCTGCCGCAAAGGGGAGGCAAACCGCCCTTCGGGACTCGCGTGGCAAGCGACCCGTCACGAGAATCCTGGAGGGCGGCCCATTGCCGGGGCGGGGCGTCATTCGAACTTTTTGGGCGCGGCCGATTTTCATGATTCTGTGATCCTCGCTCGTTGCGTTTCGTGGCGAGCGTCGGACGGCTCGCTGTGCTCGCCGACCCACCCCCTGCCCCCTCCCTTGCAGGGAGGGGGAGAATCGGTCCCGAATTGGGGCGAGGGAGATTCGACGCGGGTGGAAAAGATCGGCTAGATCAGCTTCATGGGGGGAACGGACGGGACCGGCGCCGGGCGGCGGCTGACGGCGGCGCTGAGCGTTGCGGTGTTCCTGGCTTATTTCGATCGAGCGATGCCGGGCGCGGGCGCGGTGCTGCTCAAGCGCGAGCTGGGGTTGAGCGACGCGGCTTTGGGCTTTGCCATCGCGACGGCGGCGGCGATTGCCTATGCCGCGGTGGCGATCGGCGTGGCGGTGCCGGGCGAGCGCGGCGGGGGGCGCTGGCGGCGCGCAAGCGTGATCGGCGGCATGGCACTGTGGACGGCGGGCGCGGCGGCGCTCGCCTGGGTGAAGTCTCGCGCCGGGCTGATCGGGGCCGAGCTCGCGATCGGGGCGGGCCAGGCGTTGTTCGCGCCGGCCGCGGCGACGATGATCGCCGATGCCGCGCCGCCGGCGGCGCTGGCACGATCGATGGCGCGCTACACGCTGGCGAGCACCGGCGGCCGGACGAGCGCGATGTTGATCGCCGGCGCGCTGATCGCTGCGGTCGGCGCGGCGGGGATCATGGTGCCCGGGCTGCCGGCGCCGTGGCGGGCGATCTTTCTGCTGAGCGCGATTCCCAACGGCATCATGATCGTGGTGATCGCTGGGCTGGTGGGGCGGCCGCATTCGATTGCTAGGGGCTATCGCCCCCTTCGGCGCCGCCTGCGGCGTCGCTCAGGACAGGCTTCGACAGGCTCAGGGCGAACGGGCGTGGGAACCTCGGCGGCGGCAGAAGCGGGCGCCACGCCCGTATCGGCTTCGGGGCCGGGCTGGCGGCGGCTGGCGGGCGGGTTCGCCACGGCGGTTGCGCCGATCATCGTCATCCAGGCGATCGGGGTCTGGTATCCGACGCTGCTGGTGCGCCTCAGCGGGTGGCGCGCCGCCGAGGCGGCAATGGCGGCGGGGGCGACGACATTGGTCGCGGCGCTCGCGGGGCAATGGCTCGGCGCGCGCTGGCTCGATCGCCGTCCGGCATGGCAGCCGGTTACGATCAACGGCGGCGCGATTCTAATTGCCGGGCTGGCGATCGGCGGCTCGGCGCGGCTCGGTGCAGGCTGGGCTGTCGCCGGGCTGGCGGTCGCCGACGCCGCGCTGGGCGTGGCGACGGTGGCGAGCCTGGCGGCGATCCAGCGGCTCGTGCCGCGCAGCGCGCGGCGGCGCGGCAACAGCCTGTTCTTCGCGCTGGTGACGCTGATCGGCGCCGGGTTGGGGCCGTTCCTGACCGGACTCGTCAGCGACGAAGGCGGCGCCTCGGGCGCGACGCTGGCGAGCGGGCTGGTCGCGGTCGCGGCGCTGGCACTGGTGCTGGCGATCGGCGGTCACTTGCTCGGCGGGCGCGGAATCGAGTATCGCGGCGTGAGCACCGCGTTAACCGATTGAGTTTGCGGGGCCTGGGGGCAAGATGACCGCGAACGGCTTGCAGTTCGACAGTGCGCTGATGGCGCCCCGCGAGCGATTCGACGCCTATCACGCGTTATACGCGGCGGGCGCCGACGTGACGCGGAGCGGCGACGGCTTCGGCGCGAGGATGCGCGGCTGGCGGCTCGATCGCTCGATCATCTACGATCGGCAACTGCGCGGCGTCGGCCATGCCCGCGACGCGGCGCGGGTGCGGCGCGACTCGCTCGACCATATGACGCTGACCCTGGTCGTCGACGGCGAGTTCCATGCCGATCCGGGTGACGGCTTCCGCCGGATCGCGCCGGGCGAGCTGCTGCTGCTCGACATGGCCCGGCCGATGCGCAACCACGCCGCCGCAGCGCATATCGTGACGATGAGCATGGCGCGCGACCGCGTCGAGCGCTGGGTGGGCGAGCCGCGCGCGATGCACGGGCGTGTGCTGGCGCCCGCGCGTGCGGCGATGCTCGCCGACCATATGCGCTCGCTGGTGCGCCACGGCGGCACGTTAGGCCCGGCCGCTTTGGTGTCGGTGGGCCGCGCCGGGGCCGATCTGCTCGGCGCCGCGCTGGTCGAGGGCGCGCGCGAGCGGCCGGTGCAGCCCGCGGCGCTGCGCGTCGATCGAGTGCGCGCCTATGTCGAGGAGCATCTGTTCGATGCCGATTTCGGCGCCGAGGCGGTGCTGGCGCGCTTCGCCTTGTCGCGCGCGACGCTGTACCGCGATTTCCAGCCATGGGGCGGGCTCGCCGCCTATATCCGGCGGCGGCGGATCGAGACGCTGGGCGAGCGGCTCGCCGATGCCGGCGAGACTCGCTCGCTCGCCGACCTTGCCGAGCAGATCGGCTTTTCGACCGAGGCGCGGCAGAGCGAGGCGTTCCTGGCGCATTACGGCATGCGGCCGGGCGCCTATCGCCATGCCGCGCGGCGCGAGGCGCCGGTCGCGCGCTCGCTTCGACACATGCGCGAATGGCAAAATGTGTTGCGCTGATTTAACCAAATGGGAAAATAGCGCTTGACATCGTCACGCTCTTTCGGTACATAACGGGAACGCTGAAGAATTGCGAGTCGGGCCGAGAGCGGCGCGGCCAAGCCGCGCCGTCGGTCGGGCTGACGCCCGCCGGCCGGGCGTGCGGCGAGTCTGCGGGTCAGCACAGCTGACCACAGCCGCCTTCGCGGAACGCTGAAGAATTGCGAGTCGGGCCGGGCGATTGTCGATCGCCGCGGCCCCTTTCGCATGGGGAGGAGCTATCATGGCTGGAGCGAAGAGCGCCAAGCGGACGGCGAAGCGGCCGTCGCTGGCGGTGCGCAAGGCGTGCTTCATCGATATCCTGCGGCGGACGGCGAACGTCAGCCGGGCGGCGCGCGAGGCGGGGCTGTCGAGCTCTACGGCGTATGAGCATCGGGCGAAGTTTCCCGTCTTTGCCGCGGCCTGGGATGCGGCGGTGGCCGAGGCGCTCGACGAGCTCGAGGACGCGCTGATCGAGCGCGCCAAGCATGGCGTGGAGAAGCCGGTCTATTTCCGCGGCGAGCAGGTGGGGAGCGTGCGGACCTATTCGGACGCGCTCGGCATGTTCCTGCTCAAGGCGCGGCGGCCCGAAATCTACGCGCGGCTGAGCAGCTCGGCCGCCGTCGATCCCGACGAGATGACGCAGGAGGAGGCCAAGGCCGAGGTGATGCGGCGGCTCGACCGGCTGGCCGGGGACGATTCGGCGGCATGAGCGACCTGACGGCGCGCGCGGCGGCGCGCGATCGGGCGCGGCTGGAGCGCGAGACGCGCGACTGGCGCGAGTTGCTCAAGCGGTGGGCGTTCTGGGCCGATCCGCGGCAATTGCCCCCTGAAGGCGACTGGCGGACCTGGCTGCTGATGGCGGGGCGCGGCTTTGGCAAGACGCGCGCGGGGGCCGAATGGGTGCGCTCGCTCGCCGAGGGCGACAGCGCGGCGCGCATCGCCCTGGTCGGCGCGACGCGCGCCGAGGCGCGGGCGGTGATGGTCGAGGGCGACAGCGGCGTGCTCGCGGTGTCGCCCGCGGCGACGCGGCCGCGCTGGGAGCCCTCGCGCGGGGCGTTGACGTGGCGGAACGGGGCCAAGGCGTTCGTCTATTCGGGGGAGAACCCCGACGGGCTGCGCGGGCCGCAGCATAGCGCGGCGTGGTGCGACGAGATCGCCAAATGGGCCTATCCGCAGGCGAGCTGGGACATGCTGGCGATGACGCTGCGGCTCGGCGAGCGGCCGCGGACGCTGGTAACGACGACGCCGCGGCCGATCGCGCTGCTGCGGCGGCTGAAGGAGGCGCCGGACACCGCGACGGTGCAGGGGCGGACGGCGGACAATCGGATGCTGCCCGAGGCGTTCCTGGCGGCGATGGCGGCGGATTATGGCGGCACGCGGCTGGGGCGGCAGGAGCTCGACGGCGAACTGATCGAGGATGTCGCGGGCGCGTTGTGGACGCGCGACGGGCTGGAGGCGTGTCGCGTCGGCGCGGCGCCGGCGGTGCGGCGGGTGGTGATCGGGGTCGATCCCCCCGCGGGCAGCGTGCGGGGCGCGCGGGGCGACGCCTGCGGGATCGTCGCGGTGGCGCTGGGGCGCGATGGGCGCGGCTATGTGCTGGAGGATGCGAGCGTCACCGGGGCGAGTCCCGAGGGCTGGGCGCGCGCGGTGGCGGCGTGCGCAGTGCGTACCGGCGCCGACCGCGTGGTGGCCGAGGCCAACCAGGGCGGGGCGATGGTCGAGAGCGTGCTGATCGCCGCCGACGCCGCGCTGCCGGTGCGGCTGGTCCACGCGACGCGCGGCAAGAGCGCGCGCGCCGAGCCGGTGGCGACGCTCTACGAGGCGGGGCGGGTGAGCCATGTCGGCGCCTTCGCCGCGCTGGAGGACGAGATGTGCGGATTGATCGCGGGCGGCGGCTATGAAGGGCCGGGCCGCTCGCCTGACCGGGCGGACGCGCTGGTGTGGGCGCTGAGCGAGTTGATGCTGGGGCGAAGGGGCGAGGCTAGCGTGCGGGGGTTGTGAAATCGTCATGCCGGACTTGTTCCGGCATCCATCGTGCCGCGTACGCACCAGCCGGTTGACTCGCGGAACCGTGGAGCCCGGAACAAGTCCGGGGTGACGAACGGGGTTTCTGCCAGAGCGCCCGGACTCGACCTTGCACGCTGCTTTTGCCAAGCGTTCATGCATGTGTGTTTTGGCACTGGCTTGGCAGACGAGCCCGAGATGGCGGCTGGTCGCAGCCGGCAACCGCGACGAGATGCACGCGCGGCCGAGCTTGCCGTTGGCGCGGTGGGATGACGGCAGCGGGATTATCGCCGGGCGCGATGTGGTCGGCGGCGGGACATGGCTCGGGGTGAGCGAGGCCGGGCGGTTCGCGGTGGTGACCAACGCGCGTGAGGCGGGCGGATCCGATCCGGCCAGGGCATCGCGTGGCGGGCTGGTGACGGGAATGCTCGACGACGGGTTGATGGCGGTCGAGGCGGAAGAGCTCGACCGGTTCAATCCGTTCAACCTGATCGCCGTCGATCGTGGCGAGCTGGCCTTGCTGAGCAATCGGCCGGCGCCGGTGGTGCGGCGCCTTGCGGCGGGTATGCACGGGCTCTCGAATGGGCTGCACGATGCGCCCTGGCCCAAGACGTTGGCGCTGTGGGCGGCGGTCGAGGACTGGATCGAGAGCGCGGGCGACGTCGAGAACTTGTTCGCGGCGTTGCGGGACGAGCGGCGGTTCGGCGATGACGGGGGACTCGAGCCGGTCGGCTCGCCGGTGTTCATGCGCAATCCGGTTTACGGGACGCGGTGCAGCACCGTGGTGACGGTCGATCGCGCGGGACGGGGGATGATCGCCGAGCGGCGGTTCGCGCCCGACGGTGCGGTCGCCGGGGAGACGCGGCTGGCGTTCGCCTGGCCGACATAGGTTCCAGCTTCCATCGTCATGCCGGACTCGTTCCGGCATCCACCGTGCCGCGAGGGCCGTCGCTGATGAGTTTGCGGCGCGGTGGACCCCGGAACAAGTCCGGGGTGACGGAGAGAGGTGACGCCGGCGCAGGGGCTTCCGGCCAGGCGGACGGACGACGGCCAGATGATTCGGAGAGACACATGAAATTGTTCGGCTGGAAGGCAGCCGGGCGTGCCGAGGCGCGTCCGGTGTTGGCGCGTGGGCAAAGCTATGCGGCGGCGATCGGCGAGTGGCCGCGATCCTATGAGGCGCAGGTGCGCGAGGCGTATCTGGGCAATGCGATCGCGCAGCGGGCGGTGAAGCTGGTCGCCGAAGGAGCGGGCGCGGCGCCGGTGGCGGCTTCGGACGCGCGGCTGGCGGGGCTGGTGAGCGCGCGATCGGGCGGGCAGCCGTTGATCGAGGTGCTCGCGGCGTATCTGCTGCTCCACGGCAATGCCTATGTGCAAGTGCTGGCCACGCCCGACGGGGAGGTGGCCGAATTGTTCGCGCTGCGGCCCGAACGGGTAAGCGTCGAGGCCGATGCGGCCGGGTGGCCGGCGGCGTATCGCTATCGCGTCGGGGAGCGGGTGACGCGGCTCGTCGCTGACGGGCCGCGGCCCGAGGTGATTCACCTGAAGGCGTTCAATCCGGTCGACGACCATTACGGGCTGGGCTGCCTGGGCGCGGCCGCCGGCGCGGTGGCGATCCACAATGCGGCGACGCGCTGGTCGAAGGCGCTGCTCGACAATGCGGCGCGGCCTTCGGGGGCTTTGGTGTACGAGCCGGGGGATGGCTCGACCCTGTCGGCCGATCAGTTCGAGCGGCTGAAGGCCGAGATGGAGGCGGGGTTCGCGGGCGCGGGCAATGCCGGGCGGCCGATGCTGCTCGAAGGCGGCTTGAAGTGGCAGGCCTTGTCGCTGAGCCCCGCCGACATGGATTTTGCCGGGACCAAGGCGGCGGCGGCGCGCGAGATCGCGCTCGCCTTCGGGGTGCCGCCGATGCTGCTCGGGCTGCCGGGGGACAATACCTACGCCAATTACCAGGAGGCGAACCGGGCGCTGTGGCGGCTGGCGATCCTGCCGCTCGCGGGGACGATCCTGACCGGGCTGGCGCAGGGACTGGTCGGGTGGGTGCCGGGGGCGGCGCTGGCGGTCGACATGGACCAGGTGACCGCGCTGAGCGAGGACCGCGCGCGATTGTGGGGGCAGGTGAGTGGCGCCGATTTCATTACGGATGCGGAGAAGCGGGCGATTCTCGGATTGGACCCGCGCTGATCGCGCAGACGCGCGGGCCGGCGTTCCACGTACCGCCGGCCTTACGGCACTGATATTTGAGCCAGGCGTCGCTCCACCACAGCCAGATGACGAAGGCTGCGGCGAGGACCAGCACGATCAGAACGAGCATGACGATACGGTCGCGCATGAGCGATGGGTATAGTGGTGGGCGGGAGCGAGCAAGTCGCCACCGCCGGGACTCCACCCTCACCAACTTCGACTAGGCGCCCGCTTTGCGGGCGCAAGTCTTCGTATCCTCTCCGTGAAGGGAGAGGAGAAGGAAACGATCATGGAAAGCAATGTGTTGGCGCAGCTCTTGGCACAGGCCGAGGGGGCGCGGGGCGATCTCGTGACGCTGCGCGCGATCGTCGAGGAAGCGGGTGAATTGGGGGCGACGCGGGCGCTGACGCGGCTGGGGCTCGCCGATGACGGGGCGGAGCGGGATGTTGCCGAGTTGCGCGAGCTGCTGCGGGCTTGGCGCGACGCGAAGCGGTCGGCGTGGAAGGCGGTGGTGGGCTGGGCGGTGCGGCTGGTGAGCGTGCTGCTGCTCGCCGGGCTGGCGGTCAAGCTGGGGTTCGGAGACTGGGTACGATGAGCGTGCGGTTCGCAGGGTACGCCGCGGTGTTCGACCGGGTCGATCGCGGCGGCGACGTGGTGCGCGCCGGAGCGTTCGGGACACCGAAGGCGGTGCCGCTGCTGTGGCAGCATGGCGGGGCGCCCGTCGGCGTGGTCGAGCGGGTCGGCGAGGACAAGCGCGGGCTCAGGGTGATCGGGCGCGTCGACGAGCCGCGGCTGGCGCGGCTGGTGCGCAGCGGCGCGATCGACGGGCTGTCGTTCGGATACCGGGTGAAGGCGGCGCGGCACGGGCGCGTGCGCGAACTGACCGCGCTCGAGCTGGTCGAGGTGAGCCTGGTCGCGCAGCCGATGCAACCGCTGGCGCGGGTGCATGCGATGCAGGGCAGGTGAAATTTGCGGGGGCGCTCGTGGCGGGCGCCCCTCCACCATTCGCTTTGCGAATGGTCCCCCTCCCCACTGCGTGGGGAGGATTTTTTATGTGCGGGAGACGATGATGACGGAGACTACGGATACGCTCGAGGCGAGCTTCGAGGCGGTGACGATGGCGGCGCCGGTGGCGCGGCCGGTTCTGGAGGGCGCGCGCGAGGGTTCGGGGGCTTTTGCCAGCTTCCTGCGCTCGGGTTCGAGCGTCGAGATGAAGGCGTTTACCGGGGTGAGCGGTGACAGCGGCGGCTATGCGGTGCCGCACGAGATCGATGCCCGGATCGACGCGACGCTCAAGAGCATCTCGCCGATCCGCGCCATCGCCAATGTCGTGAAGGTGGGGTCCGCCGGGTATCGCAAGCTGGTGACGACGGGCGGCACGCCGTCGGGCTGGGCGAGCGAGACGAGCGCGCGGGACGAGACCGACACGCCCGTCTTCACCGAGATCGCGCCGCCGATGGGCGAGCTTTACGCCAACCCGAGCGCGAGCCAGGCGATGCTCGACGATGCGCTGTTCGATGTCGAGGAGTGGCTGGCGGGCGAGATCGCGCGCGAGTTCGCCGCGGCCGAGGGGACGGCGTTCGTCTCGGGCAACGGGACCAACCGGCCGAAGGGCTTCCTGTCGGCGCCGACGGGGACGGCGGGGGACGCGACGCGCGCTTTCGGGACGCTGCAATATCTTGCCTCGGGGGCGTCGGGCGATTTCGGGAGCAATCCCGACGAGCGGCTGATCGACCTCGTCCAGACGCTGCGCAGCCCGTATCGACAGGGTGCGGTGTTCGTGATGAACGCGGCGACGTGTGCGCGCATCAGGAAGCTCAAGACCGCCGACGGCGCGTTCCTGTGGCAGCCGAGCCTGGCGGCGGGGCAGCCGGCGACCTTGCTCGGCTATCCGGTGGTCGAGGCCGAGGACATGCCCGACATCGCGGCGAACAGCCTGTCGATCGCGTTCGGCAATTTCAAGGCGGGCTATCTGATCGCCGAGCGGAGCGAGACGGCGATCCTGCGCGATCCCTATTCGAACAAGCCCTTCGTCAATTTCTACGCGACCAAGCGCGTCGGCGGGTGCGTGGCGAATTCGGAAGCAATCAAGGTGATGAAGTTCAGCGCGAGCTGAGCCGCGGTTAGCGACAGCTAATCGCGGACTCGGCCGCGCCGACGGGTCCCATCAAAGTGGTACTTTGATGGGGTCCCTCGGGCAGCGGAGCCGGCGATAGCCGGTTCCGTCTGACGGCGGGGCCGCTCTTCCCCCTCACCCTCCCATCGCTGCGCGATGGGCCCCTCCCTCTCCCGCAAGGGGAGAGGGGATTGGAGTCGATTATGACAGATCCCTTTTCCAACAGCGCCGATGCGGTTTCCGCGCCGGCGCGGCGCGCTGTCGCGGTGACGCCCGACGACACCACGGCGCTCGCCGACATTCCCAAGGCGCTCTATGTCGGCAGCGGCGGCGCGATCGTGATGCAAGGCGTCGACGGCGGCGGCGATCAGACATGGGCCAACGTGCCGACCGGCGCGATCCTGCCGTTTCGCGTCGCTTTCGTGCGCGCGACGGGCACGACCGCTGCCGACATCCTGGCGCTCTATTGATGGCCGCGCTCGGCTTCGGCCACGACTTTGCGCCCGGCCGATGGGAGCGGGCGCCGGCGGCGTTCGATTTCACCGGCGGGGTTATGCCGCCAGGGGCGTCGCTGTCGCGCGCGTCGCCGGCGAGCTGGACCGACGCCGGCGGATCGATCCGCATCGCCGCAGCGGATGCCGCCCGGTTCGATCACGATCCCGCGACGCACTTGCTGCGCGGGCTGCTGATCGAACCGGCGGCGACCAACCTGATCGCCGACAGCAACGCCTTTGCCGGCGAGGATTGGTCGGGCGATTGCAGCGGGACGGGCGCTTTTGCGCCGGCGGTGAGCACGGCGGCAGTGGCGGCGCCCGACGGCTCCATTTCGGCGAGCCGGATCGATTTCGTGCGGGGCAATGGCTTTTCGCGGCTGCTCACCAATGCCGCCACCGTCGCGGACCGCTACACGTTCAGCATCTGGCTTCGCGCCGCCGCCGGTTCGGGCAAGTCGATCGCCTTGCGGATCGACACCACGGACGGGGCGACCTTGCAGCTGGCGTCGAGCTGGCAACGCGTCAGCTTGACGGCTGCGGCGCAACGGGGCGCGCTTGCCGCGCAGCTCCTGCTGTGGGCCTCGATCGAGGAAGCGCCGCTGACGGCCGCTGTCGAAGCATGGGGCGCTCAAGTCGAACTTGGCGATGCGCCGACGAGCACGATCCCGACCGACGGCGCCGTCGGCCAGCGCGCCGCCGATCGGCTGAACCTGCGCTGGAGCCGCTTCGGCATCGCGGACGGCGCGCGCCGCGTGCGGTGCCTGTTCGACGACGGCAGCGTGCAGGTGATCGACGGCAGCATCACCGACGGCGAAATGGCGATCGCGGCGCCGCTGGCGCGGCCCTGGCTCCGCCGGGTCGAGATCGCCTGATCTTTTTCGAGGAGGACGGCATGGGGGCGAATGGGCCGGGCGCGGCAGCGCTCGGGGCGAGCGATCGCGCGGCAGTGACGGCGGCGATCAAGGCGCTGCTCGGCATTGCGACGATGGAGCAGGACGATCTGGTTGCCACGCTCGGCGAAAGCGCGCTGGGTTTGGCCGAAGCGTTCATCGGGCAAGTGCTCATCGCACGATCGATCACCGAGGAGGTGGCGGCCGGGCGATGCTGGACGCGGCTTGCGGCGACGCCCGTGTCGGCGATCACCGGGGTGGCGGCAATTGCAGACGACGGCACCGCGACGCCGCTTTCGGCCGGCGCCTATCAAATCGACATCGATGCGAGCGGCGACGGCTGGGTGTGCTCGACGGCGGGCGAGCGGCGGCTCGCGGTCAGCCTGTCGGCAGGAATCGCGGCGGACTGGGACTCGCTGCCCGCGGCGATTCGGCACGGCGTCACGATGCTGGCGGCGTATCTCTACGACACGCGCGACGGGGCGAGCGCGCCGCCGGCGGCCGTGACGGCATTGTGGCGGCCTTTCCGGCGGATGCGCCTCGATGCGCGTGTGCCGGCATGATGGAAAAGCTGGAGGCGCGCGGGCAGCGGCTTGCGGCCGAGAAGCAGGCCGAGGCGATCGCGCGGGTGGCGGAGCGGGCCGGTGAGGCACTTGCCGCGGTCGTGTCGACGGCGCAGGCAGATGGCGTCGAGCTGACGGGGCGGGGGCTCGAGCGACGCTTGCTCGACGAGCCGCAGCTGCGCTGGATCGGGAGCCTGGGGCGATGAGCGCGGAAGGAGCGGTGCATGGCGCGATTGTCGCCGCGCTGCGCGACAGCGAGGCGTTCGGCGGCGTGGTCAACCACGTCTTCGAGGGACCGCCGGTCAAGGCGAGCCGGCCCTATGCCGAGGTGCAGCCGCTGATCGCGATCAACTGGAGCACCAAGGATGCGATCGGCCGCGAGCTTCGCCCGGCGGTGACGATCCGTGACGCCGGCGAGAGCCCGGCGCGGCTCCACGCGCTGATCGGCGCGGCGTGCGAGGCGATCGAGGCCAGTCCGCGCGATCTCGGCGGCTGGCGCGTGGCGAGCCTGGCGTTCGTGCGCTCGCGGATGCTGCGCGAGGCGCCCGGGCAATGGGCGGCGACGGTGGAGTTTCGGGTGCGGGTGTTGAGTCTTTGATTGGTCCGCTTCGCGGACAGCGGCTGAGTCTTTGCTGGTTCGGCTCGCGCCGAACCGGTTGCGGCACCGGCCCGCTCCCCCACCCGGCCACCCAGAGAATACTGCCGTTGGTGGCCGGGTGGGGGAGCGGGCCAGTGCCGCGCTACGAAGGAGAATCTCATGAGTGCGGAGAAGCGAAGCGCGTTTTTGTTGAAGGTGGGGGACGGGGCGAGCCCGGTGGGGTTCACGACCGTTGCCGGGCTTCGCACGACGCAGATGAGCGTCAATGGCGCGATGGTCGAGATCACCTCGAAGGATTCGGGCGGGTGGCGCGAATTGCTGTCGGGCGCGGGGGTGCGATCGGTGTCGGTGAGCGGCGCCGGCGCGTTCACCGGGTCGGCGGCCGAGGGGCGGATCAAGGGCAATGCGCTGGCCGGGACGATCGACGATTACCGGCTCGCCTTCGAAAGCGGCGAGACGGTGACGGGGCGGTTCCTCGTCACGCGGCTCGATTATGCCGGGGATTATAACGGCGAGCGTTCGTACACGATCGCGCTCGAAAGCTCGGGCGCGGTGGTGAGCGCGTGAGCGCCAATCCGGTGCGGGGCGAGGCTTCGGTGCGGGTCGGCGGCGTCGAACTCGTGCTGCGGCCGAGCTTCGCCGCGCTGGTCGCGGCGGAGCAGGAGATCGGGCCGTTGTTCGGATTGGTCGAGCGCGCGGCGGCGGGCACGCTGGGGATCGGCGAAATGGTCGCCTTGTTCTGGCACTGCCTCGCCGACGCGCCCGAGGGGATGACGCGCGAGCGGTTCGGCGACGGCGTGGTGGCGGGCGGACTCGCCGCGGCGACGCCGGCGTTGAAGGCGCTGCTGCAGCAGATCCTGGCGGGGCGGTGAGCGAGTTCGATCGATCCTCCCCTGCAAGGGGAGGTGTCGCGCGTGGGCGCAACGGAGGGGTGTCGAGGGCAATGAGCGAGGACACCCCTCCACCGCTTCGCGGTCCCCCTCCCCTTGCAGGGGAGGATTTTGCGAGTTCTGCCGCTCGCCTCGCCGGCTTTGCCGGCGCGCTGCTCGGGTGGCGGCCGGGCGAGTTCTGGGCAGCGACGCCGGCCGAGCTGGAGACGGTGGTGCGTGCGCTCGCCGGTGACGAGACGCGCGCGGCGCCGCCCGATGCCGGGGTGATCGCGGCGCTCAAGGAGAAATTTCCCGATGGATGAGGAAATCGAGCGGCTGGTGGTGAGCGTGCGCGCCGACACCGCCGGGTTCGCCAGGGATGTCGATGCGATGCGGAGCGCGCTCGACGGGCCGCTGGTCGCGGGCGCCGAGAAAGCGGGGCGGGGCATCGAGAATGCGCTGGTCCGCGCCGTCAGGAACGGCAAGCTGGGGTTCGAGGATCTCGGCAAGACCGCCTTGTCGATCCTCGACCAGATCGCGGCGCAGGCGCTGCGTGACGGCATCAATGCCTTGATCGGCGGCGACGGCGGATCGGGCGGCGGCGGGTTGGGCGGCCTGCTCGCCGGGCTGTTCGGCGGATCGCCGGGGCGAGCGACCGGCGGGCCGGTGTCGCCGGGGCGGGCCTATTGGGTCGGCGAGCGTGGGCCGGAATTGTTCGTGCCGACCTCGTCGGGCGCGGTGCAGGCGGCGGCGCCGGCGGGCGCGCGCGCGGTGAATGTCGCAATCAGCATCAAGGCGGGCGCGGGCGATGCGCCGCGCGCGCTGCAGCAATCGAGCCGGCAAGTGGCGCGTGCGGTGAAGGCGGCGGTCGAGGGGGTGTAATCCACGCATTTCCTCTCCCTTGACGGGAGAGGATAGCGAAGCTTGCCGGCGCAGCCGGCTAGCGCAGCTTGGTGAGGGTGGGCGCTCGCGAAGCGAGCGCGCGATTGCGGTGCAATCGCGTGGCCCAACACACCCCCACCCAGAGCCGGCGGGGCCCCCCCCCACCCCCCCACGGGGGGGGGGGCGGGAGGGTTTTGGTTTGTGGTTGTGGGAGACC
>JBQCHQ010000043.1:0-11084 GCA_051954515.1 Sphingomonas sp. | reverse complement strand
CGTTCGGGCGCAAGCCTTTGCGCGGGTGTCAGTGCGTCTACGGTGCGAAGCTCCGGATAAATGATCATATTATACGTTAAATTGACATGTCACGGAGCGCCCGATACCCCTTTGGAACAGGCCGAGGTCCAATTCGGTCGGCAGGAAGAGGATGAGGGCAATGGGACTTTCGCGGCGCGCGGTGCTGGCCAATGCCATGGTGCTGGGGGCGGCGGCCGCCTCGGGCCCGCTGTCGGCGGCGACCAAACGCTCGTCCGACCGCCGCGTCGAGCGCTGGGGCCTGTACGAGATCGCGCTCGACGGACCACAGGCCGGCAACCCGTTCGACGACGTAACGCTCTCCGCGACCTTCACCGGTGCGGGACAAACGGTCCGCGTGCCTGGTTTCTACGACGGCGAGGGCGTCTATCGTATCCGCTTCAGCCCGCCCGAGACCGGCAATTGGACCTGGACGAGCGAAAGCAACGCGCCCGCGCTCAATAGCCGCACCGGCGCGTTCGAGGCGGTCGCGCCCGGTCCCGGCAATCGCGGCCCGATCCGAGCGACCAAGGACGGCTATCACTTCCAATATGCCGACGGCACGCCGTTCCGGCAGATCGGGACGACCTGCTATTCCTGGGCGTTGCAGTCCGACGCGCGTTGCGCCGAGACGCTGCGGACACTGGCCGGCGCGCCGTTCAACAAGCTGCGCATGCTGGTCTTCCCGAATGTCGAGTCGGTCGCGACCAATCCGTTCGCGCGCACCGGCGACGGCCTCAAGGACTGGGATCCGGCGCGGTTCGATCCGGCCTATTTTCGTCGCTATGAGGATCGTATCGTGCGGCTGGGCGCGCTCGGCATCCAGGCCGACGTCATCCTCTATCACCCATATGACGCCAAGCGCGGTTATTCGGACATGAAACGCGCCGATGACGAGCGCTATCTGCGCTACGTCGCCGCGCGGTTCGGCGCCTATCGCAACGTCTGGTGGTCGATGGGCAACGAATACGACGCCATCAAGACCAAGACGATGGACGATTGGGACCATCTGTTCCAGGTGCTGGTCGCGGCGGACCCGCACGACCGCCTGCGCTCGATCCATCAGATCCATGTCTATTACGACGCGCGCAAACCCTGGATCACCCACGCCAGCGTCCAGAACGGCTCGGCGGTGCTCGACGACGTGCGGGCCGAACTGCATCGCGACTTCGCGCTCAAGCCGGTGATCTTCGATGAGGTGGTGTACGAAGGGAATTCGACCAAACGCTGGGGCCAATTGACGGGCGAGCAAATGGTCGAGCGCTTCTGGTACGGGCTGATCGGCGGTACCTATGTCGGCCATAGCGAGACCTTCAATCCCGACCGCAACGCCGATTATTCCTGGCTGGGGCAGGGCGGCAAACTGGTCGGCACCAGCCCGCCGCGGCTCGCCTTTCTGAGAAAGATCATGGAGGACGGACCGGTGCCGGGCGTCGAGCCGATCCAGGCGTGGTGGAACTATCATCTCGGCGGCAAGGCCGGCCACTATTACCTCCGTTATTTCGGTGCCGATCGCCCGACCGACTGGGACGTCGTACTGCCGAAACACGACGACGAGGCGCCGCAGCGCTATCGCGCCGACATCATCGACACCTGGAACATGATGATCACCCCCGTCGACGGCGTGTTCGCGATGGCGCGCAAGAACGACTATGACGTACAGGATCCCGCGCGCCCCAAGCTGGCGCTGCCGGGCAAGCCGTGGATCGCGGTTCGGCTGATGCGGGTCTGAGGGGGAATACGCACGCACCAGGGGAGGGGATTCGAGGCCCAAATCCGTCCCATCTCCGGACAGTGGTTAACCAATCTTAACGCTGGTCGAAATCGTAAACGGCGCGTTAACTGCTGGCTATGCCAGGGTATCTTCAACTCGCCCCGCGTGGGGCAAGCCATCCCTTCCGCCGCCGGCTCGGGCTCGGCGCGGAGACGAAGCGGCGCGGGGACGATAACGACCTGAAGCTCTTCGTGCTGAGCTTCACGGCGTTCTTCATCTGCATCTACACGCTGATCTTCTGATCGCATCGGCGGCACCTGTGCGCCGCCCGTATCCTCAATCGCAGGCCTTGTGCAGTTTCTGCGCGAGCCAGGCGGAGATCGGGCACATCGCGGCCACGACGTAGAGCATCTCGGCCGATCCGACTCCCCAATTGGTCAGCAAGGTTACGATCGCCGCGCCGATCGCCATCGCGCCCGAATTGACCACATTGTTCGCCGCGACGGTGCGCGCCGTCTCGTCCTTGGTCACGGTCGTCGTGAGGAAGGCGTAAAGCGGCACGACGAACATGCCGCCGAACACCGCGATTCCGATCAACGACGTGATCACCAGCCACGCCCGCGGGATAGCGATGAATTCCAGCGTCGTGTAGAGATGGCCCTCTGGTGCCGGCGGCCAGGTCTTGCTCAGCACCGCGAACAGCACGACGAACACGCCCATCACCATCACCGAGGTGGGCCCGAACTTGGCCGAGGTGCGGCCCTTGAGCAGCGAATTAATCGCTACCGAACCGATCGCGATACCGATCGAGAACAAGGCCGTGAGCAGGGTTGCGACATGCTTGTCGGCGGTCAGCACGTTCTTGGCGAGCGGCGTGAACACGACGATCAGGATGATCCCCATCGCCCAGAAGAAACTGATCGCGCAGATCGCCAGGAACAGCCGCGGGATGTGCATGGTGCCGTTGATCAACCGCCACGACGAGGTGATCGGGTTGTAGTTGATTTTGAGCTCCGGCCCCTGGCGTGGCGCCATCGGCACGCGCCGCGCCGCGAACCAGCCGATGCCCGCGACCACCAAAGTCGCGATCACCGCATGCTCGACCTTCATGAAGCCGGCGAGAATGGTGCCGAGCAGGATGGCGAGATAGGTCGCCGATTCGACCAGTCCGGTGCCGCCCAGCACTTCGTCCTCGTGCAGATGCTGCGGCAGGATGGCGTATTTGATCGGGCCGAAAAAGGTCGAATGCACGCCGAGCGACAGCACCGCCGCGAGCATCAGGACGAGACCGATATGCGTATGTCCCGCGCGCGCCAGCAACAGCCCGGCACCGCCGCCGAGCATGATCAGGATCTCGGCGGTCTTCACGATGCGGATGATCTTGGTCTTGTCGTGCGCGTCGGCGAGTTGCCCGGCCAACGCCGATAGCAAGACGAAGGGAATGATGCTGAGTGCGCTGGCGAGTCCGGTGAAGCTCTGCTCGTACCTGGGATCGTTGTAGATCTGATAGACGACGACGATGACCATCGCCTGCTTGAAGAGGTTGTCGTTGAAGGCACCGAGGAACTGCGTGACGAACAGCGGCAGGAATCGGCGCTCCTTCAACAGGCCGAGCGCATTGAGCATTACGAGTTTGGAGCCCCGTTCGTGGCAATAGACGCGGTTCCTTAGCCGAGGGCTAGGGCCGGGGACAATCGTTCAATTGGTAAATGTGCTTGGCCGAGAGGCACTTTCCGCTTGCGTCCCGGCAATGCTAGGGAAGTCGATCATGTGGACGCTTCCCAACATCCTGACGCTGTCGCGCATCCTCGGCGTGCCGTTACTGGTCGCTTGCCTGTGGTGGCCGGGATGGCCGGTCGGCTATGCGATGGGTTTCGCGCTCTACACGCTGATCGCGGTCACCGACTATCTCGACGGCTATCTGGCGCGTGCGCAAGGGACGGTGTCGAAGCTCGGCGTCTTCCTCGATCCGATCGCCGACAAGATCATGGTCGCCGCGGTCATCCTGCTGCTGGTCGGCACGCGCGACGGCGCGCCGCCGGTGATCGGCGGCTTCAACCAGATCGCCGCCCTCGTCATCCTGATCCGGGAAATCATGGTCTCGGGGCTGCGCGAGTTCCTCGGCGGCATCCAGGTCTCGGTGCCCGTCACTCGGCTCGCCAAGTGGAAGACGACGCTGCAGTTGATCTCGCTCGGCCTGCTGATCCTCTCGGGCGCGCTCGCCGACTGGCCGTGGCTGCACCTGGCCGGCATCGTCGCGCTGTGGAGCGCCGCGGCGCTGACGCTGGTGACCGGCTGGGATTATCTGCGCGTCGGCCTCAAGCACATGGATTGAGCCGCATGGCGATCGACATGCTCTATTTCGCCTGGGTGCGCGAAAGCGTCGGCACCGGCAGCGAGCGAGTCGAGCCGCCGAGCGAGGTCTCTACCGTCGCCGATCTCATCGACTGGCTGGCAGGGCGGAGCGAGGGCCATGCCCGCGCCTTCGCCGATCGCGGCCGGCTGCGCGCCGCGATCGATCAGGATTTCGTGCCGCTCGACGCCCCGCTCAGGGATGCCCGCGAGGTCGCGCTGTTCCCGCCGGTGACCGGCGGATGATCCGAGTCACCGATCGCCCGCTCGATCTCGCGCAGCTGCTCGGCGCGCTGCCGCACAGCGGGGCGTGCGCAACCTTCGTCGGCCGGGTGCGCGGCGACGACGGCGTCGGCGAGTTGCTGCTTGAACATTATCCCGGTGCCACCGAGCGCGCGCTCGAGGCCGTCGCAGCGACTGCGGCCGAGCGCTGGGGCCTCGCCGATGCGACGATCGTTCACCGCGTCGGCGCGATGGCGCCGGGCGAGGCGATCGTCTTCGTCGCCGCGGCGGCGGCGCACCGTCAGGCGGCGCTCGACGCCTGCGCCTTCATGATCGATCGGCTCAAGACAGACGCGCCGTTCTGGAAACGCGAAACCCGCGGGCACGAAGCCCGCTGGGTCGAGCAGCGCGGCGGCGACCGTGCCGCCGCCGCGCGTTGGGATCAGGCGCCCGAAGCGCCCTGATCGCCGGTGCCGCCGGTCGGGGCCGCGGCCGGCGCCGGCGTCGCGGGCGCCGCCGGCTGCGCCACCATGTTGGGCGACAGCACGCCGTTGATATATTCGATCACGCCGTTCGACGCCTCGTCGGACAGCTTGGAGACGAACGCCTTGCCGCCCTTGGCATCGGTCAGCTCGATCGAGCTTTCGCCCTGCAGCCGCAGCGTTAGCGGCTGGCCGTCGAGCGTGTTGAGCGTCATCGTGCCCCCGCCCGCCTTGAGCTGCTTGAGCAGGTCCTGCGCGGTATATTTGCCCGAGACGATGTGATATTTGACGATCTGCGTCGCGCTCGACGCATTGGCCGGGTCGAGCAGCTGCTGGACCGCGCCGCCCAGCCGCGCGAAGGCCGCGTCGCCAGGCGCAAAGATCGTGATCGGGCCGGGACCCGACAGCACCGAATTCAGATTGGCGGCCTGGACCAGCTTGACGAGCGTGGTGTGGTCGCTCTGCGCGGCGAGCGCCTGGGCGATCGTCTGGGTCGGCGCCGGTGTCGGCTGAACCGGGATCGGTGCCGGGGTGGGCGCGGGCGCGGTGCTCTGCGCCTGGGCGAGCGCCGGGCCGGCAGCGGCGATCGCCGCAACGGAAACAAGAACTGTCGAGAAATTTCTGATCAACCGCATGTCATTCTCCTGTTGTTTCGCAAATTGCTTATGGTTTGGCGCCCGCTCTTGTCAAAAACCGGTGCGCCGGGCCCTGCGTCGCCGCGGGCCGAGTGTCCCCACTTCATCGCCATTATCCAAGGTTCGGGATGAGCACGCCATTAACGACCTGGATCAGCCCGTTGGCCTGCGAAACGTCGCCCGTCTGGACATAGCTTTTATTGCCGTTGACGTCGGTCAGCGTCAGCACTTCGCCGGTCAGCGTCACCGTCAGGCGATCGCCTTCGATCGTCTCCAGCGTCGCGGTGCCGCCGCCCGCCGCGACGCGCGCGCGCAGGTCGGCGGTGGTGACTCGTCCCGCGACCAGTACATAATCGACGAGCTTGATGAGCGACGCCTTGTTCTCGGGCTTGAGCAGCGTCTCGACCGTGCCCGGCGCGAGCCGGGTGAAGGCGTCGTTGGTCGGCGCGAACACGGTATAGGGCCCGGCGCCGGCCAAGGTCGCATCGACCCCCGCGGCACGCAGCAGCTTGACGAAGGTGGTGAGGTTGGGCGCCCTTGCGACATTGCCGGCAATCGTGTCGGCGGGATCGAGCACCGCGCCGCCGATCGTCGGCGCCGCCTTGTCGTGATGCGCGGGCGCCGGCGCCGCGGCGGGCGCCCCCCCTTCGTCGCGCGACGCGGCGCAGCCGGCGAGCGCGAGCGCGGCGGAAAGCGGCAGGATCAAGTCACGCGATCGCATCGATCACTCCTTCGAGGTTCCGACGAAATACGGACGAACCGCCTTTTGGTTTCGATTCGCGCCCGAAAGGATCATCGCGCCGCGGCAAGCACCTCGGCAAGCAGGCGGAAATCCTTTTCGCGTGGGCTTGCGCGGCGCCAGACCAGGGCGATCGTCCGCGACGGATGCTCGGCCTCGAGCGGCCGCGCGACGATCCCGGTGTGATCGAGGATGCCGGCCTTCACCGCCATTTCGGGCAGCATCGTCACGCCCAGGCCATTGTCGACCATCTGGACGATCGTGTGCAGCGAGGTGCCCATCATCGCCGCCTCGGCGCGCAATTCGGGGCGGTTGCACGCCGCCAGCGCATGATCCTTGAGGCAATGGCCGTCCTCGAGCAGCAGCAATTGCGTCGCGTCGATCTCGGCCGGGCGGATTGTAGCCGCGCCGCCATCCTCCCCGCCGGGCGCCGCGACGAACAGGCGGTCCTCGAACAGCGGCGCCGCGGTCACTTCGCCGCAGGCATAGGGCAGCGCGAGCAGCACGCAATCGCTGCGGCCGCTGTGCAGCCCTTCGCAGGCCGGGCCGCTCGGCTCCTCGCGAAGGAACAGCTTGAGGTCGGGATAATCGCGCCGCAGCAGCGGCAACACGCGCGGCAGCATGAAGGGCGCGATCGTCGGGATTACGCTCATCCGCATCTCGCCCGACAGCGGCCGTCCCGCGGCACGCGCGAGATCGCCCAGCTCCTCGGCCTCGCGCAGCACGCGGCGCGCCTTGTCGGCAATGCGATCACCGAGCGGGGTGAAGCGGACGACTCGGCGGGTGCGCTCGACCAAGGTGACGCCGATCAGCGTCTCCAGCTCGCGAATGCCCGCCGACAAGGTCGATTGCGTGACGAAGCACGCCTCCGCCGCACGCCCGAAATGTCCGTGATCCTTGAGCGCGACGAGATATTGCAGTTGCTTGAGCGTGGGCAGGTAGGTGGTGCTCAGTGATCGTCTCCGTCGATTGACGGAGCTTACTTAAGCGGTCCTGTCAATGAAGCAACGGCCGCAGTGGCCGATCGTGCTTCGACAGGCTCAGCACGAACGGGAGTAATGGTTCGCGTTCCCCTCCCCCGCTCGCCCTGAGCCTGTCGAAGGGCGAATCCCGCCCGGACATAGGATCAAGCCGCCTCCAGCTCCTCCGCCGGCAGCCGGATCAAATAATCGAACGCCGACAAGGCCGCGGTCGAACCCGCACCCATCGCCACCACGATCTGCTTGTAGGGCTCGGTGGTCGCATCGCCCGCGGCGAAGATGCCCGGCTGCGACGTTTCGCCGCGCGCATCGATCTCGATTTCGCCGCGCGGGGTCAACGCCACCGCGCCCTTCAGCCATTCGGTGTTGGGGACGAGCCCGATCTGGACGAAGATGCCTTCCAACTCGATCTCGTGCGTCGTGCCGTGATTGCGGTCCTTATAGGCGAGGCCCGTCACCTTGCTCCCGTCACCCTGCACCTCAATGGTCAGCGCTGAGGTAATAACCTTGACGTTCTTGAGGCTGCCGAGCTTGCGCTGCAGCACCGCGTCGGCGCGCAGCTGGCTGTCATATTCGATCAAGGTGACATGCGCGACGAGGCCGGCGAGGTCGATCGCCGCCTCGACGCCCGAATTGCCGCCGCCGATTACCGCGACTCGCTTGCCCTTGAACAGCGGCCCGTCGCAATGCGGGCAATAAGTGACGCCCTTGGTGCGATACTCCGCCTCGCCCGGCACGTTCATCTGCCGCCAGCGTGCGCCCGGCGACAGGATCACCGTTCGCGCCTCCAGGCTCGCGCCGTTCTTGAGCACGAGTTCGTGCAGCTTGCCCTCGCCGCCCGGTTTGAGTGCGGCCGCGGTCTGCAGGTTCATCAGGTCGACGTCGTAATCCCGCACATGCCGTTCCAGATCGGCGGCGAGCTTCGGCCCTTCGGTCGCTTGCACCGAGATGAAGTTCTCGATCGCCGCGGTGTCGAGCACCTGCCCGCCGAACCGCTCGGCGGCGATGCCGGTGCGGATGCCCTTGCGCGCGGCATAGATCGCCGCCGCCGCGCCCGCCGGGCCGCCGCCGACGACGAGCACGTCGAACGGCTCCTTGGCGGCGATCTTCTCGGCCGCCTTGGCCTCGGCGCCGGTATCGAGCCGGGCGACGATCTGCTCGATCTCCATGCGGCCCTGCGCGAACGGCTCGCCGTTCAGGAACACTTGCGGCACCGACATCACTTGCCGCGCCTCGACCTCCGCCTTGAACAAGGCGCCGTCGATCGCGGTGTGGCGCACGCGCGGGTTGAGCGCCGCCGTCGCGTTCAGCGCCTGCACCACGTCGGGGCAATTGCCGCACGATTGCGAGAAATAGGTCTCGAAGGAATAGTCGCCATCGAGATCACGGATCGTCTCGGCGAGCTCGTCGCTGATTTTGGGCGGATGCCCGCCGACCTGGAGCAGCGCGAGCACCAAAGAGGTGAACTCATGCCCCATCGGCAAGCCGGCGAACGTCACCGCGACATCACTGCCGGTGCGGCGGATCACGAAGCTGGGCTTGCGCGCATCCTCGCCGTCGCGAACGACGCTGACGAGATCGGACAGCGCGGCGATCTCGGTCAGGAGCTCGTCCATCTGAGCGCTCCTGGCGTCATCGCCCAGGCTGGCGACGAGCTCGATCGGCTGGCGCACCTTGGTGAGATAGGCCTTGAGCTGCTGCGTCATCGTCGCGTCGAGCACGGGAAAAGCTCCTTTGGAAAAAACAAACGGCCCGGGTCGGGGAGGGGGAGGGTGACCGACCCGGGCCGCTCTACACCCGCCCGTCCGGCGAGGGCGGACGGCGGGCAAACGGTAATCATTCCATCGTCATGCCGGACTTGTTCCGGCATCCACCGCGCTGCATGAGCCTCACGCATCGGGCAGGCGGGACGGTGGACCCCGGAACAAGTCCGGGGTGACGGTCAGCGTCAGATCTTGCCGACCAGCTCCAGCGACGGGGCCAGCGTCTCTTCGCCCTCTTCCCACTTGGCGGGGCAGACCTCGCCGGGATGCGCGGCGATATATTGCGCGGCCTTGACCTTGCGCAGCAGCTCGGCGGCGTTGCGGCCGACGCCTTCGCTGGTGATCTCGATCAGCTGGATCACGCCCGCGGGATCGATCACGAAGGTCGCGCGGTCGGCGAGCCCCTGGCCTTCGCGCAGCACGTCGAAATTGTTGGCGATCGCGTGGTTCTGGTCGCCGAGCATGAAATAATCGATCTTGCCGATCGCGGGCGAGGTGTCGTGCCACGCCTTGTGGCTGAAATGGGTGTCGGTCGACACCGAATAGACCTCGACGCCCATCTTCTGCAGCGTCGGATAGACGCCGGCGAGATCCTCGAGCTCGGTCGGGCAGACGAAGGTGAAGTCGGCCGGGTAGAAGAAGAACACCGCCCACTTGCCGGCGACGTCCTCGTTAGTGACGGGAACGAACTTGCCCTGCTTATAGGCTTGCGTCGTGAAGGGCTTCAGCTTGTCGCCGATCTTGGCCATGTCGGATGATCTCCTGTGGGGGTGAATGTTGCAATGCGGCATATGGCTGTGGCGTTGCAGCATTTAAAGCGGGAAAGGGCGATTGCCTTGATCGATTCGGTCGATCAAAGACGCCACGCATTGTCGCAGGGCGGCGGGTGCCCTAAATTGGCGGGCCGCAACCAAGGGGACGTGCCATGGTCGGCCGGTTCATCGCCTATCTCGACGCGGTCAAGGCGCGCGATCCGGCGCCGCGCTCGCGCTGGGAAGTGCTGCTCTATCCGGGCGTGTGGGCGCTCGCCTGGCACCGGCTCGCGCACCGATTGTATCGCGCGCGGCTGTTCTTCCTCGCGCGCGTCGTCAACCATTGGGCGCGCTTCCTGACCGCGATCGACATCCACCCCGGCGCCAAGATCGGCCGCAACTTCTTCATCGACCATGGCTTCACGGTGATCGGCGAGACCGCCGAGATCGGCGACAATGTGACGATCTACCAGTGCGTCACCCTGGGCGGCACCAGCCCCGACGATGGCGTTGCCGGCAAGCGCCATCCAACGATCGAGGACGGCGTCATCATCGGCTCGGGCGCGCAGGTGCTGGGGCCGGTGACGGTGGGCGCACGAAGCCGGATCGGCGCCAATGCGGTGGTGACTCGCGACGTGCCGCAAGGCGCGGTGATGGTCGGCATTCCGGCGCGCGCGACGATGGTCGAGGGCGGACGAATCGAGCCCGGCTTCGTTCCCTATGGCACGCCGTGCCGCGAAATGTTCGATCCCGCCACGCAGCAGGTCGAATTGATGCGCTGCGAAGTGGAGGCGCTGCGCAAGCGGCTCGACGCGCTGCTCGCGGCCCAAGAGGACAAGCGCGACCGCGCCTGATGGGAACGGTCACCCCCTTCCCGCTGCCCCCCGCTCGCGCCAGCCAGATCGGCTTCGAGCGGCTCGAGCTGACGCGCATCCTGGATCTCTACGGCCGCATGGTCGCCGCGGGGCATTGGCGCGATTACGCGATCGAGCTCGGCCGCGATGCGGCGATTTTCGCCGCCTTCCGCCGCACCTCGGAACGCCCCGAATACCGCATCGAGAAGCGCCCCGCGCTGCGCCACCGCCAGGGCATGTGGGCGCTCGTCACCGAAGCCGGCGCGGTGCTCAAGCGCGGGCACGACCTCGCCGGCGTCCTCGCCCCGCTCGAACGCCGGCTGCTGAAGGTGGTGGGCGAATAGCGCGAAAATATGAGTGAAACGCCCTGCTCCCGCCGTGGGGGCGGGGGGGTGGGGGTGGGGGGGACCCGCGCGCCGGGGGGGGGGGGCGGTGGGGCGGGGCTTGTTGCGCGGCCCCCGGGCCCCCCCCCCCCCCCTCCCCCCGATGTGTGCCCCCCGCCCCCACCCCCCCCCCCCCCGGGGGGGGGTCCCCCCCCACCCCACTCGCGCCGCCCCCACGGCGGGAGCAGGG
>JBQCHQ010000042.1:0-75091 GCA_051954515.1 Sphingomonas sp. | reverse complement strand
CTGTCCACCTAACCCCCCCCCCCCCCCCCGCCCACGGCGGGGGCCCAGTCACCGTGGGCCCCTTCCGGCCCCCCGCCCCCCGCCGGGGTGGTGTGTATAGGATATCGCCAACTTTGCTCGGGGGGGGGGCAGGGCACTGTGGCTACCCTATTGTGCGTGGCTGGCGCGGCTCGATGAATGCCGGAATAAGTCCGGCATGACGACATGCGGCGTGACGGCTCAGGCGAACTTGCCCGCGACCAGCAACCGACCGGGGCCGAGCGTCCTGAGCACCGCGGGCAAATCCTCCTCGGCGACCGCGAAGCAGCCCTCGCTGCGGCCGAGCATGCCGTGCTGCTTGATCATGTCCTGGCTGACATACCATGCGCCGTGGACGACGATCGCGCGCGACAGCGCGTTGCTGTTGGTTGCCTCCAGTCCTTCGACACGCATCGAATGACCGTGCGCGCCGGTATAATAATCGGCGGTGCGATAAGCGCCTTCGGAGGTGCAGTTCGAGCCGGGATCGTTCGAGAAGCGATGCAGGAAGCCGGTGTGCGACGGGTCCGAACCGCGGCCGTGCGCGACGAGATACGAGGTCACCTTGCGCTGCTTCAAGTCGACCAGATGCAGCCGCGCGGCGCGCGAAGCCGGCGAGAAATCGGCGAGGCCGACGACGTCGTCGTGCACGATCTGCGACTGGTGTTTGGCGAGCGCGGCCTGGGCGTGCGCGAATAATGGGCCGGTCGGGCCGCTCGGCACCGCGGCGAAGGTCGCGGCGAAGGCGGGGTCCGAGGTCAGCGCGCGCGGCGCGATCAGCACGCCCGCGCCGATGCCGGCAGCGGTGAGGAAATTTCGACGAGTGACATTGGGCATGGCCATGATGTGGACGATTTACCATGAAATGTTCCCTAACCTCGTTGAGAATCGGGGCATTTCACCGCGTCTCCGCCACGACCGGCCGCTAATCGCCTCTCGGGACGGCATTTTGATCTGTGCATGACGACGCGTCATTTGTCCGCTAAGCGCGCTTCAGCCATGACCATCCACATCCTGCACGTCCATTCGACCTTCGCGCTCGGCGGCAAGGAAGCGCGCGCCGTGCGGCTGATGAACGCGTTCGGGGATGCCGCCCGGCACACGATTGTCTCGACGATGCCCGACCAATTGGGCGCACGCGACGCGATCGCGCCGGGCATCCGCTACGAGATCGCGCAGGACCCGCCCGCCTTCACCGGCAAGCCCTCGGTCGGGCGCTACGAGGCGATCGCGCGGTTCATGAGCCGCTTCGATCTGGTGCTGAGCTACAATTGGGGCGCGATCGACGCCGTGATGGCGGGCCGAGCCTTCGCAAAACGCGTGCCGCCGATCGTCCATCACGAGGACGGCTTCAATCTCGACGAGGCTGACGGGCTCAAGCCGCAGCGCAACATGTATCGCCGCATGGCGCTGGGCGCCGCAAAGGCGCTGGTGGTGCCATCGGAAACGCTAGAGGAAATCGCGCTCAAGACGTGGAAGCAGCCGCGGAGCCGAGTCCACCGCATCCCTAACGGCATCGCGATCGATCGCTACGCCAGGCCGCCCAAACCGGACGCCATTCCCGGTTTCAAGCGCAAGAAGGGCGAGGTGGTGATCGGCACGCTGGCGGGGCTGCGCGAGGTCAAGAACCTGCCGATGCTGGTCCGTGCGGTCGCCGGTGTGCCGGTGCCGACGCGCCTCGTCATCGTCGGCGAAGGCCCCGAGCGCGGCCGAATCGAAGCGGCGGCGATGGCGATGGACATGGCCGATACGCTGCATCTGCCCGGCTTCCTGCCCGATCCCTGGCGCTATATCGGCCTGTTCGACGTGTTCGCTTTGTCGTCGAAGAGTGAGCAATTCCCGATCGCGGTGATCGAAGCGATGGCCGCGGGCCTGCCGGTCTCCTCCCCGCATGTCGGCGACGTGTCGCGGATGCTGTCGATGGCCAATTATCCGTTCATCGCGCCCGATATCGACGAGGTCCAGCTGCGCGATTCGATCACCGCCTTCGCGCGCGATTCTGCCAAGCGAAAGACCGTCGGCGAGGCCAATCGCGCCCGCGCCAAGGCCGATTATGACGAGCGCGCGATGATCGCCCGCTACGCCGCGCTCTACGCCGAAGCGCTCGGCCGGCCGGGGATTTTCGGCTGAGTCGAGTTTTTCTCGCGTCGGCGCGCTTGTCCGCTATAGTCGCGCGCGTGTTCATCCAACGGAGAATGATGTGTTCAAGGGTCTGAAGCCGATCATCTACAACGGCCGCGAAGTCTGGCCGCTGGTGGAGGGCGGCAAGGGCGTCGCGGCGACCAACCACGCGAGCGCGGGCGCCTGGGCGGCGGCGGGCGGCATCGGCACCGTCTCCGCGGTCAACGCCGACAGCTACGACCCCGAGGGCAAGATCATCCCGCAGGTTTATAAGTCGCTCACGCGGCGCGAGCGCCACGAGGAACTGATCGACTATGCGATCGAGGGCGCCGTCCAGCAGGTCAAGCGCGCCTTCGAGATCGCCGGCGGCAAGGGCGCGATCAACATCAACGTGCTGTGGGAAATGGGCGGCGCGCAGCGCGTGCTGCACGGCGTGCTCGAACGCACCAAGGGGCTGGTCGCCGGCGTGACTTGCGGCGCGGGCATGCCGTACAAGCTCTCCGAAATCGCCGCGTCCTACAACGTCAATTACCTGCCGATCGTCAGCTCGGGCCGCGCTTTCCGCGCGCTATGGAAGCGGGCTTATTCGAAGGCGGCGGAATGGCTCGCCGCGGTCGTCTATGAGGATCCCTGGCTCGCGGGCGGGCATAACGGCCTCAGCAACGCCGAGGACCCGCTCAAGCCCGAAGACCCGTATCCGCGCGTGAAGGTGCTGCGCGAGACGATGCGCGAGGGCGGCATCTCGGACGAGGTGCCGATCGTGATGGCGGGCGGCGTCTGGTATCTGCGCGATTGGAACCACTGGATCGACAATCCCGAGCTGGGCGCGATCGCCTTCCAGTTCGGCACGCGGCCGCTGCTGACCAAGGAAAGCCCGATCCCGCAGGGCTGGAAGGACAAATTGCTCGATATCGAGGAAGGCGAGGTGCTGCTCCACCGTTTCTCGCCGACGGGGTTCTATTCGAGCGCGGTGCGCAACCCGTTCCTCAAGAATCTCGAAGCGCGTTCGGAGCGGCAGATTCCGTTCTCGACGCAGGAGGCTGGCGACCACACCTTCCAGCTCGATGTCGGCGTGAAGGGCAAGAACTTCTGGGTGACTCGCAACGATCTGATCCGCGCGCGGACCTGGTTCGGGGCGGGCTTTACCGAAGCGCTCAAGACGCCCGACAACACCCTCGTCTTCGTCACCGAGGGCGAGAAGAAGGACATCCGCAAGGACCAGGCCGATTGCATGGGCTGCCTCAGCCAGTGTCTGTTCTCATCATGGGCCGACAGCGAGACCAATTCGACCGGGCGGCTCGCCGATCCGCGCAGCTTCTGCATCCAGAAAACGCTGCAGGACATCGCGCATGGCGGCCCGACCGATCACAATTTGATGTTCGCCGGCCATGGCGCGTACAATTTCAAGCGCGATCCCTTCTATTCCAACGGCTTCGTGCCGACGGTGAAGCAGCTGGTGGATCGTATCCTGACGGGGGATTGAGGCGGCCCTGATCTACCCGGCCCGTTCGTGCTGAGCCTGTCGAAGCACGGACGACGCGCATACTCGCCCTTCGACAAGCTCAGGGCGAACGGCGGGAGGGGACGGGGGCGAGGTCGTCAGTGCGCGACGGTGCCGACCACGCCGCCGGCGACGCCGCCGATCGCGGCGCCTTTCTCGACACTCTTGCCCGAGGCGGCGGCGACCGCCGCGCCGCCCGCGCCGCCGATCGCGGCGCCCTGCAGCGTCGCGCAGGCCGTCATCGACAGGGTTGTTGCCGCCAGAACAGCGGCGAGTGCGACCTTGCGCATGTTCAATCTCCGGTGGGCTGTCATCAAGCCGTCAACCGATCGTGGCAAAGCGGGTTCCGGCAGCGCACGATCAGGAGGCAGGGCGATGCGACGAACGATGGTTCTGGCGGGCGGGCTGCTGCGCGATCCGACGCTGATTCTTGCGGGCCTCGTGCTGGCGCTCGGCCTCACGATGATCGCTATCGTCTCGCGGTGGATCGCGTGGCGCGACTCAGATCCAGCCTTCGAGCACTTGATCGGGCGGGCGGTGGCCATCGGCCCAGGTGCGGATATTGGCGATCACCTTTTCGCCGGTGGCAGCGCGCGCCTCGATCGTCGCTGAGCCCATGTGCGGCAGCAGCACGACGTTGGGCAGCGCCAGCAGCCGCGGGTCGACCGCGGGCTCGTGTTCATAGACGTCGAGGCCAGCCCCGGCCAGCGCGCCCGATTCGAGCGCCTCGATCAGCGCCTTCTCGTCGACGATCTCGCCGCGCGAGGTGTTGATGAGATAGACGTGAGGGCCGAGCAGCGCGAGCCGCGCCGCGTCGATCAGATGCTCGGTCTGCGGCGTGTGGGGGGCGTTGATCGAGACGATGTCGACCGTGCCGAGCATGGGCTCGAGCTTGGGATACCAGGTCGCGCCGAGCTGCGCCTCGAGCACTTCGGGCAAGCGATGGCGATTGTGGTAATGGACGGTGAGGCCGAATGCGCGCGCCCGCGCCGCGACCGCCTGGCCGATCCGCCCCATGCCGACGATGCCGAGCTTCTTGCCGCCGATCCGCCGCCCGAGCATGCCGCCCGGGCTCCAGCCCTTCCATTGGCCCGATCGCATCAGCTTCTCGCCCTCGGCGAGGCGGCGCGGCACCGACAGGATCAGCGCCATCGTCATGTCGGCGGTGTCCTGGGTCAGCACGCCAGGCGTGTTGGTGACAATGATGTCGCGCGCCCGCGCCGCGGCGAGGTCGATATGGTCGATCCCCGCGCCGAAATTGGCGATCAGCTTGAGCCGGTCGCCGGCATTGGCGATCAGCTCGCCGTCGATACGGTCGGTGACGGTGGGCACCAGCACGTCGCATGTCGCCATCGCCGCCGCGAGCGCGCCGCGGTCCATCGGCACGTCGGCGCGGTTGTTGGTCGTGTCGAACAGCTCCTCGAGCCGGTCCATCACCGCATCGGTCAGCTCGCGGGTGACGACCACCCTGGGATTGGCGCGGCGCTTGCTCTCGGGCATGGAGCGATGGTTGGCGGTTCATGCCGGGACAGTCAACAACGGTTGAAGCGCCGCCCGCGATCGCGTTACAGCACGATGTGGCAATTGAAGGGGATCGGCCAGTCATGCGGTTGGGATCGTGGTTCGTTTTCGTGGCCGCGGCGATATCGCTCGTGCTGTTGGCGACGGGTCACGCCTCGGCGCAGAAGCGCCAGCCGCCTTATTACGCCTCGATCGTCCCCGGCGAGGCGCTGATGCGCAGCGGGCCGGGGCGCAACTATCCCGGAACCTGGCTCTACAAACGCCCCGATCTGCCGATAAAGGTGGTCGAGCTCTACAAGGACTGGCGCAAGATCGAGGATCCCGACGGCACGCAGGGCTGGATGCTGCGCACACTGCTCAGCGACCGCCGCACCGCGATCGTCACCGGCGACGTTACCGAGCTGCGCGAAACCCCCGATTTCGACGGCAACATCCTGTGGCGCGCGGCGCCCGGCGTGGTCGGGCGGATCAGCAAGTGTGCCGGCGGCTGGTGCTGGTTCGACGTCAAGGGCAAGGCCGGCTACGTCCAGGAAACGCACCTGTGGGGGGTCGATCCGGGCGAACAGCTCGATTGACCGGACGGGCGACGCAACCTCGTGTCGTTCCGGGGGTTCAATAACCCTCACCACGGGAGCTTCGCCATGAAGACAATGATGATCTCCGCGCTGCTGATCGGTCTCGCAGCCCCTGTCGCCCTTCCGGCGCCGGCCGCGGCTCAGCATCACAGCCGCCACGACTATCGCTGGAACGGCGATCGCAACGGCAATTGGGATCCGGCCAACCATTATCGCCGCGGCAATTACAAGGCGCGCCGGCTCGGCCGTAACGACCGCATCTATCGCGGCCGCGACGGGCGCTATTATTGCCGCCGCAACGACGGCACGACCGGCTTGGTGATCGGCGGCATCGCCGGCGGCCTGCTCGGCAATGCGATTTCGGGCGACACGCTCGGCACGCTGATCGGCGCCGGCGGCGGCGCGCTGCTCGGCCGCTCGGTCGATCGCGGCAACGTAAAGTGCCGCTGACCCAGTCGATCGCGCGCAAGAGAGCCCCGTTCCTTTCGGAGCGGGGCTTTTCTCTCGCCAACGCCTGAAGAGGCGACGACGCCGGATTGCTCTGTCCGTTCGTGCTGAGCTTGTCGAAGCACGTCCTCGCTACTCGCCCTTCGACAGGCTCAGGGCGAACGGTTCAGATTTGCCGTCGGGTGCGCTAATCGAGGACCGATGCACGATACGCTCACCGACGCCCTCAAATGGGCCGCGACGATCAGCGGCATCGCCGCGGCGTTCATGGTGTCGCTCGATTCGGGGCGGCGCGTCACGGGCTGGGGGTTCGTCGTCTTCGTCGGCTCGGCGCTCGCCTGGATCGCCGGCGCGGCGCTGTCGAGCGACTGGGCGCTCGGCACGCAGAATATCGTCCTGCTCGGTGTCGATCTGTTCGGCGTCTATCGCTACCTCTGGCGCAAGAAGCCGGTGTGAGCGCGGCCTTGGCCTGGGTGCCGGCGCTGGGCGTGCTCGGCGCTATCGTCGGCAGCTTCCTCGCCGCTTTGGTGATCCGCTGGCCGGCGGGGCGATCGGTGCTTGTTGGGCGATCGGCTTGCGATGCGTGCGGGCGAACGCTGGCGCCGATCGAGCTGGTGCCGCTGGCGAGTGCGCTGTGGCTGCGCGGCCGCTGCCGGACCTGCCGTGCGCCGATCGACCCGCGGCATTGGCAGATCGAGCTCGCCGCCGCCGCGATCGGGGTCATCGCCGGCCTTGCGGTGCCTGGGCCGATCGCACTGGCGGGTGCGATCTTCGGTTGGATGCTGCTGGCGCTCGCGGCGCTCGACATCGCCGCATTCTGGCTGCCCGACATGCTGACCGCGATGCTGGCGCTCGCCGGCATCTTCGCCGCGCTGCTCGGGGTGGCGCCGCCGCTTCTCGATCGGGCGATCGGCGGCATTGCGGGGTTCGCGGCGCTGTGGCTGATTGCCGCCGGTTACCGGGCGATCCGCCACCGAGAAGGAATGGGCGGCGGCGATCCCAAATTGTTCGGCGCGATCGGCCTATGGCTCGGTTGGCGGATGCTGCCGGTCGTGCTGCTGCTGGCGAGCCTCACCGGCCTCGCCTTCGTGCTCGTCCGGCTCGCCACCGGCCGCGGCGTTCGCGCCGACGACCGCCTGCCGTTCGGCGCGCTGCTCGCGATCGCGGCTTACCCGACATGGCTGGTCATGCTAGCCTTGATGCCATGAAGCTCGGCCTGCTGCTCGTCACGACGCTCATCGCCACCGCACCCGCGGCTGCGCGCCGCGCCGACAAGCCGCAGCCCAAGCCGTTGCTCACCTCGATCGACGGGCTGCCCTTCGGCGAGCTGCCGCAGCAGCAGCTGCCGGCTTCGGGTTGCGCCGCCTATCTGTGGAGCAAGGGCACGACGCACGCACTGGTGGCGATGGCGAGCGCCGATCCAGCGCAATTGCGGCTCTCGCTCGGCGGCACGATAGTTGATTACGCGCGCACCGCGCAGCAGGGGCTCGGCGGCTACGGCTTCGCCAAGACGACCACCTATCAGGCGGGCGCCGTCTCCGTGATCCTCGACATGGCAATTCAAGCGCAAGGCGATCTGACGCAGGGCGCAGAAGTATCGGCGGGGACGCTGACGCTCGAACAGCCGGGCAAGGATATCGTCATCCTGCCGGTGGGCGGACTGATCGGCTGCGGCGCGGCGGCACAGCAAGGGGGAACGGGATGACGATGCGCGAGGTGCTCGACCGACAGCGACAGGCTTTCATGGCCGAGCTTCCCGTGCCGATCGCCGTGCGCAAGGATCGCCTGAAGCGCGCCGCGTCGATGATCGCCGACCATGCCGACCGCTTCTGCGATGCGCTTAGCGAGGATTTCGGCCATCGCAGCCGCGAGCAATCGCTGGTCACCGACATTGCGGGCTCGATCGCGCCGATCAACCACGCGCTGAAGCATGTCGAGCGGTGGGCGAAGCGCGACAGGCGCAGCGTGCAATTCCCGCTCGGCCTGCTCGGCGCGCGCGCCTGGGTCGAATACCAGCCCAAGGGCGTCGTGGGCGTGATCGCGCCGTGGAATTTCCCGGTCAACCTCGTGATGGGGCCGATCGCCGGCGCCTTCGCCGCGGGCAACCGCGTGATGGTCAAGACCAGCGAATATACCCCGCGCACCGCCGCCTTGTTCGAGGAAATCGTCGGCAATTACTTCCCCAGCGAGGAACTGGCGTTCTTCTCCGGCGGGCCCGAAGCGGGCAAGGCTTTCTCGGAGTTGCCGTTCGATCACTTGCTGTTCACCGGCGCGACCGGGATCGGCCGCCACATCCTCCACGCCGCCGCGGACAACCTCACGCCCGTGACGCTCGAGCTCGGCGGCAAGTCGCCGGTGATCGTCGGGCGCTCGGCCGATCTCGCCCAGGCGACCGAGCGTGTCGCGCTCGGCAAGATGCTCAATGCCGGGCAGATCTGCCTGGCGCCCGATTACATGCTGGTGCCGGCCGAGGAAGAGCCGCGCGTCGTCGAGGGGCTGAAGCGGGCCGCATCGATGATGTATCCGACGCTGCTCGCCAATTCCGATTACACCTCGATCGTCAACGACCGGCACTTCCAGCGCCTGAATGACTGGCTCGACGATGCGCGCGACAAGGGCGCCACGATCGAGCAGGTCAATCCGGCAGGCGAAGATTTCGCCGCGACCAACGCGCGCAAGATGCCGCTCACCATCGTGCGCGACGTCACCGACGACATGGTGCTGATGCAGGAGGAAATCTTCGGCCCCGTCCTGCCGATCCGCCGCTACGACACGATCGACGCCGCGATCGACGAGGTCAACCGCCGCGCCCGCCCTCTCGGCCTCTATTATTTCGGCCGCGACGAGGCCGAGCGCCGCCGCGTGCTCGATCGCACGATCTCGGGCGGAGTGTCGCTCGACGACGTGATCTTCCACGTCTCGATGGAGGATCTGCCGTTCGGCGGCATCGGCCCCTCGGGCATGGGCGCCTATCATGGCCAAGATGGCTTCAGGACCTTCAGCCACGCCAAGGCGGTGTTCAAGCAGGCGCGGCTCGACGTCGCCAAGCTGGCCGGGATAAAGCCGCCTTACGGCCCCGCGACGATCAAGGCCGCGCGGCGTCAGATGAAGGGGTAGGGCGGGGCCGGCTCGCCGCGCGCCTCGAAGGGCGCTGTGCGGAATCGCCTTCGCTCGTGGCGAGGCGCCCTTCGACAGGCTGAGGGCGAACGGTTGGAGAATGCACGGGCGCGACGGGAAACCGCCGATCGTGGCGGAGGCGCCGGCGCGGCACCTCCGCCCGGACCTCACCAGACGTGGACGCGCTGGTCGGGCGTCAGATACAGTTTCTGCCCCGGCTGCACGTTGTACGCCTTGTACCACGGATCGAGGTTGCGCACGGTGAGCGCGCGATAGCTGCCCGGCGCGTGGCCGTCGGTCGCAATCTGCTGCTTCAAGGCCTTGTCGCGGGTCTTCTCGCGCCAGCTCTGCGCGAAGGCGAGGAAGAAGCGCTGGTCGCCGGTCAGCCCGGCGATCACCGGCGGCTCCTTGCCGCCCAGCGAGGCGTGATACGCTTCATAGGCCGCGGTCAGGCCGGCGAGATCGGCGATGTTCTCGCCCAGCGTCTGCTGGCCGTGGATATGGACGCCGGGGAGCGGCTCATACGCGTCGAACTGCTTGGCGAGCGCGGCGCCGGCGGCCTCGAAATGCTTGAGGTCGGCGGGCGTCCACCAGTTGCGCAGGCGCCCTTCGGCGTCGAACATCGCGCCGTTATTGTCGAAGCTGTGGCTGATCTCATGCCCGATCACCGCGCCGATCGAGCCGTAATTCGCCGCGGCATCGGCCTTGGGATCGTAGAACGGCGCCTGCAGGATCGCCGCCGGGAAATTAAGCGCGTTCTGCAGCGGCAGGTTGACCGCATTGACCGTCTGCGGCGTCATCCACCATTCGCCGCGATCGACCGGCTTGCCGATTTTGGCGATCTGGTGGTGATATTCGGCGAGCTCGGCGCGCTCCAGATTGCCGACCGGATCGTCGGCCTTGACCACCAGCCCCGAATAATCGCGCCACGTTTCGGGATAGCCGATGCCAACCTTCAAGGTTTCGATCTTCTTGCGCGCCTCGGCCTTGGTCGCGGGCGCCATCCAGTCGAGATTGGCGACGCGCTTGTCGAATGCCGCCAGGATGCCCTTCACCATGTTCTGGATGTCGGCCTTGGATGAGGCGGGGAAGTATTGCTTGACGTAGAGCTGCCCGACCGCGTCGCCGAGCGCACCGTTGACCGCCGCGATCGCGCGCTTGTCACGCGTGCGCTGCTGCGGCGTGCCCGAGAGCGTGGTGCCGTAGAAGGCGAAGTGCGCCTGGTCGAACGCGGCGGGAAGGCCCGACGTCGCCTGGTTGATGCGGTGGAAGGTCAGCCAGTCCTGCCAGGCCTGGAGCGGCTCGGAGGCGACCAGCGCCGCCTCGCCGGTGATCGCCGCGGGTTGCCAGGCGATGAAGTCCTGCTGGCTGGGCAGGCCTGCCGCTTGCCAATAGGCATCCCAGTCGATCCCCGGCGCCTTCCTGGCGAAATCGGCCTTGGTCCAGGGATCGTGGCCCTTCGACATCTGCTCGGTGTCGGTCAGCGTCGCATGCGCCTTGGCCAGCTTGGTCTCGAGATCGAAGATGCGCTGCGCGCGCGCCTGGGCGTCGCTGATCCCCGCGAGCGTCAGGATTTGCGCGATATATTTCTTATAGGCGTCGCGGATCGAGGCCATGTCCGCCGAGGACGAGATGTAATAATCGCGGTCGGGCAGGCCGAGGCCGCCCTGCAGGACATAGGGGACGGTCTTCGACGGATCGGTGAGCGCCTGCGTCACGAACAGGCCGAACAGGTTTTCGGTGCCCAGACTGGTCGCGTTGATCGGATCCTCGTCGGCGCGCATGTTGGCGCCGAGCATCCGTGACAGCGCGGTCTTGTCCTTCAGCGCAGCGATCGCGTCGAGCTCGGGCTTGATCGGCGCGAGGCCGCGCTGCTCGATGCCCTTGGTGTCCATGAAGGCGTTGTAGTAATTGGCGATCCGGCCCTGATCGGTATCCGCGGCGGCGTTTGCCTTGAGCGCGGCGTCGATGATCGCGCGATTGTTCGCCTCGGCCTTGTTGAACACTTCGAGGAACACGCCGGTCGAGGCGCGGTCGGCGGGGATCTCGGTCTTGGCGCGCCAGCCGCCATTGGCATATTCGTCGAAATCGTCGCCCGGCTTCACATTCTTGTCGAGCCCGCTGAGATCGACGCCGAGCTCGGTGCCGGCGGCCTGCTGCTCGGCGGCGGCGCTGTTGTTGCCGCCCGAATGGACGGTGCAGGCGGTGGTGGCGAGCAGAGCCGCCGACAGAATGGCGATACGCTTCATGAAAATACCTCCCCGGGATTCGGTGTATGACAGATGGGCTACACCCGCGGCGAGGCGATTGCCAGTGGCTCGACGAACCCTTAGTCACGCCTGAAACCAAGAGAGGAGTCCTGGATGAGCGCGCCGGTGCTCGATACGAAATTGTCGGTCGAAAGCGAAACCTTCCGCGCCAATGCGACGCATAACCGCGCGCTGGCCGAGCGGCTGCGCGCCGATGTCGCCAAGGCCGCGCTCGGCGGCTCGGAGCGCTCGCGCGAGCGCCACACCAGCCGCGGCAAGCTGCTCCCGCGCGAGCGGGTCGAGCGGCTGCTCGATCCGGGTTCGCCGTTCCTCGAAATCGGCCAGTTGGCGGCCAACGACCTCTATGACGGCGAGGTGCCGGGCGCCGGGTTGATCTGCGGGATCGGGCGCGTCTCCGGCCGGCAAGTGATGATCGTCTGCAACGACGCCACGGTGAAGGGTGGCACTTATTATCCGATGACGGTCAAGAAGCACCTTCGCGCGCAGGAGATCGCCGAGCAGAACCGGCTGCCGTGCATCTATCTGGTCGATTCGGGCGGCGCCAACCTGCCGCACCAGGCCGAGGTGTTTCCCGACCGCGACCATTTCGGGCGCATCTTCTTCAACCAGGCCAATATGTCGGCGCTCGGCATCCCGCAGATCGCCTGCGTGATGGGCAGCTGCACCGCGGGCGGCGCTTACGTGCCCGCGATGAGCGACGAGAGCGTCATCGTCCGCAACCAGGGGACGATCTTTCTCGCCGGCCCGCCGTTGGTGAAGGCGGCGACCGGCGAAGTGATTTCGGCCGAGGAACTGGGCGGGGCGGAAACGCATGGGCGCAAGTCGGGCGTGGTCGATCACGTCGCCGAGAATGACGAGCACGCGCTGACCATCGTGCGCGATATCGTCTCGACGCTGCCGGCGAACCGCACGGCCGACATTCCGCTCAAGGACCCGCGGCCGCCGAAGTTCGCGGCGGAGGAACTTTACGGCATCGTTCCGGAGGACGTGCGCGCGCCCTATGACGTGCGCGAGATCATCGCGCGGCTGGCCGACGGCAGCGAGTTCGCCGAGTTCAAGGCGCTTTACGGCACGTCCCTGGTCTGCGGCTTCGCGCATGTTTGGGGGATGCCGGTGGCAATCCTCGCCAATAACGGCGTGCTGTTCAGCGAAAGCGCGGTCAAGGGCGCGCATTTCATCGAGCTTGCCTGTCAGCGCCGTATTCCGCTGCTGTTCCTCCAGAATATCTCCGGCTTCATGGTCGGCGGTAAGTATGAGGCGGAAGGCATTGCAAAGCATGGCGCCAAGCTGGTGACGGCCGTCGCCACCGCCAGCGTGCCCAAGATCACCGTGCTGATCGGCGGCAGCTTCGGCGCGGGCAATTACGGCATGTGCGGGCGCGCCTATTCGCCGCGCTTCCTGTTCACCTGGCCCAACAGCCGGATCAGCGTGATGGGCGGCGAACAGGCGGCGTCTGTGCTGGCGACCGTCCATCGCGACGCCGACAGCTGGACCCCCGACGAGGCTGAAGCCTTCAAGGCGCCGATCCGTCAGAAATACGAGGACGAAGGCAATCCCTGGCACGCCACCGCGCGGCTGTGGGACGACGGCATCGTCGATCCGGCGCAGACCCGCGACGTGCTCGGCCTCGCCTTCGCCGCGACGCTCAACGCACCGATTTCCGAACGCCCGAGCTTCGGCGTATTCCGGATGTAACGCCCGGGCGAGACCTGTTCAGCCCGGCAGCTGGGCCTTGGGGAATCCCTGCCAGACCTGATCGTAATCCTCGTCGAGCGCGCTCGTTTTCAGCGCATAGTCGGTCGGGGAGAAGATCCAGCGGCTCTCGACCATGAACGCCATCGTGTCCGCGATCTTGTGCGGCTTGAGCTCGGCCTCGCTCGCGCCCTTCCAGCTCGCGACATCGGGGCCGTGGCCCGACATCTGGTTGTGCAAGCTGAGCGCGCCGGGGCGGAAGCCCTCGGCCTTGGCGTCATAGGCACCGGTAATCAGGCCCATGCACTCGCTCATCACGTTGCGGTGGAACCACGGCGGCCGGAATGTGTCCTCCGCGACCAGCCAGCGCGGCGGGAAGATCACGAAATCGACGTTCGCGGTACCCGGCACGTCGCTCGGACTGGTGAGTACGGTGAAGATCGAGGGATCGGGGTGATCGAAACTGATGCTGCCGATCGTGTTGAACTTGAACAGGTCGTATTTGCAGGGTGCGAGGTTGCCGTGCCACGCCACCACGTCGAGCGGGCTGCGGCCGAGATCGGTGCTCCATAGCGAGCCGCGGAATTTCTGGATGAGCTCGAAATCGCCCTCGATATCCTCGAACCAGGCGACCGGCGTCTCGAAATCGCGCGGGTTGGCGAGGCCGTTGGCGCCGATCGGACCGAGATCGGGGAGGCGGAAGGGTTGCCCGTGGTTCTCGGCGACATAGCCGCGTGCCTGGCCGTCGGGCAGCGTGACGCGGAAGCGCACGCCGCGCGGGATCAGCGCGATCTCGCCGGGCTTCACGTCGATGCGGCCCATTTCGGTGAGGAGCGTCAGCCGGCCTTGTTCGGGGATGACGATCAGCTCGCCGTCGCCGCTGACGAAAGCGCGGCGCTCCATGTCGCGAGTGGCGCGGTAGATGTGGACCGCGACGCCGACCTGCGTCCTGGGCCCGTCGCCGGCGACGACCATCGTCGTCAGGCTGTCGAGCCAGTCCGCCTCGCCTTCGATGTCGAGCGGCCCCCAGCGCAGCCGGTTGGGGGCGAACGGCTCCTTGACGATGCCCGGCGCGAAAAGCTTGGCGCCTTGATAGCGAGTGAAGGCGGGATGGGCGGCCGAGGGACGAAGGCGATAGAGCCACGAGCGGCGATTTTCGGCGCGCGGCGCGGTGAAGGCGGTGCCCGAGAGCTGCTCGGTATAGAGGCCGAAGGCGGGCCGTTGCGGCGAGTTGCGGCCTTGCGGCAATGCGCCCGGCACTGCCTCGGTAGCGAAATGATTGCCGAAGCCGGTCATGTATTCGGTCATAGCCTCTCCTTCCTCTCCCTTGACGGGAGAGGACAGCGCAGCTTGCGAGCTTTGCTCGCTAGCGAAGCTTGGTGAGGGTGGTCGCGCAACGGCAGGTCACCGCGCTCCACCCTCACCAACTGCGACTAGGCGGCAGAGCCGCCAAGTCTCCGTATCCTCTCCCGTCAAGGGAGAGGAAGCAATGCGTCAAGCCTCGACCTTGCCCGGGATCACGCCGCGCCTGATCTGGTCGAGTTCGATCGACTCGAACAGTGCCTTGAAATTGCCCTCGCCGAAGCCGTCATTGCCCTTGCGCTGGATGATCTCGAAGAAGATCGGGCCGACCATGTTTTCGGTAAAGATTTGAAGGAGCAACCCGCCGCCGGTTTCCGGCGCACCGTCGATCAGGATGTGCCGCTTGCGCATTTCCTGGACGTTGTGGTTGTGGCCGGGCAGGCGCTTGTCGATCAGGTCGAAATAGGTGTCGGGCGCGGTCTGAAAGCGGACGCCGTTGGCGCGCAGCATATCGACGGTCTTGAAAATGTCGTCGGTCGCCAGCGCCAGATGCTGGATGCCTTCGCCCTTATAGTCCTTGATGAATTCCTCGATCTGCGAATGCTCGTCCTGGCTTTCGTTGAGCGGAATGCGGATCTTGTTGTCGGGCGCGGTCATCGCCTTGGAGAACAGGCCGGTCGACTGGCCCTCGATGTCGAAATAGCGGATTTCGCGGAAATTGAAGATCTTCTCGTAATATTCCGCCCAATAGTTCATCCGCCCGCGGTTGAGGTTGTGGGTCAGGTGATCGAGCGTGTCGAGCCCGACCGAATTGTCATCGACGCCTTTGCCGGTGGGGGTGAAATCCACGTCGTAAATCGTCTGGTCGCCGTTCTTCTCGACCAGATAGAGGTTGGCGCCGCCGATTCCCTCGATCGCCGGGATATCGAGCTCGCCGGGGCCGTGCTGGCCCTTGACCGCGACCGCGCCGCGCTCGACCGCGAGCTTCAGCGCCTTGTCGGCATCGGCGACGCGGAACGCCATCGCGTTGGCGGAGGGGCCGTGCGCCTGGCGGAAGCCCGCGACCTGGCCCGCTTCATCCATGTTCAAGAGGAAGTTGATGTCGCCCTGCGCATAGCGGCGAACGTTCTTCGACTTGTGCGTGCCGACATGGGTGAAGCCCATCTTTTCGAACAGGTCCGCAAGGGCTTGCGGGTCGGGGCCGGTGAATTCGACGAACTCGAAGCCGTCGAGGCCCATCGGATTGTCGTGCTGGTCGGCGGTCATGGCGTCTCTCTCCAAATCTAGTATCAACGGATACTATCAGAATGCGAGGACAGGTTCAAACCCTTCGAACGCGCCTTCGATGCCGAGGTTTCGGCGCTCGCTTTGGCAAGCGCGGGCGGTTGTTCTATGCGCGGGACGACTCGATCCTTCGAAGGAGACCTGCCTTGCGGATGCACGCGCGGCTTGTTGGACTGACCGCCCTCCCGTTTCTTGCGCTGGGTGCTGCCGCCTTCGCGCAACAGACGCAGCCGAGCCCGCAAATTTCGACTCGTGCGCTCGATCAGTCGAGCGCGCAGCCGGCAAGCAGCGACTGGCGCACCGCGCCGCCGGTGACGGCGCCGCACGCGATGGTCGTCTCGGCCGAGCATTATGCGACCGATGTCGGCGTCCAGATCCTCAAGCAAGGCGGCAATGCGGTCGATGCAGCGGTCGCGGTCGGCTATGCCGAGGCGGTTGTGCATCCGTGCTGCGGCAATATCGGCGGCGGCGGGTTCATGGTCGTCCACCTCGCCTCGGGCAGGAACCTGTTCCTCGATTTCCGCGAGAAGGCGCCGCTCAAGGCAACCGCGACGCTGTTTCAGGATGCCAATGGTAATGTCGTGCCGGGGCGCTCGACCGGTACCTGGCTCGGCGTCGGCGTACCGGGGACGGTGATGGGCCTGAACGAGGCGCTCGCCAAATACGGCACGATGCCCTTGAAGAAGGTGATCGCGCCAGCGATCGCGCTTGCCGAGAAAGGCTATGTGCTCGCGCCCGGCGACGTCAAGATCATGGACGAGCGGAGCAAGGACTTCGCGCAGGAGCCCAATGTCGCGGCGATCTTCCTCAACTACGGCCAGCCGTGGAAGGTGGGCGAACGGCTGGTGCAGACCAATCTCGCCAACACGCTGAAGACGATCGCCAAACGGGGTACCAAGGCGTTCTACAGCGGGCCGATCGCCGAGACGATGGTTCGCGCCAGCCAGGCGGGCGGCGGGCTGTTCACGATGCGGGACTTCGCCAATTACACGGTCAAGTGGGACGAGCCGGTGACTTGCGGCTATCGCGGTTACACAATCGTCGGCGCGCCGCCACCGAGCTCGGGGGGCACGACGGTTTGCGAGATCCTCCAGGTGCTCGAGGGCTATCCGCTCGGCAAATATGGCTACGGCTCGCCGCAAGCGACACATTACATCGTCGAGGCCGAGCGCCGTGCCTTCGCCGACCGCAACACCGATCTCGGCGATCCGGCGTTCGTGCATAATCCGGTCGAGCGGCTGATCTCGCCCGAGCATGCAGCCAGGCTGCGCGCGTCGATCCTGCCCGACAAAGCGACACCCTCTTCCGAGATCAAGGGCGGGGTGAGCGCGACCGAAGGCACCAACACGACGCATTATTCAGTGGTCGATGCGCAAGGGAATGCGGTCGCCGTCACCTATACGATCAATTATCTGTTCGGGGTGGGCAAGATGGCCGGAGACACCGGCTTCTTCCTCAACAACGAAATGGACGATTTCACTTCGAAGCCCGGCGTGCCCAACGGCTTCGGGCTGGTGCAGGGTGCGGCGAACGCGGTGGCGCCGGGCAAGCGGCCGCTCTCATCAATGTCGCCGACGATCGTGCTGCGGCCCGACGGCAAGGTGTTCATGGTGACGGGCAGCCCCGGCGGCTCGACGATCATCACCACCGTCACCCAGACGATTCTCAACGTGATCGATTACGGCATGAACATGCAGCAAGCCGTCAACGCGCCGCGCTTCCACCACCAGTGGCTGCCCGACGAAGTGATGGTCGAGCCGGGTTATCTGACACCCGAAACCCAGAAGAAGCTCGAAGCGATGGGCCACAAATTCCATCCGATCTCGGCGATCGGCGCCGACGAGGCGATCCTGCGCGATGCAAGGACGGGAATGTGGCAGGGGGCCAACGACCGCCGCCGGCCGGCAGGGGCGGCCAAGGGCTATTGAGCGGGGAGGCGGTGTTTCGAGCGCCCCACTTTTTCTACCTCGCCATGCCGGGCATGATCCGGCATGCAACAGGAAGGGGAGGGCTGCCATCATGGCCAACACGCTGAAGCTCGACGACTTCCTGCCGTATCGGCTGTCGATCGCGTCGAACCGCGTTTCCGGGGCGATCGCCACTGCCTATCAAGCGCTGTTCGGGCTGCGCATTCCCGAATGGCGGCTGGTGGCGGTGCTCGCCGAGGGCGGCGAGATGACGCAGCGCGCGATCGGCCACGTCACGCAGATGGACAAGGTGACGGTGAGCCGCGCGGCGATCGCGCTGGTCGATCGCGGGCTTGCCGCGCGCAGCCCCAACAAGGACGACCAGCGATCGCACCATCTGTCGCTAACGGCATCGGGCAAGCGGCTTTACGAAGAGGTCGCGCCGATGGCGGTGGCGATCGACCACCAGATTTTCGCAGGCTTCTCGCCCGACGAACTGGTGACGCTGCGCGACATGCTGGTGCGGTTGGAGAAGACCGCGGCGGCGCTCGAAACCGATCAGGGTTGAAAGCCGCGCCGGTGTTGACGTAGAGGCCAAGGCCGAGCCCTCCCCAGGCCGAACGACTATCGTTGAGGAGGACTTATGACCAACCGTGCCGGCCTTTCCGTCGCCGATCCGCTCGCTCACTTCGTCGAGAACGAGGTGCTGCCGCCGCTCGGCATCGTGGCGGAGAAGTTCTGGGCCGGGGTTGCCGATATCTTCGCGCGATTTGCGGGTGAGAATCGGGCGCTGCTGGCAAAGCGCGATGATATTCAGGCGCGGATCGATGCCTGGTATGCGGCGCATCCGGACGAGGCCATGCCCGAGGCGTTCCTGCGCGAGATCGGCTATCTCGTGCCCGAGCCTGCGCCGTTCTCGATCGGCACGGAGCATGTCGATGACGAAATCGCGCGGATGGCAGGGCCGCAACTCGTCGTCCCGGCGCTCAACGCGCGCTTCGTGCTCAACGCCGCCAATGCGCGCTGGGGCAGCCTGTACGACGCGCTTTACGGCACCGATGCCTTGCCGGGAGCGGCGAAGTCCGGAGGATATGACGCAGCGCGCGGCGCCCAAGTGATCGCGCGGGCCAAGGCGTTCCTTGATGAGGCTGTGCCGCTGGCAGAGGGGCGCTGGGCCGATTGGCAGGGGGGCGAGCCTGCCTTGCGCGATCCGGCGCAGCTCGTCGGGAAGCGCGGTGAGACATTGCTCTTCCGGCACAACGGGCTGCACATCGAATTGGTGATCGATCGCACGCATCCGATCGGCCGCGACGATCCGGCGGGGATCGCCGACGTCGTGCTCGAGGCCGCGCTCACCACGATCGTCGATCTCGAGGATTCGATTGCGGCGGTCGATGCCGAGGACAAGGTGGCGGCCTATCGCAACTGGCTGGGCCTGATGCGCGGCGACCTTACCGAGACATTCGAGAAGAGCGGCCGCACGATGACTCGGCGGCTTGCCGACGATCGAACCTATCGGACACCCGGTGGCGGCACGCTGACGCTGCCCGGTCGGTCGCTGCTGTTCGTCCGCAATGTCGGGCATCTGATGACGATGCCGGCGCTGCTGCTGCCGGATGCTTCGCAAGCGCCCGAGGGCGTGCTCGACGCGATCATGACCAGCCTGATCGCACTCTACGATCTCGGTGGGCTCGGGCGCTATCGCAACAGCCGGGCGGGCTCGATCTATATCGTCAAGCCCAAGATGCACGGTTCCGAGGAATGCGCCTTCACCGACCGGCTGTTCGATGCGGTCGAGGATTTGCTCGGGCTGGTGCGGCACACGATCAAGGTGGGCGTTATGGACGAGGAACGGCGCACCTCGGCCAATCTCGCGGCGTGCATCCATGCCGTGAAGGACCGGATCGTGTTCATCAACACCGGCTTTCTCGATCGCACCGGGGACGAAATCCACACCGCGATGCGCGGCGGTGCCGTGGTGCCCAAAGCGGAGATGAAATCGTCCGCCTGGATCAAGGCCTATGAGGATCGCAACGTCCGCATCGGGCTCGCCTGCGGCCTGTCGGGCAAGGCGCAGATCGGCAAGGGGATGTGGGCGGCGCCCGATCGCATGGCCGACATGCTGGAGCAGAAGATCGCGCATCCGCGGAGCGGGGCAAACACCGCCTGGGTGCCGTCGCCGACCGCGGCGACGCTGCATGCGCAGCATTACCACGCGGTCGACGTGTTCGCGCGGCAACGCGAGATTGCCGACGAGCCGGCGCCCGGCCTCGACTTGCTGCTGACCGTGCCGTTCGCGCGCGGGCGCAACTGGACGCGCGAGGAAGTGGCGCGCGAGCTCGACAACAATGCCCAGGGCATTCTCGGCTATGTCGTGCGCTGGATTGATCAGGGGGTGGGCTGCTCCAAGGTGCCCGATATCGATGATGTCGGGCTGATGGAGGATCGCGCGACGCTTCGCATCTCCTCGCAGCACATCGCCAACTGGCTGCTCCACGGCGTGGCGAAGCGTGAAGAGGTCGAAGCGGCGTTCGAGCGCATGGCGGCGAAGGTCGACGCGCAGAATGCCGGCGACCCGAAGTATCGGCCGATGGCGGGCGATCCTGACAGCCTCGCCTTTCAAGCGGCGAAGGCGTTGGTATTCGAGGGCGTCGAGCAACCCAACGGCTATACCGAGCCGTTCCTCCATCGTTTCCGGGCGAAGGCCCAGGCGCGCGATGGAAATTGATTCACGCGAAGGCGCGGAGGCGCGAAGAAGGCCGTTTTCGCGCAGAGGCGCAGAGGACGCAGAGATGATTTACGCGGCTACGCCGAGTAAAACGTCACCCCCGCGAAGGCGGGGGCCCATCTCCTGTCCGTTGCACGCAGTTTCATCCGTGGGAGCTGGTTCCCCGCTTTCGCGGGGATGACGGTAACTGGATAGGCCTGCTCGCTTTCTCTGCGTTCTCTGCGCCTCTGCGCGAAACCTTGTTCGCGCCTTCGCGTGAACCAATTCAATACTTGTCCCGCCGCGGTTTCTTCTGGTGCTTGCTGGGGAGCGTGTCGGCCATCGTCGCGCCTCGTTCGCCGAGCGGGCGGGGCGGGCCGGTGGTCGAATCCATCGCGGTCTGGCGTTCGGCCTCGGCGTTTAGCTCGGCGCCGATGAGGATGGCATAGGCCGAGACCCACAGCCACATCATCAGCACGACGACCGCGCCGAGCGAGCCGTAGGTTGCGTTGTAATTGGCGAAATTGGCGACATAGACGCCGAACAACAGCGTCGCCGCCAGCCAGAGGAAAGTCGCGGCGATCGAGCCGATCGTCAGCCACTGCCAGCGCGCATCGGCGCGATCGGGGCCGTAGCGATAGACGAAGCCGAACGCCCAGCTGGCGATTGCCGCGGCGACCAGCCAGGTCAGCGCCTGGATGATGACGACCCCGGCCTTGCCGAGCACGGTCACCGCATTGCCGAGCGTACCGAGCAACACCGCCGCGAGTAGCCCGACCACCGCCGCGGCGATCGCGACCAGAGTGATCCGCGCCGACAGCGAATAGAAATGGAGGATCGATCGCCCGTCCTCCTCTTCGTAGATCACGCCCAGCGCCTGGATGATCGCGCCCGAGGCCCGCATCGCGCCGTAGATCGAGAAGGCCAATGCGATGACGAGGCCGAGCCCCGCCTTGGACGCGGCGGTGGTTGCGACATTGGTCAGCTGGTCCTGGATCAGCTTGGCGGCGTCGGCGGGGACGAGGTTGATAATCGTCTGCATGTGCTCGGCCACCGTCGCCGGGTCGGCGATCAGTCCATAGGTCATCACCACCGCGCCGAGCAGCGGCACGAATGACAGGAAGGCGTAGAAGGCGACCCCCGCCGCCATCAGCGACAGATTGTGGTAACCGTCCATCACCCAGATGCGCACGAAGATCGCCTTCCACGCCGCCCAGGGATGGTGCCAGGGCGCATGCGAATCGTAGCCGGGAATCGTGGAGGGATCGACTTCGGTTACGCTTTCGGTCATGCGGTCCTTGCCTTGCGGTTCGATCCTGTGAACAATCGGGGCACGGAACGAGGTCCACGAACGGCGTGGGTTTCGGGCGTTTTGCGACGATGCGGGAGCCAATGGCGCGGTCGCTCGTTGCGCGTGTAAGGGGTTTGCAGCCGTTGCGCATGTCAGGCCTGGGAGGAGACCGAGCGGGCGTGCGAGCTTTGACCGCATTCAGATGGGCGATCGTCACCGGCGCGATGCTGGCGCCTGCGGCCGCGTTCGCCCAGGCGATCGACACGCACACGACGCCGCCGCCGGTGCCGAGCGCCACGACGAGCGAGGCGAGCGATGCCGGCCAGGCGGTGATCGTCCAGGAAGTCGATCCCAACGGCGACAAGCCGATCATTCCCGACGCCCAGTTCGACGCGGCGCTGCCCCCCATCACCGACGACATCGAAGCGCCGCTCGAGCCCATGTCGGCGGAAGGGCCGCTGCTGCCGATATCGCCGCTGCAGACCCAAAACACCGGCGAGACGCCCGCCGATCAGGCCGCCCGGCAGCAGGCGGCGGCACAGGTGGACAACGAATTGCAGCAGCCGCTACCGCCGTTGGCGAGCTTCGATTCGGTGCCGTTGCAGACCGTCGCGGATCAGCAGAATGCCGCCAAGACCCCCGAAATCCATTACGACGTGGTGGTCAACGGCCTGAACGCGATCGGCCTCGACGACCAGTTCCATGATCTTTCCGCGCTCTATGACGGCAAGGGCAAGGCCGCGAACGGCACGATGGTCGACGCGCGCGCCAAGCAGGACGAGCAGCTCGCGGTGCGGCTGATGAAGTCGATCGGCTATTACGACGCGACCGCGCTGTCGACGATCGAGCAGGAGCCGGGTCAGCCGGGGCGCGTCCGCGTGATCGTCTCGGCGACGCCGGGGCAGCTCTATCGGCTGGGTGACATCGCCATCCAGGCGCAGCCGACGGTGCCGCCCGATCTGATCCGCAAGGCGCTGACGCTGAATACGGGCGAGCCGATCGATGCCGCCAAAGTGGAAGGGGCGGAGGCCAATGTCAGCCTGGTGCTGCCGCAGAACGGCTATCCCTTCGCCAAGCTCGGCACGCGCGACATCGTGCTCGATGACGAGACCTATACCGGCGACTATACGCTGCCGGTCGATACCGGGCCGCGATCGAGCTTCGGCTCGTTCCAGCTGCGCGGGCGCAAGCCGGTGTTCGACGAAAAGCACATCGCGTTGCTCTCGCGCTTCAAGCGCGGCGAGCTCTACGACGTGCGCAAGACCGACGATCTGCGCAAGGCGCTGGTCGCGACCGGATTGTTCTCGACCGTATCGGTGCGGCCGGTCGAGACCGGCCAGGAAGGGCCGGACGGGACGCAATATGCCGATCTGCAGGTGCGCCAGGTTGCCGGGCCGCCGCGGACTCTGGCGGCGACCGGCGGCTATTCGACCGGCGAAGGCGTCAAGCTTGAAGGCTCGTGGACCCATCGCAACCTGTTCCCGCCCGAAGGCGCGCTGATCCTGACCGCGATCGGCGGCACCCAGCAGCAGGGCGCGAGCGCGACCTTCCGCCGCTCGAATGCCGGCAAGCGCGACAAGACCTTCTCACTCGGCCTCGCGCTTAACCACAATAATTACGACGCCTATGACGCCTTCACCAGCACGCTCTCGGTGCGCTGGGCCTATGATTCGACGCCGCTGTGGCAGAAGAAATTCACCTATGCCTATGGCGGCGAATTGGTCGGCACCAACGAGAGCGTCTATGATTTCGCCAAGGGCGAGCGGGTGCGGCGGACCTATGGTATCCTCGCGCTGCCGGGGCAGGCAGTGTTCGACCAGTCGAACGATTTGCTCAACCCGACCAAGGGCTACCGCCTCAAGCTCAATCTCAGCCCCGAGACCTCGGTGCAGGGCAGCGTCAGCCCCTATGCGCGAACGATGATCGAGGCGACGGGCTATTATCCGGTGAGGGACAATCTCGTGCTGGCGGGCCGCGTCCGCGCCGGCTCGATCTTCGGCATTGCCCGCGACGATCTCGCGCCCTCGCGTCGCTATTATGGCGGCGGCGGCGGATCGGTGCGCGGCTATGGCTATCAGCGATTGGGGCCGTTCGATCCCAATGGCGATCCGATCGGCGGGCGATCGCTGAACGAATTCTCGATCGAGGCGCGCTATCGCTTCGGCGATTACGGCATCGTGCCGTTCTTCGACGGCGGCAACGCCTATTCGAGCACCTTTCCGCAATTCAGCAAGCTGCATTTCGGCGCGGGCATCGGCGGGCGGCTCTATACCAATTTCGGGCCGATCCGCGTCGACGTCGCCACCCCGCTCAATCCGCGCAAGGGTGACGGGCGAATCGCGCTCTACATCTCGATCGGGCAGGCGTTCTGATGGCCGACGAGCCGCTGCCGATCGCGCCGGAGCCGCATGAGGAGGAAACGACCGTCGTCGCCGAGCGGCGGCCTTTGTGGCTGCGAATCGTCAAGTGGCTGGCGATCGTGGTCGTCGGGCTGCTGGTGCTGGTCGCGCTGGTGCTGCTCGGGCTCAATACCTCGCCCGGACGGCGCTTCCTCGCCGACCGCATCGCCGGCTACACGATGGCCTCGGGGCTCAACATCTCGGTGGGGCGGATCGAAGGCTCGATCTACGGCGCGATGGTGCTCAGGGACGTGCGGGTGCGCGACACCAAGGGCGTGTTCCTGACCTCGCCCGAAATCGATCTCGACTGGCGGCCGTTCAAGTTCCTGAACAACCATATCGATGTGCGTTCGGCGTCGAGCCGGCTGGTCACGATGGCGCGCAGCCCGGTGCTGAAGCCCATGCCGAGCGAGCCCAACCAGCCGTTTCTCCCCGATATCGACATCGACGTGAACCGGCTGCGCGTCGATCAACTCGTGCTCGGAGCGCCGGTGACGGGGGCGAAGCGAATCCTGCGGATCGCCGGGCAGGCGCATATCGCCGATCGTCGCGCGCAGATCGTCGCCAATGCCGCGGCACTCTCCGGCGCGGGCGTGGTCGGCGGCGACCGGCTGGCGCTGAAGCTAGACGCGGTGCCCGACGACAACAAGCTCGACGTCGATGCCAAGCTGGTCTCGCCGGCCAATGGCATCGTCGCCGACATGAGCGGGGTGAAGAAGCCGCTCACCGTCACGATCGGCGGCAAGGGCAGTTGGAAGGCGTGGAACGGCAAAGCGATCGCGACGCTGGGCGGCGCATCGCTCGCCGATCTGACGATCGCGGCGCGCGACGGCGCCTTCCAGGTGCGCGGCAACGCCCATCCGGGGCTATACATGGCGGGCCCGGTGCAGCGGCTGACCGCGCCGCAGCTCGACATCGCCATTGATACTACGCTCAACGAACGGCGCGCGCAGACGCGGATGGCGCTCAAGTCGAACGCGCTGGCGGTGGACGCCAGCGGCCTGATCGATCTCGCCAACAGCCGGTTCGGCAATTTCCAGGTCGATGCGCGGTTGCTGACGCCGGGTGCGATTGCGCCCCAGCTGACCGCTCGCGATGCCGCGGCGCACCTGTCGCTCGACGGCGCCTTCGCCACGCCTAGCGTTGGCTATGTGCTGCGCGCGACCTCGATCGGGTTCGGCGGCGCCGGGGTCGAAGGGCTTTACGCCAGCGGCCAGGCCAAGGTGAACGCAGACCGCATCCTGATCCCGGTCCACGCCAAGGCGGCGCGCGTCACCGGGCTCAACGCCGCGGCCGGCGGGCTGCTGGAGAACGTGACGATCGACGGCGACCTCGCGATCGACGGCAGCTCCATTCTGTCCGACAACCTCCACCTCAAGTCGAAGCGGATCGACGCCACCGCGATCATCGCCGCCAACATGGCGACCGGCCGCTATACCGGCGCGCTCAAGGGGCGAGTCAACGATTACCGGATCGACGGTATCGGCGTCATCAATCTCGTCACCGACGCCAACCTGGTCGCTGCGCCGCGCGGCGGCTGGGGGATCAAGGGTCATATCGTCGCGCGGACGCAGCAGATCTTCAATTCGGGCGCGCGCACTTTTCTCGGCGGCAATGCGGTGATTTCGAGCGATGTCGGCTACGACACCAACGGCATCATCAGCTTTTCCAACTTGCGCATGAAGGCGCCGCAATTCCGCATCACGCAAGGTTCGGGGCGGTATAATCTGTCGGGCGCGGTGCAGGCCGAAGCGCAAGGCTATTCGAGCAAATACGGCCCGCTTGCGGTGCGGGTCACCGGCACGGCGACCAATCCCGACGTGTTGTTGCGCGCCCCGCGACCCGGGCTCGGGATCGGGCTCGCCAATCTGGAGGCGCATGTCCGCGGCAAGAACGGCGCTTATGCCGCGATCGCCAAGGGCAGCACCAATTACGGGCCGTTCAGCGCCGATGTCTTGGTTCGGCCGGGCAAGGCGCTGGCGGTCGACGTGAACAAGCTGCTGTTCGCCGGCGTCGATTTCCATGGTCGCGTGACGCAGACCGCGGCGGGGCCGTTCGCCGGCACGCTCGATTTCGCCGGCTCGGGCTTGAGCGGCAATGTCCGGCTGGCGGCGCAGGGCGACGTGCAGCGCGCCGATATCGCCGCGCACGCCTATCACGCCAAGATTCCGGGGCAGGTCGATTTCACCATCGGCCGCGCGATCGTCAGCGCGACCGCGATCCTCTATCCGAACGCGCCGCAGATCACCGGCGATGCGCAGGTCGCCGACCTCCATTACGGCCCGACCGCGATCGCCAAGGCGCGCGCGAAGATCGATTATCGCGGCGGCAAGGGGACCGCGCAGCTCGTCGCCAACGGCTCGAATGGGGTGCCGTTCAACATCGCCGCCAACGCGCAGCTGTCGCCCAATTTGTGGCTGGTCGCGCTGGAGGGCAACGCCGCCGGGGTCAATTTCCGCACCGCCAATCCGGCGCGGATCGTGAAGGCCGATGGCGGCTATCAGCTCGCCTCGACGCGGATCGAGTTCGATCGCGGCACGCTCCGGCTGGCAGGCAAATACGGCAACGGCCTGACCGCGCAGATGCGCCTCGACCGGCTCGATCTCGTCATCGTCAACGCCTTCGTGCCGGGGCTGGAGATCGGCGGCGTCGCCACCGGCAGCGTCGACCTGACGATGCCGGCGGGCGGCGGCACGCCCAACGCCAATGCGCTGATCACGATCAACAACTTCACGCGGTCGAGCATCTCGACAGTGTCGAGCCCGGTGGACATCACGCTCAAGGGCACGCTGCAGGCGAACGGCGCCGACGTGCGCGCTCTGGTCAAGCGCGGCGGCACCGCGATCGGCCGCGTCGTGGCGACGATGCAGCCGCTGGGCGGCGGCGACAGCTGGACCACGCGGCTGGCACACGCGCCGCTCCATGGCGGCATCCGCTATAACGGGCCGGCGGCGGTGCTGTTCTCGCTCTCCGGTCTTGCCAACCAGCAGCTGACCGGGCCGATCGCGGTCGCCGCCGATTTCTCGGGCCAGCTGAGCGCGCCCAGGATCAACGGACTCGTTCGCGCCGACAATTTGACCTACGACAACGAGACCTATGGCACGCGCCTCACCAACATGGCGCTGCAGGGCCGCTTCACCAACGATCGGTTCGAGCTGAGCAACCTCAGCGCCCGCGCTGGCGATGGGTCCCTGAAGGCGCAAGGGTCGGTCGGGCTGGCGGCGGACAGCGGCTTCCCGATCGACGTCACCGCGACCTTCGACAATGCCCGCCTTGCACGCGGCGACGCGCTCGCCGCGACGACCACCGGCACGCTCAAGGTCCATCACGACAAGTCAGGCGGGACGATCGCCGGCGACCTCTCGATCCCCGAGGCGCGCTACCAGATCGTCCGCCAGGGCGCTGCCGAGGTCCCGGTGCTCGAAGGCGTGCGGCGCAAGGGGCAGCCGATCGAGACCGAAGCCGAGAAGCAGGCCGAGGCGCCGATCGGGTTGTTCCGCCTCAACATCCGTGTTCATGCCGACAACCAGCTGTTCGTCTCGGGCATGGGGCTCGATTCGGAATGGGGCGCCGACCTGCGCGTGCGCGGCACCACGGCGGCACCGCGCGTCACTGGCGAGGCCAAGATCGTGCGCGGCACCTATTCGTTCGCCGGCAAGCGCTTCACGATCGACCGTGGCCTCGTCCATTTCGAGGGCGGCGCGATCAGCGATCCGACGCTCGACATCTCGGCTTCGACCACGGTCAACAACATCACCGCGGTGATCAACATCACCGGTACCGGCCAGCACCCGCAGATCGAGTTCACCTCGACCCCGGCGCTGCCGCAGGACGAGGTGTTGAGCCGATTGCTGTTCGGCGACAGTCCGGAGAATTTGTCAGCGATCCAGGCGGTGCAGCTCGCGGCGGCACTCAATTCGCTGCGCGGCTCGGGTGGCGGCTTGAACCCGCTCGGCAAGCTCCGTTCGGCGACCGGGATCGACCGGCTTGAAATCCTCGGCGCCGACGAGGCGACGGGCAGGCAGACCGCGGTGTCGGCGGGCAAGTACATCACCAACAACATCTACGTGTCGCTGATCACCGACGCGCGCGGCTTCACCGCGACCCAGCTCGAAATTTCGCTGACCAAGGCGCTGAGCCTGCTCTCCGAAGCCGGCTCGTTCGGCGGCTCGAGCGTCAGCGTGCGCTACAAGAAGGATTATTGAGTTCCTCCCCTGCAAGGGGAGGGAGACCAAGCGAAGCCTGGTGGAGGGGTGTCGCCCTCTCGATAGTATGACGCCCCTCCGTCATCGCTTCGCGATGCCACCTCCCCTTACAGGAGAGGATCGTTGCGTTGCGTTTTGAAATCGAATATCGGGTATCGTTTGAGGAGGCGGTGCCGATGGAGCATTTCGACGTCATCGTAGTAGGTGCCGGAATTTCCGGTATCGGCGCCGGTTATCACCTCCAGGCGCATTGCCCGGACCGCTCCTACGTCATCCTCGAAGGTCGCGACGATCTCGGCGGGACGTGGAACCTGTTCCGCTATCCCGGCATCCGCTCCGATTCGGACATGTTCACCTTGGGCTACGCCTTCCGGCCCTGGACCGGCGCCAAGGCGATTGCCGACGGCCCGTCGATCCTCAACTATGTCCGCGAAACCGCGGCCGAATACGGCATCGACAAGCACATCCGCTATCGCCAGCAAGTGACCGCGGCCAGCTGGTCCACGGACACTGCATCCTGGACGGTGACCGTTGCAGGCCCTGACGGCGAGATGGAGCTCAGCTGCAACTTCCTCTTCATGTGTTCGGGCTATTACAATTACGCGCGGGGCCACGCGCCCGACTTCGCCGGCAGCGACGATTTCGCCGGCCGCATCGTCCATCCGCAATTCTGGCCCGACGATCTCGATTATTCGGGCAAGCGAATCGTCGTGATCGGCAGCGGCGCGACCGCCGTGACTCTGGTGCCCGAAATGGCGCGGGAGGCGGCGCAAGTGACGATGCTGCAACGCTCACCGACCTATATCGTCGCGCGGCCGGCGGAGGACCGCTTCGCCAACTGGCTGCGGCGCAAGCTGCCGGCCAGGCTCGCCTACCAGATCGTGCGCTGGCGAAACGTGCTACTCGGCATCTGGTTCTTCAATCATGCGCGCAGGAAGCCGGCCAAGGTCAAGGAGCGGCTGATCGGCATGGTGCGCGACGAGCTCGGCCCCGAATACGATGTCGGCATGCATTTCACCCCGCGCTACAATCCCTGGGACCAGCGGCTCTGCCTCGTCCCCGACGGCGACCTGTTCGCGGCGATTCGAGAGGGGCGGGCATCGGTGGCGACGGGGCAGATCGACCGCTTCGTCGCCGAAGGTGTCCGGCTCGAATCCGGCGAGACGCTGCCGGCTGACATCATCATCACGGCGACCGGGCTCCAGCTGCAGCTGATGAGCGACATCGCGTTCACCGTCGACCGCGCGGCGGTCGATTTCGCCCAGACCTACAATTACAAGGGGATGATGTTCTCGGGCGTGCCCAATCTCGCCTCGACCTTCGGCTATACCAACGCCTCGTGGACGCTGAAGGCGGACCTCACCAGCCTCTATGTCTGCCGGCTGCTTAACGCGATGCGGCGCAAGGGCATGCGGCAGGCGACGCCGCGCGTCGGGGGAGAGGGAATCGAGCCGGTGCCGTTCCTCGATTTCACTTCGGGCTATGTCCAGCGCTCGATCGACAAGCTGCCGCGGCAGGGCCATCGCAAGCCCTGGCGGCTCAACCAGAATTACGCGCGCGACCTGATGGCGCTCAAGTTTGGCTCGGTCGATCGCGAGATGGAATTTTCCAATCCTGCGCCGAAGGAGCGACGGGCCGCCTGATTTCCCCTGTTCGTCACGCTGGACTTGATCCGGGGGTCCGCTGCCTGATGACGATTGCGAGACTCCGGGCCGAACCCAGGGTGACGATGAATGAATGGGCTGGCTCCAGGCCAGGAACCGGCCGATCGTCCCAGCGTTGGGCAAGCGAACGCTTCCGTTCATCCAATAGCAAGAATCCGTTTGCCTGGTTCGTTCGATCGAACTAAAGGCCTTCCACAATGGCACATGATCGGCTCCTCGAAGTGGCGGTGCGCGAATTCGGGCAGAAGGGGCTCGAAGGCGCGAGCACGCGCGGCATCGCTGCCGCGGCGGGGACGGCGATGTCCTCGATCACCTATCATTATGGCGGCAAGGAGGGGCTCTACCTCGCCGCCGCCGATTATATTGCGCAGCAGATGGAAGGCGTCGCCGAGCGCTTCGATACGAACGACCTGCCCGACACGCCCGAAGCGGCGCGCGCGGCGATCCAGACGATTCTTGGCCGGATGATCGACAAGCTGGCGAGCAAGCAGACGGCGCCCTGGTCGATGTTCATCATGCGCGAGCAGATGAACCCCACCGAGGCGTTCGACCGTATCTATGCCGGCCCGATGGGGCAGCTGATGACGCTGCTCGTCGATCTCGTCTGCATCGCCACCGGGCGCCGCGAGGCGAGCGTCTCGCGCGTTGCGGTGATCACTTTGTTCGGCCAGGTGCTGGCGATGCGCGTCGCCCGCGCGACGTGCGACAAATTGTTCGAACGCCCCGCCGATTCGCCCGAACTCATCGCCGAGGTGCGCGCACGGATCGCCGCCAACACCGATGCCATTCTCGACCGGTTGATCGCCGAACGACAGGAGCCGTCATGAGTGAAGACGACCAGCGCGACGAGGCGCGCGAGAACGGTGACGAGACCGCGCCCGAAAATCGCGGCCACGCCACCGCCGGCGATTCCGGGAAAGCGGCGGAAGAAGAAAACGGCGAGGAAAAGAAAACCTCGCTGTTCAAGAAACCCAAGTTTTGGATCATCCTGATCGTTGTCGTCGCGGTGATCGCGATCGGCGCGCTGCTCTATTGGCTGCACGCGCGGCAATATGAATCGACCGACGACGCCTTCGTCGACGCGCATGTCGTGCGCCTTGCCCCGCAAGTATCGGGAACGCTGGTGCAGGTTGCCGATGTCGACAACCGGCACGTCGAGGCGGGCCGGCTGCTCGCGGTAATCCGGCCGACCAGCCCGCAAGCCGCCCTCGCCGAGGCGCAGGCCAACGTCCAGCAGGCGGTGTCGCAGGAAAAGCAGGCCGAGGCGCAAGTGACCGCGGCGATCGCCGCGCGCGATCAGGCCGCCGCGCAGGCGCGCGCGCCGCTTGCCGATGCGCAGAAGGCGGCACAGGACCTTGCGCGCTATCAGGAACTGGCGCGGATCGATCGCAATGCGGTCGCCGGGCAACAGCTGGATCAAGCGCGCGCGCAGGCGCGCTCGACCGCGGCGCAGGCTGCCGCCGCGCGCCAGGCGATCGACAATGCCGATGCGCAGATCGCCGTCGCGCGCAAGCAAGTCGCCGCGGCGCAGGCGATGATCACCGCGCGGCAGGCGCAGGCCAGGCAGGCGCAGGTCAACCTTGGCGATTATCGCCTTACCGCACCGGTGGCAGGGCAAGTGGTCAATCGCTCGGTCAATCTCGGCAGCTATGTCGCGCCGGGGATGAACCTGATGGCGATCGTTCCCGATCGCATGTGGGTGACCGCCAACTTCAAGGAAACGCAGCTCACCCAGATGCGCATCGGGCAACCGGTCGACATCAAGGTCGATGCCTTCCCTGACGTGCATTTCGCCGGCCATGTCGATTCGATCCAGCGCGGCGCTGGCCAGGCCTTCTCGATCCTGCCGCCGCAGAACGCGACGGGCAATTACGTCAAGGTGGTGCAGCGCGTACCTGTCCGTATCGAATTCGACACGCAGCACGGCGCCGATCCGCGCAAATATCCGATCGGGCCGGGCATGTCGGTGGTGCCGACCGTCAAGGTCCGCTGACATGGCGAGCGCGGCTGTTCATGCCTGGGAGCCGACCCGCTCGGCCGCAGGGCCGTACAGCCCGTGGCTGATCGTCTTCATCATCTCGCTGCCGACCTTCATGGAGGTGCTCGACACCTCGATCGCCAACGTGAGCCTCGCGCATATCGCCGGCGGCCTGTCGATCTCCAACGACGAGGCGACTTGGGTACTGACCAGCTACCTCGTCGCCAACGCCATCGTCATCCCGATTTCGGGCTGGCTCAGCGACGTGATCGGGCGAAAGCGCTATTTCATGATCTCGATCGCGCTGTTCACCATCTCCTCGCTGATGTGCGGGATGGCGCCCAACCTGACCACCCTGGTGCTGGCGCGTGTGTTCCAGGGTATCGGCGGCGGCGGGCTGGCGCCGGTCGAGCAATCGATCCTCGCCGATACCTTTCCGCCCAACAAGCGCGGTGTGGCGTTCGCCGCCTTTGCCATCGTCGTCATCGTCGGGCCGGTGTTCGGGCCGACCCTGGGCGGCTACATCACGGATCACGCAAGCTGGCACTGGATCTTCCTGATCAACGTGCCGGTCGGGATCATTGCCCTGTTCCTCACCGAAATCTTCGTCGACGAGCCCGAAGCGATCAAGGAGGACCGCCGCAAGCTCCACGCGCGCGGAATCCGCATCGACTATATCGGCGTGCTGCTCGTCACGCTCGGGCTCGGTTTTCTCGAGATCACCTGCGACCGCGGCCAGCGCGAGGACTGGTTCTCGAGCGGGCTGATCGTCACCACCGCACTGATTTCCGGCGTTTCGTTGCTGGCTCTGGTGTTCTGGGAGCTCAACCACGACGATCCGGTGATTGATCTGAGCCTGCTCAAGAACCGCAATTTCGCGCTGACCATCCTGGTCATGGCGACCACCGGCATGATCCTGTTCGCCACCACTCAGCTGATACCGCAGATGCTGCAGCAAGTCCTCGGCTACAGCGCGCTCGATGCCGGGCTGGCGCTGACCGCGGGAGGGCTGGCGACGCTTGCCGCGGTGCCCTTTGCCGGGCGGCTCGCCGACAAGGTCGACGTGCGTTTCCTGCTGTTTCCCGCGCTGCTGATTCAGGCCGGCGCCTTGTGGAACATGTCGCACCTGACTGCCGACATCTCGTTCGGCGACGCGGCGATGGCGCGGCTCTATCAGTCGGTGGCGCTGCCGTTCCTGTTCATCCCGATAAACGCGGTCGCCTATGTCGGGCTGCCGCAGCGCAAGACGGCGCAGGCATCGAGCCTGCTCAACGTGTTCCGCAATCTGGGCGGCACCGTCGGCATCTCCTTCTCGCAAGTGATGCTGGCGAACGGGTTGCAGCGGCACCAGGCGGTGCTGGTCGAACGGCTCAACCCGCTCGATCCCAATTACAGCGACTGGATCAGCACCGCGAGTGGCCTGTTCGGCGGCGGCGGCTCGCCGGGGCTGCCCAACCAGACGGCGCTCGCGGTGCTCTATCAGCAGGTCCAGCGACAGGCGGCGATGCTGTCGTTCCTCGACGTGTTCCACGCATTGATGATCGTCGTGCTGATCGTGTCGCCGGTGGCATTGCTGATGCGCTCGCCCAAGCGAGGGCAAGGCGGAGGAGGAATGGCGCATTGACCGCGAAACATCTCCTGGCCGGCCTCGCGCCGCTGGCGCTGGTGACCGCGTGCACGGTCGGGCCCGATTATCACGCGCCCGAAATGGCAGTGCCCGCGGCGTATCAAGGGCCGGGGGCGGAAACGCCGCCGCCCGGCGCCGAAGTGGACCCGGCGACGTGGTGGCGCGCGTTCGGCGATCCCCAGCTCGACCAGTTGGTCGAGCGCGCGCTGGCGGGCAATCCCGACATCCAGGTCGCCGCCTCGCGCGTGCGCCAGGCGCGGCTCGCCGAAATCGTGGCCGAGGCGAACGGCAAGCCGACCGTCGATGCCCAGGCCAACGTCAATTACATCCATTTCTCAAAAAATGCCGGGCTCGCCTCGCTGGCCAGGCAGTTTGGCGGCGGCTCGGGTTCGGGAAGCGGCCCGGGGTCCGGCGGCGGCGTCGCGCTGCCCGGCGACGGGATCACCACCTATTCGGCAGGCTTTGACGCGAGCTGGGAGCTCGATTTGTTCGGCGGCGCGCGTCGTGGCGTCGAGGCGGCGCGGGCGCGTGAACAGGCGGCGGTGTGGAACAGCCGCGACGCCGCGGTGACGCTCGCCGCCGAGGTCGCCGACGCCTATTTCACCCTTCGCGCCGATCAGGAGCGGGCGCGGATCGTCGACGAAGAGATCGCGCGACAGACCCGCGCGCTCGAAATCGCCGCGCATGTCGCCCAGGTCGGGCTGGCGCCGCATGTCGACGTGACGCGCCAGAACGCCAGCATCACCAGCCTGCGCGCGACGCTCGAGCCGATCAACGCCGACATCGCGATGCGCAGTCATGCGCTCGGTATCCTGCTCGGCGAGCCGCCCGAGGCGCTTACCGCCGAGCTGGCGGCTCCCGCGGCATCGGGGGCGCCGGTGCCGGCGATACCCGCCGGCCTTCCGTCCGACCTGCTGCGCCGGCGCCCCGACGTGCGTGCCGCCGAGCGCCAGCTGGCGGCGGCGACCGCCGATATCGGGGTCGCGGTCGCGGACCTCTATCCCAAGTTCAACCTGACCGGCATGGTCGAGCTGATCTCCTCGGCGCTGTCCAACCTGTTCACCGGCGACAGCCTGCAGTTGACCGGGGCAGGGGCGGCGCAATTTCCGCTGCTCGACTGGGGCAAGCGCAAGGCCGCGGTCGGCATGCGCAAGGAAGATCGCGAGCAGGCGTATCTTAACTACCGCAAGACCGTGCTCGGCGCGTTGCGTGATGTCGAGGATGCGCTGGCGCAGATCGATACCGAGCGCCGCCGCAACGCGACCTTGCGCAAGGCGCTCGCCGACAGCGAGGAAACGGCGAACTCGGTGGAGGCGCAATATCGCACCGGCTTCGTCGCGCAGAATTCACTGCTCAACGCCGAAACCGATGTTCTGAAGGCGCGCGAACAAGTGGCGATGAGCGATGCTCAGCTGCGAGAATATACCGCGGCGTTGTTCAAGGCGTTGGGGGGTGGATGGCAAACTGCCGCGGAAGCGGAATCGCCGCGCAGCTGACCGCGCACGAGCCGTCTGGCGATCGATAACCGCACCGCTCGAACAAAAAAATTGCCGCACTCCAACGAGAGCGGCGACTTGCAATGCCCCGAAAAGAGACAATTATCAGGCCGATTCGCCAACGCGGGCGAAACGGAACCATGTGCGCGCCTGCGCAACCGTGCAAGCCAACAGGTGCCAACCCGGTTTCAATCTAACTGCGTGTATCAGCACCGAAAAATTGAAACCGGGTTAGCCGCGTCGTTTACCAGGGACGAACTTCTTCCGGGTGCGACGTCGCAAAAAGCAGCATCATCATGAACTTTTCTCCCATAGCACGCTCGTGAAAGCGTGGCTGATCCTTAAAGGAAAATTAGGCATAACGCAATGTTTCTGCGTCAGATCGCGTCCCATCTCGGGATCACGCACGTCTTTAAGGGTTCTTCAACGTCGCGCGCCTAGAGGTGTGGCTATGGCCCGTGCTTCTTTTCTTCGGTCATTCCGCCGCGGCGCCCCGTCCCGGGGTGCTGTCACGACGACAGCAACCGCGTCGCTCGTCGCGGCCGAGACCTGCGCCGAGCGCTCGCCGACGCGCACGCGGACGCCTGTCAGTTTTCGGCCGGCAGCGAATCCCGCCGTCAGCGGAAACGGCAGCGGCAATCGTCTTGGTGCCGCAAACTGGGTCTTTCAGTGTTCGGTTGAAATCAGCAATTTCAGCGAGTTGCGCCGTCAATTGGGCGTTGCCGACGCCGGCCGACTGATCGATGGTGTTGAAGCGCGCGTGCTTGCCGCGCTTCCGGCTGTCCGCTTGGCGGCAATCAGTCGGTCGAGTCTGGAATTTCGCCTGGACGGTGACGCACGGGGTGACGTCGATGCCGCATTGGCAATTCTCGCTGCGCGGCTGTCGACACCGATGCGGACCGACCAAGGCTCGTATCGCTGTGAAATTGTGCTCGCCGCGGCGGCTGCGCCGATCGACTGCGTCGACGACATTCGCCTCGCCGAGGAATTGGAGGAGGCTGCAACGATTGCGCGACGTGAGCAGCGGATCGTGGTTCGCGATCTTTCCGCAATCGATAATACGGTTGGCCAACTGGCATTGGCCCGCGATCTGCCGGGTGCGATTGCACGCGGCGAAATGTGCCTCTATTATCAGCCAAAGCTTCATATTCGCCGCCAGAAGACCACTGGCGTCGAGGCTCTGATCCGTTGGCGACATCCCGAGCGTGGGCTGATCTTGCCGGGCGACTTCATTCCCGCCGCCGAAGAGGCGCGGGTGATTGCCGATCTCACCTTGTGGACGCTCGATCAGGTTTTGGCGGACCAGCAGCGCCTCGCCGATACCGGACACGATCTCGAAATTTTTGTCAACATTTCCGGTCAACTACTGAATGATGCTGGCTTCGTCGCCGAGGCCTGCGATCGGGTGCGTGGGGCGCGTGGACGGATCGGGTTCGAAATCACCGAAACATCGGTGATCCGCGATCCGGAAACGGCAATCGCACATCTTCGCGAGATCGCCGCGATCGGCGTACCGATCGCCATCGACGATTATGGCGCGGGTCTCTCCTCACTCGCCTATTTGAAGCAGTTACCGGCACGCGAACTCAAGATCGACAAGATGTTCGTGATGCACCTGACCAGCAGCAATCGCGATCCGCTCATCGTCCGTTCGACGATCGACCTCGCCCACGCGATGGAGATGGAAGTCACCGCCGAAGGCGTCGAAACGCAAGCGGCGTTTGCGCTGTTGGGCGTGATGGGCTGTGATATGGTGCAGGGCTTCCTGATCAGTCGGCCGATGCCGTTCGATGCACTGCTCGATTATTTGACGGCCGAACCGCGCCTTGCGCGACCCTCAGTGGCACAAGGCGCCTTCAATCAGCCGGCGAGCTTCTGGGAACGTGCTTAGTTCGGCTGCATCGTCGCTGTCGCAGTATGTCGGTCGAGCGACGTGTCTGCTTTTGCTGGTCGCGGCGGCATTCGGCATGGTCCCAGCGAGAGCCGCGGCTCCGTCCGCGACCGACGCCTATAGTCTTCGGCTTGACCGAGTGAAGGCGGTGATGGGCTCCAGCCCGGATCGAGTACTGGCAACTGCCGCGGCCGTTGATCATGACCTCGTGCGTGCCGGTATTACCGCGCAAGAGCGACTGGTCTTGGCCAAGGCACGTTGGTTGCAAGGCGAGGCCTTATTGCGCCTCAACAAGCCACAACAAGCCAAGCCGCTTCTTGATAGCGCCTTCAAGATCGTAAGCGCAGAACCGCGACATAACGAGCTATTGGGAAACGTACTGCTGTCGCGAGGCGGATTCGACGCGATGACCGCGCGTGTTGCCGATGCGCTACGGGACTATCATCGCGCATACACTATTTTCCGTGAAGTTGGCGACCAGCGAAATCAGGCAATCGCCTTGCAGGAAATTGCCTCGCTTTATCGCGACGCAAACGACCTTCAAAGGGCGCTGAAGTACGATGCGCAAGCGTCTGAGATTTATCAAGGAGACGCAAGCCTGTCGCTTTATATGCGAATTAACCACGGGAATACTTTGTATCATCTGAAGCGATATGCGGAGGCGGGCGCCGAATATCGCGTCGCGCTCGCGCTCGCTCAGCAACTGAAGAGCAAAAATCTTGAAATCACTGTAATCGGCAACATTGCGCGCAATGATCTGGCTGCGGGCAATCCCCTGCATGCCGATACCATGTTGAACAAGGGCTTCGCCCTCGCTGAAGCTCCAGAGGTTCACGGCTGGCTGCCACAGCTTTACGCCATTGCAGCGGCGTCGGCACTCAAACAAAACCAACTCGATCGCGCCGAAAGCTTCATCCGTCGCTCGTTTGCGATTGGCGCTGGCGATTCGAGCACGCTCAAGGACCGCGATGCGCACGATACGGCATATGAAATCTACAAGCGCCTCGGCCGCGACGACCTCGCCCTGGCCCATCTCGAGGCGCTGAAAAAACTCGACGACCAGGCCGCGAGCCTCGCGGCGTCGGCCAACACGGCGCTGATGGCGGCGCGGTTCGACTATACCAATCAGAACCTCAAGATCGCCAAGCTCGAAGCGCAGGATCTGCAGCGCAAGATCACCTACGAGCGCGCGCAGGCGCGCACCGTGCGGATGGCCTTCATCGCGGCGGGCGGCGTCACCATCATCATCATCGCGATGTTGGCGATCGGCATCGTCATCATCCGGCGCAGCCGCAACGAGGAGCGTGCCGCCAAGGACGAACTCGCCGTCACCAACACCGCGCTCGCCAGGGCGCTCGCCGCCAAGACCGAGTTCCTGGCGACGACCAGCCACGAAATCCGCACGCCATTGAACGGCATCCTCGGCATGACCCAGGTGATGCTCGCCGATCCCAAGCTGCCGGCGGAGACGCGCGATCGCCTCGGCGTCGTGCAGTCTGCAGGTGTGACGATGCGGGCGCTGGTCGACGACATCCTCGACGTCGCCAAGATGGAGACCGGCAACATGACGATCGAGCGCGCGCCGATGGACGTCTGCGCGGTGCTGACCGACGTCGCTCGGGTCTGGCGCGACCAAGCCGAGAGTCGCGGCATCGCGTTCGACCTGGCGCTCGACGATTGCCCGGCGCGGGTGATGGGGGATTCCGCGCGCTTGCGCCAGGTGGTGTTCAATCTGCTCTCGAACGCGCTCAAGTTCACCGAGGCGGGCCGGATCGTGCTGAGCGGATCGGTGGTCGAGGCGGCAGCAGGCCGGCGCGTGCGCATCATGGTCGCCGATACCGGAATCGGCATCGCGCCCGACAAGCTCGACGAAGTATTCGAATCGTTTCGGCAGGCCGATGCCAGCACGACGCGGCGGTTCGGCGGCACCGGACTCGGGTTGGCAATTTGCCGCAACCTCGCCCGCGCGATGGGCGGTGACGTGGCGGTCGAGAGCCGGCTCGGCGAAGGGACGACTTTCACCATTGATCTGCCGATGATCGAGGCCGCCGACGAGGCGGCTGACGAGACGGGCGATGGCGCCGCGGGCCCTGCGCTGCTGATCGTCGACCGCAACCCGATCACGAGGGCAATGCTCCGCGCGCTGCTCGAAGAGCGCGCCGGCACGATCGAGGTCGCAGCCTCGATCGACGAAGCCGGCGAGCGTCTGGCCGCCGGCGCGGTGGCGACCGTATTGCTCGATGAAAGTACCGTGCGCGCCGCAGGGGACGATTGGGCCAGGGCGCTAGCGGCGCTGGCTGCAGGCGCCGAAGAGACTCATTTCGCGTTGCTCTGGCGACCCGACGACGCGGCGGAAACGACGGCAATCGAAGCGCTTGGCGTCGACCAGGTGATCGCCAAGCCGATCGCCGGCCCGGCCTTGTGCGACGCGCTCTATCCGATCAATGCGACGAAACGGGACACCAATCGCGATACCGTCCTTGTATCCGACGCCGCTTGAGTCGATAGAGGGGCCCACCAATGAGTCCACTACCGAAACGAGCCGCTGGTTGCGCGGGTGAACGATGATGAATGTCCTCTTCATCGAAGACGATCCAATGAATCGGCGTGTCGTCAAGGACATGCTCGATGTGGCCGGCGCGCAATTGACCGAAGCGGACAGCGCCGAGCGCGGGCTGGCGCTGGTCGAGGAGAGGGCGTTCGATATCGTTCTGGTCGACCTGCGCATGCCGGGCATGGACGGATTCGAGGCGATTCGCCGCATCCGCGCGCGTGACGACGCCAAGGGCAAGCTGCCGATCATCGTCGTCACCGCCGATACCGCGGTCGATCTGCGCGAACGCTGCCTCCAGGCTGGCGCCGACGAAGTGCTGTTCAAGCCGGTGGCGATGGATTCGCTGTTCGACGCGATCGGCCGCCAGCTCGCGCGCGATGCCGAAAACGGCGGCATGATCGGCTGAGTTTTGGCTTGCCGCACCAGCCCGCTCGGTGCGGCGACTAAAGGAATCTGGAGGCCCGAGCCGGAATCGAACCGGCGTGCAAGGATTTGCAGTCCTCTGCGTAACCACTCCGCCATCGGGCCGGAGCGGCGCAGATGCGCGGGGGCGGCGCCCATGTCAACCGTCGCTCGGGTTTTTTGCCGCAGGCATGCTTGGCGGGGGAAGAAGGGCGCGATAGAAGCCGGCGTGGCAATACGTGTATTGCATGACTATGACAGTTATGCGAAGAGGCAGGCAATGATGACCCAGGCGACGATCGATACGACTGATTTTGCGCGGATGCGTGAGGCGATGGTGGCGAGCCAGCTGCGCACCAATGCGGTCAACGATCCGCGCGTGGTTGCGGCGATGGCGCGTGTGCCGCGCGAGGATTTCCTGCCCGAGGCGCAGCGCGCGCTCGCCTATCGCGATACCGCGGTGCCGATCGCGCACGGGCGGGCCGCCAACGTACCGATCGCCACGGGCAAGCTGCTCACCCGCGCCGAGATCAATGCCGGCGACCGCGTCCTGCTGATCGGCGCTGCCGGCGGCTATACCGCGGCGGTGCTCGCCGAGCTCGCGCGATCGGTCGTCGCGGTCGAATCGGATCCCGCGCTGGTTGCGATCGCGCGGCCCGCGCTGGCTGGCTATGCCAATGTCGAATTGGTCGAGGGCGATCTGGCCGCGGGTTCGCCCGGCCACGCGCCCTACGATCTGCTCGTCGTCGATGGTGCGGTCGAGCATTTGCCGCAAACGCTGGTCGATCAGGTCGCACCCGGTGGGCGCGTGGTCACCGGCCTCGTCGATCGCGGCGTCACGCGGCTTGCTGCCGGCGTGCGCAGCGCAGGCGGATTCGGCCTCACCACCTTCGCCGATATTGACTGTGTCGCGCTGCCCGGATTCGCCCGCCCCAAGGCCTTCACCTTCTAAACGAGAGAGACACGAGCGCTGCCATGATCCGATCCTTCGTTCTCGGCGGCGCCGCAATGGCGACGGTTCTCGCCTCGCCTGCATTCGGCGAAACGCTGCAGCAGGCGTTGCAGCAGGCCTATGAAAGCAACCCGACGATCACCGGCGCGCGCGCCGGGCTGCGCGCGACCGACGAGACGGTGCCGCTGGCGCGCGCCAACGGCCTGCCGAGCGCGAATGTCGAGGCCGATTACACCAACAGCCTCGTCAAGGGCGCGAACGCCTATCTCGAGCCGTCGCGCTCGATCACCGTGACGCCCCAGATATCGATGCCTATCTATTCGGGCGGCGGGGTGCGCAATTCGATCCGGGCGGCGAAAACCCGGGTCGAGGCAGGGCGCGCCAATCTCCGCGAGACCGAGAGCGACCTCTTCACCGAAGTGGTCGGCGCGTACATGGACGTGATCCGCGATGAGGCGATCGTCGGGCTCAACGCGCAGAACGTCAACGTCCTCGAAGTCAACCTCAAGGCGACCAACGATCGCTTCCAGGTCGGCGATCTGACCAAGACCGACGTCGCGCAGTCGCAGGCACGCCTCGCACAGGCGCGCAGTGACCTCGAGACTGCGCAGTCGAACCTGATCGCCAGCCGCGAGAATTACGTGCGGCTGGTCGGCACGCCGCCGGGCGAGCTCGAGCCGCCGCCGGCGCTGCCGCTGTTGCCGCGCAGCCCGGAAGAGGCGGTGCAGATCGCGCTGACGGACAACCCTACGCTGCTCGCCGCGAAAAAGACCAGCGAGGCCTATGGCTATGACGTCAAAGCGGCGCGCGCCGATCGGCTGCCCAAGCTGAGCCTGTTCGCCAATGGGCAATATTACAATTACCTCAATACGCTGGAGGACGTCGGCAATGCCGGCCGCGCGCCCAATTCGGGCAAATCGGCGCAGGCCGGCGTTCAACTGACCATCCCCCTGTATCAGGGTGGGCGCCCCGCCGCCGAGGTGCGCCAGGCGCAAGCCTATCAGAGCCAGGCGATCGAGCAGGCGACGGCCGCCGAGCGCCAGGTGATCGACAACGCCCGTTCGAACTATGCCGCGTGGCAGGCGGCCGAGCAGGTCATCAAATCGTCCAATGTCGCAGTCGACGCCAACCGCCTGTCGCTGACCGGGGTGCGCGCCGAGAACAGCGTCGGGAATCGCACCATTCTCGATATCCTCAACGCCGAGCAGGAGCTGCTCAACGCGCAGGTGACGCTCGTTTCGGCGCAACGCGATGCCTATGTCGCGGGCTTCGCCTTGCTCGCCGCGATGGGCCATGCCGAGGCCAAGGACCTCGGCCTTGCCGGTGGCGGGCTCTACAATCCGTTGGCGAACTTCAATCGCGTCCACCACAAAATGTGGGATTGGGACGAGGACCCGGCGCCGACGCCGGTTGCGACGAGCACCGCCAATACGCCGACGCAGGGCGCGGAAGTCCATCCTTCCGCGGTGCCCGCGCTCGATTCGGCCATTGACAGCGGCCCGCCGAATCCCGCAGTGACCGGCAGTTGAGTTAACCGTAATGCGGACGAGGTTGCCGATGGGGGATGTGAGCGCCGAACCGTCGATGGAGGACATCCTGTCCTCGATCAAGCGGATCATCGCCGAGGAAGGCGAGGCTGCGCCCGCGCCGCGGCAGAAAAAGCCGATCCGGCCCGCCGCCCTTGCCGCGCGCGCCGCCGCCGCGCCGGACAGCGCGCAAGACGATGACGAAATCCTGGAGCTGAGCGATCCCGTGCCTGCGTCCAAACCCGCAAAGCCGTCGCGCGCCGACGACGATATCCTTTCCCGCCAGACCGCCGATGCGAGCCGCGGCGCGCTCGAGGCGCTGTCGCGGCTGGTGGTCAAGCCTGACACCGCGGGCAGCGACACGCTCGAAGGGCTGGTCCGCGAAATGTTGCGGCCGATGCTGCGCGAGTGGCTCGACGCCAACCTGCCCGAGCTGGTCGAGCAGATGGTCGCGCGCGAGATCGCCCGGATCACCGGCCAGGCCGGCGGATGATCTCGCCGAGGCGTGCGGGCGCGTTGCTCGCCGTCACGATGCTGCTGGCGGCGAGCGATCCGTCGCTGCCGCCGCTCCCCGATCCCTATGCCGCGCCGCCCCGGGGGACGGTCGCCACCCTGCTTCGCGCCTCGCAATTCGGCGAGCCCGGCGCCGATGCAGCGATCCAGCGCTGGCTCGCCGCCAATCCGGACGCGGCCAAGGGCGATCGCGCCCAGATGTGGCATCGGCTGTGCAGCGACGACGGCGTGCGCGGCTGGTACGAGGCCGCGCTCGCTGCCTGCTCTGCCGAGGCGGCCGTCGCGCCCAAGGGCGAGGCCGACGATGATATCGCCATGGCCAAGGCGCTGCAGGGGCTGCCGCCGGTCCGCGCGATCGGATCGGCCAGGGTGCCGCTCATCGCCAACAAGCTCGGCAGCCGCAGTGCGAGCGTGACCGTCAACGGCTTCGCGCTGCCGTGGTTCATCGATTCGGGCGCCGAAGTGTCGGTGGTGTCTCAATCGGTCGCCGATCGCATCGCGGTGCGAATGTTGTCGGGAAGCGTCCAGGTCGGCACCACGACCGCTCCGGTCAAAGGGCAAATGGGCGTGATCGACACGCTGACGATCGGCGGCGCCACGGTCGAGAACCTGCCGGTGCTGGTGCTGCCCGACGCGCAGCTGACGATCGCCGACCTGCCGACCATTCCGGCGATCCTCGGGCTTCCCGCTTTGGTCGCCTTCGAGCGCGTCGCCTGGCTCGACGGCGGGCAGGCGCTCGCGCTCGGCAATGCCGCGCCCGCCGTGCCGGCCGACGCGCCGCGGCTCTATTGGCACGAGGAAGGCGTCGGCGTGCCGATCTCGACCGCGCGGGGAACGCGCGGCGCACATCTCGATACCGGCGCCAATGCGAGCTATCTGCGCGGTTTGGGCCGTGCCCTGCTCACGCGCGCGCAGCAGCGCTCGGCAGTGGCGCACGATCGGCGGATCGGCGGGGCAGGGGGGATCGTCAAATCGCGCCAGAAGGTGGTGGCGAAGCTGACCCTGAAGCTCGCCGGCGCGCCGGTGACGCTGACCGACGTCTCGATCGCCGACCAGGACAAGGAGAGCGCGGCGCGGATCGGCGACGACGCGATCGCGCAATTGGCCTCCCTCACGCTCGATTTCGAAACGATGCGGGTGGCCGCGGTGCCGCTCGGCTCCTGAGCGCATCGTCGGTCATCCGACGTTCAGCTTGGCCTGATAGCCTCCGATCTTCCCGATTCATCATGCCGGAGGGTTGTTTTCATGCGCCTGATGTCGAAGGTTCTTCTGGGCGGCCTCGCCAGCGCCGCGCTGGCCGGTACCGCGGTCGCCGCCGAGCACGCGGTCCACGTCATGAACGTGGCGATGCCAGATGGCTCGGTCGCCAAGGTCCGCTATGTCGGTGACACGCCGCCGCAAGTGCGAATCGTGCCGGTCGCGGTGCGCGCCGTGCCGATGGTGCCTGTCGCGATGATCGATCCCTCGTTCGCGGCGATGGACCGCATGATGGCGGCGATGGACGCGCAGGCCGATGCGATGATGCGCCAGGCGGCGATGCTCCAGCAGATGCCGGCGACGGCAGCGCCGCTGCAGCATGCCGACATGAAGACCGTGCCCGGCGGGACGGTCAGCTATTCCTATGTCTCGACGACGAGCAGCAACGGCTGCACGCAGACTGTGCGGATGACGTCGGACGGGTCGAGCGACCAGCCGCAGGTGATCCGCACCAGCGCCGGCAAATGCGACGGCGCCAAGGTGACGCCCGCGGTCGCCGATGGCGCGGCGCCCGCCAAGACGGTGAAGGCGGTCGAGACCGAGCCTGTGGCCAAACCGATCGATCCGAACACGATCTGATTCTCGTCATTAACGGGAATACGCCCGATCCGTTCGTGCTGAGCTTATCGAAGCACCGTTCTTCCCGGCTGCCGGGAGGAGCAGCCCTTCGACAGGCTCAGGGCGAACGGCATTAAGGATGCGCCCGCTTTTCCTTTGCGCGGCCTCCCGCTAAGGCCGCTGCCATGAGCGAGCTGCCCAAGACCTTCGACCCCGCCGCAATCGAGAAGCGCTGGTATTCCCATTGGGAGGAGACCGGGCAGTTCCATCCGGACCGCCCCGGCGCCGAGCCCTGGACGATCGTCAACCCGCCGCCCAACGTGACCGGCAGCCTCCATATCGGCCACGCGCTCGACAACACGCTGCAGGACATCCTCGTCCGCCATGCGCGCCTGCAGGGCAAGGACGCGCTCTGGGTGGTCGGCACCGATCACGCCGGCATCGCCACGCAGATGGTGGTCGAGCGGCAGATGGCGCTCCGCCAGGACAAGCGCACCAACTACACGCGCGAGCAATTTGTCGAGAAGGTGTGGGAATGGAAGGCCGAGAGCGGCGGCCAGATCACCCAGCAACTCCGCCGGCTCGGCTGCTCGATGGATTGGGCCAACGAGCGCTTCACGATGGACGAGGGCTTCTCCAAGGCGGTCCTCAAGGTGTTCGTCGACCTCTATAACGAGGGCCTGCTCTATCGCGACAAGCGCCTCGTCAACTGGGACCCCGGCCTCGGCACCGCGATCAGCGACCTCGAGGTCGAGACGCGCGAGGTGCAGGGCAAGTTCTGGCACCTCAAATACCCGCTCGCGGACGGCAGCGGCGTCATTCATGTCGCCACCACCCGCCCCGAAACGATGCTCGCCGACATGGCGGTCGCCGTGCATCCGACCGACGAGCGCTACGCCGCGCTGATCGGCAAGAAGGTGAAGCTGCCGATAACGGGGCGCGAAATCCCGATCGTCGCCGACGAGCACGCCGATCCCGAACTTGGCTCGGGCGCGGTTAAGATCACGCCGGGCCACGATTTCAACGACTTCGAGGTCGGTGTTCGCGCCGGAATCAAGGCGTCCGACATGCTCAACATGCTCGACGCCCAGGCGCGCGTGACGCAAACCGCCGACGGTCGCATCCCCGAGGAGTTGCTGGGCCTCGACCGCTTCGAAGCCCGCAAGCAAGTCGTCGCGCTACTCGAAGAGCAAGGCTTCCTCGAACGCATCGAGGACCGCGTCATCCAGACCCCCTATGGCGACCGCTCGGGCGTCGTCATCGAGCCGTGGCTCACCGACCAATGGTATGTCGACGCCAAGACCCTCGCCCAACCCGCGATCGAGGCGGTCCGCTCGGGCGCGATCACGATCGTCCCCAAGACGTGGGAGAAGACCTTCTTCAACTGGATGGAGAACATCCAGCCGTGGTGCGTCTCGCGCCAGCTATGGTGGGGGCACCGGATTCCGGCCTGGTATGCCGAGGACGGCCACATTTTCGTCGCCGAGACCGAGGAGGAGGCTCGAGCCCAGGCAGGCGAGCGCGTCCCGCTCCGCCGCGACGAAGACGTCCTCGATACCTGGTTCTCGTCGGCGCTGTGGCCCTTTGCGACGATGGGCTGGCCCGATCCTCCCCGGAACGGGGAGGGGGACCAAGACGCGCAGCGTCTTGGTGGAGGGGCCTCCGCCACAAGCGGTTCGCCCAGCACCGAAGGCCCTCCACCACCGGCTTCGCCGGCGGTCCCCCTCCCCGCGAGCGGGAAGGATCGCACGCTCCATGGCCGCTATCCCAACGACATCCTCATTTCGGGCTTCGACATCCTGTTCTTCTGGGACGCGCGGATGATGATGCAGGGTTTGCACTTCATGGGAGATGTGCCCTTCAAGACCTTGTATCTCCACGGCCTCGTCCGCGCGGCGGACGGGCAGAAGATGTCCAAGTCGAAGGGCAACACGGTCGATCCGCTCGGCCTGATCGACACCTACGGCGCCGACGCGCTGCGCTTCTTCATGGCGGCGATGGAGAGCCAGGGTCGCGACATCAAGATGGATGAAAGCCGCGTCGCCGGCTATCGCAACTTCGCCACCAAGCTGTGGAACGCCGCGCGCTTCTGCCAGGCCAACGGCATCGGCGGCAGCGCCACGCTCGACGCGCCCGAAGCGCACCTCGCGGTCAACACATGGATCATCGCCGAGACGATCGAAACGATCCAGGCGGTCGACCTCGCGCTCGCCGACCTGCGCTTCGACGGCGCCGCCAACGCGATCTACCAGTTCGTATGGAGCCGCTTCTGCGACTGGTATCTCGAGCTCATCAAGCCGGTGCTGAGCGCGCCCCAAAATACCGTTCGGGCTGAGCCTGTCGAAGCCCGCGAAGCCGCCCTTCGACAAGCTCAGGGCGAACGGAGTGCTGCAGACGAAACCCGCGCGGTCGCCGGCTGGGTGCTCGACCAGATCCTGGTCCTGCTCCACCCCTTCATGCCCTTCATCACCGAAGAGCTGTGGCACGCGCTCGGCCAGCGCGATCACGATCTCATCATCGCGCAATGGCCCAAGGGCGACGCGCAGTCGATCGATTCGGAGGCGGTGAAAGAAATCGACTGGCTGATCCGCCTCGTCTCCGACCTGCGCACCGCACGCACCGAACTCAACGTGCCACCAAGCGCCCGCCTGCCGCTTCACGTTCGCGATGCTTCGGCGGGAACGAGTGAGCGTCTTGCCCGTCAGGCTGTGGCGCTCGGCCGTCTCGCGCGTGTCGATGTCGCTGTCGGCGAGGCGCCCACGAGCGGCGCCGCGCAGGTGGTGGTCGACGAAGCAACCTTCGTCCTGCCTCTCCAGGACGTGATCGACCTCGAAGCCGAACGCGCCCGCCTGACCAAGGCGATCGCCGCGGCGGAGAAGGAACGCGATTCGCTCGGCAGCCGCCTCGGCAACGCCAATTTTGTCGAGCGCGCCAAGCCCGAAGCGGTCGAAAAGGCCCGCGCCGATCACGCCGAAAAGGCTGCGGAAGCGGAACGGCTGCAAGTTGCGCTCACGCGACTCGGCTAACTCACCCCGGCACCATCACCTCGATCACCCCGGCCGCCACATGCGCCGTCACCGGCGTCGTCGCCAGCACCTCGCCGTCGATCGAGATCGGTAGCGGCGGTTCGGTCGCGACGCGCAGGCTCTTGCCCGTGAACTCGACCGTGTCGTCGTGGCGCGCGGGCAGCCGCAACATGCTCGCGCCCCAATTCTTGAGGAGGCGGCGCTTGAAATGCCCGGTCACCGCCTGGACGACGATCTTGCCCGAATCGACGCGCGCCGCCTCGACCACCTCGGTTCCGCCCTGGAAGCTGCCGTTCGAGATGCGCACTTCGAGCGCGCGCAGCCGTTTCTCGCCGCTGCCGTCGCCGACGATCAGCGTGAACGGCCGGAACCGCGCATATTGCAGCGCCGCCCAGCCCATATAGCCTGCCCGGCCGAGACAGCGCTTCAGCCCGTGCGGCACTGTCTCGGCGATCTGCGGGCTGATCCCGATCGCCGCGCAATTGGCAAAATAATCATCGTCGATCATACCGAGGTCGATTCGTTTCAACCGCCCGGAGCGGATCACCTCGACCGCGCCGACAATATCGAGCGGGATGCCGAGCGAGCGCGCAAAGCTGTTCGCCGTGCCAAGCGGCAGCACTGCGAGCGCGACGCCGGTACCGACGAGATGATCGACCAGTCCACTGATCGTCCCGTCGCCGCCGCCCAGGATCATCAGATCGGGTTTGGTGCGAAGGACCTGGCGAACCGTCGCGTCGAGCGCGTCGGGATCGGTGACGGCATGCGCGTCGACGGCGAAGGGCAGGTCGCGCACTGCGACACAGGCTTGCTCGAACTGCGCCTGTCCCTTGCGCGACTGCGCGTTGACGATCATCGCTGCCGATCGAATGGTCAATGGTCCGCCCTTCGAGCCTACTCTGGAGACTATCCTATGCCTCAGACGGGCGCACTTTCCTACAGGCGAATGTTCTGCTAATGTTCCACCATGCCGCGATCTTTTCCGTCTCGCAGACGTACGCTCCATGTACTTGAGCGTGTGCACCCGCGCTCGCACGCGTACAGGCGTGACCTTTGTGACCTTTCGCGGTGCCCGGGAGCCTGGCCAAGGCTTGCACCACCGCCGGTTGCGGCCCAATGAACGGGCATGAGCCGCTATCCCGCCCTTCGACTCCGCCGCACGCGCGCGAGCGCGTGGAGCCGCCGCCTCCATGCCGAAACGGTGCTGACCCCTGCCGATCTGATCTGGCCGCTGTTCGTGGTCGAAGGGGAGGGTGTCGAGCAGCCGATCGCCAGTCTGCCCGGCGTGTCACGCTGGTCGATCGACGGCATCGTCGCCAGGGGCCGCGAGGCGCGCGATCTCGGCATCCCGTGCATCGCGCTCTTCCCTTACACCCAGCCGGACCGCCGCAGCGACGATGGCCGCGAGGCGCTCAACCCCGACAACCTGATGTGTCAGGCGATCCAGGCACTCAAGGATGCCGTCCCCGAAATCGGTGTGCTGACCGATGTCGCGCTCGATCCCTATACCAGCCACGGCCATGACGGCCTGCTCGACGAGGCCGGCTATGTCCTCAACGACGCCACTGCGGAGGTGCTGGTCGGCCAGGCGCTCAACCAGGCGCGTGCGGGGGCCGATATCATCGCGCCTTCGGACATGATGGACGGCCGCGTCGGGCTGATCCGCTCGGCGCTGGAGGATGAGGGGCACGTCAACGTCCAGATCATGGCCTATGCCGCCAAATATGCGAGCGGCTTCTATGGCCCATTCCGCGACGCGGTGGGCAGCCGGGGCCTCTTGAAGGGCGACAAGAAGACCTATCAGATGGACGCCGCTAATTGGCAGGAGGCGCTGCGCGAGGTCGAGCTCGATCTCGATGAGGGCGCGGACAGCGTGATGGTCAAGCCGGGCTTGCCCTATCTCGATATCATCTGTCGCGTGAAGGAACGTTTCGAAGTGCCTGTATTCGCTTATCAGGTATCCGGCGAATATGCGATGATCGAGGCCGCGGCGGCAGCTGGCGCGGGCGAGCGCGATTCGCTGGTGCTCGAAACCTTGCTGGCGTTCAAGCGCGCCGGCTGCTCGGGCGTGCTCACCTATCACGCCGCGCACGCCGCGCGGCTGCTCGGCGCATGATCGAAACCGCGCGGCTGATCCTGCGCCGCTGGACCGATGCCGATCGGCCGGTCTTCCACGCCCATTGCAGCGATCCCGACGTGATGCGGTATCTCGGCCCGCTCCAGACCCGTGCCGAAACCGATGCCGCACTCGATCGGCAGAACGGCTATATCGAGAGCCACGGCTATGGCTTTTGGGCGGTCGAGCGCCGCGACGACCGTGTGCTGCTCGGTTTTTGCGGGCTCAAGCCCGGTGCGCCGGCAACGCCGATCGCCGATGATGTCGAGATCGGCTGGCGCTTCGGCAGCGCTCATTGGGGCCTGGGCTATGCCCGCGAGGCTGCAGAGGCGAGCCTCGCCTGGGGCTGGCACAATACCGACGCGCCGAGCATCGCCGCAATCACCGTCGCCACCAATAGGCGAAGCTGGGGCCTGATGGAGCGGCTCGGCATGTCACGCGTCGAAGGCGGTGATTTCGATCATCCCGCGGTGCCCGACGGGAGCCTGCTCAAGCGCCACATCGTCTATCGCATCGCCCGGCCCGCATGATCGAAACCGCGCGCTTGCGGCTGCGCCCGTGCCGGGAGAGCGACAAGCCCACCTTCGCGGCGATCCTCAACACCCCGGCGATGATGGCTGAACTCGGCGGGGTGCGCAGCCGTGCGGCGATCGACGCGCTGGTCGATAAGCGCATCGCCGATCAGGCGCGGCACGGCTTCTCCTATTGGGCGGCCGAGCTGCGCAAGACCGGAGAGCTGATTGGCACCTGCGGCCTACGCATCGCAAGCAACTATCCCGGAACGCCGGTCGAGAACATGCACGAAATGGGCTGGCGAATCGTCGAGGCGCATTGGGGCTGCGGCTACGCTACCGAGGCCGCACGGGCGACGCTCGACTGGGCTTGGACCAGCCTGTCGGTGACGGTGATCGCCGCCTGGACCACGGAGGGCAATCGCGCATCGTGGCGCGTCATGGAACGACTCGGCATGGTCCGCGCGCCCGAGCTCGACTTCGTCCGTCCCGGTCATGCCCCGAACGATCCGTTCGCCGCGATTCGCGTTTACACGATCACGCGGCCTGACTCTCAACTGCCGGGGAGCTGACCTTGCAGTTCGGCGATCGTCGCGCTTTCCCGGTCGACCTGCGCATTGCCGCGCGCGTGCAGCGCCTCGAGCGTGGGATAGGGCGGCTGGAGCGCGCCGGCGCGGGCGATCGCCAGCTCGTCGAGCGCACTCATCGCCGCGGTCGATTGCGCGCGAATGCCGTCGAGCTCGGCGAGCGCGGTTTGCGCATCGAGCCACGCTCCACTACCGACGCCCGTCGAGCGCGCTGCCGTGACGAGGCCGCGGGCATGGTCTGCGGCCGGATCGAACCCCGCGGCGGCTTCAGCGAGTTGCTTCTCGATCGCGGCGATCTTCGCGTCGAGCGCGGCATCGGGCGTTGCGACGGGAGCCGGCCGCGAGGGCGGCGCCAGGCTCATGCGCTCGATCGGACGCGGCGCCAGTGAGGGGAAATCGCCGCCTTGCTGCGCGCAAGCTGCAAGCGGTGCGGCGGCGATCAGCAGCAGGGCGAGGGGGCGGCGCATGATATGGCTCTATGCGCCGCAAACAATCGACGCAACGGGCTTGCGTTCCCCCGAATCCGCTTCTATGTCCGCCACTCCCAAGCGCCCGTAGCTCAGCTGGATAGAGCATCAGACTACGAATCTGAGGGTCGGACGTTCGAATCGTTCCGGGCGCGCCATTTTCCCCAGGCGTTTGCGCAAGATTGATCGTGGTGTTGGGCTCGTCCGGCGCAGACGTTCGGGCCATATCGATCTGCATGAAGCGGCGAGCTTCGGGAGGATGATCGATTGAAGCATCGGCTCGCCTCCATTGCGTTGCTCCTGCCGAGCCCTGCTTATGCCCAAGGCCAGGCCTCCGCGGCTTCATCGAACGATATCGTCGTCTTGGGGGAAGGGCTGCCGCTGCCGCCGGGGACGCCGGCTTATGGCACGAGCCTGATCGATCGCGACCGGTTGCAGAACAGCGCGTCGGGCCGGCTGGAGGATGTGCTGCAGGATGTCGCGGGGCTGCAGGAATATCGCCGCTCCGACAGCCGCTCGGCCAATCCCTCGGCGCAAGGCGTGACCCTGCGGGCGATCGGCGGCAATGCAACGAGCCGGACGCTGGTGCTGCTCGACGGTGTGCCGCAGGCCGATCCGTTCTTCGGGTACATTCCGTTCAACGCGCTGGTGCCCGATCGCCTGTCGGTGGTGCGGGTGACGCGCGGCGGCGGCACCGGCGCGTTCGGCGCGGGCGCCGTTGCCGGAACGATCGAGCTCGCCAGCGCGACACGGGCCGATCTGCCGAATTACGAAGGCAGCGCCTTTTATGGCAGCCGCGATTCGACAATGCTGACGGGATCGTTCTCGCCCAATCTCGGCGGCGGCTATGTCTCGATCGGCGGGCAATATGATCGCGGCGACGGTTTTTATACCACGCCCGAGAATCAGCGCGTGCCGGCGACGGCGCGGGCGCGCTACGAAAACTGGTCGACCAGCATGCGCGCGGTCGCGCCGATCGATCGCGATACCGAGATCCAGGCGCGAGCTCTCGTTTACCGCGACGACCGCACCTTGCGCTTCAAGGGCGCCGACAGCAGCAGCGCGGCGAACGACGCCAGCATCCGCCTGATCCATCGCGGTGCCTGGGCGATTGACGCGCTCGCTTATGTCCAGGCGCGCAACTTCTCCAACAAGGTGATCAGCTCGTCGAGCTACAAGCTGGTACTCGATCAGCGCAACACGCCCGCGACGGGGCTCGGCGGCAAGATCGAGCTGCGCCCACCAGTGGGCAGCGATCATGTATTGCGGATCGGCACTGATGCACGCCTTGCCGAGGGCACGCTGCACGAAGTGCCGTATAATGCCGGCACTGGCCAGCCGACTGCCTTCCGCCGCGCTGGCGGCAACACCAGCACGATCGGCGCTTTCGCGGAGGACGATTGGACGTTGGGCAAGCTGGTGCTGACCGGCGGTGCCCGGATCGACCGCTGGACGATAACCAACGGCTTCTACCACGAGCTGGATGCTGCCGGCACGGTCGATAGCGACCGGCATTTTGTCGATCGGCGCGGTAGCGAGGTGACTGGCCGCGTCGGGGCGCTGTTCCACGCCGCGCCGGCGCTGGCATTGCGCGCAGCGGCCTATACCGGCTTTCGGCTGCCGACACTCAATGAACTCTACCGGCCCTACACGGTCTATCCAGTGACGACTGAGGCCAATGCCGATCTTGGTCTCGAGAAGCTCAAGGGCGTCGAAGGCGGCTTCGATGTGAGGCCCGCGCGGGGGCTCACGCTTGGCGTGACGGCGTTCTACAATCGGCTCGACGTGGCGATCGCCAATGTCACGATCGGCACCAACCTGCTGCAGCGCCAAAATGTCGACGCGATTGTCGCAAAGGGGATCGAAGCCTCGGCGCGGGCCGATCTCGGTGCCGTTTCGCTGACCGCTTCATACGCGTACGATCATAGCGTCGTCCATGCGGCGGGCCGCGCATTCGATGATCTGGTTCCGGCGCAGAGCCCACGCCACAGCGCCAGCGCGACGTTCGCCTGGAATCCCAGGACGGGGCCGAGCCTGTCGGCCACGATCCGCTATGTCGGCAAGCAACATGAGGATGATCTCGAGACCGACGTGCTTCCCGCAGCGACGACGGTGGACGGCGTCGTCAGCGTGCCCGTCAGCCGCCATTTCGCTATCGTCGGCCGCGCTGAGAATCTGTTCGATGCGACCGTCTTTACGCGTAATCAGGGCGGTTCGATCGATCTCGGCACGCCGAGAACATTGTGGATCGGCTTTCGCTTTTCGGGTTGAGCGCCGGCTCGGCTCTCAAGGCTGCAGCGCGGCGTGCAGCACGTAGCGCAGCGGCCCATGCCGATTGACGCCGAACGGATAGCAGGTGGCGAGCGCCAGCTGTCGGCCTTCGCCTTGGACAATAGCGAAACGATCCCAGCGGACGATCTCGGCGCCGGTAACGGCGTAGCGTCGCATGATACCGTCAAGCCCTTCAAGAGTGATGACGTCGCCCTTGCGGACCTCTTTCAGGAAACGGAAGTGCGTGTCGCGATGCGCGGCGATGACGGCCGTGCCCGGCTGACCGATGCCGGCAGCGGCAGGGAGCAAGGTCGGGCCGAATGCCATCGCCTGGCCCGAGCCGCTGTCGAGCACGACGCGGTCCACGCCGAGGCGTGGCACGGCGATCCGGGCCACCGGGGCCATATCGGCCCACGGCCAGGGCTTGATCGGATGGTGGACGACGACACTGCGGTCGAAGGCATGTTCGAGCAGGATTTGTGCGACCGCTGCCTTGGCAGGGATCATTGCACCGGCAGCAATCCGGGCCATGCCGCCGAGGCTGAGGGCGATCAGGGCAGCGACGGCGAGGCCGCGTCCGAAAACGCGGCCCCGGTGAAGAGCAAGATCGGCCATCACGCTTTCTCCTCGCGACGACGGCGCAGCAGGAACAAGCCGCCGAGGCCGATCAGGAGCAGGGCCAGCCCTTGCGCGATCGTCGTGGCGAAATCAGTCGCGGTCTGCGGTAGATCGATCCCGGTCGCCTGCTCCGCAGCGCGCGCTGCCATCGTGTCGGCGTTGTGCAGCGCCGCCGCACCCGCGGCGCCGCCGAACAAGGTGTCGAAATCCCAGCCCGCAGGAAGGTTGATCGGCAAGTCCTCGCTGGTCAGGCCCTGACCGGCGGGGCGGTTGGGCGTTTCGTCGATCGCGACAAGGCTGGTCTGGCTGGTGACGATGCCGCTGGAAAGGCCGATCTCGGCGATTTCGGCGTCGGCCTTGGCGTCGTCGATCGCGCCCAGCGTGCGATCGGCCTCGATATCGGTGATGCGGCGGCGCGCCCACAATTTGGCGATCGCCGGGCTCGGCCGCGCCTTCGTCAGGTCGACGCTACGCTGCCAGTGCTTGTTCCCGATCGTGCCGCTGACGGTCAGCGTGCCGGCGAGGTGGTCGGTCTTGCCGACCAGTACCAGCGGGCGGCCGGCATAGATGTCGGGCAGCCGCTTGGGCGTCAGGTCGATCGTCGCGCCGGAGACGGTGACCTTGAGGTCGCGCATCGCAGGGTGGTCGAGCACGTCGAGCAGCGGCATCATCCGCGCCGCGACCTCCTCGGGCGTGCCGACATGGGTGTAGGTGCCGCCGCCGATCGTTGCCATCCGCTCCATCAGATAATCGTTGGGCGCCGATCCGATGCCGACGAAGAACACATGGCTGCGGCCGTTGTCCTGACCGAGCGCGGCCAGCATCTCCTGTTCGTTGGAGATTTCGCCGTCGGTGAGGAAGACGATCTGGCGCAGCATGTCCGGCCCGCCGCTCGCCGATGCATCGGCCAGCGCAGCCTTCAGTGCCGGCAGCATCTCGGTGCCGCCATCGGCCTCCAGTCCCTCGGCATAGCGTTTGGCGAGCGCGACCTGATCGGGGGTCGCGGCAACGCTGTGATCGAACAATTGCGTCATCGTGTCGTCGAAGCGGATGATGTTGAAATGGTCCTGCGGGCGCAAAGTCGCCAGCGCGTGAAGCAGGCTGGCCTTCGCCTCGCGCATCGAATCGCCGCCCATCGAGCCGCTATTGTCGATCACGAACACCATCTCGCGCGGCGGGGTCGGCAGCTTCGAGAGGTCCGCGGGCGGCGTGATCGTCGCCATCACGTAATCGCCGTCCGCGCTGTGCTCGCTGAACAGGCCGAGCGTCGGATCAGCCGAGGCCGAGCGCCAGTCCAGTTCGAAATCGCGGTCGGCGGGCACCGGGCCGGTGAGTCGGACAATGCGGTCGTCCCCGGGGCCGGAGACGCTGATGTGGTGATAGCGGCTGATCAGATTGGCGACCTTGAAACCCGGCGCGAGATGGACGGTGATCGAGACCGGATTGAGTTTCGCACCCTGCTTCGGATCGAGCACCGGCGCGCTGGTCACGGCATTGGCGTCCTTGACCGCGGCGACCGAGGTCAGCGTATGCGGCGGCGTATAGCGCGGGCCGACCACCAAGGGCAGGCGCAGCGAAAAGGTACCGTTGGTCACGGTGACCGGCGCCTGATATTCGATCTGGATCAACACCGTCTCGCCGGGACCGATATTGGCGACCTTGTTAGTGAACATGTTGGGGCGCTGCTGCTCGACCAGGCCGGCCTTCTGGCCGTTGGCCCTGGCGATCTCGTACATCTTCCGCGCTGTATCGCGCTTCTCGATACGGCCGATGATGACGCGCTGGCCGACCACCATCTTCAGGCTGTCGACTGCGCCGTCCTCAGGCAGCGGGTAGAGATAGGTCGCCTCCATCCATTTGTCCGAGGTGTTGCGGAACGCCTGCGTCACGCGGACGCGGGCGATCTCGCCGGTCACGGTCACGTCCATGTCGGTGCCGAGACGGACAGCGGGGAGCGCCTCGCTTGCGTGGACGCCGCGCAGCATCAGCGTGCCTGCACCGGGGCCATCGTCGGTGACTGCGGCGGTATCCTGCGCGGCGGCAGGAGCGGCGGGAATCGCCAGCGTGGTGGGAAGGCTCATCGCGAGCACCACGGCGGGGATGAGGGCGCGGCGGAAGTGGTGAAATCGAGGCATCGTTTGGCTCCATCACAAAGCGGAGCCGTTCCTCTATGCGCACGCAATGCCGGACAGCCACGAGCAAGATCGGGCTTTGTTTGCCGCTCCAGGCGGCGGCGTGCAGGCACGGTGAGCCATTGTGTGGAAATGTGCGGAGATGTACGGATGCGCCGATGCACGATCCCGATCCGGCCGTCGCGGATGCCGACGATATCGCCCAGCGAGTCCGCGAGGAGATCGCGCGCCGCCGCATCTCGCGCCAGGCGCTGGCCGATATGGCGCGGATCAGCTTGTCCACGCTGGAAAAGGCGCTGACCGGCGCGCGCCCCTTCACGCTCGCCACGACGATCAGGATCGAGGAGGCGCTCGGCGTTCCGCTGCGCCGCGCCGCGAAGGCCGATGCGGCCGCATCGTCGGTCGCGCCGGCGCATATGGGCGCTTATGCCCGCTCGGCGGTCGGCTGGATCGAAGGGCGTTATCTGACGCTGCGCCCCAGCTTCGGGACGCCCGGCGGCATCTTCGCTTATGTGACGACGATCCGGTGGATCGAGGACAGGGGCTATCTGGGATTCGCCGAATCCGAGCGGAGTGATGCGCGGTTTGAGCAGACTGGGCATGTCGCGCTGCCGCATCTGTCGGGCCACGTCTATCTGGCGACCAACGAGCAGGGTCAGAATCGATTGGCGATCCTGTCGCGGCCGTCGGTCGACGGCACGATGTTCGGCATTCTGGCGACGCTGGAAATCGGCCACGGCTCGCAGCTGGTGCCGGCGGCAACGACGATCGTGCTTCGCAAAGCGGATCGGATCGATAGTGACGGGCTCGGCCGGATCGGGTCCGGCTCGCCGCATTATGCGGGCTATCGGGAGTTGCTGTCGATCGGCGTCGAGGATGATTTCGTTCGCTTCCACACGCTGTGACGCGAGCACGAGGGGGCTAAGAATGGCTGACGCCGCCGGCTGGACTTGCTGAGGCGCGATGGCGCCGGCGCCCGATCCCGATGCGGCGCTGCTCGACGCGGCGATCGGCGGCGACGCGCGGGCGTTCGAGGCGCTGTTGCGCCGGCATTACGATCGCATCCACGGCATCGCCTGGCAGATGACCGGATCGCGCGCCGACGCCGACGACATCGCGCAGGACGTGTGCTGCATTCTGGTCGAGAAGCTTCCCGGTTTCCGCCGCGAGGCGCGGTTCACCACCTGGCTGGTCGGCATCGTGTTCAACGCCTGCCGCGACCACCATCGGCGGCGGCGCTCGTTTCGCGGTATGACCGAGCGGCTCGTGGTTGTCACCGGGCTGGCGCGCGGGCCGGACGGGCGCGATCTCCACGATCGCATGTGGCTCGAAAGCGCCATCGCGCGGCTGAAGCCGGCTTATCGCGAGGCGGTGATCCTCGTCGCGGGGCAGCAGCTCAGCCATGCCGAAGCGGCGCATATCCTGGGCGTTGCCGAGGCGACCGTGTCGTGGCGGTTGCACGAGGCACGGCGCCTGCTCGCCGCGAGGCTGGGGGAAGGCGACGGCGCTGGATAAGGCGCGTGCAAATTTTTTCTAAGGATGTGCGGGGATGCCGCGTCTCAGTGATCGGCGGGCGATGATGCCCGTCGTCAGGGAGACCATCGATGCCCCATCGTCCGCCGCTGATCGCTGCCATCGCGCTCATGCTCGCCTCGTGCGCGCGGCCTGAACTAGCCGAAGCGCCTCCGCCACCGGTCGTTTCCGTTGCCGAAGCCGCTCCGCTGGCCGCAAAGGACATCGTCGTCACGGGCGCGATCGCGCCGCAGGGCGTCGTGGCTACGCGCGTGTCCGCGCCGCCACCGCCGCCGCCCGTGCTGATGCCGCCGCCTTATTATCAAGACGTCGGCCGCGATCGCTTTACCAGCGCCGCCGAAAACGCCTTCAAGATCGTCCGCAAAGAGCCGGTCTCGACCTTCTCGATCGACGTAGATACCGCCTCTTACGGCTTCGTCCGGGCTTCGCTCGATCGCGGCGTGCTGCCGCAGCCGGCGGTGGTTCGGCCCGAAGAGATGATCAACTATTTCCCATACGATTATCCCGCGCCGCACGATGCCGCACGACCCTTCGCGACCAGCGTCGCGGTGCTGCCGGCACCGTGGAAGGCGGGGCGCAAGATCGTGCGGATCGGCATTCGAGGCTACGCGCTGCACCCCGCGACGCGGCCGCGCGCCAACCTCGTCTTCCTGATCGACACCTCGGGGTCGATGTACGCGCCCAACAAGCTGCCTTTGGTCAAGCAGGCGCTGTCGATGCTGGTCGAGCAATTGGGGGCCGAGGATCGCATCGCCATCGTCACGTACGCCGGCAATGCCGGCGTCGCGCTCGAGCCGACTCCGGCGAGCGACAAGGCACGGATCCTCGGCGTGATCGATCGCCTCGGCGCGGGCGGCAGCACCGCAGGGGCAGAGGGATTGCGCCAGGCCTATGCGCTGGCCGAGCGCAATTTCGATCCCGGCGGCGTCAATCGCGTGATGCTGGCGACCGACGGCGATTTCAACGTTGGCATCACCGATCAGGCCGAGCTCAAGGGCTATATCGAGCGCGAGCGCGGCAAGGGCGTGTTCCTCTCGGTGCTCGGCTTCGGGATGGGCAATTACAACGACGCGCTGATGCAGACCCTGGCGCAGAACGGCAACGGCGCCGCGACCTATATCGACACGCTCGCCGAGGCGCGGAAGACGCTGGTCGATGAGGCGGAATCGACGCTGTTTCCGATCGCCAAAGACGTCAAGATCCAGGTCGAGTTCAATCCGGCGACGGTCTCGCAATATCGGCTGATCGGTTACGAGACGCGGCTGCTCAACCGCGACGATTTCGATAACGACAAGGTCGATGCGGGCGATGTCGGTTCGGGGCAGACGGTGACCGCGCTCTACGAGATCGTACCCGCGGTTGGCGGCGCCAAGGCGATCGAGGATCGGCGCTACGCCCGGCCGGCGGTTGCGCCTGCCGCGCACGGCGGCGAATATGGCTTCGTCAAGATCCGCTACAAGCTGCCCAAATCGGACGTCAGCAAGCTGATCGAGACGCCGATCGATCGCAGTTCGGAAGCCGCGCGGTTCACCGATGCGCCACGCGAGGCGCGCTTCGCGACCGCGGTGGCCGTGTTTGCCGAGCTGCTGCGTGGCGGGCGCTATAGCGGATCGCTGAACTACGGCAACGTCGCGCGCATGGCCAGCGCAGCGCGCGGACCGGACGAATTCGGCTATCGCGCGGCGTTCGTCGATCTCGTGCGCGGCGCGGAAAAGGCGTCGGCGATGGCGCCTCCCACGATGGATTGAACAGAGCGGGCGGCGGCAAGCCGTCGCCCGTAGCATTCGACCGGGGGGCGAATGATCGGTATAGGGGGCGGCGATGCACATCCTCATGCCTCACCGTCTCGAATTGCGGAACCGGTAAGTGGACGATCGCGACGCGCTTTCCTCGGCACTGCCCGAGCCCCCCCCCGCGGCGCCGGCGCGGCGCGAGCGTGCGATCGCAAAGGCTATGGCGCGGTTCGAGGACCGGCCGGAAGCGCCCGAAGTTTCGACGGCCCGGCAACGTTGGCTGGCGCGGCGGCCGCAACTGGGGCTGGCGATGGCGGCGGCGCTGGTCGTGGTCGTCGGGCTGCCGATGGCATGGATGTATGGCGACGGGCGCGTTGCGGATGCACCGCAGATCGTCACGGCAGCGCCATCGAGCGTGCCGCAAAGGTCGGAAGCGGTCGCCCCGGCGCCGCAAACGGCGCTGACGGTACCCGTTGCTACGCGCAAGCCGGCCGTTCCCGAGACCAAGCACTCGGCGGTTTCCATAAGCCCGGCGCCCGTTCCAGAAACGGCCGAAATCGCGCCGGCGCCGGCACCACCGCCGCCATCCGCTGAAGCTTATGACAATGAGAATGCTCGGACATCGCAGGCGCCGCAAGGAATCGCCGCCCCGCCGCCGGTCGTCATGGCCCGCGTGGCGCCGCCGCCGCCACCCCCGCCGCCTGCCGCTTCCGCCTCGGCCACAGACAACATCGTCGTCACGGGCGCGCTGCGACGCGCGAGCAATGGCAGCGTCGAGTGCACGCTCGACGATCCGCGTCAGGACGTGTCGCTCTGCAAGGCATGGATCAATCCGGCGGCGCACGGCGACAAAGGCCGCGCGGCCGCGCACGTCGCCGACGGGCTGACACGCGCCTGGCAGGGCGATATGCATGGCGCAATCGAGGCGTTCGACGCGGCGATCGCCGTCGCGCCCAAAATGGGGACCGCCTATCTCGAGCGAAGCCAGGCTTATGCCCGGCTCGGCGACGCGGATCGAGCGCTCGACGATGCCGACAAGGCGGTCCGCTATGCGCCCGACGCGCGCACTTACGCCAACCGCGCCGCCTTGTGGCGCCAGCGCGGGGAATCCGGCAAGGCGCGCGCCGACGAACGCCGGGCAGCGACACTCGAGTCGGCTCAATGAACCTGCCGCGCCTCGTACGTCATCGCCAGAGCCGCCATTTGGTGAGCTCGCGCTCGACCTTCCGGTAACGGTCGGCCAGGTCTGTCGTCGGAAGCGGCGCCAGTCGCGGCACGAGGCGGGCGATCGCTGACGGTTCGACCGGCCATTTTCGCGTCACGCACCGCAGGATTTCGACGGCGACGAACAGGGCGAAGCCGTCCTCGTCCGACGATTTTTCGGCGGGCAGGACGATCAAGCCGCGCGGGTCTTCACCTCGGCTCCGCCAGATCGTCCAGTTGCGATAATAGGCCTCGCGCAGCACCCAGCCGGCGCCGGCAAGCCGCGCGAGATAAAGGTTGAGCAGCGGGCTGTTGGTGAAGTCGGCGGGAACCGGGTTGGTCGACAGGGCGAGCACCAGACGGATCAGCCACGAGGGCCTCGCTTGCTCGGTCAACCGAACCGGATCGAACGCCGCCGCCATCAGAACGTCAGATTGATGTCGAAATAGCCGTAGATCGGGCTGCCCCGCCCTGCGGCGTTGGGCGCGTCCTTGAGGAAGCGGCCATTGACCAGCACCGCGGCACCGGTGTCGAGGCGCAGCAGCTTTGGCACGATCCAGTAGCGGACGCGCCCCTCGACCTGCTGGCCGGCAAACTTCCCCGATTGCCCGGTCGCGTCCCTGATTCCGGTGCTGGCGAAGCTGTCGGTCGCGCTGGCAAGCCACAAAGCGCGATAGAAGACGAAGCCGTCCCACCTCTTGTCGGGCGTCACTTCGAGCCGGAGGCCCGGCGAGCTGATGTTGCTGCGCCCCAACGGACCGTAGAGCCCGCTCGGCCCCCAATCGGAGCGGCGAGTGCCGAACAGCGAATCGAAACGATGATAGGTCCTGGGGTTGCGGCCGTCGCCGCTGGCAAGATCATATTCGAGCGAGAGGCGCGGTTTCCAGCCGCCGGCGAACTGATGCCCGACCTCGGCGTGGATATAATAGGCCGAGACGTCGGCCTCGGGCGCATTGGCGGCGGTGCTCGTCCGCACCCGGCCGAGTTGGTAGGCGCCTTCGAACTCATAATCCCAATGGCCCGGATTCGGGTTGCGATAGAGGCGCAGGCCGGGGGTGATGATATGGCGATTGGTCGTCGCCAGATCGGGCCGATCTCGCTCGTCGAGCCCGAAGACATAGAATTCGGCCGACAGGCCCGGTGCGAGCTCGGGCTTGGTGACATAGGCGCCCCAGAAGCGCTGGTCGAAGCTTTCGCGGTCCCACTCGACGCGATTGTGGCGGATGCCGTCGGTGTCGCGCGGCAAGTGGACTTGCGGCAGCGTGTAGAACAGCGCGACGCTGGTCTTGTCGGCGGCCTGAAAATCGGCGCGCAGGCCGGTAAAGGCGTTGGTCGCGTTGCCGAAATTGTTGACGCCGACGAAGCGTTGCGCGCCGAAATTGAGGAAGAAGCGGCCGCCCGTGATGCTGGTCTTTGATCCCGCACCGAGCGCGTCGCCCGCGCTCAGTCCAACATAGGCCTGGACCAGCTCGACCGCGTCGACGTCGCTGGTGCCGATCGGCGATTTGGGATCGAGGCCGTAGGCGCGGCTGTCCCACAGCTCGCCGCCGACCTTGACCACGCCAGCGTCATATTCGGCGGCGAGCGTCGAGCGGATCAGGAAATCGTCGCCCGATGCATCGGCGCTGGGTCGAAACTGGTTGTCGGTCGCCTCGTAGCGGACTCGAACGCTGCCCGAGATCTTGAAATTGTCGGGATCGCCGATCGCGCTCTGCAACGACCAGGGCTGGGCGGGCTTGGCATCCTGGGCATGCGCGGCGACTGGAGCGGCGGCGAGAGCGGTGGCAAGGGCAAAGCCTGCGATGATCATCAATATCCTCATGAAGCTGATCGCGACGCCTCCGGTGGTCCGGTCGGCTTCGAGAGGTGGGTTCAGGCGTCGAAGCGACGCTTTTCGGTAATCTCCATCTGGACGACGCGGCCGTCATGGACGGTGAGCGCGATTGCGCCGTAGCGCAGGCGCTGCAGCGCCTCGCGGATCGCTGCGGCCACGGCGTCCTCGTCAGGCGCGGCGGGCGCGAGCGCGATGCGGCGATTGGTGAGCGTCATGCCGCCTCCTCGCCGGGCGTGTCCGAGGGGAACAGGCGCGCGCGGGTCGGGACGATCGCGATCGTCTCGCCGGCGGCCGGGGCTTGTTCGGGCGCCACGTCGATCTCTATCGGACCGGCCAGGCCGGCGATCGCCGCCTCGATCCGGATGCGCCCCTCGCGGCGCCGCGCCAGCGTCACCTCCGCCGGCAGCCCTTTTTCCCCGGCACCGGCGAACCGGATATCGTGCGGCCGGAAATAGAGGTCGCCGGGGCCGCGCAGCCCCGCCGCATCGACGTCGAGCGCGGTCCCGCGGAACAACACACGCCCCTCGGCGGCGATCACCGGCACGCAGTTCGATTCGCCGACGAAATCGAACACGAAGGCATTGGTCGGGTTGTCATAGACTTCGCTCGGCGTGCCGATCTGCTCGATCGCGCCGTTGCTCATCACCACGACGCGATCGGCGACTTCGAGCGCTTCCTCCTGATCGTGGGTGACGAAGATCGAGGTCAAACCGACGCGATCGTGGAAGTCGCGCAGCCAGTGGCGCAGCTCCTTTCTGACCTTGGCATCGAGCGCGCCGAACGGCTCGTCGAGCAGCAGCAGCTGCGGATCGACCGCCAGCGCGCGGGCGAGCGCGACGCGCTGGCGCTGGCCGCCCGAAAGCTGCGCGGGCAAGCGCTTGCCGAGTTCGCCGAGTTGGACGAGATCGAGCAGCTCGGCGGCGCGCGCCTTGATTTCGCGACGCGAGGGGCGCTCGCGGCGGGGACGGACGGACAGACCGAACGCGACGTTCTCGGCCACCGTCATGTGCTTGAACAGCGCATATTGCTGGAAGACGAAGCCGATGCGGCGCTCGGCGACGCTCAAATGCGTGATGTCCTCGCCACCATAATAGACCGTGCCGCGCTCGGGCGCTTCGAGACCTGCGATGATCCGGAGCAAGGTGGTCTTGCCCGAGCCGGAGGGTCCGAGCAGCGCGAGGAACTCGCCCGGCCGTGCACGCAGATTGATGTCGTGGAGCGCGGTGAAGGCGCCGAAGCGCTTGGCGATGTTGGCCAGCTTGAGGCTCATGACGAGGCCTTTCCGTGGACGCCGTAGCGCCATTCGAGGAGGGTCTTGAGGGCGAGCGTCGCCAGCGCGAGCAGCGCCAGCAGCGAGGCGACCGCAAAGGCGGCGGCGAAATTATACTCGTTGTAGAGGATCTCGACGTGGAGCGGCATCGTGTTGGTCTTGCCGCGGATATGCCCCGAGACCACCGAAACCGCACCGAATTCGCCCATCGCGCGCGCATTGCAAAGCAGCACGCCATAGAGCAGCGCCCAGCGGACATTGGGGAGGGTCACCTTGCGGAAGGTCTGCCAGCCGCTGGCGCCAAGGGAGATCGCGGCTTCCTCGTCGTCGCGGCCCTGCTCGGCCATCAGCGGGATGAGCTCGCGCGCGACGAACGGGAAGGTGATGAACATTGTCGCCAGCACGAGGCCGGGCAGCGCAAAGATGATCTCGATATTGTGCGCCTGAAGCCACGGCCCGAGCCAGCCCTGCGCGCCGAACAACAGCACGTAGATCAAGCCGGCGACCACCGGCGAGACCGAGAAGGGCAGGTCGATCAGCGTGACGAGCAGGCTCTTGCCCGGAAAATCGAACTTGGTGATCGCCCAGCTCGCGGCGAGGCCGAACACGACGTTCAAGGGCACGCTGATCGCCGCGACGAGCAGCGTCAGCTTGACCGCGGAGAAGGCGTCGGGCTCGATCAGCGCGGCGCCATAGGCGGCGACGCCCTTCGACAGCGCCTCGACGAACACCGCGACGAGCGGCGCGACGATGAACAGCGCAAGGAACGCAAACGCCAGCAGCATCAGCACGGCGCGCCCGGTGCGCGAGGGAGCAATCGCGCCCGCCATCAGGCGACCCCCCGCTTGCGCGTCCAGCGCTGCAGCAGGTTGATGAGCAGCAGGAGAAGGAAGGCGGCAGCGAGCATGATCGAGGCGATCGCCGTCGCGGCGGCGTAATCGAACTGCTCGAGCTGGGTGACGATCAAGAGCGGCGCGATCTCCGATCGATAGGGCATGTTGCCGGCGATGAAGATAACCGAGCCGTATTCGCCGACGCCGCGCGCGAAGGCGAGCGCGAAGCCCGTCACCAATGCCGGAGCGATCGCCGGCAGGATGACTCGGCGGAAGGTCTGGAACGGCGTCGCGCCGAGCGTCGCGGCGGCTTCTTCGACATCGGCGCCCAGGTCGGCGAGTACCGGCTCGACCGAGCGCACGACGAAGGGCAGGCCGATGAAGATCAAGGCAACGACGACGCCGAGCCGCGTGAAGGCGACCTTGATGCCTATCGGCGCGAGCAGGCTGCCGATCCAGCCATTCTCGGCATAAAGCGTGGCGAGCGCAATGCCCGCGACCGCGGTGGGCAGCGCAAATGGCAGGTCGACCAGCGCACCGATCAGTCGCTGGCCGGGGAAGCGGTAGCGCACCAGCACCCAGGCGATGATGAGCCCGAACACGGTGTTGACGGCGCCGGCGACGAGCGACGCGCCGAAGCTCAATTGATAGGCTTTGAGCGCGCGAGTCGACAGTCCGACGGTGACGAAGTCGTGCCACGTCATGCCAGCCGTACGCAGGAACAGCGCCGACAACGGCAGCAGCACGATCAGCGACAGCCAGGCGAGGGTGAACCCGAAGGTCAGCCCGAAACCCGGAATCACGCTGCGCGCAACGAATGACGGGCGCCCCCTTTGTCGCCCGTCACCCGTTTCGACCGTAATCTCCGGCAAATGCATGGGAGCTAGTGCTTGATGCCGGCTTCGATCTGGTCGAACACCCCGCCGTCGGCGAAATATTTGGCCTGCGCTGCTTGCCATCCGCCGAAATCCTTGACCGTGACGAGATTGATCGTCGGGAATTGGGAGGCGTATTTCGCCTGCACCTCCGGATCGCGCGGGCGATAGTAATTGCGCGCGATGATGTCCTGCGCCTCGGGCGTGTAGAGGAACTTGAGATAGGCAGTGGCGACTTCCGTGGTGCCGTGCTTGGCCGCGTTGCCGTCGACCACCGCGACCGGCGGCTCGGCGAGGATCGAGATCGACGGCACGACGATGTCGAACTTGCCCTTGCCGAGCTCGTTCTGCGCAAGAAACGCCTCGTTTTCCCAGGCGAGCAGCACGTCGCCGATGCCGCGCTCGGTGAAGGTCGTGGTCGCGCCGCGCGCGCCCGAATCGAGCACCGGCACATGCGAGAAGAGCTGCGAGACGTATTTCTGCGCCGCCGCGTCCGAGCCGCCCGCTTTCTGCCCGTAAGCCCAGGCGGCGAGGAAATTCCAGCGCGCGCCGCCGCTCGTCTTGGGGTTGGGGGTGATCACCTGGACGCCCGGCTTCACCAGGTCGTTCCAGTCATGGATACCCTTGGGATTGCCCTTGCGGACGAGGAACACGATCGTCGAGGTATAGGGTGCGCTGTTCTCGGGCAGGCGCGCTTCCCATTTGGGATCAAGCAGTTTGGTCTTCTGCGCGATCGCGTCGATGTCATAGGCGAGCGCCAGCGTCACGACGTCGGCGCCGAGCCCATCGATCACGGCGCGCGACTGCTTGCCCGAGCCGCCATGGCTCATGTCGATATTGACGTCCTGGCCGTGCTCGGCCTTCCACTGCTTCGCAAACGCGGTGTTGAGAGCCTTGTAGAGTTCGCGCGTCGGATCGTACGAGACATTGAGCAACTGGATCGACGCGCCCGCCTTGGCGCCGCCTTCGGATCCCGATTTCGGGCTGCAGCCCGCCAACATCGCCGCGGTTGCGGTCGCGGCGACCAGGGTTGCGATCACGCGACGCCGCGCGACCAATCCGGCCGTGCCCCCACTTTCGACAAATCGAGTCATCTTCGTCTCCGGCTGTTTAAAGCCCATATACCCTATCGATTCGATAGGGAATTACAAGAGACGTTGGAATCAGGCCGTTCGCCGCAGAAAATCGTCATTTTGGCCGTAATCGGGACGAAGCGCGTCGGCCAGGGTGCGCGAATCGAGTTCGCGGCGATAAGCGTCGTAAGCTCGGCCGAATTCGCGCCGAATCGCGCAGCGCGATTCGTCGACGCAATCCTCGCAACGACGGTAGGATTGGCGCGACAGGCAGGGCAGGGGCGCCAGCGGCCCTTCGAACAAGCGCAGGACCTCGCCGAAACTGATCGTATCGGCGGGACGTTGCATGACATAGCCGCCATTCTTGCCGCGCCGGCTTTCGAGAATGCCGGCCTTCTTCAGATCGAGCAGGATCTGCTCGAGGAATTTGTGCGGAATGGCGTAGCGCTGGGCGATGTCGACGCTCGCCGTGGTCTGCCCGTCGGGCGCCCCCGCGATCGCCAGCAGCGCGCGGAAGGCATATCGTGCTTTGTTCGAGATCATGGATTTTCCTACTGATCCGCTAGGATACTCTTCCGCCGCGTTCGACGCAAATCGCTCACAGCCAGAACAGCCACAGGGCGATTGTCGCGGTGACCAGGCTGAGCCCGACCAGCGGCAGGCCGAGCCGCGGAAAATCGGTGAAGCGATAGCCGGCGGCGCCCATCACCACCGCATTGTTGTGATGGCCGAACGGCGTCAGGAAATCGAGCGAGGCGCCGATTGCGACCGCGACGAGCAGCGGTTCGACCGGCACCCCGGCGCGGCTCGCGACGCTGGCGGCGACGGGGCTCAGCACCGCCGCGACCGAGACGTTGTCGACGAAGGGCGTGATGATCGTCGCCAGCAGCAGCATGGTGACGGTCACCGCGAGGGGACCGGCCGCGGGGAGGTAGCCGACGATCGCGTCGGCGATCACGCGCGCGGCGCCGGTCTCCTCCACCGCGGTGCCGAGCGGGATCATACAGGCGAGAAGGATGACGATCGTCCAGTTGACGTCCTGCAACGCTTCGCGGAGGCGGAGCGAGCCGGTCAGCGCCATCGCCAGCACGACGCCACCAAAGGCGATCTCCGGCGGCGCGAAGCCGAGCGCGGTCACGAGCACGCCGATTGCGAAGATCGCGGTGCTGCGGGAAGCGCCGGGCCGTGCGCCGAGCGGCTTGCGCGGCATCAGCGCGAGCAATCCGGCGTCGTCCACCGCCTCGCGCAACGCCTCGCGTTCGCCGGAGAGCAGCAGGACGTCGCCGAGGCCGATCTGCAGATCGCCGAAGGTGCCCTCGATGCGCCGCCGGCGGCTGGCGATGCCGATCACCGCGACGCCATGCTCGGCGAACGAGACGATGTCGCTGATCCGCGAGCCGATCAGATAGCTTTCGGGCGTGACGACGGCTTCCACTCGCTCGCCGGCATCGTCGACCAATGTCGCCGAACCCGTGGATTGAAGCGCGTCGAGCGTTTCGAGATCGGCTTCGACGAGTAGCACATCCTCCGCTTCGATGGCGATCTGATCGCGCCGCGCGAAGACGTGCGCGCCGCCACGGAACACGTCATGGACACGGACACCGTGGCGCTGCGCGATGCTGGCGGACGACAGGCCGACGAGCCCTGATCTTGCCGCGACGCGCATCTCGGCCAGCATTTGCCCCGCGCTGCCGTCGGCCGTCGGGGCGAGGGCGGCGCGCCTGAAGACGCGAGGCGCGACAAGGACCAGCCACGCGATGCCGATCACCGCCACCGGGCCGCCGACCGATCCCAACGCGAAATAGTCGAAGCCGCCGCCGGTCTGCGCGATCCGCCAATCGTTGACGACGAGATTGGCGGGGGTGCCGGTCAACGAGCACATGCCGCCGAGCAAGGTCGCGAAGGACAGCGGCATCAGCATCCGCGCCGGCGACAGGCCGAGCCGCGCGCAGAGCGACAGCGTCACCGGGAACATCAGCGCCAGCGCACCGATATTGTTCATGAACACCGATAGCGCCGCACCGGTGAAACAAAGGACGGCAAGGACCCCGCGCTCGTTTTCCACTCGTCCAATGATCGCGCCGGCAAAGGCGTCGACCGCCCGCGTCCGCGACAGGACCGACACGACCAGCAGAACCTCGACCACGGTGATCACCGCAGGATTGGAAAAGCCGGCAAAGACGTGGTTGAGCGGCACCAGCCCCAATAAAGCGGCGACGCCGAGGCCGCTCAGCGCGACCAATTCGACGCGAAACCGCTCCAGCGCATAGGTGACGAACATGCACGCCAGCAGCGCGACGATCGCGATCTGCTGGAGGGTCATGAACGGCCGGGCATGTCGTTCCGCATCGCCAATTCATACCGGCACATGATCGCGCCGCCAATCAGCGGCGGCGGTCAGCGGATCCAGCGGCCCTCGCGGAACCATTTGGTGATGATGTACTTGACGCCCTTCTCGACCGGCATGCCCTCGTGCAGCGTCGCGGGGTTGGCCTTGCCGTCGGGCGCCATGTTGTTCCAGATGAGCAGCAGCCCGCGCTTGGGCCGGAAGCGGACGCCGGCTTGCGGGAACCAGGTCGCGCCGCCTTCTTCCACGTCGTTGAGGTAGATCATCGCCGTCCAGGTGCGCTGGCCGCCCTCATGCTTGACACGCTGCCAATAGCCCTCACTCTCGTGGAAATAATCGTGATGGGCGCGGAATTGCTGGCCGGGGGCATAGCGCTGGCCCTGCATCGTCTCGCCATGTTCGGGCTCGACACCGAGCAGCCGGGCGAGGCCCTCGTCGACCGCGCGGATATGGGGCGCCCAGCGATCCATGTCGCAGCTTTCGGAGGTGCGGAAGGCGCTGTCATAACTGGAGCTGAGCAGCGTGGAGGGGCGGCGGTTGGCGTCGATCACGTCGACCAGCAAGGCGCATTGCGCGGCGTCGAGATAATCGTGGCAATAATAGATTTGCGCGGCGTCGGTCTCGACTCGCTTGATCGCGGCATTGGCTTTGAGATGGCGAGTGACGGCCTCGCCGATGCGCTTGCGTTGCTGAACGGGCGAGGGCGGTTTGGTCGAGAGCAATCCCATGATGAGTCGAATTTGCGCGGTCGCCGGCAAAAGACAAGGCCCGGCGGAGGGGAATCCGCCGAGCCTCGTCAGGCGTCACCAGAAGATGTCGTAAACCACGTCGACGACCTGGCCGGTGTCGATATCGACGAGCAGCGCGTCGTTGTAATAGCGCACCCAGCGATACGGGCCGTAAGCCGGCGGCAGGCGATAATAATAGGGATCGGAAATCCAGTAGCTCGAGCCGAACAGGATCGAATCGAGCCGGAAGCCGATGCCGAAGCGGCGATAGCCATAATCCCAGCCATAGGGCGCGTAATAGCGCGGCAAGTGATAGACGCGGCGGTTGCGCGTCCGGTAATCGCGCCAGTCGTAGCGATCGTCGCGGCGCCAGTTGCGGTCGAAGCGGCGGTCGTTGTTGTCGCCTCGATTCCAGCCGCGATCGTGGTCGCCGCGGCCGCGATCCCAACGATTGTCGTGATCGTCGCGATTGCGATCCCAGCGATTACGATCGTTGCGATCATTGTTCCAGCGACCGTCGCGATCGTTGCCACCGCGATTCCACTGGCCGTCGCGATCGTTGCGGTCGCGGTTCACACGATCGTTGCGGTCGCTGTTCTGGCGCCACTGGGCCGGGCGGTCACGATTCCAGTCATTGCGATCGGGGCGGTCGGCGTGAGAGCCGCCGGCGCGAGCACGCCAATCGCCGTCGACACGAACCTGCGCGGGACGGCCGGCATCCGGCCGACGAAAGCCCTGCCTCAGATCGGGGCCGCCGACACGGTCGGGCCGATCCGGGCGCGCCTGCGGCCGGTCGACAGGGCGCACCGCTTGCGGACGGGCGGGCGCAGCAGGGCGGGCAGGGGCGTCGGCGCGGCCATTCCGGTCGCCGCGATCGCCGCGGTCTCCGTGCTGCCAGCCCCCGCGATCATGGTTTTGCGCGCTGGCGGCGGCGGGAACCAGCGCAGTGGCCGCGGCGAGCGCGGCTAGAAAGGACAAGCGCATCTCAATCATCTCCTCGGCGCCGGCACGATACCGGCACCATCGTGGGGCCGGTTGTGGCCGAGGCGCGGTGAGCCGATGCTGAATTCGCCCGTCAGCATTGCGAAAGCTTCATTTGGGCGGCGTCAGCGCGGGGACCAGCCGGGCGGCCTCGGCCGGCGAGATGCCGGGGCGTGGGCCGACCGCGATCGTTTCCTCGCCCCGCTGAACGCGTGCCGCGCGCTGGATGGCATCGACAAGGCGCGGATAGACGCCGCAACGGCAGATGTTGGTGATTGCCGCCTTGATCGACTCTTCGGAAGGATCGGGATCGTTCTTGATGAGGATTGCGGCGGCCATCACCATGCCCGGAATGCAGAAGCCGCATTGCGGCACGTTGGCAGCGATGAAAGCGAGCTGCACCGGGTGATCGCGCTCGCGCGACAAACCCTCGATGGTGGTGACGAAGCTGCCCTCGATCCGCCCGATCGGAACCTGGCAGGACCGAACCGCCTTGCCGTCGACCTCCACCGTGCAGGCGCCGCAATCGCCGGCGCCGCAGCCATATTTGGCGCCGGTGAGGTTGGAGCCGTCGCGCAGCGCCCAGAGCAGCGGCGTCGCCGGATCCATCTTGTATTCGACCGGCTGGTTGTTGACGGTGAAGCGAGTCATTTTGGCCTAACGATCGTCATCCCAGCGAAGGCTGGGATCGCTATGTTGTCAAAGCGCGCCCTTGCGGCAGGAGACCCCGGCCTTCGCCGGGTTGACGGTTTGCGCCGTCAGTTGCGCCAGCTGGTGTCGATCTTGTCGACCAGGCGGACCATCGCGTCGAAATCGGCCTTGCCGGCGCCACCGGGGATCTGGACCTTGGAGAGATCGCGCTGGTGGACGGCGATGACGTCTGGCGAAACCGGGATGGGCGTGCCCATCGAAGCCGTCGCGATCTGGATTTCGCACGCGCGCTGCAGCGACCAGTGCTTGATGAACGCTTCGGGCAAGGTGCGGCCCATCACCAGGATGCCGTGGTTTTTAAGGAACATCACGCGCTTGTCGCCGAGGTTCTCGACCAGCCGCTCGCCTTCTTCGGAACGGACGGTGACGCCTTCGAAATCGTGATAGGCGATCTGGCCGATGAAATTGCAGGCGTAGAAATTGGTTGGCTGCAACCCGCCCTCGACCGAGGAGACCGCCATCCCTTCGGTGGTGTGGGTGTGCATGATGCAATGCGCGTCGGGCAGGTGGCGGTGGAAGACGGCGTGCTGGGTGAAGCCCGCGAGATTGACCGGGTAAGGCGAGCCGTCGAGCTTGTTGCCGTCGATATCGATCTTGACGAGGGTCGAGGCGGTGACCTCGGAGAAATGCAGCCCGAACGGATTGATCAGGAACGCGCCGTCCTCGCCGGGGATTTTGAGCGTGATGTGATTGTAGATCATCTCCGACCAGCCGAGCATGTCGAACACGCGGTAGCAGGCGGCGAGCTCGAGCCGCGCTTCCCATTCGGCGTCGCTGATCTGGTTTCTGTCGAGCGTCGCGGTGGCCATCGGAGACTCTCCTAAGTTGTCGTTTGCAACGGTTATCGCACGGCCCGCGAAACCGGGCAATTCCGCCGCGCTGCGCCCGATCGGCCAGGGTGAAGTGGAGAAAGTGGAGAGCGTCGCGCAGGTTTCGCCGAGGGCGCGCAAGAGGCGGGCGCGGGCGGGAGCGACAGCAAGGCGGAAGTGCCGGTCATGAGCCTGGCATGCCGATGATTTTCCAACATTGCCAGAGGCCTTGTCCGCGGCGCGGCATCGTCGGAGCGGGAGCCGCTTTCGGGCGACTCCCGCTCGCTGCTTCACGCCAGTGCGGGTTCCGTGGTCCTGGCGCGTGACGATGCGGTGGTGTCCTCGCGGATGAAGGCGAGGATGTCGCCATTGACCATGTCGGGATGCGTGGTCATGCAGCCATGGGGCACGCCCTGATAGGTCTTGAGCGTGCCGTCGCGCAGCAGCTTGACCGCGAGCGGCGCGCTGTCGGCATAAGGCACGATTTGGTCGTCCTCGCTGTGAAGCACCAGCACCGGCACGTCGATCTGCTTCAGATCCTCGCTGAGGTCGGTTTCGGAGAATACCTTGATGCACTCGTAATGGCCGATTGCGGCGCCCATCATGCCCTGGCGCCACCAGTTGCGGATCAGGCCTTCGATCGGCTTCACGTCGGGCTTGTCGAAATTGTAGAACGGCCCCGAGGCGACATCGAGGTAGAATTGCGCGCGGTTGGCGATCAGCGCCTGGCGGAAACCGTCGAACACCTCGATCGGGGTGCCACCGGGATTGGCGTCGCTCTTCACCATCACCGGTGTGATAGCCGAGATCAGCACCGCCCTGGCGACGCGCCCCGGCTCGGCGCGGGCGACGTAGCGGGTAACCTCGCCGCCGCCGGTCGAATGGCCGATATGGATGGCGTTTTTCAGGTCGAGCTGGGCGGCGAGCTGGATGACGTCGTCGGCATAGGTGTCCATGTCGTTGCCGGTCGCGGTCTGGGTCGAACGGCCGTGGCCGCGGCGATCGTGGGCGATGACGCGGTAGCCCAGGCCGCTGAAGAACAGCATCTGGTTGTCCCAATCGTCGGCGCTGAGCGGCCAGCCGTGGTGGAAGACGAGTGTCTGCCCGTCGCGCGGGCCCCAATCCTTGTAGAAGATCTCGGTGCCGTCGCTCGTGGTGATGAAGGGCATGGCAATTTCCTTTCGCAAGGGGGTGCGATCCCGGCCGGCAGGGCCGGTGCGGGCGTCTCGCGCGAAAAGTCTTTGCGACCCCTGCTATTGTCTTGTGGCGAATTGAAAATTCGACTCGGTCGCGGGGACGAGGTGATTATACGCTCGCGGTTCGGGATGGGCATCGGGGTCGGGACGCGGTTCGCCGATGCACGGGAGCGGCTGGGCGGATTGAGGGGTGTGGGGGCGGCAGGCGCACACAAAAGCGCGCCTCCCCGGCGGAGGCCGGGGGCCAGTTGGGAAGGCGGAGGTGACGAAGCGCAACGCCAACCAACGGCCACCTCTCCAACTGGGCCCCGGCCTTCGCCGGGGTGGGCTCATCCGGCGGTCGTCGGGGCTAGGCCGCTGTAGCCGGCGGCGACGATGTTGGCCTGGACGGCGTCGTCGGTGGCCTTCGAGGTGACGCTGGCGGTCATGAAGCCTTCGAAGAAAAGGCCGGTCGACCAGTTGCTGTTGTCGCCGCCGGTGCCCAGCACGATCGCACCTTCCTGCTGCATCGGTACATAGCCGGGCTTCTTGGTCGGCTCGGGGCCGTGATAGGCGACCGCCAGGCTCCCGCGCTGGCCGTTGCCCGATTTGAGCTCGAAGAAGCTGTGGCCGTCATTCTTGAGTAGCGCGGTGACGAACGGCGTGGGGTTGCCGCGATAGGTGGTGCTGCCGCCGTCGGCCGACATGTAGAGGCCGTTTTCGAGATCGGCCTGGACCCAGGGGCCGTCGCCGACGCACGGGCGCTTCTTGCCGCAGATCGTGCTGAAGTTGAGCGCGTCCATATGGCCGTTGCTGACCGGACCGTGATCGGTGTTGTCGGTTTCCGCGTTGCCGTAATCGAAGCAGCAGCGATCGTTGGTGTGGAAAGCCGAGGTGACCATCAGCATCGTCTCGGGCGCGCCGTTGCGGGCGACCGCGTGGGTGGTGTCGTTGCGATAGCCCATGCCGGCGTCGATGCGGATGCCGTAGACGCGGTGGCCGTTCAGGGTAACGGGAAGCGCGTCGGCGACGGCGCCGCGATCGGCGGTCTTGCCGGCGCTGCCGGGGCCTTCGATGGTGAGGTCGTTGCGCTCGGGCGACTGGTCGTAGATGCGGGTGATGGTGCAGGTCTGGCCCTTGCAGAAGGCATCCTGCGCGGCGGCGTCGGCGAGGCCGCCCGCGCCGAGCGTGCCGATCTCGTGGAACTTCCCGTCGCTGCGCTGCACTTCGTAAAGTGGGCCGGCATAGCGGGCGTAGAGCGCGCGGGTGGTCGAGTGCGCGGCGACGCACGGCGTGCCGGCGCGCTGAAGGATGTCGCACGGGCCGTCATGGGGGCGGGCCGAGGCGGCGGTTGCGCCCAGCGCAGCGAGGAGCAGCAGGGCGGCGAGCTTGGCGAGCGCGTGGAGCCGGGCGGGACGGCGGGTCGGCTGGGGGATCGGCATAGTTCGCTCCACTTTGCTGCGCTGGAAGCGCGCAGCTTAC
>JBQCHQ010000041.1:0-75259 GCA_051954515.1 Sphingomonas sp. | reverse complement strand
TTGATTCGAAGCTCGGTCGACTGCGCGACGGTGAGCCCGAGGTTGCGGGTGACGACCACCACGCCGACCTCGTTGAAGGTGCGGTTCAGCTCGGCAACGGCCTCGGTCTTTTGAGCACGATCCATGCCATTCTCCACGTTTGGCGGCTCCGAAGAACCACCGGTTACACGCCGGGCAAGGGCGAACCCGCACCCGGTTTTGTCCAACGATGGGGAAGGGCACCGCATGGTAAGCGGCAAACCGGCAAGCGCCGGCCTTGAAATCCGTTTCCCCGTCTCGGCGAGAGATTAAGGGCCAAGGCCCACTCGCTGTCTCGGACGAGACTCGCACCCCGAGGGGCACGAGTTGGCGCGCGCTCTACAGCGCGGTGGCGAAAAGTCAACTTTCGGTTGAAACCCCCCGTCATACCCACAACGCCCGTCATCCCCGCGAAAGCGGGGACCCATCTCCTGCTCTTTCCGCCATTTCGGCCTTCGTTATTGTCTGCGCTGGGAAGATGGGTCCCCGCTTTCGCAGGGATGACGTTGTTTTATAGCCGCTGATCCCCCTCGACGAAAGCGCCACCGCCGCGATAGGGCTGCCGGCCATGACCGATTTGAAACCGCCCGTCGCCGCCACACGCCCCCACAGCTTCACCGCTCACGGCCATACGATCGAAGACCCCTGGGCGTGGCTCAAGGACCCGAACTATCCCGACGTCACCGACAAGGACGTGCTCGCCTATCTCGAGGCCGAGAACGCCTATTTCGAGGCGGTGATGAAGCCGCACCAGGCGCTCGTCGACCGGCTCTACGAGGAGATGAAGGGCCGCATCAAGGAAGACGATTCGAGCGTGCCGCAACAGGACGGCGATTGGCTCTATTGGACCGCCTACGAAACCGGCGGCGAGTATCGCAAATGGTGGAGGAAGCCGGTCGCCGGCGGCGCGGACCAGCTGCTGCTCGACGAACCCGCGCTCGCCGAGGGCAAGGAGTATTTCCGTCTCGGCGCCTTCTCGGTCAGCAACAACGGCCGCTACCTCGCCTACGCGATCGACGACAACGGCTCCGAACGCTTCACCATCCGCGTCAAGGACCTCGAAACCGGCGAGCATTTGCCCGAGGTGATCCCCGGCATGCTCTCCGAGATCGTTTGGACCGCCGACGACAGCGGCTTTCTCTATGGCCTCGCCAACGCGCAATGGCGGACCGACAATGCGCGGCTCCACCGCCTCGGCACACCGATCGAGGACGATGTCGAGCTCTACCACGAGGACGACGATGGCTATCGGGTCGGCGTTTCCGAAACGCAGTCGCGCAAGTGGATCATCATCGCCACCGGCGATCACGTCACGAGCGAAGTCCGCCTCGTCCCCGCCGATGATCCGACCGCCGACCCGATCCTTGTCGCCGCGCGCAAGGAAGGCCGCGAATACGACGTCGACGAGCATGACGGCACGCTCTTCATCCACACCAACGATACCGATCCGATGTGGCGACTGTGCACCGCCTCGATTGATGCGCCGGGCGAGTGGAAGGAGCTGATCGCGCCGTCGAAACACTTCTACATGACCGGCGTCGCTTGCTTGGCCGATTTTTTCGTCGTCGAGGGGCGCGAGGACGGGCTCGATCAGGTCGAGATCCATTCCTACGATCCCGCCATCGCCCCGCGCCGCGTGCTGTTCCCCGAGGCGAGCTACGCCGCCGGGCTCGGCAGCAATCCCGAATATGCTGTCGACAGCTTGCGGATGGGCTACGAATCGATGGTCACGCCGGGGACGGTGTTCGACTATCACCTCGCGACCGGAGAGCTCGAAACCCTCAAGGTGCAGGAAATCCCGAGCGGTTACGATGCGTCGAAATACGCGACCGAGCGGCTCAAGATCACCGTCCGCGACGGCACCGAAGTCCCGGTCTCGATCGTCTATCCCAAGGGCTTCCCCAAGGACGGCTCGCGCCCGCTATTCCTCTATGCTTATGGCGCCTACGGCATGGCGATCCCGCCGGGCTTCTCAACTGGTCGCCTCAGCCTGCTCGACCGCGGCTTCGCTTATGCCATCGCGCATATCCGTGGCGGCGATGACCTCGGGCAGGACTGGTATCACCAGGGCAAGCTCACCAAGCGGACCAACACCTTCAACGACTTCGTCGACGTGGCGAAGGCGCTGATCGAGCAGGGCTGGACGTCGAAGGGCCGCATCGCCACCGCGGGCCGCTCGGCGGGCGGCGAGCTGATGGGGGCAATCGTCAATTCCGATCCCAATCTGTGGGGTGCGGTGATCGCCGACGTGCCGTTCGTCGACGTGCTCAACACGATGCTCGATCCCGATCTGCCGCTCACGCCGGGCGAATGGCCCGAATGGGGCAATCCGATTACCGACAAGGCGGCGTTCGAGCTGATCCGCAGCTATTCGCCCTACGATAATGTGAAGGCCCAAGCGTATCCGCCGTTGTTCATCTCAGGTGGCCTCAACGACCCGCGCGTGACCTATTGGGAGCCGGCGAAATGGGCCGCGAAGCTCCGCGCGACCAAGACCGACGATAATGTGCTGCTGCTCAAGACCAACATGGGCGCGGGTCACGGCGGCAAGTCGGGCCGCTTCGAGAGCCTGCGCGAGGCTGCCGAGGAGCATGCCTTCGTGCTGTGGCAGCTCGGGGTGGAGGCATGACCGCCGCATCGTCATGCCGGACTTGTTCCGGCATCCACCGGTCGGCAGGGGCAGCGCCCGCTTGGCTTGCGGCGCGGTGGACCCCGGCACAAGGCCGGGGTGACGGGTAGAGGTTGTGGCCCGCTTCACCCGCCCCTTCACCGCGAGCGCAGCCGACATCGACGAGCTCGGCCATGTCAACAATGCGGTATGGGTGCGCTGGATTCAGGAGCTTGCCGTGGCACATTGGGAGGCGCTCGCGCCCGCCGAGCAGCAGGTGGCCTATATCTGGGTCGTGACTCGGCATGAGATCGATTATCGCGGCAACCTCCGCGAGGGCGAGACGGTAACCGGCGAGACCTGGGTGCCCGATCCGCCCAGGGGCGCGCGGTTCGATCGGCATGTGCGGTTCGTCGATGGCGACGGCAAGGTGAAGGTTGAGGCAGTGACGACCTGGGCGCTGCTCGATCGCGCCACCGGCCGCCTGCTGCGCGTACGCGACGAAATCGCCGCGCCTTTTCTGGATTGAGCGCAAGCTTCGGGATGCCGCCGCGCCGAGGGGTTGGCAGAAGCGGCATCGAGGAGATGACCGATGCATGACGTTTACCGAAAGATCGCGTCGCCGGTCGGCGAGCTGACCCTGGTCGCGAGCGATGCGGGGCTGGTGGCGATCCTGTGGCCCGAAGAGCGGCCGGGCCGCGTGCCCTTCGACGCGCAGCCCGAGGAAGTGCCGCACCCGGTGCTCGACGAGGCCGAACGCCAGCTCGCCGATTATTTCGCAGGGCGGCGGCGGCAATTCGATCTGCCGCTCGATTTCCGCGGCACCGCCTTCCAACGGCAGGTCTGGGCCGAGCTGTTGAAAATCCCCTTCGGCAAGACGCAGAGCTACGGCGCGATCGCGGCGGAGCTCGGCCGGCCGGGCGCGTCACGCGCGGTCGGTGCGGCGAACGGGCGCAATCCGATCTCGATCGTGGCGCCGTGCCACCGCGTCATCGGCGGCAGCGGCAAGCTGACGGGTTTTGCCGGCGGACTCGAAGCCAAGGCGTTCCTGCTCGATCACGAGCGGGCGGCCGGCTGAGCATGAACGCGCCAGCCCCGTATGCCTCTCCCGTCGAGGAAAGGCAGCCGGGGCTGATGCGTCAGATGAGGGAAACCCCCGTTCCGACCACCAGCGCCAGGGTCGCCAGGGTCAGCAGGCTGCCCGTGACGGTTTCCATGTAACGCATTGTGATGGCCTCCATACCGGCGCGATTGCCGGTGGCGGCGATATGATGCTTGCTGCAGCGCAGCGCAATTTTATTTCACAATTTCGCAGTTGCAGCATTTGCAATCGGAAGCGTTACGATTCGCTGCGGCGCGTCGCGTCGCGGTCGCGCTCGTAGCGCCGTGCCAGCGGAAACGGCGGCAGCCAGGCTTCGCGCCGGATGATCCAGCTTTCGTAGGTAGGCATCAAGCGATCGGGAGCGTCGAGCGATCCCAGGTTCACTTCGATCTCGTCGGCGGTGCGGCCATAGACCGACGAGCCGCAGCGCGGGCAGAAGAACCGCCCTTCATAGCCCTGGGCGTCGCCGGTTATCGAGACGGCGTCCTCGGGGAATATCGCCGAGGCATGGAACAGCGCGCCGTGATGCTTGCGGCAATCCATGCAGTGGCACAGGCCGACCCGATACGGCCGCCCCGTCGCGACGATGCGGACGGCGCCGCACAGGCAACCGCCGGTGAACTCGTCCATGCTGCGCCTCCTCCGGCCAACCGGGCCGGGCTAGTCGCCGAACACCCGCGCGAAGATCGTGTCGACGTGCTTGAAATGGTAATCGAGATCGAAGCGCGCGTCGATTTCTTGCGGGGAAAGCGCCGCGGTCACGTCGGGATCGGCCTTGAGCAGCTCGGCGAGCGACAAGGCGCCGTCCGATTCCCACACCTTCATCGCATTGCGCTGGACGAGGCGATAGGCGGATTCGCGGCTCACCCCCGCCTGGGTCAGCGCGAGCAGCACGCGCTGCGAATTGGTGAGCCCGCCCATACGGTCGAGGTTCTTCCGCATCCGCTCGGGATAGATCACCAGCTTGTCGATCACCCCGGTCAGCCGCGCCAGCGCGAAATCGAGCGTGATCGTCGCGTCGGGGCCGATATAGCGCTCGACCGACGAGTGCGAGATGTCGCGCTCGTGCCACAGCGCCACATTCTCCAGCGCTGGCGTCACATAGCCGCGTACCATGCGCGCGAGGCCGGTCAAATTCTCGGTCAGCACCGGATTGCGCTTGTGCGGCATCGCCGACGAGCCCTTCTGGCCGGGCGAGAAATATTCTTCCGCCTCCAGAACCTCGGTGCGCTGCAAGTGACGGATCTCGGTGGCGAGGCGCTCGATCGAGCTGGCGATCACGCCCAGGGTCGCGAAGAACATCGCGTGCCGGTCGCGCGGGATGACCTGGGTCGAGACCGGCTCGACGGAGAGGCCCATCTTCCCGGCGACATAGCTTTCGACGAACGGATCGATATTGGCGAAGGTGCCCACCGCGCCCGAGATCGCGCAGGTCGCGACATCGGCGCGTGCGGCTTTGAGGCGCGCGCGGTTGCGATCGAACTCGGCATAGGCTTGCGCGAGCTTGAAGCCGAAGGTGACCGGCTCGGCATGGATGCCGTGGCTGCGGCCGATCGTCGGGGTATATTTATGTTCGAGCGCGCGGCGCTTGATCGCCGCGAGCAGCGCGTCGAGATCGTCGAGCAGGATGTCCGAAGCGCGGGCGAGCTGCACCGCGAGGCAAGTGTCGAGCACGTCCGAGCTCGTCATGCCCTGGTGCATGAAGCGCGCCGGCTCGCCGACATGCTCGGCGACGTTGGTCAGGAAGGCGATGACGTCGTGCTTCACCTCGGCTTCGATCGCATCGATCCGCTCGACCTCGAACGCGCCTTTCTCCCAGATCGCCTTCGCCGCTTCCTTCGGCACCACGCCCAGTTCGGCGAGCGCGTCGGTGGCGTGTGCCTCGATCTCGAACCAGATGCGGAAGCGGCTTTCCGGCGTCCAGATGTCGGTCATTGCCGGCCGGGCGTAGCGGGGGACCATCGGCTTTTCCTCGAAGCGGTGATTTTCGGGTCGTCGCAAATCCGTCACGGACCCGCGTCGAAGCGGCCGGTAGCAGGGATGAGATGCCGCGGCAAACCGCCCCGCATCAGGTCCAAACCGCTTCGTCGCGTGTTAGAAAGCGACAAATCGGCACGTCGGCTGACGGACAGCGGCGACGATGCCGGAAAAAGGGCGGGGCAGGCGTCTTCACGATGCCGTCATCGCTCGAGTCGAAGGCCGTTGTGTACGGTCACTACGGACGTTCGGTCCTTCGACCGGCCGCCGGATCGCCCCCCGGTCCGGCGGCCGTTATTTGGGTTTGCGACGGCGTCAGCCCGCCCCTCGATTGTCGAGGGGCGGGCTGATCCGCTTTTGGTGCTAGATCAATCCCATCGCGCGCAGGCTCGAATGACCTTGCGTGCCGACGATGATATGGTCGTGGACGGCGATGCCGAGGCGCTTGCCCGCTTCGATGATGCCGCGCGTCAGGTCGATATCGGCGCGGCTCGGCGAGGGGTCGCCGCTCGGATGGTTATGCACCAGGATCAGCGCGGCCGAGCTCAGGTCGATCGCGCGGCGGATCACCTCGCGGACATGGACGGCAGCCTCGTCGATCGAGCCCTCGCTGATCTTCTCGTCGCGAATCAGCATGTTGCGCGTATTGAGGTGAAGCACGCGGACGCGCTCGATCGGATGGTGCGCCATGTCGGCACGGAGATAGTCGAGCAGTGCCTGCCAATTGGCCAGAACAGGCTTCTCGGCGACCTCGGCGCGGAGCAGCCGCAACGCCGCCGCGTGCGCGATCTTGAGCGCGGCGATCGCCGTGTCGCCCATGCCGTCGATGCGACGCAGCGCTTCCGGGTCGGCGGTCAGCAATGCGCCGATGCCGCCGAATTCGGCGAGCAGGCTCTTGGCGAGCGGCTTGGTGTCGCGGCGCGGAATGGCCAGCGCCAACAGATATTCGACGAGTTCGTGATCGAGCAGCGCGTCGCCGCCGGTTTCGATCAGCCGCGCGCGCAACCTCGCGCGGTGGCCGGCATTGGGATTGGGCGCATCCATCGCCGGTAAGGATTAGGCGACAGCCATCGGCGGTGCAATTGCGTCCGCGTTCATCTTGCCTATGCTTGAAGGGCTTGCCGGCCGGTGCGATGCCTCGTGCCGCGATCCAAGGGAGACACTGACGGCGTGACGCCTGCAAGCGACGAGGAGACGATCGAGGCCGAAGAGGCGGTGGCGGTGAGCCGCGCCGGCCGGCTTGCGGGCGTCGCGTTGCTGGCGATCGTCGTCGCGCTGGGCGGCGTGTGGATCGAGCGCAAGCCGATCGCCTCGCATCTCGTCGACAAGACGCTCGCCGCCAAGGGCGTTCGCGCGAGCTATCGCATCGATGATCTCGGGCTCGGCCGGCAGCGGCTGAGCGATTTGGTGATCGGCGATCCCGCGCATCCCGATCTCGTCGCCGATTGGGTCGAGGTGCAAACCACGCTGGGGCTGCACGGCGTCCATGTCAGCGGGCTCGAGGCCGGCCATGTCCGGCTGCGCGGCAAGCTGGCCGACGGGCACGTCTCGCTGGGCGCGATCGACCGGCTGTTGCCGCCGCCCTCGGGCAAGCCCTTTGCGCTGCCGCATCTCGACGTCGCGGTCGAGGACGGGCGGATGCGGCTCGAGACGCCGGCCGGGGTGGTCGGGCTCAAGCTCAGTGGCGCCGGCGTGCTCGACGATGGTTTCGCCGGACAGCTCGCCGCCATGTCGTCGCAGCTCACGCTGGGGCCGTGCGTCGCCGACCGCGTGGCGGCGGCGGTCTCGATCCGAATCGCCGATGCGCAGCCGCATGTCAGCGGCCCCGTCCGCGCCGCGGCATTAGCGTGCGGCGACACGCGGATGCGCGGCGCCAGCGCCGATCTCGACGCGACGCTGGGCGACCGGCTCGATCGCTGGACCGGCAACGCCAAATTGTCGCTCGCCGCGCTCGATGCCGCGGCGGGCGCGATGCGCAAGCTCGCCGGAACCGTGTCGTTCGACGGATCGGCGCAGCGCACCGGCGGGCAGCTCGATCTCCAAGCCGGCGGCTTTGCGGGCGCCGGGCTGACCGGCGGCGAGCTGCGGCTCGCCGGCAGCTATCGCGTCGAGCCGTCGTTCCTCGGCTTCCAGGGCCACGTCTCGGCCGGCAAGGCGGCGCTGTCGCGCGCCGCCGTGGCGCAGATCGCCGCATTCGGAATGAGCGGGCAGGGAACCCCGGTCGGGCCGCTCGCCGCCCGGCTCGCCGAGGCGGGCGCGACCGCGGCCAAGAGGTTCGCGCTCGATGCCGATATCGTCGCGCTGCAATCGGCGCGCGGCGGACGTATCGGCGTGTCGCGGCTGCAGCTCGACACGCCGGGCGGCGCACACGCCTCGCTGTCGGGCGGCGACGGCGTAATCTGGGACTTGCGCGACAGCGCATTCCGGGTCGACGGGTTGCTGTCGGTCTCGGGCGGCGGCCTGCCCGAGGCGGCGATTCGCCTGAAACAGCCCCGCGCCGGCGCGCCGTTGACCGGCACCGCGATCGTCGCGCCTTATGCGGCGGCGGACGCCCGGCTGGCGCTGACGCCGGTCCAGTTCACCGCCAGCCCGTCAGGCGCCACGCATTTCTCGACCGTGGCGACCCTGAGCGGCCCGATCGGCGTCGACGGCCGGCTCGACCAGGGGCGGCTGGCGATCGACGGGCGTTGGGACGGGCGGACTCGATTCGCGATCGGCACCGAATGCACGTCGGTCGGCTTCGAGCGGCTGGCGATTGCCGGGCTCGATCTCGGCCGGACCGTGACTCGGCTGTGCCCGGCGGGAGCGGCGCTGCTGGCGATCGACGGCGCGCATGTGAGCGGCGGCGCGCGCGTGGCGGCGACGCACCTCGCCGGGCGGCTCGGCAGTTCGCCGCTGGCGATCGACTGGGCGGGCGGCACGCTCGCGCTGGCGAAGCGCGGCTTCGCGTTGCAGGACGTGGCGGTCAAGCTCGGCCCCGCGGACAAGCAGACGCACCTTGCGATGGCGACGCTCGACGGCCGGATCGCCGGCGGCGGCGTCGCCGGCAGCTTCACCGGCGGTGGCGGGCAGATCGCCAACGTGCCCTTGGTCATGTCCAAGGCCGACGGCGGCTGGCGGTTCGGGAATAGCGTGCTCGACGTGACGGGCGGGCTGACCGTCGCCGATGCCGCCGCGTCGCCGCGTTTCAATCCGCTGGTGAGCAAGGATGTGGCGCTCAAGCTGGCGAACAATGTCATCACCGCGGCCGCCTCGCTCGCCAACCCGGCGAGCGGAGTGAAAGTGACCGATGTGACGATCGAGCACGATCTCGGCCGCGGCACCGGCCATGCCGATCTGAAGGTGCCGGGGATCGCGTTCGACAAGGCGTTCCAGCCCGATGCGCTGACCCCGCTGACCTTCGGCGTGATCGCCGACGTTGAGGGCAAGGTCAGCGGCGAAGGCCATATCGCCTGGTCGCCCGAGGGCGTCACGAGCACCGGCGCCTTCACGACCAAGAACGCCAATCTTGCCGCCGCGTTCGGTCCGGTGACGGGGCTGTCGACGACGATCCACTTCACCGATCTGCTGGGCATGGTCAGCGCGCCCGACCAGGTGGCGACGGTCGGCGAAATCAACCCCGGCGTCGCGGTGACCGACGGCGAGGTCCATTACCAGACGCTGTCGAGCACCGAGGTGAAGGTGCTCGGCGCACGCTGGCCCTTTTCGGGCGGCGAGCTGACGCTCGATCCGACCTTGCTCGATTTCAGCCAGGGCAAGGCGCGGCGGCTGACCTTCAACGTCAACGGCATGGACGCCGGCCAGTTCATCCAGAAGTTCGATTTCAAAAATATCGACGCGACCGGCGTGTTCGACGGCACGCTGCCGATGGTGTTCGATGAGAATGGCGGGCGAATCGAGAACGGGCATCTCACCGTGCGCCACGGCGGCGGCACGGTCGCCTATGTCGGCGATCTGACGCAGAAGGACCTCGGCACCTGGGGCAACATGGCGTTCCAGGCGCTGAAATCGCTGCGCTACGACAGCCTCGACATCACGCTCAATGGCCCGCTCGCCGGCGAAATGGTGACGCTGGTCCATTTCGACGGCATCCACCAAGGCACCGGCACGCACGCCAATTTCCTGGTCAAGCGGCTGATGAAGCTGCCCTTTGTGTTCAACGTCACGATCCGCGCGCCCTTCCGCCAGCTGATCGGCTCGGTGCAGTCGTTCTACGATCCCAACAGCCTGCCCAAGGACAAGATCAGGGAATTGCTCGACGAAGAGCAGCACAAAGCGCCGGCAACCCCGGCTAAACCGACCATTCAGCCCCCCGAAAGCGAGGCCGTGCCATGAACGATGCAGGATTGACGAACGGCGGGAGGTTCCCGACCAAGGAGTGCATGAGGAGCGCGATCATCATGGCGCTGTTGGGCGCGAGCGGATTGCTGGGCGGCTGCGTGACGGTCAACGCGCCGACCAAGCCGATCCAGATCGATCTCAACATCAACGTGACTCAGCAAGTCGTGTATCGTCTCGACAATGAGGCGAAATCGGTGATCCAGCAGAATCCGGGGATTTTCTAAGATGAAAAACGCCAAGCTCATCCTTTCGATCGCGGCCGCGGCCATCGTCGCGACAGGCTTTGCCGGTGCTGCTTACGCGCAGCGCGATCCCGCTTATGCCGCGGCGCGCAGCGCCGGGCAGATCGGCGAGAAGCCCGACGGCTATCTCGGCACGGTCGGCAGCCAGTCGGCCGCGGTCCAGAAGCTGGTCGATTCGATCAACATCCAGCGCCGCTCGGCCTATACCAAGGCGGCCGCGGCACAGGGCGCCAGCGTCGAGGATTTCGCCTTCACCTCGGGCTGCAACCTGATCGCGCAGACCAAGGCCGGCGAGAAATACCAGGCGCCCGACGGCAGCTGGAAGACCCGAGGCGCCGGTGCGCCGACCCGCGATTCGCGGTGCCCGTGAGGTTCATGGCGATGAGAAGCCGCATACAATAGGCGTCACCCCGGACTTGTTCCGGGGTCCACCGAGCCGCGTACTCAGCGGCCTCGGCGCTTGCGGATCGGTGGATGCCGGAACAAGTCCGGCATGACGGATGGGGCAATCTCCGGCCGGTTGACTTGCCCGTCAACGCTTCCTAAACGAACGCCGCGCGGTGGGGAGGCTTGCTTCCCCGCCGATTTAGCATGTTGATTTCCATTCCGGCTTGGCAAGGACGATCCCGCTTCGTGGCGAACGAACCCGATCATATTCCCGGTGGCGAAGACCCCAAGCTCGCCTCGCTCGAGGAGCGGCTGCGCGCGGCACGCCGCGCCGAGGAGGAGCGCACGCATCCCGCCAGCGGCTTCGGTGTCGCCGGGCCCGGCCAGAAAAGCGGGCAGCGCGTGATCTCGACCCTGGTCGGTTATCCGATCGGCGGCGGCATCGTCGGCTGGCTGTTCGACGAATGGCTCGGCACGCGGCCGTGGATCATGCTGGCGCTGCTGTTCCTCGGCTTTGCCGGCGCCTGCTACCAGGTGTTCAAGATTTCCAAGGAGCGGCCCGAATAAGGCCGTTTTTCGTAAAGACTAACAGGGATTTTCACCGTGGCCGTTCAAGCCAAGATCGACCCGATGAGCCAGTTCATGATCCACCCCGTGGGGTCGACGGATCTGACCGGCTCCCCGTTCATGTTCACCAATTCCTCTCTATGGATGATGATCGTCCTAGCGGTGGTGCTGGTGTTCATGTGGGGCGGGCTGAAGCGCCAGCTGGTGCCGGGCCGCTGGCAGGCCGCGGTCGAAGGTTATGTCGGCTTCTGCGACAACATCACGCGCTCGTCGATCGGGCCGCAGGGGCGCAAATACCTCCCCTGGGTGTTCACCGCCTTCACCTTCATCCTGTTCGCCAACATCCTGGGCGCGATGCCCTTCGCGATCGTGCCCGGCGGGCATCCGTTCACCGTCACCAGCCAGTTCTCGGTGACCGGCACGATGTCGCTGACCAGTTTCGCGATCGTGCTGATCGTCGGCTTCTGGAAGCACAAGCTGCATTTCTTCAGCTTCTTCTGGCCGAAGGACGCGCCATTGGTCCTGAAGCCGCTGATCGCCGTGGTCGAGTTCATCTCGTTCATGGTTCGGCCGTTTTCGCTGGGGCTGCGGCCGTTCATCGCGATGTTCGCGGGCCATGTGCTGCTCGACGTGTTCGGCAATTTCATCGTCCAGGGCCTGAATGCCGGCGGGCTCGGCTATGCCATTTCGGCGCTGGCCTTCGTCGCGGTGATCTTCGTCAACGCGCTCGAGCTGCTGGTCGGCGCGATCCAGGCCTATGTGTTCGCGCTCTTGACCTCGCTCTACATCAACGATGCGGTCAACCTGCACTGAGTTTTACGTTCGTCACCTACCCATACGGAGTTTGAAAAATGGATCTCGCAACTGCTCAAGTCATCGGCGCCGGTCTGGCCGCCATCGGTGTCGGCGCCGCGTCGGCGGGCGTCGGTTACGTGTTCGGCTCGTTTCTTCAGGGCGCGCTCCGCAACCCGTCGGCCGCGGCGAGCCAGACCGGCACGCTGTACATCGGCTTCGCCTCGGCCGAACTTCTCGGCCTGATGGCGTTCGCCGTCGCCATGATCATTCTCTACGCGCGTTGATCTCGGGCGTGGGCCGGCCTCGGGCCGGCTCACACTGAGAGGTGAGCCATGCCGCAATTAACCCAACTTGCTCTCGTCTATCAGTCGCAGTGGTTCTGGCTGCTGGTCACGCTGGGCGTGATCTTCTTCGTCGTCGGCCGCGGGATCGTTCCCAAGGTCGAGGCGACGGTCGACCAGCGCGATGCGCAGATCGCTGCCGATCTCGCCGCCGCCGAGGCAGCGCGCCAGGCGGCGGATGCGACCGAGGAGCGGCTGCGCGCCGATCTCGCCAAGGTCCATGCCGATGCGCAGGCCGCGGCGAACGAGGCGCGGGCAAAGGCGGGCGAAGAAGCGGCGGCGCGGCTCGCCGCGGCCGATGCCGAGCTGCAGGGCAAGACCGCGGAGGCCAATGCCAAGCTGGCGTCGGCGCGCGATGCGGCGCTCGCGGCAATCGAGCAGGTCGCGGCCGATGCGGCGCGCGACATCGTCGGCAAGGTATCGGGCGCCACGGTCAGCGCGGCCGAGGCCGGCAAGGCGGTAAAGGCGGTATTGGCCAATGGCTGAGTTGATGACGATGATCGCGGTCCCCTCGGGACCGACCAGCGGCGAGGCCGAGCACGAGCCGAGCGCGCTCGGCATTTCGGCCGGCGGCTGGGTGGCGATCGGCATGTTGATCGTGCTCGGAATCGGGGTGCTGATGAAGGCGCCGCAATTCATTGCCGGCGCGCTCGACAAGAAGATCGCCGGCATCCGCGAGCAGCTCGCCACCGCCGAGCAGCTGCGCAAGGAAGCCGAGGCGCTCAAGGCCGAATATGAGGCCAAGGCGCGCGATGCGCACAAGGAAGTCGAGGCGCTGCGCGTCTCGGCCGAACGCCAGGCCGCCGAGATTCTCGACAAGGCCAAGGCCGACGCGACGGCGTTGATCGCGCGCCATTCGGCGATGGCCGAGGAGAAGATCGCCTCGGCCGAACGCGCCGTCCTCGCCGAGATTCGCGGCAAGGCGGCCGACGCCGCGGCGCAGGCCGCCCGCGCGCTGATCGCCGAGAAGCACGGCGCGGCGGCCGACAAGGCGTTGGTCGACAGCACGATTTCGGGCCTCGGCCGGCCGAACTGACGCAATCGTCACTCCGGACTTGTTCCGGGGTTCAGCCCTCCACGAGCGCTATCGCTTGTTGCTCGTTGGATGCCGGAACAAGTCCGGCATGACGCGTTCTTGCAAGCCCATCGCCTCTTCACGGGTTTCCGGCGGTGGCTTTCCCTCACCCGAGCCCGTGGGAGAAAAACCCATGTACTGGCTCATCCTCGCGGTCGCCGTCGGCACCGAAATCTGCTGGGCGCTCAGCCTCAAATGGGCGGCGACGCTCGCCACCTGGCAGGCGGGCAGCGTTCCCTTTGTCCTGTCGCTGATCAATATGGGGCTGCTCGCGCTCGCCATGCGCGGGCTGCCGGCGGGCACCGCTTACGCCGTGTGGACCGGCTGCGGTGCGGTCGGCGTCATCATCGGCGGGATGATCCTGTTCGGCGACAAGGTCTCGCTCGTGCAGGCGGCGTTCATGGCGCTCACGGTAATCGGGATCGTCGGCACCAAGCTGTTCTCGCACGCATGAGCGCTTGGTGTCGGCGCCCGGCGCCGGTAAGCTGCGCCGATCGGTTTCGCGAAGGATGCCAGCATGAAGTCCGCCCTGATCGCCGCCGGCCTTGCGCTGCTCACGCCCGCCGTCGCCGCCGCGCAGACCGATGACACGTCCGCGGCGCCGTCGATCGAGGCGCATTACACGCTCGACACGCCGATCAAGGACCTGATCGCCGATCCCGCGGCCAAGGCAGTGCTCGACAAGGACCTGCCCGGAATGAGCAGCGACGAAAATCTGCCCAAGTTCGAGGACAAGAGCCTGCGCGAATTGCAGCCCATGACCGGCGGGCAATTGACCGATGCCATGCTGAAGCAAGTCGCGACCGATCTCGCCGCCACGCCTGCCACGATGCCGGACAGCGCCGCGCCGGCCGACAACAGCCCGGCGGCCGACCACGGAGCCGAGTCCGCTCCGGCCGGCGATCCGCAAGCCCCGGTCGGCCGCTAGCGTCCGCGCGCCCGAGCGCCTAGATCGGGGCCATGCCCCCGAGCAAAGCCGACCGTCCCGATCAGCCCAACGCCGCCTCCCGCTTCAACGAGGAGAAAGCGGCCTTTGCAGTGCGCGGCTCGCAGCCCGACCTCGAGGGCGGCGTGGCGGCTATTCGCAACGTGTTGAAGACGCTGCCGCTCAAGCCCGGCGTCTATCGCATGCATGACGTGCGCGGCGAAGTCCTCTATGTCGGCAAGGCGCGCGCGCTCAAGAACCGGGTGACCAACTATACCCAGGTCGATCGCCTGCCGAAGCGCCTGCAGCGGATGGTCGCGCAAACGCGCTCGATGACGATCGTCACCACCAACAACGAGGCTGAGGCGCTGCTGCTCGAGGCGCAGCTCATCAAGCGCTATCGCCCGGCCTACAACGTGCTGCTGCGTGACGACAAAAGCTTCCCGTTCATCCTGCTTCGCGCCGACCACCAATATCCGCGCATCCAGAAGCATCGCGGCGCGCGGCGCATCAAGGGCAATTATTACGGCCCCTTCGCCAGCGCCGGCAGCGTCAACAACACGCTCAACGCGCTGCAGAAGCTGTTCCTGTTGCGGAGCTGCACCGACGGCTTCTTCAAGACCCGTGACCGGCCGTGTTTGCTCTACCAGATCCGGCGCTGCTCGGCGCCTTGCGTCGGGCGGATCGGCGAGGAGGATTATGCCGAGCTGGTGGCGGACGCAAAGCGCTTCCTCGCCGGCAAGTCGACCGACGTCCAGGCGAAGCTCGGCGCCCAGATGCAGACTGCGTCCGAGGCCATGGATTTCGAGCTCGCCGCGGTGCTGCGCGATCGATTGAAGGCGCTGACCTTCATCCAGGGCAGCCAGGCGATCAACGCCGAAGGAGTGGGCGACGCCGACATCTTCGCGCTCGCCTGCAAGGAGGGGGTGATCGGCATCCAGGCCTTCTTCATCCGCGGCGGGCAGAATTGGGGACACCGCAGCTTCTTTCCCGCGCATACCGCCGACGTGCCCGAGGATGAGGTGCTGACCAGCTTCCTCACCCAATTTTACGAGGAAGTGCCGCCGCCCAGGACGATCTTCGTCGACCGCGAATTGAGCGAGGCAGCGTTGCTCGGCGAAGCGCTGAGCGAGCGTTCGGGCAGCAAGGTCGCGCTGTCGGTGCCGCAACGCGGCACGCGGCGGCGGCTGATCGATCAGGCGCGGCGCAACGCCGAGGAGGCGCTCGACCGGCGGCTCGCCGAATCGACCACCCAGGCCAGGCTGCTGCGTGAGGTCGCCGATCTGTTCGAGCTGGGCGAGCCGCCCGACCGCATCGAAATCTACGACAACAGCCATATCCAGGGGACGAACGCGCTCGGCGCGATGGTGGTCGCGGGACCGGAGGGCTTTCGCAAGGGCCAGTATCGCAAGTTCAACATCCGCCAAGCCGCGACCGACGACGATTTCGCGATGATGCGCGAGGTCTTCCAGCGCCGCTTCGCCCGCGCCCAGGCCGAGGACCCCGATCGCGACGGCGGGACGTGGCCCGATCTCGTGCTGATCGACGGCGGTCGCGGGCAGCTCAACGCAGCCAAGGAGGTGCTGGAGGATCTGGGGATCGAGGATGTCTGCCTGGTCGGCGTCGCCAAGGGCCCGCACCATGGCCGCGAGGGGCGCGAGGTATTCCACCTGATGGACGGCCGCGAGCTGACCCTGCCGGTCAACTCGCCGGTGCTGTTCTACCTTCAGCGCCTGCGCGACGAGGTCCACCGCTTCGCAATCGGCGCGCATCGGGCGAAGCGCGCCAAGGCGATCGGCGCCTCGCCGCTCGACGAGGTGCCGGGGATCGGGCCGGCGCGCAAGAAGGCGCTGCTGATGCATTTCGGCACTGCGCGGGCGGTGCGCAACGCGAGCCTCGCCGACCTGCAACGCGCGCCGGGGGTCAGCAAGGCGGTGGCGCAGCAGGTCTATGATTTTTATCATGCGCGCTAGGATCGGCCGCCATTCGCGGCGTCGCGCGTTTGCGCATGCGGGCTGTAACCCAACCGTCATCCCGGACTTGTTCCGGGGTCCACGGTGCCGCACCTCGGCAACGTATCGATCCTGCTGCACGGTGGATGCCGGAACGAGTCCGGCATGACGAATGTGATGAAGCCATGCACATCCGCGCCGACGCGCTGATTCTCGCGGTTCGCGGACATGGCGAGCACGGCGCGATCGTCCGCGCCCTGACGGCTGAGCGCGGCATGCTGGCGGGCTATGTCCGCGGCGGGCGATCGCGGCGGCTGCGGCCGGTGTTGCAGCCGGCCAACCTCGTCACCGGCGAATGGCGCGCGCGAGCCGAGGACCAGCTCGCGCAGCTCTCGGTCGAACTCGTTCACAGCCGCGCGCCGCTGTTCGGCGAGCCGCTGCCGGCGGCGGCGCTCGACTGGGTTACCGCGCTGACCGCGGCGGCGCTGCCCGAGGGGCATCCTTATCCGGCAATCCACGCAGCGCTGACCGGGGTGATCGAGGCGATCGAAGCGGCGCCGGCGGCGCGCGGCTGGGCGGCGGCCCTGGTGCGCTACGAATTGCTGCTGCTCGCCGAGCTCGGCTTTGGACTGGCGCTCGATCGCTGCGTGGTGACCGGCGGGGCCGACGATCTCGCCTGGGTCAGCCCGAAGAGCGGCGCTGCGGTGAGCCGTGCGGCGGGCGAAGGCTATGCCGATCGGCTGCTGCCCTTGCCGGCTTTCGTGCGCATCGGGGGCGCGGCCGAATGGCCCGACATCCTCGCCGGATTGCGGCTGACCGGCCATTTCCTCGAACGCGATCTGCTCACCGATCGCCGCGCCGAGACGCTCGCCGCGCGGGCGCGATTGGTCGATCGGCTGAAAAGGGCGGTTGCGTGAGCGCGCGCGGCCCGGCACAGGCAGGCGCCGAACCATCAGGGAGACCCGCATGCCGTTGATCGCCGTCCTTGCCGGAGATGGAATCGGACCCGAAGTGACCGCCGAGGCGCGGCGCGTGCTCGAGGTGCTCGGTCTCGGGCTTGAGTTCGAGGAAGGGTTGGTCGGCGGCGCCGGCTATCGCGGCGCGGGGCATCCGCTGCCGCCCGCGACTTTGGACCTCGCCAAGCGCGCCGACGGCGTGCTGTTCGGCGCGGTCGGCGATACCGAATGCGACGCGCTCGAACGTGCGATGCGCCCCGAACAGGCGATCCTCGGCTTGCGCAAGGCGCTCGGGCTGTTCGCCAATCTCCGGCCCGCCAAGCTGTTCAAGGGACTGGAGGATGCTTCGGCGCTGCGCCCCGAGGTCGCGCAGGCGATCGACATGGTCATCCTGCGCGAGCTGACCGGCGATGTCTATTTCGGGGAAAAGGGCATCCGCACCACCGATGCCGGGCTGCGCCAGGGCTATGACGTGATGGCCTATGACGAGGCCGAGGTGCGCCGCATCGCGACGGTCGGCTTCGAAATGGCCAAGCGGCGCAAGGGTGTGCTGCACTCGGTCGACAAGGCCAATGTCCTCGAAACCTCGCAGCTGTGGCGCGACGTGGTGAGCGAGGTGGCGGCGGGCTATCCCGAGGTGAGGCTCGTCCACATGTATGCCGACAACGCGGCGATGCAGCTGGTGCGCAACCCCGGCCAGTTCGATGTGATGGTCACCGGCAACATGTTCGGCGACATCCTCTCCGACCAGGCGAGCATGTGCGCCGGCTCGATCGGCATGTTGCCGTCGGCGGCGCTCAGCCAATGGGCGGGCGGCAACGGTCTGTACGAGCCGATTCACGGCAGCGCCCCCGACATCGCCGGGCAAGGCAAGGCCAATCCGTGCGCGGCGATCCTCTCGGCGGCGATGCTGCTCAGGCACTCGCTCGATTTGCCCGAGCCGGCGGCACGGATCGAGGCGGCGGTGGCGAGCGCGATCGTTGGCGGCGCGCGTACCCCCGATCTCGGCGGCACGATGACGACTCGCGCAATGGGCGATGCGGTGCTGGCCGCGCTGTGAGGAAGACGAGCTCATCATCCGTTCGCCCTGAGCCTTCCGAAGGCCGATTGCGCCCCCGTGCTTCGACAAGCTCAGCACGAACGGTCCGGGAGCGGCGGCCCAATGACTGACCTGCTCGAGCTGGCGGTGGTCATCCCGACTTTCAACGAGGCGGCCAACGTGCCCGTCCTCGTCGCCCGGCTCGACGCGGCGCTCAAGGGACGCGCCTGGGAAGCGATCTTCGTCGACGACGACAGCCCCGACGGCACCGCGGGGGCCGCGCGCGAGATCGCCCGGCTCGATCGCCGTGTGCGCGTGATCCAGCGAATCGGGCGGCGCGGGCTTTCCTCGGCGTGCATCGAGGGAATGTGCGCCACCGCCGCGCCGCTGGTCGCGGTGATCGACGGCGACCTGCAGCACGACGAGACGATCCTCACCGCTATGCTCGACGCGCTGCAGAGTGACGCCGCGCTCGACGTCGCGATCGGCTCGCGCTTCGTCGAAGGCGGCGGCACCGGTGAGTGGGACCGTGATCGCGTTGCCAAATCGGCATTGGCGACGCGGCTGTCGCGCCATGTCCTCAAGGCCGATCTCAGCGACCCGATGAGCGGCTTCTTCATGATCCGCACCGAGATCGTGCGCCAGCTCGCACCCGACCTCGCCGGGATCGGCTTCAAGATCCTGCTCGACATCATGACGGGCAGCCCGCGCCCCTTGCGATTCCGCGAATTCGGCTACGTTTTCCGCCTCCGCGAGGCGGGCGAGAGCAAGCTCGACCACGTCGTCGCGATGGAATATCTGATCGCGCTCTATGATCGCATGTTCGGGCGCTTCGTGCCGGTCCGCTTCGCCATGTTCTCCGCGATCGGCGTGTTCGGCGTCGCGGTGCACATGGCGGTGTTGTCGGCGCTCTACCTTGGGCTCGGCATTAGCTTCCTCACCGGTCAGATCGTCGCGGCGGTGTCGGCGATGACGGGCAACTTCTTTCTCAACAACGCGCTGACTTACCGTGATCGGCGCTTGAAGGGGTGGCGGCAACTCACTGACGGCTGGGTCTCGTTCTGCGCGGTATGCTCGGTCGGGCTGGTCGCCAATATCGGCGTCGCGGGCTTCCTCCACGATGCGCAGAACGGCCAATGGGCGGTGTCCGCGCTGCTTGGTGTGCTGGTCGGCGCGGTATGGAATTACGCCTTGTCGTCAAGGTTCGTCTGGGGAAGATATTAGGGCCAGCTCGGCAGCCACATCCAATGCTGGAAGCTTTGCGGCCCGGCCAGCGCCTGCGCCGAGACAATCGGGTAGAAATAGGCGAACAGCCCGATCGCCAGGATCGTGAACCATTCGTCGAGCTTGCGCGCGCGGAGCCAGGCGAAATGCTCGAACGCTGCCGCCAGCGCGAGGCTGAGAAAGATGCTCGCCGGATAATAATAGTAATAGAATCCGAGCGATTTCGGGATCAGGATGAAGATCGCGAGCGCCCCCAGCCACAGGCACGCGACGCCGAGCAGCCGCCACGATCCGTCGCGCCACCAGCCCCAGAAACAGCCGATCACCGCGGCGAGCCCGCCCCATATCACCGCCGGGTTGCCGAGCATCAGCACTCCGCGCTGCGCGCCGTCGGTGATTTCGTAGAGATACCAGATCGGGCGAATGTCGAGCGGCCAACTCCACCAGCTCGATTGGTAGGTGTGCGGCGGCAGCACTTGCGTCTGCTGTGCGTACATTGTGACCTGGAAGGGCAGCAGGTGCGCGAGGTCGAGCGGATCGGTGGCATAGAAGAAGGCGGGGGCGAAGGTCGCGAAATAGGTGGCGATGCTCACCACGCCGAGGATCAGCAGCAGCGGCAGCGTCGCCACGCCGGGCCAGTGCGTCTGGCCGCGCGCATAAAGCGCCGATTCGAGATCGCGCCCGGCATGGCGGGCGTCGTGGAGGCGGATCGCGATCATCGCCAGCCCCGCAAAGCCCAGGAACGGCACCGCGGTCCACTTGGCGCCGGCGGCGAGCCCGAGCAGCACTGCCGCCAGCGCGGTCTTGCTTAGCACGCCGCGCGGTCCGCGCATCGCCCAAAGCATCGCGGCCACGCAAAGCACCAGGAACGCCGCCATGAACCCGTCGAGCATCGCGATCCGCGCCTGGATGAAGACGGTCATATTCACGATCGTCAGCAATGCGGCGATCACCGCCGGCCGCATCCGCCCGAAGATCAGCCAGCAAATCGCGAACACCCCCATAACCACGGCGCTCGCCGCAATCGTCGAGGGAAAGCGCCAGCCGAAGCTCGTGTCGCCGAACAGCTTGATGCCGAGGCCGATCAGCTCCTTGCCGACCAAGGGATGCTCGATGTTGACCGGATGATCGAGCGCCCACAGCGTCTTCGCCGCGGGCACGTAATAGACCTCGTCGAACATCTGCTTGTGCGGCATGCCCAGCCGAAACACGAACAGCGCCTCGGCGATCAGCCCCAGCAGAATCGCCACCAGCAACGGGCGGGGCTTCGAGGCGGCCGTGCTCATCGCCTGCAGGCTTAGCGTGCGGCCGCCTCGGGCGGAAGCCCGAGGATTTGTAATTCACGCGAAGGCGCGAAGGCGCGAAGAGAACCGTCGCAGCCTTCGCCGGGCGCTATTATGGCGCAAGCAGATGAATTCTGCCGCTCCGCGGCGACGAGATCTTCGCGCCTTCGCGCCTTCGCGTGATAAAACTCTTCCGCTGGATACCCTCCCGCAGTTGCGTTCTCGGTCCCTGCCCGGCATGGAGCGGGCCATGAAGCGCCGCACCGGACAAGACCGCTCGATCACCCAGAACTGGCGCCCTGCCACGCAGGCGATTCGTGGCGGCACCGCGCGTTCGGAATGGGGCGAGACCTCCGAGGCGATCTTCCTCACCTCGGGCTATGCCTATGATTGCGCCGAGCAGGCCGCCGCCCGCTTCCGCGGCGAGCAGCAGGGCATGACCTATTCGCGCCTGCAAAACCCCACGGTGCAGATGCTCGAGGAGCGGCTCGCGCTGCTCGAAGGCGCCGAGGCGTGCCGGACGATGTGTTCGGGCATGGCGGCGATGACCGCGGTGTTGCTTTGCCAGCTCAGCCAGGGCGATCATGTCGTCGCCGGCCGCGCCGCGTTCGGATCGTGCCGCTGGCTGGTCGACACGCTGCTGCCGCGCTTCGGCGTCGAGACCACCACCGTCGACGCGCGCGACCCGCAGGCCTTCGCCGATGCGGTGAAGCCCAACACCAAGGTGTTTTTCTTCGAAACCCCCGCCAATCCCACGATGGATGTTGTCGATCTCGAGGCCGTCTGCGGCATCGCGCGCGAAAACGGCATCACCAGCGTGGTCGACAACGCCTTCGCGGGGCCGACGCTGCAGCGCCCGCTCGAGTTCGGTGCCGACGTCGTCGCCTATTCGGCGACCAAGCTGATGGACGGCCAAGGCCGCGTGCTCGCCGGTTCGGTGGCGGGGAGCCGCCAGTTCATCGAGGAGACCTTGCTCGCCTTCACCCGCAACACCGGCCCGACGCTCAGCGCGTTCAACGCCTGGGTCGTGCTCAAGGGGCTCGAGACGCTTGACCTGCGCGCGCGCCGGCAAAGCGAGAATGCCTTGGCTGTCGCCCGCTTCTTGGAAGGGCGCGTGGCGCGCATCCTCTATCCAGGGCTCGCCAGCCATCCGCAGCACGATCTCGCCGTCGGGCAGATGCCCGACGGCTGTGGGCCGATCATGGCGTTCCATGTCGATGGCGGCCGCCAGCGCGCGCATGCGCTGCTCGATGCGCTGCAGCTGATCGACATTTCCAACAATATCGGCGATTCGCGCTCGCTGATGACGCACCCCGCCTCGACCACGCATGCCGGCGTTTCGGAAGAGGTGCGCCAGGAAATGGGCATCGATGAAGGCATGCTGCGCCTGAACGTCGGCCTCGAGGACCCGCAGGACGTGATCGACGATCTCGATTCTGCGCTGGGCGCCGCGGGCCTGTGAAGGCGCTGTTCCCCAACGTCGCCGAGACGCGGGGGGTCGTGGTGCGCGTGTCGGTCAGCTATCTGCCCGAGCAGTCGGAGCCGGCGCGCGGCCGCTGGTTCTGGGCTTATCACATCCGCGTCGAGAATGAGGGCGGCCAGGCGGTGCAGCTGCTCACGCGCCACTGGATCATCACCGATGGCCGCGGCGCGCAGCATTCGGTCGAGGGTGAGGGCGTGGTCGGCGAGCAGCCGATGATCGCGCCGGGCGGCAGCTTCGACTATGTCTCGGGCTGCCCGCTGGCGACGCCCACGGGCTCGATGCAGGGCTGCTATCACATGATGGGCGAGGACGGGTCGGGATTCGACGTCGCCATTCCCAAGTTCGCGCTGGTCGCGCCGGCGGTGGCGGAATGACGGTGACGAATACATCGTCATCCCAGCGCAGGCTGGGACCTCGTGCCGCGGGGGCGCACTTCGTCGTGAGTGATGCCAGCCTGCGCTGGCATGACGGCTTTAACGCATGAAGCGGACCCACCTTCCCTTGAACGGCCTGCGCGTGCTCGACGCGGCGGCGCGCCATCTGTCCTTCACCCGCGCGGCGGACGAACTGGCGGTGACCCCGGCAGCGGTCGGCCAGCAGGTGCGCGCGCTCGAGGATACGCTGGGCGTCGTGCTGTTCCGCCGCACGACCCGCGGGCTGGAGCTGACCCCCGAAGGCGAGGCGGGGCTGGTCGCGCTGCGCCAGGGCTTCCTCCAGTTCGAGGAAGCGGTGCGAGCCATGCAGGCGGGGCAGTCTTCCAAGTCACTGACAATCGCCGCGCCGCGCGATCTGACGACCAAATGGCTGATGCCGCGGCTGGCCGAGATCGCGAAGAGCGACGGCGAATTGCGCTTCGTGCTCGTTGCCGCCGACGAGGCGGTCGATTTCACCGAGGCCAATCTCGATCTCGCGATCCGCTGGGGCGAGGGGCCGGGCGAGCACGAGGGCGAAGCGATCGAGTCCGAAGGCATGGTGACGGTGGCGCATCCCGAAGGCGGGATCGACACTCGGATCGCCTGGCCCGGCTGCCTCGCCGAAGATGCCGGCGCGCTGGTCCGCGTCGCCGATGCCGGACTGGCGATCGATGCCGCGGCGCAAGGGCTGGGGCGCGCGACGGTGCCCGAATTGCTCGCTGCCGGTGATATTGAGGCGGGCCGCGTGGTGGTGATCGGCGAGCCCAAGCCGTCGAAGCTCGGCTATTGGCTGGTCGCGCCCTTGCCGCAATGGCGGCAGAAGAAGGTGAAGGCACTGGTCGACGCCCTGGTAGAGGCGTGAGCGAGGCGCCGATCCTGACGACCGAGCGGCTGCGGCTGCGGCCGCTATGTGTCGAGGATGCCGATTCGCTGTTCCCGACGCTGTCCGATGTCGAATTGATGACTTTTTGGTCGAGCGCGCCGCACAGGAGCGTCGAGGAAACGCGCGCCTATTTCGCGCCGCGGGTCGATCGAGACGGCTGGCGCGCCTGGGCGATTACGCTCGCCGGCGACGACGTTGCGATCGGCTGGGTCGCCGCGGGCGAGAAGCGGCAAGGCGGCGTCACCGAGATCGGCTACATCCTCGCCCGCGAGCATTGGGGCAAGGGCATTGCGCGCGAGGCGGTGTCGGCAGTGATCGATCGGCTGTTCGCGGAGGGCCAGCGCCGCGTGTTCGCCGATACCGATCCCGACAATGCCGCGTCGATCGCGTTGCTCGAACGCTTGGGCTTCCGCCGCGAGGGCCTGCTGCGCGGTGAATGGGAAACGCATATCGGCGTGCGCGACAGCGTGATCCTCGGGCTGCTCAGGGACGAGTGGTCAGCGGGCGGCAAGCAATAACGCGCGATTCATCAGCGAAACGAAGTTCGGCTCGCTGATCGGGGCGTCGGGATTGTGCCAGTTGCCGGTCACCGCGAGCCATTTGCCGGCCTTGGTGCGGACCAGGAAATTGAGCGTGATGACGCCGGGCTCGCTGCCGCCCTTGTAGCCGACATAGTCGAAGCGGGCGGCGGTCGCGGCCCCCGCGCCGGGATTGACGGCAAGGATCGCGCGGCTGGTCGCATCGCCGTTGCGGCGCAGCCAATCGAGCGTGCGCGCCATGTCGCGCGGGGAGGCGAACCATTCGACGCTGTCGATCAGCAGCGGCTTGGTGCCGAACATGTGCGGGTCGACCGGCGTCGCGGCAAAGGCTGCGGCGTTGGCATCGAGCAAGGCTGCACGCGCCTCGGGCGAGTCCTTGGCCCAGGCCGCGGCGAGCGCGGCGTGGCCCGGCGCCTTGAGCTCGAAAGCCTCCATCGTCGTCAGCACCGGCAGCGTGCGCGCGGGATCGGCGACGCCCAGCGTCCCGACCATCGCGCCGACCTTGTCGCGTCCCAGCGTCGTCAGCAACGTGTCTGCAGCGGTATTGTCGCTGATCGAGATCATCAGCGTCGCCAGCGTTTGCAGCGTAACCGGCGCGTGATCGGGCCATTTCTGCAAGATGCCCGAGGGGAGCGAAGGGCGGCCGACACGCACGACATCGTCCCAATGCCGCTCCCCGGCGGCGACTTCGCGCGCGGCTTCGGCAAGCACCCACAGCTTGAACGCCGATCCCAGCGGCGCGGCCACGGTGCCGTTCATTTCGGCGATCGGCGTCACGCCGTCGTCGCCCAGCGCGTAGATGCCGAACCCGCTCGCGCCGGGCAGCCTGGCGAAATCGGCCTGGAGCTTGGCGATCGAATCGCCGCGCGGTTCGGCGCCGGTGATCAAGAGGCCGGTGATCTGGTGGGGCGCGGCGGGATCGACCGCAACCTGCATCGTCGCGACCACCTTCTGATAGGCGACGCGAACGGTCCCGTTCCATGCCGTTGCGGGCACGATAGAGTCGATGCCGGTGGCGGTGCCGCCCTCAGCCTGCAACTGTCCGACATAGATTTGCAGCTGCGCCTGCGGCACCGCCTCGCGAAAGGCGGGCGAGAACAAGGCTGCATAGTCGCCGCCCCCGTTGAGCAGCGCGACGAGCTGGTCGAGCCGCGCCTTGAAGGCGGGAGCCGGCGCGGCAGCCGCGACTGGCGTCGCCTGTGGCAGGGGGCGGGCGAAACTCGGCTGCGTAGCGAGCAACAGAGCGCAGAGCGAGGCGATCGGTTTCATGGCGAGTCTCCGTAATGTGAGCGGCGGTCAATCGTCGAGCGCGGCGATGGCGCGGGTCAGCCGCCGCGCCGCGACGCGGTTGAGCCAATGGATACCGGCGAAGGCGACGACCGCGATCAGCACCGGCGGCAGCATCGCGATCGTCGCGGCCGCGATGCCGTCGCTCGCGCTGCGGAGCCGCCAGACGCCTGCGAAGAGCAGCGCCAGCCCCGGCACCAGCGGCGCCAGATACCAGCGCCACACGCCGGCAAGGGCGTCGCGCTGGCGTACCAGCTGGGCGCGGTGATGGTCGAGGATCGGCGCAGCCCAATCCTCGACGCGCGATGCCCCGGCGCGGTGGTGGAGGCCGTACAACACGAAGATGACGCCGAGCACGATCACGACGCTGGCAAGCCGCATCAGCGGATCGCCATGGCCGAGCGCCATCGCGCCGAACACCAGGATCGGGATTGCGCCGGCGCCATATTCGAGCGCGTTGCGCCGCCGCACGCGCCGATCGAGCCCGCGCGCGCGGCGATCGAGTTCTTCGGGCGACGGGCGGACAGGCGCGATCGGCTGGCTGGTCCACAGATCGCGGATGGGATCGGTCATGATTGGTCTCCGTAGGCGAAGTGGCGCGCGAGCACCGCCTTGATGCGATGCACCTTCACGCCGATATGGTTTGCGGTGAGCCCGGTTATTTTGCCGATCTGGCGAGCATCGAGCCCTTCGAGATAGAGCAGGATCACGCTGCGGTCGGCAGGCGTCAGCCGCAGGATCAGCGCGTGCAGCCGGTCGAGCGCCTGCGCATTGCCCGCCATCTGCTCGGGATTGCCGGGAGCGGGCAGATCGGCGATCGCCTCGAGCCCGACGAGCGGGGCCGCCCGCGCGCCCCTCGCGGCATGGTCGGCCGCGACATTGTGCGCAACTCGATAGGTCCAGGTCGCCAGCGCGCACTCTCCGGCGAAACCGCCGAGGCTTCGCCACAGCGCGAGATGGATATCCTGTTCGAGATCGCGCGCACGTTCGGCATCGCGCTCGACGGCGCGGGCGAGGCGGGCGAGTGCCGGCCCGAACGACTCGGCGGCCTCGGCATATAGCGCGGCGCACCTTGCGTCGGATCGCGGCGGAATATCGTTGCTCATGCCCCTTTAGTCGCCCGGCCGCATGCTTTCTTACACGGCCTGCGCGAAAAGGGCGGCGGATCAGGCGTCGATCGCTTCCTCGTCGAGCCGCGCGGCATTTTCCTGGATGAAGGCGAAGCGGTGCGCCGGATTGTTGCCCATCAGCCGGTCGACCAGGTCCTTCACCCCCGCGCGCTCCTCATATTCCTGCGGCAGCGTGATTCGCAGCAGGCTGCGGGTCGCGGGGTCCATCGTCGTTTCCTTGAGCTGGCCGGGGTTCATCTCGCCCAGGCCTTTGAAGCGCGCGACCTCGACACGCTTGCCCTTGAACGGCCCCGCCTCGATCTCGGCGCGGTGGACGTCGTCGCGCGCGTAGAGGCTCTTGCCGCCCGCGGTGAGGCGATAGAGCGGCGGCTGCGCGAGATAGAGATGCCCCTGCCGCACGATGTCGGGCATTTCCTGGAAGAAGAAGGTCATCAGCAAAGTCGCGATATGCGCGCCGTCGACATCGGCGTCGGTCATGATGACGATGCGTTCGTAGCGGAGGTTGTCCGGCCGGCAATCCTTGCGCGTGCCGCAGCCGAGCGCCTGGATGAGGTCGGCGATTTCCTGGTTGGCGAGGATTTTGGCCGAGGTGGCGCTGGCGACGTTCAATATCTTGCCGCGGATCGGCAGGATCGCCTGGGTCTTTCGATCGCGCGCCTGCTTGGCCGAGCCGCCCGCGCTGTCGCCCTCGACGATGAAGATTTCGGTGCCGGCGGGATCGTCGGCCGAGCAATCGGTCAGCTTGCCGGGCAGGCGGAGCTTGCGCGACGAGGTCGCGGTCTTGCGCTTGACCTCGCGTTCCTGCTTGCGGCGCAGGCGCTCGTCCATCCGCTCCAGCACATAGCCGAGCAGCGCCTTGCCGCGATCCATGTTGTCGGTGAGGAAATGGTCGAAATGGTCGCGCACCGCCTTTTCGACGAGGCCGGCGGCTTCGGGCGAGGTGAGGCGGTCCTTCGTCTGGCTCTGGAATTGCGGATCGCGGATGAAGACCGACAGCATCAGCTCGCTGCCGGTCATTACATCGTCGGCGGTCAAGTCCTTGGCCTTTTTCTGGCCCGTCAGCTCGCCGAACGCACGCAAAGCCCGGACGAGCGCGGCGCGCAGGCCCGCCTCGTGCGTGCCGCCGTCAGGTGTCGGAACGGTGTTGCAATACCAGCTGTAGCTTCCGTCGGACCATAACGGCCAGGCGACCGCCCATTCGACACGGCCCTGATCGTCGGGGAAATCCTGCGAGCCCGAGAAGAAGTCGCTCGTCGCGCATTCGCGGCCGGCGATCTGCTCCTTGAGGTGATCGGCGAGGCCGCCGGGAAACTGGAACACCGCTTCGGCGGGGATGTCGTCGCTGATGAGCTCTGCCGCGCACTTCCAGCGAATCTCGACACCGGCGAACAGATACGCCTTGGAGCGCGCGAGCTTGTAGAGTCGCGCCGGCTTGAAGTGCATCTCGGGCCCGAAGATTTCGGTGTCGGGGACGAAGCTGACCGAGGTGCCGCGGCGGTTGGGCGTCGGCCCGAGCTTCTCGATCGGCCCCAGCGTCTGTCCGCGCGAGAAGCGCTGGCGGTAGAGCTCGCGATTGCGCGCGACCTCGACCACGGTGTCCGACGACAGCGCGTTGACCACGCTCACCCCGACGCCGTGCAGACCGCCCGACGTATTGTAGGCTTTGCCCGAGAACTTGCCGCCCGAATGCAGCATCGACAGGATCACCTCGAGCGCCGACTTGCCGGGGAATTTGGGATGCGGATCGACCGGCATGCCGCGGCCATTGTCGACGATGGTCAGGCGGTTGCCTGCCTCCAGCGTCACTTCGATGCGGGTGGCGTGGCCGGCGACCGCCTCGTCCATCGCATTGTCGAGCACCTCGGCGGCAAGGTGGTGCATCGCGCGCTCGTCGGTGCCGCCGACATACATGCCAGGGCGGCGGCGAACGGGCTCGAGCCCCTCGAGCACTTCGATCGAGGAAGCATCGTAATCGGGCGCAGGCTTGGCGGAAGACGCGAACAGATCGGACATGGCACCGGTATAGGGGGCGGAGAATCGTACGCGCAACACATTGGTTGCCGGCGCAGCGCCCGTCGTTACCTCAAGCGAACCGCGCCCGCGGAACGCAACGCGGCGATATCGGGAAAGCCGTTGACCGCCATCAGCAGGTCGGCCTCGGCGAGGAGCGAGCGCAGCACATGGATCGCGCCGTCGGCGCCGCCGAGCGCCAGGCCGTAGCAATAGGGCCGGCCGACTCCCACCGCCGCCGCGCCGAGCGCCAGCGCCTTGGCGACATCGCTGCCCGAACGCACGCCCGAATCGAACAGCACCGGCGTGTCACCGGCAGCTTCGACCACGCCGGGCAGCATGTCGATCGCGGCGATGCCGCCATTGGCCTGCCGGCCGCCATGATTGGAGCAGTAGATCGCATCGGCGCCGGCGTCGATCGCGCGGCGGGCGTCGTCGGGATGGCAGATGCCCTTGAGGATGATCGGCAGCTTGGTGAGCGATCGAAGCCAGGGCATGTCGTCCCAGGTCAGCACCCGCCCGAAGGTCGCGGCCCAGGTCATCACCGCCGCCGCCACGTCTTGCTCGGGCGGCCTCGCGCACATCGCCCGGAAACGCGGGTCGGACCAATAATTGGCGAGGACATGGCCGCGCAGCTGCGGAAAGCTCGCTTCGTTGAGGTCGCGCGGCCGCCATCCCGTCACCCAGGTATCGAGCGTGACGACGATCGCCCTGTATCCCGCCGCCTCGGCGCGCCGGACCAGGCTTTCGGCGAGCTCGACATCCTTGGGCGTGTAGAGTTGGAACATTCCCGGCGTATCGCCCATCGCCCCCGCGACATCCTCGAGCGGATCGTTGGTCAGCGTCGAGACGATGAGCGGCACGCCGGTCGCGGCGGCGGCACGCGCGGCGGCGAGGTCGCCATGACCATCCTGCGTGCACAGGCCGGCGACGCCGATCGGCGCCATGAACAAAGGGCTGGGGAGCTTCATGCCGTACAAGTCGATCGACAGATCGCGCGACGAGCAATCGACCATCATCCGCGGGATCAAGCCCCAATGCCGAAATGCGTCGGCATTGCTGCGCTGCGTATGCTCGTCGCCGCAGCCGCCTTGGACATAATTAAGCACCGCCGGCGCCATCGCCGCCTGGGCCCGCGCCTCCCATCCGGCGAAATCGACCGGATATTTGGGCATGACCCCTCGGAGCCCGCCGAGGTAGATTTCGAGTTGATAGTCGCCAAAGTGCGCCATGACGCTTCTTCCCCAGCGGTTGCCGCGACGAATTCCCCCCTGCCCGGCAGCTCCTGCAGAACCTTCCCCGCTTCTCCTGCGTATAGACGCTCAGGATCAAGTCACGAAAATTCGAGCTTCACGGCATTCTGCGCGCGTGCATCTTCACGCATGCTTTTCGTCCGCCCCGCCCGTCCTGATCCACCGTTCAGTCAGCGGCACCCATCAGCCGGTATCCCACGCCGAGTTCGTTGACGACGATCGCCGGTCGTGCCGGATCGCTCTCGAGCTTCTGGCGGATGTTGCGGATCACCACGCGCAGATATTCGATGTGGGGATCATAATCATTGGCCCAAACGGTGTGCAGGAGTTGATCATGCGTGACGACGCGGCCGGGAAAGCGCGCGAGCGCGGTGACCACGTCATATTCCTTGGGGGTGAGATGGACTTCGTTCCCTGCCTTGGTCACCCGCCTCCGCACCATGTCGATCGCGACATCCCCGACCGTTATTGTCGCCTGTGCTCCCTGTGCGTTGAAGCGATGGCGCAACGTCGCGCGGACGCGCGCGAGCAGTTCGTCGGTGTCGAACGGCTTGGTGACATAATCGTCGGCGCCCAGATCGAGCGCGGTGACCTTCTCGTCGGTCGCCTCGCGCGCCGAAACGATCAGCAGCGTTGCCGAAGACCTGCTCTTGAGCAGCGGCACCAATTCCATCCCGTCGCGATCGGGCAGACCGAGATCGAGCAGCACCACGTCAGGATCGACGCTTTCCAACGAGGCGAGCGCCTGCCGGGCGCTCGCCGCTTGGCTGACCTCATAGCCGGCGCGGGTCAGGGTGCCGTGAAGCAACCGCAGGATGTGCGGCTCATCATCGACGACGAGGATCTTGTGGCCGGTCATGTCGTGCGCTCCGCGTCGCTTTCCCGTACCAGCAGCGCGTCGGGAAAGTGCAGGCTGAAGCAAGCGCCGCGCGGATCGGCGCGGTTGCTGGCGGTGACCGCCAATCCCATCGCCTCGGCAAAGCCCTTGACGATCGCAAGACCAAGGCCGGTGCCGCCCTTCGATCGATCCGATCCCTCAACGCGGGCGAAGGTCTCGAACACCGATTGTTCCTGCCCGGGCGGCAGCCCCGGCCCCTGATCGATGATCGAGAAAACGATCCCGTCCGGCCGGCGAGCCGCGACGATATCGATTGGCGTGCCCGGATCGGCGTAGCGCCCGGTATTGTCGAGCAGATTGATCAGGCAATGGTGGAACAACCGGGCATCGATCCGGACCAGCGGCAAGCTGGGCGAGACGTCGAGCCGGATCGGATGGCCTTCGAGCGAGCCGCGCGTGTCCTGCACCGCGCTGGCGACCGCGTCGGTCAGGTCGGTCGGTTCGATCCGCAGCTTGAGCGCGCCGGCCTCGACCCGGGCCATGTCGAGCAGATTGGCGACGAAGCGGTTGAGGCGGTTGGCATCGGTCTCGATCGTGTCGATCAAGTCCGGGGTAGCGCCGCGCCTCAATGCGGCGGCGGCGGCGAGGATCGAGGTGAGCGGCGTGCGCAGATCGTGGCTGACCGAAGACAGCAGCGCCGCACGGAGGCGATCGCGCTCCTTCACCTGCGCAATGCCGCGCATCTCCTCCTGAAGCTGGAGACGTTCGAGCAGGAGGGTTGCCTGTTCGATCAGGCTCATTACCAGCGGGAGTTGATCGGAGCGCAGCGGATCGCCGCTATCGGCGCGCGCGAAGCCTATCGCGCCAATCACCCCGCGCGAGGCCTTCATGGGATAAAATAACCAGTCCGATGATATCAACGTGTCGGAGCCGCGCCCGGCCGGCTGGGCGTTGTCGAGCGCCCATTGCGCCGCGGCGAATTCGATCGGCGCGAGCCGGTCGTGCGGCGGATAGGCGGCGCGGACCTTTGGTCCCTCGGGCGACGGCAGCAGCAGCACCGTCTCGACATCGAATAGTCCCGCCATTTCAGCGCAAATCGCCTGCATCGATTCGTCGTCGGTGGCGCTGGCGGTGACGCGGCGCAGGAATCCGGCGAGCGCCGCATTCTGCCGCGCGCTGGAACCCGCGACATCGGCCTGAGTGCGCACGCGCGCGGCGAACTGGCTGGTGACGAGCGCGACGCCGAGCAGCACCAGGATGGTTATGACGTTTTCGGGGTTCTCGACGGTCAACGTGTAAATGGGGCTCAGGAAGAAGAAGTTATATGCCAGTGACGAGGCAATGCCTGCCGCCAGCCCCGTGCGCAGGCCATACAGGCTGGCGGCCGCCATCACCGGCAACAGGTAGAGCAGGGCGACATTGCCGACGCCGAGCACGGTCGCGAGCAGCTTCGCGAGCGCGGTTACCCCGACGACCATCGCGAGGGTCCACCAATAGCCCTGCCACGATCCCCAATCGGCCGAGCGGCGGCGTGGTGCCGCGCTTCCGGGTGGGCGCAGGGCATCGAACGGCAGCACATGCACCGCGACGCCCGGCGTTTCGCGAACCAATCGATCGACCACGGAGCCGTGCCGCAGCTCGAACCAGCGCGACCGAGTCGATTTGCCGACGATCAGCTGGGTCGCGCGCGCATCGGCGACGTAGGATTTGAGCCCCGCGACAGCGTTGTCGGCGGCGACCGAAATCACCGTCGCGCCCAGCTCGGAGGCGAGGTTGAGCACGGTCGCCAGCCGCAGCCGTTCGTCATCGCCGAATTCCCGGCTGCGCGGAGTCTCGACATGCACCGCGGTCCACGGCGCCTTGAGCGCGTCGGCGAGCCGCTTGCCGGCGCGCACCAGGCCATCGGCGCCGGGCAGCTCGCTCACCGCGACGACGATGCGGTCGCCGCCCGCCCAGGTGCCGGCGAGCGCATGCGCGCGGACGTAATCGAGCATCTGGCTGTCGACGGCCTGTGCCGCGCGGCGCAGCGCCAGTTCGCGCAACGCCGATAGATTCGATTTGGAAAAGAAGTGCCCGAGCGCCCGCGTCGCCTCGTGCGGCACATAGACCTTGCCCTGCTTGAGCCGTTCGATCAATTCGTCGGGCGGAATATCGACTACTTCGATTTCCGCCGCCTCGAGAATGCGATCGGGCACCGTTTCGCGCACTCGAACATGGGTGAACGAAGCGACCACGTCGTTGAGGCTTTCGAGATGCTGGATGTTGATCGTCGAATAGACGTCAATCCCGGCGGCAAGCAGTTCCTCGACATCCTGATACCGCTTGGGATGGCGGCTGCCCGGCGCGTTGGTGTGGGCGAGCTCATCGACCAGCACCAACGCCGGCCGGCGGGCGAGGATGGCGTCGATGTCCATCTCGCCCAAGGTGCGGTTTTGGTAGTCGACAGCCTTGCGCGGCACGATTTCATGGCCCGCGGTCAAGGCCTCGGTTTCGGCGCGGCCATGCGTCTCGACGACGCCGATCACCACGTCATCTCCCGCGCGTTTCCGGGCAGCGCCTTCGCTGAGCATTTCGTAGGTCTTGCCGACTCCGGGTGCCGCGCCAAGAAACACTTTGAGCGTGCCGCGCCCCTCCTGCGCCGCCTGGCGCAGGAAGGCTTCGGGATCGGGGCGCAGCTCGGAGTCGATCACTGCCTCGTTTTAGCGTCTGTCCGGTCGAGCTGTCGATTGAGCGCGAGTACGTTGATCCGGGGTTCGCCGAGGAAACCAAGCAACGGCGCCCGCGTCTCGGATGTGACGAGCGCACGAACCCGTTGCGGATCGAGACCGCGCGCAGCGGCGATGCGACGGACCTGATACAGGGCCGCCTCGGGACTGATATCGGGGTCCAGCCCCGAGGCGGAGGCCGTCACCAGATCGGCAGGAACGAGTGAACCTGGTGAAGTGCGGTTGGCGGCGAGATCGGCGGCGACGCGATCGGCGAGCGCCTTGCTGGTCGGGCCGAGATTCGATCCGGCCGAAGCCATCGCGTCATAGCCCTTGCCCGCCGCCGAGGGGCGCCCGTGGAAATAGCCGGGGTTCGAAAATTGCTGGCCGATCAGCGCCGACCCGATAACTTTGTCATCATCGCGGATCAGGCTGCCATTGGCCTGTGCCGGGAAGATCGCTTGGCCGATGCCGGTGAGCAGCAGCGGATAGGCGAGGCCGAGCAACGCCGCGAACAGCAATGTCAGCACGATCGCGGGGCGCAATGCGCTGGTGAAATCCTTGCCCATGAGGCGTCTCCTAGACGAGGCCGAGGCCGCCGACCGCGAGGTCGATCAGCTTGATGCCGATGAAGGGCGCAATCAGCCCGCCCAGCCCGAACACCGCGAGATTGCGCGCGAGCAGCGGCCCCGCGCCGATCGGACGATATCTAACGCCCTTCAAGGCGAGCGGGACGAGCAGCGGGATGATCAGTGCGTTGAAGATGATCGCCGACAGGATCGCGCTGCTCGGTGAAGCCAGGTGCATCACGTTGAGCACCGCCAGCCCGGGGTAGAGCGCGACGAAGATCGCCGGGATGATCGCGAAATATTTCGCGACGTCGTTGGCGATCGAGAAGGTCGTCAGCGAACCGCGCGTCATCAGCAGCTGCTTGCCCAGCCCGACGATCTCGATCAGCTTGGTCGGATCGCTGTCGAGATCGACCATGTTGCCGGCTTCTCGTGCAGCCTGAGTTCCCGTGTTCATCGCCACGCCGACATCGGATTGCGCGAGCGCCGGGGCGTCGTTGGTGCCGTCGCCGCACATCGCGACCAGCTTGCCGCCGGCCTGTTCCTTGCGGATCAGTGCCAGCTTGTCCTCGGGCGTCGCTTCGGCGAGAAAATCGTCGACCCCGCTTTCTGCGGCGATCGCGGCGGCGGTTAGCGGGTTGTCGCCGGTGATCATTACCGTGCGGATGCCCATCCGGCGCAATTCGGCGAAACGCTCGCGGATGCCCGCCTTGATGATGTCCTTGAGATAGACCGCGCCGAGCACGCGCCCACCCTTCGCCACCGCAAGCGGGGTGGCGCCGGCGCGCGCGATCTCGTCGGTGATGCGGCGCAGCTCGGCCGCCGCCGCGCCTTCGTTCGAGGCGGGATTGGCACGGAAGATCGAATCGACGGCGCCCTTTTCGATCCGGAGGCCATCGATGACGACGCCCGAAATGCGGGTTTGCGCCGTGAACGGGATGACCTCGGCAGCGCAGGACAAGGCGGTTGTCGTGATCCCGAACCGTTCCCGCGCGAGCACGACGATCGAGCGCCCCTCGGGCGTCTCGTCGGCGAGGCTGGCGAGCAGTGCCGCCTCGGCGAGCTGTTCGACTGTCACGCCGGCGACCGGGCGGAATTCCGTCGCCTGGCGGTCGCCGATCGTGATCGTGCCGGTCTTGTCGAGCAGCAAGGTGTCGATATCGCCCGCCGCCTCGACGGCGCGGCCCGATTTGGCCAACACGTTGAAGCGCACCAGCCGGTCCATCCCCGCGATCCCGATCGCCGAGAGGAGCGCCGCGATCGTCGTCGGGATCAGCGTGATCAGCAGCGCGGCGAGCAACGCTATCGGGATCGACCCTCCGGCGTAGGAGGCAAAGCCAGGGATTGTCCCGACCGCGATCAAGAAGATGATCGTCAGTCCGACGAGCAATATCGTCAGCGCGATCTCGTTGGGCGTCTTCTGCCGCTCGGCGCCTTCGACCAGCGCGATCATCCGGTCGAGAAATCCCTCGCCCGGATTGACCGTCACGCGCACCCTGATCCAGTCCGAGATGACCCGTGTCCCCGCTGTGACCGCCGATCGATCGCCGCCACCTTCGCGGATCACCGGGGCGCTCTCGCCGGTGATCGCGGCTTCGTTGACCGAGGCGACACCGGCGATCACCTCACCATCCGCGGGGATGAGATCGCCGGCCTCGACCAGCACCTCATCGCCGCGCTGGAGCCGAGATGCGCCGACAAGGCCCCAGGCATCACCGACACCGATCAGCCGCTTCGCCTGGAGCTCGGCCTTGGTCGCGCGGAGCGACGCCGCCTGCGCCTTGCCGCGCCCCTCGGCGATCGCCTCGGCGAAGGTGCCGAACAACACCGTCAGCCACAACCAGACGATCAGCTGCACCTTGAAGCCGGCCGCCAGCCCGTCATGCCCGACCAACAGCAGCAGAGTCAGCAGCATCGCAACGACGGCGGTGGTGAACATCACCGGGTTACGGATCAGCTGGCGCGGATCGAGCTTGCGCAAGGCGTCGCCGATCGCGGGCAGGATCAGTTCGGTGGTGAACAGCGATTTGGAAGCGGCGCGAGCCATTGTTGCAGCTCCGGATCAGAAGGTCTGGCCGTGGATCATGGCGAGATGATCGGCGATGGGGCCAAGCGCGAGGCTCGGCAGGAATGTCAGGCCGCCCAAGATCAGGATCATCCCGACCAGCAAGCCGATCCACAGCTCGCCGGTCGTCGGGAACGAGCCCGCGGTTTCGGGTGTGTATTTCTTGGCGGCGAGGCTGCCGGCGATGGCGAGCATCGGCACGATCACGAAGAACCGCCCGAACCACATCGCCATGCCGAGCATCGCATCGTAATAAGGCGTGTTGACCGTCATTCCGCCGAACGCCGACCCGTTGTTGGCGACGGCGGACGAGAAGGCGTAGAGGATCTCCGAAAAGCCGTGCGGCCCCTTGTTGAGCGGCCCCGCGAGGCCGGCCGGCACGACCGCGCTGATCGCGGTGAAGCTCAGGATGACGAGCGGCAGCGCCGCGATCGCCAGTACCGCGAGCTTCACTTCTCGTCCCTCGATCTTCTTGCCGACATATTCAGGCGTGCGCCCGACCATCAGCCCGGCGACAAATACCGCGAGGATGGCGAACATCAGGAAGCCGTAGATTCCTGCGCCGACGCCGCCGATCACCACCTCCCCCAGCTGCATGTTGAACAACGGCACCAACCCGCCGAGCGCGGTGAAGCTGTCGTGCATCGCATTGACCGCACCGCATGACGCTGCGGTGGTGACTGTGGCGAACAGCGAGGAGGCGGCGATGCCGAAACGCACCTCCTTGCCCTCCATGTTACCGCCGGCGACACCGAGATGGTGCAGCACGGGATTGCCGATCGCTTCCTGGCTGTAGGCGAGCGTCGTGCCGGCAAGAAACAGGATCACCATCGCCGCCAGGATCGCCCAGCCCTGCCTGGTGTTGCCGACGGCCTTGCCGAAGCACCAGGTCAGCCCGAAGCCGATCGCGAAGATCGACAGCATCTCGACGAGGTTTGTCAGCGCGGTCGGATTCTCGAAAGGGTGCGCCGAATTGGCATTGAAGAAACCGCCGCCGTTGGTGCCGAGCATCTTGATCGCTTCCTGACCGGCGACGGGGCCGAGCGCGATCGTCTGCCTGGCGCCCTCGAGCGTCGTCGCATCGACCGAGGCGGCGAGCGTCTGCGGAACGCCGCTGGCGATCAGGAACAATGCGTAGGGCAGGCAGATCGGCATGAGCACGTAGAGCGTGACGCGCGTGACATCGGCCCAGAAATTGCCGATCCCCGCAGCACTTCGCCGCGCGAAGCCACGAAACAGCGCGAAGGCCAATGCAATCCCGGTCGCCGCCGACAGGAAGTTATGGATCGTCAGCCCCAGCATCTGGCTGAGCGGCGACAGCGTCGATTCGCCGCCATAATCCTGCCAGTTGGTGTTGGTGGTGAAGCTGATCGCGGTGTTGAAGGCCATGTGCGGGTTCATGCCCGCATAGCCGAGCGGATTGAGCGGCAGCACGCCTTGCAGCCGCAGCACCGCATAGGTGAACAGCAGCAGCGCGACGTTGAACGACAGCATATGCACCGCATAGCGGCGCCAGCCTTGCTCGGCGGCCGGATCGATCCCGGCGAGCCGGTAGAAGCCGCGCTCGACGGGGCCGAGCACGACATGGAGCGGCGTCCGCCGACCCTCATAGACGGCGTGGAGCCAGAGCCCGATCGGCTTGGTCAGCGCGAGGAGGATGGCGAGGAAGACGAGGATCAGGCCCCAGCCCTGAATGGTCATGGCCCAGCTCCAATCAGAACCGCTCGGGCCGCAGCAGCACGGCGACGAGATAGACGAGCAGGCCGATCGCGGTGATCGCGGCGAGGATCAGGTCGATGCTCATCCCCTCACGCCTTCTCGCACAGCCGAGCATAAGCGAGCGTCAGAACCAGCAAGCCGATGACGGCCCCCACCCACAAAATATCCTGCATTGACCGTTCCTCACATCCCAGTCAGCGACTGGATCGCTGACTGGCCCATCGGCGTGGCGCGATGTGGTGAATTAGGGCGGGTCGCCATTTGCTATCGAGAGCGAAGACACGGCCTTCGCGTTTCTTTCGCATATGGTTCGTGTCCATTGAACCGTCTGCTTCATGCGGCATTCCCCGACCTGCACTGGCGGGGGCGATCGAGCGGGGGAAGAAGAAGCACCCGTCGCCCGCCAGCGGATGCGAGCACCTGACGCGACAGGGGCACCCGATGGAGACCAGGCGCGAAGGCGCGCGAATAGCCCAATCGGTCGAGCCATGCCGCGGCGTGCGAACGTATTCCGCGAATGCCGGCGAATAGGGGAAATGGTGCCCAGAAGAGGACTCGAACCTCCACGGGGAAACCCCCGCCAGCACCTGAAGCTGGTGCGTCTACCAATTCCGCCATCTGGGCACGGGGTAGGCCGCGCGCTCTAGGGGAGCGTGGGCGCGGTTGTCAACGCTAGATCAGCGCCAATTCGGCGAGCTTGCCGATCAGCGCTGGAGGCAGTTCGGCGACCCCGCCCGCGCTGCTGCCGAGATCGGCCGGGGCGTCGTTCGCCTCGAGATAGCGCCAGCCCTGATGTGCGCGCTTGGGCCGGGCCTGAACGAGCACCAGAGCGGGGTCGATATGGATCGCGATGCGCCCGCCCTCGGCCTCGCCGAATCCTAGGATCGGCGAACGCGCGACCAACTGGTGCTTGATGATCCAGTAGAGCGAGCCCTGGCCGCCTATCTCCTCGTGACGCTTGGGCAAATAGCGCGTCGTCAGGAACACCGGCCCCGCTTCGGCGCGCGCCTTCAGTCTTTCGACGAGATGGTCGAGGCTCGACGCGCCGAACGCGACCTTGGTGATGTGGAGCGCCATGGTGGCCGATTTGGGCGCACACGCCGCCCGCGGCAAGTCATCCCAGCCCCCACAGCATGGCGAGGCCCAGGAAGGAGAAGAAGCCGAGGCAATCGGTGCAGGTCGTCACGAACACTGCCGACGACACCGCAGGATCGATCCGCAGGCGATCGAGCGTGATCGGCACCAGCACCCCGGCGAGTCCGGCGACAATGTTGTTGGTGAAGATCGCCAGCCCAAACACGGTGGCAAGGTCGCCGCGGCCGAAGATGAAATAGGAGCCGATGCCGATCAGCACGCCCAGGGCAACGCCGTTCGTCGCGGCAATGCGCAGTTCGCGCAGCACCATCCACCAGGTGTTCGAACTGGTCAGCTGGTTGGTGGCGAGCGCGCGCACCACCACCGCCAGCGCCTGCGTGCCGGCATTGCCGCCCATCCCGCTGACGATGCCCATCAGCGCGGCAAGCAGCGCGAACTTGGCGATCTCGGCGTCGAACAGATGGACCACCGAGGCGGCCAGCATCGCGGTCGGCAGGTTGACCAGCAGCCAGAACAGCCGTGTCCGGACGGTCAGCCGGATCGGCTGGTTGATGTCGCCCTCGCCGGCGCCCGACAGGCGCAAGATGTCCTCGCCGGCCTCTTCGGAGATGATGTGGACGACGTCGTCGACGGTGATCATGCCGACCAGCCGCCCGGTCGTATCGACCACCGCGGCCGAGATCAGTGCGTATTTCTGGAATCGGAGCGCGACTTCTTCCTGGTCCATGTCGACCGGGATCAGCGTCTGCTCGCGCCGCATCACGTCGCCGAGGCTCACGGTGCGCGGCGTGCGCAGGATCCACGAAAGCTGGCAGGTACCGACCGGCTTGTGGCCGGGATCGACGACGAAGATTTCCCAGAAATCGGTCGTGAGCTGATCGTTGCCGCGCAGATAATCGATGACATCGCCGACGGTCCAATGCTCGGGTGCCGCGATCAGCTCGCGCTGCATCAGGCGGCCGGCGGTCTCCTCAGGGTAGCTCAGCGCCTCTTCGATCGCCGCGCGATCGTCGGGCTCCATCGCGCGGAGAACCTCGCGCTGGTCGGCGATGTCCATGTCCTCGATGATCGCGACGGCGTCGTCGGTATCGAGTTCGGAGGCGATGTCGGCGACCTGGTGCGGCTCGAGCGCGTCGATCAGGTCCTCGCGGACATAATCGTTCATCTCGGCGAACACGTCGCCGTCGAGCAGGTCGGCGATCGCCTGGGCGAGGGCGGGGCGCTCGTCGGCCGGGGTCAGCTCGAACAAATCGGCGATGTCGGCGGGATGGAGCGGCTCGACCAGCTCGCGCGCCTCGGCGGCATGACCCGCCTCGACGGCATCGAGCACGGCGCGAACGAAATCGGGCTTGAGGCGGTCGTCTTCGTCGAGCTGGCTGTCGAGCGCGGCCTGCTCGGCTTCGGCCTCGGGCATGAGTTGGGTCTCGCTCATCGGTCGACCTCCGGCCCTGGCTGTTCGCGACTTCGCCCCTGTAACCGCACATGCTGCCGATGCCAACGCCTGTTGGTTTGCGTCGCGGCGGCGGCGCGTCTAGGGCCGGCGCAACCACTTCAGGAGCATTTCCAATGGCCGAACCCTTCGAAACGCTGACGATGACGCTCGATGGCGGCGACGTGACGATCAAGCTGCGCCCCGATCTCGCGCCCAAACATGTCGAGCGCATCGCGACTCTCGCCAATGAGGGCTTTTACGACGGGGTCGTGTTCCATCGCGTCATCCCCGGCTTCATGGCGCAGGGCGGCGACCCCACCGGCACCGGGATGGGCGGCTCCGACAAGCCCGATCTGCCGGCCGAGTTCTCCAAGGAGCCGCATGTCCGCGGCGTGTGCTCGATGGCGCGGACGCAGAATCCTAACAGTGCCAACTCGCAATTCTTCATCTGCTTCGACGACGCGCGCTTCCTCGACAGCCAATATACCGTGTGGGGCGAAGTGACCGACGGCATGGACCTGATCGACGCCCTTCCCAAGGGCGAGCCGCCGCGCGAGCCGGGCAAGATCGTCAAGATGCGGGCGGAATAAGGGGATTTTCACGCGAAGGCGCGGAGGCGCGAAGAGGGAGAAGAGGGTTCGCGCAGAGGCGCGGAGACGCGGAGGTGATCCGCTCGCGGCGATCGCCGGCCGCGTCAGCGGCCTTCCTCTTCACGGTTTCCGGGAGGAGCAGGGTCTCGCTGGCGCGAGACGAGGCAACAAGAGCCGTCCTCTCTGCGTCTCTGCGGCTCCGCGCGAACCAATCTTCGCGCCGTCGCGCCTTCGCGTGAGTCTTATTTCTCTTCGAGCACCCGGATCGCCCAGTCGTGGAACAGGCGCACCGGGCGCTGGGTGAGCGCTCGGGGACGGCAGACGAACCAGTAGCTGTAGGGGCTGTCGACCTCGATATCGAACAGCCGGACAAGCCGCGGGTCGCTGGCGTCGTCGAAATGGCTTTCGTGCATGAAGGCGACGCCGAGGCCCTGCGCTGCCGCCTCGAGCATCAGCGCGCCCGAATCGAAATGGTCGATCGCCGCCGGCTCGAGATGATCGAGCCCGACCGCGCGGCGCCACGCCGTGAAGGTATCGGGCATGTCGCGGTGCAGCATCACTGTCAGCCCCGCGAGCTGCTCGGGCCGAGTCACCGGATCGCTGCCCTCCACCAGTGTGCGGCTGGCGATGGCATAGACTCGATTGCGGTCGAGCCGCCGCGCGTAGAGCGCCGGATCGATCGAGCGTGCGAGCGCAATCGCCACGTCGACGCCTTCGCCCAGCCGGGTCAGGCCATGGCTGGTGGTGTCGATGTCGAGATGCAGCTCGGGATGTTTGGCGCGCAGCTCGCCCAGATGCGGGAACAGCTTCTGCGAGGCGTAGAGCGGCAGGATCGAGAGGCGCAGCCGCAGCACCTCGGCCGGGCTGGTCATTGCTTCGACCGCGTCGGAAAGCTGGTCGAGCGCCGGCGAAACCTGCATCAGCAGCCGCTCGCCATCCTCGTTGAGCACCATCGCCTGATGGCGCCGCTCGAACAGCGGGCGATCGATGAAGCGCTCCAGCGCCTGGACGCGGCGGCTCAGCGCCGGGGGCGACAGCGCGAGCTCCTGCGCGGCGGCCTTAATCGAGCCCAGCCGCGCCACGGCGACGAAGGCTTCGATCGCAGTCAGCGGGGGCAGGCGGCGCATCGGTCATCCTCTCGTTGCGTTGCGTCAAATTCGTCGTGATCCGACAAATAGCCGCGTCATCTCCCATTCCGCCAGTGGGGAATTGCAAAAATTGCAATCCAGATGGTTCTTTTCGCACTTGCACAAAAGTCTGTTGCGCCGCACATAGGGCGGGCCTTTCAGGCATCCTCTCCTAAAAACTTTCACGGGCTGGCCTTCGGGCCGGCCCTTTTTTTGTTCGCGGTAACGGGCTCGAAGCGGCCGTCGTCGCGATCCCGCTTAGCTTCCGGCGCGCACCGACGCGGCCCCGAGCCAAGCCCGGAGCCGTGAGAATGCAATTATCTTGGCGTGGATCAGGCCGCTTTCGCCCGCGACGCGCGCTTGCGTTCGTGGGGATCGAGGTGGCGCTTGCGCAGGCGGATCGACTTGGGCGTCACCTCGACCATCTCGTCGTCGTCGATATAGGCGATCGCTTGCTCCAGCGTCAGCTTGCGCGGCGGCGTCAGGCGGATCGCGTCGTCCTTGCCCGACGAGCGGATGTTGGTGAGCTGCTTGGCCTTCATCGGATTGACTTCGAGATCGTCGGTCTTGGCGTTCTCGCCGATGATCATGCCCTCGTAGAGCGGCTCGCCCGGCGACACCATCAGCACGCCGCGCTCCTCCAGCGAATTGAGCGCATACGCATTCGCCTCACCGGTGCCGTTGGAGATGAGGACGCCGTTTTTGCGGCCCTCGATCGCGCCCTTGTAGGGGCCGTATTTCTCGAACAGGCGGTTCATAATGCCGGTGCCGCGCGTGTCCGACAGGAACTCGCCGTGATAGCCGATCAGCCCGCGCGAGGGCGCCGAGAAGGTGATGCGCGTCTTGCCGCCGCCCGAGGGGCGCATGTCGGTCATCTCGGCCTTGCGCAGGTTCATCTTCTCGACGACGGTGCCGGTATGCTCGTCGTCGACGTCGATGACGACGGTTTCATAGGGCTCTTCGCGGCCGTTCTCGCCCTCGCGGAACAGCACGCGCGGGCGGCTGATGCCGAGCTCGAAGCCCTCGCGGCGCATCGTCTCGATCAGCACGCCGAGCTGGAGCTCGCCGCGGCCGGCGACCTCGAACGAATCCTTGTCGGCGGCTTCGGTCACCTTGATCGCGACGTTCGATTCGGCCTCGCGGAACAGGCGGTCGCGGATCATGCGCGACGTCACCTTGCTGCCCTCGCGCCCGGCCATAGGGCTGTCGTTGACCGCAAAACGCATCGACAGCGTCGGCGGATCGATCGGCTGTGCGTGGAGCGGCTCGCTGACCGAGGTGTCGGCGATGGTGTTGGCCACCGTCGCGATCTCGAGGCCGGCGAGGCTGATGATGTCGCCTGCGCGCGCTTCGTCGACGGGGACGCGATCGAGCCCGCGGAAGCTCATCAGCTTTGACGCGCGGCCGGTCTCCAGCACCTTTCCATCATTGTCGAGCGCATGGATCGGCTGGTTGAGCTTGACGACGCCCGAATTGACTCGGCCGGTGAGGATGCGGCCAAGGAAATTGTCGCGGTCGAGCAGGGTCACCAGGAAGGTGAACGGCGCGTCCTCGTTGAGCGCAGGCGGCGGGACGTGGCCGACGATCGTCTCGAACATCGGCGTGAGGTTGCCCTCGCGCGCATCTGGGTCGGTCGAGGCATAGCCGTGGCGGCCCGAGGCGTAGAGCACCGGGAAATCGAGCTGCTCGTCGCTGGCGTCCAAGGTCACGAATAGGTCGAATACCTCGTCGAGCACTTCCTGAATGCGCGCGTCGGAGCGATCGACCTTGTTGACTACGACAATCGGACGCAGGCCCAGCGCCAGCGCCTTGCCCGTCACGAACTTGGTCTGCGGCATCGCGCCTTCAGCCGCATCGACCAGCAGGATCACGCCGTCGACCATTGACAGGATGCGCTCGACTTCGCCGCCGAAATCGGCGTGGCCCGGCGTGTCGACGATGTTGATCCGCGTGCCCTGCCACTCGATCGAGGTCGGCTTGGCGAGGATGGTGATCCCGCGCTCCTTCTCCAGATCGTTCGAATCCATCGCGCGCTCCTCGACGCGCTGGTTGTCGCGGAAGGTGCCCGACTGGCGGAAAAGCTGGTCGACCAGGGTGGTCTTGCCATGATCGACGTGCGCGATGATGGCCACGTTGCGGAGGCTCATTCGAAAATACCCGATTGTAGGAAGCGATATGCCGCGGCCCCGTAGCGCATTTGCTGCGTTGCGGGAAGAGGCTCACGGGCGGATCACCGTCTCCTGCGCCCGAAGCGCCCGCCACGCGCCGCTGCGATAGACGAAGATGTCGGTGAAGCGCACCGCGCCGGCGGGCTCGCCGTCGGGGCCGGTCTGGCGGTTGCGCCCGCGCACCACGGCCATGTCGCCCGAAACGTCGGTGGTGAGCTGGTCGAGCGCGAGCGTGACCTTCGGCTTGGCGGCGAAGCCGTCGAGCATCGCGTCGCGAGTGACGAGCTTGCCCTGCCAGCTGATGTCGTTGAAGCCGGGGGCGAGCAGGCAATCGAGCGCGGCGGCGTCGCGCCGCTCGATCGCGCCCACCCAGTAACGCTCGGCGGCGAGCGCACCGGCGGCGGTGCGAGGCATGTGGAGCGCGCAATGCGCGGCGGCGACGGCGAGCAGCATGATCGGCCTCCTTTGAGCAACGATCATGCGCCGTCGGCCAGTGCTCGCGCAAGTTTGCGAAATGTTAGGATCATAACGATTAGGCTCGGTGTTCATCGGCGGGGGGACCAAAATGGCGACGGCACGGGCAGCGCGACGGACCAGCGAAGCACGGCGCAGCAAGCGAGTGGCAACCGATCTCGCGGTCGGCTTCCGCGAGCAGGGACAGCATGGCACGCCGACGCGCCTCATGGACATTTCGCGCTACGGCTTTCGCGTCGAGGTGCACGGCCTCGCTCCCGACAGCATCGTGTGGCTGCGCCTGCCCGAGGCCGATCCCGCGATGGCGCGCGTCGTGTGGAGCGACCACAAGGCGACCGGCTGCGTGTTCACCGAGATGCTCGACATCGAGCTGTTCCGCCGCACGATCCGTTCGGGCTGCGCCGAGGCGACGGTGATCGCGGGGCCGTGGAAGCCGCAGGCGGCCTGACGGCCAATCGACATCCGGCGCGTCGCGCTTTCCGTCCCTTCGTCATGCCGGACTTGTTCCGGCATCCACCGGGCCGCAAGAGCAGCGCGCATGGGGTTTGCGGCGCCGTGGCCCCCGGAACAAGTCCGGGGTGACGAGAGCTGGCGAGGGGCTGTCTTCCGCAATGGAGCGATTCTGAGTGGCGGTCTGTCCCAAGAGCTGCCGCTTCAGCCCGCGGCGATCATCTCCAGCAATACGTCCGACGCGCGGCTGCGATAGCGTTCCTTGTGGCGCAGGCCGTAGAAGCGCCGCGGCGGCAGAGCGATGTCGAGCGCGTGGAGGCGGCCGAACTCGATCAGCGGGGCAACGACCAAGGCCGACAGCCCGGCAATGCCTTCGCCCGCCGCGACCGCGGTGCGCACCGCCTCGTTCGAAGGCAAGGTCAGCGCGACGTTGATCTCCTCGCGCGCGATGCCGAGGCCGGCGAGCGCGGCTTCGAGGCTGGTGCGCGTACCCGAGCCCGGCTCGCGCATCACCCAGCGCGTGCGGCGAAGCCAATCCACGTCGGCATGAGGCGCAGGCTCGGCGCGGACCAGCCGCAACGCATCCTCGCCGACCGGCCAGCGCGCCAGCGCCGGCTCGTCGACCAGCCCCTCGACGAAGCCGAGCTCGGCCTCGCCGGCGAGCACCTTCGCCGCCGCCTGCGCGGTGTTGCCGCTGGCGAGATCGATCGTCACGCCGGGATGCGCCGCGCTGAACCGGGCGAGGAAGCGCGGCAGCCAATAGCTGCCGATCGTCTGGCTGGCGACCAGCGACAGCCGCCCGCCGAGCAGGGCGCCGCGATCGGCCAGCGCCTGCTCCGCCGCGGCGACTCGATCGAGCACGCCGCGAGCATGGGCGAGCAGGGCTTGGCCCGCCTCGGTCAGCTCGATGCCGCGGCCGACGCGGTGGAACAAGCGAACGGCATGACGCGCCTCCAGCGCCGCGATCGCCGCGCTGACCGCCGATTGGGTGAGATGCAGCGCTTCGGCGGCGCGCGTCATGTGCTGGCGCTCGGCGACGGCGACGAAGATGCGGAGCTGTTCGAGCGTCATTGCAGATTAACAAGCACGATTGATTGAAATAAGCAATATTATGCAATTTTACCGATTGGATCGCTCGCGCATCTACTCGCCGCATGATTCATCGCCGCCTCATCCGCCCGATCCCTGGCATCTTGCTGTGCGGCGCGATCACCGCCGCGGCGTTCGGGGCCGAGCATGTCGAACGCGACCTGTTCGGCCGCGCCTGGCTCGAAGCGCTGGTGCTGGCGATCGTGCTCGGCGTCGCCGTCCGCGCCTTTTGGACGCCGGGCGAGCATTGGCATCATGGCATCGAGACCAGCGCCAAACTGCTGCTCGAAATCGCGGTGGTGTTGCTCGGCGCGTCGGTCAGCGCGGCGACGGTGCTCGCTGCCGGGCCGGCGCTTTTGGCCGGGATCGCCGGAGTGGTTGCGGCGGCGATCGGCGCCAGTTTCGTGATTGGCCGCATGCTCGGGCTGCCGACCAGACTGGCGACCTTGGTGGCGTGCGGCAATTCGATCTGCGGCAATTCGGCGATCGCCGCGGTTGCGCCGGTGATCGGCGCCGATGGCGACGATGTTGCGGCGTCGATCGCCTTCACCGCGGTGCTCGGCGTGGTGGTGGTGCTCGCATTGCCGCTCGCCGGAATCGCGCTCGGCATGACCAGCCTGAGATTCGGCGCGCTCGCCGGCCTCACCGTCTATGCCGTGCCGCAGGTGATCGCCGCGGCGAGTCCGCTCGGCGCCCGCGCCGTGCAGATGGGCACCTTGGTCAAGCTCGTCCGCGTGCTGATGCTCGGGCCGGTGTGCGTCGCGCTGTCGCTGATCGGCGATGGCGGAGCGAAGGGCGCGCGGCCACCGCTTCGCAAACTGGTGCCGTGGTTCATCGTCGGCTTCCTGCTGCTCGTCGCGGCGCGCTCGTTCGGGCTGATCCCTGCGCCCGCGCTGGCGCCGATCGGCGGCGCGGCGACGTTGCTTACCGTCATCTCGATGGCCGCGCTGGGGCTGATGACCGATCTCCGCGCGGTGACGCAGGCCGGCGGCCGGGTGACGATGGCGGTGTGCCTGTCGCTCGCCGTGCTGATCGCGCTCGCCCTCGGCCTGCTCGCGATGCTCCCGCTCGGCTGAACTCTTGTCTCTCTCGACAAGCGTATTAGGTAACTGATACACTTGAACGGAACCCCGAACCTCGTCATCTAGGACGAGGAGCACGAGGCGGAGAATTTTCGATGGCGACCACCGCGACCGATACGGCCGAACAGGACCTGAAGCTGACCCCGCCCGATCCGGTGCCCGCGGTTGCGACCGAGAAGGCGGCCGGGCTGGTCCCGGTCGACGACAAGACGCGCACGCAGTTGGAGGAACGGGTCGACAGCTTCGTCACCGATCTCGTCGCGCAGGACGTCAACTCGCCCGAGTTCGGCAAGCGAGTCGATGCGATCACCGCGATGGGGCAGAAGGAAATCCGTGACGCCGCGGGCCAATCCAATCGCTTCCTCGATCGCCCGATCCGCGCGATGGACAAGGACAACGGCGTCGGCGCCGATCTCGCGCAGCTCCGCCGCACGATCGAGCAGCTCGATCCCGGCAAGCAGGGCAGCCTCAAGGGGCCGCGCAAGCTGCTCGGGGTGATCCCGTTCGGCAGCAAGATGACGGTCTATTTCGACAAGTACAAATCCTCGCAGACGCACATTTCGGCGATCCTCAAGAGCCTCGGCTCGGGCAAGGACGAGCTGCTGATGGACAATGCCGCGATCGACACCGAGCGCGGCAATTTGTGGAGCGCGATGGGGCGGCTCGAGCAAATGATCGTGCTCGCCAAAACGATGGATCAGCGGCTCGAGGACAAGGCCAACGAACTCGACGCCACCGATCCCGCCAAGGCCAAGGCAATCCGCGAGACCGCGCTGTTCTATGTCCGCCAGCGCACGCAGGACTTGCTGACGCAAATGGCGGTGACGGTGCAGGGTTATCTCGCGCTCGACCTCGTCAAGAAGAACAATGTCGAGCTGGTCAAGGGCGTCGATCGCGCCTCTACGACCACCGTCGCGGCGTTGCGCACCGCCGTCACCGTCGCGCAGGCGCTGACCAGCCAGAAGCTGGTGCTCGACCAGATCACCGCGCTCAACACGACGACCGCCGACATCATAGATTCGACCGGCAAGCTCTTGAAGACGCAGACCGCGGCGATCCACGAACAGGCGGCTGCCTCGACGATTCCCGTGGAGACGCTGCAGCGCGCCTTCCAGAACATCTATGACACGATGGACGCGATCGACACCTTCAAGCTGAAGGCGCTCGATTCGATGAAGACCACGGTCGACACGCTGTCGAACGAGGTCGAGAAGTCGAAGGGCTATATCGCGCGGGCCGAGGGCGCGGCGCAGAATGCCGGCGCCTCGGCGGGCAACCAGTTCAAGCTCGAGGCGCTGAACGGATGACGAGCGAGGTCGACGAGCAGATCGCGCGCTCGACCGAGCTGCTCAACCGCACCTCGGATCGCTACCGCGCGCAAGGCTCGCGGCAGCGCGAGTGGCGGCAGGAATCGATCGCCAGGCGGATCGGGCGGATCGCGATCGCCGACATCGCTATCCTGATCGCAGCGACAGTGATCGGCTGGTTCATCCCGCTCGGTATTGGCGGGGCGATGCTGGTGATGCTGCTGCTCGCGGCGGCGACCTTCGGCCTGGCGGTGATGCCCGGCGCGGCGATGCCCGAGATCAGGCCGGAAACCTTCCACCAGACGCCCTTGCGCATCCTGCCGCTCAAGACCGAGCAATGGCTCGATCGCCAGCGCGGCGGCATGCCCGCGGCCGCAGCGCGCCAGGCCGATGCGATCGGCAAGCGGCTCGAGACGTTGGGGCCGCAGCTCGCCGGGCTGGAAGAGGACACGCCGGCGGCAAACGAAATCCGCAAGCTGCTCGCCGACAATCTGCCCGGCCTGGTCGAGAGCTATGCCGCAGTGCCGGCCCCGCTGCGCACCACGCCACGCAACGGCAAGACCCCCGACCAGCAGCTCGCCGACGGCCTCGTGGTGATCGAGCGCGAGATCGCGCAGATGACCGAACAGCTCGCCGCGGGCGACCTCGACTTGCTGGCGACGCGCGGGCGCTACCTGCAGATCAAATATCAGGGCGACGACGTGATAGAGGGGTGACCGATCCTCCCCACGCAGTGGGGAGGGGGACCAGCTGCAGGCTGGTGGAGGGGCGTGGCCACGAGAGATTTCCCGTGTGACAGCGCCCCTCCACCACCGCGCTGACGCGCGGCGGTCCCCCTCCCCATTTCATGGGGAGGATCAGCGCCGCGAGGCCGCTTCCGCCCGCTCCCGCAACCGCTCCACCGCAACTTCATGCAACCCCCGCGCGGTCGCCAGCACGCCGAATGCCTCAGCCTTTCGCGTGTTGAAGGTGAGCGGCTGGCCCAGCGCGTCGCTGATCTCGGCGCCGGCCTCGCGCGCGATCAGCACGGCGGCGGCGATGTCCCATTCGTGGCCCCAGCGCAATGTTGCCACCAGATCGGCCTCGCCGGCGGCGACCATTGCGATCCTCAGCGCGATCGAATTGGGGCGATAGACTGTCGTCAGGTCGCGATCGACCTTGGGCAGCGCCTCGGTCGGCACTCGGGCGCCGGGAAGCCCGGTCCGCGTCGCGGCGCGGATCGGCTGGCCGTTGAGGGTCGCGGCGCGCCCCGCCTCGGCGCGGAATACCGCGGCGCGCGGCGGACAATCGAGCACGGCGATCACCGGCTGCCCGTCCTCGACCAGCGCCACCGATACCGCCCAGCCCTCGCGGCCGCGCAGATAATCGCGTGTGCCGTCGATCGGATCGACCACCCAGACGCGGCGTTTGGTGAGACGCCCGTCGTTGTCGACCGTCTCCTCCGACAGCCACCCCGCCGCAGGATCGAGCGCGCTCAGCCGGCCGCGGAGCAGCGCATCAACCTCCAGATCGACGTCGCACACCGGGTTGCCGGGCGATTTCTCCCAGCGCTTGAACCCGGTGCGCCAGCGCCTCATCGCCAGCGCGCCCGCTTCGGCGGCGACGCTCGCAACGGCGTCGGCGAGATCAGTCACCCGCCACCGTCATGCCGTCGATCCTGAGCGTCGGCACGTTGATGCCGTAGCGGAATTCGAGGTCGTTGGCCGGCGTCAGGCCGGCGAACATCGCCTTCAGATTGCCCGCAACAGTGAACTCGGCGATCGGCCGCGTCATCTGGCCGTTCTCGATCAAGAAACCCGAGGCACCGCGCGAATAATCGCCGGTGGTGAGGTTGACACCCTGCCCGATCAGCTCGGTCACCCACACGCCGCGCTCGATATCGGCGATCAGCGCCTCGACCGAGGCATTGCCCGCCTCCATGTAGAGGTTGCTCGCCGAGACGCCGCCGCCGCGGCCGCCATGGCCCGTCGGTTCGAGCCCCAGCTGGCGCGCCGAGGCGCTGTCGAGCAGCCATGTTTCGAGATGGCCGTCTTCGACGACCGCGACCGGCTGCACCGCGAGCCCTTCGCCATCGAACGGGCGCGAGCGCAGGCCGTGCGGGCGATGCGGATCGTCACGCACGGTGACGCCTTCGGGGAAGATTCGCTCGCCCATCGAGTCGAGCAGGAAGCTGGTCTTGCGCGCGATCGAAGGCCCGGCGATCGCGCCGGCGAGATGGCCGAGCAGGCTGCCGCCGATGCGAGGATCGAACACCACCGGCATCGCGCCGCTCGGCACGCGGCCGGGCGCGAGTCTCCTGACCGCGCGCTCGCCGGCGCGGCGGCCGATCGAAGCGGCAGATTCGAGCTGCGCGAGATGGCGCGCGCTGTGGTGGGCCGAGTCGCGCTCCATGCCGCCCGCCCGCCCGGCGAGCACGCTCGCATGCACGCCGTAGCTGGTCGCGGCATAGCCGCCGGCAAAGCCGTGGCTGGTGGCGAGCGCCATCACCGCGCGGCTGGCTCCCGCGCCCGCGCCCTCGCTGTTGGTGACGCCCTCGATGGCGCGCGCCGCATCCTCGGCTTCGAGGGCGCGTTCGCGTAAATCCTCGGGTGCGATCACGCCGCCGTCGTCGAGGTCAAGCAGCGGCGGGCTGCCGCGAAGCAAGCGATCCTCGGGCGCGAGCCCCGCCCATTTGTCCTCGGGCGCCTCCTTCGCCATGCGGATCGCACGCGCAACCAGCTCGTCGAGCGCGGCGGCGCCGAAATCCGACGTCGCGACGCTGGCGTTGCGGCGGCCGACGAACACGCGGAGACTGAGGTCCTCGCCTTCGGAGCGACCGACGTCCTCGAGCGCACCGAGCCGCACCGCGACGTTGAGCGAGGCATGGCTGGAAACCATCGCGTCGGCGGCGTCCGCCCCGGCGGCAGTGGCGCGAGCGACGATATCGTGAGCGAGACTGCGCGCTTGTTCGACTGACTTCATTGGCGGGACTTAGGGTGGCGCGCGGTCAATTCAAAGCGTCGTGCCCACCACGAAGCAGGCGGCGAACATCAGCAGGCCGGCATAGCGGTTGGCACGGAAGCGGGCGAGCGCGCCGGCGCCGTCGTCGGGATTCAGCGTCATGACCTGCCACGCCAGATGCAGCGCCATCGGCAGCAGCGCGACCAGCGCGAGCGGATCGCGGCGCACCAGCCAGAACGCGCCCGCCCAGCAGGCGAGTGCGGCGAGGTAGAACAGCGCCACGCCGCCGCGGACATGAGCCCCCATCCGCCGCGCCGAGGATCGCACGCCGATCAGCGCGTCGTCCTCGCGGTCCTGCAGCGCATAGATCGTGTCATAGCCGATCACCCAGCAGATCGAGCCGGCATAGAGCAGCCATAAAGGCCAGTGCAGCGATCCCGCGATCTCCGCCCAACCGACCAAAGCCGCCCAGGAAAAGACCAGGCCGAGCCACGCCTGCGGCCACCAGGTGATCCGCTTCATGAACGGATAGGCGGCGACCGGCGCGAGGCTGGCGATCGCGACGATCTTCGCCAGCGTGCCGAGCTGCAGCCATACGACCAGGCCGATCAGGCAGAGCAGCAGCAGCCACGCCCATGCCGCCTTGAGCGACACCGCGCCCGAAGCGAGCGGGCGCACGCGGGTGCGCGCCACCTGCCGGTCGAGCTCACGATCGACGATGTCGTTATAGACGCAGCCAGCGCCGCGCATCGCGATCGCGCCACCCAGCAGCCACGGGATCAGTTCCCAGCGTGCCACTGCGCCGCCGGCAAGCGCGATCGCCCAGGCGCCCGGCCAGAACAGCAGCCACCAGCCGATCGGCCGATCGAAGCGCGCGAGCAGCGCGAATGGCCGCAGCCGGGCGGGCAATGCGCCGACCAGCCCGCGATGCTCGCTGTCGGGGACGATCTCGGTGGCGTTCATCCCCGCCGCTCTACCGGGGGTTGGCGCTCGCCGCCACAGCCTTGTCGACAAGGGCGGCAATCGGCGGCTATCGCGGGGCGGTGGTTCATCTCTCGGTCGCGGTCGGGCGATTTTTCGAAGCCCTGCTCTACGCGATCTTCGGGGTCGCGTTGCACGCGACGCTTGCGGTGATTGCGGGTGCCGCCGTCCTCGTCGGTTTGTTTGTGCTGGCGCGGCGGTTGCTGAAGAGGGATAGGCGAGGGCCATGATCGCCACCCCCGCCTGGCCGCCGCAATCGACCCCGCGGCTGTTCGTCGAGACCGAGCTTGCGCCGGGCCCGCTCCGTCTCGACGGGCCGGCGGCGCATTATCTGATCGCGGTGATGCGCGTGAAACCGGGCGATCCGGTCAAGCTGTTCGATAATGCGACCGGCGAATGGCTCGGCATCGCCGCGAGCGTCAACAAGCGCGACCTGATGCTCGACGTCACCGAGCGGCTGCGTGAGCGAGAGACCGTCCCCGATCTCTGGCTGTGCGCCGCGCCGCTCAAGAAGGGCCGGATCGACTGGATGGCCGAAAAGGCCTGCGAACTCGGCGTCGCGCGGCTGGTGCCGGTGGTGACTCGGCGGTCGGTGGTCGACAAGCCCAAGACCGAGCGGCTTCGCGCGCACATGATCGAGGCCGCCGAGCAATGCGGCCGCACCGCGCTCCCCGAGCTTGGCGAAACGGCGAAGCTGCCGGCATTGCTCAAAACATGGCCCGCCGAGCGCGCGCTGTTCTTTGCCGATGAAGCGGGCGGCGCACCGGCGCTGGAGGCGACGCGCGCGCGCCCCGGTCCGGCGGCGATCCTGATCGGCCCCGAAGGCGGCTTCGATACCGAGGAGCGCGAGGCGATCCGCGCGCTGCCGCAGGCGGTGGGCATCACGCTGGGCCCGCGAATCCTCCGCGCCGACACCGCGGCGGCGGCGGCGGTGTCGCTATGGATGGCTGCGGCGGGGGATTGGTGAGAGACTATCCCACCTCCGTTCGTGCTGAGCCTGTCGAAGCACGAGGCCGCGCAACATCGCGCTTCGACAAGCTCAGGGCGAACGGATGGTGACCTCTAGCGCCCTCCGTTCATCCGCCCTACATCCGCGCCCATGACGACGAAGACCGTTACGGACACGAACGCAGCGGTCATCACCGACCGTTCCCAGCTGATCGACAGCTTCGCGCGCGGCGAAAAGCCGAAGGACCGCTGGCGGATCGGCACCGAGCACGAAAAGTTCGTCTATTCGACCGCCGATCTCCACGCGCCGAGCTATGACGAGCCCGGCGGCATCCGCGACCTGCTGGTCGGCCTCACCGAGTTCGGCTGGCGCCCGGTCGAGGAAGCCGGCAAGATCATCGCGCTGACCGGCCCCGACGGCGCGATCAGCCTGGAGCCCGCCGGCCAGTTCGAGCTTTCCGGCGCGCCGCTCGACAATCTCCACCAGACCTGCGCCGAAACCGGCCGTCATCTCGAGCAGGTCAAGACGATCGGCGACCGGCTCGGGCTCGGCTTCCTCGGGCTCGGCATGTGGCCGGACAAGGCGCGCGCCGATCTGCCGATCATGCCCAAGGGCCGCTACGAAATCATGCTCCGGCACATGCCGCGGGTCGGCAGCCTCGGGCTCGACATGATGCTCAGGACCTGCACGATCCAGGTCAATCTCGATTATTCGAGCGAAGCCGACATGGCGAAGAAATTCCGCGTCGGCCTCGCGCTGCAGCCGCTGGCGACCGCTTTGTTCGCTAACTCGCCCTTCACCGAGCGTAAGCCCAACGGCTATCTCTCCTATCGCAGCCACATCTGGTCGGACACCGATCCGGCGCGCACCGGCATGCTGCCCTTCGTGTTCGAGGACGGCTTCGGCTACGAACGCTATGCCGATTACGCGCTCGATGTGCCGATGTACTTCGTCTATCGCGACGGCCGCTATATCGATGCCGCCGGCCTCTCGTTCCGCGATTTCCTCGAAGGTCGGCTGTCGGTGCTACCCGGCGAAAAGCCGACGCTCGACGACTGGAACGACCACCTCTCGACCGCCTTCCCCGAAGTGCGGCTCAAGACCTTCCTCGAAATGCGCGGCGCCGATGGCGGGCCGTGGGGCCGCATCTGCGCGCTGCCGGCGCTTTGGGTCGGGCTGCTCTACGACGATGCCGCGCTCGACGCGGCATGGGATGTCGTCAAGCACTGGACGATGGAGGAGCGTGAGGCCTTGCGCGAGGCGGTGCCCAGGCTGGCGCTCGACGCGCCGATCCCCGGCGGCGGCACGCTCAAGGACATTGCCGGCGAGGTACTCGACATCGCCACGGCCGGCCTCTCGGCCCGTGCGCGGCTCAATTCGTCGGGCGACAACGAGACCGGCTTCCTCGATCCGCTGCGCGAGATCGTCCGCACCGGCAAGGTGCCCGCGCAGATGCTGCTCGACCTCTACGAGGGCGAATGGGGCGGCAATGTCTGCAAGATCTACGCGGAGACGCGGTTCTAAGCCGTCATGCCGGACTCGTTCCGGCATCCAACCATCAACAAGCGCTGGTGCCTGAGGCGCGTTGGACCCCGGAACAGGTCCGGGGTGACGAAAGGAATCAGAGCGCCTCGGCCGTCACCGGATCGCTCGACTGCGACCGCCCGAACATCCACCCGAAGAATCGCGGCACGGGGCCGTTGCGCTCCATCCATTCCCAATAAGCGACATAGTCGGGATCGAGCTTGAGGTGGCGCTCCTCGGTCCTGGCGCGCCAGTAATAGACGCCGCTCACCACCGCCATCAGGATCGTCGCGCGGGCGGCGTCGATGATCGAGCCGGTGGTCAGAATGGGCACTGAGGACAGCCACCAGAACAGGTTCTTGGCGAGATAGGCGGGGTGGCGCGACAGCGCGTAGGGGCCGTGGGTCAGCACGCCGCGATTGGTGAGGTTGGAGAAGCGCAGGCCGAACGCCACCGTCGCCCAGGCATAGAGCGCGGTCAGCACGACCAAAGCGATGCCGAGCGCCCACAGGATTACGTCATGCCCGGCGAACCAGACGTTCCAGTCCTGCGTGCCGACGCGATAGTCGAGCGGCCCGCCGTCATCCATCATGATGAACGGCGGATAGCAGATCAGCGCCGCCATCCATGCCGCGGCAAACGGGTTGGCCGATCGGATGTGCGAATCGAACGGTCGCATCGTCAGCAGATAGCCGACCGTCGCAAAGGCGACGTCGACCATGAACATGAAGCGGATCAGCCACGTCGCCAGCTCTACCGGATCGCTCCAGCCGAATGGGGTGTCGATCACGTTCTGGAAATTGGGCGGTACGATCGCCAGCATGAAGACGAGGAAGAAGCCCTTGACCGTCCAGCTGCGCAGGTGCGCATAGATCGCCTCTGCGGGCGGCTTGGCGGTGCCCATCAGCCAGACGCCGAATGCCCAGGCGCCGTCTTTCGGCTCGATCAGTCGCCGATCGAGCCAGATCACATAGGGGATCGACAGCACGAACAGCGCCGGCGCGGCATAAGCGAAGCACCACAGCGAAAACAGGAACGGGCCGTCCCAATAGCTGCGGATCGTGCCGTAGGCGACGCCGATCAGGGCCCAGGTCGCCCACAGCCCGGCAAGCTTCGCGAGGCTGATGTCGAGGCTCTCGCGCCACGGCCGCCGCGCCGACCAGTCGATGCCGGTCGTGGCGTTGCGGTGAACCTTGTCGACCGCGAGGGACCAGAGGACCATCGGCACCGCGCAGGCAAGCACGTTGACCAGTGCCGAATAAGGCCCGTCCATGCCGTAGATCAGCGCTACGGCGGTCCAGGCGAGCAGACCCGCCATCCCCGCCATCCCCGCCCCGTGGCTCACCGCCGAGCGGGGCCGCGGATCGGCGGCACGCGCCTGCCTGGCGAGGGTGCGATCGTGGAACATGGCTGCGGCCATAGGCCGGCAATGGTAAGCAAGCCGTGAAGGATGGGATGCGGAGCTGGTTCAGGGCACTGCGCGTTTCGCCCCGCCCATCACCGTTCGCCCTGAGCTTGTCGAAGGGCGATTGGGGCGGGGTGCCCCTCCAAGGCATGCTTCGACAAGCTCAGCACGAACGGAAGGGAGCGCTTTGACGCTCTGCGATTACCCCCCGAACGCCGCTTTCACCTTGTCGAAGAAGCCGCTCGCTTGCGGGCATTCCTCGCCGGTCTCGGTCTCGCGGAAGGCTTCGAGCAGCTCGCGCTGCTTGGCCGAGAGCTTGGTCGGCGTCTCGACCTCGATCCGCACCACCAGATCGCCGCGGCCGCGGCCCTGCAGGACCGGCATGCCGGCGCCGCGATGGCGGATCTCGCGGCCCGATTGGATGCCGGACGGAATCTTGATTGTGTAAGTCTCGCCGTCGGGATTGGGGATGTCGATCGCCCCGCCCAGCGCCGCGGTGGTGATGCTGATCGGCGCCCGCGCGTAGAGCGTGGTGCCCTCGCGCTCGAAGATCGCGTGCCGCGCGACGTGGAGGAAGATGTAGAGATCGCCCGCCGGCGCCCCGCGCATCCCGGCCTCGCCTTCGCCCGACAGGCGGATGCGTGTGCCTTCGTCGACGCCGGCAGGGATGTTGACCTGCAGCGTCTTGGTCGTGTCGGTGCGGCCCTCGCCGCGGCAGGCGCGGCACGGCTCGGCGATCATCTCGCCGACGCCGTGGCATGAGGGGCAGGTGCGCTCGACGACGAAGAAGCCCTGTTGCGCGCGGACCTTGCCCATGCCGGCGCAGGTCGAGCAGGTCCGCGCCTTGGTGCCCGGCTTGGCGCCCGAGCCGTCGCACGCCTCGCATGCGCTGGTGACGTCGATCGTGATCTCGGTCGTCTTGCCCTGGAAGGCTTCTTCCAGGCTGATTTCCATGTCGTAGCGCAGATCGGCGCCGCGCCGCGCGCCGGGCCGGCCGCCGCGCTGCTGCGCCGCGCCGCCGCCCATGAACTCGCCGAAGATGTTCTCGAAAATGTCGCTGAACGCGCCGAAATCGGCCGCGCCGGGATGCCCGCCGCCATTCTGGAACGCGGCATGGCCGAAGCGATCGTAAGCGGCGCGCTTCTGCGGGTCCTTGAGGCAATCATAGGCCTCATTGACCGCCTTGAACTTGGCCTCGTGCTCCTTGCAGCCACCGTTCTTGTCGGGGTGGTACTTCATCGCCAGGCGGCGATAGGAAGACTTGATGGTCCCGGCATCGGCGTCGCGCGAACAGCCGAGCACTTCGTAATAATCGACCTGGGTGGTGCTCATCGTCGGCCCCCGCTCTTCCCACCGTCACCCCAGCGAAAGCTGGGGTCTCGTGCCACAGGAGCGCGCTCTTGCGGCAGGAGATGCCAGCCTTCGCTGGCATGACGGTTGAAGAGCATCACGCTTTACGCCTTGTTGTCGTCCACTTCCGAAAATTCGGCGTCGACCACTTCCTCGCCGCCGCCTTCGCTGCCTGCGGCAGCGCCGTCGGCGGCAGGGCCAGCTTCGGCCTGCTGCTGCTTCTCGTAGATCGCCTGGCCGAGCTTCATCGCGACCTGCGCGAGCGCATTGGCCTTGTCCTTCATCGCTTCGGCATCGCCGCCCTCGACCGCGGTCTTGGCCTCGGCGATCGCCGCCTCGATCTCGCTCTTGAGCGACGCATCCACCTTGTCGCCATTCTCGGCGAGCTGGCGCTCAGTCGTGTGAATCAGGCTCTCGGCGTTGTTCTTGGCCTCGGCGCCCTCGCGCCGCTTCTTGTCCTCCTCGGCGAACTTCTCGGCGTCCTGCACCATCTGCTCGATGTCGCTGTCCGAAAGGCCGCCCGAGGCCTGGATGCGGATCTGCTGCTCCTTGCCGGTGCCCTTGTCCTTGGCGCTGACATTGACGATGCCGTTGGCGTCGATGTCGAAGGTGACCTCGATCTGCGGCACGCCGCGCGGCGCCGGCGGGATGCCGACCAGGTCGAACTGGCCGAGCAGCTTGTTGTCCGCCGCCATCTCGCGCTCGCCTTGGAACACGCGGATCGTCACCGCCTGCTGGTTGTCGTCGGCGGTCGAATAGGTCTGCGACTTCTTGGTCGGGATCGTCGTGTTGCGGTCGATCATGCGCGTGAACACGCCGCCCAGCGTCTCGATGCCAAGGGAGAGCGGCGTCACGTCGAGCAGCAGCACGTCCTTGACGTCGCCCTGCAGCACGCCGGCCTGGATCGCCGCCCCCATCGCGACGACCTCATCGGGGTTGACGCCGGTGTGCGGCTCCTTGCCGAAAAAGTCCTGCACGACCTGGCGGACGCGCGGCATGCGCGTCATGCCGCCGACCATCACCACCTCGGCGATATCGCTCGCCTTGACGCCGGCGTCTGCGAGGGCCTTCTTGCACGGATCGAGCGTGCGCTTGATCAGGTCCTCGACCAGCTTTTCGAGATCGGCGCGCGTGATCGTCTTGACGAGGTGCTTCGGCCCGTTCTGGTCGGCGGTGATGAAGGGCAGGTTGACCTCGGTCGAGGCCGCCGAGGACAGCTCGATCTTGGCCTTTTCCGCGGCTTCCTTGAGCCGCTGCAGCGCCAGCTTGTCCTTGGTGAGGTCGATGCCCTCGGCCTTCTTGAAATCCTCCGCCAGGAACTTGACGATCTTCTCGTCGAAATCCTCGCCGCCCAGGAAGGTGTCGCCGTTGGTCGCCTTCACCTCGAACACGCCGTCGCCGATCTCGAGGATCGAGATGTCGAACGTGCCGCCGCCAAGGTCATAGACCGCGATCGTCTTGCCGTCCTGCTTCTCCAGCCCATAAGCCAGCGCCGCCGCGGTCGGCTCGTTGATGATGCGGAGCACTTCGAGGCCCGCGATCTGCCCGGCATCCTTGGTCGCCTGGCGCTGCGCGTCGTTGAAATACGCCGGCACGGTGATCACCGCTTGCGTCACGGTCTCGCCGAGATACGATTCGGCGGTTTCCTTCATCTTCTGCAGGATGAACGCGCTGATCTGCGACGGCGAATAATCCTTGCCGCCCGCCTGCACCCAGGCGTCGCCATTCTGGCCCTTGACGATGTGATAGGGCACCAGCTCGGTGTCCTTCTTGGTCACCGGATCGTCGAAGCGGCGGCCGATCAGGCGCTTCACCGCGAAGATCGTGTTGTCGCCGTTGGTCACCGCCTGGCGCTTGGCGGGCTGGCCGACCAGCCGCTCGCCGTCCTTGGCGAAGGCGACGATCGACGGCGTGGTGCGCGCGCCTTCCGCATTCTCGATCACCTTGGGCTTGCCGCCCTCCATCACCGCCACGCAGCTATTGGTGGTGCCGAGATCGATACCGATTACTTTTGCCATATCCTGATTGGCCCCTCACGAACAAAAATGCCTGCACGCGGCGCTCGCGCGCCACGCGTTTCTGCCCAGCGATATAGGGGGGCTTGGCCTTGCCGCAAGATTGTTGGCGCCCTAGGAAACGCGCAAAGGTTCCCGATCCGGGAGGGTTTGATTTGAAACCGGTGTTCCTGTTCCCGCTTGCCGCCCTGGCGCTCGCTTCGTGCGGGGGGCCGAAGGAAGTGACGGTCGATCACAGCTGGGTCCGCCTGCCGGTGGTCGCGGGGCGACCGGCGGCGGCCTATTTCACGCTCCATGGCGGCAAGGACGGCGCGATCCTGATCGCCGTCTCCTCGCCCGACGCCAAGTCGGCGCAAATGCACGAAAGCATGGACATGAACGGCGTCTCGTCGATGGCGCCGCTGACTCAGGTCGCCGCGCCCGCCGGCGGCAAGCTCGCGTTCGAGCCGGGCGGCAAGCACGTCATGCTGTTCGGCCTGAAACCCGGCGTCAGGCCCGGCGCCAAGGTGCGGCTGCACTTCGCCTTCGCCGACGGCAAGACGATCGATACCGCCGCCCCAGCGATCGCCGCCACCGCGCCCGTCCCCGGCGATTGAGCGCCGCCGCCCGCCCGCTCACGCCCGGCGAGGTCGCGCTCGCGCGGACGATATTCGGCGACGCGATCGATTATCCGCGCGTCCGCATCGTGCGCGGCAAATGGGCCTTCTTCCAGCCGCGCGAGACGGTGATGGCGCCGTGCGGAAACGTACATTTCCACCCCGCTGGCTCGCTCTACCGCGACGATTTCGCCACGGCCGAGCTCGGCGAGCAAGGGCTGTTCATCCACGAGATGACGCATGTCTGGCAGGCCCAGGCGCGCGGCCGCTTCTATCTGCCGCTGATGCGCCATCCCTTCTGCCGCTACGCCTATCGCTGGCAGCCGGGCCGCAAGTTCGAGGATTACGGCCTCGAACAGCAGGCCGAGATCGTCCGCCATGCCTTCCTTCTCGCCCGCGGCTTTCGCCTGCCGGACAAGCCGCCGCTGGACGTTTATCGTGCGCTGCTGCCGTTCAGCGGTCGGGCTTAGACCCCAAGCAACGGATCGAGCGTCGCGCGCTCGCGGTCGATCTGCGCGCGCATCGCCTGCCGCATGCGCGCCGAAGCCTCGCGATAGCCGGCCCAGTCGCGCTTGGCCTCGTCGAGCGGCCAGCGGACGACATGCTCGGACGAGCGCGCACGCGCCGCGGCGAGATCGGCGCGGAGATCGGCAAGCGCGCGCTTCGTCGAATCCGAAACGTTGTCGAGCAAGGCCGCGACGATCTTGTCGAGCAGCTGGACTCGCCGCGAGCTCGTCTTGCTGAGCCGCAGACGCGTCGCCGCAAGGCGCGCGGCGTCGGGCTCCGGCGCGGCGGTCACCTCTTCCAGCTCAGCGAGCTCGTGCAGCAACGCGGCATGAGCCTCTTCGAGAGCCTTTTTCAACGCCATCACTCAACTCTCCGCCGGAATTCGCGGGCCGGATGCAAGATCAGTCGGGCTTCTTCGCCACCCCGACCAAAGCCGGGCGCAGCAATCGGTCCTTGATCGTGTAGCCCGCCTGCATTTCCTGGACGATCGTGCCCGGCTCGGCCTCGGCGCTCGGCACTTCGAGCATCGCCTGGTGGCGGTTGGGATCGAGCGGCAGGCCCATCGCGGCGATCCGCGTGATGCCCTGGCGCTGGAACACGGCATTCAATTCGCGTCCGGTCGCTTCGAGGCCTGCGATCAGCCCCTTGAACTTCTCGTCGGCGCGCATCTCCTCGGGGACCGCGGCCAATCCGCGCTCCAGATTGTCGGCGACCGACAGGATGTCGCGCGCGAAGCTCGTCACGCCATAAGCGCGCGCGTCGGCGGTTTCCTTTTCGGCGCGGCGGCGGACATTCTGCAGCTCGGCATGCGCGTAGAGCACATCCTGTCGCGCCTTGGCGAGCTCCTCTTCGAGCTTGGCGGTGCGATCGTGCTCGGCCACTTCGGGCGCGGCTTCGGCGGTTTCCTCGCGCAAATCCTCGGCCTCGGGAGCGTCGATCTTCTCGTCTTCGATCATTTGTTTCTTTCCGTAGCTTTTACGTCATCAGACGCGCGAGCGTCGCCGCGGTGAAATCCACCATTGGCACAACCCGCGCATAGTTCAACCGTGTCGGCCCGATCACCCCGACCACGCCGACGACGCGGCCGTCAGTCCCCCTGAACGGCTTGGCGATGACCGACGATCCACTGAGCGCGAACAATTTGTTTTCAGCGCCGATGAAGATGCGTGTGGCGTCGCCCTGGCGCGCGCGATCGAGCAGGCGGGCGACCTCCTGCTTGCCTTCTAGATCGTCGAGCAGATCGCGCACGCGTTCGAGGTCGGCCGCGGCGGCAGCGTCGATCAGCCGCCCCTGGCCGCGCACGATCAGCACCGGGCGGCGCTCGCCGTCCTCGCTCCAGATGGCGAGGCCGTTCTCGATCAGTGCGCGCGCCGCGTCGTCGAGCGCGGCGCGTCCGGCGGCAATGTCACGCTCCAGCCGGCCACGCGCCTCGGCGAGCGTCAGGCCGGAGAGCATCGCGGTCATGTAATTGCCCGCCTGCGCCAGCGCCGACGGGCCGACGCCGGGCGGCAGATCGAACACGCGGTTTTCCACCGCGCCGTCGTCGCCGACCAGCACCACCATCGCTTGTTCGGCCGACAGCGGCACGAACGCGACCTGGCGCAGCCTGAGCTCGCGCTTGGGCACGAATACGAGGCCGGCGCACGCCGACAGGCCGGAAAGCGCCGCGGTGGTCGCCGCCAGCGCTTCCTCGATCGGCCCGCCCTGCGCCGAACGCGCCTCGATCGCCGCGCGCTCCTCGGCCGAAGGTTCGAGCGCATGCATCATGCCGTCGACGAACAGCCTGAGGCCGCTTTCGGTCGGCATCCGCCCGGCGCTGGTATGGGGTGCGGCGAGCAGGCCGAGCTCCTCCAGGTCCTGCATCACGTTGCGGATCGAGGCCGGCGACAGGTTGAGTCCGGACAATCTGGAGATCGTCCGTGATCCCACCGGCGCGCCCGAATCGAGATACGATTCGACCACCATGCGGAACACGTCGCGCGCACGATCGGTCAGCTCGAGGATCGGGGGGGAGCCCATGCCGGTCATCTAGGAAGCGCCGCGAGCGCGCTCAATGCTTGCCGATCATCGCCGCGATCGGCAGCGCCTCGGGCGCCGATCGCAGCGCCGCCTTCATCGCCGCCAGCGCCCGTGCGGTGCAGCCGTAATAGATCGACAGGCTCGCCGGCGGCGTGCCGCCGCCTTGCCACGAGACCGAGACGCTCGGCTGGTCGGTGATCGGCGAGCCGCAATCGGGTTCGCCCGACACGATCCGCCGCTCGCCCGCCGCCGGGCGATAAGGCAGCAGCCGCGTGCGGAAATCGGCGAATTGCGCGGGCGTCAGCGTGAAGGCTTGCTCGCCGGTGGCGGCGGTGAAGCGCTTGCCTTCGAACGTGCCGGTGCCGTCGGAGGAGACCGTCACCGCATAGACCGGGCATGCGCCGAAGCATGGGCCGGTCTCATAGTGGATCGTTTCGGCAGCGTGCGGCGGCTCGGCGGTGCCGGTCGTCGCGCAGCCGGCCAGCAGCGCCAGCGCCGCGATCGTCATCACCAGCTTCATCGCATCCTCCTCGTCGGATCGTGCGCCGACACTGGCGCGTTCGCTCCGACCCGTCTAGGGCATCGCCACCATTATCAGGAGACCGACATGCGCCCCTCCGGCCGCGCCCCCGATCAGATGCGCGCAATTACTATCGAGCCGCACTTTACCCGCCACGCCGAGGGATCGGTGCTGATCGGCTTCGGCGATACGCGCGTGCTGGTCACGGCATCCGTCGAGGAGCGGCTGCCGCCCTGGCTGCGCGGCAAGGGCGAAGGCTGGGTGACCGCCGAATACGGCATGCTGCCGCGCGCCACCCACACCCGCGGCAACCGCGAGGCGGCCAAGGGCAAGCAATCGGGCCGCACGCAGGAAATCCAGCGGCTGATCGGCCGCAGTTTGCGCGCCGTCACCGACCTCAAGCTGCTCGGCGAGCGCCAGATCACGCTCGATTGCGATGTGATCCAGGCCGATGGCGGGACGCGGACCGCGGCCATTTCGGGCGCGTGGGTGGCGCTGCGCCTCGCGGTCAACGGCCTCATCAAGGACGGCAAGCTCACCGCCGACCCGCTGACCCAGAAGGTCGCCGCGGTGAGCTGCGGCATCTACAAAGGCACACCCGTCCTCGATCTCGATTACGACGAGGATTCGGCCGCCGACGCCGACGCCAATTTCGTGCTGCTCGAAAACGGCCATATCGCCGAGGCGCAGGCCACCGCCGAGGGTGCGACCTATGACGAGGAAAGCCTGCTCCGCCTGCTCCGCCTCGCGCGAATGGGCTGCAGCGAGATTTTTCGCGCGCAGGACAAGGCCGTTTCGGCATGAGCGGCGAGGGCAAGGAGCCGCAGGCGATCCGCAAGCTCGACCCCGGCAAGCTGGTCATCGCCAGCCACAACGAGGGCAAGGTCCGCGAGATCGGCGAATTGCTCGCGCCCTACGGTATCGAAACGGTGTCGGCCAAGAAGCTCGGCCTGCCCGAGCCCGAGGAAACCGGCACGACCTTCGTCGCCAACGCCGAATTGAAGGCGCAGCAGGCCGCCGATCTCTCCGGCCTGCCGGCGCTCGCCGACGACAGCGGACTATGCGTCGAGGCGCTGGGCGGCGAGCCCGGCATCTTCTCGGCGCGCTGGGCGGGAGAAAACCGCGATTTCAACGAGGCGATGCGCCGTGTCGAAGCGGCGATCGCGGCGAGCGGCCCCAATCCCGGCCGCGATGCCCATTTCGTCTGCGCGCTGGCGCTGGCCTGGCCCGACGGCCATGTCGAATGGTTCGAGGGCCGCGTCGATGGCACTCTGGTCTGGCCGCCACGCGGCGACAAGGGCTTCGGCTATGACGCGATGTTCCTGCCCGATGGCGGCGCCGAGACCTTCGGCGAGATCGATCCCGCCGCCAAGCACGCGATCAGCCACCGCGCCGACGCCTTCCGCAAGCTCGTTGCGGCTGTGTTCTAGCTTCGATCGACATTGAGCTCGTCACCCCGGACTTGTTCCGGGGTCCACCGCGCCGCACATCCTCACCTATTGCTCCTGAGGCACAGTGGATGCCGGAACAAGTCCGGCATGACGGTGGTCGATCGGACTTAGGCCGCCCCGTCGAGGTGGCGGTGGAGGAAATCCACCGTGCGGCCCCAGGCGAGCTTCGCCGCGTCGGCATTGTAGCGATCGGCGGCGGTATCGTTGTTGAAGGCGTGATTGACGCCCGGATAGGTATAGGCGGTCACCTGCTTGCCCGCCGCCTGCAATGCCGCGACCCACGGCTTGCCGGTCGCATCGACTCGCGTGTCGAGCCCGGCATAATGGAGCAGCATCGGCGCCTGCACCTTCGCCGCCTCGGCCGGATTGGGCGCCGGGCCGTAATAAGCGACCGCGGCATCGAGCGCCGAACCGGCGGCGATCGCCACGCGATTGACCATGCCGCCGCCCCAGCAGAAGCCGACCGTGCCGACCTTGCCGGTGCCCCCCTCGCGCCTGGCGAGTTGCCGCAGCACCCCCAGGCACTCGCCGACGGCCGTGTCGATATCGATCCTGGCGATCAGATCGCGCGCCTGATCCTCGTCGGCCGGCGTGCCGCCCTGATCGGACAGCAGATCGGGCGCGCAGGCGATGAACCCGGCGAGCGCGAGGCGCCGCGTGACATCCTCGATATGCGCGTTGAGCCCGCGATTCTCGTGGATCACCATCACCGCGCCGAGCTTGTTCGGCGCATGGCGCGGCTCTGCCGTGTAGGCCTTGATCGCCTTCCCGCCGCCAAGCTTGAAATCGCCCTTGCCCGTCACGAGCCGAGGGTCGTCGGCGCGAGAAATCGAGGCGGCGGCAGGGGAGGCGGCGATGCCGGCGACCAGCGCCTCGGCGGCGGCCATCGACCCGGCCAGCGCCGCCATCTGCTTCATCAACGTGCGGCGGTCGCGATGCTCGTGGGTGAAGGCATCGTAGAGCGCGATCGCGCGCTGGCGAAGGTCGGTCATCGGATCGGCTCCCGAATCGCCCTTGGGGCGCGGGAGAGCCTATCCGATCCGCCTTACTTGCGGAACAACGTCTCCGCGGTCGGCTCCGCCGGCGCATCCTCTTCGCTCGCCGCGGCCTCGGCCTCGCGTGCGGCCTGTTCGCGCTCGGCACGCAGCTCGTTGATCAGCGCCTCGCGATCGCCGGCAAGCCGGCTGTCCACCGGCGCCGCCTCGAGCCCCGCCGACTTGGCCGCCTTGGCGACCGCCGCATCGAGCTCTCGCTGCGAAGTGAGGCCCAGCGTCACCGGGTCCTTGGGCACGATATTGGCGATGTTCCAGTGAGTCCGCTCGCGGATCGCCTGGATCGTCGTGCGCGTGGTGCCGATCAGCTTGCCGATCGCGCCGTCTGAAATCTCGGGATGGTTGCGGATGATCCAGGCAATGCCGTCGGGCTTGTCCTGGCGCTTGGAGACGGGCGTGTAGCGCGGGCCCTTGGTGCGGCGGACCTGCTCCGGGCCCTTGGTCATCTGCAAGGTATAGTTGGGATCGGCCTGGCCCTTGTCGATCTCTTCCTGGGTCAGCTCGTGCGCGCGGACGGGATCGCGGCCGGTGAGCTTGGTCGCGGCGGTGTCGTCGGCGATCGCCTGGACCTCGAGGATGTGCAGGCCGCAAAATTCGGCGATCTGCTCGAAGCTGAGCGCGGTATTGTCGACCAGCCAGGAAGCGGTCGCGTGCGGCATGAGCGGCTGGGCCACGGGATTCTCCAGAAACAATAAGGGCCGCCCCTTGCGGAGCGGCCGTGTCATCGGGAGCCGACTTAGTGCGATGCGGCCGTCAGCGCAAGCGTCAGGCGGCCGCCCGGCTCAGCGGCCGTTGCCGCCTGCACCCGATGTCGGCATGCCAGGCGCGCCGACCGTGCCGATATTGCCGAACAATTGCTCGAAGAAGCTGCGCTTGCGGCCCAGCGTCGGCGTGGTCTTGTCGGTCGGGTCGATCTTGACGACCTGATCGACGCCGGTGCGATCGATCCGGGTCACGGTGCCCTTGTCGTCGAAGCTGATGCGAAGCGCGATCTGGTTGGTCGGCTTGGGCTTGCTATAGGCATAGTTGCGGCTGTCGCGGGCGAGATAGAACCACTGCCCCTGGCCGAACTGGTTGGTGAAGGTGGGCGTGCCGAGCGTCTCGAGCACCGACTGGCGGTTGTCGACGCCCGGCTGGATCGAATTGACGAGGTCGACGTCAACGACATAGCCGGTATGCGAGCGCAGCGGTGCGCAGCCCGGCAGGCTGATCGCGGCAACGCCGGCGGCGAGGCCGATCAGGAACGGGGCTGACTTCAAACGCATTCGACTCTCCCAGGCGCAACGCCGACAGGGCGCGGCGATTGCATCGCGCGCCGATCGCCTCAATATGCGTGTCGCCGCGGGCAAACAAGTCCGCCTGCGGCCGGCAAGGGCAAGGAGCGACGCGTGGGATTGTGGCAGAGACTGTTCGGCGACCGGACCGGCACGGCGGTCGCGCCGCTCTATGCCGCGATCGTCGCCAAAGCGCGCGAGCCGCATTGGTACGAGGCAGGCGCGGTGCCCGATACGCTCGACGGCCGGTTCGACATGGTCGCGGCGGTGCTGTCGCTGGTGCTGATCCGGCTGGAGGACGATCCGGCCGGCGCTGCGCCCGCCGCGCACCTCGCCGAGCGATTCGTCGCCGACATGGACGGCCAGCTGCGCGAGATCGGCATCGGCGACATCGTCGTCGGCAAGCATGTCGGGCGAATGATGGGAATGCTCGGCGGCCGGCTCGGCGCCTATCGCGAGGCGCTGGCGGCGGGCGATCTCGCCGCGCCGATCGAGCGCAACGTCTATCGCGGCGATCCGCCCGGCGACGCGGCGGTCGCGCATGTCCGCGACGCGCTCGCCGCGCTGCACGGCGCGCTGGCGGCGGCCCCGATCGATCGGCTCGTTGAGGGCGATCTGCCGTGACGCCCGAATTCTCCCGCCCGCAGCGGATCGACGCGATCGGCGACCGCGAGCAGTCGATCGAGATAGAAGCCGATGCGGCCGAGCGTGCCGGGCTCGCCCAGCGCTTCGGGCTGCTTGCGGTCGACGCGCTGTCGGCCACGCTGACGCTCAAGCACGAGGCGGCAAGCATCGTCGTGCGCGGCCGCGTGCGCGGGCGGGTCCGCCAGGCCTGCGTCGTCACCGACGCGCCGATCGAGAGCGAGATCGACGAGCCGCTCGCGCTGCGCTTCGTCGATGGCGAGCCGGGGCAGACCGAGGAGGTCGAACTCGACGCCGCCGATCTCGACGACGTGCCGCTCGAAGGCGGCGCGATCGATCTCGGCGAGGCCGTCGCCGAGACGATGGCGCTCGCGCTCGATCCCTTCCCCCGCGCGCCCGGCGCCGAAGCCGCCTTGCGCGCCGCCGGCGTCCTCAGCGAGGAAGAGGCCAGGCCAGACAATCCCTTCGCCGCGCTCAAGGACGCCCTCGGCAAATCGCGCGACATGGATTGACCTCAGGCCCGCGCGCCATATGTCAGCCGCGCCGGCATTGGGGAGTGGATGCGTGGAAAAGCTGATCCTGCACGAATATTCGGGCTCGGGGAATTGCTACAAGATCCGGCTGACCGCCGCCTTGCTCGGCCTGCGCATGGAGCGGGTCGAATATGACATCCTCAAGGGCGAGACGCGCACCCGGCAATTCCGCACGCACATCAATGCGCTGGGCCGAATCCCGGTATTGCAGGTCGGGCAGCGCTTCCTTCCCGAAAGCAACGCCGCCTGCTTCTATCTCGCCGACGGGTCCGAACTGATCCCCGAGGATCGCTTCCAGCGCGCCGACATGCTGCGCTGGATGTTCTTCGAACAATATCATCACGAGCCCAATGTCGCGACCTTGCGCTTCTGGCTCCACATGATCGGCACCGATGCGCTGAGCGAGCTGCAGCGCAGCCAGATCCCCGCCAAGCGGCTGGCGGGCGAAGCGGCGCTGCAGACGATGGACGATCACCTCGCGCTGGTCGACTGGCTGGTCGGCGAGCGCGCCAGCCTCGCCGACATCGCGCTCTACGCCTATACCCATGTCGCCGAAGAAGGCGGCTTCGATCTGACGCTTTATCCGGCGATCGGCGCGTGGATCGAGCGGATCGAGGCGCTGCCCAGGTTCGTCGCGATGGACGAGACGACGCCAGCCATCGCGTGACGGTTTCGAGACGGCCGCGCGATTCGAACTGTCATATTCGCCTGCCATAGGCGCGATTCAGGACAGCCTGCGAGGAGGCTCGAATGGATCCGCATCTCGATACGGCGATCGCCGATTTCGCTCGCTCGCGCCCGGTGATCGCCGAACGGGTGGGCGAGCGGCGGCGCTATCGCACAATCTGGATTTCCGACGTCCATCTCGGCACGCGCGGCTGCAATGCGGGCCTGCTGATCGATTTTCTCGATTCGGTCGACAGCGACACGATGTACCTGGTCGGCGACATCATCGACGGCTGGCGGCTCAGGAAGCGCTTCTACTGGCCGGCGGCGCACAACGATGTCGTCTGGCGCATCCTCAAGCGTGCGCGGCGCGGCACGCGGATCGTCTATATTCCGGGCAATCACGACGAGATGTTCCGGCAGTTCACCGGGCTCGATTTCGGCGGCGTCGAGATTCGCCGCAAGGCGATCCACGAGACCGCCGATGGGCGCCGGTTGCTCGTCCTCCATGGCGACGAGTTCGACGTCATCACGCTGGCGCATCGCTGGCTCGCGCATCTCGGCGACGCCGCTTACGGCCTGCTGATGCGCCTCAACGTCGTGGTCAACGCGGTGCGGCGGCGGCTCGATTTGCCTTATTGGTCGCTGTCGAAGCACGCCAAGGCCAAGGTCAAGAACGCGGTCGAGTTCATCTCGCATTATGAAGAGGTGGTGGCGCATGCCGCGGGTTCGCGCGGCGTCGACGGCGTGGTGTGCGGCCATATCCACACCGCCGAGATGCGCACGATCGGCGGTGTCGCTTATTACAACGACGGCGACTGGGTCGAAGGTTGCACCGCGCTGGTCGAGCACGATGACGGCCGCATGGAGCTGCTCCATTGGGCCGATGAAGTTGCCGCGCGCAAGCTCGCGGCGCTGCCGGTCGCGGCCTGACCCGCGATGCGCATCGCCATCGTCACCGATGCCTGGACGCCGCAGATCAACGGCGTCGTGCGCACGCTGCAGGCGATCAGGGCCGAGCTCGAGGGGCAAGGCCATCAGGTGCTGGTCGTCGCGCCCGATCGTTTCCGTTCGGTGCCCTGCCCGACGTATCCCGAAATCCGCCTTGCGCTGGCGCGGACCGGCGCGGTCGGAGGGCTGCTCGCCGATTTCGGCGCCGAGGCGATCCATCTCGCGACCGAAGGCCCGCTGTGCCTCGCCGCGCGGCGCTGGTGCCTGGTGCGGGGCTTTCCCTTCACCACCGCCTATCACACCCAATTCCCCGATTATGTCGCGGCGCGCACCGGCTTCGATCCCGAATGGGTGTGGCGCTACATCCGCTGGTTCCATGGGCCTGCCCAGGCGGTGCTCGCTTCGACGCCCTCGGTCCGCCGCGCGCTCGCCGACCATGGCATAAGCCAGGTGAGGCATTGGAGTCGCGGGGTCGATCTCGCGCAGTTTCGCGGCGGGTTGATGCCGCATCCGGCGCTCGCCCATCTGCCGCGGCCGTTGCTCCTTCATGTCGGCCGCGTCGCAATCGAGAAGAATATCGAGGCGTTTCTCGAGGCGCGGCATCCGGGCACCAAAATCGTCGTCGGCGACGGTCCGGCGCGCAGCGCGCTGGAGAGGCGTTATCCCGCTGCCATCTTCATGGGCGCGCGCTTTGCCGGCGAGCTCGCCAGCCTCTATGCCGCCGCCGACGTGCTGGTCTTTCCCAGCCGCACCGACACGTTCGGGCTGGTGATGATCGAAGCGCTCGCCTGTGGCACGCCGGTTGCCGCCTATCCGGTCACCGGCCCGATCGACGTGCTGTCCGATGCGGTCGGCGCGGTCGATGACAACCTCGATGCCGCAATCGCCGCCGCGCTGACCCGCGATCGCGCGGCATGCGCAGCCTATGGCGCCGGCTTCACCTGGGCGGCGAGCGCTGCGCAATTCCTCGACGCCCTCGCGCCCTTGCCCGAGCCACGCGCCGAGGTTCGCGCCGGATTATCCCTTCGCAATCGTAGGTTAGCTCACTTACCGTCTTGATCATCGCGTCCCGAAGCAAGACAATGGCGCCTGCGACTCGGGGGGGCGGTCATGGCGTGGGGGACTATCGCCGCGGCGATCGATCTGGTGCTGCGCGAGACGTTGCTCTTCGCGGCGCTCGGCATTCTGATCGGCGGAATCGACGACCTCGTGGTCGATGGCTGCTATCTCGTCATTCGAGCGAAACGTCTGCTGCAGCGCAAGTTCGACCGTCTCGACGGCATTCTGACGGTGACCAGTAAGCGGCGGCTCGCCGTGTTCGTTCCGGCATGGGACGAATCGGCGGTGATTGGAACGATGCTGCGCACCGCCCTCGCGCGGTTCGATCATCCCGATTACGCGCTCTATGTCGGCGCCTATCCCAATGACCGCGCGACCATTCGCGCCGTCGCCGCGGTTGCCGAAGGCGATGGCCGCGTCCGGCTGGTGATCGGCGCGCAGCCGGGCCCGACGACGAAGGGCGATTGCCTCAATACGCTTTGGCAGGCGCTGTTGAGGGACGAAGAGGCTGGCGCCAGGCGCACCGATGCGATCATCCTCCACGATGCCGAGGACGTCGTGCATCCGGCTGAACTGCGCGTGTTCGATCGCTTGATCGGCGACCATGCGACCGTGCAGTTGCCGGTGCTGCCCCTGGTCCATCGCGGTTCCCGGCTGATCTCTGGCCATTATTGCGACGAATTCGCCCAATCGCACGCGAAGCAGCTCGTCGTCCGCGCAGCGCTCGGCGCCGGCCTGCCGCTCGCCGGGGTCGGCTGTGCGATCGCGCGGCCCGCGCTCGACGCGCTCGCCGCCGCGCGCGATGGCGAGCCGTTCGATCCTGCCAGCCTGACCGAGGATTACGAGCTCGGCCTCACCGTCGCAGGCGACGGCGGTCGCGGTGCCTTCGTCCGCCTCACCGACGGCGACGGCGGGCCAATTGCGGTTCGTGCCTATTTCCCGTCAACGCTCGACGCGGCGGTGCGCCAGAAGGCGCGCTGGATGACCGGCATTGCGCTCGCCGGCTGGGACCGGATCGGCTGGGCGCGGTGGAGCGACTGGCGCGAGCATTGGATGCGAATGCGCGATCGCCGTGCGCCGCTGGCGGTCCTGGTGTTGTGCGTCGCCTATCTGGCGCTGGTCGCTTGGGCGGCGTCGCAAATCTGTCATTGGCTTGCGGGCACGGCGCCGCCGGCGCCGAGCGAGGTGATGCGGCTGCTGCTGCTCGGCAACGCCGCGCTCATGGGCTGGCGGCTGGCGATGCGCGCAGCCTTCACCGGACGGGCCTATGGCGGGCGCGAGGCGCTGCTGTCGATTCCTCGGTCCCTGGTCGCTAATCTTATCGCGATGCTCGCGGCGCGGCGCGCGCTCATCCTCTACGTCGCCATGCTGATCGACGGCGTGCCGCGCTGGGAAAAGACCGCGCATATCTTTCCCGATATGGCCGCCGACACGCCGCAATGACTCGCGCCGGGCGGCCGCTTCGGTTTCTTGGCACGACGCTGGCGGGCTGGACGGCGCTACGTATCGTCATGCTATGGCCCGCGGCGCCAACCGCGAGCTCGGTAATGCGAACCGTCGTGCCGCGCCTGTCGACCGTTCCCGTCGTTCCGTCGATTGTGGAAAGATCACGCTCCCGGCGCGCATTGCGGGCGACCGTCATGGTACGGGTGCCGGTGAAGCGGCTGCCCAACATCTTCGGGCGCGATCGGCATGTCGCGCTCGCTCTCGCCGCACCGATGCGATTCGACGAGCCGCAAATCGCCATCGGCCCTCCCGGTGAAATGATCGCGCCACTCTCGCCGACTTCGACTCAACGGCGCGCCAAGCGATGGTCGGCCGATTTCTGGCTCGTCGTGCGTGGCGGATCGAACCGGCAGACCGGCTTCGGCGGTGGGGAGCTGGGCGGCGCGCAAGCCGGGGCACGGTTCGCTTATGCGCTCGACCGGAACAGGCGCCTCGCTGCCTTCGCGCGGGTTGATACGCCGCTTTCGGGCATGGGCCGCGAGGTGGCGTTAGGCTTCGATTGGCGGCCGACGAGCTTGCCGGTGCGAATCGTCGGCGAGGAACGCGTGCCGCTCGATGGCGGCAAGCCCGCGCCGGCGGCGGGCCTGGTCGGTGGGTTCGGGCCGGTGCTGCGGCATGGGCTTCGCCTCGAAGGCTATGGTCAGGCGGGGATCATCGCCCGGCGCGGCGGCGAGGGTTTCGCCGATGGCGCTGTCCGCGCGACGCGGCCGATCGGCACGCTGGCGAACCTCGCCTTCGATCTCGGCGCGGGCGCCTGGGGCGGCGCGCAGCGCGAGGCGGCCCGGCTCGACATCGGGCCGACGCTCGGCGCCAGCGTGCCGATCGGCGAGCACGCGATCCGCATCGCGCTCGACTGGCGCGAACGAGTCGCCGGCATGGCCCGCCCCGGCTCGGGCCCGGCGCTGACGATCGGGGCATCGTTCTGAGGGGCGCCGCACGCGGCGGGTTCCGCTGCCTGCGCGAACGCGATATCGCTGGCCCGCATGGACGTGTACCTGCCGATCGCCAATCTCTCGGTCAACGCGTTGGTCATCGTGCTGCTCGGCGGCGGCGTCGGCCTGCTGTCGGGGATGTTCGGGGTCGGCGGCGGCTTCCTGACCACGCCGCTGCTGATCGTCTATGGCATCTCGCCGACCGTCGCCGCCGCCACCTCGGCGAGCCAGGTGACGGGATCGTGCGTCTCGGGCGTGTTCGCGCATTTCCGGCGGAACGGCGTCGACGTGAAGATGGGCGCGACCATGGTCGCGGGCGGCGTGGTCGGGGCGATGCTCGGCGCCATCCTGTTTCACTGGCTGCAGAAGACCGGGCAGATCGATACGGTGATCGCGCTGATCTACGTCGTGCTGCTCGGCACGATCGGCGTGCTGATGGGCCGCGAATCGCTGCAGGCGATCGGCGCGATCCGCACCGGCGCGGCGCCGCGCGCCAGGAAGCGGCGCCATCATCCGCTGATCGCGGCGTTGCCCCTGAGGACGCGCTATTACCGTTCGGGCCTCTATATCTCCCCGCTCGCGCCGCTGCTGCTCGGCTGCTTCACCGGGGTGCTGACGACATTGCTCGGGGTCGGCGGCGGGTTCATCCTGATCCCGGCGATGCTGTACCTGCTCGGCATGTCGACCCAGGTCGTGGTCGGCACCTCGCTGTTCCAGACCTTGTTCGTCAGCGCTGCCGCGACGATGGCGCACGCCACCGGCACCAAGGCGGTCGACATCGTGCTCGCCGCGCTGCTGCTGGTCGGATCGGTGACCGGCGCGCAAGTCGGCGCCAGGCTGGCGAGCCGGATCAAGCCCGAATATCTCCGCCTCGCGCTGGCGCTGATCGTGCTTGCGGTGGGCGTGCGGATGGCGATCGGGCTCGGCTGGCGCCCCGCCGACCTGTTCTCGGTCGACGTGACATGACGGGCGCGCGGCCATTGCTCGCGCTGGCGCTCGCCCCGGTGCTGATCGGCGCGGCCAAGCCGACCCTGGTGCCCGACGTCTCGCAGCGGACGATCGACATCGCCTACAGCTTCACCGGCGCCGAGCTGCTGTTGTTCGGCGCGATCCTCTATCCCGGCGGCAAGGCGCCCGGCCCCGACGACAAGCCCGCCGACATCATCGTCGTGGTGCGCGGCCCGGTGCAATCGGTGACGGTGCGCGAGAAGCGCAAGATCGCCGGCATCTGGATGAACGCCGACAGCCTGCGCTACCGATCGGCGCCGTCTTATTATGCGGTCGCCGCCTCGCGCCCGGTCGATCAATTGCTCGATCCGCGCACGCGGGCGATCTACGAACTCGGCCTCGACAGCATGCAGCTCTCGCCCGCCTCGACCGCGCCGATCGCCGAGCAGAACCGCTTCGCCGCCGGGTTGGTCGCGCTCAAGGCCAAGCAGGGGCTCTATGCCGACGTGCCGGGCGCGGTCGAGATCACCGACGGCGTGCTCTACCGCGCGCGCATCCAGATCCCGGCGCGCGTGCCGGTGGGCCGCTTCACCGCCGAGACCTTCCTGGTTCGCGACGGGCATGTGCTGGCGGTGGCGACGCGCACGCTGCACATCCGCAAATCGGGCTTCGAACGCTTCGTCACGCGAAGCGCGGACAATCGCTCGATCACTTATGGGCTGACGGCGATCGCGATAGCGGTCGGCCTGGGCTGGGCCGCGGGCTGGGTCGCGCGGAGGGTTTGATCGGCTGCGCCGATGGCGGCACCGGGCCCCGCCCCCCCCCCGCCCCCCCAATGGGTAAACCAGATGGGGGGCCGGGGGGGGGGCGGGGCGGGGGCGCGCAGGTAAAAAATCAGC
>JBQCHQ010000040.1:0-18114 GCA_051954515.1 Sphingomonas sp. | reverse complement strand
AGAGCTTGGGGGCCTCGGCCTCCTGCACCTTGTCCAGCGTGTCGTTGGTGTTCGCCTGCACCACGCCGAAGAACGCCTGGCTGACGCGATCGAGCATCCGGCCCGATTTCTCCAGCGCGGCGATCGTGTTGTCGAAGGTCGGCGCGGCCGGATTGTTGGCGATCTTCTGAACTTCGGCGAGATGCTGCGCCATCGCCGTCTCGAACGCCGGCTGATAGTCGCTGTCCTTGATCAGGTCGAAGCGCGGCGCCTGGAAGGGCAGGGTGCTCGGCACGGCGAAGGGATTGGCGCGCGCCGGTGCGGCGGCGTGGGCGACCTGGGCGCCGAGCGAGGCGGAAGCGACGAGCAGGACGGCGGAACGGAACAAACGACTGGCCATGGATGAACACCCCTTGGGAATCGATCGAGCTCTGCGGCTCATCCGCGAGGGGGTGAAACTTTGAGGCCGCCGGGGCAAGCCCAATGATACGTCCGGGCAGGAGGCGGCCATGTTGTTTGTCGAAAAGTCGTCAACGAAAAAAGGCCGCCCGCATCGCTGCGGACGGCCTCTTTCCGTTCGGTCCCGTGGGAAGCGATCAGGCCTCGGCCTGCTCGTCCTCCTGCGCCGGAACCTCGGCGGTGGCGCCCGGCTCGGCGTTGGGATCGTAATCCTCGGTGAAGCCGGCTTCGTCACGCTCGAACATCTCGGCCATGACATCGACGCCCTGCGCCTGCAGGTCCGCCTCTTCCGGCGAGCGGGCGACGTTGACGGTGATCGTGACCGACACTTCGGGGTGAAGTGCGACCTTGACGGTGCTCACGCCGATCGCCTTGATCGGCTTGTCGAGCACGACCTGGCTCTTGGCGATCTTATGGCCGTCGGCCTCCAGCGCTTCCACGATATCGCGCACCGCGACCGAGCCGTAGAGCTGGCCGGTGTTTGACGATTGGCGGATCAGCGTCAGCGAGGTGCCTTCCAGCCCTTTGCCTTCCTTCTCGGCCTCGGTGCGGCGGGCGGCGTTTTCGGCCTCCAGGCGCTCGCGATTGGCCTCGAAGACCTTGCGGTTGGCCTCGTTGGCGCGCAGCGCCTTCTTGCGCGGCAGCAGGAAGTTGCGGGCGAAGCCGTCCTTTACCTTCACCACGTCGCCGATGGCGCCGAGCTTCTCGACGCGTTCGAGCAGGATCACATCCATGGGGTCGGCTCCTTACTTGACGATGTAGGGCAGGAGGCCCAGGTGACGGGCGCGCTTGATCGCGGTGGCGAGCTCGCGCTGCTTCTTCGCGCTCACCGAGGTGATTCGCGAGGGGACGATCTTGCCGCGCTCCGAGACGAAGCCCTGGAGCAGCCGGACATCCTTGTAATCGATCCGCGGCGCGTCCTTCGCGGAGAAGGGGCAGCTCTTGCGGCGGCGGAAAAACGGGCGTGCCATGTGTCAGTGCTCCTTACGCGCGGTCACGGTTGTCGCGGCCGTCGCGGCCGCCATCCCGACCGCCTTCGCGGCCGTCACGATCACGGCGGCGGCCGTCGCGGTCGCCCTTGCGCATCATCACGGTCGGGCCGTTCTCGAGCTCGTCGACGCGGACGGTCATGTAGCGGATGATGTCCTCGTTGATCGCTTCCTGGCGCTCAAGCTCGGCGACGATGGCGCCGGGGCCGTCGATCTCGAGCATCACGTAATGCGCCTTGCGGTTCTTGGCGATCTTGTAGGCGAGGCTGCGCAGGCCCCAGGTCTCGGTCTTGACGACCTTGCCCTTGTTGTCCTCGATGATCTTGGTGGCGGTTTCCGCCAGCGCGTCCACCTGCGCCTGTGCCAGATCCTGGCGCGCAAGGAACACGTGCTCGTAGAGAGCCATGTCTTGTCCTTCGTCTTGGCCGATTGCTGACCTTGCGCCCCATGCGCAGGCCCCTCCGGCTGTCGTCTCAAATGCAAACCGAGGCGGAAAGCGGATGCCTTCCACCTCGATTGGCGGTTCCCTTAGCCGTTTCCCCGCGGAACACAAGCCCCGCGGGGAATATTGGGCTTAATTCAAGGCCCCGCCGATCACCGCGCCGATCAGCCCGCTGGTGATCGCGACCAGCACGGCGTCATTGCCCGACTGCACCCAATGGTAGCCGCGGGGCGGCGCGTAGAGACGGCCGTAGTTGCGGTAGTTCACCACCCGGTAGTTCGGGGCGTAGCGAGTGTCGAACCGCTGGCCGCGCGCCCAGTTGCGATATTGCGGGCGATAGGTGGTGCGGTAGGTCGTGCGATAGACCGGCCGGCGATTGACCACCTTGCGCTGCTTGATCACGGTGCGGCCATTGGCCTTGTGCTTGATCACCGTGGTCGAATGGCGCTGCGCGGCCTGGGCAGGCACGGCGGCCAGCATCGGGGCCGCAACCATCGTCGCGGCGGCAGCGCTCAGAAGAAACTTTTTCATCACTGTCACTCCACTTCGTCGGCGCCCTCAATCGGCGTCATGGACAAAGTGGGGGACGGGTGTCGCTTATGTGTGCCGGGGACGCTGCGAAATGGTCGCAAAATGTCGCGGGCTTGCGCCGGCGGTCGCGGGTTTCTAACCGGGCGCCAATCAGGGAGATTGCGATATGCGTGCATTCATCTTTCCGGGACAGGGCAGCCAGGCGGTCGGCATGGGCGCTGCGCTTGCCGAAGTGAGCGCGATCGCGCTCGAAACCTTTCAGGAAGTCGACGAGGCGCTGGGGCAGCATCTGTTCCGGCTGATGCGCGAAGGGCCGGCGGACGAACTGACGCTGACCGAGAACGCGCAGCCGGCGATCATGGCCAACGCGGTGGCGACGCTGCGCGTGCTGGAGAAGGAAGGCGGCATCAGCCTTGCCGACAAGGCCGATTTCGTCGCCGGCCACAGCCTTGGCGAATATAGCGCGTTGTGCGCGGCGGGGGCGATCGACCTTGCGACCACCGCCAAGCTGCTCAAGCTGCGCGGGCGGGCGATGCAGGCGGCGGTGCCGGTCGGCGTCGGCGCGATGGCGGCGCTGCTCGGCGCCGATTGCGAGAAGGCGCAGGCGATCGCCGACGAAGCGGCTGAAGGGCAGGTGTGCACCGTCGCCAACGACAATGACCCGGGGCAGGTGGTGATCTCCGGTCACCGCGAGGCGGTCGAGCGCGCCGCGGCGCTGGCCAAGGACAAGGGCGTCAAGCGCGCGGTGATGCTGCCGGTGTCGGCGCCGTTCCACTGCCCGCTGATGCAGCCTGCGGCGGAAGCGATGGAAAAAGCGCTGGCCGAGGCGCGTCTGATGGCGCCGCTGGTTCCGGTCTACGCCAACGTCACTGCGGCGCCGGTCAGTGATCCCGACACGATCCGCACGCTGCTTGTCGAGCAGGTGACGGGGCGCGTCCGCTGGCGCGAATCGGTGCTGGCGATGCACGCGGCGGGCGTCGGGCAATTCGTCGAATTCGGCGGCAAGGTGCTGGGCTCCATGGTCAAACGCACCGCCGCCGACGCCGAGACGATGAGCGTGGTTTCGATGGATGATATCGAGGCGCTTCTGCAGCAGCTTTAGTTCACGCGGAGGCGCGGAGACGCGGAGAAGAAGTGAAAGATATCGACGAGATCAGCGGCGACGTGCTCGACCTTGCGCTGCGCGTGCATCGCGATTTGGGACCGGGCCTGCTGGAGAGCGTCTACGAGACTGTGCTGGCCGGCAAACTGGTCGCTATGGGGTATTCCGTCGCTCGTCAGCGGGCCGTCGATATTGAATTCGAGGAATTCCGTTTCGAATCCGCCTTCCGCATCGACCTGTTGGTCGATGAACGCCTGCTCGTCGAAATCAAATCGGTGGAGCGGTTGAATCCGGCTCATGCCAAGCAATTGCTGACATATCTGAGGCTGACAAAGCAGCCCGTTGGGCTGCTCATCAATTTTGGTGGCGCAACGCTCAAGGAGGGAGTGCGCCGGATCGTCAACGATCATCGCCCCTCCGCGTCTCCGCGCCTCCGCGTGAACCAAATAAGGGAGATAAAATGATGTTCGATCTCACAGGCATGACCGCTCTTGTCACTGGCGCTTCGGGCGGGATCGGGTCGGCGATTGCGAAGGCTTTGGCCGGGCAAGGCGCGCGGTTGGCGCTTTCGGGCTCGAATGCCGAGAAGTTGACGGCGTTTCGCGGCGAGTTGGGCGGCAGTCATGTCGCGGTGCCGGCGAATCTTTCGGATCCGGTTGCAGTGGACAATCTGGTGCCCGCCGCGGTGGAGGCGCTGGGTGGCAAGCTGGACATCCTCGTCAACAATGCCGGCGTCACGCGCGACAACCTCGTCATGCGGATGAAGGACGAGGAATGGGATCAAGTGATCCGCGTCAATCTCGAGGCGGCGTTCCGGCTGGCGCGCGCGGCGGCGCGGCCGATGATGAAGGCGCGGTTCGGGCGGATCGTGTCGATCACCTCGGTGGTCGGGCAGACCGGCAATCCGGGGCAGGCCAATTACGCCGCTTCGAAGGCCGGCCTCGTCGGCATGTCCAAGGCGCTGGCTCAGGAGCTCGCCAGCCGCGGCATCACCGTTAATTGCGTGGCGCCCGGCTTCATCCGCTCGGCGATGACCGACGTGCTGCCCGAGGCGCAGAAAACCGCGCTGCTCGGGCGGATTCCGGCTGGCGATCTCGGCTCGGGCGAGGATATCGGCGCGGCGGTGGTGTACCTCGGCAGCCGGGAGGCGGGCTATGTCACCGGACAGACGCTGCACGTCAACGGCGGCATGGCGATGGTCTGAATGCGCGCCGCGGCACTTGCCAGCGCGCCATGTGCGTTCTACGTGCGTTCAGGTAATTCAAACCCCAAGCTAGAGAGGGAAGAGACATGAGCGAGACTGCCGATCGCGTGAAGAAGATCGTCGTCGAGCATCTCGGCGTCGAAGCCGACAAGGTGACCGAGGACGCGAGCTTCATCGATGATCTGGGGGCGGACAGCCTCGACATCGTCGAGCTGGTGATGGCGTTCGAGGAAGAATTCGGGGTCGAGATCCCCGACGACGCCGCAGAGAAGATCACGACCGTGAAGGACGCGATCACCTATATCGACGAGCACAAGGGCTGATCGGGTCAACCGATCGGCGCTTTGCCGGATTAGCGGCTCCCGCCCGGTTTCCGGTGACGGGAGCCGTTTCAGTTTTGCCTGCCACGTCTTGCCAGCGGAAGCTGGCATCGTGTTGTAATGAAGAGACCCCAGCCTGCGCCGGGGTGACGAATTAGGAGGAAGCCGATGCGGCGAGTCGTCGTAACGGGTCTCGGGCTGGTCACGCCCCTGGGCGGTGACGTCGAGACGAGCTGGGCCAACATCATCGCCGCGAAGTCGGGCGCGGGGCCGATCACGCGCTTCGACGCGTCGGACCAGAAGTGCCGAATCGCCTGCGAGGTGAAGCCGGCCGACCATGAATACGGTTTCGATGCCGGTAAGCGCGTCGATCACAAGATCCAGCGCCAGGTCGATCCGTTCATCGTCTATGGCATCGACGCCGCGGGGCAGGCGATCGAGGACGCCGGCCTCACCGACATGAGCGAGGAGGAGCGGCTGCGCGCCGGCTGCTCGATCGGGGCGGGGATCGGCGGGCTGCCGGGGATCGAGAGCGAATCGATCGTGCTCCACGAGAAGGGGCCGGGGCGGGTCTCGCCGCACTTCGTGCATGGCCGGCTCATCAACCTGATCTCGGGCCAGGTCTCGATCAAATACGGGCTGATGGGGCCGAATCACGCGGTGGTGACGGCCTGCTCGACCGGCGCGCATTCGATCGGCGACGCGGCGCGGATGATCGCGATGGACGACGCCGACGTGATGCTCGCGGGCGGCGCCGAGGGCGCGATCTGCCCGCTCGGCATCGCCGGATTCGCGCAGGCGCGGGCGCTGTCGACCAACTTCAACGACTGCCCCGAAAAGGCGAGCCGGCCCTATGATGTCGACCGCGACGGCTTCGTGATGGGCGAGGGCGCGGGCGTCGTCGTGCTCGAGGAATATGAGCGGGCCAAGGCGCGCGGCGCGAAAATCTACGCCGAGGTGATCGGTTACGGGCTGTCGGGCGACGCCTATCACGTCACCGCGCCGCACCCCGAAGGCTCGGGCGCGTTCCGCTCGATGCAGATGGCGGTGCGCAAGTCGGGTCTCGATCTGTCGGACATCGATTACATCAACGCGCACGGCACCTCGACGCCGCTCGGCGACGAGCTTGAGCTGGGCGCGGTGCGGCGGCTGTTCGGGGATGCCATCGGCGGGCTGTCGATGAGCTCGACCAAGTCGGCGATTGGACATTTGCTCGGCGGCGCGGGCGCGGTGGAGAGCATCTTCTGCATCCTCGCCATGCGCGATCAGATCGTGCCGCCGACGCTCAACCTCGACAATCCGAGCGAGGGCTGCGCCGGGGTCGATCTCGTGCCGCATACCGCCAAGAAGCGGCAGGTGCGGGCGGTGCTCAACAACAGCTTCGGCTTCGGCGGGACCAATGCGTCGCTGGTGATGAAGGCGGTCTAGGATGCTGACCGTCACCCCGGACTTGTTCCGGGGTCCACCGCGCCGCTCGTTCGACGGGTTCGGCTCTTGCCGCTCGGTGGATGCCGGAACAAGTCCGGCATGACGATGATGGTCGAAAGGCTCGGCTGAGATGCGCAAGATCGGCTGCTTCGGGATGCTCGTCGCGCTCGCGGCGATCGTTGCGCTGTTTGTGCTCGTGCAGAGCTGGGGCGGAGCGGGGCCGGCGAAGCAGACGACCACCGTGCTGATCCGCGATGGCGAGACGCTGTCCGACGCCGCGGGCGACCTCCAGAAGGCGGGCGCGATCGGCTCGGCGCGGCGCTTCGTGCTGCTTGCCCGGCTGCTCGGCTCCGACGCGCCGATCAAGGCAGGCGAGTATCGCATTCCGGCGCATCTCAGCCAGTCCGACATCCTCAAGATGATGCAGGGCGGCGAGACGCTGCGGCGGCTGGTGACGATCCCCGAAGGTATGCCCTCGGTGATGGTCCGCGATCGGCTGATGGCGGCGAAGGGGCTGACCGGCACGATCGGCGTGCCCGCCGAAGGATCGGTGCTGCCCGACACTTATGAATATGAGCGCGATGCGACGCGCGCTGCGGTGCTGGGGCGGACGCAGGCGGCGATGACGCGCTATCTCGCGCAGGCATGGGCGAAGCGCTCGCCGAATCTCGCGGTGACGACGCCCGAGCAGGCGGTGACGCTCGCCTCGATCGTTGAGAAGGAAACCGCCAAGCCCGAGGAGCGGGCGATGGTCGCCGGCGTCTATATGAACCGCCTGCGCGCCGGGATGCCGCTTCAGGCCGATCCGACGATCATCTACCCGATCACCAAAGGCCGCGCGCTCGGCCGCCGCATCCGCGAATCCGAGGTGCGCGCGAAGAACGCCTACAACACCTATTCGATGACCGGCCTGCCCGCCGGCCCGATCTGCAACCCCGGCCGCAAGTCGCTCGACGCGGTGCTGCACCCGGCTTCGACCAAGGCGCTCTATTTCGTCGCCGACGGCACCGGCGGGCATGTGTTCGCCGACACGCTGGAGGAGCAGAACGCCAACGTGGCGAAATGGTACGCGATCAGGCGGGCGCGGGGGGAGATGTAGGCCGCCGACAGCGACTATTGGTTTTCAGTCAGTCTGGGTTTCCGAAGCGGACATATGTCCTACGGCCATGACTGAACGCCCGAAGGCTCGCTTTCTTCTCGCTCTTCGCTGAAACGGCCCCGCCCGAGCATTAGGCGCAACACCTTCTGCGCGAATGGTTTCACGCGCTTCGGCCAGCCAGTGCCGATAAACTCATCGGCGGTCATCATCTTGGGAGTAGCGTCGCAAGCTTTGTCGAGGATCGCGCTTAGCTCCATCAGTTCCATTCGCTCTTCGAGAGTGATTGCGCTGTTCGGCTCCATGTCGCCGTCGTCGTGATGGGGAACCCAAGCGTAGAAGTTTTCGAAATATTCGACCGGCCATTCTCGCCGCACCCCTTCTTCGCCATCGGCCAACGTGTGGACAGCTTCTATGATCCGGTTGCGGATGCGTTGATCGATGAGGCGCTCCGATGGTTTCTCTTCCATCTGATTATTGAACACGGGCTGCTAAATGTCCGCAACTCAGAAATGGCACGACGAGCTGAAGGAAGAAAAATGGGGCGTTACTTGCCCCGCAGCCCCGCCGCCGCTCGCGCCTTCGCCTCGATCTCGGCCATCGTGCCGCCGGTAACCCAGCTGCCGCCGACGCAGAGCACCGGATCGAACGCCAGCCAGTCGGGGGCGGTGGCTTCGGTGATGCCGCCGGTGGGGCAGAATTTGCACTGATGGAAGGGGGCGGCGAGGCTCTTGAGCGCCTTGAGGCCGCCCGAGGTTTCCGCCGGGAAGAACTTGAAATGGGTGAGGCCGAGATCGAGGCCGCGCATGATGTCGCCGGCGTTGGCGGTGCCGGGGAGGAAGGGAACGCCCGAGGCGATGATCGGCCGGGCGAGGCGCTCGGTGAGGCCGGGGGAGACGATGAACTCGGCGCCCGCGTCCATCACGTCCTCGAACTGGTCGGTGTTGACCACGGTGCCGGCGCCGACGATCGCGCCCTCGACCTGCTTCATCTCGCGGATCGCGTCGAGCGCGGCCGGGGTGCGCATCGTCACCTCGAGCACCTTGAGGCCGCCGGCGACCAGCGCCTCGGCGAGCGGGCGCGCAGTGGCGGCGTCGTCGATCACCAGCACCGGGATGACGGGGCTGGTGCGCATGATCGTTTCGATGGTCATCGTGTGTGCTCCTGAGCAAAGGCGGCGGCAGCGCCGAACAGGCCCGGCTGGGGGTGGGTGATAAGCTTTACGGGGATCGAGGCCATCAATTGCTGGAAGCGGCCCTTGGCGACGAAGCGCTGGCCGAAGCCCGATTCAAGCAGGTTGTCCTTGAGCCTGAGGCCCAGCCCGCCGGCGATGACGACGCCGGTGGGGCCGTGGGTGAGCGCGAGATCGCCCGCCACCGCGCCAAGCGCGAGGCAGAAGCGGTCCATTGCGGCGACGGCGAGGCTGTCCTTCCCCTCCAGCGCTAGCTTCCACAGCTCGATATCGTCCTGATCCTGCTTGACCTTTTTGCCCTCGATCGAGGCCAAAGTCTCGTAGATGGCGACGATGCCGGGGCCGGAGCAGACACGCTCGGCGGAGACGCGGGTGTAGGTCTTGCGCAGGCGGCGGACGAGCTCGTCCTCGATGCCGTCGAGCGGCGCGAAGTCGATATGGCCGCCCTCGGTCTCGATGACGTGATAACCATCTTTGAGACGCAGCACCTGCGCGACGCCCAGCCCGGTGCCGGGGCCGCAGACGGTGAGTGAGCCGTGCTCGGGGAGCGGCGCGTCGGGGCCGCAGAGGTGGATGAACCACTTGTCGTCGAGCTGCCCGACGGCGTGGCCGACCGCGCCGAAATCGTTGATGAGCGTCCAGGTGTCGACCTCGAGCCGCGATTCGATCAGCGGCGGGCGGATGATCCACGGATTGTTGGTGAGCTTGATGAGCGTGTCGTTGATCGGCGAGGCGACCGCGATCGCGGCGGCGCGGGGCAGGTCGCGGCCGAGCTTCTTGCCGAATGCCTGCCAGGCGAGCTGGAGGCTGCCGTGCTGCGCGGTCTCCAGTGTCACCGGCTCGCCGAGCGAGACGACGCGGCCGTCCGCCACCTCGGCGATGGCGAAACGGGCGTTGGTGCCGCCGATGTCCGCGGCGACGACTTCGCGCGCGCTCATTGCGCCATCGCCGCGAGCAGCGCCGAGCCGCCGCGCTCGGCCTCGTTAGCGCTAGCACGCATCAGCGCGAAGAGCTCGCGGCCCATGCCTGCCTCGGGCTCCGGCGCTTCGGCCTGCAGGCGAGTCGCCCATTCGTGTTCGTCGACCATCGCCTGCAACTCTCCCGTCAGCGCGTCGACCCGGATGAGGTCACCGTCGCGTATCTTGCCGATCAGCCCGCCGCCCAGCGCCTCGGGCGAGACGTGGATCGCGCACGGCACCTTGCCCGAAGCGCCCGACATGCGCCCGTCGGTGACCAGCGCGACGCGGTAGCCGCGGTTCTGGAGCACGCCGAGCGCGGGCGTCAGCTTGTGCAGCTCGGGCATACCGTTGGCGCGCGGGCCCTGGAAGCGGACCACCACGACCACGTCGCGGTCGAGTTCGCCGGCCTTGAACGCGGCCTGGACCGAGGCCTGATCGGTGAAGACGCGCGCCGGCGCCTCGATCACCCAGCGGTCGCGCTCGACCGCCGAGACCTTGATGCAGGCGCGGCCGATATTGCCCTTGAGGATGCGGAAGCCGCCTTCGGGCGAGAAGGGGTCGGACGCGGGACGCAGGATCGTCTCGTCGCCGCTCGGGCCGGGATCGGCCCAAGCAAGCGCGTCGCCGGCGAGCTGCGGCTTTTCGGCGTAGGCGGACAAGTCGCCGTGCGCGACGGTGAGGATGTCGCGGTGAACGAGGCCGGCTGCGAGCAATTCGCGGATGACGAACGCCATGCCGCCCGCCGCCTCGAAGCCGTTCACGTCGGCCGAGCCGTTGGGATAGACCCGCGCGATCAGCGGCACGGCGCGCGACAGGCGGTCGAAATCCTCCCAGTCGATGCGGATGCCCGCCGCTGCGGCGATCGCGGGGAGGTGGATGAGGTGGTTGGTCGAACCGCCGGTCGCGAGCAGCCCGGCCGCGGCGTTGACGATCGCCTTTTCATCGACGCAGAGGCCAAGCGGGCGGTAATCGTCGCCGTCCCAGCCGATCTCGGCGAGACGGTGGACCGCGGCGCGGGTCAATTCCTGGCGCAGCTTGGTGCCGGGGTTGACGAACGCCGCGCCGGGGACGTGGAGGCCCATCATCTCCATCATCATCTGGTTGGAGTTGGCGGTGCCGTAGAAGGTGCAGGTGCCCTTCGAATGATAGGCGCCGATCTCGGCATCGAGCAATTCATCGCGGCCGACCTTGCCCTCGGCATAGAGCTCGCGGACGTGCGCCTTCTGCTTGTTGGGCAGGCCCGAGGGCATCGGCCCGCCGGGGATCAGGATCGTCGGCAGATGGCCGAAGCGCAGCGCACCCATCAGCAGACCGGGAACGATCTTGTCGCAGATACCGAGCAGCGCGGCGCCCTCGAACATGCCGTGAGTCAGCGCGATCGCGGTGGAGAGCGCGATCGTGTCGCGGCTGAACAGCGACAGCTCCATGCCGGGATAGCCCTGCGTCACGCCGTCGCACATTGCCGGCACGCCGCCCGCGACCTGCGCAGTGGCGCCGACCTCTCGCGCCCAGACCTTCATCTGCTCGGGGTAGCGGTAATAGGTCGCGTGGGCTGACAACATGTCGTTGTAAGCCGTTACAATACCGATATTTACCGCACGGTTGCCCTTGATCGCATCGCGGTCCTCCTCGGTCCCGGCAAAACCGTGCGCGAGGTTCGCGCAGCCGAGATTGGGGCGCAGCGATCCCGCATCACGCTCGCGCTCGATCAGCGCGAGATAGGCGGTGCGCTCGGGTCGCGAGCGTTCGATGATGCGGTCGGTGACCGCGGTCACTTCAGGGTTCATGCGCCACCCCCTACCGTTCGGGCTGAGCCTGTCGAAGCCCTGTTCTTCTTTCGTGCGACAAAGAACGGCCCTTCGACAAGCTCAGGGCGAACGGGGGTAGACGCGTGCAGCGTCACGACGCGCACCAGTGGATGTCGACCGGCAGCTCGACGTCGGCGAGGACGCGGCCGACGGGGAGGGAGGACGAGGGCCCTTCCTCGATCGCGCGTTCGAGCACCGCCTTCTTCTCCGCGCCGGTGATGGCGATCATCAGCGCGCGGGCCGAAACGATCGCCGCGCGCGACAGCGTGACGCGCGGCACCGGAGCTTCCTTGGGCAGCGGATCGGGCATGACGCCGAGCGCGCGGCGCTCGACCGGACCGTTCAGCGCCTCGTCGTAATCGGGACCGGGAAAGATCGAGGCGCAATGCCCGTCGCCGCCGACGCCGAGCAGGCAGAGGTCGAGCGGCCAGTGGAGGTCCTGGAGGATCGCGTCGGCGGCGCGGCCGGCGGCCTTGTAGTCGGGCGCGGTGGCGCTCACCAGCGGGATGACCCGCGCGCCCTTGGGGACGAACGCCTTGCCGATCGCGGTGACGTTGGACAGCGGATCGCCGAGCGGCACGATGCGGTCGTCGCCCGGGACGATCGTCACGCGCTTCCAGTCCAGCTTGGCCTCGGCGAGCTTGGCGTAGATCGGCATCGGGGTCTTGCCGCCGGCGAGCGCGATGACAGCGGCGCCGCGCGCGTCGATCGCGCTGTCGATGATGAAGCCGATATCGCCGGCGACCGCCGCGGCGAATTCCTCGGCATCGTCATAGTCCCACCATTCGATCTCGGTCATCTGACTTCCTTAGTTCCGTTCGTGCTGAGCCTGTCGAAGCACGTTCTTCTTTCCCGCGGCGCAAATCGCCCTTCGACAAGCTCAGGGCGAACGGAGAGGGAGGCTCAACTCGTGTTTCAATCGTCCTGCCAGGTCACACCGTCGCGTTCGGTGAGCGCGATCGCGGTCGAGGGCCCCCAGCTGCCCGAGGGATAGCTCTTGGGCTTGGTGTCGTTCGCCGTCCAGCCTTCGCGAATGGCGTCGATCCAGGTCCATTGCGCTTCCACCTCGTCGCGGCGGACGAACAAGGTCTGGTCGCCCTCGATCAGATCGAGCAGCAGGCGTTCATAGGCGATCCGTCGCCGCGTCCCGGCGAACTCGGCATCGAGGCTGAGGTTGAGCGGCACCTCCTTCAACCGGATGCCGTCGCGGTCGAGCCCCGGCTCCTTGGTCATCACGAGGAGCTGGATATATTCCTCGGGCTGGAGGCGGATGATGAGCGTGTTGGGCTGCAGCAGGCCGCCGCGCGAGGCGAACATCGAGTGCGGCACCGGCTTGAACTGGATCGCGATCTCGCTGCGTCGCGTCGCCATGCGCTTGCCGGTGCGCAGATAGAAAGGCACGCCCTGCCAGCGCCAATTGTCGACATGCGCCTTGATCGCGACGAAGGTCTCGGTGGTCGAGGGCTTGCCGAGCTCCTCCACATAGGATTTGACGATTTCGGTCCCGATCGCGCCGGCGCCGTACTGTCCCGTCACCGTGTTGTGGGGCACGTCCTCGGGGGCGATCTGGCGCAAGGAACGGAACACCTTGACCTTTTCGTCGCGGATCGCGGTGCCGTCGAAGCGGGCGGGGGGCTCCATCGCGATCAGCGCGAGGAGTTGGAGGATGTGGTTCTGCACCATGTCGCGCAGCGCGCCAGTGCCGTCGTAATAGCCGGCGCGGTCTTCGAGGCCGACGGTCTCGGCGATGGTGATCTGGACGTTGTCGATCCCTTGCGCATTCCAGATCGGCTCGAACATCGAGTTGCCGAACCTGAGCGCGAGAATGTTCTGCACCGTCTCCTTGCCGAGATAATGGTCGATGCGGAAGGTGCGGTCCTCGGGGAAGACCGAAGCGACCGCATCGTTGATCTCCTTGCTCGACTCGAGATCCTCGCCGAGCGGCTTTTCGAGGCCGATACGGACGAGACCGTGGGCGAGACCGGCTTCGTCGAGGCCCTTGATGGTCGGTTCGAACAGGCTCGGCGCGGTCGACAGGAAAATGGCGAGGCCGCCCGAGGTATCGCCGATCTTCTTGGCGAGGTTGGGAAAGCCCTCGGGATGGGTGATGTCGAGCGCCTGGTAGAACAGCCGTTCAAGGAACGCCTTGATCTTCGCCTTGTCCTTCAGTTCCTTGGGCAGGAATTCTTCGAGCGCCTTGGCAGCGAACTCGCGGTAGCTCTTGTCGTCATAGTCGCTGCGCGCGGTGCCGGTGATCGTCAGCCCCTCGGGCAGCAGCCCGTCATAATGGAGCCCGAACAGCGAGGGCAGCAGCATACGCTGGGCGAGATCGCCCGTCGCGCCGAACAGCAGCAGCTTGCCGACCGACTGGCGCGGCATGGTCTTGGTGATCGATGACGTCATAAGGTCAGTCCCGCTACCGGATCGAGCCCGGCCATGATGTTGAGGTTCTGGACGGCCGCGCCCGCCGCGCCCTTGCCGAGATTATCGAGCGTCGCGATCAGCCGCGCCTGGCCGGTCTCGGCATTGCCGCGGACCCGCAGCGTCAGCCGGTCGGTTCCCGCATCGTCCTCGATCCGTATCAGCGCAGGCGTGTCGTCAGCGACGTGCACAAGCGCGCTGCCGTCATAGGCCGCCTGCAGCGTTTCGCGCAGCGCGTCGATACCCGGCTGGCGCGGGAGCGCATGGAGCGGCAGCGGCACCTCGACGACCATGCCGCGATAGGTATTGGCGACCGAAGGCAGGAAGATCGGCGGATGCGCCAGCCGGGCATGCCGCTGCATTTCGGCGACGTGCTTGTGCGCGAGATCAAGGCCGTAGGCGCGCCATGCCGTATCGGCCTCGCCAGCCTCGAATTCGGCGATCATCGCCTTGCCGCCGCCCGAATAACCGGAGGTAGCGTTAACAGACAGCGGCCAATCGTGGGGGACCAACCCGGCGCGCACCAAAGGGCGGACGAGCGCGAGGAAGCCGGTTGGATAACAGCCGGGATTGCTGACGCGCGATGCTTGCGCGATCGCGGCCTGCTGGCCCGGTTCGAGCTCGGCAAAGCCGTAGGTCCAGCCGTCGGCGACGCGATGCGCGGTCGAGGCGTCGATCACCGGGGTGCGCGGATTATCGATCAGCGAAACCGCTTCGCGCGCGGCATCGTCAGGCAGGCAGAGAATGACGAAATCGGCGGCGTTGAGCGCCTCGCGCCGCGCCGCGGCATCCTTGCGCTGCGCATCGTCGAGTGCGATCAGCGAAAGCTCGGCACGGCCGGCGAGCCGCTCACGGATTTCGAGGCCGGTGGTGCCGGCAGCGCCGTCGATGAAGACCCGGTGCGTCATGCGGCGAGCTCGCCGGCGCGATCGAGCGCCTCGTTGGCGACATAGCCGACCAGCCCGTCACCCCGCCGCTGGCCCCAGCTCAGCGTCGAGGCGATTTCGAGGACGTCGAACACATCGCCCTTGGCCAGCATGGCAAGTGCCTCGCCGCCCGGTGCGGAGAGCAATGGCGCCTCGCGATTGGCGATCATCGCCATCGGCTCGGCATAATGCGGCGCGAACACGCGATCGGCGAGGCGGACATCGGCGAGATCGGGGCGCACCGCGTGATGCAGCGGATCGAGCGCGACCGAGCGGCCGGTCAGCGCGAAGGCGCTACGCGGTTGCCTGGTGGCGGACGGCGGGCATTCCGGAGTCGTCGTCGAGGAAATGTCCGAACTCTTCAAGAAAGTCTGCCCCTTCCGCCGTCCGCGTGACGAAGATGTTGCGCTTGTCGCTATCGTCGCGCTGGCGGCGCAGATAGCCCAGCGCGCCGAGCCTGTTCAAGGCGCGAGTCACGACGGGCTTAGAGACGTTGAGGCAGCGTGCCAATCCCCGCACCGTATGCGGCCCCGGCTTCAGGTAAACGATCATCAGCAGCGCCATCTGGCGATTGGTGAGATCGGGCTCGCCCGAGCGGACATAGTCCACCAAGGTCTGCATCCAGGTCTTGAGCGGCTTTTCGGCAAGGGCTGTCACAATATCGGTTCCGGTCTCGCGGTCGGCGTCGCACCTGCAAGGGTCGTTGCGGTGATAACGATCGGAGGCGCGGTCGGTTTCAGTGCGAATGCGAAATGTCTTGCGGATTTCCGCGGGTGCCGTCGGCCCAGGCGCGCGCGCCGTTCGCCCTGAGTCTATCGAAGGGCGAGGCTACAAGCGCTTGGTCTGCGACGGCGCGCCCTTCGACAGGCTCAGGGCGAAAGGAACGTTACCGTCAGACGAGGCATTTCGTCGTTCCAGTTGATCCCACGGACCGGCTCGCTTATGTGCGCCGCAACCTTTTCCGTTCGGATCGTCTGACCATCCCATGCTGATTTTTCTGCTCGTCCTTCACGCCATCATCGCGGCCTGCCTCGTCACCGTGATCCTGATGCAGAAATCGGAAGGCGGAGGCCTCGGCATGGGGGGCAGCCCGTCGGGGCTGATGTCGGCACGCGGCGCGGCCGATTTCCTGACCCGCGCGACCGCGATCCTCGCCAGCCTGTTCGTGCTGCTGTCGATCGTCATGGCAGTGCTCGCGGCGACCAGCCACGACAAGTCGATCGATACCTCGCTGGCGCGCAAGCCCTCGGCGCCGCCGATCTCGAGCCAGGCGCCGGCGCCCGACAGCGCCAATCCGTTCGCGAGCGCCGCGCAGAATGCGGCGGCAGCGGCGGCGGGCACGTCGCCGGCACCGGCCAACGATTCGGTCCCGCTGCAGCAATAAAATCGCGATTTTTGTGATTTTTTAGTGCCCGGATGGATTCGGGCGCTTGCCCAACCCTGTGTCCAGTAGCTAGGCAGTTCTTCCCATGGCGCGGTTCATTTTTATCACCGGCGGCGTGGTCTCCTCGCTCGGCAAGGGTCTCATGGCGGCATCGCTCGCCGCTCTCCTCCAGGCGCGCGGCTACAAGGTCCGCATTCGCAAGTTCGATCCCTATCTCAACGTCGATCCGGGCACGATGAGCCCGTATCAGCACGGCGAGGTCTATGTGACCGACGACGGCGCGGAGACCGATCTCGATCTCGGCCATTACGAGCGGTTCACCGGGGTTGCGGCGCATCAGAGCGACAACGTCACCTCGGGGCGCATCTACCAGCAGATCATCCAGCGCGAGCGGCGCGGCGACTATCTCGGCGCGACCGTCCAGGTGATCCCGCACGTCACCGATGCGATCAAGGAGTTTGCCAAGGCCGATGTCGACGGCCTCGATTTCGTGCTGTGCGAGATCGGCGGGACCGTCGGCGACATCGAATCGCTGCCCTTCATAGAGGCGATTCGCCAACTCAGGAACGATCTCGGCCGCGGCAATTCGATCAGCATTCATGTCACGCTGGTGCCGTTCATCTCGGCCGCCGGCGAATTGAAGACCAAGCCGACCCAGCATTCGGTGCGCGAGCTGGCCGCGCTCGGCGTGCAGCCCGACCTGCTGGTGTGCCGCTGCGAGCAGCCGCTGCCCGAGGGCGAGCGTGCCAAGATCGCCTTGTTCTGTAACGTCCCCAAGGAAGCGGTGATCCCCGCGCTCGACGCGCCCAGCATCTATGCGGTGCCGCTGCAATATCACGCCGAGGGGATCGACCGCGAAGTGCTGAAGGCGTTCGGGATCGAGCCCGGCGCCGACCCGCGGCTCGATCGCTGGACCGAGATCGTCGAGCGGCTGCAAAATCCCGAAGGCGAGGTGACGGTCGGCGTGGTCGGCAAATATGTCGGCCTGCAAGACGCGTATAAATCGCTGAACGAGGCGTTGGTCCACGGCGGCATCGCCAACCGCGTCAGGGTGAACATCCGCTGGATCGACGCCGAATTGTTCGAGCGCGACGACGAGGACATCGCCGCCAAGCTCGAGCCGTGCCACGCGATCCTCGTCCCCGGCGCGTTCGGCTCGCGCGGAGCGGAGGGCAAGATCGCCAGCGTCCGCTTCGCGCGCGAGCGCGGCGTGCCCTATTTCGGCATTTGCTTCGGGATGCAGATGGCGTGCATCGAGGGCGCGCGTGATCTGGCGGGGATCGAAAGCGCATCGTCGACCGAATTCGGCCCGACCGAGGAGCCGGTGGTTGGCCTCATCACCGAATGGATGTCCAAGTCCGGGCTGGAGAAGCGCGAGGCAGGCGGCGATCTCGGCGGAACGATGCGCCTCGGCGCCTATCCGGCGAAGCTCGCCGGCAACAGCGTCGTTTCGTCGATCTACGGCGCAATCGAGATCAGCGAGCGACACCGCCATCGCTACGAGGTCAACACTGCCTACAAGGAGCGGCTGGAGGCTGGCGGGCTCGTCTTTTCGGGCATGTCGCCCGACGGCACCTTGCCCGAAATCGTCGAGCGGCCCGATCATCCCTGGTTCGTCGGCGTGCAATTCCATCCGGAATTGAAATCGAAGCCATTCGACCCGCACCCGCTGTTCGCGAGCTTCATCGAAGCCGCGGTCAAGCAGAGCCGGATGGTGTGACGACGATCTTTGCGTGAATCGCCACGCAGAACTCGGTTAGCGATTTATCCTCTTCAAGCGTGTACGTTCACCACCCCGGCGAAGGCCTGGGTGCAGGTACGAGCCGCTCGATGCTGGACCCGGGCCATCGCCGGGGTGGGAAGCAGGGTAGTCC
>JBQCHQ010000039.1:0-5728 GCA_051954515.1 Sphingomonas sp. | reverse complement strand
TTCGGCGGATCGCCCCCCGCCCCCCCCCCCCACCCCACCCCCACTGTAATTAGGGTTTTGGGTGGGGGGGGGGGGGGCGCGGGGGGGGCCCGCTTCCGCGCAAGCGGACAAACTTTAGGCGTTCGCGCTCAGCAGGCCGCCATCGGCGAGCTCGGCGGGCTCGGCCATTTCCTTCAAGTGAAGGTATTGCGGGTCGAAATCGGCCGCCGCGCGCAGCCGCCGCCAGTCGCCGACCATCACCGCGCGCTTGCTGCGCCGGATCAGTCCGTCAGCCTCGAGCACGCGCAGCGTGCGATTGACATGGACGGCCGTCAAGGCAAGCGCGTCGCCGATCTGCTCCTGCGTCATCGGCAGCTCGAACGAGCGCCGCGAGCCGAGCTCGGCCGCTTCGTGGCGCACCGCGAGCTCGCACAACAGATGCGCGACTCGCGCGCGTGCGTCGCGGCGGCCGATATTGGTGATCCATTCGCGGAACAGCGACGCCTCGACCAGCGCCTCGCGCCACAAGGCCTTGCCGATCGTCGGATGGCGAAAGGCGAGGTCGAGCATCTCGGCATGCGGAAATTCGCACAGGCTGGCATGGGTCAGCGCCTGGATGTTGTGATCGGCTTCGTCGAGCAGGATGTTCTGCAGGTCGACGAAATCGCCCGGCAAGTGGATCGCGACGATCTGGCGGCCGCCGTCGCCGACCAGCTTGTGGCGATAAACATAGCCTTCGACGACGATCGTCGAGTGCAGCGGCCGCTGGCTCTCGCGCAGGAAATACTCGCTGGGCTTCAGCGTGCGCACCCGGTGCGGCACGCGCAGGATCGCCTGAACCGCATCGTCGTCGAGCGCGAATCGCGTGTCGAGCCGGCGCGCGACCACGCCGATCGGCGTGGTGCCGAAACGGCTCGGCGGCGACGAGTCGCGGTCGATGACGATCGTTGAATGTTTGGACACGGCCATCTTCCTCGACAAAACCGGGCGACGCCCGTCGCCGTTCGGGCCGACCAAAGGAGTGCCGCGACCCTCGTTGCCCCCTTCACGCGACGCAGACAACCTACTCCGTCCGCGCAGCGCGCGAAAGCGGCAATCGACGAACGGCTCAGCGGCGATAGTTGAAGCTGATGCTGATCCGTTCCTCGTCGGCGGTGCCGGCGGGCACTTCGTGGCGCAGCCAGCTTTCCCACAGGAAGATCGTGCCGGGCCGGGGCTCGGCATAGACGAAGGTGCCCGGCCGAGTCGGCGCCGCCATCATCAGCGGCAGGCGCGGGTCCTCGAGCTTGAGCGACCCGGCGCCCGGCGGCACCGCGATGTAGATCGTGCCCGAGACCACGCTCGCCGGATGGATGTGCCCCGCGTGCGTCCCACCGGGCTCGAGCACGTTGACCCACAGGCTGTCGAGTTTGAGCCGCTTGCCGCCGAGCTCGAAGCCGCATTCCTTGGCGAAAGCCGCTACGTGCCGGTTGAGCTGCCGCACGAGATCGCCGAACCGCGGATCGCGCTGCGGCAGGTCGTTCAGCGAGGCGTAGCTGGTGTAGCCGCGATAGCCGTGCTCTTCGCTCCAAGCCTGACCGGCGCCATCCTCGTCGGCGAGCTCACGACAGGCGTCGTCGAGCTCGGCGAGCAATCCGGCGTCATCGAGCGAACCTTCGTAGAAGTGCGTGGCGAACAGCTGGCGGGTCGGCATCGAGCGGAGACCAATTCAAGAATACCACCCCGGCGAAGGCCGGGGTCCAGTTGCGAACGGCTCGATGCTGGATCCCGGCCTTCGCCGGGGTGGATTGAGTAAGACCATCGGCATCTAGCGTATCAGCGCACCAGCATCCAGATCGCCATCGCCACCATCATCACATTCTCAGTGAGCGAGACGAAGCCCAGCGGCACGTTGCTGCTGCCGCCGACACAGGCGCATTTCAGCTCACGCTTGTCGACATAGACCGCCTTCGCCACCGACACGGCACCGACCGTCCCGATGAAGAGCGCGATCGGCACCGACAGCCAGACCAGCCGGTGCGCGGTCATCAGCACGCCCGCCGCGCCTTCGGCGAAAGGGTAGATATAGGCATAGGGCACCCAGCGCCGCGCGAGCAGGTCGTAGTTCAGGAACATGGTCGAGAAGCGCTCGACATCCTGCAGCTTGAGCAGCGCGAGCACGCACATGCTGAACGCAATGAACCATTCGCCCGCGCGCACCGTGAACGGCGTGCCCAGCGCGGCGGCGCTCGCGGCGAGCGCCATCAGCGCGGTCATCGCAAAGACGGCGAGGACGGGGGTGTACGAGGTTTCACCCTTTTCAGGCACATGCTTGCCGAAGAAGCGGCGCAGGTCGTCGTTGCCGCCAATCCGCTCGCCATGGATGAACGTCTGCGGCGTGGTCGAGACATTATGCCCGGCCTTGAAGGCGTCGGTCTCCTCGCGCGTCCTCAGCCAGTGATCGTCGACCTGATAGCCATGGCTTTCGAGCAGGTATTTCGATTTGAGCCCATAGGGGCAGACATGCTCGGGCATCACCATGCGATAGAGCGTCGCGGTCTTGGGGCTCGTCATTCCGGTCTCCGGGTGTTGGTCGTCAACGTTGCGTGCCCCATCTAGTGTCCGTACCTGACTACGGTTCAAGAGGTGGAGATGACGACGATCGGCGGGCTGGCTGCGGCCGGCGGGGTAGGGGTGGAGACGGTGCGCTATTACCAGCGCCGCGGGCTGATGGAGACGCCGCCGCGCGCCGGCGGCATACGCCGCTACGGCGCCGGGGACGTGCGCCGCCTTCGCTTCATCCGCCAGGCCCAGGCAGCAGGCTTCTCGCTGGATGAGATCGCCGACCTGATCGCGCTCGACGCCGGCCGCGACCGGCCCCGCGCCCGCGACCTCGCGCGTGCACGCATCGCCGCGCTCGACGTGAAAATCGCGGAACTGACGGCGGCACGATCATCGCTGGAAAAACTCGCGCGCGACTGCGCGGCGTCGGACGAAGGGCCATGCCCCATCATCGCCGCGTTCGAGGTGGACTGAACCTCCGCGGCAGCCGGCTTCGATGGAGTCCATAGATCTCGGCGAAGCGAAACCGTGGAATCGACTGACGGCATGGATCATTTGGCGGGAGCAGGTCGCTTTCCACCAATCATCGTCGCCAAGAGCGATTCAAGGCCATGAAGCCGTTCGGCAAGGACCGCCAGCCTGCTCTCCTGTTTCGCTTCGCGCGCCTCGCGCGTTCGCACGATGTCGATCGCGCGCGCGACGGGATCGGCGATTTCGGCCAGCGCCTCGCGCTCGTCCTTCCCGAAAAAGCTGCCGTCGGGACGGGGACCGAGCAACAGCCAGCCGATCCGGCCGTGCCCGTCCGCATCGAGCGGGACGCGCACCGGGAAAAGCGGATCGCGCCGATCGCAGTCGAGCGCGTCGCCGATGGGCGGGGTCCAGGCGGCGCGCCAGGCGACGATGTCCTGCGCGGAAATGCCCTTCGCACCCTCGATCGCATCGTCCACCAGCAGCGCGGCATGCTTTGAGCGGATGCCCTTGAGCACCGAGTCGAGCACCGCCGTCGCCAGCCCCTCCAGCGCCGCCGTCTCGCGCAGATCGCCGACGAGCAGCGGCAAGCCGCGGCGAAGATCGAGCAAATGCCTCTGAAACCGGCGCTCGGCCCAATGGCTGACGCGATGATGCAAGGGGGAGATCATCGCCGCGGCCACCGCCGCCCCCAGGCCGCCGGCGAGCGCCCCGAGCCCATGCCCGAAATAATCCTCGCCGATCAATTCGATCACGCGCTCGGTGCCTGCGAAGATGGCGAGCAGCGCCACCGTCAACGCGCCATAGGCGACCGAGCGGCTGATTGCCGCTTCGGCGTCATACAGGCGATAGCGCGTCAGCGAGATCAGCAACCCGCCGACCATGCAGAGCGTCGCCAGCACGCTGATGGTGGTGGATGCGAGGCTGAGCTGCCAGTAAGCGGGGCCGCCGATGCGCCCGGCGGCGAAATACAGAATCCCGGCGATCATCAGGCAAACGCCCCCGGAGACGAAGCCGAAGATGCCCCAACGGACCTGCTGTCGTTCGATGCCGGGAGGCATGCGCCGATAGCGCAACAGTTGGCGCCCAACGCCCAGGCCGAGAAAAACAATGATCGCCGCGATGTCGATCGCCGCATTGTCGAATCCGAACGGATTGACGAGGCTGAACGCCGTCCAGAGGATAATGGCGCCGGCGATCGCCCAGGCCGTGCGCGATCCCATGCGCCCGTCCGGGAACACCAGCAAACCCAGAAACAGCAGCGGCCAGCCAAGCGCAGAAAGCGTGCCAAGGCCGCCTGCCAACCACGGTTGATCGAGCCACACGACCGCCTGCCACGATGGGCCGATCCACGAAAGCACGAAGGCGAGCGCCAGGATCGCCGGGACCGGCTCGCGCCGGCGGCGGAACAGCAAAATCGCCGCGCACAGACACGCAACGCCGGTGAACAGGTCGGTCGCCACGCCCAGCGCGCGGGTCCTCTCCATCTCACGCGTATTGGCGGCGCTTCGCGTCAGCCGGAGCGTGCGGACCTGCCCTTGCGCATCCCGCAGCGCCAAGCCGAGCGTCGCGCCCTCGGGACGCGCGAGCGCTTTCCTCGCGGCAGTATAATCTGTTCCGATCTTGGCCATCGGGACGCCGTCGATGGCCAGAATGGCGTCACCGGCCTTGATCCCCTGCGCGATCGCCTCGGCGCCGGTGACGCTGGCGATGTGCTGGCCCGAGCCGTCGGCGCCGAGGCCATAATTCAGCCAGCCATATTCGATCGGCTTGGCGCTCTGCCACGCGCTGATGCCGGTGACGGCGATCGCGACGACCGACAGGGCGCTCCACGCCACGGTGTAGATGGTGAGCGCCCAGCCGCGCAGCGACGGCAGCGTCTCGGGCAGCAACGGCCCGGAACGCGCGGATATCCACCTGACCATCGGCTGCTCCCCCCGCAGGCCACCTTACGGCACGATCCGTCGCGCGCAAGTTCCGACGATGCCTTTACCTGTGCGCCTGCGAGGCGCCTTCTTTACCCCTGCTGCCGGAGCGCCACGTCGTTCATGAAGCGCGCGTCGTCGCCCGCCGCCAGCCAGTGCGCCTCGGCCGCGATCGCGCCGAGCATCTCGGCGAGCGGGTCGATCTCGGCCTTGGCGTAATTGCCGAGCACGTAATTGTGCACGCGGTCCTTGTGGCCGGGATGGCCGATGCCGAGCCGGACGCGGCGGAAATCGGCGCCGATATGCGCGTCGGTCGAGCGCAGGCCGTTATGCCCGGCGGTGCCGCCGCCGCGCTTCACCTTGACCTTGAAGGGGGCGAGATCGAGCTCGTCGTGGAACACGGTCACGTCTTGCGGATCGAGGCGGTAGAAGCGCATCGCCTCGCCGATCGATTGCCCGCTTTCGTTCATGAAGGTCGCGGGCTTCAGGAGCAGCAATTTCTCGCTGCCGAGCCGTGCCTCGGTCGTCCAGCCGTTGAAGCGCTTCTTGGGCGTCTCGAAGCCGTGCAGGTCGGCGATCGCGTCCAACGCCATGAAGCCGACATTGTGCCGGTTCATCGCATATTTGGCGCCAGGATTGCCGAGACCGGCCCAGAGCTGCATCGCGAATCTCCCTCTCCCCTTCAGGGGAGAGGGTCGGGGAGAGGGGCAGTCCGAAACCGCCCACTTGGGGCGCCGCGCCCCCCACACCCCCCCCGGGGGGGGGGGGGGTGGGCGCCGTCCACCGGCCGAGCCCCCCCGCCCCCCCCGCGCCGC
>JBQCHQ010000038.1:0-37747 GCA_051954515.1 Sphingomonas sp. | reverse complement strand
CCCACCCCGCGCCTGATCACGCGCCGCGGCACGCGCTATAACCCCACGCCCCCCGGCACGGGGAGGGGCACCAGCCGCAGGCTGGGGGCGGGGGCTGGCCGCAAGCACACCTTCTGAGACAGTTCCCCCTCCACCACTCGCTTCGCGAGCGGTCCCCCTCCCCGTGCCGGGGAGGATCGAGGAACGCCTTGCCTCGTCGTGATCCCAAGCCACCACCTCGGCCCCGCTCGCAACCAGCGCGCGCATGGTTGCGGCGCCCGACCGCGCCAGCCCGAGCACCGCATAGCGTTTGCCGCGCCAGGTGTGGCTGGTGATCACCGCAGCTTCAGCGTCGACAGGCCGGCGAGCGCCAGCACCAAAGCGATGATCCAGAAGCGGATCACGACGGTCGGCTCGCTCCAGCCCAATTGCTCGAAATGGTGGTGGATCGGCGCCATGCGGAACACGCGCTTGCCGGTGCGCTTGAAGAAGAACACCTGGATCACCACCGACAGCGCCTCGACGACGAACAGCCCGCCGATGATCGCCAGCACGATCTCGTGATGCGCCGTCACCGCGATCGCGCCGAGCGCGCCGCCCAGCGCGAGGCTGCCGGTATCGCCCATGAAGACGGCGGCCGGCGGCGCATTGAACCACAGGAAAGCGAGCCCCGCCCCCGCGATTGCCCCGCAATAGATCGCAAGGTCACCCGCGCCCTCGACATGCGGAATGCCGAGATAATCGGCGAACTTGGCGTTGCCGACCAGATAGGCGATGATCATGAACGCCACCGCGGCGATGATGACCGGCATCGTCGCGAGCCCATCCAATCCGTCCGTCAGGTTCACCGCATTGCCGAACGCGACGATCACGAAAGCGGCGAAGGCGATGTAGAACCAGCCGAGGTCGATCGACAGCCCGGTGACGAACGGCAGGTAGAGATGCGTGCCGTTCTCGTGCGTGATCAGCGCCGCGGCGATCGCAGCGATGGCGAATTCGGTGAGTAGCCGCGTCTTGCCCGAAACGCCCTTGGTGCTCGATTTGGTCACCTTGTCGTAATCGTCGAGAAAACCGATCGCGCCGAACCCCAGGGTCACGAACAGGCATGCCCAGACATAGGGATTGGCGAAGTTCATCCACAGCAGCATCGAGACGCCGAGGCTGGTCAGGATCATCAGCCCGCCCATCGTCGGGGTGCCGCGCTTGGCGAGGTGCGACTGCGGGCCGTCGTCGCGGATCGGCTGGCCCTTGCCCTGGCGGATGCGAAGCCAGCCGATGAACTTGGGGCCGATCAGGAGACCGAGGAACAAGGCGGTGGCGACGGCGCCGCCGGTGCGGAAGCTCAGATACCGAATGAGGTTGAGCAGCCCGGCAAAGTGCAGGTGTTCCGCGATCCAATACAGCATTTACGTCTTTCCACCCGCCAGCCCGGCGACGACCGCGGCGAGCCCCACTCCGTTCGAACCCTTGATGAGCACCGCGTCCCCTGGCGCCAGCATCGCCTTGAGCCGGTCACGCGCGGTTGCAGCGTCGGGCACATGGACGAAATCGACCTTGCCCTCAAGCGCATTCGCGAGCGCGCCCATCGCTTCGCCGACCAGAATGACCATTTGGGCGCCGCTCGCCTCGACCGGCCCGGCGAGCCCTTCGTGAAACGCGCGGCTGCCCGCGCCGAGCTCGTACATGTCGCCGAGCACGGCGATCTTGCGCGCCGCCTTTTCGTCGGCGAACACCGCCAGCGTCGCCGCCATCGAAACGGGATTAGCGTTGTAGCTTTCGTCGATCACCAGCGCCTCGCCGCCATCGACCTGCGCCATGAACCGAGCGCCGCGACCGGCAATGCCGCCCAGTTCGGCGAGCGCCAAGCCGGCCAGCGCCAGATCCCCACCCACCGCGCGCACCGCCGCGAGCACGGCGAGCGAGTTCGAAACCCAATGCGCGCCGAATTGCGAGACGGTGTAGCTCAGTTCCTCGTCGCCGATGCGCGCGGTGACGAAGGTGCCGCGGTCGACGCGCATGGTGTCGATCGCGCGGACGTCGGCGCCTGAGTCGAGGCCGAAGGTGACGATCTCCGCGGCATGAGGCTTGGCCGCCGCGATCAGGCGGTCGCGGTGCGGGCTGTCGAACGGGACGATTGCGGTGCCGCCGGGCTCAAGTCCCTGGAAGATTTCGCCCTTGGCGTCGGCGATCGCACTTTCGTCCGGAAAGAACTCGCTATGTGCCGGCGCGATGGCAGTGACGATCGCGACGTGCGGGCGGACCAGCCGGGTGAGCTGGGCCAGCTCGCCGGCGTGGTTCATGCCCATCTCGAACACGCCGAAGTTGGCGCGCGCGGGCATCCGGGCGAGGCTCAGCGGCACGCCGGTGTGATTGTTGTAGCTCTTGACCGAGCGATGCGCACATCCGGGCTCGATGCGGTCGAGAGCGGCCCACAACGCTTCCTTGGTGCCCGTCTTGCCGACCGAGCCGGTGACGCCGATGATCCGGGCGTCAGTCCGCGCGCGGCTTGCCCGGCCGAGATCGTTCAGTGCTTTGATGGTATCGGCAACCCGAACATGCGGGTGCGGGGTCGATACGCTGACCACCGCACCCGCAGCTCCCCGCTCGGAGCTCTGATCGAGGAATTTGTGCCCGTCGGTCGCCTCGCCCTTGAGCGCGATGAACAGGTCGCCCGGCCCAACCTCGCGCGAATCGAAGGTGACGCCGGTGCAGGCGAAATCGGCCGAGGCGGTGCCGCCTGTCGCGGCGGCGATTTCCGAGGAGGTCCAGAGGGTCATGAAAGCCCCTCCGCCAAACCCGTCATGCCGGACTTGTTCCGGCCTCCACCGTGCAGCAAAAGCGACGGGTCAAGGGTTTGCAGCGCGGTGGACCCCGGAACAAGTCCGGGGTGACGAAGAAGCCGGATCGCGCCCCTCACGCCGCCGCCTCCCGCGCCACGGTGACGTCGTCGAAGGGCAGCACCATGTCGCCGATGACCTGGCCTTGTTCATGGCCCTTGCCGGCGAGCAGCACGATATCGTCCGCGCCCGCCATGTCGACCGCGGCGGCGATCGCCTGGCGGCGGCCGCCGATCTCGGTCGCGCCCGGCGCGCCCTTCATGACCTCGCGGCGGATCTTGGCGGCATCCTCGGTGCGCGGATTGTCGTCGGTGACGATCACCACGTCGGCGCCCGCCGCAGCGACCTGCCCCATCGGCTCGCGCTTGCCCGCGTCGCGGTCGCCGCCGGCGCCGAGCATCACGATCAGCCGCCCCGCCGCATGCGGCTTCAGCGCGGCGATCGCCGCCTCGATCGCATCGGGTGTATGCGCGTAATCGACATAGACCGGCGCGCCTGCCCGCGTGATCACCGCGCGCTCGAGCCGCCCGCGCACCGGCGCGAGCCGGCCGAGCGAGGCGATCGTCGCGGCGACATCGCCGCCGCTGGCGATGACGATCCCCGCCGCGGTCAGCGCATTGGCGGCCTGATAGGCGCCGATCAGCGGCAGCGTCACCTTGTGCTCGCGCCCTTCGGCCTCGACCACCAGCCCCTGCCCGAGCAGGGTCGGCGCGCGCGAGACCAGCCGCAGCGTCTCGCCGCGCTCGCCGACGGTGACCAGGCCATTGCGCCGCTCGCGCGCCAGATCGATGACGCGCGGGGCATATTCGGTGTCGGCCCACACGACCGCGATGCCGTCAGGATCAAGCACTTCGGAGAACAACCGGAGCTTGGCGGTGAAATAATCCGCCATGTCCTTGTGATAATCGAGATGGTCGCGGCTCAGGTTGGTGAACGCGGCGACGCGCACCGGCAGCCCTTCGGTGCGATATTGCGACAGGCCGTGGCTCGACGCTTCGAACGCGACATGAGTCACGCCCTCGCGCGCGAGACCCGCGACATTCGACAGGAAGGTGACGATGTCGGGCGTGGTCAGCCCGGTCGAGACGCTGTCGTCGGCAGTGGTCACCCCCAAAGTGCCGATCGAGGCGGCATGGTGCCCGGCCATGCGCCACAATTGCCGGGTGAGCTCGACGGTCGAGGTCTTGCCGTTGGTGCCGGTGACCGCGGCAGTCATCTCGGGAAAGGGCGCGAAGAATTTGGCAGCGAGCCGGGCGAAGAGCTGGCGCGGATTGTCGTCGACCAGATGCGCCGCGCCGTGGACGGCCACGCCGGGCCTGGTCGCCACGGCGACCGCGCCGGCGGCGATCGCGGCGGGAATGAAGTCCTCGCCGTTGACGCGCGTGCCCTGGAAGGCGCCGAACACCGTGCCCGGCGCGACCTTGCGATGGTCGATCGCGAACCCGGTGACGGTCGCAGCCTCGCCGCCGCCGGTGAGGTCGCCGAGCCTCATTGGTCTTCGCCGCTCGTGCCGAGGGCGTTGTCGCTGCCCGGCCCCTTCCACAACAAGGGCAGCAGGTCCGATTCGTCGATATCCTTGGTCATGTCGGGCCGCACGCCCAGCATCGGCCCGATCCGCTGGATCACGCGGTTGACCACGGGCGCGGAAGTCCAGGCGGCGGTCGTGAGGCCATATGATTGGGCATTGCCGATGGGGGCGTCGAGCATCGCCACCACGACATAGCGCGGATGATCCATCGGGAACACCGCCGCGAAGGTCGAGACGTTGCGATGACGGTTATAGCCGCCGGCATCGGCGATCTCGGCGGTGCCCGTCTTGCCGCCGACTCGATAGCCCGGCGCGTCGCCCTTGCGGCCCGTCCCCTTGAGCACGACTAGCCGCAGCAGCTGACGCAGCCGATAGCTCGTCGCTTCGGAAATCGCGCGACGGCCTTCGACGGCATGACCGGGCTCCACCTTGAGCAGGGTCGTCGGCCGCCAGATGCCGCCATTGACCATCGTCGCATAAGCGTTGGCGAGCTGCAGCGGCGTGATCGCGATGCCGTGGCCATAGGCGGTCGTCATCGTCGTGGTCCGCGCCCAGAATTTGGGCCAGAGCGGGCTGCCTTTTTCCTTCAGCTCGATATCGGGCTTGGTATCGAAGCCGAGCTTGTGGAAGATGTCCTTCATGCCCTGCTCGCCGATCAGATCGGCGATCCGCGCGGTGGCGATGTTCGACGAATAGATCAGCGTTTCCGGGATGTTGAGCCAGCGACGCTGCTCGTCGCCGCGGTCGTCATGGATGGTGAAGCGGCCGACCTGAAGCGGCTTGGTCGCGTCGAAGCGCCGCGCCATCGAGGTGACGGTGCCGCTGTCGATCGCCTCGGCCATGGTGATCGGCTTGAAGGTCGAGCCGAGCTCGAACACGCTCTGCGTCGCATTGTTGCGCAGCTGATCGGGGGTCGCGTCCTTGATCCGATTGGGGTTGAACTGCGGCATCGAGGTCATCGCCACGATCTCGCCGGTCGCGACATCCTCGACGATGCCGACCGCGGCCTTGGCCTGGAACGAGGCCATCGCCGCGCCCAGCTCGCTTTCCATCGCCGCCTGGACGCGCGCGTCGATCGACAGCGCCACGGGCTGGCCCCGCGCCTCGTCGTCGATCAGCCGCGAATCGAGCGCGCGCTCCATGCCGAGCGCGCCGTGCCCGGTGAAATCGACGAAGCCGAGCACATGATCGGCGAGCTTCGATTGCGGGTAGAGCCGCTCGGGCTCGCGCGAAAAGACGATTGCCGGCTCGCCGATCGCGTTGACCTTCTCGACCACGTCGGGAAGCGCGCGGCGCTCGATATAGGTGAACGACACGTCCTGCGTCAGCTTGGCGTAATAATAGGCTTCGTCGTGACTCGGGATCAGGGCCGCGAGCTGCTGGGCAATTGCGCGGCGGTCGCCGATGATCGCGCGCGGGTGGACGCCGATCGACCAGGCGTCGATCGTCCGCGCGAGCGGCGCGCCGTTCCTGTCGACGATATCGGCGCGCAGCGGCACCAAAGCCGCGGCGGCGTCGCGACTCGTCGCCGGCTGGGTGAACACCGCGAGCCAAACAAGCCGCAGCACGATCAGCAGCACGCCCGCCCCGAACAGCAGCAGCAGCATCATCAGCCGGGCATGGCTGGTCGCCAGCAGCGCGTGCCGCCTGGCGTTGCCGTGCCGCTGCGGCAGGGGCCGGGCGAGCGCGACGCTCACCTGAGCGAGGTCTCGGCGCGGGCGCGGCTCATCAGATCGCCGAGGGTCGAATCGCTCAAAAGCTTGCGGTCGAGCATCGCCACCGCCTCTGCCTTGGCGCGCGAGGTCGTTGCGCGGGCGGGATGCGCCGCCGCGGCCTTGACGATCGCCGCGAGCGGATCGGCCGCGGGCCGTGCGCTCGCCACCTCGACCTTCGCCGGCGTCGGCGCTGGCTTGGCCGCCGCCATCACCACCGGCGCGCTCGGCTTGACGGGCGTTGCATCGGCCGCGGGCGCGGCATCATCGGTCGGCGTGGCGATGACCGGCAGGGTCGGGATCACCAGCGACGCCATCTGCACTTGCGCGCCGCCCGGCATTTCGCCGCCCAGCGACGCGAGCTGCTGGCCGTTCGCCATATATTGCGCGGCGGTCGGCGCGGTCAGCGCGAGCACGTCGCCGTTCCAGCGCTCGAGCTGGGCGAGGTTGGCGCGGGTCGAGAACTCGGTCTGGAGCGAGCGGATATCGTCCTCAGCCTCCGCGATCTGCCGGTTGACGTGCTCGAGCTTCTTGCGCTCGACCGAAACCTGGAGCGAGACGAGATAGAAGCCGAGCGCGACGATCACCGCGATCGCCAGCCACCCCAGCCCCTTGAGCCTGTAGGTCGCCGTCATCGTGCCTTCCCCTTCCACGCTGCCGCGGCGGTGCGCCGCGCCACGCGCAATGTCGCCGAGCGCGCGCGCGGGTTGCGCGCGACCTCGGCCTCGCCGGCGCGCACCGCGCGGCCGACAATCTCGAAACTGGGCTCCGCCTTCGCCGACGCGGCGGGCAAATGCCGCGAACCCGCCGGCGTCGCGCCGGCGCGCTCGCGCAGGAAGCGCTTGACGAGGCGATCCTCGAGGCTGTGGAAGGTCACCACCGCCAGCCGCCCGCCGGGCTTGAGCACGCGCTCGGCCGCCGCCAGCCCGTCGGCGAGCTCGTCGAGCTCGCGGTTCAGGTGAATGCGGATCGCCTGGAAGGTCCGCGTCGCCGGGTCCTTCTTGTCGTGCGGGCGATGGCCCAGCGCCTTGCGCACGACATTGGCCAGCTCCGACGTGCGGGAGAGCGGCCGCGCCGCGACGATCGCCCTGGCGACACGGCGCGATCGCGGCTCCTCGCCATATTGATAGAGGACGTCGGCGATCTCTTCCTCATCGGCGGTGTTGACGAAATCCGCCGCGGTCTGGCCTGCCTGGCTCATCCGCATGTCGAGCGGCCCGTCGGCCTGGAAAGAGAAGCCGCGCTCGGCGCGGTCGAGCTGCATCGACGAGACGCCGATGTCCATGGTCACGCCGTCGACCGGCACCGCGTCGAGCTCGGCGAGTTCGCTTTCCATCGCCGAGAAGGGCGCGGCGATCAGCGCCAGCCGCCCCTCGCCGTCACGCACCAGCGTCTCGCCCTCGGCAATCGCATCGGGATCGCGATCGAAGGCGAACACCGTCGCGCCCCTGGCCAGCATCGCACGCGTATAGCCGCCCGCACCGAAGGTCGCATCGACATGCCGCTCGCCGGGCAGGATGGCGAGCGCGTCGATCACTTCGTCGATCAGGACGGGGACGTGGCGCGGATCGGCGGCGAGGGCGGTCACAGCGCGATCCCCTTCTCGGCCATGAAGAAGCGCGCCGCCTGCTTCTGCACCTCGGTCGCGCTGTCGCACTCGACCAGGGTCTTGGGGTCCCAAATCTCGAAAAAATCGAGCACCCCCCAAAAGAAGGCGTGCGCGCCGATCTGCGCCTGGAAGCGAGGGAACGGGGGCAGGATGAACCGTCCGCTCGCATCGAAGGGCAAGGATTCGGCGGCGCCGCCGCCCTTGCGCTTGATATTGTAGTCAACGTCGCCGTCGGCGGCAGGCTGAGCGAGCTCGCGCGCCGTCAGCCGCTCGGCGAGTTGCGCGGTGTAGCGCAGGTCATAGCCAATCAGGCAATTTTCGCGCGGGTGGGTCGACAGGATCAGCTTGCGGAGCGACTTGCCTTCGTCATCGCGGGGATTGTTGGCTTCGATGCTGCCGCGCAGCGACGCCGGGACCGCCACGCGCCCCTTCTCGTCCACCGCTTGCAGGCCGTAGCCCTGATACAGTTCCCGTTCCAACACGCCCACCTGTCCCGGCAGCGGCGCGCACGACTCCTTGTTCGCTGAAAAACGGCCCTCGCCGCCCCTCAGCCACGCCATTTCAGCGAACAAGGAGTCCTGCCCCCTCTGTCCGATTCCGGAATACCAAGGGGAGGCCGGGGATGCAACGGGAGAAATGGGGATTTGGCGGGCAGAATGACAATTGGACGCGGCGAACTACGGGTAAATCCCGCGCAGGCGCGACGGCGTTCCCGCCCCGTTCCGGGGACGGTGCGGGTTTCGAGGGGAATAGGGACTCAGTGAGTCGGCGGCGAATGCGGCGCCTGGGTGACGATCGGCGGCGGCACGATGATCATCTGGTTGCCGGCCGCGGCCTGGCTGTTGGCGTTGGGCGCGCTCGGAGCGACACCCAATTCGGCGAGCGGCTCGCCGCTGCCCGTCACCGGCGCGTTGTCGTTGGTGATCGAGATGTTGGCGACGACCTCGGGCTTGGATGCGCCGGCGACGTCGACCGGCTTCTCCTTGCTCGCCGAATGGAAGATCGCGCTCGCCAGCCCGATCAGCAGCAGCACGACCGCAAGCCCGGTCATGCCGACCTTGATCCGCTGCGCGGTCTGCGTCGTTTGGCTATTCGTAATCATCCGAACCGCCGAGAAGCCTAGCGGCGGTGCCCGGCGATGTCGATTGCCGTCACGATTGCGCCAGCCAGGGGAAGACCGGCAAGCCCTTCGCGCGCAGCCACTCGGCGTTGTACAGCGTCGATAGATAGCGGAAGCCGGTATCGGCGAGGATCGTCGCGATCCGCTTGCCCGGCCCCAGATGCCTGGCCAGCCGCACCGCGCCGGCGACGTTGATCCCCGAGGAAAGCCCCAGGCACAGCCCCTCTTCGGTCAGCAGCCGACGCACCCATTCGAGCCCCTCCTCGTCGGGAATGCGGAATTGGGTATCGACCGGCGCGCCGTCGAGATTGGCAGTGATCCGTCCCTGCCCGATCCCCTCGGCGACCGACGAGCCTTCCGATTTGAGCTCGCCATGCGCGTAATATTCGTAGAGCGCAGCGCCTTCGGGATCGCTGAGCGCGATCGTCACCGTCTCGTCCTTCTCCTTCAGCCCCATGCCGACCCCGGCGAAGGTGCCGCCGGTGCCGACCGCGCAGGTGAAGCCGTCGACACGGCCTTCCATCTGCGCCCATATCTCCTCGGCGGTGCCGTGAATGTGCGCGCGGCGGTTGGCGATATTGTCGAACTGGTTGGCCCAGATCGCGTTCTCGGTCTCCTCGGCGATGCGGCGCGAGGTGTGGACGAAATGGCACGGCGACGAATAGGGCGCCGCGGGGACCGTCACCAGCTCGGCACCGAGCGCGCGCAAGGTATCCATCTTCTCGCGCGACTGCGTCTCGGGCATGACGATGATCGTTTTGTAGCCCTTGGCATTGGCGACGAGGGCAAGGCCGATCCCGGTGTTGCCCGCCGTTCCCTCGACGATCGTGCCGCCTGGCGTCAGCTGCCCCTTCGCCTCGGCATCCTCGACGATATAGAGCGCCGCGCGGTCCTTCACCGAGGCGCCGGGATTGGCGAATTCGCATTTGCCGAAGATGTCGCAACCGGTCTCCTCGCTCGGCCCCTTCAGGCGGACGAGCGGGGTGTTGCCGATCAGTTTCAGCGTGTCTGGCGTGATGTGCATGAGCGTCAAGATGGCCTGCCAACGGGCAAGCCGCAAGCCGAGCAAAGCTGCGCGGGCGCGAAGCCTGGCTTGAACCTAGTGATACAGCCCCGTCGTCAGCAACCACTCGCGGTGCATCGTCTCGAGGTCGCGGCGCAGCGGCAGCGTGGCGAGCGGGTCGCCGGGCTGGCGCAGCATCGCCTGGAGCCGGTGGAGCGTCACCACCATCGCGCTGCCGCGCGAGACATGCGCTTCGCACCCGCCGCGCTCGCGCAGGCCGTCGAGCGCGCGGTAGAGCATCGCCAGCGTTCCCGGCGGCACATTGCCCTCGCCGCGGCCGAGCACACCATCGACCGCCTGATAGATCGCCGCGAACCAATCGGGCCGATCCGCCGTGTCGCCGATAGTGCCGGGCAATTGATCCATTTCCGTCCCTTTCGACGGCAATCATGCATCAACATGCCTAACGGCCGGTTAACCATGATCGGCGCGCGCCGCCTCGTGCAGCGCCAGCAGCCGCTTTGCCTGGTCGAGATGCAACCGCTCGGCCATCGCCCCGTCGACTCGGATCGCGCCCTTGCCGGCATTGGCGGGGTCGGCGAACGCTTCGATCACTGCCTTGGCGCGAGCGAGCTCGGCGGCGTCGGGCGAAAACGCCCTGTTGCATGCCTCGATCTGCGCCGGGTGGATCAGCGACTTGCCGTCGAAGCCGAGCGCCCTCCCCTGCACGCACTCGGCAGCGAAGCGGTCGAGATCGGTGAAGTCGTTGCACACGCCGTCGAGCACGGCAATTCCAGCCGCGCGCGCCGCCGCCACCGCGAGGGCGAGATAGGGCGTCAGCCCCGCGCGATCCGGCGCCGGCCGCGCGCGCAATTCGAGCGCGAGGTCATTGGTGCCGACCACCATCGCCGCGAGCCGTGTGCTGCGTGCCATGTCGGCGATCGCCTGCAGTTCGGCGACTGCACGGCAGGTTTCGATCATCACCCATAGCCGCATCGCCGGCGCCGCCGCGGCGAGCTCGGCATGGTAGAGCTCGACATCGCCCGCGGTGGCGATCTTGGGCACCAGCACCGCATCGACGCGCGATGCCGACAGCGCGGCCAGGTCGTCGGCGCCCCATTCGCTGTCGAGCGTGTTGGCGCGCACTACCACGGTCGATGCTCGAAAGCCGCCAGCATCGACCGCCTCGACCGCCGCCGACCTCGCAGCAAGCTTGGCCTCGGGTGCAACCGCGTCTTCGAGGTCGAGGATCACCACGTCCGCCGCCAGCCCCCTCGCCTTCTCGATCGCGCGCGGATTGGAGGCGGGCAGGAACAAGGCACTGCGCATCGGACGGATCGAGTCGGTCATGCGCTTTCCTTTGCCGCAACGCGCGGGGGTGGACAAATCGCGCGCGACGTGGCCATCGGGGGCGCAAGGAGATGATGATGGCCGGCATGGCGCATTTCGATTGGGCTGATCCCTTCTTTCTCGACGACCAGCTCGACGACGACGAGCGGATGATCCGCGACACCGCCCGCGCTTATGCGCAGGACAAGCTCGCCCCGCGCGTGATCGAGGCGTTCAATGATGAGGTGACCGATCCCGCGATCTTCCGCGAGATGGGCGCGCTCGGCCTGCTCGGCCCCACGATCCCGCCCGAATATGGCGGCGTCGGTGCGGGCTATGTCGCCTACGGCCTTGTCGCGCGCGAGGTCGAGCGAATCGATTCGGGCTACCGCTCGATGATGAGCGTGCAGTCGAGCCTCGTCATGTATCCGATCCATGCCTATGGTTCGGAGGAGCAGAAGCGGAAGTATCTGCCCAGGCTGGCGACCGGCGAATGGATCGGCTGCTTCGGCCTGACCGAGCCCGACGCGGGCTCCGATCCCGGCGGCATGAAGACTCGGGCGATCAAGACTGATGGCGGCTATCGCCTGTCGGGCTCCAAGACCTGGATCAGCAATTCGCGGATCGCCGACGTGTTCGTCATCTGGGCCAAGTCCGACGCGCATGGCGGCGGCATCCGCGGCTTCATCCTCGAAAAGGGGATGAAGGGCCTCACCGCGCCCAAGATCGAAGGCAAGCTCTCCCTTCGCGCGTCGATCACCGGCATGGTGATGATGGACGAGGTCGAGGTCAGCGAGGACGCGTTGCTCCCCGAGGTGCAGGGCCTGAAAGGCCCGTTCGGCTGCCTCAACCGCGCGCGCTACGGCATTTCCTGGGGCGCGATGGGCGCGGCGGAGTTCTGCTTCCACGCCGCGCGGCGCTACGGGCTCGATCGCGCGCAGTTCAACAAGCCGCTCGCCGCCAACCAGCTCTACCAGAAGAAGCTCGCCGACATGGAAACCGAGATCGCGCTCGGCCTGCAGGCCTCCTTGCGCGTCGGCCGCCTGATGGACGAGGGCAAGTTCGCGCCCGAGATGATCTCGATCGTCAAGCGCAACAATGTCGGCAAGGCGCTCGACATCGCGCGCGCCGCGCGCGACATGCACGGCGGCAACGGCATCAGCAGCGAATATCAGGTGATGCGCCACCTGATGAACCTCGAGACGGTCAACACCTATGAGGGCGCGCACGACGTCCACGCGCTGATTTTGGGGCGGGCCATTACGGGGATTGCGGCATTTTGATGAGGCGAGCTTCAGCCGCCTCGTCATCCCAGCGAAGGCTAGGATCGCGTGCGGCAAGGGCGCGCCCCGTGGAAAGCGACCCCAGCCTTCGCTGGGGTGACGTGGAATGAAGCCCGCCCCCCTAGCCGACCTCAAGGTGGTCGAGCTCGCGCGCATCCTCGCCGGGCCATGGGCCGGCCAGGTTCTCGCCGATCTCGGCGCCGGCGTCATCAAGGTCGAAAGCCCCGAAGGCGACGACACCCGCAAATGGGGCCCGCCCTTCGTCGAGAACCCCGACAGCTCCCACGCCGCCGCCTATTTCCACGCCGCCAACCGCGGCAAACGCTCGGTCGTCCTCGACTTCCGCACCCCCGAGGGCCAAGCCGAGGTCCGCCGCCTGATCGCCGACGCCGATGTGGTCATCGAGAATTTCAAGGTCGGCGGCCTCGCCAAATACGGCCTCGACTATGCAAGCCTGTCGGCGATCAACCCGCGGCTCGTCTATTGCTCGATCACCGGCTTCGGGCAGGACGGCCCCTATGCCCACCGCGCCGGCTACGACTTCATCGTCCAGGGCATGTCCGGCATCATGGACCTGACCGGCGACCCCGCCGGCGAGCCGCAAAAGATCGGCGTCGCCTTCGCCGACATCTTCACCGGCCTCTATGCGGTGATCGCGATCCAGGCCGCGCTCGCCATGCGCGAGCGCACCGGGAAGGGTCAGCATATCGACATGGCGCTGCTCGACGTGATGACCGGGGTGCTCGCCAACCAGGCGATGAACTATCTCGTCTCGGGCGTGGCGCCGACCCGGCTCGGCAACGCGCATCCGAATATCGCGCCTTATGCCGCCTTCCCGACTGCCGACGGCTGGTTCATCCTCGCGGTCGGCAACGACGCGCAATTCCGTCGCTTCTGCACGATCGCCGGGCTCGACGACATGGCCGACGACCCGCGCTTCGCCACCAATCCGGCGCGCGTCGCCCATCGCGACGAGCTGACCGCGCGAGTGACGGCAGCGACCGAGCGCTTCGCCCGCGACAACCTGCTCGCCCGTCTCGAAGCCGAGGGCGTGCCCGCCGGCCCGATCAACACCGTCGCCGAGGCCTTCGCCGACCCGCAGGTGGTCCACCGCGGCATGGCATTGTCGATCCCGCGCGAGGGCGGCGCGCCCGTTCCCGGCGTGCGCACGCCGATCCGCTTTTCCGATGCCGATCTCGTGCTCGACCGCCCGGCCCCTGCCTTGCCGCGAGATTAGCCGGAGTCAGGCCTGGCTCAGCATATCGCGGCGGTATTCGCCTTGGCGCTCGATCATCCAGCCGGGATATTCGGCCGGCAGCGTGCTCGCGGCGCCTAGCGTCTTCAGGTCCTCGGCGCTCAATTCGAGCGCGACCGCGCCGAGATTGTCCTGCAACTGGTCGAGCCGCTTGGCGCCGACGATCACGCTAGTGACGTGCGGCTGCGCGAGCAGCCAGCCGAGCGCGACTTGCGCCACCGACACATTATGCGCCGCGGCGATCGGCTCCATCGCGTCGAGTACCTTGTCGGCCCGGCCCATATCGACCGGCGGGAAATCAAAATTGGCGCGGCGGCCCTCGGCGCCCTGCTGGCGATACTTGCCCGAGAGGAGGCCCCCGGCCAGCGGGCTCCACACCATCAGGCCGACCTTTTCGCTCAGCATCATCGGCACCAGCTCGCGTTCGAGGTCGCGGCCGGCGATGGTGTAATAGGCCTGCACCGTCTCGAAGCGCGCGAGATGATCCTTCGCTGAAATGCCGAGCGCCTTGGCGATCTGCCACGCCGCCCAGTTCGACACGCCGATATAGCGGACGTGCCCCTGCCGCACGAGATCGTCGAGCGCGCGCAGCGTCTCCTCGATCGGCGTCACCGGGTCCCAGCCGTGGATCTGATAGAGGTCGATATGGTCGGTGCCGAGCCGCTTCAGGCTGGCCTTGGCCTGGTCCATGATGTGCCCGCGCGAGGCGCCGCGGTCGTTCGGTCCCTCGCCCATCGGGCCGAGCACCTTGGTGGCGATCACCACGTCCTCGCGCCGGATGCCGAGATTCTTGAGCGCCTGCCCGGTGATCTCCTCCGAGCGTCCCAACGAATAGACATTGGCGGTATCGATGAAGTTGATTCCGCCCTCGATCGCCGCCTTTACGATCGAATTAGCCTCATCTTGCTGAACCTGCCCCACCGCCTTGAACATCCCCTCACCACCAAAGGTCATCGTGCCGAGGCACAGTTCGGAGACGAACAGGCCGGTATTGCCGAGTCGATTGTAACGCATGGATCATCCCTGGAACGAACGGCCCCCGCCGCAAGCGCCGGAGATGGGAAGGCAAGGACGAACAGGCAACAGTTGCCTGTTTTCGTCACCCCGGACTTGTTCCGGGTCCACGGTGCCGCAAAGAAATCGACGGCGGTTCCTGCCGCACAGTGGATGCCGGAACAAGTCCGGCATGACGATGATGGCCGCGCCTTACGGCCGCGCTTGGCCCGTGCCGCGGACGATCCATTTGTAGGTCGTCAGCCCCTCGAGCGCGACGGGGCCGCGGGCGTGGAGGCGGCCGGTGGCGATGCCGATCTCGGCGCCGAGGCCGAATTCAGCGCCATCGGCGAACTGGGTCGAGGCGTTCCACATGACGATCGCCGAATCGACAGCGGTGAGGAAGCGCTCGGCGACCCCCTCGTCGGTCGCGACGATCGCGTCGGTATGGCCCGAGGAATGGGCGGTGATGTGCTTCAGCGCGCCGTCCAGCCCGTCGACCATCGCCACCGAGGCGATCGGCTCGAGATATTCGGTATCCCAATCCTCGTCGCTGGCCGCCCCGAGCGAGCGATCGATCGCCTGCGCCGCATCGTCACCACGCAGCTCGCAGCCAGCGTCGGCAAGCACCTTCAAGAGATTGGCGGCCTTGGGATAGGCGCGGTCGATCAGCAACGTCTCCATCGCGCCGCAAATGCCGGGACGGCGGAGCTTGGCGTTGACCGCCAACTTCTCTGCCATCGCCGGATCGGCCGAGGCATGGACGAAGACGTGATTGATGCCGTCGAGATGCGCGAGCACCGGCACGCGCGCTTCGGCCTGGACTCGGGCGACGAGGCTCTTGCCGCCGCGCGGGACGATCATGTCGATCGCGCCCGAAGCCGTCAGCATCGCCCCGACCGCGGCGCGATCGGTGGTCGGCACCAGCTGCACCGCATCGGCGGGCAGCCCGGCCGCCTCCAGCCCGGCGACCATCGCGCGGTGGATCGCGCGGTTGCTCTCGATCGCCTCGGAGCCGCCGCGCAGGATCACGGCATTGCCCGATTTGACGCACAAGGCCGCGGCGTCGGCGGTGACGTTGGGGCGGCTTTCATAGACGATGCCGATCACGCCGATCGGAATGCGCACGCGGCGCAGCACGAGGCCGTTGGGGCGCTTCGTCTCGTCGATCACCGTCCCGACCGGATCGCGCAAGCCAGCCACCGCCTCGACCGCGTCCGCGATCGCCGAAACGCGGGCTTCGTCGAGCTTCAGGCGATCGAGCATCGCGCTCGACAAGCCTTTCTCGCGGCCCCGTGCCATGTCCTTCGCGTTGGCCGCGACGATGCCGGCGCTATCGGTGCGCAACGCGTTCGCCGCCTCGATCAGCCCGCGGGCCTTGGCGCCCGCGAAAAGGCCCGCCAGCTGCCGCGATGCCGCACGGGCACGCGCGCCCATCGAAGCGATCAGGGCTGCCGGATCGTGAGTAACTGCCTCTGCCATGGCGCGCTCCTAGCATGGTCGCGCAGTCAACCCAAAAGCGGATGACTTTTAGCGAACACAGGTTAGCTTGCGCCCCATGTCTGGGGGATTCGAAGCGGCAGGCGACATCGCCACCGGCGCGTTCATCGGCCGCGCGGTCGAGCCGCGTGCCGGTGAGCATGCGAGCGGTGCCGAGGGCCACGGCGTCTGCCTCAACTGCGGCACGCCGCTGATCGGTGAGTTTTGTCATTCCTGTGGACAAAACGGGCATGTCCACAAGACGTTGATGTCGATCGGCCACGATCTGCTTCACGGCGTGTTCCATTTCGAGGGGAAGATCTGGCGCACGCTGCCGATGCTGGTGGTGCGGCCGGGCGAGTTGACGCGGCGCTACATTGCCGGCGAGCGCGCCAGGTTCGTCTCGCCGCTCGCGTTATACCTGTTCGCGGTGTTCCTGATGTTCGCGGTGATCCACAGCGTCGCGGGCGAATTCGACGGCGAAAGGCTGACCCCCACCAACCGCGCCGCCGCGGTCGCGAAGCTCGACACGCAGATCGGCAAGGCCAAGGGCGCGCTGGCCAAGGCGCAGGCCGACCAGACGGCCGCCAATACCGCCGCCAAGCGCGCCGCTGCGGCGGACGACGTGAAGGCGCTGACCATGACGGTCTCGGGCCTCGAAACCGCGCGCACCGGGCTCCAGTCGGACGATGAGGGCGACACCACGATCGCTAATATCAAGACCGGCTGGGCCCCGCTCGATCACGGCATCGCCAAGGCGAACGCCAATCCGGGCCTCGCCATCTACAAGCTGCAGATGAGCGCCTACAAATACAGCTGGGCGCTGATCCCGATCTCGGCGCCGCTGGTCGCGCTGCTGTTCCTGTGGCAACGGCGCTACCACCTTTACGATCACACCATCTTCGTCATCTATTCGCTCGATTTCATGACCTTGCTGGTCACCGCGTTGACGCTGCTCAATGCGATCGGCGTGGCGAGCGGGATCATTTCGATCGCTGCCACGTTCGGGCCGCCAATCCATATCTACAAGCAGTTGCGCGGCGCCTATCAGCTGCGCCGCTTCTCGGCCTTCTGGCGGATGTGCGTGCTCGTCATGCTCGCCTTCTTCGCGCTGTCGCTGTTCGTCATTCTGCTGCTCGGCCTCGGCCTGATGGGCTAAAGACCGATCGTGCGTTCGAGCCATGTCGCGGCCTGATCGGGCGACAGCTTCGCCTGGTCACGATCGACGCGATAGTTCGCCTCGCGCATCGTCTCGACCGGGATCGCGTCGATCAGCGGCTTCAGCGCGGCGATCATCCGGGCGTCATGCGCATGAGCGGGCGCCAGCATCAGGATCGCATCATAGCCGGGGATCGCATGCCGCGGATCGGCGAGAACGGTCAGATGATCGGCGGCGATGCGGCCGTCGGAGGAGAAGGCCGAGATGACATCGGCGCGGCCGCTCGCCAGCGCGCGATACATGAAACTCGGGGTGAAGCGGTTCATCGCGGCGAAGCGCAGGCCATAAGCGCGCTGCACGGCACGCCATTCGGGGCGATCGAGAAATTCGAGATCGGCACCGAGCGTAAGCTCGGGCGCCTGGGCCGCGAGATCGGCGAGCGTCGCGATACCGCGGCGCCTCGCCACGTCGCCGCGCATGGCGAAGGCATAAGCGTTCTCGAAACCGAGCGAGCCGAGCACGCGAACGCCGCTGCTGCGCTTCGCCCAATCGGCGACGCCGGCGACGATGGCGCCGCGCGACGGGGTGTCGGCGCGTGCCATCTGATTGGTCCAGAGCGTGCCCGAATAGTCGACATAGACGTCGATATCGCAGCTCGCGAGCGCCTGATAGATCACCGCCGAGCCCAATCCCTCGCGATAGCGGACGCGGTAGCCCGCGGCCTCGAGCCGGTCGCCGATCACGCGGGCGAGAATATATTGCTCGGAGAAATTCTTCGCGCCGATCGTGACGGTGCGGTCGCCGCTCGCGCCCGACCAGAGCGGGGCGAGCGCGAGGATGACGCCGGCCAGAAGCAGGCCCACCCCCGACCATAGCAGCCACCGATGCCGGGTCCGGATACCGTGCTCGACCAAGCCGAGCAGCGCGTCGACGACGAGCGCGAGCGCTGCGGCGGCGACGCAGCCGGCGAGCACCAGCGCCCAGTTCTGCGTCTGCAGGCCGGCGAAAATCATGTCGCCGAGGCTCGGCTGGCCGACCGTGGTGGAGAGCGTCGCCGCGCCGATCGTCCACACCGCGGCGGTGCGGATGCCCGCCATCAGCACCGGCGCGACCAGCGGCGCCTCGACCAGGCGGAGCTTCTGCCAGGCGGTCATGCCGATCCCGTCGGCAGCTTCGATGATCGCCGGATCGATGCCGGCAAGACCGGTCACCGCGTTCCGGAGGATGGGCAGCAGCGCGTAGAGCGCCAGCGCGAGCAGCGACGGCAGGAAGCCGAGCGCCGGGATGCCGCCGCCGACCAGCGCCGAGAGCGACAGCAGCAGCGGGTAGAATAGAGCCAGCAGCGCCAGCGAGGGGATCGTCTGGACGAGGCTCGCCAAGCCCAGCGAAACTCGCGCGACATGCGTGTTGCGAGCGGACCAGATCGCCAGCGGCAGGCTGATCGCGAGTCCGAGCAACAGCGCCGATGCGGCGAGCAGGACGTGGCTCGCGAGCAGATCGGGGACGCGGGCGAGCGCCTGCCAGAAGGGGCCGGTCATGACGCGGCCCCTCCGTCACCCCTGCAATTGTGCGGCAACGTCATGCCCCGCGCTCCAATGCCCGCAGCCGTTCCGCCTGCGCGCGCGGGACGGCCACCAGCGCGTCCGCCTCCGCGCCACCCTCGCCAGCCAGCAGCGCGCGCGGCGTCGCGTCGGCGACGATACGGCCCGCAATCATCACCAGCACGCGCGTCGCGAGGAGCAGCGCCTCGGCCATGTCGTGCGTGACCATGATCGTCGTCAGGCCCAGCCTGTCGTGGAGTGCGCGATAGACGGCGCCGAGCTGGTCGCGCGTCACCGGATCGAGCGCGCCGAACGGCTCGTCCATCAGCATCAGCCCCGGCCGCGCCGCGAGCGCGCGGGCGACGCCGACGCGCTGCTGCTGCCCGCCGGAAAGGGCATCGGGCATGCGCACAGCGACATCGCGAGGGAGATCGACAAGGTCGAGCAATTCGACGACGCGCCCGCTCGTGTCGCGTTCGCCATCGAGGCGGAGCGCGATGGCGATGTTCTCGGCGACGTTCATGTGCGGGAACAGGCCGATATTCTGAAAGACATAGCCGATCGAGCGGCGCAGGCGGTGCGGCTCGGCCGACGCGACGGGCTCGCCACCGATCAGGACGCGGCCGTCGCTCGGCTCGACGAGACGGTTGATCGTCTTGAGGAGGGTGGATTTGCCCGAGCCCGACGTGCCGACCAATGCGACGAAGCTGCCCGCGGCGATCTCGGCCGAAACGCGATCGACTGCGAGCGTGCCTTCGTAGCGCTTGGTGACGCCTTCGAAGGCGACGTTCGGGCCGGTGGCGGAATGGGGCGGCATGGTCGGAGTGTGGAGACCATGCGAAGGCGCGTCAAACATCCTTCCCGTCACCCCGGGCTTGTCCCGGGGTCCGCCGTGCCGCAAACCAATTCGCCGGCGGCGCTTGCCGCACGGCGGATGCCGGAACAAGTCCGGCATGACGGAGGGGGATGGATGACGCAAAAGGCAATCTTCATCACCGGCGGCGCTTCGGGGATTGGCCTTGCGACCGCCAGGCTGTTCGGCACACGCGGCTGGGCGGTCGGAATCGCCGACGTCAACGCCGATGCGCTGGCCGCGAGCGGGATCGCCGATGCCGCGACCTATGTCATGGACGTGCGCGACCGCGATGCCTGGGTGCGCTCGCTCGACGACTTCACGCGCCGCACCGGCCGGCTCGACGTGCTGTTCAACAATGCCGGCATCGGCGTCGGCGGGCCGCTCGCCGAGGCCGATTTCGCCGATCTCGATCGCGTGGTGGCGATCAACTTCGTCGGCGTGTTGAACGGCGCGCGGATCGGCCACGATTATCTCGCGCGAACACCTGGATCGTGCCTGCTCAACACCGCCTCGGCTTCGGCGATCTACGGGTCGGCCGGCCTCGCGACCTATTCGGCGACCAAGTTCGCGGTGCGCGCGCTGACCGAGGCATTGGACGGCGAATGGGCAGCGACCGGGATCAAGGTGCGCGACATCGTTCCCGCGTTCATCGAGACGCCGCTGCTCGACGGCCACGCCGCCGGCTCCAACCGGACGATCCGCGACACCGTGACCGAGGCGGGGCTGGAACTGACGCCGGTCGAGAAAGTCGCCGAAGCGGCGTGGCGCGCGGTGCATGGCGGCGCCGTCCACACCTATGTCGGCAAGACCGCCGACCGCATGCGCTTCGCGGCACGGTGGATGCCGGGGCAGCTCAGGAAGATGATGCGGCGGGGAATCGGAGAATGACCCTGCTATCCGTCATGCCAGCGAAGGCTGGCATCTCTGGCGGCTTGGCGCGAGGGTAGCATGATGCGCGGCGGCTGGACTTACATAGCGACCAACAAGCCACGTGGTGTGCTCTACACCGGCGTCACCAGCGACATTGCGGCGCGCATGATGCAGCATCGGGCCGGCACCGGCTCGGCGTTCTGCCGTCGGTATGGGATCACGCGGCTCGTTCTTGCCGAGCGTCACAACGAGATCGAATATGCGATCGCGCGCGAAAAAGCGTTGAAGGCGTGGAAGCGCGCGTGGAAAATCCGGCTGATCGAGGAGAGCAATCCGGATTGGGACGATCTGTTCGACCGGATCGTGTGATCGAAAGAGATGCCAGCCTTCGCTGGCACGACGGTTTCGGGGCGGGCTGCTTTATTCCAGCAACCCCTCGATCGCCTCGGCCATCTCGACGTCGCGGCCAGACAGGCCACCGGCATCGTGCGTTGTCAGGGTGATCTCCACCCGGTTCCACACGTTGGACCATTCCGGGTGGTGGTCCGCCTTTTCCGCGAGCAGCGCGACGCGGGTCATGAAAGCGAAAGCCTCACTGAAATCGGCGAAGGTGAAGGTGCGCGAGATCGCGTCGCGCGCTTCGTCATAGTCCCAATCGGGCAGGCCATCGAGCGCATCGGCGCGCTCGGCCTCGCTCAGTTGCTCGACCATGACGATCCTCCTTGCCGCAGCTTCGTGGCAACGACTATCACGTCACGATGACGGGGCAAGCGCCGAGTGCGGACGATATCGAGCGAATGGCGCGCGCGGCGATGGACGCGCTGCCGGCGATGTTCCGCGCCGAGCTGGGCGACGTGGTGCTCCGCGTCGAGGACTATGCCGATGACGAGACGCTGGCCGCGCTGGGCATCGAGCATCCGCTCGATCTGAGCGGGCTTTATCACGGCAGGCCGGTCGGCGAGAAATCGTCGATGGATTCGGGGGCGCTGCCCGATATGATCACGCTCTATCGCCGCGCGATCCTCGAGGAATGGATCGAAACCGGGGTCGATCTCCAGGCGCTGGTGACGCATGTCCTGGTCCACGAGGTCGGGCATCATTTCGGTCTGTCCGACGACGACATGCACCGGCTCGAACAGGAGGCATGAGCGGCACGCTCGCCTTCGACGCGGTCGGCGTGGCGCGCGGCGGACGGACGCTGTTCGAGGGGCTGAGCTTCGCGCTCGGCCCCGGTGACGCGGCGCTGGTGACGGGGCCGAACGGCGCGGGCAAATCGAGCCTGGTGCGCGTGGCGGCGGGGCTGCTCGCACCGATGGCGGGCGCGGTGACGCGCGAGGGCGCGTGCGCGCTGCTCACCGAAGCGCACGCGCTCGATCCCGAACTGCCGCTGGCAAGCGCGCTCGGTTTCTGGGCGGCGCTCGACGGCACGCGCGGCGCGGTGATGCCTGCTTTGATAGCGCTCGGGCTCGACACGCTCGCCGACGTGCCGGTGCGGATGCTGTCGACCGGGCAGCGGCGCCGCGCGGCGATGGCGCGCGTGGTGGCGAGCGGCGCAGAGTTGTGGCTGCTCGACGAGCCGGCCAACGGGCTCGACGAGGGTGCGGTGGGCACGCTCGAAGCGCTGATCGCCGATCACCGCAAGGCGGGCGGCATCGCGCTGGTCGCGACGCATCTGCCGATCCACCTGCCGGGGGCGGTGCCGATCGCGTTGGGAGGGGCGGCATGAGCGGGCTCGGCGCGCTGGTGCGGCGCGACCTCAGACGCGCCTGGACGGGGGGCGGCGCGGCGCTGCCGGTCGCGTTCTTCCTGCTGGCGACGATCCTGTTTCCTTTCGCCGTGGGGCCTGACGCAGCGTTGCTCGCACGGATCGGCGGCGGGGTCATATGGACAGCGGCCTTGCTCGCCGCGCTGCTGCCGGTCGAGCGCCTGATCGCGCCAGACCTCGATGCGGGCGTGCTCGACCAGCTCGCGGTGCGCGGGGGAAGCATGGCGGCGGTGGCGGTAGCCAAGACGGCGGCGCACTGGCTCGCCTTCGCGCCGCCGCTGATGTTCGCCGCGGTCATCGCCGGAGGGCTGCTCGATCTGCCGGCAGCGGCGCTCGGGCGAGTCGAGCTCGGGCTGCTGATCGGTACGCCGGGGCTCGCTGCGCTGGCGGTGGCGACATCGGCGCTGGTCGCGGGATTGCGCGGGACGAGCGCGCTCGCCGGGCTCGTCATGCTGCCATTGGCGGTGCCGCTGCTCATCTTCGGTGCCGGCTCGCTCGCGGACGGATCGGTGGCGCTCAAGCTGCTCGGCGCGGTGAGCCTCGTGCTGGTTGCCGGCGCGCCGTTTGTCGCCGGGGCGGCGATCCGCGCCGGCAACAGCTGAGCCCGGCACACGCAAGAAAATTTCATTATCCTAAATCCCTCTTAACCCTCCCGGACTAGCGTCGCCGGCGATGCTCCGCGTGTTGACTCTTTCGACCCTGTTTCCCGACGCGACTCGCCCCAATTTCGGCGTGTTCGTCGAACGGCAGACGCGCGAGCTCGCGGCGCGGGCAGGCATCGAGCTTAAGGTGATTGCGCCGATCGGGCTGCCGCCGGGGCCGCTCGCGCGGATGGGGCATTATCAGCCGCTCGCCGCGCTGCCGGCGCATGAGATGTGGCGCGGGCTCGACGTGCGCCGGCCGCGCTTCGCGACGATTCCAGGCACGAGCGGGCGCTTTCATGTGACCGGGCTGTTTCGCGCGCTGGCGCCGCTGCTCGATCGGCTGCGCGAGACCTTCGCGTTCGACGTGATCGACGCGCAATTCTTCTTTCCCGACGGGCCGACGGCGGTGGCTCTCGGCGCGCGCTACGACGTGCCCGTCTCGATCAAGGCGCGGGGCGCCGACATCCACCATTGGGGGCGCGGCCCCACCGCCGCGCAGGTGCGGCGCGCGGGGCGGCTCGCCGACGGCCTGCTCGCGGTCTCGGCGGCGATGAAGCAGGACATGGCGGCGCTGGGCATGCCGGCCGAGCGGATTCGCGTGCATCATACCGGCGTCGATCTCGATCGCTTCCGGCCGATCGACCGCGCCGTGGCCAAGGCTGCATTGGATGTTCGCGGGCCGCTGGTCGTATCGGTCGGCGCGCTGATCCCGCGCAAGGGGCACGAGATCGTCGTCGAGGCGATGGCCGCGCTGCCCGACGCGACGTTGCTGATCGCCGGCGAAGGGCCGGAGCGCGACCGTCTCGAGGCGCAGATCGCGCGGCTGAAGCTGGGGAACCGCGTCCGGCTGCTCGGATCGGTGGCGCATGAAGACTTGCCGGCGCTGCTGGGCGCGGCCGACGTGATGGCGCTGGCCTCGGCGTCCGAAGGGTTGGCCAATGCCTGGGTGGAGGCGCTCGCCTGCGGCACGCCGATCGTCATCAGCGATGTCGGCGGTGCGCGCGAGGCAGTTACGACGCCCGCCGCCGGCCGCATCGTCGCGCGCCGTGCAGACGCCTTCGCCGCCGCGATCGGCGCCCTGCTCGCCGCGCCGCCAGCGAGCAAAAAGGTGCGCGGGGCGGCCGAAGGCTTCACCTGGCCGGCCAATGCCGCCGCGCTGGAAAGCCATCTCTCGGCGTTGGTCGAGCGCGCGGGCAGCGCACGGAGGCGGGCATGACGGGCGCGCTGTTCGCCGATCGACCGTACGAGGCGCCCGCCGCCGCCGATGGCGAGCATGCGCCGCGGCCGCCGCGCACCAACCTGCTGCTCTCTGCAATGATCGAGACCGGGGTCGGCGAAGCGCCGGTCAGGGTGCGCAATCTTTCCGAGGGCGGCGCGATGCTCGAAGGCACGGGCCTGCCCGCACCCGGCGAGCGGCTGCTGCTGCGCCGCACCGCGCTGGCGATCGCCGGCACCTGCATGTGGCGCGAGGGCAGCCGTTGCGGTGTCCGTTTCGATCGGCCGATCTCGGTCCAGCAATGGGCGTCGAGCGTGCGCGCGGCGACGAACGCCGGGCAGCAGCGGATCGACACGATCCAGGCGACGATCCGCGCGGGCGGCCAGGCGCCCGCGGTCGATCCGCTGACGACGCCGGGCAAGGCGGTGGTCATCAACAATGTCGCCGACGAAGTTGCCGCAGCCGCGCGACTGATCCGAGCCTTGTCCGACCGGCTCGCCGAGGACATGGCGATGATCGCCGCGCATGGCGACGCGCTCCAGCAACTCGATCCGCTGGGCCAGACGCTCGACCACCTCGCCCGCGTCCTCACCGCCGCCGATCCCGGCCCGGTGATCGACTCGATCGGCATGGACGACCTGCGCGCGCGGCTGACTCGCCGCCCCTAGCCTCGGCTTGGCTTTCCGCCTATCTGGCCGCCATTCCCCATCCAGACAGGTGCATTCTTCTTATGGGTTTCCGCTGCGGCATCGTCGGCCTGCCGAACGTCGGCAAATCGACGCTCTTCAACGCACTCACCGAAACCGCCGCGGCGCAGGCGGCGAACTATCCGTTCTGCACGATCGAGCCGAATGTCGGCAACGTCGCGGTGCCCGATCCACGGCTGACGAAGCTCGCGGAAATTGCGCATTCGGCGAAGATCATCGAGACGCAGCTGGGTTTCGTCGACATCGCCGGGCTGGTGCGCGGCGCCTCCAAGGGCGAAGGGCTCGGCAACCAGTTCCTCGGCAATATCCGCGAGGTGGATGCGATCGTCCACGTCCTGCGCTGCTTCGAGAATGACGATATCCAGCATGTCGACAATAAGGTCGATCCGATCGCCGATGCCGAAACGGTCGAGACCGAGCTGATGCTCGCCGACCTGGAGAGCCTCGAAAAGCGCGTGCCCAATTTCGCCAAGAAGGCGGCGCAGGGCGACAAGGAGGCGAAGATCGCCGCCAGCGTGCTTGGGCAGGCGCTCGACCTGCTGCGCGAGGGCAAGCCGGCGCGGCTGACGCAGCCGAAGGGCGACGAGGAAGCGCGCGTGTTCGCGCAGGCGCAGCTCTTGACCGCGAAGCCGGTGCTCTACGTCTGCAACGTCAACGAGGAGGATGCGGCGAACGGCAACGCCTTTTCGGCGCGGGTGTTCGACAAGGCGCGTGTCGAGGGTGCCGAGGCGGTGGTCGTCTCGGCGGCGATCGAAGCCGAGATCGCGACGATGGAGCCGGAGGATCGCGCCGAGTTCCTCGCCGATCTTGGGCTTGAGGAGACCGGGCTCGCGCGGGTGATCCGGGCGGGATACACGCTGCTGCACCTGCTCACCTTCTTCACCGTGGGGCCGAAGGAGGCGCGCGCCTGGACGGTCCACGCGGGAGCCAAGGCGCCGCAAGCCGCGGGGGTGATCCACACCGATTTCGAACGCGGCTTCATCCGCGCCGAGACGATCGCCTATGACGATTACGTCGCGCTGGGCGGCGAGGCCGGCGCGCGCGAGGCGGGCAAGCTGCGCCAGGAAGGCAAGGAATATATCGTCCATGACGGCGACGTGATGCTGTTCCGCTTCAACGTGTGAGTGTCGGCCGGTTCTCCTTCCGGGAACTGGTTTCAATGGCCCTTCTTTCGTCATGCCGGACTTGTTCCGGCATCCACCGTGCCGCAAGAACCGCGCTGCTGGATACGCGGAACAGTGGACCCCGGAACAAGTCCGGGGCGACGGGGAGCTTGCGGGAACGCGCCACATGACATTGCCGGAAGCCGCCCGGCCCTCTACTTTATCTCCATGACGCTCGGTCGGTTGATCCTCGCGCTGTTGCTCGCATGCCTCGCACTGCCCGCGACGGCGGCGATGCCGTGTCATGACGATGCGGCGATGCCGGCGATGGCGATGACGAATCACGCGCCGGCGAGCAGCGATCATCGCGACCAGGCGGTCGCGGCGCATGTCTGCATCGGTTGCGTGCCGCCGTCGAGCTGGCGGCGGGCGCCGCAAGCGCCGTTCGTGCCGGCAGCGCGTATCGTTCTCGCCTGGGCGCCGGCGCCGCTCGCGCTGCACAGCGCCTCGCGGCCGGCAACGCCGCCTCCGCGCGCGGCGTGAGCGCCGGGCCATGGGCCCGCGACTCACGCTGACAGCAACGAGGATTTCACCATGACACGTTTCCTGACCGTCGCGGCGCTTGCCGCGGCCGCGCTGCTGCCCGTTTCGGCGGCGGCGCAGACGATGACGGGCATGACCATGCCGGCCTCCCCTGCCCGATCGCCGACACCGCAGCAGATGCCCGATATGCCCGGCATGACCACCGAATCGCCGTTCACAGGCGGCTCGGGCACGTCGCGCCTCCCGGGCGCCGAGGGCATGATGCAGGGCCTTCACATCGACGCCGACGGCTGGATGCTGATGGCGCATGGCTATGCCTGGGGCGCCTATACTGATCAGCCCGGGCCGCGCGGCGACGACATGGCGTTCGTCCAGTCGATGGCGATGCTGACCGGCGACCGTGATCTGGGCGGCGGCCTCCACCTCCAGCTGCGCTCGATGCTGAGCCTCGATCCGCTAATGGGGCGGCGCGGCTATCCCAATCTGCTGACCACCGGAGAGACTGCGGGCGGCAGGCCGCTGGTCGATCGGCAGCATCCGCACGATTTGTTCATGGAGCTTGCCGCGCGGGTGGACGTGCCGGTGGGCGGCGGCGACACGCTGTTCGTCTATGGCGGGCCGGTCGCCGAGCCGGCGCTGGGGCCGTCCGCCTTCATGCACCGCGGCTCGGCCGAGTATCTGCCGCTCGCGCCGATCACGCATCACTGGTTCGACAGCACGCACATTACCTATGGCGTCGTCACCGCGGGCTGGTCGTCGCCGCATTTCCAGCTCGAAGCCTCGGCGTTCCGCGGGCGCGAGCCCGACGAGCATCGCTGGGACATCGAAAGCCCCAAGCTCAATTCATGGAGCGCGCGCGCGACCTGGACGCCCTCGCTGCATTGGGCGCTCGAGATCAGCCACGGCCGGCTGGAGAGCCCCGAGGCGCTGCATCCGGGGGAGGACGAGGCGCGGACGATCGCCAGCGCGAGCTATGCCGCGAGCGGCCTCAGCGCCACCGCAGGGTTTTCGGCCAAGAACCGGCTGCCGGGGCGCACGCTGACCGCGCTGTTCGCCGAGGCGAATTGGGATATCGGCGCGCACCACACGCTGTTCGGCCGGATCGAGAATGTCGCCAATGACGAGCTCTTCCCCGATCCCGCCGATCCGCGCCACGACCGGCCGTTCCGCGTCACGCGTGCCGAGGCGGGCTATGCCTATCGGCTGCCGCTCGGGCCGTTCGGGCTGGCGCTCGGCGGTGCGGTCGATGCCTATGGCAAGCCCGCGGCGCTCGATACGGCCTATGGCGATGCGCCATTCGGCTACACCCTGTTCGCCAAGCTGTCGCTCGGGCATTAGGGCCGGGCATCACGGGAGAATGAAATGAGTCGCTGGGGTCTGTGGCTTGCCGCATTAGCGGCGATCGGGGTGGCAGGATGCGCGGCGACCCCGCCCCCGGCCCCGGCGGCCGAGCAAGCCGCAGTCGAGCAGAAGCCGGCGGTGACGATCCTCGTCTCGATCGACGGGTTCCGCGCCGATTATCTGGATCGCGGCGTCACGCCCCGGCTCAACGCACTGGCGGCGGGCGGCGTGTCGGCGGCGATGCAGCCGAGTTTTCCGTCGAAGACCTTCCCCAATCACTGGGCGATCGTCACCGGCGACTATCCCGACCATTCGGGAATCGTCGCCAACAAGATGGAGGATCCCGAGCGCCCCGGCCAGACCTTCACGATGGCGACCGACGATCCCTTCTGGTGGAACACCGCCTCGCCGATCTGGGTCGATGCCGAGCAGGCGGGCATCCGCACCGCAACGATGTTCTGGCCCGGCGCCAACGTCGCTTGGGGCGGCACACGAGCGGCCGAATGGCCCAATGTGATCTCCGGCGGCACGAGGCCCGAGGATTGGCAACAGTTCAACCAGGCGGTGACTGGCGAGCAGCGGGTCAACGCGGTGCTCGACTGGCTGCGGCGGCCGGCGGCGGTCCGGCCGAAGTTCGTCACGCTCTATTTCGATACGGTCGATACCGCGGGGCACCAATATGGGCCGGAAGATGCGCGGACGACCCAGGCGGTGGCCGATATCGACGGCAAGATCGGCATGCTGGTCGATGGCCTGAAGGCGCTTCGTCAGCCGGCCAATCTGGTCATCGTCGCCGATCACGGCATGGGGCCGATCAGCAGCGACCGCGTCGTCACGCTCGACAGCATCGTGCCCGCGGCCGACATCCGCGTGATCGAGAGCGGTCCTTATGCGAGCTTCGACGCGACGCCCGGGCACGAGGCCGAGGTGGCGAAGCTGATCCCGGGCAAGCACGGCCACGCCACCTGCTGGCGCAAGCAGAATATCCCAGCGCGCTTCCATTACGGCAGCAATCGCCGAATCCCACCCTATTTCTGCCTCGCCGATATCGGCTGGCAAGTGCTGCCGACCAAGCCCGACAAGGCGGAAACCGGGGGCAATCACGGCTATGACAATCTCGCGCCCGAGATGCAGGCGCTATTCGTCGCCAACGGGCCGGCGTTCGTGCCGGGCAAGCGGCTGGCGCCGTTCATCAATGTCGATATCGAACCCTTGCTGCGCGACTTGATCGGCCTGCCGCCCAAGACCGGGATCGACGGCACCGACGCGCCGTTCGAACATGTGCTGAAAGCGGGGGCCTGAGGCGATGCAATATTTCGAGGATATTGAAATCGGGCGGACAGCGAGCTTCGGCCGCTATGAAGTAACTCGCGACGAAGTGACGGCGTTCGCGCGGCAATACGATCCGCAGCCCTTCCACCTTTCCGACGAAGCGGCCGCCGAAACGCATTTCGGCCGGCTGTCGGCGAGCGGCTGGCATACTTGCGCGATGACGATGGCGATGGTCGTCGAGAATTTGAAGGCGCAGGATCAGGCCGGCCTCGGCTCGCCGGGGATCGACGAACTGCGCTGGCTGAAGCCGGTCTATCCAGGCGATACGCTGCGCTGCGAGACCGAAATCATCGACAAGCGGCCGTCACGCAGCCGGCCCGAAATGGGCAGCTATCGCAGCCGCATGACCGTGCTTAACCAGCATGACGAGCCGGTGATGACCTTCATCTCGATCGGCCTGATCCGGACGCGGCCGACCGGCTGAGGCCGGCCGCGGGCGGGCGATCAGTGATGGCCGTGGTGACGGTCGCCTGAATTGCCGCCGTTCCAGTGGCCGCCGTTCGAGCTCGTGCCGCCGCTCGAGTTGTTGCCGCTCGAGTGATGGCCGCCGTTCCAGTGACCGCCATTGCCGTTCCAATGGCCGCCGCCGTGATTGCCGCCGGTGCCCTGATGCTGGCTGGGGCGATGCGGGAAGCGGTCCCAATTGCCGTTGCCGGGCCGCTGGCCGTGCCAGTTGCTGCCGCGATGCTGCCAATAGTCGCGCTGATGGTCGTTCCAGCGGTGGCGGCGATGGTCGCGATCGTAAACGTAAACACCGGTGCCGGGATAATAATAATCGCCGTACCAGCCGTAATAAGACGGGCCGTAATAGGCGCCGCCATTGTCCCAATAGCCGCCGTTATAATCGTAATAATCGCCGTAATAGCCGCCATAGCCGCCGCCATAATAGCCGTCGGTGGCGCAGGCGCCGACGCCGAGGCCGGCTGCGGCAATCAGGCCGGCGAGGGCGAGACGTGACGTGATCATGATATCGTCTCCCAAATACGCGGGTGGATACGGCTCTTGTTACACAGGCGTAGTGACTGGCGCCTGAACCGCCATACGAAACGAGAACGTTCGCTGTCGCGAGTCAGTTCCGGGTCAAAGGTCGATGCCATAAGCGCGAAAGGGCGCCCGATCCTGCGATCGGACGCCCCTTCATGCCGCGAAACGGCAGCGATCAATGCTGAACGTCGCGCCAGACGTTCTTGTAGGCGCCCCAGGCGAGAATGCAGAAGATCAGCAGGAAGATCACCGTCGCGAAGCCCGCGACGTGGCGCGATTCGAGCTTGGGCTCGGCGGTCCAGACGAGGAAGGCCGAGACGTCCTTGGCCATCTGGTCGATCGTCGGCTTGGTGCCGTCCTCATATTGCACCTGGCCGTCGGAAGTCAGCTGCTGCGCCATCGCGATGTTGAGGCTGGCGAAATAGGGATTGTAGTGCAGCCCTGGCAGCGGCAGCGAATCGGGGTATTTGGCCTTCAATTCGGCCGGAATCGGCTCGTAGCCGGTCAGGATCGAATAGATGTAAGGCGCCCCGCCCTCGCGCGCCTTGGCCATCAGCGACAGATCGGGCGGCAGCGCGTTGTTGTTCGCGGCGCGCGCGGCGATGTCATTGGCGAAGGGCGACGGGAAGTGATCCGACGGCAGGTTCTTGCGCGTCGCGGGCTCGCCTGTGTCGGGGTTGATATCGGGCTGCTCGATCGCCCATTGCTCGGCGATCGCCTTGATCTGAGCATCGTTGTAACCGATGCCCTTCAAGTCGCGGAACGCCACCAGCTTGAGCGAGTGACAGTTCGAGCAGACTTCCTTGAAAACCTGGAAGCCGCGCTGCAGCTGCTGCTGATCGAACTTGCCGAACGGGCCGTCCGAGGCGAGGTGAAGCGCCTTGGGCTCCTTGTGGAAGATATCGGCGGCGGTCTTCGGCGTCGGATCGGTGATCACCCCGCTGATGCTGCCCCATAGGGCCGCGATCAGCGACAGGACGAAGAGCGCGCCGACGGCGGATGCGATATTGCGAACCATGGTCGTGACGCCCCCTTAAGCCGAAACCACCGAGCCGCTGACCGCGGTCTCGCTCGGGCTCGTGCCGCCCTTCTTCGCCAGCACCGCCTCCGTGATCGAATTGGGCAGCGGACGCGGGCGCTCGCTGCGCGAGATGATCGGCAGGATGATGAGGAAGTGCGCGAAATAATAAGCCGCGGCGAACTGGCCGATGATGATGTAGGTCGGCGTCGCCGGCGAACCGCCGCACCAGCCGAGCACGGCGATGTCGAGCAGCCAGATGAAGAAAAACATCCGGTAGGTCGGCCGGTAGTTGGCCGAGCGGACGGGCGACGAATCGATCCACGGCAGGAAGAACAAGAGCAGGATCGACGAGAACATCGCCAGCACGCCCCACAGCTTGGCCGGGATCCACAGGAAGTTCGCGGTGAAGGCGCGCAAGATTGCGTAGAACGGCCAGAAATACCATTCGGGCACGATCTCCGCGGGCGTCGAGAGCGGGTTGGCCTGAATGTAGTTATCCGCGTGACCGAGATAGTTCGGCGCGAAGAACAGGATCACGGCGAACACCAGCAGGAAGATGCCGAGCCCGAACCCGTCCTTGGCGGTGTAATAGGGGTGGAAGGGCACGGTATCCTGCTTGCCCTTCACGTCGACGCCGGTCGGGTTGTTCGAACCCGGAATGTGCAGCGCCCAGATGTGCAGGATGATGACGCCGGCGATGACGAACGGCAGCAGATAGTGCAGCGAGAAGAAGCGGTTGAGCGACGCATCGCCCGGCGCATAGCCGCCGAGCAGCCAGACGCGGATATTCTCGCCGACGATCGGAATCGCCGAGAAGAAGCCGGTGATGACCTGCGCGCCCCAGAAGCTCATCTGCCCCCAAGGGAGAACGTAGCCCATGAAGGCGGTGGCCATCATCAAGAGGAAGATGACGACGCCCAAGAGCCACACCATCTCGCGCGGCGCCTTGTACGAGCCGTAATAGAGGCCGCGGAAGATGTGCGTATAGACGACAATGAAGAACATGCTGGCGCCGGTCGCATGCGCATAGCGGAGGAACCAGCCGGCATTGACGTCGCGCATGATGTGCTCGACCGAATCGAACGCGACCCCGGCATTGGCGGCATAGTGCATCGCCAGCACGACGCCGGTGATGATCTGGATCGCCAGCGCGGCGCCGGCGAGGACGCCGAAATTCCACCAATAATTGAGGTTGCGCGGCACCGGATAGCCGGCGCCGACCGCATTATAGACGAGCCGCGGCAGCGGCAGCTTCTCGTCCAGCCAGCGCATGAGCGGCTGTTTCGGCTGGTATTGCTGTGCCCAGGGAAAGCTCATCTCAGGACCCCACCGTTATCGTTGTCGGCGTGTTGAACTTGTACTCGGGCACCGCCAGGTTGCGCGGCGCCGGCCCCTTACGAATGCGCGCCGCGGTATCGTATTGCGAGCCGTGGCAGGGGCAGAAATAGCCGCCGAACTCGCCGCGCGGCTCGCCTTCCTTGTTGCCCAGCGGCACGCAGCCCAGGTGCGTGCAGACGCCGATCACGACCAGCCAGTCCGAATGGCCTTCCTTGGTGCGCTCGGCGAGCGTCTGCGGATCGCGCAGGTCGGAGAGGGGCACCGCATTGGCCTCGGCGATTTCCTTGGCCGTCAGGTTGCGCACGAACAGCGGCTGCGAGCGGAAGGTGGTGGTGATCGCCTGCCCCTTGCCGATCTTCGACAGATCGACATCGGTCGACGACAGCGCCAGCACGTCGGCCGACGGGCTCATCTGGTTTATGAGCGGCAGAACGGCGACGACGGCACCGGAGCCGGCAAAGGCGACGGCGGCGATGTTGAAGAAATCGCGGCGTCGAGGATCGTGAACGTCTTCGTGAAAGGAACCCGGCGCTTCACCGGGAGGGATCGCGTCATCTACCGTTGCCATTCACCTGCCTCTGCCATCGAACGGGCGAGCGCCCTTCAGCGGGAGGTGTGATTTTGTTCGGCCCCGCCTCACCGAGGCACCCGTCCCCACGGGCGCCGCGGGCGTGATAGCCGGGCGAAAGCGCATTTGCCAATGGCTTTCTGGCATCTTGTGCAGATCGCACGCGCGAGACTAAGCGAGCGGCGATGCGGATCGCCCTCTACCAGCCCGATATCGCCGGCAATGTCGGCACGATCATCAGGCTCGCGGCGTGCCTCGGGGTCGGCGTCGACCTGATCGAGCCGATGGGATTCGCGTGGAGCGACCGCGCGCTGGCGCGTGCCGGGATGGACTATGCCGCCGAGGCCGAGGTGGTGCGCCATGTCGATTGGGAGACGTTCGTCGGCACGGTGACGGGGCGGATCGTGTTGCTGACGACCAAAGGCGGCGAGCGCCTCGACGCGGCGCGATTCGCCGACGACGACGTGCTGTTGTTCGGCAGCGAGAGCGCCGGCGTGCCCGCGACGGTGCATGACCGCGCCGACGCACGGATCAGGATTCCGATGCGCGACGGCTTCCGCTCCTTGAACGTCGCGGTGGCCGCCGCCATGACGCTGGGCGAAGCGTTACGACAGACGCAGAGCTGGCCTTGACCTCCGTTCGTGCTGAGCTTGTCGAAGCACGTTTTTTTCGTCATCGGCCGAACCGCAATCGCCCTTCGACAGGCTCAGGGCGAACGGAGTTGATGTATGGCGATGCTTCCACTGGACGACCAGCAAGCCGCCGCCAAGGCGTGGTTCGAATCCCTGCGCGATTCGATCTGCGCGGCGTTCGAGGCGATCGAGGCCGAGGCGGGGTCCGAAGCGCGCTTTGCCTTCACGCCGTGGGACCGCGCCGATCCTTGCGGAGAGCCCGGCGGCGGCGGGGTGCGCGGCACGATGAAGGGCCGCGTGTTCGAGAAGGTGGGCGTCAACGTCTCGACCGTCGGCGGCAGCTTTGAGGGCGAGTTCGCCAAGTCGATTCACGGCGCGGACACCGATCCGCGCTTCTTCGCCACCGGCATCAGCCTGGTCGCGCACATGGCCAATCCGCATGTGCCCGCCGTCCATATGAACACGCGTTTCCTCGTCACCACCAAACGCTGGCTCGGCGGCGGCGCCGATCTCAACCCGCCGATCCCGAACGATGCGGACACCGCCGATTTCCATGCTTCGCTGAAGGCGGCGTGCGACGCCCATGATCCCGAATATTATCCGCGCTTCAAGAAATGGGCCGACGATTATTTCTACATTCCCCACCGCAAGGTGCATCGCGGCGTCGGCGGCATTTTCTACGATCACCTGGAGGGCGATTTCGCGGCGAATTTCGCCTTCACCCAGGATGTCGGGCGCGCCTTTCTCGACATTTACCCGAAGATCGTGCGGCGGCGGATGGGCGAACCATTCACCGAAGCCGACATCGTCCGGCGCAACGCCTGGCGGGGGCGCTATGCCGAGTTCAACCTCGTCTATGATCGAGGCACGCTGTTCGGGCTCAAGACCGGCGGCAATATCGACGCGATCCTGATGAGCCTGCCCCCGGTCGCGACATGGGATTGACCGCGGTCGCGCCCGGCGAGGTGGCGACGATCGTCACGACGCTGGAGATGGCCGCGCCTCCGCCGCCCCGGCCGATGCCCGAAGCGCCGCTGAGGCTGGAGCGGTGGGAGCGGCCCGATCCCGAGCGATACCGAGCGCTGTTCCGTCGTGTCGGCGCGCCGTGGCTGTGGTTCTCTCGGCTGGCAATGGACGAGCGCACGCTGCTGGCGATCATCCACGATCCCGCGGTCCGCGTGTTCGCCGCGATGGATCGGAAGGGAGTCGAAGCGGGCATGCTTGAGCTCGACTTCCGCGAGTCCGGCGCCTGCGAGATCAGCTATTTCGCGCTGGTGCCCGAGCTTGCCGGCCGCGGGCTGGGCCGCTGGCTGATGGCTGAGGCCTTGAAGCTGGGCTGGGCCGACGGCATCGAGCGGGTGTGGCTGCACACCTGCACGCTCGATCATCCTTCGGCGCTCGGCTTCTATCGCAAGCAGGGCTTCGTGCCGGTCAAGCGCACGATCGAGACCTTCGCCGATCCGCGCCTTGCCGGCCTATTGCCGCGCGACGCGGCGCCTCATGTGCCGCTCTTCGATCCAGCCAGCCGGCGATAGAGCGCGATCTCGATCAGCAGCACCGCGAGCGCGACCACGGCGGCGAGCATCGAGCCCACGGCTTCCAATACCGCCACCGCCACCGGGTTGGCCGCCGCATCCGCCTGAAGCGCGTCGCGGATCAGGCGGAATGGCGCGGGCGCGAGCATGCCGGCGAGCATCACGCCGGCCGCCAGCGCCATCATCACGAGGCCGCGCCCGCGAGTCAGCGCGAAACTGCGCGCGACCGCACGGAGCACGCCGATCGGTCGCTCGGCGACGATCGCCGGCCCGACCAGCATCAGCCGGCCGAGCAGATAGAGGCACGGCAGCACGAGGATCAGCAGCATCAGCTCGATCGGCCCCGCGGGCAGCCCGGCGACGATCGCCGCGAGCAGGTAGCGCGGGAACAGCCCCGGCGCGCGGGTCAGCGCCCTCGCCGGCGTGCCGCCCGCGCGATCGAGATAGAGACAGAGGATCGCCAGCGAGCCGAAGGTCATCGCCAGGACGGTGGCGAGCATGCCCGGCGCATTGTGCGTCATCCACACGACCAGCGGTGAGCCCGGCGCGAGCAGTGCCTCGGTATCCTTCGCCTGCTCTGGCGTCAGCTTGGGAAAGGGCGCGGCGAGCAGGTAGAAGGCGAATTGCGGCAGGAACAGGAACAGCCCGGCGAGCGGGAGCAGCAGCGTTCGGTCGCGCTTCCAGCGCCCCCAGGCGTCGGCGAAGACGCCCGGCCAGTCGATCGTCATGCCGGTTCGGCCGCTCGCTCGTGCGCGTCGCCGATCGCCTGGTAGAGCTTGGCGACGAAGATCGCGGCGATCACCTTGAAGGCGGTCGACACCGCGGCGACGACGATCGAGGTCAGCACCGTCGCCAGCCCGATCTCGCCGTCATTGGGCGCGATCAGCGCGAAGATCGAACCGAACACCATCTTCGCGGCGAGCACCGCGATCGTCGCGACGATCGCATAGAGGATCAGTACACCGACGAGGCGCAGCGCGAGGCCCTTGGTCAGCGCGAAGGTGCGCGTGATCGCGCCGATGCCGCGCCGCTCGGCGAGGATCACCGGCTCGATCACCAGCAGCCGCGCCGCGATCCAGAAACAGAAGACGAGCAGCGCCAGGCCGTAGAGGAGGAGGAACCACGCTCCGACCGCCGACAGGCTGCCGGCGCCGACCGGGTTGCCGGCCTGCAGCTCAGCCATGTTCATGCCTGCGGCGGCCACGACCACGCCGAGGGGAATGCAGAGGACCAGCATGGCGATGAAGAACAGGATGAAGATCGCGACGGCGGGGCCAAGCCGCGCCAGCGCCGCGCGGACCGCCTCGCCCGGATGGAGCGTCGCGCCGAGCGCGAGCACGATCAGCGACAGCGTGCCGAGCAATTCGACCAGCCAGAACAGCACCATCACGATCAATCGCGTGCCGACCGCCTGCTTGATGAGCAGCGGCGCGATCGCGAGCTGGATCGACACCGGCAGGAACAGCAGTATGAGCGCGATAGGCATGATCGCGGCGACGGCCGCGCTGGCAAATGCGGTGGTGCGATCCCAGACTGTCGATATCTGCACCATTCGGCCGCTCCCCTGTTCGCTTCGAGGGCTAGGTAGCCGATCGCGGCAGCGCTTGCCAGCGCTTGCGCAAGGCCCTCGGTTGGGCGTAGCGGCCCCGGCGTGACCGAGCATATCGACGCAATCGAATGGCGCGTCTCGCGCGAGCCCGTGCCCTATCCCGAGGCAGTGGCCGAGATGGAGGCGCGCGCCGCGGCGATCGGGGCGGGCGAGGCGCGCGAGCTGATCTGGCTGCTCGAGCACCCGCCGATCTACACCGCGGGCACCAGCGCCAATTCCGCCGAGCTGATCGATCCTCGCTTCCCCGTGTTCAAGACCGGGCGCGGCGGCAAATACACCTATCACGGCCCGGGGCAGCGGATCGGCTATGTGCTGCTCGACTTGGGCAAGCGCGGGCGCGACGTGCGCTGCTATGTCCACGCGCTCGAAGGCTGGGTGATCGCGGCCCTCGCCGAAATCGGGGTCGAGAGCCACCGCGCGCCGGGGCGCATCGGCATCTGGACCGGCGAAGGCGCCGTCGAGGCCAAGATCGGCGCGATCGGCGTGCGCGTGCGCAAATGGGTGACGCTGCACGGCTTTTCGGTCAACATCGCCCCCAACCTCGCCGATTTCGGCGGGATCGTGCCATGTGGCATTGCCGATTTCGGCGTGACGAGCATCGCGGCGCTCGGCGGGCCGGCCGATTTTGCAACCTTTGACGACGCCTTGGCGTTGAAAAAGGCCGCATTTCTCGGGTCGTTCGGGCATTGTGGCCAAAACGAGGCTTGAGAGGCGCTGGATATGCGACTAATGTCCACGCCGATTTGGGTCATTCCAAGGCGGGTACGCCAACCAAATCCAGCTATTAGGGAGCTTCAAATGCGTGCACTCATTGCCAAAGTGGTTACCGGTTCGATGATCGCCGGCGCCGCGCTGA
>JBQCHQ010000037.1:0-173305 GCA_051954515.1 Sphingomonas sp. | reverse complement strand
GCGGTTGCCCCCCGTAAATCCACCACCGCGGGGGGCGCGTCCCCCCCGCCGCTCCCCTCCGGCGCTTCGCGCCACCTCCCCTTCCAGGGGAGGATTCATGTTGTGCAGACGTGAACGGATTCAATCCTAACGCGCGGCTTTCGCAAGCTCGACCGCGAACACCTGCGTTTTTCCGAACATGTTGGATCGGAACACCAGCCACTTGCCGTCGGGGGTGAAGTTGGCGTTGGGTTCCAGCCGGTAATCCTGCTTGGCCATGTTCACCAGCTTCTCGGCGGTGAAATAGCCGGGGTGGATCAGCGAGGCGGCGTTGGGCGCCTTGATCCCCGCGACGTCGGGGATGTCGTGCGGGGTGAACAGGTAGAGCCATTTGCCGTCGGGCGCGTGCGCGACCATCTCGCTGTCGCCGCCGTCGCCGGAGAACAGCTTGCCGTCGGGCGAGCTGTTGAAATGCACCGACCATTCGTTGCGCTGCAGATGATATTGGGTGCGCTTGCCGGTCGCGATGTCATAGCCGGCCACCCAGAAATCCTCGCCGCGCGGGGTCTGGAGGTCGTACCAGATGGTCTTGCCGTCATGGCTGAACCATTCGTGGCCGGCGATCTCCATGTTCATCGTGCGGGTGTGGATCTTGATCGGCGTGTCGTGTGGCTTGTCGACGCGCATCAGCCACAGGCGATCGACCTTGTGCCAATTGCCCTCGTGGCAGAACAGCAGGAGGCCAGGATCGGTCGGCGAAAATTGCAAGTGGTTGAGCCAGTCGGTCGAACTATAGACCGGCCGCTGCGCGCCGGTGCGCGTGTCGACGACGAACATCGTCATCGGAATCTTCGCTTCGAGCCGCTCGTTCATGCGGACTTCCTTCGACTCCGCATAGGTGAGCGGCTTCCCGTCGGGGCCCGTCGCGCGATAGTCGGCCTGGTCGAACCGTGAATCGCGCTTCTGGAAATAGCTGAGCGCCTGCGAACTGGCGTTGGGATCGGTTTCGACCCCTCCGAGCAATGTCTCGTCGGCGTTGATCGTCTGGATGTCGCCGTGCGGCACCGTCGCGATCTTGCGCTGCTTGCCGGTATCGACATCGACAGCCCAGACGGTCTTGGGCCCGGCAGGGCCGCCGGAGAAGGTTTCGTAATAGGCCTGCCGGGTCTTATGCCCGGTGAACAGCAGGCGGAACGGCTCCTTGATCGCGATCACCGGTGAGAGCTTGAAGGTCTTGAGGTCGATCGCGGCGATTCCCTCCGGCGTGGTGATCAGCAACTTGTCACCCTGCGGCGTGTAAGCGTTGTAGTTGAAATAGAGGCTCGAACTGCCCGGCTCGTTCGACAGGCGGACGATGCGGTGACCAGTGTCAGGATCGACCCATTCGCGCGGCGGCTGGGCCAGCGACGATGGCGTTGCCGCGGCTTGCGCTGGTGCGGGTTGCGCAACAGCCGGCGCAGAGAATGATGCGCCAACCAACGCGGCCAAGCCGATCCATGACCGATACATCGCCATTCCGCCTCTCGCCTATGTCGCCATTATATGGAACATAGTTCTATTTCATGGAATGACGTTGTCAAGGGCGATCGCAGACCGGCGAACTTCGACCGAATTATCGATCACCAGTGGAACATCGTTCCGTCCTCCAGCCGGTTCACCGGCAGGAAGGCGCGTTGGTATGGATATTTGGCGGCGAGCGCCTCGTCGATATCGACGCCGAGGCCGGGCGCGTCGCCGGGGTGCATCATGCCGCGCTCGAAGCTGTAGGCGTGCGGGAACACCGCATCGGTCTCGGGGGTGTGGCGCATATATTCCTGCACCCCGAAGTTCGGGACCGAGAGGTCGAAGTGCAGCGCCGCGGCCATGCACACCGGCGACAAATCGGTGGCGCCGTGGCAGCCGGTGCGCACGTTGTGGAGCTCGGCGAAGCTCGCGAGCTTCCTGAGGTGGCTGATGCCGCCGGCATGGACCACCGTGGCGCGGATATAGTCGATCAGCTGCTCCTCGATCAGCTGTTTGGCGTCCCAGATCGTGTTGAAGATCTCGCCGACCGCGAGTGGGGTGGTGGTGTGCTGGCGAATGAGGCGAAAATTGGCCTGGTTCTCCGCAGGCGTCGCATCCTCCAGCCAGAACGGGCGATACGGCTCGAGGTCCTTGCCGAGCCGCGCCGCCTCGATCGGGGACAGGCGGTGGTGCGCGTCATGGAGCAGGTGGACGTCCCAGCCGAGCGCCTCTCGCGCGGCGGCGAACAGCGGCGGCACCGAGCGCAGGTATTTCTCGGTCGACCAGATGTTCTCGCTTGGCAGGTCGGCGTCGGCGGGCTCGTAGAAATAGCGGTCCTTCGACACGCCGTAGGTCGAGGCGAGCCCGGGCACCCCCGATTGCAGCCGGATCGCCTTGTAGTCCAGCTCCTGGTAATGCAGCGCCGCTGCGACCGTCTCGTCGATCGTCGCGCCGTTGGCGTGGCCATAGACCATGACGCCTTCGCGGCTCGCGCCGCCGAGCAGTTGATAGACCGGCAGCCCGGCGAGCTTGCCCTTGATGTCCCACAAGGCGGTGTCAACGGCGGCGATCGCGCTCATCGTCACCGGCCCGCGCCGCCAATAGGCGCCCTTGTAGAGGAACTGCCATATGTCCTCGATGCAGTGCGCATCGCGGCCGATTAGGCAGGGAATGACATGATCGGTGAGATACGAGGCCACCGCCAGCTCGCGGCCGTTGAGAGTCGCGTCGCCGATCCCATACACCCCGGCGTCGGTTTCGATTTTCAGCGTCACGAAATTGCGCCCCGGCGAGGTGACGATGACCTTGGCGGCGGTGATGACCGCGCCAGACGCTTTCGAGCCGTTGTCGGAATCCATAGTCACTTTCTTTCCTCATCGGCCGCCTGATCAATCCAGCGGCCGGTTTGCCAATTCTACGGTTGCGCCGCCAGGATGTCGGCTTCGACGATGCTGAGCCGCCAGCCGGGCGGCACCTTGTCAGCGCCGACGCTGGCGGCGACCTTGTTGTTCTTGACCTCGACGATCTTGCCGAACGCATCGCGATCGGTAGTGGGGCCGGTCAGTCTGATGCGCAGCGCCGATCCGGTCACGGGGGTGAGGTCGAAATTGACATAGCCGAGCGAGCGGGGCGTTTCGCCGCGATAGACCGGCTTGCCATCGAGCGTCACCTCGATCGGATAGCTGCGCAGCCGCCAGCCCGTGAGTTTGAGCGACAGCTGCGTGACGCGCTCGGGGCGGGCGAAGCGATATTCGATCCACGCATTCTCGGGTTTACCGTCGCTGGTCCAGGCGGTGGTCTCGTCATCGTCATGGCTTTGCTGCGTCGTGTCGGCATTGGAGCCGGCGGCGATGCTCGCGACCGGAACGGTGCGCAGGCGATCGGCGTAGGACGGCCCCACCGACGTCGGCCCCCGCGAGAGATCGACCGGCTGGAAATCCTCGGGAAAGACTGCGGAGAGGCCGCCCGTGACCGGCGCGTCCTTCGTCGTCACGTCGAGGCTGGCGGATTTGAGTCCCGGCGCTGTAGCGACGAGATGGACCTGCCCAGCCTTGGTAGTGGAGCGGACGAGGACGCGGTTGATCCCGAGCTCGACCGGCAGGGCCGTGGCGAGGACATAATTGTCGGAAGCCTGTTTCGCCTCCTCCGGCCCGCCTTTCTCGGCGATACCGCCCTTCCAGACAGCCGGCCCCGTCAGGTCGAAGCTGACCGGGTTGAACGCGGTCGGCACGCGCCGGCCCTTGCCATCGACCACCTCGACATCGACCAGCATCAGGTCGGCGCCGTCGGCGACGAAGCCGCGCGGCCCGGTGTGCGGCGTGAGGCGGATCGCGACGGGCTTGCCGGCGGTGGTCAGCACCTGCTCGGCGGTGCCGCCGTCCTCGAAGGTGGCGACCGCCTTCAAGGTGCCGGACGCGTAATGCACGTCGTCGAAGGTGAACAGGAACCCGCTCTCGCGCTTGCCTTTGCCCAGCGAGCGCCCGTTGAGGAACAGCTCGACGCTCTCGCCGTTCGACACGACCTCGACCGGCTTCACCGTCCCCGCGCGATAGGTCCAGTGGCCAATGATATGGACGTGGTGGCCCCCGGCATCGACCCAGCCGTCCCACATCGCCTGGTTGACGTACCACGGGTCCTTGGGCAGCCGCACCGCGTCGAGCACACCCGAGCGGCGGTAATTGTTGTCACCGCGAAAGTGCGAGTTCGAATCGGTGAAGCCGATCTTGACCCCGCCGGCGCTGACGCGCTCGCCCGATCCGGGGCGCTGCTGGTAATAATCCCACCAGCGGCGCACGTCCTCGACCGCCATCGAGTCGACGTTGCGGTTGTAATCGGGCGAGTCCGTGTGGAACGGCGGGGTGAACTCGTCCTGATAGGCGCGCGCTGCCTCGTCGCGCGAATATTCCATCGCCCATAGCGGCTTCGACGCGCTCTTGTTGATATAGAGCATCTCGCCGCCATATTCGGCCGCCTTGCTGCCCAGCATCTCGCGCGCGCCCATCGCGCGGCCGCCGTGCGGGTCCCATTTCTGCTTGAGCGCGAGCAGCTCGGCCATGTGCGCGTCGCTGATGCCGTGGTTGCCGCCTTCGTAGAACAGGATCGAGGGATCGTTGCGGTTGTAGATGATCGCGTCGCGCATCACCTCGACGCGCTGCTCCCAGCGCCGGCCGCTCGGGTCGCCCTCGGAATCGCCCGCCGGCATCGCCTGGATGAGGCCGAGCCGGTCGGCCGACTGCACGTCCTGCTTCGACGGGGTGACGTGCATCCAGCGGACGAGGTTGCCGTTGCCCTTGGTGATGAGGCCGTTGGAGAAATCGCTGACCCATGGCGGCACCGAAATGCCGACCGCAGGCCACTCATTGGTGGTGCGTTGGGCATAGCCCTTCATCTGCAGCACGCGGCCATTGAGCCGGACCATGCCGTGGTCGAACTCGGTCGCGCGGAAGCCGGTGCGGGTATCGACCGCATCGATCACCTTGCCGCCGGTGTCGGCCAGCGTGCCGGTGACGGTGTAGAGATAGCCATAGCCCCAGCTCCAGAAATGCAGACCGGAGACCCGATGGCTCGCACTGAACACCGCCCTTGCGCCCGGCGCGATCGTCTGGCGATCGCCGTGGAAGCGGGCGACGACATGACCGTCGAGATCGCGGATCGCGACGCTATAGGCCACCGTCACCGGCGTGGTGCTGGTGTTGCTCACCTCGCTCTCGGCGTGGATCGTCGCGGTCGCGGCGGGGATGTCGAAGGCGTCGGCCCAGATGTACGGCCCCATCGTGCCGAGATTGCTGTAGAGCGGCAGTGTCTGGAATACCGGGCCGGTCAGGTGCAGCCGCACCGGCTTGTTGATGCCGCCGTAATTGGCGTAGAAGTTCTTGTCTTCCCACTGGAACTTGGTGTTGGTCGCCTGCTCGCGATAGTCCCAATGCGTATCGACCCGCACCGCGACGACGTTCTCTCCCGGCCGTAGCGCCGTGGTGATATCGACGCCGAACGCCAGCACGCCGTTCTCGCAGGTGCCGACTTTGATGCCGTTGACCCAGACATCGGCCGCCTGCCGCACCCCCTGGAACTCCAGGAAGGCGCGGCCGCGCGGGGCGTCGGCGGGAAGGCGGAAATGCTTGCGATACCAGACCACGCCGTCCGACAATTGGTGAACGTCGCGCGCGAAGGCCTCGGTTTCGTTGAAGGCGCGGGGCAGCGTCACCGCGGTCCAGCCGCGATCGTCGAACGCGGGGGCCGAGAAACCGGCATCGTCGCCGACCTGCATCAGCCAGTCGCGGCTGAACTCATAGCTTTGCCGCGGCGAGGCGACGACCGTTGAGGTGCGCTGCGCCGCCGCTGCCGACGCCCAGCCGAGCGCGATCAGGATCGCCGCAATCAGGCCGCGCATTATCGCGCCCAGCCTCCGAGCACCGCGAGCGGCACCGTCGCGCCGAGCAGCGCCTGCCCCTTGTCCGAAGGATGGAGATGATCTCCCGAGTCATCGGCCGGCGACAGCCGCTCGGGATGCGTGGGATCGGCCACCACCGACGCGAAGTCGATCACCGCGTCGAAATGGCCGGGTGCGCGAATCCAGGCGTTGACCTGCTGCCGGTCGGCCTCGGCATCGGCGTCGTTGCGATAGTGGGTGTTGCCGGTGAACGGCGTGATCGTCGCGCCGACGACGCGGACGCCATGATCGTGTGCGCGCTCGATGATCTGGCGATAGCCTTGGATGATCGCCCGCACCACCGCGGCGCGGGTCGCGGAGGTGACCGGTTCCTCGCGCACCAGCTTGCCGAGGTCGTTCACGCCTTCGAAGACGATGATCGTGCGGATATTCGGTCGGCTCAGCACATCACGGTCGAGCCGGGCGATCGCCGCCGGGCCGGTGCCTTCCCTGGCGACACGCCCGCCGGCAATGCCGAGATTGGCTACTCCCCAGCCGCGCCATTCGGGCGACGCTTGCATTCGCGTCGCGAGCACGTCGGTCCAGCGTCCGCTGCCGTCGAGCGGCGCGCCGCTCGCCGCGGGGATCGAATCGCCCAGCGCCGCGACCGTGCCGCCCGGCGAGAGGACATCGATCCCGTCGAGCTGATAGATGCGATCGACCGGCCGCGCGTCGGGAAGCAACGCCGCGCGAGGATCGACGCCGTGCGCGACGAAGCTGTGCCCCTTGCCGATGCCTTGTGCCGTCAGTCGCGCGGGCGCGTGGGGCAGGTGGAAGGTCACCGCGACCAACGACAGGCCGTGCACCGGCAGGTCGACGGGATCGGAATAGAAATAGGCGCCTTGCGGGACTGTCACCGCGCCCGCGCCCCCGAAGGTGACCGCGCGCGCCGATCGCGGGTCGATCGTGCCAGTCCCGGGCTGACCGGCATAGGCGACCGAAACCGAGTTGATCACCAGCGGCGCGTCGCCGAATGCGTTGCTGAAGCGCAGCCGCAGCTGCGGGCCGCCCGCGCTCAGCCGCACGACCGTTCGCACCGTGGCGTTATCGAGCGTCGCGGCGTCCTTCGTGCCGCCGTCGTAGAGCGCGCGTGCCCAGCTCCCCACCCAATGATCCTTCGCAGCGGCCGGCGCGGCGAGGCAGAGGATCGAGAACACAGCCGCTAGCCGCGTGCAGGTTCGGGAAACCCACTTCATGGCCATTCTCCCTGTCACTGCCGCACCGGCACGATCTCGAGGCCCGAGACGAGAGCCTTGCCCTTCACTGACTCAAAAGCGAGATCGAGCGTGCCGTCGCGCACCGGGACGCGGAAACTATGGGTGAGGGCGGTCATCGGCTTGCCCGCCTCGCGCACGATATCGATCGGCGCGCCTTCGGCCGAGCCCTCGGCGAGGATGCGGAAGACGCGATCACCGGGCTTGGTGTCCGCCTCCGGCTCGAAGAAATGAAGCGTGACGCGATAGCTGCCGGCGGGCACCGGCACGGTGTAGGCAAAGGCGCCGTCGCGCCAGCTTTCGTAGGCGACCTGATCGGCGGTTCCCGCGACGAGGTGCGGTGGCGCCGGCTTCGCGCCGCGGCCGGTTGGCGGCGGATCGCGGAAATGGCCCTCGCCGCCGGTGAAGAACACGTCGGAGCCCCAGCGCGTGCCGTCCGCGCCGCGCCCGCCGGTCAACGTGCCGGCGCGGATCGCATAATGGCCTGGCTCGCCGGCGAAGCGCCATTCGATGGCGTCGGGCGCTGCGCCCGCGCCGCTCGCCTCCAGCCGGTTGACGCCGTGATCGAGCCGCACGTCGTGCCACAGGCAGATGCCCATCCGACACGGCGCGAAGCCGAGGTCGCGTCCGTTGAGCGACAGCCGCACGCGCGGCAGGTTGCTGTATGCCTTGACGTCGAGCACCGGATAGGGCCGATCGACATAGCGCCGCCCGGTCAGGTGGACGAAGGGCGAGCGCGACCAGTTCGCCTTGAAGAAATAGAAGGCGTCCTTCTTCGTCTTGCGGTCGAAGGTGACGAGGCCCTTGTCGTTGGTGTCGGTGAGGTCGCCTTCGGTGCGCTCTTCGTTCGAGAAATCGGTGAGGTTCCACACCCAGCTCGCCCACAGGAACGGCGTCTCGGCGATCTGCTTCCACGTCTCTTCGAGGATATAGGACTGGAATTCCTCCGGATGGGGGCGTCCGAACGCGGCTATCGGGCCGCCCCGGGGATCGTCGGTATGCTGCGTCAGCGCGCCGCCCGCGCCATATTCGCTGATCGAGATCGGCTCGTTGGGATAGAGCGTGTGGAGCCGCTTCAGATCGGGCGCGAGCGCGTGAACATTGCTCGAATACCAGCCGTAATAGCGGTTGAAGCCGATCACGTCGGTGATCCCGGCGACGGTATCGAGCCCGGGCCGCGCCTCTGAGGGGATCGAGCCGCAGCAATCGGCGAGTGTTGCCGGGCGCGACGGGTCCTCGGCATGAACCTCGCGCTGCAATGCTTCGAGCAGCGGGCGCGCGTGCGACGCGCCTTTGCCCTTCGCGGCCTGCAGATTCACCTCGTTGGCGATCGACCAGACGATGATCGAGGGGTGATTGTAGTTCTGGCGGATCAGCTCGCGCAGCTGCTGCCCGGCGTTGCGGGCGAACGCGGGCGGGGTCTCGACCTGCCCCGCCGGCGCCGAGCGGTCGACGAGCGGGATTTCGGCCCAGGCGACGATCCCGTCGCGGTCGGCGTCGTCATAGGCGCGCTGCGCATGCTGGTAATGCGCGAGCCGTACGGTGTTCGCGCCGAGCTCCTTGATCAGCGCGAAATCCTCATCGATGTCGGCATTGTCGATCGCCCAGCCTTTGCCGGGGCGATCCTGATGCCGCGAGACGCCGTGCAGATCGACATGGCGGCCGTTGAGGAAGAACCCCTTGTTGGGATCGATATGGAAGGTGCGGATGCCGAGCGGCTGGCTGACGCTGTCGATTACGCCGCCGTGCGCGTCGCGCAGATCGACGCGGACCGTATAGAGATACGGATCGGCGACGCCGTTCCACAGATGTGCGTCCGCGACGGTCAACTTCTGAGCCACCTTGCCCGACGTGCCGGCGGCAAGTGTTCGGTGTTCGGCGGCGCGCGCTACGACGTGGCCGTCGCGATCGAGGATGCTCGCCTCGACGGTCAGCGGTACGCTGGCGCGGCGGTCATTCTCCAGACGCGTAGTCAGCGCGATGGATGCCGTCTTGCCCGCGACCTTCAGCGTTTGCGCATAGACGCCGGGGCCGCCCCAGTCGCGCATCGCGATGTGCGCCGGATCGGTCAGCACCAGCGACACCGGGCGATAGAGGCCGCCATACATTGGGAAGTCGCCGCTCATCGGCGGCACGTCGGTGGTGGGCGAGCCGGGCGCATCGGGGCGGCTGTTGTCGACGCGGACAACCAGCAGATTGTCGCCTTTCGGACTGAGCGCCTGCGTCGCGTCGAAGCGGAAGCGCGCGAACGCACCGGAATGTCGGCCGAGATGCTGCCCGTTGAGCCACACGTCGGCGACGATGCTCGCCGCATCGAATTGGAGCCATGCCTCGCGTCCCGCGGCGTCGGCCGGAGTCGTGAAATGAAGGCGATACCAGCCCGGGCCGTGGAAATCCTGGTAATCGGCGCGCCGCGTCGCCGTGCCGCCCATCCGGTTCCAGCTGTGCGGCAACGAGACGGACTGCCAAGCCGAATCGTCGAAGCCCGCGCCGCTCGCCGCCGCCGGCGCGGCACCGAGATGGAAATGCCAGCCGGTCATCAGCGGCACCACGGCGCGCTGACCGGCGACCGCCTGGGCCGGGAGGCAGGCAAGGGCGGCAAGCGCCGCGGCGGAAACGACGTAACGGATCAGGCTCATGTCCGCGGTCCTGTCTGAGAGCCACAGCCCTGTCGGACGAGGCGGTCCATCGCGGCGGCGAGCCTGGGCCCCAGAATGCGCTGCGAAGCTGTCGTCAGGTGCAACTGATCCTCCCGAAGTTCGAGGCCCCGCGCCGACACCATCGCCGAGCAACGCAGCCGCGCCTGCGCCGTCGCCTGTTGCTCCTGAACCGTTCGCCAGCCGGGATAGCGGGCGCGGTCGTGATCCCTGGCGGGCCGATCGGCGATCTGGACATAGACGACCGGAAGGTTCGGCTCGCCCAGATCGGCGCGGAAGCCGCGCACCAGTTGCTCGAACCGCTCGCGCCAATGCGCGGCGGCCGTCGCCGATTGGGCATCGCTCTCACCCTGATACCAGAGAATGCCCGCGATTCGCCCGCCGGCCTCCTTCGCGCGCGCCAGGCATGAGCCGTAAAGCGTCGTTCGCGCCCCGTCGGGCTTCCAGCGACCGATCGATGAGCCGCCCTTCGCGCAGGGCACCAGCGCGACTGCGCCATGCCCTTGCCGGCGCAGCGCCCGTGCGAAACTCAGCCCCGGCCCGACCGCCGCCAGGTGATCGGCCGACACCATGTCGATCTGCCCAGTGGCATCGTCGAGCGGATCAAGGGCGAGCCGCCATTGCCCGTCATTGCCGTAAAGCCAAATCTTCGGATCAGGCCTCCGCTCGGCGGCGGTGAGCGCACTAAGGTCGCCGCGGCCCGACATATTGGACTGGCCAGCCAACAGGAAGACTTCGGCACCGCGCGGGGCCGCCGTCTGGCGCGGCGACTGAGCCGCAACCGGCGCGACAAGGCCGAGTGCGATGATGCCGGCGGCGAAGCGTATCGCGGTGCATGTCCTTCGTGCCGCCATCACCGGCTTCCTCCCCTGATCTTGCCTTGGCATCTCAGGCTTACCGCAATTAAATTGGTAATGCCAGTGTGAGTTGGGAGGCTATGCCACATTATGGGCGTCAATAGATGCGGCTCGAACGATAACGTGCGTGATGGCGCCTGAGAGCTCAAATCCCGGTCGCTACGCCGGCATTTCTATGAATCGCACCGCGCCGATGCAGATCGGCTGATATTTCCGCGTCACAACCGGCAGCCGTGGCCCAAAGCCGGCGTCACTGACACGCGCTTTCAGCCGAGCACCCGCCGAAAGACTCGGTTGCGCTGTTCCTCGGCCTGGGAGCGCGCACGCTCGAGAAGATCGCTTTCGGTCGCGGCGAGCAAATCGTCGATCACGCGCCGCAGGTGCTTGCGCATGGTTTCGCGCGCAGCCTGCGGATTCCTGGCCCGCAACGCATCGAGGATGAGGCGGTGCTCGTCGACGCGCGGCGTGACTCCTTCGCGCATCGCCTTGGCGAAGATATGGATGCACAACGGCGAGCTCTCGCGGACCTTCCAGAGCATTTCGACAACCGAACGGACGATTGAGTTGCCGGTTGCCTCGGCAATCAGCACATGAAAGCGCCGATCGGCCTGAAAGGCGGCGGGTGATCCGGGCTCCTCCGAGGCAATCTGCGCGAGCGCGGCTTCCAACTGATCAAGCATATCGGGCTCGATGGCCGTCGCAGCCAGCGCCGCGGCGTCGGCTTCGAACAGCAGCCGAGCCTCCATCAACTCGAATGCCCCGACATCGAGTTCGGCCAAGGTGCCGGGATCGGCCGATTTTCCGGTGACGAAGATGCCGGCGCCATGCCGCGTTTCCACCATGCCGCGGATTTCGAGCGCGATCATCGCCTCTCTGATCGTCGGCCTGCTCACGCCATGCTCCTCGGCGAGTTCGCGCTCGCTGGGCAGGCGCATGCCCGCCGTCCAGACGCCCTCGCGGATAGCGCCCGCGATGGCGTCGGCGATCCGCTGATACAGTTTCTGGCCGCCTTCGCTCACCGGCATTTCTTTCGCTGGCCCCATCGGCCTACCCATAGCCGCCCATCCGGAACACGCCATCGCCCGCCCCGCAGAACGGCGGCGACCCCTCATGCGATTGTCGATAAAATAGCACTATATCTACATGTGTTTCATAAAGGTAAGGCCAGATAGCATCATTGGTAAGGCGTCAATAGCCTGAAACAGCGGGGCCGGACGGCATCGGCCACGGGATTGTCGTGGAACGGCATAGGAGCGGCATTGGATGGGCAGAAATGAACGGCCGTCAGATGGGGTTCAATCCCAATGATGGCCTTTTGCGGCCGCCTCCTCAACGACGGAGAACGGGCCGCCCGCCATCATTTCCTGCGTATCGCCGATCAAGGCGCCGGAGGCCGCCTGGCGATAGGCTCCGCCACGCTCTCCGGCGGCCGTGCGCGCCAGCGACCATCGGCCATCGTCACGGCAGGCAATGCCTTGCAGATTCTCGCCGGTGAAGGTCCGGCAGATGGCGCCGCCGTGGTTTCGGAAAGTGAGGCCGATGCGGACCGGGGCGTCGCTCGGCTGTGTCGACGCCAGTTGCGTGTCGAGCGCAGCCGCGAGCCGGCCGTGCGCCACGAGAACCCCATTCCGGCTCGCGACCGGCCCAGGCGCGTCCAGTTGCCGGCCGATGGCGACGCCGAGCACCAGGGTCGCCGCGATGGCTGCGGCCTGGGCCCAGCGATAGGCCGATACCCGCCAAGTTGGCGACCGGGAGGGTTTGGCGATCGGCACGACAGTCGTCGTATCGAGTAGCGCGCGGAATCGGTCGGGGATCGGTTCCTCGGCATAAGGGGCGAAGCGCGCCTGCACCCGCTCGCGCAGCGCGCGGTCGCGCGCCACCGCTTCGGCCAGCGCGGGGTCCGCCGCCATTGCGCGCTCGACGCCGCGCCGGGCGACGTCGTCGAGCTCGCCGTCGACATAGGCCATGCGCGTCGCCGCATCGATCGTCGTCATGCTGCTTCCCCCAGCGCCTGCATCAGCGCCTCGCGCCCGCGCACCAGCCGCGAGCTCAGCGTACCGATCGGAATATCGAGGATGTCGGCCGCCTCGCGATAGGCGAAACCCTCGACCAGCACGAGCGAGATCGCTTCGCGCTGCTCGTCGGGCAAGGTCGCCAGCGCGCGATCGACATTGTTGAGTTCGGTCGCCGCCTCGATCCGATGATCGCCGGCGTCGCCGACCGCATCGCCAGCTTCGGTCGGCACGAACGTCTCGGCACGGCGGCGGCGCGCCCGCACTTCGTCGATCCAGATGTTGCGCATCACCGTCATTGCCCAGCTATCCAGTCTCGTCCCCGGTTGCCACTTGTCGCGCGCCTTGAGCGCGCGTTCGATCGCCGCCTGGCACAGATCGTCGCCATCCGCCTCGTTGCGCGACAGGCTCATCGCGAAGCGCCTGAGCCGCGGGACCAGCGCCAGCAATTGTTCCTCGAACCGCAAGCCCTTCGTCCATCCTCGGCCGTCTCACCGGATGAAACGGGCCGCGTCGCCCGTTTCATCCGCATGACCTGCAAAAATTTGTCCGGCGGCGCTTTTCATGCTGTCTGGCCGCGCCCCTGTCGCCTGGATGCCTGATGAAGCACGTTATTGCCATCCTTGCCCTCCTCGCGCTGCCGGCCGGCGCCACGGCGACGGCGCAATTGCTGCCGCCGCTGCCGGGCGTGCAAGTGCCGCAGCTGCCCGGCGATCTGCTTCAGCGACCGGTTGAGCAGGTGACGAAATTCGTCGATCGCACGACGGCGACCACGCTCGAGCAGGTACGGCGGCAGCGGATCGGCGCTTTCCTGCACGACAATCGCGCGACGGTCGCGCCCGACGACCGCGGCTTCCCGGCGGTGCGCGGCGAAGTGCTGCTGACATCGCCCGCGGCCGACGACATCGCACGGCTGACTGCGCGCGGCTTCAGCGTGATCGACGACCGCACGATCGCGGGACTCGGCTTGCGCACGGTGCGACTGGCGCCTCCCGACGGCATTACGCTGAAGAAAGCGCTCAAACTCGCCCGGCGCGTCGCCGGGGACCGGATCAGCGCCGACAACCTCCATTTCCGCAGCGGCGAGGCGATCGCGGTCGCGCCGCCCGGCGCCAGCCTCGCGGCCGACCAACCGGCAGCGGCGCAACCCGTCAGGATCGGCATGATCGACGGCGGCGTCGCGGCGACGCCGCTGATCCCCCCGTATGTGACGCAGCAGGGTTTCGCGACCGGCGCGCCGGCACCCGATCCGCACGCCACCGCGGTCGCCTCGCTGCTGATCGGCGAGGGCAAGGTGCGCGGCGCCGATCCCGGCGCGCATCTGTTCGCCGCCGACGTGTATGGCCGCGATCCCGCCGGTGGCGGCGCGCTCGCCATCGCCCGCGCGCTCGGCTGGATGATCGACAATCGCGTCAAGGTGGTCACGATCAGCCTGGTGGGGCCGAAGAACGCGCTGCTCGCCCGCGCCGTCGCTCTCGCCGAGGACAAGGGGCTGACGATCGTCGCGGCAGTCGGCAACGACGGGCCCGCCGCGCCGCCGGCCTACCCCGCTTCCTATCCCGGCGTGCTGGCGATCACCGGGGTCGACGCGCATCGCAAGGCGCTGGTCGAGGCAGGGCATGCGCTGCATCTCGATTATGCCGCGCCCGGTGCCGATATGCTGGCGGCGACGCCGGGATCGGGGACTGCCGCGGTGCGCGGCACTTCGTTCGCCGCGCCGCTCGCCGCCGGGCGGCTTGCCGCGCTGATGAAGGGTCATGGCGGCGACGCCCGCCGTGCGCTCGACGGCGAGGCGATCGATCTCGGCCCCAAAGGGCCCGACAAGACCTATGGACGCGGCCTCGTCTGCGGCGATTGCGCCACGCGGCCTTAGTTTCTTTTTCCTGAAATCAGCATCTTGCAATTTTATCCGCGCTTCCGCGGATGAAACGGCGGCCGCCTTCCGTTCCCCGCACGAGAGCCGCCGGCGCGGCTCGTCGAATGAGGAAGGAGACCTGCAATGACCAAGTTCGCATTTTCCGCCGCCACCGCCGCGGGCGCGCTGGCGCTGGCGCTCGCCGCCCCGGCTTCGGCACAATTGCTCGGCGGCGCGGTTGGCCAGCTGGGCGGCGCGGTGGGGCAGATCGGCGGCGTCGCCGGCGGCACGCTGGGCGGCGCCGGCTCGATCGGCGTGACCCCCGACGTCGATCCCGCCGGAGGGCACGCCTCGGCGAGCGCCCACGGCTCGGGCAACCTCGACGGCGCCGCCAACGCGGCCGGCGTAAGCGGCTCGGGCAACGCCTCGGCGAACGGCAGCGGCTCGGCCGGGCTCGATACGGTCGGCGCCGATGCGGTGCGCTCGACGGTCGGGTCGGCCGTCAGCGGCGCCGGCAACGCCGTGGGCGGGGCGCGGAACACCGTCGGCAGCGCGCTCGGCAACGCCACGAACGGCGCGTCAGGAAGCCTGGCCGGCGCGGGCAGCGCCACGGGCACGGCGCAGGGCAGCCTCGGCCAGCTCGCGCTTGCCGGCACCGGCGCGGCCGACGGCTCGGGCAACTTCGCCGTGGCGCCGGGCATGACCGTCGCCGATGCGCGCGGCCGCGCGATCGGCACCGTGCAGAACGTCGCGACCGACGCCCGCGGCACCGTGCAATCGGTCACGGTCGCTGCCGGCAAGCGGCTGGCGACGCTGCCCGCCGCCAACTTCAGCGGTTCGGGCAGTGTGCTCACTTCGGCGATGACCAAGGGCCAAGTCGATAGCGCCGCGAAGCAACAGGCCAGCGCCAGCAACTGACCCGTCGCTGATCTTCGGCGGGGTGCGGCCGATGGCGCACCCCGCCGTCATCTTTCCCGTTCGGAGACTGTCGATGCGCTTTCGGTTCGCGCCCTTGTTCCCGCTGTGCCTGTTTTCCCTTCCAGCCGCTGCCCAGACAGGCGGCACGCCGGCCAAGACAACGGTCGAGCTCAGCTCCGGCGTCGAATATCAGCAGGGCAGTTACGGGCTGAGCGAGAATGTCGATCTGCTCTCGGTGCCGACGACGCTCACCGTTCGCCACGGCAAGCTGACTCTGGCGGCGAGTCTGCCCTATGTCCGGCTCGACGCGCCGGCCAATGTCGTGACCGGCGGCGGCATCCTCGGCGTGCCGATCATCGTGCCGCCGACCACCTCGACCGAGCGGCGCACGCGCAGCGGCGTCGGCGACCTGCGGCTGACCGGATCGTACACTGTGTCCGCGGCGCCGGTCGGCTTCAGCCTGTCCGCACAGGTCAAGCTGCCCACCGCCTCGTTCGCCAAGGGGATCGGCACCGGAAAGACCGATGTCGCCGTCGGCGGCGAGCTGTTCAAGCAGATGGGGCGCGTGACCCCCTATCTCGATCTCGCCTATACGATGCCCGGCAGTCCGACCGGCTATCATCTCGACGACAGCCTGTCGGGCCAGGTCGGCGCGGCGGTGCAACTCGGCAGGCGAGTTCGCGGGCATCTCGGCTATGCTTACGCGCAGGCGATCAGCCCGACGCTCGATGACCAGCAGTCGTTGGCTGCGGGCGTCAACATGGGCGTCGCCAGGAATACGACGTTGGCGATGTATGGCAGCGCCGGCCTGTCCCATGGCTCACCGGACGTTGTTGCCGGGTTGCAAATCGGGTTTCGCTTCGAATGAGGCGATGAACACGCGTCAGCGTCATTTGGGGTGAGCCCGCTTTGCGGCAATGCCCTGACGAATGGGAAGCGTGCTTCGCCCTGTCCCCTTCGGGCGGCAGGGTTTGTCATGGTTGTCAGGCAGCAATTTTGCCTGTGCGCGCCGCGATTCAGCCCAGAGTTTCGTTCACGCCCATGTGCGTCAATCTCTGCGCGACGACCGCGACCTGGGTGCGGTTGCGCACGTTGAGCTTGCGCATCAGCGCGGTCATGTGCGCTTTGACCGTCGCTTCGGCGATGCCGAGGTCATAGGCGATTTGCTTGTTCAGCCGTCCCGAGCTGACCCCTTGGAGGACCTTGATCTGCGTCGGCGTTAGGTTCGCAGCCGCACCATTGTTGATTTCGCTGAACTGACTTGCCTGTGCGCCCATGCCGGCCTCCCTCTCGCAACGGGCGACGGCATCGTGCCCTGTTCTCTGGAGTTGGACCCGCCCCGTTTCGGAGCGTGATCGGTTGGACAGGTTTGCTACATCTTGCAAAACCTGTCCGTCAACCCACAAATTTCGATAGAAAATTTCCTATATCTGTCATACAGGTCGACAAATTGCCTCGAGTCAACAGGGGCGCAGACGAGGAGGGGGCCGGTGTCAGTCTATCGGACCAATCGAGAAAACCGGAGCGCGTTGCGGTGAGCGCGAGCGACGTGCAACTGGTGGTCGCGGCGCTGCTCGGCATCGGCGCGTCGATCGTGCTGATCGTGCGCGGTCGGCTTCATCCATTCCTCGCGCTTCTGTGCGGCGCCTTCATCGTCGGCCTGTGCGCCGGCCTGTCGACCGGCGACACCGCCGCCGCGGTCGAGAAGGGCGCGGGCGACATCCTCGGCAATACCGGCCTGATCGTCGCGCTCGGCCTGTCATTGGGTGCGATGCTGCAGCTGTCGGGCGCGGCGGGTGCGCTGGCGCGCACCGGCCTCGCCATGACGGGTCCGCGCGGCGCGCCCTGGGCGAGCCTCGCCGTGGCCCTCGTCGTCGGCCTGCCGCTGTTTTTCGAAACCGGATTGGTGCTGCTGCTGCCGATCGTCGCCGCCGCTGCGACCACCATGGCGGGCGAGCGAGGCGGCGATTACGCCCGATTGCAGCTGATGCTGCCGGCGCTCGCCGGCCTCTCGGTGATCCACGCGCTGGTTCCTCCGCATCCCGGGCCGCTGATCGCGGTCGATGCGCTCCATGCCGATCTCGGGCGGACGATCGTTTATGGCGTGATCGTCGCCATCCCCACCGCGATCCTCGCCGGCCCGGTGCTGTCGCGCTTCACCGCGCGCGGCGTGACGCTGGCGCCGCCGGTCATCGACACGCGCGACCTGCTCGACCGCGCGCCGCCGATCGGCGTTGCGCTCGCGATCGTGCTGATGCCGGTGGTGCTGATCGCCGCCGGGCAAGTCCAGGCAATAATGCCTGCCGATGCCGCGCCGAGCTTCGCCTGGCTGGGCACGCTGTCCAATCCCGTGCTGGCGCTGCTCGTCACCAATCTCGTCGCGCTGCTGCTGCTGTTCGGGCGGCGGCTGACCGAAGGCGCGGTGCAGGACGCGATCTGGGACGATACGCTGCGGCCCGCTGGCGCGATCCTGCTGGCGATCGGCGCGGGCGGGGCGCTCAAGCAGGTGCTGGTCAGCGCCGGCCTGTCCGACCTGCTCGGGCGGCTGGCGACGCAGAACCATTTCTCGCCCATCCTGCTCGCCTGGTTCGTCGCCGTCGCCATCCGGCTCGCGACCGGCTCGGCCACCGTCGCCACCATCACCGCGGCGGGAATCATGACGGGCGTGCTGTCCGCGACCGGCGCCTCGCCCGAATGGATGGTGCTGGCGATCGGCTGCGGCTCGGTGTTCTTCAGCCATGTCAACGATCCCGGCTTCTGGCTGGTCAAGAGCTATGTCGGCACCTCCACCGGAGACACGTTCCGCACCTGGTCGATGCTCGAAACCGTGGTTTCCGTCGTCGGGCTGATCTGTGTATTGATAGCCAGCGGGCTGTTCTGACGGCCGGGGCGAGGGGAGATCGATGAGCGAGGGACGCCTGGCCGATCGTGCCTATTCGAACATCGTCGAACTCATAAACACGCAGAACCTGATCGTCGGCGACCGGCTGCCCGCCGAGGGCAAGCTCGCGGCCGATTTCGGCATGTCGCGGACGGTGGTGCGCGAGGCGCTGGTTCGGCTCGCCGCCGACGGCATCACCGAGGCGAAGCGCGGCGCCGGCTCGTTCGTCAAGCGTCGCCCGTCGGAGCGGCTCGGTGAGCATCTGCCGATGGCCGAGCTGTCGACGACGATGGGCAGCTACGAGGTCCGCTTCGTCGTCGAATCGGAGGCCGCGCGGCTCGCCGCGATGCGCCGCTCCAGCGCGCAGATGGACCTGATCGAACAGGCGATGGCCGACCTGCGCCGCGCCTTGCTGGCGACTGGTCCCGCGCACCGCGAGGACATGGCGCTGCATCGCCAGATCGCGCTCGCCACCGCCAATCCGGCGTTCGTATCGACCTTCGATCACATGTTCGCCGATATCGACCGGATCCTGCGCGCCGGCGTCGACATCTCGCGCTCGCGCCCGCCCGACGCGATCAGCGCGATGCTGTCCGAGCACGAGATGATCGTCGAGGCGATCCACGCCCAGGACGCCGACGGTGCCGCGCTCGCCATGCGCTGGCATTTGTCGCAGGGCCGCAAGCGGCTGATGCCCTGAAATTACGACCTTGGTCGCGGTGGCTGCGCGAAGGAGCGCGCCTATAGTCGCCGGCGGCGAAACAGAACATTTGGGGGAGCGACATGCGCGTGGGGCAATCGATCAGGGGCGGATCGCGGTTCGTGGCGGCGAGCGCCGGCCTGTTGCTGGCGAGCTCGGCGCTCGCGGCGCCGTCGCATTCGGTGTTCGCCGCCGCGCCCAGCGATCCCCGTGCCGTCACCGCCGCCGCTCCCGCCGACGGCGTCACCGACGCCACCGCCGCGTTGCAGGCGGCGATCGACAAGGCCTATGGCGACGGCTCGGGTGGCATCGTCTTCCTGCCCTCGGGCCGGTACCGGCTGACGCACACGCTCTACGTCTGGTCGGGCGTGCGGGTGTTCGGCGTCGGCGCGACTCGGCCGGTGTTCGTGCTCGGCGACCACACCCCCGGCTTCCAGCAGGGCGTGGCGACGATGGTGATCTTCGCCGGCAACGGACCCGACAGCACCCGTCACGTGCCGTTCCCGCCGCCCGACAGCGTGCCCGCCAACCCGAAGATCGCCGACGCCAATCCCGGCACCTTCTACTCGGCGATGAGCAACGTCGATTTCGCGATCGGCAAGGACAATGCCGCCGCCATCGCGGTGCGCTTCCACGCCGCGCAGCACGCTTATCTGAGCCATATCGATTTCGACCTCGGCTCGGGCCTCGCCGGCATCTATCAGGTCGGCAATATCGCCGAGGACCTGCACTTCCACGGCGGCCGTTACGGCATCCTGACCGAAAAGCCCTCGCCGGCCTGGCAGTTCACGCTGCTCGATTCGACCTTCGACGGCCAGCGCGACGCCGCGATCCGCGAGCATGAGGCGGGACTGACGCTGGTCAACGTGACGATGCGCGACACGCCCGTCGGGATCGATATCGACAAGGGCTATGGCGACTGGCTGTTCGGCAAGGGCGTGCGGTTCGAGAACGTCTCGAAGGCCGGCGTCGTCATCAGCAACGAGGGCACCGCCTACACCCAGATCAATTTCGAGAACGCGCTGGCGAGCAACACGCCCATCTTTGCACGCTTCCGCGACAGCGGGCGAACGGTAGCAGGGAAGGGGCCCACCTATCGCGTCGTCGATTTCGGCTATGGCATGACCGTCCCGGCGCTGGGTCAGACCGGTCATTACGAAACGGTGATGAAGGCCGACGCGATTCCGGCGATGTCGGCCGCCGCAGCGCCGGCGATCCGGGCGCTGCCGCTGGTTTCCGAGTGGGTGGACGTCACGACGCTCGGCGCCAAGGGCGACGACACAACCGACAACACCGCCGCGCTGCAACGCGCCATCGACACCCACCGCGTGCTCTATTTCCCCGCCGGCTTCTACCGCGTCAGCGATACGCTGAAGCTCAAGCCCGATACGGTGCTGATCGGCCTCCACCCCAGCCTGACGCAGATCGTCCTGCCCGACGGCACGCCCGGCTATCAGGGCGTCGGCGCGCCCAAGGCGCTGATCGAGGCGCCCAAGGGCGGCGACAACATTGTTTCCGGCCTCGGCCTCTACACCAGCGGCATCAACGACCGTGCCAACGCGCTGCTGTGGAAGGCGGGCGAGCGCTCGCTGGTCGACGACGTCAAGATCCAGGGCGGCCACGGCACCTATCTCTCCGACGGGACGCGCTTCGATCCCTACAATGCGACGCACACCGGCGACGCCGATCCTGCCAAGCGCTGGGCCGCGCAATATCCCAGCATCTGGGTGACCGATGGCGGCGGCGGCACCTTCGCCGGCATCTGGAGCCCCGACACCTACGCCAAATCCGGCTTCCGCGTCTCGTTCACCGACACGCCGGGTCATGTCTACGAGCTATCGAACGAGCACCACGTCCGCACCGAGATCGAGCTCGACCACGCCGCCAATTGGGAATTCCTCGCGCCGCAGACCGAGGAGGAAGGCGGCGAAGGGCGCAACACCGTGTCGCTGTCGATCCGCAATTCGCGCAACATCCTGATCGCCAATTACCACGGCTATCGCGTGACGCGGGCGGTGAAGCCGGTGCGCGCGGCGGTCGAGCTCGAGAACAACAGCGGCATCCGCTTCCGCGGCGTCCACGTCAATTCGGAGAGCGGGCTCGGCATCTGCGACGAGAACGGCTGCGCGACCTTCCTTCGCCTCAGCAAATTCCCCTATTCCAGCGCGATCCACGACGCGCGCGGGCTGGAGGTGCGCGAGCGCGAATTCGCCCGGCTCGACGTGCCCGGCGATGCGGCGCCGCCGCCCGCCGCGACCAGCCCGCAACCGGTCAAGCTCGCCGGCGATTTCTGGTCCGCCTCGGGCGGCACGGTGGGCGCGGACGGCACGCTCTATTTCGTCGACAACCATTTCCAGCGCATCTGGAGCTGGTCGGATAGCGCGGGGCTGAAGCTGGTCCGCGACGACACGCTCGATCCGGTCAATCTCGCAATGGACAAGACGGGCAATCTGCTGGTGCTGTCCTCGGCCGGCAAGAACGGCACGGTCTACAGCTTCAAACCCGGAACGCCGGAAACCGAACTCACCGTACTGAAGGCCCAGCCCGCTACCAGCCGCCCCGACGCGGAAACGCTGCTGCCGGGCAATTGGTGGGTCAACGGCGAGTTCAAGGATCAGCTCGATCCCAAGACCTACCATTTCACCACGCTCGCCGAGATGTTCCGCGATTATGCCGCGACGCCCAAGGCCGAGCAGTACATCTCGCCCGACGGCAGCTTGGTCCTGCCCGCGTTCCGCACGTTCAGCTTGGGCCCGCCGAACCATCTCGGCCTGCGCTTTTCCGACACGCTCGACGCCTATAGCCTCGTGGCGGCGAAGCCGGGCAGCCGCGTCTATCTCAGCAACGATTCCGAGGACCGGACCTACACCGGCCTGGTCGGAGCCAACGGGACGGTCACCCAGCTCAAGCCCTTCGCGAACCGTGGCGGCGAGAGCGTCGTCGCCGGTCCCGACGGGCGCGTCTATGTCGCCAATGGCCAGGTGTTCGTCTATCGCCCCGACGGTTCGCCCGCCGGCCGGATCGACGTTCCCGAACGCCCGCTGCAACTGATCTTTGGCGGGCCGGACAAGCAGACGCTGTTCATCCTGACCCACCACTCGCTCTATTCGGTGCGGCCTTAGCGCCACCCGTCATGCCGGACTCATGTGGGGTGCAAACCGATTTCGTCATTGCGCATTACCGCCCCGGCGAAGGCCGGGGTCCCGCATGGAAACGCTCATTACTGGGCCCCGGCCGTCGCCGGGGTGGTGTAAAAGTTTCCCTGAATCGGCGCGTTGGGCCTTATGGAACCGGCTTCGCCACCTCGGCATCGCCGGCGGACATCAACCCTTCGTCGCTCAGCCAGTCGGCGAGACGGTCGGGCCAGTGCTGGATCGACAGCCGCTCGGAATGCGCGGCGATGTTGAAGCCGTGGCCGATGTCCGCCCACAAATGAAGCTCGGCCGAGACGCCGGCGTCGCGCAGCTGCGTGTAGAGCGTCATCGCCGGCGCCGCGCAGCACGGATCGAGCGTGCCGGCGGTGATGAAGGCGGGTGGGGCGCCCTTCGTCGCCTTGGCCGGAATGCCGAGCGGGCCGGGATAGACGAGCACCTGGAAATCGGGGCGGCCGCTGATCCGGGCGACCGCGTCGGTCGCGGCGCTCGGCGGGGCGGGAGTGTCCGCCACCAGTGTCACCAACTCGCCTCCGGCCGAAAAGCCCATCATACCGATACGGTGCGGATCGACGTGATAGTCTGCGGCATGGGCGCGCACCCAGCGCACCGCGCGCCGGGCATCGGCCGCCGCATCGCCTTCGATCGTATAGGTCGAGCCCGGCTCGCGCGCGAGGCGGTACTTCAGGACGAAGGCGGTGATGCCGTAGCGGTTGAGCGCCTTGGCCGGACCGACGCCCTCGTTCTGCCAGACCAGGAATTTGTGCCCGCCGCCCGGGATGACGATCACGCCGATGCCGTTGGCGTGGCGCGGATCGGCGGGAAACACCGTCAGCGACGGGTTCTGGACGTTGTGGACGTAGCTGTTGACGATCCGCTCGGGCTCGTTCCGCCGCGCCTCGGCGCCCGGAGCGCCGTTCGGCCAGATGTGGATCACCTCGCGGACCGGCTCGGGCGGGGACGTCTGCGCCGGCGCGACCGTTGCGGCCAGCGCGCAGGCGAGGATCGGCAGCGAACGGCGGGTCATGCGTGTCTCTCCAAAACGGTCAGGCGGAGCGGTGCTCCTTGGCGGTCATCCGATCGAGAAAGGCGTAGATCTGGTCGCACAGCGCGCGGATCGGCGTCTCCGCGTCGAGCGTCAGCGCGCACTCGTCGCTGCCGGGGCGCTCGAGGGTCTGCAACTGGCTGTCGAGCAGGCTGCGCGGCATGTAATGGCCGGGACGGTCGCCCATCCGTCGCTCGAGCTCGGCCGGGCTCGCCTCGAGCAGAACGAACAGCGTCGGCGCGCCGATCGCATCGGCTAGGCGGTCGCGATAGCTGTGCTTGAGCGCCGAGCAGGCGACGATCACCCGCCCCCGCGTCGCCGCCGCCGTGTCCGCCGCGGCGCCCAGCGCGTCGAGCCACGGCCAGCGGTCGTCGTCATCGAGCGGCTCGCCCGAGCGCATCTTGGCGACATTGGCGTCGGGGTGGAAGCTGTCGCCTTCGAGGAACGGGCAATGCAGCTCGGCGGCGAGCATTCCGCCCAGGGTCGACTTGCCGCTGCCGCTCACCCCCATGACGACGATGGCTTTGGGCGCGCCCAGGGTCATGTCGTCCGATCGCTGCACTGATCCGGTCCTCCGATTCTTGTCACGCGAAGCCGGCAAGGCGCAGCCGCGCCCGATTCCGGCGTATCGGCATCAGCATATCCATACTCGCGCGCCGCCTGCCTATACGACCTTGGTCGTGGCTGTGCGGCCCCCGACCCCCTGATATCGCTCCTGTCAATCTCGCACGAGTGCCGTGGCCGTTTGGCAGAGCGGCGGCGGCTCTCGTGCGGAAGAATAAACCAAAACAACAGGTGAGGGCGGATGCGGGCGACGAGCGTTCTTGGAATGGCGATCGCGGTGATACCGGTGCCGGCAGTGGCGGCGCCGACAACGGCGTCGGTGCTGACGCGCGTGCCCGACGATTCCTCCGCCGTCACCGTCAAGGGCAAGGGCGACGGCCGCGCCGACGACACCGCCGCGATCCAGGCCGCGATCGATGCGGCGCATGCTAAGACCGGCGAGGGCATCGTTTTCCTTCCCTCGGGCCGCTACCGCATCACGCGCTCGATCCTCGTGCCGCAGGGCATGCGCATCTACGGCGTCGGGCCGACCCGCCCGGTGCTCGTCCTCGCGCCCAACACGCCGGGATTCCAGCACGGCGTCTCCAACATGGTGATCTTCACCGGCGGCGATCAGTATGACGTCGGCAAGATCCCGATGCCGGTCCCCACGGTGGTCCCGCGCGACAAGCCGGTGCGTGACGCCAATTCGGCGACCTTCTATTCGGCGATGAGCAACATCGACGTCGAGATCGGCGAAGGCAATCCCGCCGCCGCAGCGATCCGCTTCCATGTCGCACAGCACGCCTTCCTGACTCACATGGACTTCCGCTTGGGGTCCGCCTTCGCCGGCGTCTATCAGGCAGGCAACGAGATGGAGGATCTCCATTTCCACGGCGGCCGCTATGGCATCGTCACCGAAAAGCCCTCTCCGGCGTGGCAGTTCACGCTTCTGGATTCGACTTTCGATGGCCAGCGCGACGCGGCGATCCGCGAGCATGAGGCCGGGCTGACGCTCGTCAACGTCGCGATGCGCGACACGCCCATCGGGATCGACATCGACAAGGGCTATGGCGACTGGCTGTTCGGCAAGGACGTGCGCTTCGAGAACGTCTCGAAAGCCGCCGTCGTCATCAGCAACGAAAACAACGCCTACACGCAGGTCAATTTCCTCAACGCGCTTGCCAGCAATACCCCGGTGTTCGCGCGCTTCCGCGACAGCGGGCGCACCGTCGCCGGCAAGGGGCAGACCTATCGCGTCACCGACTTCGGCTACGGCATGACCGTGCCCGGTTTGGGCGAGACGGGCGCCTATCAGACCGTCGCCGACATCGCCCCGCTTGCCGCCATGCCGGCGCCGCGCGATCCGGCGATCCGCGCCCGCCCGCCGATGTCGGAATGGGTCAATGTCCACACCCTCGGCGTCAAAGGCGACGGCACGACCGACGACACCGCGGCGATCCAGCGCGCGGTCGATACGCACCGCGTGCTCTATTTCCCCAGCGGCTTCTATCGCGTCACCGACACGATCCGGCTGAAGCCCGATACGGTGCTGATCGGCCTCCATCCTAACCGGACGCAGCTCTTCTTCCCCGATCGCCTGCCCGGATTCCAGGGCGTCGGCGCGCCGCGGCCGATCCTCGAGGCGCCCAAGGGCGGACACAATATCGTCATGGGCCTCGGCCTGTTCGCCGGCCGCATCAACCGGTGCGCGATGAGCCTGATGTGGAAGGCGGGCGCGGATTCACTGGTCAACGACGTCAAGATGATGGGTGGCGGCGGCACTGCGCTCGCCGACGGCAAGCCCCAAAGCCTCTACGCGCGCCCCGGCGGCGATCCGATCGCCAACACCTGGCTGGATGCGCAATATCCCAGCATCTGGGTGACCGACGGGGGAGGCGGCACCTTCGCCGACGTCTGGAGCCCCGACAGCTTCGCTCAGGCCGGCTTCTACATCTCGAACACCTCGACACCGGGCCACATCTACGAGGTTTCGGTCGAGCACCACGTCCGCAACGAATTCGTGCTCGATCATGTCAAGAACTGGGAGTTTCTGGCGCCCCAGACCGAGCAGGAAGTCGCCGAGGGAATGGACGCCGTCTCGCTCGAGCTGCGCGATTCCAGCAACATCCTGATCGCCAATTACCACGCCTACCGCGTCACCCGCACCTGGCATCCCGCGGCGATGGCGGTGAAGCTCTTCAATTCGCACGACATCCGCTTCCGCAACGTCCATGTGAATGGCGAGAGCGGCTACGCCACCTGCGACGACAACGGCTGCGCCACCTTCCTGCGCGCCAGCAAATTCCCGTTCGAGAACGCGATCCGCGACAGGACGCACAAGCTCGACGTTCGCGAGCGCGAATTCGCGCGGCTCGACGTGCCGGCTTCCCTTCCCCAGCCGGTCGAGCCGCAGCGGCCCGCCTTCCTCCCGGCCGACGCAAAGGTCCGGAAACTGGAAGGCGGGTTCTTCTCCATCTCGGGCGCCGCGGTCGATGCCGCAGGCAAGCTCTTTTTCGTCGAGCACCACTTCCAGCGCATCTACAGCTGGGACGCGGCCGGCGGCCTGCAGGTAGTACGCGACACGCCGACCGATCCGGTCAATCTGGGGGTCGCGAAGTCCGGCGACATCATGGTCCTCTCGTCGCTCGGCCCGGAAGCGAGCGTCTATAGCTTCGATCCCGCCGATCGCGATGGCGCGCTGACGATGATCGCGCCGACGCCGACCGCGGCGCATGCCGGCGCGACGACGCTGCTTCCGGGCAATTGGTGGGTCAACGGCGAGTTCAAGGACCAGTTCGATCCGCAAACCGGCGCCTTCACCACGCTCGCCGAGATGTTCGCCAAGGACGTCGCGACGCCGACGAAGCGCGAATATGTCTCACCCGACGGCAGCCTTGCCTTGCCCGCCTATCGCGTGTTCCAGCAGGGGCCGGCCGACCACACCGGCTGGCGCTGGTCGGACTCGCTCGACACCTACGGCTTCGTGCGCACCAAGGAGGGCGAGCGCGCCTTCGTTAGCAACGGGTCCGAGGACAAGACCTACAGCGCGCTGGTCGGCCCGGGCGGCAGCCTCACCGACCTGAAACCCTTCGCCAATCGCGGCGGCGAGAGCGTCGCGGTCGGCCCCGGCGGCAACGTGTTCGTCGCGAACGGGCAGGTGTTCGTCTATGCCTCCGACGGCAAGCCGCTCGGCCGGATCGACGTGCCCGATCGCCCGCTCCAGCTCATCTTCGGCGGCTCCGACCACCGCACCCTGTTCATCCTCACGCATCACGCCCTCTACGCGGTGACCGTCTGATGCCGGCGCCGCGCACCATCCAGACCATAAGGGGAGGTACCATGTCTAATTTCGATGACGTAGCTCGCACTGCCTCGTTGCGCCGCCACAGCCGCGGCCTGCTCCTGTCCGGCGCGACGGCGCTGCTGACGGTGGCGCTCGCCGTGCCGGCACAGGCACAAACCGCGCCGGCGCCGCAGGATCAGCCAGCTCCGGCCGCCGATGCCCCCGCGGCGCAAACCGCGCAACCAGCCGCCGGCCCGGGCGACATCGTCGTCACCGGCTCGCGCATTACCACGTCGGGCTTTCGTGCGCCGACGCCGACGCAGGTCGTCGGCGCCGCGCAGATCGCCAACAATGCCGAGCCGAACGTCTTCACGACGATCGCGCAACTGCCCTCGCTGGCAGGCTCGACCGGCGTGACCACCGGCACCAACAGCACGTCGAGCGGGCAGCAGGGCCTCAGCTCTTTCTCGCTGCGAGGGCTCGGCACGATCCGCACGCTGACCTTGCTCGACGGCCAGCGCGTGGTCGGCGCCAACGTCACCGGCGTGCCCGATATCAGCCTGTTCCCGCAGCTCTTGATCCAGCGCGTCGACGTGGTGACCGGCGGTGCCTCGGCCTCCTACGGTTCTGATGCGGTCGGCGGCGTCGTCAATTTCATCACCGACAAGCATTTCGAAGGCTTCAAGGCCAATGTGCAGGGCGGCATCAGCGATTACGGCGACAACGGCCAATATACGATCCAGGCCGCCGCGGGCAAAGCGTTCCTGAACGACCGCCTGCACGTCGAGGTCAGCGGCGAGTACGACCACGAGAACGGCGTCCCTGCCGGCGGCTTCGGCGAAGAAGCGCCCAATGGTCGCGACTGGTATCGCACCTCGACCCTCATCAACCGCGGCGTCCGCGACGACGGCTCGCCGCAATTCCTCTACCGCGATCACGCGCAGGCCTATCAATACACCAAATACGGGCTGATCACCGCCGGCCCGCTGCAGGGCATCGCGTTCGACGCCAACGGCAACCCGTTCCAGTTCAACTACGGCTCCAATGGAACGCCGGCCAAGGACGCCAAGGGCACCGTCAACGGCTGCTACACCGGCTTCTGCGTCGGCGGCGATCTTTCGGGCAATGTCGGCATCGGCACCTCGCTGCAATCGTCGATCAAGCGCTGGAACGGTTATACGCGCGCCGGCTTCGACCTCGATTCCGACAATGAGATCTACGCGACCGTCAACATCGCTCAGGTCGAGACCGCCAACCAGCCCAATCCCGGCGCCGCCAAATCGGGCCTGACACTTCAGTGTGACAATCCCTTCGTTCCCGACTCGATCCAGGCGCAGTGCGCCGACGCCGGCATCACCAGCTTCAAATACGGCGTCAGCAACGCGATCCTGCCCAACATCCGGGTCCACACCTCGCGCAAGCAATACCGCTTCGTCGGCGGCGCGGACGGCACGTTGCGCGGCTTCGGCAGCGACTGGCATTACGACGTCTATTACGAGCATGGCGAGAATATCAGCGACATCCACGTCAAGAACATCACGCTGACGCCGCGCTACAATGCAGCGATCCAGGCGATCGAGGTCGATGGCGCAATCGTCTGCGCCGATCCCGTCGCACGCGCCGCCGGATGCCAGCCGATCAACATCATCGGCGGCGATACGCCCTCCGAGGCCGCGCTCGCCTATATCGAGCCGACGCACGGCCCGTTCCAGCATACGCGCCAGACACAGGACGTGGTGAGTGCCAACCTCTCCGGCGCGCCTTTCTCATTATGGGCGGGGCCGGTCTCGATCGCCACCGGCCTCGAATATCGCCGCGAAGGCTATCGCGTCACCGGCGATCCTTATGGCAACGGCGTCACCGACGCGAGCGAATATGACGACGCCTATCCCGTCGATCCGATCCTGAGCGAGGGCGGCAACAACTGGTATGCCGGCAATTATCATAGCGGCCACGGCAGCTATCATGTGCTGGAGAGCTTCCTCGAATTGAACGTGCCGCTGCTCGACCAGTCGTCGCTCGGCAGCGCCAACCTCAACGTCGCGGGCCGCGCCACGCATTACAGCACGTCGGGCACGGTCTATACCTGGAAGATCGGCGGCACCTGGGACACGCCGATCGACGGCGTCCGCCTGCGTGCGGTGACCTCGCGCGATATTCGCGCGCCCAACCTTTCCGAGCTCTACGCCGCGCCGATCTCGGTCAACGTGCCCAACTTCACCAATCCGTTCACCAGTCCGCCGACCTCGGTGAACATTATGCAGAACACGGTCGGCAACCCCAATCTCAAACCCGAGATCGCGCGCAACACCGAAGCCGGCATCGTGCTCTCGCACCCGCAATGGCTGCCCGGCTTCAGCATTTCGTTCGACTATTACCGGATCAAGCTCAAGCACGCGATCTCCGCCCTGTCGGCGCAGGACCAGGTCAATTACTGCCATCAGGGCGTGACGCAGTTGTGCGGCACCTTCTTCCTCGACGATCCGACCAACACGCACAATTACGTCACGGTCCAGCCGTTCAACCTCGCTTCGATCTTCACGGACGGCTTCGATATCGAGGCGAGCTATCAGCTCACGCACCCGTTCGGCAGCTCGGGCAACCTCACGCTGCGCGGGCTCGCCACCAACGTGCGCAATTACGTCACCAATACCGGCCTGCCCGGCGCGATCCCGATCCAGCAGGCGGGCGTCAACTCAGGCTCGACTCCGGACTGGAAGCTGCTCGCCGTCGAGACCTGGCAGACCGACCGTTACAGCCTGACGCTGCAGCAGCGCTGGATTTCCGACGGTGTGTTCGGCCATCAATATATCGTTTGCGGGCAAGGCGAATGCCCCGTTTCGACCGACCTGAACCCGACGATCGATTACAACCGGATGGCCGGCGCCTTCTATTTCGACGTGTCCGGATCGGTGAACATCACGCCCAAGGTTAGTGCCTTCTTCAAGGTCGACAATCTGTTCAACCGCGACCCGACGCCGTCGCCCCAGACCAATACGGGCGTCGACATCAATCCGTCGCTCTACGATACGATCGGCCGGATGTACCGCTTCGGCATCCGCTACAATTTCTAGGCGGTTTCGGCCGCCATCATCCCTCTCCCCTGTGCTCCGGCCTCGCGGCCGGAGCTTTTTTTATTCCGCTCCGCCCGGAAGTTTCGCGATTTACGCTTGGGGCGAAGCGCGGTGCTCGATGCGCGAGATCGAACCGGGCATGATCTTTGCGGCATCGACTGCAATGGCTGTCCCGTTCGCGGCGATGGTATAGGTCGAGCCTTGCTGCCGCTGCGGGTGCGCCGCCGAGTGCGATGGCTGTGACCATTATCGCCAACCCTGGCAGTCGCCGATTCAAGGAATGACGGCGCCACTTTGATGCACGCATGAATTCCCGCTTTCGGTTCGCGCTTCTGCCTTGTTATTCGGCGACCCCCACAGCATCCCTGAGCGATACCGGCGAGGCGGCGCGCCGCCATCTGACGGCGAGCCAGGCGATCGTCCACGCCACGGGATGCAGGCAGCCCATCAGCACGAAGGCGAGCTCGTAATTGCCGCCCGACGCCAGCTTGCCGATGATCTGCGTCGACAGGATGCCGCCAAGCCCGCTGCCGGCGGCGATCAGGCCGAACACCGTCGCCACGACCTTCATCGGATAGATGTCGATGATCAGCGCGCCCATGTTGATCTGGAAGACAAGATGGGCAAACGCGACCAGCGCGCCGATAGCGAGCGTCGGCCCGATGCCCATGTGTGTCGCGATCAGCATGCCCCAGGGCGCGAGGAGCACCGCGATACCCATTGCGATCAACCGGCTCTTTGCCGGGGCAATGCCACTTCGGATCAGCCGGCCCGAAAACCAGCCGCCGCCGATGCTGCCGATGTCTGCCGCCGCATAGACGATCCAGGCGAGGCTGGCGACGGCGACCAGCGACATATGCCGCGCGTCGATCAGATATTTGGGGAACCAGAAAAGGTAGAAATACCAGACGGGATCGGCAACCATCCGCGATGCGGCAAGACCCCACACGCTCCGATCGCGCAGGATCGGACCCCAGCGGATCGGCTCGCGCGTCCGCTCGACCTTCCCGTCGGCCGGTGTGCGGTAGAGGAGCAGCCAGGCCACCACCCAGACGAAGCCCGCCGCACCGGTGGCGACGAACGCCATGCGCCATCCATAACTGATCGCGAGCCAAGCGATGAGCGGCGGCGAGATCGTCGCACCCACCATCGCGCCGGCGGTATAGATGCCGAACGCAAAGCCCCGTTCGGCCGGCGGGAAGTGCTCGGCGATCGCCTTGGGGCCGGCGGTATATACCCCGGGCTCGCCAAGGCCGAGCATCGTGCGCGCGAACCCGAGCTGGCCCGCGTTGCGGACCCAGCCGGTCGCCATGTTGGCGAGCGACCACCAGCCGAGGAACAGCGCCAGCGTCAACTTGGCGCCGAGCTTGTCGGTTATCCAGCCGGCGCCGATATAGGTCAGCGTATAGGCGATCAGGAAATATTGGACGATCCGCGCATAGCCGGCATCGTCGATGCCCAGGTCGCGCTGGACGCTCGGGGCGAGGATCGACAACGTCTGGCGATCGACATAGTTGAGCACCGTCGCGACGAACAGCATCGCGAGGATCGTCCAGCGCAGCGCGCCAGCGCCCTTGATCGTTGCCGAGCCGGCCGGCGGTGACGGCATATTATTCGCCAATGTCGGCAGCCGCTTCGCGAAGCGCCTCGACCAAAGGCGCGGTGGCGGCTTCGGGAATCCATCCGGACAGTGCGACGCCGGCATGTGCCGGATCGCCGGTCGAGACCGACACGACGTGATAGTCGCGCTCGTCGGCGACATGGACGCGCGCATAGCCCAGCCGGCGAACCTCGGCGAGCTTGGCCAGCAACTGTTCGATCCCGTCGGGGAATTGCGGAATATCGCGCCCGTCGTAAAGCGCACGCACATCGTCATCATCATGCTCGGACAGGAGCACGATGCCGATCCCGCTGGTCGTCGCCGGCAGCAGACCGATGCGGCCGAGCCCGCGCGACGCTTCGATGCCCGGCGGCGCGTGGAACAGATAGCTGACGCTGTCCCCCCACAGCACGCCGAGCGCGACGGTGTGGCCGAAGCGGCGCAAGCCTTCGAGGACCGGCAAGGCGCGCCGGATCAGGCCCGAGGCGAACAGGCTCTGCGCGGCGAGCACATGCATGCCCGGCCCGGCGGTATATTTGCGGTTCGCGGTCTGCCGCGCGATGCCGAGATAGGCGAGCGTCTTGAGCAGCCGGTTGACCTTGGTCGAATCGATCCCGAGCTGGCGGGCGAGCTCGCGGCTGCCGATCGGCTCGGGCGACATCGCCAGCGCCTGAAGCGTCGCGATGCCGTCGATCAGGCTCTGGTTGGGTTGCGCGTTGAGCGGTGGTTTCATGGCGTGCATGCTCGACCTTCGACGCGCCGACGGCAATGGCGACGAGCGCTCATGATATTGCTTCCGCGACGTCAAAGAACTGAGTGCCGGGTTCGACGCCTAATCCCGGTCCGGTTGGTAGCCGATATCCGCCGTCGCGATAGCTCATATCGCCGTCGAGCAGCGCCAGATTTCGCGAAAAGATCGAATGCTGCCATTCGTGCTTCCACAGATGCGGCAGGGTCGCCGAGACGTGCAGGCTCGCGGCGAGGAACAGGCCGATGCCGATCGTCGCATGCGGCGCGACGGCGATGCCGTGCTCCGCGGCCAGCGCAGCGATGCGGCGGAATTGAGTGACGCCGGTATGGCCCATCTCCGGCTGGATATAGGCGAGATCGCCGAAGGCCAGCCTGTTGGCGACATCGTAGGAGGTGTACCATTCCTCTCCGGCGGCGACCGGTATCGGCGCCTCACGCGCGACGCGGGCGAGGCCGGTCATTTCCTCGGGCTTGACCGGGGCCTCAATGAAGCACGGCTTATAGGGCGCGAGACGGCCAGCGAGCGCGATCGCTTCGTCAGGCTCGAACTTCCAGTGGAGGTCGACCATGATGTCGGCCTCGTCGCCGAGGGCATCACGCAGCGCGGCCATCTCCTCGACCACGCCTTCGTGGCTCACCACCGCGGCGAACTTGAAGGCGCGGTGGCCTTGATCATACATCGCCCGCGCCATGCCGACGCGCTCTGCCAACGTCGCGGCGGGCAGGCCGGAAAGATAGCCGGGAACCGCATCTCGCACGCGGCCGCCGAGCAAGACGCTCAACGGCTCGCCCCGCTCGCGGCCGAGCAGATCCCACAATGCGATGTCGATAGCGGCGATGGCGTCGACATGGAAGCCCGAGGCGCAGCCGCGCACGCGCATCAGCCCGTAGAGCTGGTCCCATAGCCGCTCGACATCGCTGCCATCCGCGCCGATCAGCGCGGGCGCCAGCAGATCGTTGATGATCTCGCAGGTCGCCCTGGGCGCGCAGATCCCATAGGTCTCGCCCCAGCCGGCGAGCCCGGCATCGGTCGTCACGCGCACCACGATCGAGCGGTCGACGGTGGGATAGATCGTGCCGTTGCCCTTGCGCACAACATAGCCGCGATCGTTGATTTGCTCGCCCGGCGCCAGCGGGCCGAGATACGGCGTGTCGCGCGGCAGCGTGACGATGAAGGTCTCGACCGAGGCGATGCGGCCCATCAGCCGGGCGCCCGATCCAGCGGGAAGATATCTGCCAGGCGCGCGAGCAGCGCGTCGAGCTCCGCCATGTCGTGGCGATCGAGCGCCGCGCCGGGCGCACGGACGAAGGTATGCTCGATCAGGCCCCGGCGGCGCAGGACCTCCTTGGTCAACCGCCAGCGGAAGATCGCCTGCATGCTGAGGAGCGGCAGCGTCCGCTCGAACAGATCGCGCGCGCCCTGTTCGTCGCCGTCGGCGTATCGCGCCAGCATCGCGACGTGGAGCTCCGTGATCTCGCAGGCCGGCATCGTCCCCCGGGCGCCGCGCGCGAGCTCGTCGATGACGTAGCGCGCACCCGCGCCGCCGAACACCGCGTCGAGCGCGGAGCCGGCCAGCTCGGTCACGCGCGTGATGCGCTGGCCCGAGGGCGGGGTTTCCTCCTTGACGTAGCGGACACCGTCCACCGCCTTGGCGATATCGGCGACCTTGTCGAGCGACAAGCCCACGCCCATCGGCGCCGGCGCGTTCTGCACCATGATGTCGATGCCCGATCCGGCGTGCGCGGCTTGGAAGAAATCGGCCATCGCCTCGGGATCGTCGGCAAAGGCCTTGGGCGTCAGGATCATCGCCGCCGTCGCTCCGGCCGCGGCGCCAGCCTCGGCATAGGCGACAGCGTCGTCGGCGGTCGCGGCGCTGGCGCCGACGACGAACGGGACGCGGCCATCGATCCACGCGCCGATCCGGGCGGTCAGGTGCAGCCGCTCCTCGCGCGTCAGCATGTCATATTCGCTGGCAAGACCGGGGAACACGACCCCCTGCGCCCCGGCGGCGATGATGTAATCGAGGACTCGCCGCGTTCCCGATTCATCGATGGCGCCGGTGCCTGTAAAAATCGTGGGAACAATCGGCAGAACGCCCTTCAGTTTCGCCACGCTACCCCTCCTGCCGTCTGACGACCGGCTCATAATGTGTTGCTATATTTGTAAGCATTGCTCTTGTAATCTGACTTGTCAACCGCTTTACGAGAGACCTGCGTGCGCTGCAGGCCTACCGCAGAATAGGCTTGCCAATACAGAATTGTTGCTGTAATAGAAACGATAGATCGGTGGCACGAAGCCGCGGACAGCTGCATCGCGCGGCAGCCAAAGGAGAGGGGAACGGGGATGATCAATCGCGTCCAACGGTATTTACTGCTGTCGTCGGCTCTTGGCTCGGCAATGCTGGCGGCGCCTGTTGCCGCGCAAACCGCTCCCACTTCATCCGGTGCCGATTCTGCTCCGGCCGCAACGCAGAGCGATACGGCGAGCGCGGCCAACCAGAATGCCGCCCAGGATATCGTCGTCACCGGCATCCGCCGCAGCCTGGAGGCGGCGCGCGACATCAAGCGCGATTCGACGCAGTTCGTCGATGCGATCGTCGCCGACGACATCGGCAAGCTGCCCGACCGCAACGTCGCCGAATCGCTGGCGCGCGTGTCCGGCGTCCAGGTCGATCGCGGCATTGGCGAGGGCACCGACGTGTCGATCCGCGGGCTGCGGCAGAACGTCTTCCTGTTCAACGGGCGCCAGATCGACGACGCCACCGGCCGCGGCGGCAATGGCCTCGAGACGCTGGGCACGTCGAGTTACGGCATCCTGGCGCTGGTTCCCTCGGAATTGATCGCGCGGCTCGATGTCACCAAGCTCGCTGGCGCCGATCAGATTTCCGGCGCGCTCGGCGGCATCGTCGACATCCAGACGCGGATGCCGCTCGATGGCCGCAACCAGGTCGCCGCGAAGGTCTCGAGCATCTACAGCGAACAAGCCCGTCGCAGCGGCTTCGAAAGCTTCGGCCTGGTCTCGCACAAGTTTGCGGGCGACACGCTCGGCATCCTGCTGTCGGCGTCGTATAACGAGCGGCCGGTCTCGCAGCAGGGGATCGACACCTTCTCCGGCTATCTCCGCTACACCGATCCGGCGGGCAACGTGCGCTTCGGCAATTCCGACGTGCGGCCCGAGACGATCAGCGAGACGCGCAAGAATCTGGGTCTCGACGCTGTCGTGCAATGGAAGCCCGTTTCGGGGGTCGAGATCATCGCGGACAGCTTTTATTCGAAACTGAATTCCGATCGCTCGCGATGGTGGTTGTCCTTCACCCCCACCTCAGGCCTGTCCAACGCCCAATATTCGGACAACGACATCCTGCTTTCTGGCACCGCCAAGGGGCCGGTGCTGACCAACACCGAGTTCCTCACGACCAAGGCGGATGTCTGGTCGTCCGCATTGCGCGGCAAGTTCGACCTCACCAGCCGCTTCAAGACGAGCGTGGAAGTTTCCTATGACCGCTCCACCTCGTCGGCGCGGCAGATCTATTTCCGCATGCAGCCGATCGCCTCGATCACGCCCACGGTGGACTTCGACTTCACCAAGGGCGACCTCGGCAGCTACCAGATCCACGGCATCGACCTTGCCGATCCGTCGCAGCTGCGCTTCACGATCCTGTTCGACAATGACTATCGCGCGAAGACCAAGGATTTCGCCGCGCGCAACGACTGGAGCTATGCGTTCGGCGACGGCTTGTTGAAGTCGTTCGATTTCGGCGTCCGCTACGATCGTATCGACACCGCGAACACTCCGCTGCGCGCCGACATCCGGCCGGCCGGGGGCATTCCGGCCACGGCGCTTTCCAAATATGTACGGCTGCACAACGATTCGCTGACCGACAGCCTCGGTCTGCCGCCGGTTTATCTGGTCGCGAACTCACTGGTCGACAGTTGCGGGGCGTTCACCGACGTCCCATCGGTCTCGCAGGACGCGCAGTGCCTCGATCCGATCAACAACACCAATGCGCTATCGAGCACCTTCACGATCAAGGAGCGCTTCGTCGAGGGCTACGGCAAGGTCAATTTCGATGCCGATATCGGCTCGGCGCGGCTGACCGGCAATGTCGGCGTACGCTATCTCGACCGCCGTCTCACCTCGATCGGCAACCTCATCGCGGGAAGCGGCGCGGCGACGCCGACCACTTTCCGGCGCAGCGACAATGAATGGCTGCCCTCGGGCGTCGCCAAGCTGGCGCTGTCCGACAACCTGATCTTCCGCCTGGGCGCGGCCAAGGTGGTGGCGTTCCCCAACACCGCGGACCTCAACAACGGCGTGTCGCTCGCCAACAACGCGGTGTTCGTCGATGGCGTGCAGACCGTGCTCGGCACCGGCACCGGCGGCGCGCCGAACCTCGATCCGTTCAAGGCCAACCAGGTGGATTTCTCGGCCGAATATTATTTCGGCAAGCAGGCAATGCTTTCCGCCGGGCTGTTCTACAAGGACGTTTCCTCCTTCATCGTTCAGCAACAGAGCGCCGAGACCTATGGCGGCGTCAACTACCTCATCAATCGCAAGGTCAACGGCGACGGCGCCAAGGTGAAGGGTGTCGAGGCGCTGCTGCAGTTGCCATTTTATTTCCTGCCCTCGCCGCTCGACGGTTTCGGCGTGGTGGCGACCTATTCGTACATCGATTCGAAGACGCCGATCAAAGACATTGCGGGCCGCAGCCTGCCGTTCCCCGGCCTGTCGAAGAACAACGTCAACCTGATCGGCTATTACGAAAAGGGGCCGTTCAGCCTGCGCGTCGCCTACAATTGGCGCGACGATTACCTGGTCGGGCTGTCGGCCGCCGCAACGGGGCTCTACAGCAACGCCTATACCGATCTGTCGGCGACGGCGCGTTACGACGTGAACGAGCATTTCACGCTGGGCGTCGAGGCGAGCAACCTTCTCGACGAGAAGCGGCGCACCTATGATGGCGTCGACGAGGCGTTGCGCACCAACGTCTTCTTCGGGCGCATCTACAAGATCAGCGCGAGCGTGAAGTTCTGACGCACGCGCAGGGGATTCGGGAATGGCTGAGCTGGATGGCCGCGTCGCATTGGTAACCGGCGCGGCGAGCGGGATCGGCGCGGCGATCGCGAAGCGTTTCCACGAGGAGGGCGCACGCGTCGCCGGGCTCGATGCCGCCGCGATTGATGCCGATTTCTGGAGCGCGGTGTGCGATCTGCGTTCGGATGCTGCGGTGGCCGCCGCGGTCGCCAGCATTGGCGACCAGCTCGGAGCCCCCGAGATCGTCGTCCACGCTGCCGCCGCGACCTATCACGGCGGCGTCATCGACACGCCTTCGGCTGCGTATCTGGACTTGTACGACGTCAATGTGGTCGGCGCGGCCCGGTTGCTTCGTAGCTGCGTTCCGGCGATGTGCGGAGCGGGCGGGGGCGCAATCGTCATGCTGTCGTCGATCAATGCCGATTTCGCCACGCCGACCCTGGCCGCCTATGCAGCGACAAAGGCAGCGCTCGATAATCTCGTTGCGACCGCGGCGCTCGAGTTCGCGTCAGACAACATCCGCGTCAACGCGATCGCGCCGGCGAGCGTCGATACGCCGGCAATGCGCGCTTCCTACGCGCATCAGGCCGATCCCGAGCAGGCTCGCGCCGCGAACGCAAGGCGGCACCCGCTCGAACGGCTCGGGCGCCCGGAGGAGGTCGCCGAGTTGGCGCTGTTTTTGGTCTCGCACCGCGCGGACTGGATCACCGGCTCGATCTACGCGATCGACGGAGGCGCACATGTCACGCGCCGCTGATTGCGATGCGATCATCGGGATCAACTGGAGCAGCACCCGGTTCCGCGCCTATTTGATCGCCGCCAATGGCGCGCTGGTCGACGCTTATGCCGAACCGTCGGGTGTCGCCGGGCTCGCGCGTGAGCAGATGATCGAGACCGTCGCCGCGCTCGTCCAGCGCTGGCCCGGTACCCGCCACATCTACGCATCGGGCATGATCGGCTCGGCCATGGGATGGACCGATGTCGGCTATGCGGAAGCACCGGCGGGCGCCGCCGGGATTGTCAGCCTCGCCAAGAGCACGACGATCGGCGACGTGCCGCTGGTCATTGTTCCAGGCGTGGCGTGCCGGCGAGCCGCGGATGGTGCTCCGGACGTGATGCGCGGCGAAGAGATCGAGATACTCGGCACCGTCTCAAGCCGTGACGGGATGATCGCGCTGCCCGGCTTGCACACCAAATGGGTAAAGACTCGGAACGATGAAATAACCGAATTCGCCACGAGCATGGTCGGCGAGATTTTCGACCGGCTGACCGAGAAAGGCCTGCTTGCCTCGATCGTCGAAGGCGCGGGCGAGCCCGGCGCAGCGTTCAGGGCAGGGATCGAGAAAGGACGTGCGGGGACGCTCGGCTTGGGGGCGCTGCTGTTCGGTGCGCGGGCGCGCGTCGTCCGGGGCGATATGGAAAAGGGCGATGCGGCATCGTACGTCCGTGGACTGCTGATCGGCGCCGACCTTGTCGACGCGACTACATTGTTCGGTGATCTGGCGGCTGCGCCGGTCACGCTGATCGGCGAGGAATACGCTTGCCGCCTTTACGCCGCCGCGCTTGACTCGATCGGCATTGCCAATCGAACGGTCGAGCCGCGAGAAGCGTGTGTACGCGGCTTTCTCGCGCTGCACGAGGCCGTCAATGGCTGAGCGAATCCGCCTGCTTTGCGACGCCAAGGCGATGATCGGCGAATCCCCGCTGGCGCTCGACGGGGCTACCCTGTGGACCGACCCCGTGCAGGGCGCCGTGCTCCGGTTCGACGGGGCGCTGGAAACGATCCCGACCGAAACGCCGATCTGGTCGCTGGCGCGGCCGCCGCGGGGGCCGATCGTCGGCGCATCCGACGACCGCGTGAATTGCAGCAGCGACGGCCGCGCCTGGCGGGCCGGTCCTCCTGCCGACATCGCGGCGGGATGCCGGTTCAACGATATGACCGCCGGCTCGGATGGAACGTTGTGGATCGGCATGATGCATCGCGGCACGCTTGCGACGCGCGGCGCGCTGTACCGCGCCGCCGCTCCCGACGATCAGCCGCAGTCGGTTGCCGCTGGGCTTGGCGTTCCCAACGGCATGAAGGTCTCGGGTGACGGCAAGAGGCTGTTCGTGATCGACACGCTGATGCGCACGCTGCTCGCTTATCCGATTCATGGCGCCGGCTTGGGCGAGCCGAGCATCGTCACCGATTTCATGGGCGTCCCCGGCAAGCCCGACGGCATGGCGATCGGTGAGGATGGCAGCTTCCGCGTCGCGATGTGGGGCGGTGGGTGCGTCGCCCATGTCGGTGCCGATGGCGCGATCCTCGGCTGGGACGAGGTGCCCGCGCCACATGTCAGCAGCGTCTGCTTCGCTACGCCATCGCAACTTATAGTCTCGACTTCGCGGATGCGGCTCTCGCCGGTGGCGCTGGCCAGCTACCCTGCCTCGGGCGGCTTATTCGCGATTGACCTGGGGGCGGCGGCGTGAGCGAACAACTTGCCGCTGTCGCCCGCGTGGCGATGCGCTGGAACTATCGCGTCTGGGGATTCGGCGAGGCGATCGCGCTGCGCGGCTTGCTGCGGGCCGGCGACCGGCTCGGCGATCCGACGATGCTCGGCTTCGTCCACGGTGTGCTGCGGACCTGGTTGGGGCGCGGGGTGGCGCGCAGCAACGAAGACCATATCGGCGCCGGGCGCGAGCTTGTCGAGCTGTACCACCGGCTCGGCGATCCGCAGTTCATCGATGCGGCGCGCAAGCTCGCCGTGCTCAACCAGGGATTTCCGCGCGGGGCGAACGGCGAGCGATACCATCGCGCCGACACGCCCGGCTGGCGATGCCAGATCTGGGTCGATTGCATGGATGTCGACGGCCCGTTCCTCGCGGCGCTCGCGCAGGCAACGGGTGAGGAGCGTTATTACGACCAGGCCGTCGAGGAATTGCTCGGCTATGCCCGCACCTTGCAGACCGACCGCGGGCTACTCCATCACGGCTTCGAACGCGACAGCGGGCGTAACGGCCAGCTCTGGGCGCGCGGCAATGGCTGGGCGCTGATGGGGCTGGTCGATACGCTCGCGTTGCTGCCGCGCGCGCATCCCGCCTGGGACGAACTGCAACAACGGACGATGGCGCTGGCGAACGCGCTTGCCGCGCTACAGGACGACGGCGGCCTGTGGCATACGGTGGTCGACGACCCCGGCACCTATCTCGAATCCACGCTCGCGGCGATGGCGGCCTATGCGCTGCACGAGGCGTTCGCCAACCATGTGCTCGACGCCGGACGGTTCGCCGACATGGAGCGGCGCGCGCGCGCTGCGATGCACCGGGAGATTTCACCGGACGGCGAACTTCGGCTCGTCAGCGACGCTACGCCGGTCGGCGAACACGCGACCTATGCCAGCAGGCCGTTCGGCGTGTTCCCCTGGGGCCAGGGGCCGCTGCTGCTCGCTTTGTGTCAGGAGGCATGATGAAGATTGTAAAGGTCGAGGCTTTCCCCATCCAGGCCAGGCCGAGCGACAGCCGCGCCTATTGGGGCAGCCGCGCCTGGGGCGACGAGCGCCCCGCCGGCCAGGCCGAGCTTTCGACCGAATATCCGGTGCCGCTGCGCCGGCGCTTCGTCTATTCAAGCACGATCGACACCGTGGTCGTGCGGATCGAGACCGATGACGGCAAGGTCGGCTGGGGCGAGGCCAAGGCGCCCGTCGCGCCGCAAGTCACGGCCGGCATCATCGAGCTGCTGCTCAAGGGCATCCTGATCGGCGCCGATCCGCGCGACGTGCTGGTGCTGTGGGAGCGGATGTATGCCGGCATGCGCGTCCGCGGGCATCGAGCCGGCTTCTATCTCGAGGCGATCGCCGGTGTGGACATCGCCTTGTGGGATCTCGCCGGGCAGGCGGCGGCCGCGCCGATTTCGACCCTGCTCGGCGGCAAGATGCGCGAGAGCATCCGCGTCTATGCCTCGGGCATCCCCGCGCTACCGCTCGAAGCGCCCGATGCGGCGATCGACGATCTCGGCGAGGAAGCGCGTTCGCTGCAGGCGGTCGGCTATACCGGCGTCAAGATGGCGATCGGGCGCGGTGTCGAGGGCGATCTGCGCTCAATCCGCGCGGTGCGCAACGCGACCGGCGAGGGCTTCGCGATCTACGCCGACGCCGCCGGCGTCTATTCGCGCGCCGACGCGATGCGGCTCGGTGAGGCGCTGGAGGAACTGGGCGTCGGCTTCTTCGAGATGCCGATCCCGCCGGAGGACGTGGAGGGCTATGCCGAGCTCGCGCAGCGCCTCGCGATCCCGATCGCGCTCGATTCGATCATGTCGCGCCACGAAACGGTCGAGCTGATCCGCAACCGCGCGATCGACATCGTCCAGCCCGATGTCTGCCGCGCCGGGGGCATCACCGAATGCCGGCGGATCGCCGAACTCGCCGATTGCTTCGGGCTGGCGTTCCAGCCGCACGTCAGCATCGGCTCTGCCATCCATGTCGCGGCGAGCGCGCACCTTGCGGTGGCGATGCCGAACAGCATCGTGTGCGAATATTGGATCGGCGACAATCCGATCGGGGCGAAGGTGGCGCGCACGCCTGCCGAAGTCCGCGACGGCTACCTTTTCGCGCCGGCGGGCGCCGGGCTCGGCATCGACCTCGACAGCGAAAAACTGCTCGCCCACGTCGCGCGGTAAGTGCGCATCACGCCAGAAACCATATCGGGAGGGAACGCCGTGACGAAACGCAGCAGACTGATGGCGAGCGCCGCGGCGGCGGTAGCCATGATCACGGGCGCCGCCGCGTTTGCCGGCGCTGCACCGACGGACGCCGGCTATACGCTTCGCTCCGACAAGGATGGCGCGGTGATCGTCGCCCGCGGCGGCGCGCAGGAGCCGTATCGGCCGGTTTTCACCATCGTCCGCGCCGATGGTGATCCGAAGCTGCAACTGTCCGCATTCACCTCGACGCCGGGGGTTCACAAGGACAACGTCAATCCGGAGAACTATCCGCTGCCCGAATGGCGTGCCGCCGACGGTGCGGGGCTCACCGACAACATCTACACGGCCGGCGCCGTCACGACGATCGCCGCCAGCGCGAGCCGCCCGCTACCGGACGGCGGCACGGCGTGGACTTTCCCCGACAATCCCGATTTCACGCTGAGCGCCGAGCTGCGGCCCGTCGCCGATGCGCCGCCGCGGCTGAGCTGGAAGTTCACCGCCAAGCGCGCCGGCTGGTACACCATCGGCTATACCGGCGGCCCGTCGGCCGATCCGGCGCGCGCCGACGGTTTCCTGCAACCGTTGATCTGGCAGGAAAAGCGCTTTCCACGCGCGCCGCTGACCAGTGCCGAAAGCATGGGCGGCTTGCCGCTCACACTGTTCTCGCAAGGGGGGGTGACGAGCGCGCTCAGCGTCGATCCGGCCGAGAGCCCGTTCCGGTTGCCGACGATTCAGAACGCCCGGTTCGGCGTCGTCCTGCGCAATCCGCAAGGCCAGGCGCAGCCGTCCGCCTTCGCGCCCCTGTTCGGCGGGACCGATTCCCACTTCGCCGCCGGGCAGAGCGTAACCTTCGCCGTGCGGCCATTGCTCGTCTCGGGCGGCTGGTACGACGCTTTCACCGAAGCGGCGCGCGACCTGTTCGGCTTTTCCGACATGCGGCAGAACGGCGACCAGTCGCTCAACGCGACGATCGACACGATGACCGAATTCGCGATGGACGACGCGCATTCGGGCTGGAATGCCGACCTCAAGGGCTTCGACTACGACACCGACGTCAAGGGCACCGTGAAGGTCGTCTCTGCGCTGCACCCGCTCTCCGCCGCGCTGATTCAGGACGATCCCGAAATCTATCGGCTGCGCGCGCTGCCGATCACCGAATTCCTCATGTCGCGCAGCAAATATCTCTATAATTCCGATCCCAAGGTGGCGGGTCAGAATGCGGCCCGCGACATGAAGGGGCCGGCGGCTGAGGTTTCCGAGCTCGCCGAACTGTACGAGATGTCGCGCGGCGAGAGCCCGGTATTCAAATCCTATGCGCTGAAGCTGGCGGGCAAGCCGCGGAAACTCAACCTGCTGATGGTGAGCAGCGGCGAGGAATTCTGGAACAAGCTCGCGCTCTATCGCCTCACCGGCGACAAGAAGCTGCTCGATCAGGCCAAGGCCGGCGCCGACGCCTATATCGCCAAGCGCATAACGCGGCCGCAGACCGACTTTTCAGACGTCCATCTTGATCAGGGCGGGCAATTCTGGTCCGATTTCGCGCCGCGCTTCGTCGAGCTGTTCGAGCTGTGGCAGGAGACGCACGAGCCGCGCTATCTCGCCGCCGCCGATGCCGGCGCGCGCGAATATGCGAGCTACGCCTGGTATTTCCCTACGATTCCGCCCGGAACGGTGACCGTGGACAAGGGCGGGCGAGCGCCGGTCGGCTATTTTGACGCCAAAAGGGGCGAGCAAGGCATCGCAACGCCCGAGCAGACGCTCCCGGCCTGGAAGGTGTCGCAGATCGGCCTCACCCCCGAGGCGCAGACCACCTACCATCTCAATCCCGCCGTGTTCCTCGCGCACCAGGCGGCCTATGAGCTGCGCATCGCGGCGGCCGCGCACGACGGCTTCCTGCACGATGCGGCGCGCGCGGCGATCGTCGGCCGCTACAAGACCTATCCGGGCTATGACATCAACATCGCCTTTTCCGATGTCTACGATCGCGCCGACTATCCCGATCGCCCGTTCAAGCAGCTCAACTACAACGAAATCTACTACAACCATGTCTGGCCGCACATCGCGCTGCTGATCGATTATCTGATGTCGGATTTCGAGACGCGCACCAAGGGCGCGATCGCCTTCCCCTCGCGCTATGCCCAGGGCTACGCCTATTTGCGCAGCAAGGTCTATGGCGATCGGCCGGGTGTATTCATGGGCGACAAGGGCGTTCATCTCTGGATGCCGCGTCATCTCGTCACCGCCAGCGATCCGCAGGCCAATTATGTGACGGGCTACGGCAACGATAAATTCTACCTCGCGCTGTCCAACGAAGCGCCCACCGCGCGCGAGGTGACGATCACGCTCGACCGCGACCGCGTTCCATTCGTGCCGGGCCGCCGGTATAGCGCCCGATTGTGGCGGGACGGGGACGCCGCCGGTTCGGTTGCCGTGGTCGACGGAAAGGTGACCCTGCCGCTTTCCGCAAAGGGCGTCACGGCGATCGCCGTCGACGGTCTGCCCGTATTCAAGCGGCTGCAGGAGAATTATTTCTCGCCCGAAAAGCCTTTGCCGACGACTGACGACAACAGCTTTCGAACCGATCAGAGCCCGGTGGGCAACATTACGGCGATGATGCTCGGGCTCGCCAATCAGCGAGACCTGTATGTGTGGACGTCGGCGTCCGACAGCGATGTGCAGGCTGCGACCCTGACGATAACGACCAAAGGGCTCGAGCAGACGATCACCGATCGTCGTCATCCCTTCGAGTTCAGCCTTCCGATCGGCGACGCCCGCAAGGTCTCCTACACCGTTTCGTTCCTGCGCAAGGACAATAGCACGGTTCCAAGCGAGGAACGATCAGTCGATCGTTAAGGTCATGTGTCTGGGCTGCGGCATCGCCGAACCCAGCCGCGCAGGCCGGCGCGCCAGCGCTGCGAGGCAGAGCCGGCGAGGAGCTGGCTCATTGCAGCGTCAGCACGACGATCGACTTGGCGGGCAGGGTGACGACCAGCTTGCCGCCCGCGATCCGCGCACCGGTGAAGGCGGCGGGCTTGACCGCGTCGGGATCGTCGAACGTGTTGTGCGTGGTGATCGCCGGCGCCGTCAGGATGGTGCCGCTGACCGACCGCCCGCTCGTGCCGTCGAGCGCGATCGTCACCGTATTGGCCTCATCGGGATCGACGTTGGACAGCGCGATATGGACCAGCCCGTCCTTGCCCTTCACCGCCGAGCCGCTGATCGCCGGAATGGTGAACTTGCCCCGCGTATAGGATGGCGTTTCGAGCGTGATCGGCAGCACCGTCGCGTCCTGCCAGGGTTTGTACATGTCATAGACCCAATAGGTGGGCGTCCGCACCATCTTCGCGCCGTCGGTCAGGACCATGGCCTGCAGCACGTTGACCATCTGGGCGATCGCGCTCATCCGCACGCGGTCGGCATGGCGCGCGAAGATATCGAGCGTGGTCGAAGCGATCATCGCGTCGCGCAGCGTGTTCTGCTGGCGCAGGAAACCGGGATGCGTGTCCGGATCCTGCTGGTACCACGCGCCCCATTCGTCGACCGCCAGCATGACCCGCTTCTTGGGATCGTATTTGTCCATGATCGCCGAGTGCTTGGTGATGAGCTCGTCGATATGCTCGGCCTGCGCCAGCGCATCGGCCCAGCCGGTTTCGTCGAAATGGATCGGATCGGTGTGGGGCGGCCAGCCGCCGCCGGGCAGGGTGTAATAATGGAGCGACAGCCCGTCGACCTGATCGCCGGCGATGCGCATCATCGTCTCGGTCCAGTTGTAATCGTCGGTGTTGGCGCCCGAGGCGATCTTGAGCGTTTTTGTCCCTTCCGGAACCTTGACGAACGTGGCGTAGCGCCGCGTCACGTCGGCGGCATATTCGGGGCGCATGCTGCCGCCGCAGCCCCACAGCTCGTTGCCGATGCCGAAATAGGGCAGCTCATAGGGTGCCTTGTGGCCGTTCGCGGCGCGCTCGTCGGCGAGCGTGCCGGCGGGGGCCGTCATATACTGAACCCAATCGGTCATTTCTCCGGGCGAGGCGTCGCCGACATCGGCAGAGACATAAGCCTTGGCCCCGACCAGCCCGAGCAGCGTGAAATATTCGTCGGTGCCGACGGTGTTGGGATCGGTGACGCCGCCCCAGGTCGTGTTAACCCGGACCGGGCGGTCCTTCTGCGGGCCAATGCCGTCGCGCCAGTGATATTGATCGGCATAACAGCCGCCGGGCCAGCGGATCACCGGCACCTTCAGCTCACGCAGCGCGGCGACCACGTCGTTACGGAAGCCGTCGGTGTTCGGAATCTTCGAATCCTTGCCGACCCACAGCCCGCCGTAGATGCCGTGGCCGAGCTGCTCGGCGAACTGGGAGAAGATCTCCTTGTGGTATTCGGGTCCGGGTTGATCGGCGTGCAACGCCGCAACGGTCGGCTTGCCGGCGGTGTCGGCCTTGGCTGGCGCGGTGATCGCCACCCCCGAGAGCAGCAGGGCGATCGCGCCGCGGCGCAGGCTTTTGGTCAACGGCTTCATCACATATCCTCCCCGAAAACGTGTTCAGTCGTGGAATTCCTCGACGATCTCGCGCCTGCCGCGCAGAAAGACGTCGGCGACGAGGCGGAGCGGATCCATCGGCTCAGAGCACCTTCACCGCCGTCGGCGCGCCGCCGGCTGCCGCGCGCGCGAGGCGGTTGCGGATCGGCAGCGCGAACGGTGCGGCGGAAATCTCGAACGTGTCGCCCGCGCGCGTCGCCACGCCATCGCTGAAGGAGAGCGTCGCGGTGCCGAAGAAATGGACGTGCACGTCGCCGGGACGGCGGAACAGGTCGTATTTGAAATGATGATGCTCGAGATTGGCGAAGCTGTGCGACATGTTCGCCTCGCCCGAGAGGAAGGGCTTTTCCCACAGCGTTTCGCCGTCGCGAAGGATGCGGCTCGATCCCTCGATGCTGGCGGGCGGCGGCCCGAGCAGCAGCTCGGCGCCGAGCGACGCCTGGCGCAGCTTCGAATGCGCGAGCCACAGGTAATTGTGACGCTCGGTGACGTGATCGGAAAACTCGTTGGCGAGCGCGAAGCCGAGGCGGCAGGGCGTGCCGTCTTCGGCGATGATGTAGATGCCGGCCAGCTCCGGCTCCTCGCCGCCGTCCTGCGCGAAGGCGGGCATGGTCAGCGGATCGGTCGGGCCGACGAGCTGCGAACCATCGCCCTTGTAGAACCATTCGGGCTGCTGGCCGATCGCGCCCTTGGCGGGCTTGCCGCCCTCGACGCCTTCGAGGAAGATGCGCATGCTGTCGGTGAGCTTCTCTCCCGCCGCGGCGGCCTTGTGCATCTTGTCGCGGCCTTCGGCCGAACCGAGATGCGTGAGCCCGGTGCCGGTCAGCAGCACATGCGCGGGATCGTCATGGTCGATCGGGGCGAGAAGGCGACCGGCAGCGAACTCCGCGGCGATATCGACCGACGCGCCCGCCGGACAGCCGCGCACGATCTCGGCGAGAGTCTTGCCCTCCGCGATCGCCCTCAATGCCAGCTCTCGGGTGGAAGCAGCACCTTCGAGGATATGGGCCTCGTCGCCTTCGGCGAGGATCACGCTGCGCGCGCCGTCGGACGCGCGGTGCTGCAGCAGGCGAAGGTACGTCATCACACTCTCCCTGATACGGCGCCCCTCTTGGTGGAGGCGCCGCAAGATGTTTTTGAAGCAATCAGTTCAGCGTCAGCGCGCCGTCGATCAGGCGCGGAACGCCGTCGCTCCGGGCGTCATCACGGAGTTCGGGTGGAAGCACGTCCTGGGCCAGGTTCTGGTAGCAGACCGGGCGCAGGAAGCGGTCGATCGCGAGGCTGCCGACCGAGGTCGTCCGAGGATCGGAGGTCGCCGGGAAGGGGCCGCCATGAACCATGGCATGCGCCACTTCGACGCCGGTCGGCCAACCGTTGGCGAGAATGCGGCCGACCTTGCGTTCGAGCGCCGGCAGCAGGCGCGCCGCCATCGGCTCGTCGGCGTCGTCCATGTGGAGCGTCGCGGTCAGCTGGCCTTCCAGGCTGGTGATGACCTCGACGAGCTCAGCCTCGTCCTTGCAGACGACCACGACCGACGATGCGCCGAACACCTCGTTGCCCATCGCCTTGTCGGCGAGGAACTTGTCGGCGCTGGTGCGGAACACGATCGCGCCGCCGCTGGTCTCGCCGCCGGGCGCGCCTTTGCCGACGACGTCGACGCCCGGAGCGCCGGAGAGCGCCTCGACGCCCTTGGCATAGGCGGCGGCGATGCCGGTGGTCAGCATGGTCTGGGCCTGCGCTTGGGTGACGGCCTCGGCGGCCGCTGCGACGAAGGCGTCGAGTCCCTCACCCTCGATCGCCAGCACCAGGCCGGGATTGGTGCAGAACTGGCCCGCGCCGTTGGTCAGCGATCCGACATAGGCGCTGCCGATCGCGCCGCCGCGCGCCTCGAGCGCCGCAGGCATGAGAATGACGGGGTTGATGCTCGACATTTCGGCATAAACCGGGATCGGCACCTCGCGCGCCTGGGCGAGCTTGGCCAAAGCGAGGCCGCCGGCGCGCGAGCCGGTGAAGCCCACCGCCATGATGCGCGGGTCCTGCACCAGCGCCCCGCCGAGTTCATTCGATGGTCCGACGAGGTGCTGAAACACGCCTTCGGGCAGGCCGGCATCGGTTACCGCCTTGGCTACCGCGGTGGCGACGAGACCGCCGGTGATCGGGTGCGCCGGATGGCCCTTGACGACGACCGGGCAGCCCGCAGCGAGCGCCGAAGCGGTGTCGCCGCCCGCGGTCGAGAACGCCAGCGGGAAATTGGAGGCGCCGAACACCGCGACCGGGCCGACCGGGATCATCCGCAGCCGCAGATCAGGACGGGGCAGGGGCTGGCGCTCGGGCAGTGCGGGGTCGATGCGCAACTGCTGCCAAAGTCCGGTGCGGACAACCCCGGCGAACATGCGAAGCTGCCCGCAGGTGCGGGCGCGCTCGCCTTCGAGCCGCGCGCGCGGGAGGCCCGATTCGGTCATCGCCGCTTCGATCAGCGGATCGCCGATCGCCATGATCGCGTCGGCAATGCGTTCGAGAAAGGCGGCGCGGGTTTCGCGATCGGTCGCGCGATAGGTGTCGAACGCGGCCTCGGCCTTCTGGCACGCCGCGGCGACCTCCGCGGGTCCATGAACGGGCAGAGGATCGCCCTGCGGTTTCCCCGTCGCCGCCGCCACGGAACGAAAATCGGTCATTCGAATCCTCCTATTTACTCCGACATATTAGGCTCTGCCGCGAAACGCAATCTTCCTCGGTTCCTTCCGACGCTACGTGCTGTTACGGTGGAGCGGCGGAGGCAGTGCAACGTGACCAGATATAATGCCGGGCCGGCAAATGACAGCAGCAGGGCGAACGAAGATCAGCGCGGTCCGGGGCGCCGGCTCCACGGCGCGATCGCGCACAAGCTAGGCACCGATATCTTGTCGGGCAAATATCTTCCCGGCGATATCCTGCCGGGCGAGGTGGCGTTCGCCGGCGAACTGAAGGTCTCGCGCAGCGCCTATCGCGAAGCGATTCAGGTGCTGACGGCCAAGGGACTCATCGCGAGTCGCCCCAAGGCGGGCACCCGCGTGCTCGAGCGCGATCGCTGGAACCTGCTTGATCCCGACGTGCTCGGCTGGGCGTTCAGCGGCGAGCCCGACATCGAGTTCGTGCGCTCGCTGTTCGAGCTGCGCGCCGTGGTCGAGCCGGCGGCCGCGCGATTCGCCGCGCAGCGCCGCGACAAGGCCGATCTCAAGGCGATGAGGGACGCGCTCGCGGCGATGCGCCGCCATACCCTCACCACCGAGGCCGGCCGCGCCGCCGATCGCGACTTTCATCACGCCATTCTCCAGGCGACGCGTAACCAGGCGATGATGGTGCTGAGCGCCAGCATCGGCGCCGCGGTGAACTGGACGACGCAGTTCAAGCAGCGCACCCGCGCCTTGCCGCGCAATCCGATTCCCGATCACCAGCGGGTCTATGACGCAATCGCCGACGGGAATGCCGAAGCCGCGGCAGAGGCGATGAACGTGCTGGTCGAACTCGCCCTCGACGATACCCGCAGCGCGATGGTGGATGACACGGAGGTCGCGGCCCGCGCCTGATTGCGCGGGCTCGCCGCCCGGGCGTCAGTCGACTGGATGCTGTTCGGGTAGCGCGTGGGTCGGCTTGCTGCCCCACAGGGCATAGAACAGCGTGTAGAGTTCGCACGCTGCGGTCAGCAGGAACGAGGCCTGCAGGCCATAGGCGTCAGCGATCCAGCCCTGCACGATCACCAATGCACCGCCGGCGATCGCCATGATGAGCAAGCCCGAACCTTCCTCGGTCAGCGGCCCGAGGCCGCGGATCGCGAGCGTGAAGATCGTCGGGAACATGATCGAGTGGCACAGGCCGATCAGGATCAGCGCCCACATCGCGACGGCGCCGTGGGCCAGCACCGTCACCATCGCAACACCGAAGGCTGCGATCGAGAAGCCGGCGAGTACCTTGCCTGCGTCGAAGCGCTGCATCAGCGCCGAGCCGGCGAAGCGCCCGATCATCATCCCGCCCCACAGGAAGGAGAGATAATTGCCCGCCGCCTCGTGCGTCATGTTGCCAATGTCGGGCGCGCTGACGAAGTTCACGAACAGATTGGCGACCCCGATCTCGGCGATCAGGTAGATGAAGATTGCGGGGATGCCGAACACCAGATTGCGATGCTTGAATAATTCAGGATTGATCAACGCGCCTTTGGTTTTGGATGCGGGCGCGTCCGAGGTCATCGCCGGCAACGGAAAGCGCGCGATGATGATCGCGAGCACCAGCAGCACGGCGGCGACGAGGCCATAGGGCAGGACCACGGCATGCGCGTCGGCCAGCCGCTCGGCCGGGGTCAGCACGGTGCCCACGGCGGAGGTGCCGCCCTTCGACCGGCCGAGAATCAGATAAGCGCCGAAGAACGGCGCCAGCCAGGTGCCCATCGAATTCATCGCCTGCACCAGGTTGAGGCGCGACGAGGCGGTCTCGGGCTTGCCGACCACCGCGACGTAAGGGTTCGCCGCGACCTGCAGCAGCGTGATGCCACTGGCGATGACGAACAGCATGACGAGCGTCACGGTGTAGGAGGGAATGCTGGCCGCGAGCATCATGCCCAACGATCCCGCAGCCATGATGAGCAGACCGATCACCAGCGACCGTTTGTAGCCGACCTTCTCGATCAGCTTGGTCGAGGGGATCGACGCGAAGAAATAGGCGATGAACCAGACCGATTCGATCAACGTGGTCTGGGTGTAGTTGAGATCGAACACCGACTTCAGATGCGGCAGCAGCGTGTTGTTGATGACGGTGATGAAGCCCCACATGAAGAACAGGCTGGCGAGAAGCGTCAGCGCCGGGCCGTAGCGCACGCTACCGCCGGCCGTCCCCGTGGGCTGCGGCGCGACGGCGGGCGAAGAGATCGTTGATGGCATCTGGCGTCCTCTCGACTTCGCCGTTTCCGCCAGCCGATGGGGCTTGGCAAACCGGCTTGTGCTATTCGTATTTGTCCGACTATATACAAGAATCGAACACGTCAATCGGTCAGCGAATCAGGACGGTTGCGAGGAATGCGAGGGGAGCCGGAATGATGAACACGCTCAAGCGAGGCGCAGCGGTGGCAGGAGCTTTGGCGGCGGTTGCCGCAGCCGGTTCGGCACGAGCCACCGAGGCGAGCAAAGCGCCCTTCGGCACGCTTTCGAACGGGAGCGAAGTGGAAGCGGTGACCCTGAAAGCCGACAATGGCGTTTCGGCGACGATCATCACCTATGGCGCCACATTGTGGAAAATGAGCGCGCCCGATCGCAACGGCAAAATCGCAGACATCCTGCTCGGCTATGGCGATCTCAAATCCTATGAAGAGAAGCCCAATTACTGGGGCGCGACGATCGGGCGCTACGCCAATCGAATCGCCAACGGCACCTTCACGCTCGACGGCAAGACCTACCACCTGCCCACCAACGATCACGGCCAGTCACTACACGGCGGCGGCAAGGGTTTCGACGTGCAGAACTGGCGGCTCGCCTCGATCAAGTCCGGCCCGACGGCGAGCGCGGTGTTCACGCTGAGCAGCCCGGACGGCGAGGCGGGCTATCCCGGCGCTGTCGAAGCGAAGGTGACTTATTCGCTCGACGGGACAGGTTCGCTCAAGATCGAATTCGAGGCGACGACGACAAAGCCGACGATACTCAACATGACCAATCACGCCATCTTCAACATGGCGGGTGAGGGCTCGCCGGGCGGCGCGACCAACGAAATCCTGACGATTCCGGCCGGCCGCTACACCCCTGTCGACGCGCACCTGATCCCGACCGGCGAGCTGCGCGACGTCACCGGCACGGTGTTCGATTTCCGCAAGGGCCGCCGCATTGCCGACGGCATCCGCGACGGCAGCGATCAGCAGATCGTCTATGGCCGCGGCTACGACCACAATTTCGTGCTCGACAAGGGCGAGACCAAGACGCCCGAGCTCGCCGCGAGGCTCGAGGACCCGAAATCGGGGCGCGTTCTCGAGGTGCTGACGACCGAGCCGGGGGTGCAGGTCTATTCCGGCAACTTCCTCGACGGAACCTTCGTCGGCAAGCACGGCCATCTGTACCGGATGGGCGACGGCATCGCGCTCGAACCGCAGAAATTTCCCGATTCGCCCAACCATCCCGACTTTCCGTCGGCCCGCGTCGATCCCGGCACGCCCTATCGGGCGGCCATGATCTACCGCGTGTCCGTCGCCCGCTGATCCGAAGGCAAACCGTGACCGACACCGCCAAGCCGAGGCTGCGCTCGCGCGCCTGGTTCGACAATCCCGATAATATCGACATGACCGCGCTCTACCTCGAGCGCTATCTCAATTTCGGGCTGAGCCTCGAGGAATTGCGGTCGGGCAAACCGATCATCGGCATTGCCCAGTCGGGCAGCGACCTCAGCCCGTGCAACCGCCATCACCTCGTGCTCGCCGAGCGGGTGCGCGAGGGCATCCGCGAGGCCGGCGGCATCGCGCTCGAATTTCCCGTTCATCCGATCCAGGAGACCGGCAAGCGTCCCAACGCCGCGCTCGATCGCAACCTGTCCTACCTCGGCCTGGTCGAGCTGCTCTACGGCTATCCGATCGACGGCGTCGTGCTGACGATCGGCTGCGACAAGACGACCCCGGCGATGCTGATGGCCGCCGCAACGGTCAATATTCCCGCGATCGCGCTGTCGGTCGGTCCGATGCTCAACGGCTGGCACAGGGGCGAGCGGACCGGCTCGGGAACGATCGTGTGGAAGGCGCGCCAGATGCTCGCCGGCGGTGAGATCGACGACGCCGAGTTCGTCAAGCTCGTCGCCTCTTCGGCTCCCTCGACCGGCTATTGCAACACGATGGGCACGGCGACGACGATGAACTCGCTGACCGAAGCGCTCGGCATGTCGCTACCCGGCTCGGCGGCGATCCCCGCGCCCTACCGCGACCGTCAGGAATGCGCCTGGCGCACGGGCAAGCGCATCGTCGATATGGTCCAAGAGGATCTCAAGCCTTCGGACATCCTCACCCGCGAGGCGTTCGAGAACGCGATCGTCGTCAATTCGGCGATCGGCGGATCGACCAACGCGCCGATCCATCTTGCCGCGATCGCGCGTCATATCGGCGTCGACCTGCCGCTCGCCGAATGGGAGCGGCTCGGTCACAAACTCCCGCTGCTGGTCAATTTGCAGCCTGCCGGTGAATATCTCGGCGAGGATTATTATCGCGCCGGCGGCGTACCCGCCGTGGTTGCCCAGTTGATGGCGCAGGGCCTCGTTCACGAAGATGCGGTGACCGCCAACGGCCGCTCGATCGGCGACAATTGCCGCGACGCGCCGATCGAGGACGAGCGCGTCATCAGGCCGTTCGACCGGCCGCTCAAGCCGGAAGCGGGCTTCATCGTGCTGACCGGCAATCTGTTCGACCAGGCGATCATGAAGACCAGCGTGATCTCTCCGGAATTTCGCGAGCGCTACCTGTCCAATCCCGATGATCCCGAGGCGTTCGAGGGGCCGGCGGTGGTCTTCGACGGGCCCGAAGATTATCACAACCGCATCGATGATCCCGCATTGAACATCACCAGCGAAACCCTGCTGTTCATGCGCGGCACGGGGCCGATCGGCTATCCGGGCGCCGCCGAGGTGGTGAACATGCGCCCTCCCGCCTATCTCATCACCGAAGGCGTTTCGGCGTTGCCGTGCATCGGCGACGGGCGGCAATCGGGCACGTCGGGCAGCCCCTCGATCCTCAACGCCTCGCCCGAGGCGGCGGCGATGAGCGGCCTTGCTCTGCTCAAGACGGGCGACCGGGTCCGGATGGATCTCAAGAGGCGGCGCGTCGACGTGCTGATTCCCGACGAAGAACTGGCCCGGCGGCGCGCCGGGCTCGAAGCGCAGGGCGGTTATCGCTATCCCGCCTCGCAGACGCCGTGGCAGGAAATCCAGCGCGCGATGGTCGGGCAGATGAACACCGGCATGATCCTCGAAGGCGCGGAAAAGTACCAGCGCATCGCCCAGACCAAAGGGCTCCCCCGCAACAATCACTGACAGCCCCAGGCCGGCCCACCTGCGCCCCTAGACTTGCTTTCGGTCAATCTGAATCGTCACCCGGTCTCCGAGCCGGGGCCCCGCTTTTTTTCGTAACCAGCGCAGGAAAGAAGCGGGATGCCGGATCAAGTCCGGCATGACGAGCGGGGGGTGTGCAAAGCCGATCGATTCTGGGTCTAAGCCTATTCTGATCGGTATGCGGGCATTGCGAACCGCATACAGGCAAAGTCGTTGCAACTGGTATCGCTACCAGCTACGCCAAAGGAAAGAAAAAACAGGCGGAGAGGGAAATGAAAGGGACGACGATCGCATTACTTGCCGCGCTGGTGTTTCCGCTCGGCAGCGCCGCTGGAGCCGCACCCGATCGGGCTCCGGCCGTCGACACAGGGTATCGTCATTTCCAGGTCGCGATCTACGTCACTGTCCGCGACACGATCCGCCTCGCCGATCCGGCAACCTTCGCCGCCGATTTTTCGCGCGCCTCGTCGCAGCTCCATTTCGACCATGTCTATGTCGAAGCCTATCGCGACGGCACCTTCGCCACCGACGCGCAGATCGAGGCGGTGAAGAAGGAATTCGAGGCGAAGGGCATTCGCGTCTCCGGCGGCATCACGCTCGCCAAGGGCGGGCAGGGCGGCCAGTTCGGCACCTTCGATTATGCCGATCCGGAGGACCGCGCCGAATGCAAGCGCGCCGTGGAACTGGCGGCGCGGCATTTCGACGAGGTGATCCTCGACGATTTCTTCTTCTTCAATTCGAAAAGCGCCGCCGACATCGCCGCCAAGGGCAAGCGGAGCTGGACCGATTACCGGCTCGACACGATGCGCGAGGTCTCGAAAGACCTGGTGCTGGGCCCGGCCAAGGCGGTCAATCCGCGGGTGCGGATGATCATCAAATATCCCAACTGGTATCCGCATTTCCAGGGATCGGGCTACGATCTCGAAAAGCAGAGCCAGATGTTCGACGCAATCTATACCGGCACCGAGACGCGCGATCCCGAGATTACCGACCAGCTGCTCCAGCAATATGAAAGCTACGAGATCATCCGCTATTACGACCATATCCGGCCGGGCAAGAATCTCGGCGGCTGGATGGACACCTTCTCGACGCGCTCCGTCGATCGCTATGCCGAGCAGATCTGGGATACCGCCTTCGCCAAGGCGCCCGAGATCACGTTGTTCAACTGGCACCCGATGTCCGAAAGCGCGGGGATCGACGGCGGCACGCGGCCGTGGGAGGACGCAACGACCAGTTTCGATTGGGACACGATCGCGCGCGATTGGCGCAAGACGCATGACAGCGCGCCGGGATGGGGTCGTGCGGCGGGCGCGGCGCTCGGTATCGCCGATCGCGTCGTCGGCGCGCTCGGGGAGCCGATCGGCATTGCCGCCTACCATCCCTACCAGTCGTCAGGTGAGGATTTCCTGCACAATTATCTCGGCAATATCGGCCTGCCGATCGAGCTCTATCCGACCTTTCCCGAACAAGCACCGACGATCCTGCTCGCCGCGGATGCTGCGCACGATCCCAACATCGTCGCCGAGATCGAAGGTGCGCTGAAGGCGGGCAAGACGGTGATCGTCACCTCGGGGCTAGTGACGGCGCTCGGCGACCGTTTCCACGATATCGCCGAATGGACCCCGACCGGCAATGCCGCGCTCATCAACCATTATTATAACGGTTTCGGCGCGGGCAACGGCACGCTGCTCGACGATCCCGACCATCCCGATGCGACGGTCCTGTTCCCCGAGGTTCGCTTCTACACCAACGACAGCTGGCCGATCATCCGCGGCGTCGCGCGCGACAAGGGCTTTCCGATCATGCTGATGGATCATTATGGCAAGGGCACGCTGATGATGCTCAACGTTCCGGAAAATATGGGCGATCTGTACGCGCTCCCGCAGGGCGTGCTGACACAAATCAAACGCTATGCGATGACCGATTTCCCGGTGCGGATCGACGCGCCGGCCAAGGTCGCACTGTTCGCCTATGACAACAGGAGCTTCGTCGTCGAGAATTACCGTGACGAGCCGGCCGCGATCACGATCTCGGTTGCCGGAACGGTGCCGCAGCTCACCCCAATCGCTGCCGATGGGGCTCTGTCGCCTGCCTCCAAAGCGGACGATCCCGGACGCACCGACTTCGCCCTCACCTTTCCCGCGCATTCCTTCCGCGCCTTCAGCTACTAATGGAGCAAAACCGATGATCTCTCCCACGCGCCGCGGTCTGATCGGCGGCGGCATCGCGCTGATGACGGCCGGGGCGGCCGCCCGTGTCGTCGCGCAGCCGCCCAAGGGTGCCGACGAGACGATCCCGCTATGGCCGGGAACGCCGCCCGGCGGGGAGGGCGTGCACTTGACCGAGAAGGTCAACGACCGGTCTCACGATCCGGCGCATCACGACCGCTGGCTGACGCAGATCGGCACCCCGATGCTGGTCGTGAAGCGCGCCGCCAAGCCGAACGGCGTTGCGGTGATGTCGATCCCCGGCGGCGGCTATGGCTTCCTCTCCTATGACAATGAGGGCACCGAACAGGCGGCGTGGCTCAACGCGCGCGGCATCACCACTTTCATCCTGCTCTATCGCCTGCCGGGCGAGGGCTGGGCGCAGCGCGCCGACGTGCCGTTGCAGGATGCACAGCGCGCGATGCGGCTGATCCGCGCCAATGCCGATCGCTACGGCGTTCGTCCCGATCGGGTCGCGATTCTCGGCTTTTCGGCCGGTGGACATTTGGCCGGTTCACTGGCGACGCGGTTCGACGACAAGATCTACGAACCCGTCGATGCCGCCGATCGGCTGTCGGCGCGGCCCGACCTGGCAGGGCTGATCTATCCGGTGATCACGCTGGGCCGTGAAGCGCATGTCGGCTCGCGCGACGCCCTGCTCGGTCCCGCCTCGACGACCGCGCAGCGTGAGGCCTATTCGGTTCAGAATGCGGTGTCAGAGGGCACGCCGCCGGTGTTCCTGTGTTGCGCCGGCGACGACGGCGTCGTGCCGCCGGCCAACAGCATCATGATGTATCAGGCGATGCTTGCGGCTGGACAGCCGGCTGAGCTGCACGCCTTTGCCAAGGGCGGCCACGGTTTCGGTGTACGATTGCCCAAATCGTTGCCGGCGTCGCAGTGGCCCGATCTCTTCATGAGGTTCGCGGCGGCGCATGGTATAACGAGCTGATCGAGGAGCGACCCACCTTCTCGCTTAGGGTCCTGCTAAACCCTAGCCGGACGCCGCGCGGCTGCGCTACAGGACGCCATAATGGATGAGATCACGCACGCGACGAAACCGTCTTCGCGCCGGCGGCGGGGCGCACCGACGATCGGCGATGTCGCGCGCCGCGCCGGTGTTTCGCCGATGACCGTATCGCGCGTCATCAACGGCGCTGCCCACGTCCGGCCCGCCTCGCGCGACGCGGTCAACGCGGCCATCGCCGAGCTCAATTACGCACCCAATCGCGCCGCGCGCAGCCTGGCGGGCGGCGGCCAGATCCGTATCGGCCTGCTCTATAGCAATCCGAGCGCGGCCTATCTCAGCGAGTTCCTGGTCGGCAGCCTCGATCAGGCGAGCCGCAGCGATATCCAGCTCGTCGTCGAGAAATGCGATCCCGGGCCTGACGAACAGCGCGTCGCGCGGCATCTGATCGCAAGCGGAATCGACGGCATTCTGCTGCCGCCTCCATTATGCGATTCGGCGGCGCTGTTGATGCTGCTCACCGCGGGAGATGTGGCCGCTGTCGCGGTAGCGTCAGGGCGCCCGGCGCCGGCGATCTCCGCCGTCAGCATCGACGATTTCGAAGCGGCGCGGGTGATGACTCGGCATATCGGCGCCCAAGGTCATCGTCGCATCGGGTTCATCACCGGAAATCCCGATCAAACCGCGAGCGCGCGCCGACTCGATGGCTATCGTGCAGCGCTGGTCGAAATGGGGTTTGCGATCGATCCAGCTCTGATCGCGCAAGGCCTCTTCAGCTATCGCTCGGGCCTCGACGCGGCGCAGGCGCTGCTCGCGCTCGATGCGCCGCCGACGGCGATCTTCGCGAGCAACGACGACATGGCCGCAGCGGTCGTTGCCGTCGCCCACCGAATGAATCTCGACGTTCCGGGCGAACTCAGCGTCTGTGGATTCGACGATACGATCCTCGCCACCGCGACCTGGCCCGAGCTGACCACCGTCCACCAGCCGATCGCCGATATGTCACGCGCAGCGATCGAGACGCTGGCTACGGAGATCGCCAAGCGCCGACAGGGCGAGCGCCCCAATCCGGTGCATCGTGTACTCGACTTTACCCTGATCGAACGCGGTTCCGTCGCAGCTCCGGCGTGATTGACCGCCGCGGTGGGCGCGGCTTGTCCGTCATCGCCAGCCGGCATCGACAAAATATTCGTGCGCGGTGCACATGCGCGCGTCATCGGATGCGAGGAACAGGGCGAGGGCTGCCACATCGGCCGGGAGCACGCGCTGCTTGAGGCACTGCGTCTCGAGCATCCGTCGCTCCTCGGCCTCATCGTGCCAAAGCGCGTCCTGCCGCGGCGTCTTGATGCCGCCAGGCACGATCGTGACGACGCGGATATTGTCGCCGCCGAGATCGCGGGCCAGCGCGCGGGTCATGCCCTCGATGCCCGCCTTCGCCGTCTGGTAGAGGACGATGTCGGGTAATGCGAGGTGCCAGCTGATCGAGCCCAGGTTGACGATCACGCCGCCGCCTGCGCGGCGCATCAGCGGCGCCGCGGCCTGCGCTGCGAAGAACAGGTGCCGCAGGTTTACCGCCATGCGATCGTCCCAATACGCAGGCGTCACCGCCTCGATCGCGTGGCGATCATCGTTGGCGGCATTGTTGATGAGGATATCGAGACCTTCGTCGGCCTCACCGGCGGTGCCGAAGGCGGCGTTGAGCGCGTCGAGATCGCGGAGATCGCAGGGAATGAAGCATACCGGATGCCGCGAACCCTTGCTGGCGCGTTCGGCGAGTGCCTGCGATTCGTCATCGAGGATGTCGAGGAAAGTGACGCGTGCGCCCTGGTTTGCGAAGGCAGTCACCATCGCCGCGCCAATCCCCGAACCGCCGCCGGAAATCAGCACGCGTTTGTCGATCAGGCTGGGATAGATCGCCCCCCCTGATGTCGCAATCGGGGCGGCCGTTGCATCCAGCATCGTTGTACCGGCAGTCATGCTACGCCGATCAGGCCGCGCGCGGCCAAGTTCTCGATCAGGCCGCCGATGCCGAGCGACCAGGGCGGCGCGTCGCGCGATGTTGTGACTCGATTGACCAAGGTGCCGAGCTTCGGCGTCGCGATCGATACCAGGTCGCCGACCCGATGCGTGAAGCCGCGGCCGGGAAGGTCGCGATCCTGAGTTGGCGCGAACAGCGTGCCGAGAAACAAGGCAAAGCCGTCGGGATAATGGTGCTCGCTCATTGCCTGGGCGATGAGCGCCTCGGGGTCGCGGCTGATCTCGCGCATCGAACTCCTTCCTTCCAGCAGATAGCCGTCAGTACCGCGCACCGTCAGTGTCACCTCCGCGGCGCGCACATCGTCCATCGTGAAACTGTCGTCGAACAGCCGGATCAGGGGGCCGATCGAACACGAGGCGTTATTGTCCTTGGCCTTGCCGAGCAGCAATGCCGATCGCCCCTCGAAATCGCGCAGGTTGACATCGTTGCCCAGGGCAGCGCCGATCGCGTGGCCGCGGCTGTCGACGATCAGCACGATCTCGGGTTCGGGATTATTCCACGCCGAATCGGAGCGAATGCCGATCTCCGCGCCGGGGCCGACCGTCGACAGCGGCTGCGCCTTGGTGAAGATTTCGGCGTCGGGGCCGATCGCGACCTCCAGATATTGCGACCACAGGCCTTCCTCGATCAGCGCCGTCTTCAGCGCTGTGGCTTCCGCAGAGCCCGGAATCACCGCGCGCACGCCGGCGCCGACGCGCCGCTCGAGCCGATCGCGGACGCTCGTCGCGGCGGCCGCGTCGCCCCGGGCGGCTTCCTCGATCACGCGCTCGATCGCCGACACCGCGAAGGTGACGCCCGCCGCCTTGACCGCGTGAAGGTCGATCGGGCTGAGCAGTAGCGCCTCGCCCGCAGCCACTATCTCATCGAAGTCGCCGATCGGCGTTCCCGCGGGAGACACTTCCGTCACAAGCTGTTCGATCGCCTGCGATATCGTCGGCGCAACGGAAGACAGATCCCCGACGTAGCCATTGACGACCGACATGGGCGTCGGGCCGTAGCCGAAATCGACCCGGCCGAAATATCGGCCGTTGGGCCAATCAGCCGGCAAATTGGCCAAATCGAACATCCGTCCCCCGCACACTAACTGGTAACGCTATCGGCTAGCGAGGAGACGGGCGCTGGTCAAGGCATTCACTACATCTTATAGGGGAGCGGCAACTTGTCACCTTAGCATGCCCGGGGAAGCGCTTCGGTGTCCGGCATGGAAATCTGGTAGCGCTCCCTGTAACTGGTTTTGCAGAGGAGTATGATGGCCTTGGCAAAGGCGATTTCGCGATTCGGTCGGAGCCGAATTATACACGGGGAGGAAAATGCGAGTATGCGGCCTGATTCCTTCCCGGTCGGATGATCGAGCGCCGCAGCCTGCTAGCAGCGAGCGCCGCGACACTCGCTGCCTGGGGTGCCGCGCGGGCGGGGGCCGTCGCGCCGACCTGGTCCGCGCTGGTCGACGGCTGGCAGGTGCCCGATTGGTTCCGCGACGCCAAATTCGGCATCTGGGCGCATTGGAGCGCGCAGTGCGTGCCCGAACAGGGCGATTGGTACGGCCGGTTGATGTATGTGCCGGGCGAGCGCGCCTATCGCCACCACCTCGCCACCTGGGGCCATCCCGCCGACCGCGGCTTCATGGAGATCGAGAATCTGTGGAAGGCCGAGCATTGGGATCCGGCCTATCTCGTCCGCCGCTACAAGGCCGCCGGCGCGCGCTACTTCATGGCGTTGGCCTGCCACCACGATAATCTCGACACCTTCGACAGCAGCCATCATGCATGGAACACGCTGCGCGTCGGCCCGCGCCGCGACATCGTCGGCACATGGGAGAAGATCGTCCGCGCCGAGGGGTTGCGGTTCGGCGTCAGCAACCATGCCAGCCATGCCTGGCATTGGTGGCAGACCGCTTATGGTTACGACGCCGAAGGCCCGCGTCGCGGTGATCGTTACGACGCGTTCAAGCTGCGCGAGGAGCAGGGCAGGGGCACCTGGTGGGACGGGCTCGATCCGCAGGAGCTCTACACCGGCCCGAGCTTCGTGCCGCCCGACGGCATCGCCTCGGACGCCGCGATGGCGGCGTGGCACGAGGTGCATGACGGCCGCTGGATGGAGTTCGCGCCCGCCGCCAATCCCGGTTTCGTCGCGCAGTGGCTGCTGCGCCAGAAGGAGCTGGTCGAGCGCTATCGGCCCGACATGGTCTATCTCGACGATTACGGCCTGCCGTTCGGACCCGCGGGCGTGGAGGCGCTGGCGCATTATTACACGCAGGCGACGGCGTGGCACGGGCGGCCCGATGTCGTGCTGACCGCCAAGGTGCTGACCGCCTATCAGCGCCGCGCGCTGGTCGAGGATGTCGAGCGCGGCTTCTCCGATCGGCTGCGCCCGGAGCCGTGGCAGACCTGCACCTGCATCGGCGACTGGCATTACAATCGCGCGCGCTTCGACAACAAAAGCTACGTCCCGGCCGAGCAGGTAATCCAGCGGCTGGTCGATACCGTCGCCAAGAACGGCAATCTGTTGCTGTCGATCCCGGTGCGTGGCGACGGCACGATCGACAGCGAGGAAGAGAAAATCCTCGACGGCATCACCGCCTGGATGAAGACCAACAGCGCGGCGATCCACGGCAGCCGGCCGTGGCGGGTATTCGGCGAGGGGCCGACCAACCCCGCCGGCGGCATGATGAGCGAGCAGCACGCCGCCGCCTTCACCGCGCGTGACGTGCGCTTTACCACCAAAGAGGGCGCGCTGTTCGCTGCCCTCCTCAAATGGCCGTCGGTGCCGGTCAGGATCGCCGCGCTTGGCGGTCGCGCACTCGGTAGCCTGCGGATCGAGCGCGCAACGCTGCTCGGCGGCGGGAGCGTCGCGGTAGCGCAGGACGATGCCGCGCTGTCCATGACGCTACCGCCGCCACATGACGGGGCGATCGTGCCCGTCGTCCGGCTCGAGGGGCGTGGCCTGGTCGCCTGAGCCAGTTACCGCCGTCGCACGATCCGCGCGGGCGTGCCATCATAGACGATCTGGTAGGCGCCATTCTCGTCGAAATCGGGCGCGGCCGGGTGCGCGCGATCGTAGAAGCGCACCGAGATCGCCCGTTTTGCCGGCATGCCCGGATAGCTGCCCTCGCGCGCGCCGATCGTCAGCACGCCGGCCTTGTCGTCCCAACGGATCGGCACGCGCGCAAAGGCGCCCTTCTTGTAGGCGGGGCTGACGCCGTCATCCTCGTAGAGCGAATAGCGCCCGTCGGCGCCGGTGAAGACCTGGAGCACGATCGGCCCATCGGGCTGTTCGGACGTGTATTGGATCGCCGGCCCCGTCGGCACGATCGACCCGGCGCGGACGAACAGCGGCATGCGGTCGTAAGGCGCGGCCGCGTCGATCGTCTGGCCGCCGTCATACCAGGCGCCGCTGTTGAAATCATACCAGCCGGCCCCGGCGGGGAGATAGACGCGGCGGCTGCGCGCCTTGAACACGCTGACCGGCGCGACCAGGAAGGCGTGGCCGAACAGATATTCGTCGTCCACGTCCCAGGTGCGGCGGTCGGCGGGGAAATCCATCACCAGCCCGCGCATGATCGTGCCGTCGTCGAACCAGGTCTCGGCGGCAGCGGTGTAGATATAGGGCATCAGCCGGTAGCGCAGCGTGTCGTACCAGATCATCGACGCGCGCATCGCCGGATCGCCGGCGGAAATCTGGTAGATCTCGCGGTGGGGGAATTCGCCGTGGCTGCGGAACAGCGGGCTGAACGCGCCGAACTGGAACCAGCGCAGGTTGAGCTCACGCCATTCGGCCTGGGCGTCGGGGCGCTGCTGCGAATAACGGTCCTCGACTGCGAAGCCGCCGATATCCTGGCTCCAGTTGGGCAGGCCCGACATCGACAGATTGACCCCGGCCGAAATCTGGTCGCGCAAATTGCCCCAGCGCGCCGCGACGTCGCCCGACCAGACCGCGGCATTGTCGCGCTGAATCCCGCCGAACGCGGAGCGCGTCAGGATGAAGGGCCGCCGATCGGGCTGGGCGGCGCGCAGGTGCGCCGCGAATCCATCGACATGGACCAGCGGATAGGTGTTGAACACCGCCTCACCGGGGCCGCGCTCGGTCGGCCCCATCTGGTAGGCGCGCTCGGCGATCGAGATGTTCGAATGCCAGTCGGGCTCGTCCGAATCGAGCCACCAGCCGTCGAACTCTTTCGACACCAGCCCCTTGTTCACCTGATCGAAGAACAGATCGCGCGCGCCCTTCGGATAGGGATCATAGAAGGTGTTGGCGTAGCCGGGGCCGACCCAATCCTTCTGCCTCGCCTCGAGCGGGCGGCGATAGAGCCAGCCCTTGGCATCGAGCGCCTTGCCGTTGGCGGTCGTCGGATAGAATTTGCCCCAGACCGAGATCATGACGTGCGCATTGAGCGCATGGACCTCGTCGACCATCCCCTGCGGATCGGGGAAGCGCTGCTTGTCGAAGCACTGGCAGCCCCATTGGTCCTCGGGCCAGTAGAACCAGTCCTGCACGATATTGTCGAGCGGGATGCCCTCCTTGCGATATTCGCGCACCACCGATAGCAGCTGGTCCTGCGTCTCGTAGCGCTGGCGGCTCTGCCAGAAGCCATAGGCCCATTTGGGAAGCAGCGTCGCCTTGCCGGTCAGCGCGCGATAGCCGGCGATCGCTTTGTCGATGCTGCCGCCGCCGACGAAATAATAGTCGATGTCCTTGGCGACGTCGGAGGTCATCCACAGCGAATGGCGGTCGGCGGCGGGTAAGGGATTGTTGTGGAGAAGCGCGATGTAGCCGGCGTTCGGTTCCCGTTCGACGCGGATCGCGATCGGCTTGCCGGCGGTCATCGGCAGCTCGAAATCGTGCAGCCACGGGTTCCAGTTCTGCCGCCAGCGATCGAGCACCAGCTTGCCGTCGGCGAACACCTTCATGTAGCTCGAGCCGTAGAGCTGGAACTTGTGGACGCCGGTGGTGTCTGCGACGACATCGCCGGTCCAGATCACCTTTTGCGGCTCGGTATTGACCCCGGCGGTGTTCTGGCCGGTGTCGGGCGAGGGCTTGGTCGTCGCCTTGGCCGCCGCCGGCCAGTTCTTCTGGTCACGAATGAACTGATAGTCGATCCGCGGTTCCTGGCGCGAGACGACGAGCTTGCCGTTCAGATAATAATCGGCCTTCCACCCAGCCTTGCCGCCGCTGGTGACGGCGAGGTCGTCGCCGACGAAATGATAGGGACGGGGATTGCCGAAGCGGCTGATCCCGTCATTGTCCCACAACAGGCCGTAGCCCTTGGTCGAGACGACGAAGGGAATCGCGATGTCCATATTGTGCTGGGCGAGTTCGACGTCCTCGCCGTTGTAGTTCATCTGCCGGTTCTGGTGCTGGCCGAGGCCGTAGAAGCCCTCGTCTGTGCCGCGGTTGAACTGCTGGCTGACGGTGAAATAAGGCTGTCCTTCGACCGTTTCGGGGCGGAAGGGTGCGCGTGGCGCTTCGGTCAGCACCGGCTTTCCCGCGGCATCGAGAAAGCTGACGGCGCCGTCGGCAAGGCGTATGCGCGCGGTTGCGTGCGGCAGCGTCAGGCTCACATAGCCACCCGCTTGGCGCACCGTCGGATCGCCTGACGCCGCGGCGGTCACCATCAGGCTGTCGGGCACCTCGGCGAAGTCGGCACCGGGCACCGCGGTCACGCGGAAGCGATCGTCGCCATAGGAGAGGACGCGCACGCGCTTCGCGGGGCCGCTGTCGGGCGTCACCACTACGCCGTGCGCGACGCGATCGACCGTAGCCGCCTGCGCGCCGGCGGCGAGCGCCAGACAGGCGGCGCCGAGCGCCCAGCGAAACCGTCCGGTCATTTCCACGTCCCCATGGTGACCTTGAGCAGCACCGGCTCGGCCGGGAGGTTCAGTCCGTAATCGGTCTGATCGCCGTTCCACACGCGCTCGAACACCCAGGCGCCGTCGGCGTCGTAATGGCCCTGCTCGACCCGCAGCATCAGGCCGTTCGTCGTCTTCGGATCGGCGGCGCCCAGCCGAACCCGCACGCCGGCGCCGGAGACGAGGAACTGGTCGGGGCCGAGCTGCGCGACGGCGACGCCGCCGACGGGCTTGCCGGTGGTCGGCGCCGGCCCCCTCTTGAGGAAGGTCCAGTCGCGCTCGCCGAACGCCCATTGATCGAATTGCGCGGTGATCTTCCAGCGGCCGAACGTGACCGACTGATCGGCCGCATCTGCGCCCTTCGCGGCTCCCCAGACCGGATGATGCAGCGCGATATCAGCCCAGGTCCGCGCCATCGGCGCGAACAGGCGATATTTGGACGCGAACGCCTCGACCGTCGCGTCGTCGAGCCGCTTCGCGCCCAGCGGATAATTGCTGTAGCCTGTGTCGTCGAAGCCGAACGGCGAAAAGCCGATCGCATTGTGGCCGAGCGCCGGCCAGAAGAACCGTGCGAACGCCAAGCTATTCCCCGTCTCCGGGATCATCAGCGGGTTATCGGGCCGGCGGTAGCGCGTCAGATATTCGGCATAGGCCGTGGCGTCGCTGTTGTAGATATCCGGAGCGACGAGGGCGAGGTGTGGGGCCGCCGCCTTCCACACGTCGATGAAACCGACATCGGGTCCGCCGCTCGCGCCGCCGCCGGTGCCGGGCTCGGCGGATGGATCGCTGAGCGCGGCGTTGGCATACATCGGCAGGTTCTTCACCGCCTGCCCGGCAGCCGCGATCTCATCGACATAGCGTGCGGTGTACCAGGCGTTGAAGGCGGTATCCGCCGCCTTGCCGAACGCAGTCGACCAGGTGCCTGTCTTGCCCGTCCTGGCGGCGAGCGCCTTGGGGATCGGCTGCGCGAACAGCTGGTTCGCCTTGGCGGAAAAATCGCGCGGCGAGCCGTAGCTGCCGGTCTCGTTCTCGACCTGGACCATGATGACGGTGTTCTGCGGATCGGTCTCCCTGAGCCGCTGCATCAGCGCGACGAACGCGCGTTTGTCGGCGTCGAGCGTGGTGCGGGCGAACGGCGTCAGCACGCCATGCGCCGTGCCGTCGCGCGTCGTCATCCGCGGAAACCGCGCATTGTCGGTCTTGACCCAGGCGGGGGCATAGCTGGGCGAGGTGTTCTTCCACGTCCCGAACCACAGCAGCACGAGGCGCAAATGGTGCTCTCGCGCGCCCTTGAGCAGCGCGTCGAGATAGGAAAAATCGAATCTGCCCTCTTCGGGCTCGATCTGCTCCCAGGCGATCGGGATTTCCAGCGTGTTGGCGTGGAGCCGCTCGAGCATCGGCCAGACCTTGGGCAGCTCGGCAGGGTAATTGCTCGAATTGTTCGCCTGCGCGCCGAGCATCAAATAGGGCGCGCCATCGACGATCAGCGCTGCCCGGTCGCCGTCACGCGCGATGTGGGGCAACGGGTCGGTGGCGGCGGCGTTTGCAGGCGCAGTGAGGAGAAGCGCGGCTGTCATCGCCGCGATTGCGGCGGTGTGGGCGCGGATCATCGGGCCTCTCCTTCGGTCGGGGAGACGATCTTGACCAGCCCGGCGAGCGCCTGCCCGGTCGGCAGCGCGCCCGAGGCGGTCAGGCGGCGCGTCGCATCGTCCCAGGTCAGCGTTGCGCTATGGCCGGGCCGCTTGCTCACGCCGTCGTCGTCATAGAGCGTGAAGTGCGCGTCACGGCCGGGATAGACGCGGATTTCCTTCAGCGGCTGGCGCGTCATCGTGCTCGGGATCTGCTCTCCGATCGGCACGATCGATCCGGCGCGGACGTAGAGCGGAATGCGGTCGATGGGGGCGGCGGCGGTGATCCACTGGCCGCCCGCGATCCGCCGATCGGTCCACCAGTCGTACCAGTCGCTGCCGGCGGGGAGATAGACTTGACGGCTCGTCACGCCCTGGCTCGTCACCGGCGCGACGAGGAAAGCGGGGCCGAACATATATTCGTCGCCAAGGTTGGCGACATTGGGATCGTTCGGGAAATCCATGAACAGCGCGCGCATGAACGGCGCGCCGGTCTCGGTCGTGTGGTGGCCGAGCGAATAGATGTAGGGGATCAGCGAATAGCGCAGGCGCAGGAACTGGGCGAGGATCGGCTCGGCGGCCTTGCCATATTGCCAGATCGCGGTCGCGGGGCGCTGGCCGTGGATGCGCAGCGTGGGCGTGAAGCTGTTATATTCGAACCAGCGGACGAACAGCTCGGGATAATCGGGATAATCGGGGCCCGCGGCCTCGTCGCCGGCGGGATCGAGCAGCAGCGGGCGCGGGTGTTCGGGGCCGCTGGGCCATTGCCAGCCGCCGGTGTCGCTGCCCCAATAGGCAAGGCCTGTCGCGGTGAAGTCGAGCCCGGTCGGAACTTGGCGGCGCAGCGCTTCCCAGGTCGATTGCACGTCGGACGACCAGAACAGGCAGCCGTTGCGCTGCGTGCCCAGATAGGCGGCGCGGCACAGGATCATATTGCGCGTGTCGGGACGGTCGCGCGCCGACCCTTCGGCGACGCCCATCGTGTGGAGCAGCGGATAGACGTTGTGATAGCGGTCGCCCGAGCCGATCGAATACCAATAGCCGTCGGGGACGAGATCGGGCTCGGTCTCGTCGAGCCAGAACCAGTCGAAGCCTTGGCTGGCGATATTGTCGCGGATCTTGTCCCAGAACCACGCGCGCGCATCAGGGTCGGTGCTGTCGATCAGCGCGCCGGCGCGGTCTGAGCGGACCGGCAGACCGTCGACCGGCTCGCCGTCCTTGTCGTGCAGCAGCCAGCCCTTGGCCGCGAGCATGTCGTAATAGCGCGATTCCTTCTCGAACCGCGGCCACACGCTGATGATGCTGTGCATCCCCATGTCGTGGAGCTTCGCGTTCATGCCCTTAGGGTCGGGGAAGAAGGTGGGATCGATGTCGAGCTGGCCCATCCGCGTCCAATAGAACCAGTCGAGCACCATCACGTCGAGCGGCAGCCCACGCTGGCGATAGCCGTCGGCGATGCGCATCAGCTCCTGCTGGCTCTCGTAGCGCGCCTTGGACTGGATCAGCCCGAACGCAGCTTTGGGCGGCAGCGGCGTGCCGCCGGTGAGCTTGGCGTAGCCGGCATAGAGTGCGTCGGTCGTGGGGCCGGTGACGACGAAGAACGACACGCGCTCGCCGACCTCGGACTGCCAGTGGGTACGATTGTTGAGACCGGGCGAGACGATCGTCTCCGACGGATTGTCCCACAGGATCGCGTAGTGCTTGTTCGTCACCATGAACGGCACGCAGACTGTCTCGCCGGCCGGCGCGTCGTACCAATGCTTGCAGTCGATCGTGCGGCCCCTGAGGTCGAGGATGCCCTCCTGGTTCTGCCCGAGGCCGTAATAATGTTCGTCGGCGGTCGTCGAGAAGCTGGCGCCGACGCGGAACGTGTGTTCGCCGTTGACGGTATGCGGCGCCATTTCCCAGCCGGTCATCTGGGTGAGCATATCGCCGGCACCGTCCTGGACCGTCAGCGAGACGGGCGGGAGCGACGGGGCGAAATAGCGCTCCATCTGCGTCGGCGCCTTGGGTTGCGGCGCGGCGGCCACGGTCAGCGTCAGTGCGCCCGAGGCGAACACGTCGTTGCCGTTCTCGATGCGGTGCGTCCAGCCGGTCGCGTCGGGCTTGGCGATCACGCCGTAACCCGGTGCGGCGTCGGCCTTTTCCTTTTCGAGAGAGAGCGTGACGCGGACGATGTTCGGCGCATAGGGTTCGATCGCCACCTTGCTGCCATAGCGGTCGAGCGTCGCGATCGGCGACGCCGCGGCCGCCTGCGCCAGCATGATCGCCGCAGCCCCGGCGGCGGCCCGCGTCAGCAGCTTCACTCGGGCGGAACGGCGGGCGATCATCACGTCAGTCTCCTTTGGCGGCGGGGGCGACGGGCTCGAGCGTGATCAGCGCCACGTCGTTACTGCGCATCGGCAGGCGGAAGTCGAAATGGCCGTCGGTGCCGATCCGGATTGTCTGCTCTGTTTCCGGGCGATCGCGGGTCAGCAAGCGCAGCTTGGCGAGCTGGTCCGGCGAGAGTGATTTCGGACGTCCCATATCGATATAGGCTGAATAGGCGTCGTTATGCCGATAGCCCACGCGATATTGGCGCAATCGATAATTGCCCGGCGGCAGATGGGCGAAGGCGATGTGCGCCGCGGGGGCCGGCGTCGATGGCATCAGGCGCGTGTAGAACGGGCGATTGCTGACGGCTTGCTTGGGCTGTTGCCAATCCCACAGCAGCACTGCCGCGCCGCCGCCGTCGCTCGTCGCCATTACCTGCGCGTCATCGGTCGCGATCTCGCGGCCATTGAGCGCGTTGAGATATTTATAAGCGAAGTAGGCGGGTTTGCGGATGCCCTGGGGGTTGAGCAGGCCAAAGCCGCCTTCGAAAGGCGCAGTCGGCGGCCCCGGCTCCTCGAACAGGTCCGAATAGGTCCAGTAGCTCATGCCCTGGACGAGCCCCTCCACGCCCTTCAGGCGCGACAGGATGTAGGGCGCGCTGATGTAGGAATCGTGGACCGCGTCGCGCGGCGTGTAGCTCGTGCTCCATTCGGTGAAATAGAGCGGCAGGTTGGGGAAGGGCGATGCGGCGATCTCCCCGCGCACCTTGCGCACATCGTCGATGATCGCATCGGGATTGGCCGACAATTTGGTGTCGCTCTTGCCCTCCTCGTCGAGAAAGCCGCCATCGACGCCGTAGCTGTGTGTGGTGACGAAATCGACCGGCACATGCGCGGCGGCGGCGTGCTTGAGGAACTCGGGCACCCAGGCCGCGCCCGCCGTCGCCGGGCCGCCGATCTGGAGAACGGGATCGACCGCCTTGATCGTCCGCGCGGTCGAATCGTAGAGACGGAAATAGGCCTGCTGGTCCGCGCCCTCCCAGAAGCCGGAGAGATTGGGCTCGTTCCACACCTCGAAATACCAGCGCCGCACCTCCGCCGGGCCGTAGCGCGCCTCGAGATGGGTGACGAACGCCCGGATCAGCGCCTGCCAGCCTTGCGGATCGGGATGGGAGGTATTGCCCTTCCAGTAAAAGATCGTTTGGTCGGAGGTCTTGAGCGCGTCGGGCGTGAAGCCGAGCTCGACGAACGGGCGGATATTCTTGCTCAGCAGATCATCGTAGAGCTTGTCGATGCCGGTCCAGTCGTAAACGGTTTTGCCGTCCACGATCTTCACTGTGCCGAGGACATCGTGGAAGATCGCGTGGAAACGGAGATAGCGGAACCCCAGTTCGTCGACCGCTGTCTTGAGCTGCGCCTGCGAATCGGCGCGGATCAGCGTGCCTGGGTAATCGGAGCCGACCGAAAGGTCATAAAAGCGATCGAGCGGTTTACCCGCCTTGGCTAAATCGATCGTGATCTCACGGTCTGCAGAAGGTGCCGGGATTGCCTGAGTCCCGCCGAGCAATGTTGCCAGCGCGAGGCAGGTGACCGTTCGCCGGATCATGACTGACCACTCATCGCTTACAGCTCGGTCTGAAAATGAGAAAGATGGCGGAGAGCCGATGTCGGAACATCGCTCTCCGCCAGGGAGGAAGCTCAGAATTTGACGCGGACCGAAGCGGTATAGCGGCGGTCGCTCTGGAACCAGGCGCGGCCCATCATGCCGAACGACTGCTGCATCAGCACGCGGTTGACCGAATTGGTCAGGTTCTGCGCCTCGAGCCCGAAGGAAATCTTGTCGTCATTGAACTTGAAGAAGATCGACCCGTCGAGCTCGCCATAGGAACCATTCCAGGTCGGCAGGCCCCAGACGACGCAATGGCTGCCCGCCGGATTGGCCGGGTCCCCGCAAGTGACGCCGCCCGGCGTCAGCGGCGATCCGTCGCTGCCTTGCGTGCCGTTGACGTTGGTCGCGAGCAGATACTTGCTGCGCCAGTTATACGCCAGCCGGATCGAGATGATCCCCTTTTCGTAATAGCCGGTTAGATTGTAGCTGTATTTCGACAGCCCCTCGAGCGGCAGCTTGCCGAAGATCGTGCCGTTGGTATCGACGCCGTTGGCGGAGGCGAACGCGCCGCTATTGGCTTGCAGTGACGACGCGTCGACGTGCGTCGAACTGTCGACATAGGTGAAGTTCGAGGTGATGCCGAACCCGCTCAGCAGCCCCGGCAGGAAAGTGAAGGCCTGGTTGTAGCCAAGCTCGAAACCCTTGACCTTGGCGGTGCCGACGTTCTGCAGCTGGACCAGCGGGAAGGTCGTCCCGTGGAATTCGAAGGGGGTCTCGACGTTGCGGATGATGTTGTCGAGATGCTTGTAGAACACCGTCGCCGTCAGCGAGCTCGCCGTGCCGAAATACCATTCGAGTGCGGCGTCAGCCTGGTTGGAAATGGTCGGTTTCAGGTAGGGGTTGCCCGATGCCGTCGAGGAGAAATTGTAGGTGCCCGTCGTCGTGTCATACGATGCAGACAGCGGCGTATAGGCCTGCAGCTGGCTGAACGAAGGTCGCGCCATTTGCCGGCCGGCGGCGAATCGCGCCTGTAAGTTGGGCGTGATCTTGTACAAAAGGTCGAGCGTCGGCAGGAAATAACTATACCTGTTCTTGGCGACGAGCGGATCGCTGGCGCCGGTAAACACCGGACCGCCGGGAGGCGCGCTGGAAATCGGCTGCGGCTCGACGACGAAACCGTCGGCTTTCATGTCCGTCTTCACCCAGCGCAGGCCGATATTGCCGGTCAGCGGAACACCTTGTTTGTCGAGCCCGAACTTGAGCAAGCCGTACAGCGCATAGGTCTTCTCGCGCTGGAGATTGGTTTGCGCGTCGCCGAACGCGGCCAGCGTGAAGACCGGGCAAGCCGATGCCGGATTGATCTCCTCGCACAGCTGCGTGGTGATGTCGTGCAACGCGACATAGGTGCCCGGATATCCGGTCGCCTGCGAGGTCGCCGGAAAGACGACGCGCGTCGGCACGTCGGCGCCGCCGTGATAGAAATTGCTGCCGAAATCGAACAGCTGGCTTGCCGCCGGGAATTCGGAGAGCTTGGCGAGCCGCGGCAGTTGCCAGCCCAATTGCCAGGTCTGGCTCACTGGCACCCAATTGTAGGGCGATCCCTTGTTGTCGGCGTCGGTGTTGGTCATGCGGCCGCCGAACTGGAAGCTCTTGAGGAAGCCGCCGGTATCGAGATCGTAACTCAGATCGGCGCGATAGGCCCATTCATTGGCAACGTTTTTCTGGCGCTCATCCATCGTGAACGCCCAATAATAATTGGACGAGTCAGCGAGATAGTTCTGATCGACCGACAGCTTGGGCAAGCCGTTCGAGAGATCGAACGTCTGGCTGGGCAGGATCACGCCGGTCGCGACGGTCGAGTCGAGCCCGGTGAGCGTCGCGTGAACGTGCTGAACGTCGGCCTTGAGCGTCAGACGATCGGTCGCGCGCCAGGTAAGCGTACCGGCAATGTCGGTCGTTACCGACTTCTGGTCGGCGCTCCGCACGTCGTCGTTGAACGGCATGCCGCCGCCGTCGCCCGGATTGGGATCGGTCTCGGTGCCGCTCTGGAACACGCCCCGGTCGTCATAGGTGAACTCGGTGCCCGGCGCGGGAACGATATTGTAGGCGTTGGTCTGCGCGAAGATCGCATGCTCGTCCCAATGGAACTTGTAGCTCGACTGGAAGAAGGTCGCGGCGAAATCGAGATTGTCCGCCGGCTTCCACTGCAGCGCGCCGTAGAGGCCGACCCGCCGCCGCGTGAAATCGAGCTGGCGCCAGTCGACGCCCTTGGGGATGTACACCGTCTTGCCGGGGACGAGATCGGTGCGTGGATAATAGGGTTCGACCTGCTCGGCATCGGTGCGTGTCGCGCTGCGCGAGAAAGCGGCGTCGACCAGAACGCCGATTTCGCCGAGCGGAGTCTGCCACCGGTTGCTGTAGATGCCCGAGAAGGACGGCTCGAGCTGGTTGCGCAGGTCGCCGAGCGAGCCTGAATAGGAGATGCTGAGAAGCTGGCCGTTCTGGTCGAACGGCATGCGGGTCCGCAGGTTGACGAGGCCGCCGATGCCGCCTTCGATATGGTCGGCGCTGGGGTCCTTGTACACGTCGATCCCGGCGAGCAGCTCAGGCGGCACGTCCTCGAAACTCAGGCTGCGCCCGCCATTGGCGCTGAAGCTGTCGCGGCCGTTGATTTCCGAGCGGACGAAGGTGAGGCCGCGAATGGTGACCCCTGATCCTTCGACCGAGAAGTGATCGGGATCGTTGCGGGCGATGAAATGGTCGATCGTCACGCCGGTGACGCGCTGCAATGCCTCCGTCACGCTGCGGTCGGGGAGCTTGCCGATATCGTCGGAGGTGATCGAATCAACGATTTCGGAAGCGTTGCGCTTGATCTCGATTGCGCTCTGGATCGCCGCGCGCTGCCCGGTGACGACGATATCGGCCGGCGTGGCGCCCGTGGCGTCGGACCCGGTTTGCCCGGCAGTGGCGGGCTGCTGATCGTTTTGTGATGTTGTGGTACCGGTATCGGCGGTCTGCCCAAAAGCAGCCGTCGGCGTCGCGGCGGCGCAGATCGCCAGCGTCGACGCGCCAAGCAACGAACTCAATTTGCGGTGGAGCATAAGCCCGCCGCGATTCTGAACCTCCAGCATGTCGAAATCTCCTCCCCACCTGTGCCGCCTTTTGGATCGCACGGCTGTTCGGCAGTGCCGCACAGCATGCGAATCTTCTTTGATCGGACTAAAGGTAGCGCTACCTCAAAGCGAAGACCAAAGCAAGGCACGCCTTTCAGCGCGGAGTTCGACTTCCGGAAAGCGTGTGATCGCAGAGAGTTGAGAGAGAATCGCAAGGGCGGCCAAAGAACGATCGAGGAGAGAAGACTTGTCAGTTCGTCACATTGCCCTGGGTTTGACGCTCGCCATTACGCCCGCGCTCGCCGTAGCCGCACCACGCGCATCGGCTGATTATCATTGGCGATCGGTCACCGTCGGCGGCGGCGGTTTTGCGCCCGGCGTCGTCTTCAGCCCGGCGGTAAGTGGGCTCGCCTATCTGCGCACCGACATGGGTGGCGCCTATCGGTGGGAAGACGCAGCGGGTCGTTGGACGCCGCTCGAGGATTCGATCGCGACCGGTAGTTACATGGGGGTGGAGAGCGTCGCAGCCGACCCGGTCGATCCCGATACGGTTTATCTCGCGGTCGGCATGTCGTCACGCAGCGCAGCGGCGATCCTGCGCTCGACCGACCGCGGGGCACATTGGCAGATCGTGCCGGTGCCGTTCCGGATGGGCGGCAACGAGAATGGCCGCGGCCTGGGTGAGCGGCTGGCGATCGACCCGCGGCACACCGCCACCCTGTTGTTCGGCTCGCGCCACCAGGGTTTGTGGCGAAGCGACGATAGCGCGCATCATTGGCACAAGGTCGCCGGCTTCCCGCTGCCCGGCCTGGGATTGCCGAGCGGCCGTTCGACTCATGGCGGCCTCAGCTTCGTCCTGTTCGCCCCTCGTTCGCCCGGCCGCATCTTCGTCGCCAGCGCCGATCCCGGCCAGCATCACCTGTTCGTGTCCGACGATGACGGGAAGAGCTGGAGTGCGGTGGCGGGCGGACCCGAAACCGCCTTGCTGCCGGCCAAGGGAGTGATCGGCAGCGATGGCGTGCTGACCATCACCTATTGCGACGGCATCGGCCCGACCGGCATCACGCGCGGCGCCGTCTGGCGTTATGATCCCGCGTCGGGACAATGGACCGATGTGACTCCCGATAAGCGCCCAGAGGCACCGCCCGGCGGCTATATGGGCGTCGCGGTATCGGCGCGCGATCCGCAGCTCATTGCCGTCAGCACGATCGATCGTTCGAACCCTGTCGACACCGTATGGCGCTCGGAGGATGCCGGGCGGCATTGGCAGGCGCTGTGGACACGAAGCACCCGCGACGTCAGCGCAACGCCGTTCCTCAACCTCGACGGACCCGCATCCAATTTCGGACATTGGATCGCCGGTCTGGCGATCGACCCCTTCGATGACAGCCACGCCGCCTACGTCACCGGCGCGACCGTCTATGCGACGCGGCACTTCGACACCGCCGGCACGATGCCATGGACGCCGTGGACCGCCGGGATCGAGCAGACTGCGATCATCACCATGGTGAGTCCGACGGGCGGCGCGCCGCTGGTGTCCGGCTTCGGTGACATTGCCGGTTTTCGCCATACCGACCTCACCACATCGCCGGCGCATCTCCACCTCAATCCGTTCCTGACCAACACGAACACGCTCGATTATGCCGGGCTCGCCCCTGATGTCATGGTGCGTAGCGGCAGCACGCACAGCCACATCGCGCCAGGGCCAACGCTCGCCTGGTCGGGCGACAACGGCGAGAGCTGGCGGCCGCTCGATCCGCCCCACGCGACCTCGGCAGACGGCGCGCCCGACCCGCTCGACACGGGCGATGCCCCAATCGTTGTTTCCGCTGATGGCGAGACCTTCGTGGTCGGCGGCGCGTCTCCGATGCTGACGCGCGACCGCGGCAAGATTTGGCAGCCGGTGCGAGGTCTGCCGCCCCGCGTGCGGATCACCGCCGATAAGGCTGACGCGCGACGTTTCTACGCGATCGATTTCACGGCGAACCGCATCCTGCGCAGCGATGACGGCGGCACGCGGTTCCATCCGGTGGTCAGGCGTGGCCTGCCTGCCGACCTGTCCGCGGCGCGCGTGACGTGGCGCGAGGCGCAGGATCCGATGCGCGCGACCCCTGGCGCGGCCGGCGCGCTATGGCTGCGCATCGGCGGCGCGCTCTACCGTTCGCTCGACGCAGGCGAGACGTGGCGGCGCACCGCACAAGGGCTTTCGATCGCCTATTACGGCCTCGGCAAGGCGGCCCCGGGAACGCGCTGGCCGGCGCTGTACGCGATCGGCACGCGCGACGGACGCGAGGCTGTATGGCGCTCGATCGACGGCGGCGACCATTGGCGTCGAATTAACGACGACGCGCACCAATGGGGTCTGCGTTTTCGCTGTATCATTGGCGATCCGAAGCAGTTCGGTCGCGTTTATATCGGCACCGACGGGCGCGGCATTCTCTACGGCGATCCGACCGGAGGCGCGCAGCGATCTGCCGCGGGTGAGGAATGACGCGTTTTCATCAGCTCGATCAATTGTTGCGACGGCGTGGTCAGGGGCAGCACTCAATTCGCGCAGCGTCGGGGAGCGCGCCATGCGTCGTGTCTGGTTCGGCCTACGCGGCGGCAAGCTGGGGAACGAACAATCGGGAGAATGTGTCGGCGGCCACCGGCTTGCCGATATGCCAGCCTTGGCCGACGTCGCATCCCATTCTGTCGAGGATCGTGAGCACGGCTTCGTTCTCGATTCCCTCGGCGACCACTGTGTATCCCAATTCGTGCGCGAGATCGATCGTCGACCGTACCATCGCCTGGTCGCCCGCATTGCTTTCCAATCCAAGAATGAAGCTCTTGTCGATCTTGATCTCTCGCGCGGGCAACCGCTTGAGGTAACTCAGCGTCGACTGGCCGGTGCCATAATCATCGATCGAAACCTTGATTCCGCGTTCGGCGATCCGCTCCAGCGCGGCGACTGCTCGCTCGGGATCGGCAAGTGCGGCGGACTCGGTCACCTCGAGCGTCAGCATTTCCGGCGGCAGGTCGCCCGCCTCGATCAGCGTGTCCAACGCTGTGAGGAAGTCGCGATCGGCGGTCAGCAGCGCCGATACGTTGACGGCGACGTTGATCGGCGCGCCTGCCTCGCGCCACCGTGCAGCATCGCGGACGGCGCGGCGCAGCACGAACAGTGTCAGCTCCAGAATATGGCCGCTCGTCTCCAGCACGGGGATGAAGGCGTCGGGCGGGATCGGCCCGCGCTCGGGATGATTCCAGCGGACCAGCGCTTCCGCCGCGATGACGCGGCCGCTCCTGATCTCGAGCTTGGGTTGATAGGCGACCCAGATGTCTTCGGCAGCAAGCGCCTGATCGAGTTCGCTCGCCAGCGTCAAATGCCAGGCCTGCGCTTCTCTCAACGCCTCGTTGTGGATTTCCCAGCGCGTGCCCTGCTCGACGGCATGGTCCGCCGCCAGGATGGCGCGGTCGGCGAGCATGTCTGCCCCCACGTCGTTGCCGCACGCAAGGCCGAAACGGCACCGCAATTCGAGCTGGCGTCCCCCGACCTCGATCGGCGGTCTCAGCAAGGCGGCAATCCCCTCGACCTGATGGATGCGGGTTTCGCTGCCGGCGTCTTCGGCCGTCCAGGCGAGAATGCCTTCCTCGAGCCGGTAGAGCGGCCCGATGCCGGCTACGGTCAGTCGATCGACCACTCGCTGGATCATTTCGGCGGCGCGTTCCTGCCCGATGATGCCCGCCGCTTCGCTGTAATTGGTGATCCTCAACGCCGTCACCGCCGCCACATCGTGTCCGCTTGTCTCCGACTGGAACCCGCGGCGATTGAGGAGCCCGCTTGCCGGATCGATCAAACGCGCCGCGCGCACGGTCGCCACGATCGACGCAATCGCAAGCACGCTGCCGCCGGCGAGAAGGGCTGCCAGCGCCGGCACGATCTCGACGGTGCCGAAGTTCATTGCCTCCATCGCCAGTGGCAACGACGCGACCAGGAGGACCGCGCCGCCGATCGTTATGACACGGCCCCGCCGCCATCGCGCGGAGAGCGCGAGCGCCGCGAGGACGCCTGCGATCGGCAGGATCGGGCCGCGATCGACCGGACTCGATCCGTCGGCAAGCGTTTCGGCGGCGAGCAACTGGATCAGCGGCCCGGCAATGACGCCGTAGCGCGGCATCGAATAGCGGTCGCCCAGTTCGATCGCGGTTGCGCCGATCAGGACGGCTTTGCCGCGCAGCGCGCCCGCCGGCACCCGCCCATTGATCAGATCGACGAAGCTGATGCGCGGGATCGACGCGGGATCGATCGCACCGTCGATTGGAAAGCTGGTGTCGGCCCGGCCCGCGGCGCCGGCCAGCATCGCCGCGATCGATGGTCGGGGAATGCCGGCGGTCACGACGCCAAACGGATAATGGCGGACGAGTCCGTCGCGATCGGCCGCGATGTTCACCGCCGCGAGTTGCGCGTTCCGGCGCAGCGGCGGGACAGGCAGGTTCTCGAGTATCGCGCCGCCTTTCGACGACCCGTACTGGCGGAATGTCGGCAAGACGATCGGCACGGCCGCATGATCGATTGCGTCGGCGAACGCGCGATCCTGGTCGGCGGCGTTATAGGCTGAAAAGTCGACATCGAAGGCGATTGTGCTGGCGCCGGCGCGCTCCAGGCTCGTGATTGCCTTGGCATAGAGGCTTCGCGGCCACGGCCAGTGATCGATTTCGTCGAGCGACCGGGCGTCGATCTCGACCAAGGCGAATTGCCCGCTCGACGGGTGCTGCCGCACCGCGTCGCGCAGACTGTGCAGACCGCCCTCGACAGCGCGGCCCATTCCCGTCGCCGAGACGATCGCCCCAACGGCGAATGCAACGAGCACGACGAGCATCGCGAGCCCCGCCCGATGACCACGGCCGGATATCGTTCTCGCGGGCGGCATCTAACCCGCTTGGACCGGCCGGAAATGCGTGGGGCAGCGATACTCAGCCATGACCGCCACCATTACCGTTGCCGCCGCCATTGCCATTGCCATTGCCATTGCCATTGCCATTGCCGTTCCCGGGTCCGCCGTTGCCGCCACCATTGCCGTTGCCGTTGCCGTTGCCGGGTCCGCCATTGCCGCCGCCATTGCCGTTACCGTTGCCGGGCCCGCCATTGCCGCCGCCATTGCCGTTACCGTTCCCGGGTCCGCCGTTGCCGCCACCATTGCCGTTACCGTTGCCGGGTCCGCCATTGCCGCCGCCATTGCCGTTACCGTTGCCGGGCCCGCCGTTGCCGCCGCCATTGCCGTTGCCGTTGCCGGGTCCGCCGTTGCCGCCACCATTGCCGTTACCGTTCCCGGGTCCGCCGTTGCCGCCGCCATTGCCGTTACCGTTGCCGGGTCCGCCGTTGCCGCCGCCATTGCCGTTGCCGTTACCGGGTCCGCCGTTGCCGTTACCATTACCGGGGCCGCCATTGCCCGGAGCGCCGTTGCCCGGGCCGCCGCCGTGCCCATTGTCGCCCGATCCGCCATTTCCGTGGCCGCCGCCCTTACCCGGCGCGCCCGTTCCAGCGCTGTCGTTACCCGGTCGGGGCGCGTCCGCGGCTGCCGCTGCAGACGACGAAACGGCAGCCGTCATCGCCGTCGATCCCGACACGAGGCCGTCGCTGAGGGCGCCGATCGATTGCGGTGCTTCGTTGATCGCCGTATCGATGACGATCGGCTTTGCAGCTGACAGCTCGATCGTGGCGGCAGCCGGCGGCGCGGCGATGGCGCTCTCCGTTGCCGCCTCGGCAATCACGGCCGGGGAAGGGGCTGCTGGCGCCGTCGTGTGGACCGCCGGCGATACGCTGCGCGGGGACGATGAGGGCGCCGACTTTGGCGACCGCAGCACCTGCGTCGTCTTGCCCTGAATGGTGAGCCGCCCGAGATCGGCAGCGCCGACAGTGGCGATCGCGCCGGGCTGCAGCAATTGATGCGCACCGCCGTCGACCGTCATCACTTCGACCGCGCCCTCGACGACCTGGACCGAAGCCCCGCTGTCGTCGACAGTCACGCTGAACGTCGTGCCCTTCACCACTGCCGCGAGGTACGGCGTCTGCACGCCGAAATGTGGCGCGCTGCCCTTCTTCACGCTGAACACGGCGTTGCCGATTTTCTCGATGAACTGCATCAAGCCGCCGCTCGATCGCGGATCGGCGATCTCGAGCCGGCTGTTGGGCGACACGACGGCATATTCGTCGCCGTTGACGAGCACCGCACGCGCATTCTGCCCGGTCGAGACGATGTCTCCGGCTTGAACCCGACCGCCCCGTGCTGCGGCGCGCGAAACGCCGGCATGGACGACCATCACGCCGGTCGATGCCTCCGAAATGGTCCATCCCGGCGCAGCGGCGAGCGAAGGAGTCGCGAGGCATACGCTGCCCAGCAGTGCCAATTTCATCAACCGCATCGTTCGCCCTTCCCGTGTAGTCGGCACGCCTCCTGCGCCTTGGTCGAGATCGATTTTCCGCCGTTCGGATAAGCACTTCGCGTAAAAGATTTGGCAACCAGTCGTGGTTAAACGGCGGGTTACGATGATGTGCCGCCGCCTGCCTCACCTGCTCCTCGCGATCTGCCTCGCCGGCTCATCGATCGCCCACGCGCAAAGCCAGAATGCGCCGGAGCGGATCGACCCCGGCATCGCCACGAGGGCGGTTGCCGAGCCGGCGCGCGCGCCAAAGACTCCGGAAAGGCCGGCGGTGGAGGCGCCGCCCGCGGCCGACACTGACGCCGCGCCGTCCGGCATCGTCGCCGGTGCGATTCGCGTCGATGGCGCCGCCGATCTGCCTGCGGCTGAAATGGTGGCGGCAATTTCCTCTTATATCGGCCATCGTCTTTCCTCGGACGACGTGCAGGACCTGCTGACCGCGGTTTCGGGCATCGCTCGCGCGCACGGCTACCTCTTTGCGCACAGCACGATCCCGCCGCAGACGCTGACCGCAGGCGTGCTCCACATCGCGCTCGACGAAGGGCAGATCGACGAGATTCGAGTGACCGGAGCCTCGCGCCAGGCCGTCGCCGCCACGCTACAGCCGCTCATGGGGCATGCGCCCAAGCGCGACGAGGTCGAGCGCCGGTTGATGCTCGCCGCCGATCTTCCCGGCATCACGATCGGCAAGGTCCGCTATGCGTCGGAGGGCGGGAAGGGCGTGCTGATCGTCCCCGTCGCTTATTCGCGCATCGACGGCAGCGCTGCGTTCGACAATCGCGGGCTCGACGCGCTCGGGCCGGAGCGGGCGCGACTGACGGTCGATCTGAATGGCCTGTTCGACGATAACGATGGCGTCACCTTCCAGGGACTCGCGACACCGGTACAGCCGCATGAGCTGCTGGCGCTTTATGGACGCTATGCGATTCAGCCGACCCGCAGCGGCACGCAATTTGCGATCTATGGAACCTATGGCGAAACCCATTCGGGCGGCCGCTGGAGCGTCTTCGACCCGCGCGGGCGGAGCGACAGCATCGGCGTGAGCGCGACGCAGCCGTTGCTGCGCGGCACGAAGACCAGCCTGTGGTTGATGGCCGAGGGAAACCGCATTGCGGTCGACGAATGGTGGAACGGCGCGCGCATCCGCCGCGACCGCGTGACGACAGTGAGCGGCTCGATCAACGGTTATGCCCCATTGGCCGGCGGCAGGCTGCGTGCGGGCGGCGCGATCACCCAGGGGCTGCTCGCACTCGGCGCAACCGATCGCGACAACCCGCTCGCCTCGCGTTACGACGCCGGTTCGGCTTTCACGATGGTCAGCGCCTGGGCGAACTGGCAGGGCGGCCTCACCGGCCCGTTCAGCGCGCGGCTTGCGACGGTCAGTCAACTCGCGAGCGCGCCGTTACCGGCGGTCGAGCAGTTGGCGATCGGCGGTCCCTATTTCGGCCGCGGCTACAATTGGAGCGAACGCACCGGCGACGAGGGCGTTCTCGGCTCGGCCGAATTGCGTGCGCGGCTGCTCGATCGCAATTCCGGGCTGCTGCGGGGCGCCCAGCTCTATACGTTCGCCGACGCCGGTTACGTCAGCAATCTCAAAACCGATTTCGGCACGGGCGACTTGTATTCGGCCGGAGCCGGCGCGCGACTGCAGCTTGCGCGGCACCTCGATCTCGAATTTGAGGCCGCATTCCCGCTCAATGCCGAGCGTTACGATAGCGGCGACAGGAGTCCGCGCTTGTCGTTCAGCCTCACCAACAGTTTTTGACGGCCTTCCGGAGCGATCGCGGCAAGCGGTCGCGCCAAGGACCGGCATCGTGTCACGGAGGCCAGGGCGCCACAGACGGATGGAGAATTGTTGGAAGCGACCCATTGCTCCACCAACCCGATATGCCCGGTAATGCAGCGCCTATCACGTCAGGAGGAACTCTTCTCCTGATTGCTCGCTTTTACGAGCACGAATTTTACGTTTGACATAAAATAATAATCGCTCTACAAGAAAAGGTAGACAACGGAGGGCGATTCGATGAGCAAACGTGTGTTGGAGCATCTGCTCAGTCTCGGCATTGGTCTGGTGGCGCTCGGAACGGGTGTCGGGCTGGTGCTGTTCGCTGCCGGGCTGGTTTGGGGCGAGCCGTTGCAGACGACGCTGCCGCTGGCGCTCGACGGCGCGACGCATCATGTCGTGAGCGTGCGGGGCACCGGGCAGGTGGCGGGAAGCCTCGTTGCCGATCATGGCACCTTGACTGTCAGGACGGGCGGGCTCGTCTATCTGCTCGGCCAGGGGCTCGACATCGCTCTGGGAGGTGGGCTGTTGTTGCTGATTCTCTACCGATTGCGCCGGTTGGTCGCAGCGATCGGCGGCGGACGGCCGTTCGAGCCGGATACCGTCCGCTCGTTGAGGCTAATCGGCTGGAGCCTGATCCTCCTCGACCTCTGGGCCTGGATCAGGATGCTGGTGCTGCCGCTGATGATCGTGCCGCGGCTGGAGGTGGAGGGCGGCTGGCAGTTGTTGCCCGCCATCTCGCGGGCTGCGCCGGGAATGGTCGCGGCTCGGGTCGATGCGCATCTGCCGGTATGGCAGTTGATCGCGGGGGCGATCGTGCTGATGCTCGCCGAGGCGTTCCGCCACGGTCAGCGGCTGCGCGAGGACAATGAGGCGATCGTCTGATGGCGATCATTGTCAACATCGACGTGATGCTGGCCAGGCGGAAAATGTCGGTGACCGCGCTCGCCCAGCAGGTGGGCATCTCGCTCACCAACCTGTCGCTGCTCAAGACCGGCAAGGTGAAGGGCGTGCGCTTCGCGACGCTGGAGGCGATCTGCAAGGCGCTCGACTGCCAGCCGGGAGATATTCTGGAATATCGGCTCGACACTGATTAGCGCCGAACGAACTGCCTTTCTTCAAGGAAGACGACATGCGTGCTTCGCGCCAGCGCTCTGTCTCCGCCATGGCTGCTGCGGGTATTTTCCCGGGCCGGCGACACCTTGGGCGGTGTGCATGAAACGCCGGTGTTCATCACTATCGCGCTGGTCGTCCTCCACGTCGCCGCGGCGCTCAAGCACCAGTTCGTCGATCGCGCACGAGTAGCTGGAAGAATGCCGTCATTCCGGACGCCGAGCGGCGAGCCCGTGGCGACGTCGCGGCATTAGAAGCTCGTTCCTCCGTCGCGCTTCTCGAACTGGGAACCTTTTCGCCCGCTTCGCCGTCAAAAGACCTAGGAAGCGGGGAAAACCATGACCGTGCGCGCGCAAGTCAATGATGAAAGTCTGTCCGATCGGGATCTCGCGCTGGGCATCGCCCGTCGTGATCCGATCGTCGTTCGTCTCGTCACGCAACGCAACAACCAGCGCCTGTTCCGCATCGCATTCGGCATCCTGAAAAGCCGTCCAGAAAGCGAGGATGCGGTCCAGAGCGCCTATCTGAAGGGCTTTGCCGCAATCGAAAGCTTCCGGGGCGCGTCGTCCCTTTCCACCTGGTTGACGCGGATCGTCATCAACGAGGCGCTGGAGCGTCGGCGGACGGCCCTGCGCGGCGCCGCGCGAATGGAGAGTTCGATCATCATGCTCGACGATTATCGCGAAAAGCTCGCCGGCGGATCGCGGTCGCCGACGCCCGAAGAGGCGACCGCCCGCGACCAGATCCGTGCGCTGATCGAGCGGGCGGTCGCGCGCTTGCCCGAAGACTTCCGACTCGTCTTCATCCTGCGCGAAATCGAGGGCGCGAGCATCGCGGATACCGCCGATCTGCTCGAGCTCCCGCCCGCGACGATCAAGACGCGCCACCTGCGGGCACGGCGCCGTCTGCAGGCCGCGCTGGGGCCGGAGTTGAAAATGGCGCTGCACGGCTCCTTCCCCTTTGCCGGCGTTGCCTGCGCCGACCTGACCGAACGCATCGTCGAACAATTCTGTCCGTCGCGGGAACCTTGAGAGGCCCCGTGTCATCCAAGGATGCGGACGGATCATCCCGCCCGCACGAACAGGAGACAGCAGATGTTGAAGATGATGGCGCTCGCCGCTGCCGCGGCGCTGGCATTACCGTTCGCACCGCCGCCGGCCGCTCAGCCGAACGATGCGCAGATCGCGCACATCGCCTACACCGCTGGCAAGGTCGACATCGCGGCCGGCAAGCAAGCGCTGGCGAAGTCGCACGACCAACGCGTCCGGGCCTTTGCGGAAGAAATGGTCCGCGATCATTCGGCGGTCAACGATCAGGCGCTTGCATTGGTCAAGAAGCTCGGCGTGACGCCTCAGGACAATCCCACCAGTCAGGCCCTGTCGAAAGGCGCCGATGCGAAGTTGGCCGCCTTGGCCAAGCTGAACGGCAAAGCGTTCGATCGCGCCTATGTCGACAATGAGGTCGCCTTTCACAAGACCGTCAACGGCGCCCTGTCCGGCACGCTCATCCCCTCGGCCCATAATTCCGAACTCAAAGGGCTGCTGCAAACGGGACTGAAGCTGTTCACCGAGCATCAGAAGCACGCTGAGCAACTCGCCAAGAGCCTCAAGTGACGGCGGTCCAGGTGCGACGGGCGTTCCATGTCGGCGCGATCATTGTGGTCGGAGCTTTCCTGGCGGCCGTTCCGGGGTCGGCGGCGGCCAGAACCTATGTCGTGCCGATAAGGAACATGACATTCGGGCCGGTTCCTTCCGATCTGCGCGCGGGCGACACGATCGAATGGATCAACGATGACATCTTCAAGCACTCGGTAACGGCGACCGACAAAAGTTTCGATCTCGACCTCGCGCCCAAGGCGCACGGCACGATCACGATCAGGAAGCCGGGGACGATTCATATCTATTGTCGATACCATCCCGGCATGAAGGCCAGGATCGTGGCGCGCGCCCAGCGCCATCGCTAAAGCAGCCTCCGCCGCCCGCCTATGCGACGGGCGGCGGCCCCGTTCAGTCGAAAAGCTCCGATAGGAACGACTTGCGCTTGTGGTGGCGCTTATCACGATAATCGCCATGGTGCCGCGGCGCACCGCCGAACCATCCGCCCGCCGGCGGCGCACTCCGCTCGATGATCTTGTCGAGTTCGCCGCGGTCGAGCCACACGCCGCGGCACGCCGGACAATAATCGATTTCGATTCCTTGCCGATCGGACATGACCAGCGCGGCCCCATCGACGGGGCAAGCCATCGAGTGCATGTCGTGTTCGGTGCGCATTGTCAGGACTCCTCGCGCTGGCCGAAGAAGGTCAGCAGCAGTTGGAACAGGTTGACGAAGTTGAGATAGAGCGACAGCGCGCCCATGATCGCGATCTTGTCCGCATGCGGCGTCCCCGCATAGGCGAGATAGTCGGCCTTGGCGCGCTGCGTGTCCCATGCAGTGAGGCCGGTGAAGACCAGCACGCCTGCCAGCGACACGATCATCTGCAATGCAGACGATGCGAGGAACAAGTTGACGAGGCTCGCGATCACCACGCCGATCAGGCCCATCAACAGGAAGGTGCTCCACCGCGTGAGGTCGCGTTTGGTCGTGTAGCCCCACAAACTGACGCCGAGGAACATCGACGCGGCGATGAAGAAGGTCTGTGCGATGCTCGCGCCGGTGAACACCAGGAAGATGCTCGCCAGCGACACGCCCATCACCACCGCAAAGGCGAAGAAGGCGGTGCGCGCCGACGCCGCGGTCATCCGCTCGATACGGAAGGAGAGGAGGAACACGAAGGCGAGCGGGGCGAGCATCGCCACCCATTTGAGCGGCGTGCCGAAGATCGGCTGATAGAGCGCCGGCGTGCTCGCGATCAGCATCGCGACCAGCCCGGTGACGATCAGCCCCAGGCCCATGTTGTTGTAGATGCCCAGCATGTGCCGGCGCAGCCCCGCGTCGAACGCGACGGCGCCGCCGGGCCGTGTCGGCTGCATGGTGTAGAGCTCGGTCAAGGTCAGGCCCTCCCCATGCTGAGCCGCCGGCCGTGCAGCCGGTCCTTGATCGCCAGCTTCAGCTTCTTGAGCCGGAGCAGGCGAAGATGATCGGGAAAGCGCCGTTTGAGCTCGCGCCGGATCTCGTCGTCGAGCTTCCGGTGAAGGACGGTCAGTCGGTATGTGATTGCGTTCATAGCCTCTATCCAATCGTTGCGATGGATCGGGAGCTACGATGCAGGGGAGCCGAAACCGTCAAAACCTGCATCGAGAGCATTCCCGATGCGGTCCGACATCACGGTCGTTCCGAAGAACGGCCGCCAGAGGGGCCCGGTCCGCAATGCCAAGCTATGGCGTCCTCGGCGACTTTCAAGAGCCGGTCGCGCCGTCGGAGGCGATATCTATGACCATGAGCAGTCCGTTCTCACCGTCCTGTCATCTAGCTGATGGGCCGCCGTTACATTGCAGATACTCCGGCGATCCCGTGTAAATGAACTCAACTGATCCCCGGTTTCGCGCTAATTGTCGAACGATGCCGGCATCGCCCTTTCCTTGTGACGGCGATGTGGCGCACAGCACCGCGGGTGCGAAATGCGGCGGAGGCGACCTATGATCGCAGGCTGGTTCTTGAGGCTGCTCGGATGCGTTCTGCTGCTGAGCGTGGCAGCCTGCGCGTCGCAGGAGGCGTTTCCATCCGATCCGTCGCGTGTCGCATCGGCGGCGCAGCCGTATCAGCTGGTGGCGGGGGACAAGCTTCACATCACGACGTACAACGAACCATCGCTGACGGGCGACTACAGCGTCGGCATCAATGGCGATCTCGCCTTCCCCTTGATCGGAGCGGTGAAGGCGCAGGGCCAGACACCCCAGCAATTACAGGCGATGCTGACGGCCAAGCTCGGCGACGGGTTTCTCCTCAACCCGCGGGTCAGCGTCGAAGTCTTGAGCTATCGCCCGGTCTATGTCCTCGGCGAGGTCAACAAGCCCGGCGAATATGATTATGTTCCTGGCATGACGGCGCTTGCCGCGATCGCGAAGGCCGGAGGGTTCACCTACCGGGCCAAGGAGAAAGCCGTGTTCATCAAGCGCCGCGATCACGATCAGGAAGTCGAAATACAGCTCAACAGCGATACGCCGATCAATCCCGGCGACACGATCCGCGTGGCGGAACGCTATTTCTAGCGCTCGCTGGATGCCGGCCGGAAGCCTCGGCTGATATCGGGATCGACCCTGCGGTTGATGTAGCCTGCCGATCCGGCCGTCGAGAGCAGTTTTGCGGGGATACCGCCAACCACGCCGTCATCGGGCACGTCCTTCGTCACCACCGCGTTCGCGCCGACCGCGGCGCGATTCCCGATCTGGATGTTGCCAATCACCTTGCAGCCCGCTGCGAGGAAGACGTCGTCACCCAGGACCGGTGATCCCGCGCGAGCGCCGCGATTGAGTTGGCCGAGCATCGAGCCGTGGGTAATGTTGCAATTGGCGCCGATGATCGCGTCGCCGTTCACCATCACGCCGCCGAACCGATTGATGAACAGGCCGGGGCCGATTCGCGTATATTCCGGTATCGCGATTCCGTATTTGTAGCGATAGCGAAGCAACAGCGCCTTGAACACGGGAAACACCGTGTATTTCATTGCTCGCCGAGTACGCAGATAGCCGCACAACCGCATCACCGCCGAATATTTGAAGCCCGGTGTGAACAAATAATGTTTGCAAAAGGACAGGAATCGCACGTCGCCGGCATATCGGAAAAGGTCCGACCGGATCAGCGCACGGGTCTCGCGGAACCGTAATTTGCGTGGACGTGACGGGGCTTGCTCAGTCACGATCGGGCAACTCCAGGATCATGGTGCACCGCAACGCACACTGACGCTCGAAAGCGGGACGAAGGCCTATAGAGCAGCTTGCGCCCAGTTCCGTCAGGGCGGGGCGGGAAGATTGATCGCGCGGCCGGAACGGCTCGCCGCGAAGTTGTAAAACCAGCGGTGGCTGGCCGCGTTTTGCTGTCCGACTACCGCTGACGAGTTGCTTCCGCAACCAGCATGAAACAGGGGAAATGCATTGATTGTGAAACGAGACAATCTTCGCTGAAGGCTGCGCTGCAGCGCAACGTGAAGCTGGGATTAGAACGTTGTCAAAACAACAAATTGTCCGAAGGTGGGGTGCCGCTCCAAGGGAGACCGGGGAGATGAACGCTCAATTCGGCTCACTGAGTGCTGTTGAAACAAGCGAATTTTCGCGATGGGCCGGCTTTGTCGCCGGTTCGGGCAAACAATCGCGGCGGCGGACGATCTACGGCCTGCTCGCCGTGGCGGATATTGTTGCGGTCGCGATGGGGTTCGCGCTGGCGAGCCTGCTGCATTTCGACAAGCCGATCGGCTGGCAGAGTACTCGGCTGACTAGCCTTGTTATCCCGATTTTCCTGACTTTGGCGGTCAGCGGCGGCGCTTACGGCATCAACGCCTTGCTCGATTGTGCCCGCGGAGCGATGCGCGCGATCGTCGCATTCGCGGCCGCGATGGCATTGATCCTGTTCGTGCTCGATCAGCTGGACCTGCTTCATGTGTTCAACGGGTGGCTGCTCGCGCTTTCAATCGGCGTATCGGTGCCGGCGATCGTCGCCGCCCGCTCGATCATGGACCGGGTTGCGCGGAAGATGCTGGGGGACCAGCCGCTCAGCGAACTGGTGATCCTCGATGGCAGTTCCTCGCATCAGAACAATCGCGGTATCGTCCTCCACGCGAACGATGTCGGAATCGCCGCGGATATTTCCGATCCGCACATGCTCGATCGGGTCGGCACCCTGCTCAAGCACGTCGATCGTGTCTCGATCGCCTGCTCGCCCGAGCGGCAACACGACTGGACGCTGATCCTCAAGGGCGCCGCAATCGATGGCGAGGTGTTCTCAGGTGAGCGGCCGGTCGCCGAGCCGTTGCTGCGGGCGATCGACCCCGGCGACATGCCGGCCGCCGCGCCGCCGACCCATCTCGATTTCGTCGCCAAGCGCGTACTCGATCTCGTCATGGTCGGCGCCGCTTTGATGCTTCTCGCGCCGCTGCTCATCTTCGTGGCGATTGCCATCAAGCTCGACAGCCCGGGTCCGGTGTTCTTCGTCCAGCAGCGCGTCGGCCGCGGCAATCGGCTGTTCCGGATGTACAAGTTTCGTTCGATGCGAACCGAGGCCTGCGACATCGACGGACACATGTCGGCGCGTCGGGATGACGATCGCATCACCCGCGTCGGCCGCTTTCTGCGCGCGACCAGCATCGACGAACTGCCGCAACTGCTCAACGTGCTGATGGGGAGCATGAGCATCGTCGGTCCCCGGCCGCACGCGCTCGGCTCGACGGCAAGCGAAAAGCTGTTCTGGGACATCGACCGCCGTTATTGGCTCCGCCATACCTATCCGCCCGGCCTCACTGGCCTGGCTCAGGTGCGCGGCTATCGCGGCGCAACCCCCCATGCTCGCGATCTCGAAAATCGGCTGGCGTCGGATCTCGAATATGTCCGCAACTGGTCGCCGTGGCTCGATATCAAGATCATTCTGAAGACGTTCGGGGTGCTGGTCCACCCCAACGCCTTTTGATCGATTGCCGGGTTCAGCCGAGCGCGGCCAGATAAATGCTCAGCGTCCGGCTCGACACATCGTCCCAATCGAACCGACGCCGAAAATCGGCAGCATCGACCGCATAGGCCGCGGTCGAGGCGGCCAGCTTCGCGGCGAGTGCCTCGACGTCACCGACGGGGAAATAATGCGCGTCCGACAAGGCGAGATCGCGATTCGGCTGGATATTGCTGAGCAGCATCGGCGTGCCGCACGATGCCGCCTCCAGTGCGGCGATCGGCAAACCCTCATGATAGGAAGGCATCACGAACAGGGCGGCGTGTTCGTAGAGTTCGCGCAGCGTCGCCCGGTCCTGAAGCCCGGCGAAGATCACGCGATCGGATTCGGTGGCGCGCACCTTGCGTGCATAGGCGCTTTCATGATCGGCGCCGCCGACGATCACGAGCCGGCGTGGATCGGCCGAACGGCGATGCGCCTCGATCAGATCATGCAGTCCCTTTTCGGGCACCAGCCGGCCGACCGCCAGGATGAAGTCGCCGCCGGCGAGGCCCAGCCGCGACAACGCGCAGCCGCGTGAGGCAGGCAAATGGGGGGCGCCATTGGGAATATAGGCGATCTTCGCCGCCGATCGCGGGAAGCGGCGCTGCAGGCGCGCGGCAAGCGACGGCGACACCGCGATCGTCCGGTTGGCGCCCGCGACGCCCCATCGTTCGCCGAGCCGCAGCATCTGCCGCGCGGCGAAACCCCACTTCGCGCGGTTATAGTCTTCGCCATGATGCGTGACGACGACGCGCATGCCGAGCAAGCGCGCGAGCGGCGCGAGCAGTGCCGGACCGATCGCGTGGATGTGAACCAGTGCCGCGCCCGACCGCCGTGCTGCGAGGAGCGCGCTGAAGGTCGACACGATCGCCTCGAAAGACCGTGACCGCGGCGACGCCACGGGAATGACGACGACGCCCTCATGCTCATAAGGCGCGGCCGGGACATAGGGCGATCGCGCATAGACGGTGATCGCGGCCTCGGGATCGAGCCGCTTGATCCGCGGCAAGATCTCTTCGCAATGGGTCTCGACCCCACCCATCACGCCGGGAATGCCCCGTAGGCCGGTGACGGCGACCTTCATGCGACGATCCTGGAGAAGTCCTGCCGATCGAGCAGCGCTGCCGCCAAATCGGACGCCTCATCGATCGCTGCGGCGACATGAACCACATCGATGTCGTGCGTCCAGGCGTCGATGAAATTGCCGAGCTTGCGATAGCTGTTGTCCAGCGCGACGTTGGGAATGTCGAGCAGGGTCGCCATGATATGGCCGTGCAGGCGATCGGTCACCACGACCCGCCCCGACGACAGCAGCGCGATGCCGCGCTTCAGCCGCGCCCGGGCGAGTCGGTCGTATTTCTTGAGACGACCGGCGGCAGGGTCGTCGCCGAGCGTCAGCAGGCGCGAGACCGCGGACACGCGGCGCATCGCCTGGCGATTTTCGGTCAGCCAGTCCGCCACCGCGATGGTGCGCCCATCCTGACGCACTTGCCCGTCGATCGAGCGTTCCCGATCGGTGCGCAGCAGGTAAAAGACGTCGACAGCGGGCCGGCGCCGATCGAGCGCACCGAGGTAAAAGGCCATGTCAGGGCAGAGCCGAACCTCGCAGGGAAAATGCCGGCGGGCGAACTCGAGCGACGGCTGGTCACGGACCAGCAACGTGAAGCGCCCGTGCTTTTCGATGGCGCGCGCAATTTCGCTGACCGCCGCATCGTCGCCGAAGAACAAAGATTGCGGCAGCTGTACGATGCGGTGATCGCGGAGCCGGCGCAATTGCTCGAGCCGCAGGTCCTGGTGCGGCTTCCATATCGTGCCGAAATTGCCGCCGCCATGCAGGAAGACGGTGCCGTCGGGAATCCGGGCGGCAAGCTCGTCGGTCGAATGGGTTTTGAGCGAGCTGCAATATCCGATCGATGCGCCGTGCGCGTCGAAGAATGCCCGCTCGCCCAGCCAGATTGCCGAATCGCCGACATTCGAATGATCGGGAAAGTCGATCAGCGCGGCTGGCCGGCCATCGAGCAGCGGCGCGATCACGCTGTCGATCGCCGCCTGGAGCGCCAGGATCGCGTCGTCGGCGGGGCGGCGGGCAGGGGCGCGATCAAAAGGCATGGCTTGCGCCTCGTGTTTTATTGAGGAATGCGCGAAGGATCGCCAGGTGTTCCGCCGAAATCGAGAACAACACGGCGCCGTAGATCGCCGCACCGACCGGCGCGAGCACCAATATGGCCGGCCAGCCGACGCCATGGGCTGCATGCCAGGCGGTGAGGGCCGCCCACACCGCAATTCCCATCACCGTCGATGCGATCAGCGGCGCGCGGATCGCGGCGATCGTGTCTCCGAACGAGATCGACGAGGCGGTCTTGAGGAAGCGGATCTGGAACGGCATCGTCAGGTACGACCGCAATACGTAGGCGCAGGCGACCGCGGTCAAGCCGTAGGGCAGGGCCGCCCAAGTGAACAGCAGCGTGCTGCAGAGCTGGATCATCGCCAATGTGCGCTGCCGCCGCGTATCCCCCATCGCGGTCAGGACCGGCGATGCGAAATAGTTGAGCGTGTAGGGGACCGCCATCAGCGCAAAGACCTGGCCGAGCTGGCCGGCAAAGGCCCATTTGGCGCCGAATACCAAGGGCACGAGGAATGGAGCCATCGCGCCGAAGCCGACCAGCGCGGGAAGCGACAATGCCGAACAATTGCTGAGCATTCCCCGATAGGCGGTGCGCAGTGCGAGCGGCGCGGTCTGCAATCGCGAATAGGTTTGCAGCCCCACCTGGGCGAACGGCTGGATGGCGCCGTTGCCGATGATCTCGGCCGAACGCCAGGCGACGCGGTACACGCCGACCGCAGCGGCGCCGAGCGTGGCGCCGATCAGCAGGTCCTGCGCGCGCACCAGAAACAGGAAGATCAGTTGCGCGAGCGCGAGATTGCCGCCGAACCCCAGATTGTAGCGGACCTGGCTCCAATCGAAATTGCGTCCCGGCGTCCAGCGATAGGCTGTCCAGGAAAGCACCATGCCAATCAGTTCGGTGATCAGCCGCTGGATGACCAGGCTCCATACGCCCAGGCCGGCCAGTGCCGCGACCACCGCTGCGCCGCCGCCGAGCAGTCCCGACAGAACCGAGCGCATCGCAATCGTCCGATGGCCGAACTCGCGGAGCCGCAACGCCATGTGCGATGCGCCGAGCGAATTGAGCAGCAGGGCGAAGGAGAGCACCTGGAGCGGGCGGATCAGCGTCGGCTGATGAACCAGGTCGGCGATCAGCGGCGCCGTCAGCCAGATCGTCGCGACATAGATCAGCGCGACGCTGACGTTGCTCCAGAACACCGTATCCACCAGCTTGTCGTCGATCGTCTTGGCGCGGGCGATCAGCTGCGTCAGGCCGCCGGTGGCGATGATCCGGCCGGCCTCCGAAAAGACATAGGCCATCGCGAAGACGCCGATGTCCTGCTTCGACAACAACCGCGCGAGCAGGACGAAGATGATGAACGAGAACACCTGGTCGCTGGCGGCGCGGCCGATGGTCCAGAACACCGATCGCCGCGTCTTGCCGCGCAGGTCGTCGTCATATTCGGCGCGCGCCTGATCGAGCACGATCTCGGCGATTTCGCCGTTGCGTTCGCTCATTCGCTCACAGCCTCAGCATTGCCCGGCCGCGGCCGAGCAGGTGATAGGCCAATCGCTCGCGCTGCCGCGCAACCGCTCGCCTGAGCTTGAGGCGCGCCGGCACGTCATGGGCTTCGAACCGGGCCAGGCCGATCCCGCTTTCGAGGCTGCGCTCGATCAGCGGAAAAGGAAAGACCGCGAGATTGGCAACGCCGTGGATCCAGGAGCGATCCAGCGCGTCGTCGATCGGCCGAGTGACGCGCGCGAAGAGATCGACGAAAATCGCCGCCGCAGCCTTGGTGACGAGATAGCCTTGGGTGCCGAAACAATAACCAGTGACCGACATCAGCCAGCGCGCCCGCGCGCCATAGTCCTTGGCGATCACACGGGAAGGCGCCGGCTTCTTGTAATAGAGGCGGATATATTCGTGCCCCAGCGCGGCATGATCGATCCTGGCCAGCGCGGCGAGATAGCGCCAATCGGCGATCACATCGTCCTCCAACATGATATACTGATCGGCGTCATTGTCGGCGACGAGGCGCATCCACGCCTCATAATGGCTCGAATAGCAGCCGATTTCGCCGCGCTGGAGCGGCCGGCCCTTGGCGACGATGGCGTCGTCTTCGTCGTATGACAGGGCGGGATGCAGCGTTTCGAAGGCGTCGAGAAACGCCCAGTCGAGCGCCGCTCCGGCCGCCGCCGCGGCGAATTCACGGCGCCGCTCGGCCGCGCCGGCCCGGCTCACGACGAAGACTTTGGTGCGGGGACTGGCGCTCATTCGAGGCTCCTTTCGGAACGTGACGCGTTGTTCGGCCGCCGCCCGGTGCAGGAAGCGGTCAGCCGTGGCGAAAGCCCGGTCGGACAGCTCTTGCTGCATTGCACCTAAAGTTTCGCGAGACGTATAGATCGCCCATGGATGCTACGAAAAGCGCGGAAAAGCTCGGCTCGTCGGCGGTTTCCCACGCGCTGCCCCAGAGCGCCATGGATGCCTTGCCGATCCCCGATCTTCGCTTTTCGGTGGTCATCCCGCTGCACAACAAGGCGCGCCACATCGCCGCTTGTCTGGAAAGCGTGCGGCGCCAGACGTTTGCGCCGTTTGAGATCATCGTCGTCGACGACAATTCGACGGACGGCGGGGCGGCCATCGTCAAGGCCTGCACTGATCCGCGCATCCGGTTGTTCGAACGCAGCGAGCCGGGGCCGGGGGGCTATGCCGCCCGAAACCTGGCGGTCGATGCGGCGGCGGGCAACTGGATCGCCTTTCTCGATGCCGACGACATATGGATGTTCGATCACCTCGCCGATATCGCTGCGATGATCGCGCGCCATCCCGAATTGGGCTGCGTCGCGACACGCTACATCCATGTCTTCGATGATCGCCGGATTGCCTCTAAAATCTCCGAAGATCTGGCTGCAACCGCTGATGTTCCGGCCGATTTCTCGCGGTTCCTGCAGCTTTGGCTGGCGCTTGGCGAATGCCCGATCTGGACCGGCGGTGCGGCTTTTTCGCGCGAAACGCTGATCGCCGCCGGGCCATTCCCGGCCGGTAAGGCAACACGCGGCGGCGACAAGGATCTCTGGCTCCGCGCGGTGGCGCAGGCGCCGTTCGGCTATGTAACCAGGCCCAGCGCCGAGTTCCATCGCGATTCGGACAACAAGGTCAGCAAGACCACCTCGACGGCTTCGCTGCCGATCATCGTCGCCACGGCGCGCGACATGATGGCGCGCGCAAATACGACGGAACGCGCGCTGCTGCGACGCCTGGTGAACCAGCAGATCGCGCTGTACGCGCGCTATTCGTTCAAGGACGGGCCGATCTCGCCAGAGTTCACGCGCCATCTGTATCTGCCCGAGGGGCTCGGCGCCTTCGCGCTGATTTCGGCGCTGCGACTGCTACCGCTCGGGCTTCGGCGTCGGATGTACCGCGCGATGAGGGCGGCGTGACCGATCGAGCGACCGCTGCCCGGTCGCCGGAATGATGATATATGGATGACACTGCACAGGCGAAGCGACTATGACCGGATCATCCGAAGAAAGCTCGGAACTGCTCGATCTGCGCGCGATTGGCCGGACCATCCGGCGCTTCGCGCTGCCGATCGTCGCGGCGAGCCTGGTGGCGCTCATCCTGACCGGCATCGCTTATTTCCACGCCAACCCGACCTATGTCGCAACGGCGGAATTGCAGCTCGATCGCGTTTCCGATCCGGTCGTCCCGCCGCCCGCCGACAACAACCAGCCGGTCTTTCCGACCGATTCACCGACGGTCGATACCGCGGTGCAAGTGCTTCAGTCCCCGGATTTGCTGGGGAAGGTCGTTGACGCGCAGCAGCTGCTCAAGAACCCGATCTTCAATCCATCCCTCCTGCCCGGCGCAACGGGCGGGATCAGTCCGGAAGCCGCTCGCGATCGCGCGATCCGCATTCTCGCGAGCACCCTGCAGGTCCAGCGTGAAGGCGTCTCCTACGCGATTGCGATTCACTACGGGTCGCCGGACCCGGCTTTGGCCGCAACGATCGCCAATGCGGTGATGGCTCAATATCTCCACGGCAAGCTTGCCGGCCAGGTTGCAGAAACCCAGCGCACCGCCAATCTGCTCGGCGCGCGGATGGCGAAGCTGCGCGATCAGGTTCTTTCGGCCGAAAGCGCCGTCGCCCAATACCGCGCGCAGCACGGGTTGTTCGCGGCATCCGACGTCAGTTCGATCACGCAGCAGGAACTTTCGGTTCTGGACACTCAGCTCGCCGAAGCGAAGTCCGCCCAGGCGGCCGCGAATGCCCGCCTTTCGGCCGCGCAATCGCAGCTCGCCAGCGGTAAATCGGGCGATGCGCTGGGCGAAGCCCTCAGTTCGCCGACGGTCGGTGCGCTGCGCCAGCAGCGCGCGCAGCTCGGCACGCAGCTCGCCGATCTGTCGACCCGTTACGGGCCGCGCCACCCCGACCGCATCAAGATCCAGAGCCAGATTGCTGATCTCGACGCGCAGATCAACGCGGAGGTCAACCGGATCGTGTCCAACGTCGGCACTGACGCCAGGGTCGCCAACCAACGGGTCGCATCGATCAACGGCTCGATCGGCTCGCTCGAAGCCCGATTGGCGGCGGACAACAAAGCATCGGTCAAGCTCGACGAACTACAGCGAAACGCAGACTCGGCGCGCGCTTTGTATCAGACCTTCCTCGACAATTATAAACAGGCGCTGGCCAAGCAAGGCACCGAGAGCAGCGATGCGCACGAGATTTCGCAGGCCCGGGCGCCGGTATTGCCGACGACGCCCAATCCGCTGATTTATCTGGTGATCGGACTGACCGCGGCCGTTGCGGCCTCGGTGGCGGTCGTCATGGTGCTCGGCTTCCTCGAACGCGGTTTCCGCACCGGCGAGGCAGCCGAAAAGAAGCTGGGCGTCCCTGCGCTGGGTGCGATTCCGGCGATCGAGTCGCTGCGCGAGCCTGAGGCCAATGCTCGGACCTGGCCGCCGCAATTCGTGGTGGATCACCCCAAATCGGCCTTTGCGGAGGCGTTCCGGTCGCTCAAGACCGCGCTGTTGCTCGCCCCGTCCACGCAGATCACCAGCGTGGTCGCGGTTACATCGGCATTGCCGGGCGAGGGAAAGACCAGCGCCGCGATCTGCCTGGCGCGGACCAGCGCGATAGCCGGAACGCCGACCGTTCTGATCGATTGCGATACCCGCCGCCGCGAATCCTCGCGACTGCTCGCCGATGCAATCCCGCGCGGACTTGCCGAAGTTCTCGCCGGCGAATGCCGGATAGACGACGCGCTGGTTCTCGACCAGGCATCCGGCGCGTGGATCATCGCGCAGCGGCCGGGGGTGGAAATTCCGCTCGATCTGCTCGGCTCCGATCGAATGCGCGCGATTCTGGACGATCTGCGCCAGCGCTTCGAATTCATTGTGCTCGATGCAGCGCCGATTCTGCCGGTGGCCGAGGCGCGCGTCGTCGCCAAGCTGGCCGATTCGGTTCTCTACCTCGTCAGATGGAAGACCACGCCGGTCAAGGCCGCCGAACTCGGATTGCGAAAGCTCACGGCGGTCGGCGCGCACGTCGCCGGAGTCGCGCTGAGCCGGGTGGATCTGATCGAACAGGCAAAAACCGGCTTCGGTGACCAGGAGCTCTATTTCAACAGCTATCGCCAATATTATGCCTGATCCCAGCCCCGTCATCGGCAACCCGCGCTGCTGGTGATCGAGCATGGGCGAAATCTCGACCCACAGCGCGCCGTCCTTTCCGATCCCGATCCTCATCGGCGTGACATTGCTGCTCGCCGGGTTGGTGATACTGGCAGCGCGCAGGGTCGAAGGCCGCGCGGCGCGGTTCGTCATCCTCGGCATATGGCTGCGCTACATCATGAGCGTATTCCACGTCGTGACGTATCGGCAGGCGTTTGCGGGCCTCAGCTGGAATGCCCTGGGGTCGATCGCGATCACCGGCATCGGCCTGCTCGTCATCCTGCCTCGGCACCTGACGTTCAAGAGCCTGCTGCCGGTCTATGCGATCGTCGTCCTGTCGCTGTTCAGTGCCGCGCTCAACCATGACATTCCCGCCGCGATCGATAATGTCGTCAAATACGGTTATTTCTGCGTCCTGATGATCGCGGTTTACGAGGCGCTACGGGTGAATGGCGCAGACCGCTTCTTCCCTTCGTTTCTGGCGGCATTCGCGCCGTTGCTCGTTTTTCAGCTGCTGTCGATCGTGACCGGCGTGGTGAAAGCTTCGGAACTCGACGGTTCGAAGAGCTATATCGGCGGCTACAACCATGAAGCGGCGTTCTCGGTGGCGCTGGCGACGTTCTTCATCGTCGTCGGCTTCACCCCGAAGCTGTATCGGCCGATCAAGGTTGTGCTCCTCGTCACGCTCTTCGCCGGCATCCTGCTCGCCAATTACCGCACCACGATCATTGCCGTCCTTCCGCTGGCGATGTGGTTCTCCGTCAGCGGGGTGACGCTGCGGTTCCGTCCCGAACAACGGCTGTTCCTGCTGCTCGGCATGTCGGCGGCGACGCTGGTCGCCCTCGTCGTCGCCGGCACTGCCGCCTCGGATCGCTTCGGCGGGCTTTGGCAATTCATCTCGGCGCCCGGTGACTACATCAAGCCCCAGGACCAATTCACGCTCGATGAGCGCCGGCTGCTGTCGGGGCGAGCCTATATCTGGTCGGGCTACATCTTCGCCTGGCTGAATGCCGATCAGGTGCATCGCCTGTTCGGCTTCGGGCCCGACAGCTGGTCGCGTTTTTTCCCGATCTATCCGCACAACACGGTGATCGATTTCCTGTTCGAGCTCGGCGGCGCCGGCGTGGTGACTTTGCTGGCCTGGTGGGGCGCGATGTTGAACGTGGCGCGCCGGGCCCGCGGTGCGATTCGGATCGACCTGATCGTCGCCCATGGTTCCTTTATCCTTTTGAACCTGGCGACAATGGCGCTATGGCAGATCGAGGGCGTGATCCTGTACGCGATCGTGTGCGGCTATTCACTGTACGCCATGATCGAGGGGCGAAATCGCCACAGCCAGTACACCCGCCGGGCAACAATTTCGGCGGTTAACGAAGAGGTAACTGGAGGTGGGCGATTGCAGGCGCGCTGAGTCGGGTGGGAAGCTTGCAATGTCTATCGGTAAACGATTTCGTGTCGACGCCTCGCCGCTGTCGCTGGTCGCTGCGAATGCCTGGCTGAATAACGAAAATGTCGATGCGCGGGCGCGCGACGAAGGCCGCATCCGCGCCGCCCTCGATGAGGTCAAGCGCACCGGCGCCCGCTCACCGTTCAAGCCTCGCAGCTATCGCCTGCCCGTTCGCGTCTGGACGATCGTCGGTATCGCACTGCTCGCCTGGGCGGTCATCGCCATCCCGGCGCTGCTCATTTTCGGCTGATTCGAACCGTCGGAACCCACAAGGGTCACGGGTTACCGTATAACGCTTTGTTGCGCCGCCGCATGAAGGCATGATCCCGCCGGTCGTTGCTACAGGCGGAAGGCGGAGCGTTGAAGCGACGTGCCCTGTTCATTATCAACTCGCTCGCGGGCGGCGGTGCCGAGCGGGTGATGGCGACGTTGCTGCGCCATTCGACGCCATGGCTTGCACGCTACGAAATCGCGCTCGCATTGCTCGATAGCGAACCGGCGGCCTACCAAATCCCCTCGACCGTGACCGTGCATCAATTCGATGCGAAAGGCGGCCTGCTGCGCAGCGTGCTGGCGCTGCGCCGGGTGTTCGCCGATTGGCAGCCCGACGTCGTGTTGAGTTTCCTCACCCGCGCGAACGTGGCCGCGTGGATTGCGCGGCGCGATACGGACGTGCCGCTGGTGATGAGCGAGCGCGTCAATACCAGTGCTCATCTGTCGGGCTGGCTCGGTCGTCGGCTTGTGCGTCTCGCCTATCCCAGGGCCGAACACATCATTGCGGTCTCGCAAGGCGTTGCAGCCGATCTCACGGCTCATTACGGAGTTCGCGGCGAGCGCATCACGGTGCTGTCGAACCCTGTCGACCGCGAAGCGATCGAAAGCGCCGCCGCGGCCGAGCCATTGAGCATCGAAGGGCCTTATGTGGCGGCGATGGGCCGGCTGGTCGACAACAAGAATTTCGCCATGTTGATCGATGCCTTCGTGGAAGCGCGGATTCCCGGAAAGCTCGTGATCATGGGCGATGGCCCGCTTCGCGCCGAACTCAGTCGCCGCGTGAAAGAGCATGGCGCGGCGGGACGCATCGTGCTCGCCGGTTTCGTCGCCAACCCTTTCCCGACGCTCGCGGCGGCTGACCTGTTCGTGTTGCCGTCCAATGCCGAGGGATTCCCCAATGGGCTGGTCGAGGCGATGGCGCTGGGTGTTCCCGTGATCTCCACCAATTGCGCATCCGGCCCGTCCGAGATCCTCGCCGACTCTCCAGCCGACACGATTCGGGGCCTTACCTTCGCCGAATATGGCGCGCTGGTGGATACCAACGATCGCAGCGGGCTGGCGGCGGCGCTGCGCGCCTTTCAGGATTCATCCCTTCGTACGCATTATGGTGAGGCGGCGCAGCGGCGCGCCGAACATTATTCTGCGGATGCTACCGTCGAGCGATACTGGCGGGTGCTCGAAGACACCATGAGCGGCGTTCGGCGATGAGCCGCGGCGCGATGGCTGTGCGGCTGCTGGCACTGGGCGCGACGGCGATCGGGCTGTCGGCGCCCGCCCGCGCCCAGCAAACCGATATCCTGTCCGATTTCCATAACAGCGCGCTCGAATTCCCGCGCGACCGGAGCCTGGAAACCGTGATGGAGCGCGACCAGCCGCTCTACGACCCCAAGGCTTATCATTTCGGTACGCTTGAGGTGATGCCGCGCGTTTCCGCCGAGACGATCTATGACAGCAACATCTTTGCGGTCCGCCACAGCACCGGTGATTTGATCGCGCGGCTCCATCCGCGGGTCGACGCCGGTCTCGATCTGGACAGCGCCAACATCAAGCTGGCCGCAGATGTCGACCATCAGCAATATCTCGGCCACCCTTCGCAGAGCACCACAGACGTCGCGTTCGGCTCGAGCCTGCGCTACGACCGCAGCCGCGACACGTCATTTTCGCTAGGCTCCCGGCTGGCTGAGTTGACCGAGAGCCGCACCGATCCTTCGGCGCCGCTCAATACGCAGAAGCCGATCCGCTATGATCTCGCGTCGGTCTATGTCGGCGGCGTCCACAGTTTCAATCGGCTGAGGATTGCCGGGCGGCTCGGCGCGGAGCGGCGATCCTATCACAACGGGCGCGACATGAGCGGCGCGGTGGTGGACGAGCATTTTCGCGATCGTCTGTTGTTGACTGCGGACGCGGCGGCCGAATTCGGGCTGACCCCCGACACCTCCTTCTTCGTCGACGGCACGATCAATCGTCGTGATTACGATGCGGCGAACGGCACCGATCCGCCCCGCGATTCGAGCGGCTACCGCGTGACGGCCGGCGCCAATTTCGCCGCTTCTCATCTGATCCGCGGCCAGATCGGCCTCGGCTATTTCGCGCAGAATTTTCGCAGCAGCGTATATCCCGATGTCAAGGGTCTCGCGTTTCGCGGCAAGCTCGAATATCTGATGACGCCGCTGCTCACATTCACCCTCACGGCGAATCGCGGGGTCGAGGAATCGTCGACTCCCAGCGTCGGCGCTTATGTCTCCACCCAAATCGGGCTGCGCGCCGATTATGAGCTGCTTCGCAATCTGATCCTGTCTGCGACCGCCGGCTACGAACGCGACAGGTTTCAGGGGATCGATCGGCGCTATTCGATCAATCATGAGCGCTTGGGCGCGATCTACAAGCTTTCGCCCCGGATCTGGATCGATGCTCATTACGACTTTCGCAACCAGACGTCGGCCGGCTCGTTACCGGGGCGGGTCTTTTCGCGCCATCAGCTCATGCTGGGTGTTACCTTTCAAGGACAATGACATGATCATTCCCGGCTTCTCCAGGCGCCAGATTCTCGCGGCCGCCGCCACGCTGCCGATCGTCCGCGCGACGCCGGGTTCGGCGGGGATTCGCGTTATCCGCGGCAGAACCTTCAACGGCGCGCCCGCGTCGACCGATATCGGCGTGACCGCCAGCGACGGGATGGTGATTTTGGACTGCACATTCACCGATCTCGGCAATGGCGGTGTGGTGGTCGATCAGCCCGTCAACCGGTTGATCGTGCAGGGATGCCGTGCGGACCGGCTCTATCGCTTTTTCGAGAACATGGTCAGCATAAACAATGGCCACGACGCGTCTCTGACCAATTTCGCGATACGCCGGGTGGAAGGCCGCGGTCTGCGGCGCGGCATGACGCGTATCCGCTATGCCTCGGCGCACGGATTGCTGGAGGACGTAACCGCTTATGGCAGCGACGATTGTGCAAATTACTGCGTCGGCTTTGCGCTCGACGGCCAGGCCCATGACATCACCTACCGACGTGTCCAGGCGCACGGCTTTATCGAAGCGCACCGCGGCGCCAACAAATATTGGAATGGGGACGGCTTCTCCGACGAACGGGGCAACAGCGATATTCGCTATCAGGATTGTCTCGCCACCGATTGTTCGGACGGCGGTTTCGACGTCAAATCGACCAACGTCTTGCTCGAACGCTGCGTTGCCCGAACGAACAAGCGGAATTTTCGGCTCTGGAGCAGCGGGCGCCTGGTCGATTGTGCCAGCCACGAGCCGAAATGGCGCGGCGGCAGTGGCGGCAAATCACATTTTTCGTTCCACGGCGATGTCGAAAAATACGTGTTCGAGCGGCCCGTGGTTCGTGCGCCAGAAGGCAATACTGCGCCCGTCTTCCTGTTCGCAACCAACGGCCCGGCGACGATCGATATCATCGACGCCGAGATCGACGCGCCGTCGGCCCCGCTGATCGAAGTTCAGGGGCCGCAACCGAACATTCGCTTCATCCCGGACCGCGCGCGCCAGAACATACGGACCGCCGCGACATAATGCCGGGTCTTGGCGAGCGCCAAGGGTTTCGAGCCGTCTTGATCGGCGATGAGTGCTGCGAATGGCTCCCCGAGTTGGATTCGAAATACACGGCTATCCCCCTTCGTTGACTGCTGAATTTTCTGGGTTGATTGCGCGGGTGCCCCCGAAGGTGCCCCCGCGAAGATAATTTTAGGGGCGGCTTTCGGCGCGCGCGCGCGAAGCCTTCCAGGCCCGGATGTCGCTCTCCCACCAGCCGATTGCGTTGGGTGCGATTCGCACCTTCAGCGGGAATTCCTTGGCGCGATGAAGGCGGTTGATGGTTGCCTGGCTCAAGCCGACTTCGGCCACGACGTCGGGCATGCGGAGGAATCGGCCCGATGGTTCTGGCTGCGCGGTGATGGCGTTCATGACTTTCTTGCCTCCTCCTGGTAGCGTTGAAGATCGTGGCGAGCGCGCCAGCCGAGGCGGAGCGCCAGGCGCGCTGCGGCCTCGAGGCTGTTGCCGCCGTGCGGGTAGGTGCGGACGACGTCGCCGAGGATCCGGGCCTCGATCGACGGGTGCGGCTCGGCGCCGGTGCGGACTGGATCGGGCCCGGCGCTGCGCGTGATATGGATGAGCTGGGCGAGGCGCATCACGGCTTCCCCATGATGTCGGGCGCCAAGCGGAGACGCTTGCCCTGTTCCTCGAGCAGTCCGTTCGCCCGCGCTCGGCCGAGATAGGTGCCGAACGTGCCGCCGCCGGCGGCCATGCCGAGATCCGCGGCTAATCCCTCGCGCGTTGTGAAGTGTGGCCAGCGCTTGATCAACACGTCGACCATCCGACGCGCGCCCGGAACCCGCTCGGCCCAATAGCGCGCGCGGTCGGCCCCGATCGGCGGCAGGGGCTTCGGCTTGACGCCGGCAGCGGCGCAGCCCTCGCGCGTCGCTTGCCACAGGCCGGCCGAGTCCTGACGGATCAGGCCAGCGCGGCGCAGTTCGCCCTTGTAGGTGCCCCAGGTGCCTCCGGTCTTGGCGTAGCCTGCGATCGTCGCCCATTGCGCCTCGGTGAGTGCGGCCGGGTAAATCTCCGCAAGCGCGACGAGCGCTTTCCGGCCGCGGATGGCGTTGTCGAGTGCCGTCTCTCCGGCTGTCACGCCGCCTTGTACCGGGCGTTCAGTCGCTGGCTCTTCCCTGGCCAGCCCGGGGCCCGTCCGTGGACATTTAGAACGACCGTCTTGGACGGAGCCGAGGTCATCCAGTCGGCTCGAAACCGCGCACGTCGCATCCAGGCCGTGCTCGGTAATCAGTGATTCCAGGTCATCGATGACGTGCCGCAGCCCCACCGCCAGACCCCGGATATGCTGGTCGCGCAGTTCGACGTCGCCGATCAGCAGCGCATTCTCTTCGACCAGCTCGGCAATCCGTTCGTCGCGCTCGCGCAGCATCGTGCCGACAACACCGCCCTTCTGCGCCTCGATCGGGTCGTCTGGGATCGTGTCGTCGGGATGGCCCGAATTCTGGCTTTCTGGCTTTCTGGGCGGGGATGCCAGCGCGGCGCGGATAGCCGACACGTCGAGTTCGGCAAGAGTGCGCGGCTCGGTCAAGCGCTCGCCGGGCGCTGGCGTGCGAGAGCTGTCGAAGGTGGTTAGCGCCGGCGTGCGGCCGCGATCGAGCACGCCGAGCCGCGGCGAATAGATCCAGCGCTCGCCGATCGCGAGCTCGGCGAGGCTCGACATCACCGCCTTGCGCGCGTCGGCCGAACCGTGGCCCTTCAGGTAATCGTCGATGGCCTTGCGGTCGCTGGGCGCGATCAATTGATGTGCGACGATCGTCTGCGCCTGGCTGATCACCGCCTTGGCGATCTCGGCGGTTCGCTGGGTGATCCAGGTCGGCACGAAGCCCTGGGCGCGCCCGCGCTTGGCGATCCACACTAGGTTCTCGCGCAGCTGGAAGCCGACGTCGTCGGCCGGGCGCTCGGCGGCGAACTCGTCGGCCTCGTCGACGACGAGGTGGAAGTTGCCGGCGACGCCGCGGCGCAGCCCGGCGACAAAGTCGGCCATGAAGCGGCGCCAGTCGCGGCTGTTGTCGATCGCCGACAGGTCGACGATCGCCGAGACGCGCTGCTCGAGCACGATGCCGGCGACGAGGCTGCCCTGGTCGGGCGCGATCGGCAGGTCGCCGTGCGCGCCGCCGAAGATGGGCAGATCGAACCCGGGGCCATCGCCGGCGCCGTTCGAGCGCATGCCCCACCACACGCCGGTCGGATCGATCACGACGACGTGGCGGCGATCGGCGAGCAGCTGCTCGACGTCGTGCTTGGCGGTGACGGTCTTGCCCGAGCCGGTGGCGCCGACGATGACCTTCGAAGTGTCGAGGATCGAGGGTGCGGTCATGATGCCCGCGCCTTCCGGATCTCGAGCGCTGCGATTGCAGCGTCCAAGGTATCGCTGGTCATGACGAAATCGGCATCCTTGTCGGCGCCGACGTCGTTTCGAACCAAAAGCGTGATCTTGGCGCCTGGCTTGAAAAGGCCAGCTATGCCGTCGAGATGCTTGGCGATCGCCTGCTCGGTGAAAATCGGTATGCCAGTCATCGGCTGAGCCCCCGACCTTCGCGCTCGTTCCAGCCGTCGCAGACCTCGAGGTCGGAAGATGTGCGGGCGGATTTGCTCGGCCAGGCGCGCCGATAGGCATCCATGTCCCCTGCCTTCAACAGCGCCTCTCGCCGCTGGAGGGCGTAGAGCATGCAATCGCCGGTATGGGGCAGCCATCGCGACCAATAGCTGCAGGTGCTGCAGGATCGATTCGGGTCGTCGGTCTCTCCTACGACCGGATCGTCGGTGCGAAGGAATTCCAGAGGGGCGGTCATGACGGCCGTGCCTTTGCTCGTCGCACAGCACGCGCGACGCCTCGGGTCGAATAGATGAGCGAGAGGCGCCGCTTGGTGTCGGTTCGCACTTCGTGGCCTCGGAAGGCGTCGGCGGCGATGCCGGGCGCCGATACGCGGCAAAGCTGGGCGTGGTCCTCGCTGTTGAGGTAGATCGCGCGGACGGCCATGCCTTCGGCCGCCATGCGGACGAGGGTGGCGTCGATCCGGTCGACGATCGTCGCGGCGGCCGGGCGGACGCCCTTCACCGCGACCGAGGCGCCGGCGATCGGCCTGGGCGGTTCGCGCATTGGCCTCGGCCGACGGTTGTAGCGGCGCTCGACGGTGATCAGCCGGGAGAGCTGGCGCGATTCCCGATCGTCGAGCGCCCTCGTCCGCGACAGTGCGTCGAGGCGGGCGATCTGTTCGGTGACGGCGGCGCGGGTCATGACCGATTTGCCGAGATGGAGATCGAGATCGAGATCGAGGTCGAAATCGGGGGTGCGGTCATTGCGTGCCTGCGTCCTTGAGCGCGTCGGCGAGCTCGGCGGGGGCAAGCTCGTAATGATTGAGCGGGTGGGTCGGGTGGCCGGGCCGCATGGTCATGACGCTGCGGCCTGCGAACAGCTCGTGCGGGACGAGGAAGAGCCTGTAGCCGTCGGCAAGATCGCCGCTTTCGGCCGTGGCGAAGAACAGGATGTAGAGATCGGGCTTTCGCCGGTTGCGGCCGGCGAACTGGAACTTCCACGTTCCTTCCTTGCCGATCGCGCTGTATTTCACGTCGATCGTGAGGCCATAAGCAGTGAAGTCGAACGCCGGATTGCAGGCGCGAATTACATTGTTCGACGGCAGGGCGTCCGGCACGAGCCGGTGGAACTCGCTCTCCGCGGCAGCGCCGCGTCGGCCGGCCTCGGTTCCGGCAGGCTTGCGATCGGCGGCCGGGCTGCCGGACTTCCGCAGCCAGAAGAAGCCGGTAAACATCTTGATGCCGCACCGCTCGCAGGCCTGCTTCAGATTGCCCGTCTGCCGATAGGTGAGCAGGAACACCTCCTGCGCGGTCGGCGGCGTGAATTCCGGCGCCGCCTGCGCCGTGGTAGAGGCCGCGCGATCGGCGGCACGCCTGGCGTAGTCGCGGTTCGCCGCGACCCGCCAGGGGTGATCGGGGCCGGGCTTCGGGCGCTTCCGCCTCATGCTCATGCTCATGCCGCCCCCGCGGCGGCGAGGATCGCCTGAAGGTCGGCAATGTAGCGGCCGAGCCCGTCCCGCGTCATGAAGGTGGTGATGCCTTCCTCCTCGAACCCCGGCTCGGCGCCCTGGCCGCCCCATTGGATCAGGATCACGCCACCAAGCTCGGGCGCGTCGATCCAGCCGAGCCGGACGCCCGCATGGACGTAGCTGCCGATCGCTTCGCCGGCGTCGGCCGGGTTGGGTGTCCATATGTAGCCACGCTCGTCGACAGCGGCGGGCACCGCGATCGGCGGCGGCGCGCCGAGCGCGTTGACCGAGCGGCTGAAGGCGGTGAGCGCCGCGAGCTTCTCGGGCGCGAAGGGGAAGATGCCGGCGGCGCTCATTCAGCGGCCTCCCGCTCGTCGGCTTCCTCGACCAACGCTTCCTGGTAGGCGGTTTTGATCGCCTGGGCGGCGGCTACCTGGCGATGGATGCCCTGGTCGGCCTCGAGCGCGCCGATCTCCTTGATCCACTCGGCTTGACTGGCGCCGCCAAGAACTAAGACGAGCAGTTGGCTGTCCACGCCCCCCCCCAGCTCGACCAGCGCGCCGGCAATGCCAGCGAACAAAGTGCCTCCGTAGCGGAGCACCTGGCCGGGATAGGCGTCGGCGAGCGCCTTGAGTGCGCGGCGGGTGAGGTCGCTGCCGTGGACCTTGTAGCAGCGTTGGATGCCGGCGATGTTCGACACCTGGCCGGGCTTCCAGGCGGTGAAATTGGTGTGCGAGGCGAGCGACAGGCCGGCACCCTCGATGAGCAGCATTACCGACAGCGCCGCCCTGTCGCCGCTAGCAATCGCCGCATTGAACATGTCCATCGCCGAAAGCGGCCGGCGGCTTTGATTGAGCGCGACGAAATGCGCCGCCTCCTCGGCGACGCCGGGATAGGTGTGGATCAGGCAGGGCAGGTCATAGATGTCGCCCCGAAGCGTCGCGCCGGCCTGGCGATGCTGGCCGTCGACGATCCACAGCGAATCGTCGGGCCGGCGCGAGACGACCAGCGTCTGGCATAGATCCCAATCCCATTCGCGGGCGATGCGGCGGATCCGCGTGCGGCTCGTGCCGTTGGCAATCGATCGCTGGTAGGAATGATCGACGTTCAGCTCGTGCAGGCGGCAGAACTGCAGGACCGGGCGGTGGCCCTTGGGCGGGAGCAGCGACTTCTTGTCGATGCCGGCGGACTTGGCGATCGCGGTCATGATGCGGACTCCTTCAGCTTGGCCTCGGCGACGGCGAGCGATCGTGTCCGCTCGCTGGAGATAATCGCGCCGATCGCGCCGATCGCGCCGATCGCGCCGATCGCGCCGATCGCGCCGATCGCGCCGATCGCGCCGATCGCGCCGATCGCGCCGATCGCGCCGATCGCGCCGATCGCGCCGATCGCGGCATCGTAGCGCTCGCGGATATCGGCGCCTTCCTTGCCCGAGGCTGCCACGGTCGCGGCGGTGGTCAGCGCGAGCGAGGCCGACGCTTCGATCATCATCAGGGTAATCTCGACCGGTTCGAGCACACTTCGGGCGATGCGAGCGTGGCGCTGGATCAGTTCGCCGATCTGCTCCTGCAGATGGAGAGACAAATCCTTGTAGGCCGGACTCGTCATTCCGCCCCTTCCAACTCGACCGCGGCGGCCGCGGCGTCGTTGACGTCGGAATCATCGGGGCCGAAGCGGAGCAGGGGGTGGATCCAGGCGAGTGCTTCCTCGCGCATCTTGCGGCGCAGGAATCGCGCGGTGCCGGTCAGCGCCGACAGCACCGATCGGGTGAGGTCGGCGCTCTTGAGGCGCGACCAAGTGGCGAACTCGGCCGCCTCGACGAAGGGTTCGGCGATCGCGAGGCGCTCGCGCGTCGGGAGCAGGTCGAGGAAATCGGCGGTCGGCTCCCACAGTTTGCGAAGATGTTCGGGGTCGTCACCGCACAGCAACCACGCGAGCGAGTCGTGGGTGGGCAGGCGGTAGCCGTCGGCGTTGAGCGAGCGTTCGAGCTCGAGGCCGGCGACGATCGCCGCGGCGAGCTGCTTGATGCGTTCGCTTTCGCCGGTGAAGTGGACGAACGCCGCGCCTAGATCGGGATCGTTGAGGCAGGGGCGGTTGCGCAGCTCGTCGATCCCGCGCTCGACGACGCGGTGCGCGGGCGTGGCGCGGACGAGATCGCGGCCGAGGCCGGCGCCGGCCGAGCGATCGCGGCCGAGATAGTTGGTGCCGATCACCGAGCGGTGCTCGCTGCCGAGCGCGAGGCGCAGCTGCGACCAGATCAGCCAGTCGACGGCGAAGCTCTCGCTGCGCTCGGCGCTCTCGACGAGCAGCGCCTGCAGGATCTTCTGGCGCAGGTTGCGGAACACCTGGACCTTGTCCTGGCCGATGCCGACCTCTTCCTTGATCGCGGTGTCGGCGACGCGTTGCTCGCCCGGCGAGGCGGCGTCGTTGATCGCGATGCCGGGACGTAGGCCTGTGTTCGAATAGGCGCGCACGCGCGCATCCGGCCGCGCCGCTGCTGGCTCGGTCGCGCGCGGCGTCGGCTGGGCCGCTGCTTCCTTGGCGCGGCGGCTCGGCCACCAGAAGGTGAGATCGGGCCGTCCATTCTCGTCGATCGCCTGATGCGCGGCAACTTCACCATCGGGCAGCACGATAAGGTCGCGCTCGAATTTTGGTTGCACCTGCAGCGCATAATCGACGCCGAAATCATTCTGCGGCGGCTCGATTAGAAAACGCAGATCCGGCCGCCCCGCCTTCGCCCGGATCTGATCGCGCGCAAAGGCAAGCCCCTGGTCGACCAGGCCGCGCAGGATCTCCGGATGGGCGACGCGGCCGCGATCGCCCTCGATGTCGGCGAACAGGTCGAGCTCGAAGGCGCCGCCGGCAGCGCGATAGGCATCGAGGCCGACGAAGCGCAGCATGCGGTCCTGGTCGCGATCGCCGACGCCGAGGCGGGCGCGGATGCGTTCGGGCGACTTCTCCCAGTTGGCGAGCCGATCGAGCTCGTGGAAGGCGGCGAGCTGGAGATCGTGATCCTCGGTCGCGGCATAGGCCTTGGCCTGGGCCAAGGTGAGCCGGCCCGCGGCGAGCGCGTCGAAGATCGGGGGGGCGAGCAGGCCGAGGCGAAGGCCGCGCTTCACCTCGGTATCGTCGAGGCCGATCGCGTCGGCGATCTGGCGGATGGTATGGCCGGCGCGGCTGGCGGCGGCGATGCCGGCATAGACCTCGTGGGGCTGCAGGTCGCGCTTGCGGATGTTCTCCTCGATCGATTCCTCGATCAGCTGCGCGTCGCTCCAGCCGGTGCGGTCCTGGACCGGGATCGGCCAGTCGGCCGGTACCGCGCCTCGCTCGGCGAGGATCCGCGCACTGCGCAGGCGGCGACCGCCGGCATGGGCGCCGTATTTGCCGGTCGCGAGCTGGTGAACGCTGAGCGGCATGCGAATGCCGTCGGCCTCGATCGACGCGATCAGCGACGGGTTGGGCTCGCAGTCGGCGGCGTTCTTGCGGACGTTGAGCGGCGAGACCTCGAGCTGGTCGAGGGGCAGGGTCGTCACGGTCATCGTGGGGCTCCCGTGGTGGCGCCGGTGCCGATCGGCGCGAAGGCGATGACGTTGTCGTCACCGAAGAGTTCGTCGGGGCGGGCGAGGGGAAGCGCGAGCTGATCGCGCTCGGGGTGGGCGAGGCGATCGAAAGCCGCGAGGACGAGGCCGGCGTAGCTGCCGTCATTGGCCTCGGCCGGCTTGAGCAGGCGGACGGGCATCATGACAACCTCCCCGAACCGTGGCGCTGCCTGCGGCGGCATTCGACACAACGGCGTTCCACCCAAAGGTAACCGTCGCGCGAGCGCAGCCTGAGCGCGACGTTGTTGCCGCTAAACGGATGGCCGTTGGCGCAGTGCGTCTTGTTGGCGTTGTGATTGCCGCTGAAGCGGCGGGGGAGGCGGACGGACATCATGGCCGCGCCTCGTCGCGGGCGCGCGCGGCGGCGGCTTCGGCCTCGAAATTGCGGATCATGGCGTCGTAAACGGTCTCGCCCTCGCGGGCGCCGACTTCGGCCTCACGGCGCCGCAAGGTTTCTTCGAAAGCACGCATTGCGTCGTCGTTGCCGCGCATGTGAGCATGGAAGGCGGCGGTCGTCTCGTTGAGCTCTTCACGAGAATATCGGCGCGGTGCGGCATGACGCCCGAAGCTGGGCGCGATGAATTCGCGCCGCCGGCCGGGGATGTCGAACTCGTTGAGATCGATGCCCGCGCGCTCGGCGATCGCGATGCCCCGAGCGACGGCGGTGGCCATTTCCGCGGCAAAGCCTGTCGAGCGAGCCAACGCGAAGCAGCGCTCCGCCTTCTCGCGTGCCCGGATGCGGGCGGGGATCATGATGCGACCGCTCCGCTCGTGCGCGCGGCCTGCCATTCGCGCCAGGCAGCGGCGTGCTTGGGGCACAGATCCTTGTCGGGCGCCGGCGAGGTCGTGCAGTCGACGCAGATCGGCGCGTCGCAGGTGCCGCTGCGCCTGGTCGGCACCTTCCAGTCGCAGAGCAACGTCGCGCGGCGGCCGCAGGCGCAAATCTGGCGGCGGTGCGACGAGCAGACGATCGCGCGGGCGCCGTCGGGGAGGGTGACGTGCTGGCAGGTCACGCCGGCTGTTCCATCAAAGCACGCCCAGCTGCGGTGATCGACCAACGCTTGCTGATCGCGGTGCGGCCGTTCGGCTTCACGAGCATCGCCTGATCGACCAGGCCATGGCGCGACAGCCGGGCGAGGTTAGGATGACTCCAGGGCGCGAGGATATCGTCGCGCAGCAGCGTCGTGAGCAGCTTGCGATCGGCGTCGGTCAGCGCCTTCGCCATCACAGCATCCCCAGCGCTTGCATGTACGTTTCGAGGATCGCTTCCTCTTCCTGGTACTCCTCCTTTTTCTTCTTGCGGATGGCCATGATCTTGCGGATCGCCTTGGGGTCGTATCCGCGCGACTTGGCCTCGGCCATGACGTCGCCGATGTCATCGACGATGCCCTTCTTCTCCTCCTCGAGGCGCTCGGCGCGTTCGATCAGGAGGCGGAGCTCGTCGGCGGCGACGTGGCCGCCGCCCATGCCCTCGGCGCGTTCTTCGGTCATTGGTCGGCCTCCTGGGTGCGGCCATGGCCGGCAATGATACCGACGACCTTTTCGGCGAATTCGATCGCCTCGATCATCGGCAGCCCGACGTTGACCTCGCTGCCGTCGGCCCCGATCGCGGCGAGGACGAGATATTCGCGGGCGCAGCAGCTGCACTGGCGATAGGCGACGCCGACGGTCGGACTGCATTCGCGGCCGGCAGAGCCGACGTTGGCGAAGGCGCCGACGAAGCGATGCCAGTTCAGCGGCATCGCCGGCGGATTTTCGTGTGGCGACATTTCGGTCATGAAGCCCTCCAATGGATGATGGCGATGGCGAGGAGCGTCGCGGCGATCGCGATTCCCGCGACGATCAGCCGAGCGCGTATGCCGGTGTCGGCATCGGCGGGCGAGCGCGGGGTGCAGAGCGGGCACATGCAGCCGATCTGGTGCCAGGGGTTGCGCTTCATGGCCGTTGCTCCGATTCGGGGTCGGGGTGTCGCCGATCGCAGGCGCTGCAGAGGTCGGGCTCGACCCACCAGCAGCCGAGCCCGCCGGTGGCGGAGCGCCAGCCGGCCTGATCGACCTGGCAGGCGTCATTCTCGGTGCAGCCGCACAAGGTGCAGATCGGCGGACAATCGACGTGCTGACCGTGGTGATGCGAGCGGACGAGAAGCTCGTAAACCGCCGGATCGAAGCGGTAGAAGCGGCGCAGCGCCGCCAGCGTCCAGGCCGCCGCCGGGGTGAGGTCTTCCTCGATCGCCGCGATCAGGAGGCCGCGATCCCGCTGGGAAACGCGCGGATCGGTCCAGACCTGCGCGGCGATCTTCTCGATCGGCACGCCCGCGGCCTCGCGGCGGAGGCGGAGATAGGTGCCGGGGGTCATCGGCGACGGTCCCGCAGCTGCCATTCCTTGATCCGGATTGCCGGATCGAAGCACGGCGGCAGCAGCACGAGCACGACGCAGAGCACGATGAGCGCCATCATCCGTCACTCCGCACGAGCACATGACAGAGCGTCGGGCGGCGCCGCCGCGAGAGACGGCTCGGGATCGTCTCAAGGCGGCAACGCCAGTGGCGGGTGCCGGTGCGCAAAGCAGCGCGCAGCGCGTCGTCGACGGCGACGTCGATATCGTGCTGCGCGAACAGGCGGGCGAGCTGGGGCAGGTTGAGCGCGATGCGCCGCGGCTCGCCGCGGGTGCGGCCGAGGTGATTGAAGCGCACGCCGCGCGCGTCGAGCGTGGCGAGGCCGGCGAGGAGCGCGTCGATGCGCTCGGCCGGGCTCGGCTCGACGTCGGGATCGAGCGGGATCAGCGGGCAGGCCATGCCGATCGCGGCGCAGATTTCCTGCAGCGCGTCGCCGAGGAAGGTGCGGACGGGGCCGACCGGCTCGCGGCGCAGCTGGTCGGCGATCTCGGCGGCCTGGCGGATGGCGCCAATCCGCGCCGCGACCGGGCCCGAAGGGGCGGGCATGACGGCCGTGCCTTCACCTTCGGGCGGTCGGCCGAAGAAGTGGCGGAACAGCGCGGCGTAGCAATCGCGGCGCCAGATCTGGACGCGCTCGCGCAGCTCGGGGGCGTAGCGGCTCTCGTCGAGGCCGAACAGGAAACCGGGGATCAGGTTCAGCGGGAGCGTTTGCTGCGCCTGGTCCCCGCCTTCGGAAGGCACGGTCATCATGACCGCGCCTTCGCGCAGGATCGAATCGCGCTGGATGCGGCGCCGGGCGCCGTCCCAGCCGAGGCCGAGCTCCCCGCAGAAGCGCTTCATCGGCACATAGACGGCACCGGCGTCAGTCTCGTCGGCGCGGCGCGCGGCGAGGATGCGCGCGCCGTGAAAGGGCACGAGCTCGAAGGTGAGGGCAGCTGCAGTTGCATTCATGGGGCAAACTCCATGGTGCGGACGGGGGCGGGGTGCGGCCGTCATGGCCGCGCATGCTCGGTGACGATCGTGGGCACGAGGTCGACGACGACGACATCGACCGGATGGCCGAGCGCGCCGGCGAGCAAGTGGTCGACGTCGCGCAGCATCGCGCGCGCGGTCTCGAGGCGGCGGGCGGCGCTCGCCGATGCCTGGGGCTCGATTGCGGCGAACTCGCGCACCATCGCGTCGAGGATCGCGCGGTGCGTGACGAGGCGGTTGCGGTTGCGGTTGGACAAGCGGCGTCTCCGGGCAGCAAGAAGCCGTCTCGCGAGGCGCTGGCGTCGCGCGAGCCGGGGCGGATTCGGGTCGGTTGGTCGGTCGGTCGATCGGGCAGGGGTGCCCAGGCGCGTCAGGGCGGGGCGCGGGCGCGGACCAGCGCGATCGCCTGATCGACGATGGCGTCGAGATCCTCGAGCTGTGTCAAAGCGTGGCGCAGCTCGTGCGGACCGGCGCCCGCGAAGGTGGTGGCGACCAGCGCGGCGTGCGCCTCGCCGCCTTCCTTGATCATCGCCAGCGTCAGCTTGGCGATCGCCGCCGCATCGGCGAAGCGATCGGCGCCGGCGATATCGAGCCGGCGGCCGTAGAGCTCGTAAATCGGCGCGCCCGCGCCGCCCTGGGCGATATGCTCGAGATCGAGCGCGATCGCATCATCGACGGTCAGCCGGTAGCGATTGTCGGGGTTCGACAGGCTGAGAATGTAGCCCTTGTCGCGGGCGGTGACCTCTGCCGCGCGCTCGGCGCCGATCCGGCCGAGCACCGCGAACAGCGCGTTCTCGACGGTGAGGGGCGGGCGAACCTTGGTCATGCGGGCCGCCGCGCGATCGCGGGGGCAGCAAGAGCTGCCGTAAAAGCCGGCGCCGATCGAGGCAGATGATCGGCGCCGGAGTCGCTACGGAAGAGCGGCAGGCGAGGGGCACGCGCCGGGTCACCGGGGGGTGAAGTGCGGCGCGCGTTCCGGCCGGTCTGCCAGCGGCCGAAGGGAATTGGGGGTGGCGAATCCAGGGCTTCGCGGGGCGCGCGCAGATCGCGAAGGACGCGCGCCCCGCTCGGGGAGCCCCACAGCGGGGAAGCCCCGTGCCACGGCCGCGGTAACCCATGACACGGCCGAGAGGGGGAGCCTTTGGGGGAACGCCGCCGGGCATCTTCAGCGAGAAGAGGATTGCACCCGGCGCTTGCCGGCGTTCCCCCGCCGGCTATCGTGGTGTTGTCCAGACAACCACGAAGGTCAAAAGTCATGTCGATCGATGAGACGCCCGAAGAGCGGCTTCGGGCCGAGATCACCGCACATACAGTCATGCTACGCGATCTTTGGGCGTACGTCCTTTCCGGAAGGGCGGACTGGCGAAAAGAGCTGGCAACATTGGAGTCGGCGAGCCTCACCGAATTCGAAGAGGCGCTGGCAAGCTTTGTCGGCCGCGACGCCGAATTCACGCAGCACCTGGCGATCGCCCATTTGGAGGATCTCTGGCGCCTCATTCGCATCGCCCTTGCCAGCCGAGAGCAGCCAGCCGACCAGCAGCCCGGCGGCGGCGCTCGTACCCGTCCGGGAAAATTGCCGAAAGAAGCTCCGATTGGCGAACCCAACGACACGCCGGATCAGTGATGCGTTCGCGGACGCGAGCGCGATAGGCCGGCGTCATGCCCGCGCTCCCCGCTCGCGGTCGGCGTCAGCGCTTTGAGGTACGTGTTTTTCCGCTTCCCGGCTTGCGTCGGCCCCGGGTGCCGTTCGACGGTGCGCGTGGGGCGCGTCCGGAAAAGGGGGCGGGGCACCGCTGTCGCGCCGCGGCGCCGCGCGATCGAGCGCGTCGACGGGATCGTTGCCCGATTCGTCAGGGTAGAGATCGGGGCGCGAGAGTTGCCGAGGAATCGCGGTCGCGCGCTCGAGTTTGAGAACCTGTTCGGCGCCGACGCGCGCTCCGTTCAACCAGCCCCAAAGCGTTGGCTGGCTAACACCGATCTCCCGAGCGAGCGCCGACTGGCCACCGGCGGCGTCGACGGCGCGCTGAAGCGCTTGCACGAACGATTCGGGACGAGTCGTCTTCGACATAGGGCGATCTATAGACCGATCTATAGACGAGTCAATAGATGCTTCTTCATGGCGCGCTATAGCTGCGCCTATAGTTTCGAAGCGTCATGAGCCTCGGCGCGCGAATCCTCCAGCTCCTCGACAGGCGGGAAATGACGCAGGCCGAGCTTGCGCGTCGCGTCGGAATGAAGCAACCTTCGATCAACGCGTTGATCCACAAGAATAAGACCGGTTCGCGAAACCTGCATCAGATCGCGCAGGCGCTCGGGACGACAACGGCCTTTCTCGCCGGTGAGACGGATGATCCGGAGGCGGGGGCGCCGGAGGAAGTGCCGTTAGATTATTTCCAGCGCGAATTGCTCGACCTGGTGGCGATGCTGACGCCGGCGGACAAGAAGGCGCTGATCCAGATCGTGCGGTCGATGGTCGGCGTCGCCGATCCCAAGAACTTCAAGGGCTTTTCGGAGACACTGCACTCGCCGAAGCAGGAGTATCGGGGCAGGGACTCAGACCGGTGAACGATCGGCCGCCCCCTACGCCGGACCAAATCGCATGGCTGGAAGGATATCCGACCCGATGGGAGTTGGTGAAACTTGTTCAGATCGTTCAAGCGGCGACGATTACTCAAATGGAGCTTTGCGTCGCGATCGCCACCGGGGATCAATCCTCTGTTCCGACCATCGCAGCCGAGGCGAGCGCCACCAACGATAGGATTGCCGTGATCGCGAGGGAACTGCTCAATGCTGGTGCCGATCCGGAGTGGGACCATCGGGCTTAAGCTCGACAGGGGGGGATATGCTAAAAATTGCAATGGTTATGGGTCTGTTAGGTTGCCTGTCATGTCCCTTTGCCGTGTCAGCCGCGACCGGTCCCGTGTATCTGAAGTGCTCCGTGACGAGCAAGGAAGGCAGGATCACTCACCAGGACCTGACATTGGATGAAGACGCCGGCACTGCTGGAATTGTGGTCCAGGAAACTGGCGCCTCCGATCAACGTCGGCCCGCCACCTTTTCGACCGATCACGTCAGCTTCGCGGTCCCCTTCGGCGCTGCTGGCGAGATTCGCTACGACATAGACCGGGTTTCGTTGGCGTTCTCACGCACCGGGGCGATCGGTACGACACAGTTCATCGACCGCGGCTGGTGCGCTCTGGCGCGCACACCGAAGCGAGCGTTCTGATGAGCAGCTTCGCCGATCGCGAAACGCTCGCGCAGGTCGTCAGCATGGGCCGCAGCGTCGAGGGCCGAGCGCTTTCGGCTGACGAGATGGCGGCAGCGCAGGCGCTGCTCGATCATCCCGACTTCGACGCGATGTCGATCGACCAACGGCGCGCTTTCTATCAGCGCGAGCTGGCGGGTGCCGCCGCGGGCGCAGAGGCGAACCGCATCCCGAGCGGGCTGTGGCAGCGCGCGGCCGGGCTGATCCTGTTCGCGATCGGCCTGTTCGCCTGGTTCGCCGCGACGCCGTTCAACGGCGCCTGGGCGGCGGCGACGATGTGCTTCGCGATCGCCGCGCCGCTCACATTCTGGGGGCTGATGCTCAAATATCTGCGCGTGCTCGAGGATCGAATTCTCGACCTCGGCGCCGGCGCCCCCGCCGCCGGCCGCACTCACGCCGCGTCGTAGGATCCATCATGTGCAATCGCGCCCGCCTTCGCGGCGAACCGGAGACCCTTCGCGAAAAGTTCGGCGCGAAATGGATCGCGCCGACGCCCAACCGCTGGCCGATCGAGCTCGCGCCGCTGGCGAAGGGCGTCATCGTTCGCGAAGAGGCCGGCGAGCGCGTGATCGACGCGATGGGCTGGGACGTGCTCGGCGGACTCGGCAAGTTCCCAATGACCAACGTCCGCCAGCTCGGCCTGCCGCAGTGGCGCCGCCTGGCGGAGAGGCCGGAGAATCGCTGCCTCGTGCCGCTGACCGAATTCTGCGAGTGGACGCCGGGCAAGATCGACGTCGGCGACGGCAAGCCGCCGCTCAAGGGCGAGATGTGGTTCGCCTGCGCCGACCAGCCGCTGTTCGCGGTCGGCGGGTTCTGGCAGCGCACCGCGAACGGGCCCGGCTTCACGATGGTGACGTGCGATCCGAACGCGCTGGTGGCGTCGATCCATCCGAAGGCGATGATCACCGTTCTCGCGCCCGAGGATCACGATCGCTGGCTGAGGGGCAGCTACGAGGATGTCGTCGCGCTGCAGCGGCCGTATCCCGCCGAGCGGATGACGGTGCGAGGCCCGGTGTTTCCGACGCGTGGTATCAGTTGATCGCGCCGGGCTCGCCCGCCTGTCCGAGCATGGCAGCGAGCAGGCTGTAGCCCTGCGCATCCTGGGCCTCGCGCATTTCCCTCGCGCGTCTCACGACGAGCGACGCCACAGTCTCCGACGCCAGGCGGAAATCGCGCGGCGTCGTCACATGGCTGTCGTTGTCGACCACGAGCGCCGCGGCGGCGGCGAACAGGTCGATGATGTCGTCGGCCGACAGCTCGCCTTCGACCAGCGAGCTCATGTGCTGGATCGCCGGCGGAATCAGCGCCGCGAGGATCCGCAGCTTCTCCTCGAGCGGGATCTTGATGTCGGGTCGTGGCTGAGTCGGCATAGACCGAGGGTAGCGTGCCGCAACCCGGCCCGAAAGGTTCCTGCGGTTCGCGAATGCCCTCATTATCCCCATTAATACACACTTTCGCTTGCGTCGCCCGCACGTTGTGTATAGATACACACAGAAGGGGACGACGATTCGATGCGCAGCCGGGAGATCATCAAGAAGCTGGAAAAGGCCGGGTGGGTCGAGGTTCGCCAGTCGGGCAGCCACAAGCAATTCCGGCACCCGACGCGGCCCGGCACGGTGACGGCGCCGCACCCCAACGCGGAGATGGCGATCGGCACGATCCGCAGCATCGAAAAGCAGAGCGGCATCTCGCTCCGGTAAGGAGCGCGCGCCGCGGTGGTTAAGGCCAAGGAGGGCCAGATGGCAGTTGTTCATTATCCGGCGATCGTCGAGCGCGCCGGCGCGGGCTACAGCGTGTTCTTTCCCGACTTGCCGGGGTGCACCTCGGCCGGCGACACGATCCAGGAGGCGGCGCGCAATGCCGAGGAGGCGCTGGCCGGCCACCTGATCGTGTCGGCCGAGCATGGCGACGCGATCCCCGATCCGTCCGAGCTCGACGCTGTGTCGATCGACGAGGACGTCGTCGAGGCGGCGCGGCTGCTGGTTCGCGCCGAACGGCCGGGCAAAGCGGTTCGCGTCAACGTGACGCTCGACGAGGGCCTGCTGGCGGCGATCGACCAGGTCGCGCGCAACCGATCGGGCTTTCTGGCCGACGCCGCGCGCGCCGCGCTGGCGGGGAGGCGCTGATCGGGGTACCGCGCCGGGGTATCACCGACGCGTGCTCCGCGCATTTCAGCGGTTCGGCGCGGACGGTGCCTCCGCGCCGGTCGTGCTTTATTTTTAAGCACGTTTCACCTATGTTCCGGAAATGGTTGGGGGCACTCGCGCGCCGCTGCGCCGCGACGAAGCGCTGGCGTTCATCATCAGCCGGATCATCGAGACCGGCATCAGCCCCAGCCTTGCCGAAATCGGCCGGGCGCTCGGCGTCGGCCAGACGCGGGTCAAGGAGTTGATCGAGCAGCTGGAGAAGCTCGAGCTGGTCGAGCGGACGCCGGGAACTCAGCGAAACCTGCGCGTGCGGGATCTCGCACGATCGCGGGCGGTGCTGGCCGAGTGTTTTCGCAAGCTCGGCTGGCAGGCCGCCGAGCCGATGCAATCGCTGCCCTGCCCGAAAGAGCAGCTACCGACCCTGCCGCCGTTCGAGCATCTTCCCGACTTGGAATGATTTCCGGGGACTTCATTGATGACGACAGGATCCAGCGCGCGCGAACGCCAGCGCATCGCTCACCTCGTGCTCGGCGAGCCGCGCCCGCGAGCGCCAAGGCGCCGCCGCGGCCGCGCGCCGATCGCGCTCGAGCCGGGAATCGAGGAGCCCGTCGCGCTGCGCGAAAAATGGTCGCACAAAGCCGGAACGCCCGAAACTCTCGAGCATGCCGAGCTGGCGCGGTGCCGGCCGGGCTCGCTGGCGCGGCTGTTCGCGACCGCGGCGATCGACAGGGACCAGCTCGCCGCGGCCGACGCGATTGCGGAAGCGCATCGGATGATTACCGCGGACGTTGCGATCCGCACCGCCAGCCTCGAGACGCGCGTCGATGGCGGCCGGCACGGACGGATCGAGGAGGAGCAGCTCGGCCGCGTTCGTGCCGAGCTCGCCTATGACTGGTGGCGGCGGTCGGTGGCCGGCCCGATAGACGCGTTGCTGGCGGTGATCGTGCACGACGTCGGCTTGACGATCGTCGCCCGACGTCACGGTCTCAGCATGCCGCGGGCGCGGCGGCTGCTCACCGATGCGCTCGATCTGTGGTGGATCGGCTTCGGCGCCACGCGGGGCGAGGCGATCGCGCTGGCGGCGGAGACCTGACCGTCTGGGCACTGCTCTTTCGGGCACTGCCCGAATTAGCAGGGCGCGAAATCGACACGCAAAGGCCAGAAACGACCCCGCCACAGCTGCGTCCGGAGCCCGCCATCGAGCGGGCTTTTGCGTTTCTGGAGCCCGTTCAATGGCCCGTCAGACCAAATTGCTCGAGGAACTCGTCCGCGCGAGCGGCGAGCTCGACCGGCTCATTGCCGACATGGAGACGGGTCGGCCGTCGCAGACCCGGCACGACGGCCATATCGACCAGGTCGAACGGCTCGCCAGACGCTTGATCGAGGCTGCGCGTGGTCCTGGTCGACCAGTCAATCCGCCGCTCGGCCGAGCCGGCGCGGGCTTCGTGTGGTGAGCCGATGATCGACGTTCCAAAGATCCGCGCTGCGGCGAATGATCTGCCCGGCGATATGGTCGCGATCAGCAAGGCCCAGCTCGGCGAATTGCTCGATGCGACGGAGCGCGGCCAACGCGCCTATCGCGAGCTGATCAATCTCAAGAGCGTCGCCGCCGTCGCCGGCGCTTATGGAGCGCCGATGTGACCGATCCTGTGAACGCCCCGACGTCGATCGAACAAGCAACCGCGTTGGCCGATCGATTCGCTCAGCTGTCCGGCGAGCTCGAGACGATCGTCGCCAATCGCGATGCCGCGATCGCCGCCACCCACGCCACCGCCGATATCCTCGTCTCGCCCATCCTGGCCGAGCAGACCGCCATTACCGACGCCTTGCGCGCTTGGTGGCCTGGCGTCGCCGAACAGCTCACCGGCGGCAAGCGCCAGTCGGTCGAGCTGGGCGGATGCATGATCGGCATGAATGCCGGCCGCGTCTCGCTCGCGATGCGCGGCACCGAGGAGAAGCTGCTCGCCAAGCTCAAGGGCGCGCGCTGGGCCAAGCCGCTCATCCGCGTCAAGGAGTCGATCGACAAGGTCGCCGTGCGCAAGGCGCTCGAGGGCAAGCGGGCGCCCGAACTCAAGCAATTCGGCTTCCGCCTCGTGCCTGGCGCCGAGACGTTCTACGTCAAGCGTGTCGAGCAGGACGGCACCATCGCATGAAGCGTTGCCACGTCAATCTCGCGGCCCAGGCGCTGCGCGAACGCGCTTCGCTCGTTGACCAATGTGACAGCTCGGCCGTGCAGATCCTGATCCGTGGCAAGTACATGGATGATGACATGGTCGCGGCCGCGCTGCCGTCGATCGTCGCCGAACTTGAACGACGCATCTCCGAAATCGACGAAGATCTCGCTTCTTGGGGCGTCGAGCCGCCGGCCGACGCCCGTTAACGCGACCGACTCGCACCCTCCAAATCTGGCACGGTTATTGTCACGCGGGGCCACCCCCACCCGTTGGGTCCTTCGGCAGGCCGAAATAATGCGGGGCGCGAAGGCGCATTGTTTTCCTAGCGCCAGGGATTTTTGTCGCTTCATCATCATGGGGGCGTAAGCCCATGGATTTGGCGGGTTACGCGCCGACGCTGAGTGAAGTCGCGGCGCTTTTCGGCAAGTCGAGCCGGTGGATTTCGGATCTGCGCGCGAAGGGCGAGATGCCCGAGGACGGCGCGTCGCTGAAGGAATTCGTTGCGGCCTGGACCAGCCTCGCCGCCGGCGGGGTGAAGGGCAAGGCAATCGACGTCGCCAAAGCGCGAAGCGCGGTGGCCAAGGCCGAGCGTGACGAGATGGAGACGGCGGCGCTGAAGGGCGAGTTGCTCAAGCGCGGCGACGTCACCAGCGCGGTGCAGGGCGCGTTCGCTCGCGTCCGCGCGCGATTGCTTGCGCTGCCCAGCAAGGCGGCGCCGATCACCTCGCCGATGAAGTCCGTCGTCACGATCCAGGAGAAGCTGACGGAGCTCGTGCATGAAGCGCTTGCCGAGCTCTCGACCACGCAAATCGGGGTTGAAGAAGCGAGCGCTGATCGCGGCGATCGCGATGCACCTGGTGGCGAGCCAGGAGATCGCGACGGCCGCGTCGACGTGGTGGCCGGTGCTGACACCGCCGCCGCGGCTGACGGTCAGCCAGTGGGCGGACCGGCACCGGTTTCTAAGCCCGGAAGGAAGCGCAGAGCCCGGTAAATGGGACACATCCCGTGCTGAATATCAGCGCGGGATCATGGACGCCGTCGCCGATCCGCTGATCGACGAAGTCGTGGTGATGAAGTCCGCCCAGGTCGGGTGGACCGAGATCATCGGTAATATCGTCGGCTATTTCGTCGACCAGGATCCGGCGTCGCTGCTGGTCCTGCAGCCGACGCTCGATATGGCGGAGGCCTGGTCGAAGGACCGGCTGGCGCCGATGGTGCGCGATTCGCCGCGGCTGACGGCGAAAATCGCGGACGCGAAGTCGCGGGACAGCGGTAACACCGTCCTGCACAAGAAGTTCGCCGGCGGGCAGCTGACGATCGCCGGCGCGAACAGCGCGGCGTCGCTGGCGTCGCGGCCGATCCGCGTCGTGCTCGCCGACGAGGTCGACCGCTATCCGGCGTCGGCCGGGACCGAGGGCGATCCACTCACCCTCGCGTACAAGCGGACCAACAATTTCTGGAACCGGCGCAAGCTGGCCGGTTCGACGCCGACGATCGCGGGCGCATCGCGCATCGAGGCCAAGTTCGAGGAGTCCGACAAGCGGCGCTTCTTCGTGCCGTGCCCGCATTGCGATCACCGCCAGGTGCTTCGGTGGGAGCAGGTGCGGTGGCAGAGGACGAAAGCCGGCGACCACAAGCCTGAGACCGCCGCCTATGTCTGCGAAGAATGCGGCTGCCTCTGGGATGACGCCGAGCGCTGGGCAGCGGTGCGGCTCGGCGAATGGCGGGCGACGGCGCCGTTCAAGGGGATCGCCGGCTTTCATATCTGGGAAGCCTATTCGCCATGGGTGAAGTTGGCCGACACGGTCAAATCGTTCCTCGAGGCGAGGAAAAGCCCCGAGACCTACAAGGTCTGGACCAACACCGCGCTCGGCGAGACCTGGGTCGACAAGGGTGACGCGCCGGACTGGCAGCGGCTCTACGATCGCCGGGAGACCGAAATGGCGGTGGGCACGCCTCCCGAATGGGCCGGGCTGCTCATCGCGTCGTGCGACCTGCAGCAGGGGGGTGGCGGCCGCATCGAGGTCGACGTCTGGGCGTTCGGGCCGGGTCGCAGGCGCGCGCTGGTCGAGCACATCGACGTCGAGGGGCTGCTTTCCGACGAGGTAACGTGGCGAAAGCTCGACAGCGTCGTCGTGCGGGAGTGGATCACGGCCGACGGAAGGCCGCTCAAGCTGACGCGGGTCGGAATCGACACCGGCGATGGTGTCACGACGATGCCGGCGCGCGCCTGGTGCCGCCGGCATCCCGGCTTCGCGATGGCGCTGAAAGGACGCGAGGCGCTGAGCGTCGCGCAGGCCATCTCAGCGCCGACATTGGTCGACGTGACGGTCGGTGGCCGCAAGCTGCGCCGCGGCGTCCGCCAATGGACGGTCGGCACCAGCATGCTGAAGACCGAGTTGTACGGGGATCTGCTACTCGAAAAGCCGGTCGACGGGGTCAGTTACCCCGACGGCTATGTATTCATTCCCGCCGACGTCGGTGACGAGTGGGTCAAGCAACTCGTCGCCGAGCAACTGACGATGACCCGCAACAAGAAGACGGGGCGGCAGCGCCGGGAGTGGCAGAAGCTGCGCGAGCGCAACGAGGCACTCGATAACGCGGTTTATGCGCGCGCGATCGCGATCAGCGCCGGCGTCGATCGCTGGGGCGACGCGAAGTGGGCGCAGCTGCTGCGACATGATCGGCCGGCAGCGCGGCGGTCGTCGGCCCGCGCGGCGGCGCCGGTGGCGGACGCGCCTGGTGAGGCACCCGACGCGGCGCCGGCTCAACCGCAACGATCTCGATCGAAGATCAACCCGCTGACCGGACGTCCCCGGGGCAGCCATTTTGGAGGCCGGCGCTGATGGCTTATTCGCAAGCCGACCTCGACAACATTCGATCGTGCATCGCCAGCGGCGTCATGGAGACGCGGTTCGCCGACGGTCGAATGGTTCGGTACCAGACGCTCAGCGACATGATGAACGCCGAGCAGCGCATCGCCGCGGCGGTCGCCGCCAGCTCGCCATCGACGCGCCGGCGCTGTCGCACGCCGATTTACAGGAACGGCCTCTGATGGCGAACCTGCTCGACCGCGCGATCGGCGCGATCTCGCCGAGCACTGCCGTTGCGCGCGAACGGGCCAAGCTGAAACTTTCGGCGCTGCGCGGGATCCGCGCGCAATATGACGGCGCTTCGCACAGCCGCCGGACGCAGGGATGGCGGCGGACCAGCAAGGACGCCAATTACGAGTTGATGGGGTCGGCCCAGGTGCTCGCCGAGACGGCGCGCGACATGGTCCGCAACAACCCTTATGCCGAACGGGCGGTGTCGGCGATCGCCACCGACCTGGTCGGCACCGGCATCACCTTTCAGGTGCTCCGCAACGGGCAGCCCGACGCGGAGCTGACTGCGCTCGCCAAGGCGCACCTCGAGACGACCGCGTGCGATGCCGACGGCCGCCACAATATCTACGGCCTGCAGCTGCTCGCGGCGCGGACGGTGGTCGAAAGCGGCGCGGTGCTGTCGCGCTATCGCCCGCGGTTCGCGCGCGACAACCTGCCGGTGCCGTTCCAGCTGCAGATGCTGGAGCCCGATTATCTCGACACCAATCGCAATGGGCTTTTCGGCCAGGGCACCTACGTTTCGGGCATCCAGTTCGACCAGATCGGCAACCGTCAGTCCTATTGGCTGTGGCCGAACCACCCCGGCGCGATCGCCTCGCAGGGGATGGTCTCCAACCCGATTCCCGCTCGCGACGTGATCCATGTGTATCGGCAGGACCGACCGGGCCAGCAGCACGGCGCCAGCTGGTTCGCCCCCGTCATCATGTCGATGCGCGATTTCGCTGATTATCAGGACGGCCAGCTGCTGCGTCAGAAGATCGCCGGCTCCTGGGCGGTGTTTCGGATCGGCATCGAGGGCGAGGACGGCTCGGCCGACGGCACTGAGCCGGACGATCGGCTCGATTATGTCGAGCCCGGCATGATCGAGGACCTGCCATTCGGGTCCGACGTCAAGTTCGCCTCGCCGCCGGGGGTCGAAGGATATTCCGATTTCGCCAAGATCTCGGTGCGTACTTTCGCGACGGGCATGAACCTGCCCTATGACATTTTCGGTGACCTCGAGGGCGTGAACTTCTCCTCGGGGCGGATCGGGCGCATCCAGTACAATCGCCAGCTCGATGCCTGGACATGGCAGATGCTGATCCCGCAGTTCTGCGACGGCGCTGCAGCTTGGTTCTTCCGAGCCGCGCAGCTGATCGGCAAGAATGTCGACGGCTGCACGATGAAATGGACGCCGCCGGCTCGGCCGATCCTCGACATCGCCACCGAAGGACCGGCCTATCGTGACATGGTGCGTGCCGGCGCGATGTCGCCATCGGCGTGGATCCGCGAGCGCGGCGAGAACCCCGACGAGGTGTTCGCGGAATGGGCGCGCGACGCCAAGACGTTCGATCGGCTCGGCCTGACTCTCGACTGCGACCCACGACGGGTGACGCAGGTCGGCAACGCCGTGCTGCAAAGCACGCCCGGCCAGGCGCCGGCACCGAAAAAGGGAAGCTGAATGGAATTCCTGCTCTACGGCATCGTGGGCGACGCCTGCGATGGGCTCGACGCGACCACGCTGATCGGCGAGATCGCCGCCGCGCCTGACGATATCACCGTCCGAATCAATTCGCTCGGCGGCCTGGTGTTCGACGGCCTCGCGATCTTCAACGCGCTGAAGCAGTCGCCGCGAAAGGTGACGATTTACATCGACGGTGTCGCCGGCTCGATCGCCAGCATCATCGCGATGGCCGGCGACGAGATCATCATGGCCGAAAATGCGGTGATGATGATCCACAACCCCGCAGATGGCGGCTACGGCGAGGCGGCAGAGCTGCGCCAGATGGCCGATCGCCTGGACAAGATCAAAGGCCAGCTGGTCCAGATCTACGCGCAACGAACGGGTCTGTCGGCCGATGAACTCGGCCCGATGCTCGATGCCGAAACCTGGCTCACCGCCCAGGAGGCGCTGAGCATGAACTTCATCGACAGCATCGCGACGCCGGCGAAGACCGTCGCCGTCTGCGACGCCAGCAAATTCGGGTTCCGTAAGATCCCCGACCATCCTCTGATCGCCAAGGCGACCAGGACCCCGGCGCCTGCCGCCGTCATCACTCCGAGGGAGACAATCATGGAAGACGACGTTCCGGCGCCGACCCCGACGCCGACCCCCACGCCCACGCCCACGCCGGCGCCCACCCCGACCCCCACGCCCGCGCCGGCGCCGACGCAGCCCACCAACGTCACCATCGCCGTCGAGGCGGCTCTGGCTGCCGAGCGCGCTCGCGCGGCCAACATCCGCAACGAGGTCAGCCGCGCGCAGCTCGATCGCGACTTCGCCGACACGCTCGTGAATGAGGGCGTTTCGATCGATGTCGCGCGCCAGCGCATCATCGATCAAATCGCCACCAACGCGCCGACGATCACCAACTACCGCCCGGCGACGATCCCGGTCGCGCAATTCGAAGCCCGCGCCGAGGCGATGTCGGTGGCGATTGCCCACCGCGCCAATCCGCGTAACCAGCTGACCGAGGACGCCCGCGCGTTCGCGGGGCGCCGGCTGATCGTGCTGGCGCGCGACTTCCTCGAGGCGACCGGCGTCAACACGCGCAACATGGGCGACGTCGAGATTGCCCAGGCGGTGTTCCGCAACCGGCAGCCGATGAACGCCGGTCAGCACACGCGATCGGACTTCCCGGCGCTTATGGGCAACACCGTCGGCCGCACGCTGCGCCGCGGCTATGAGCTGTCGCCGCAAACCTTCAGGCCGTTCTGCCGCCAGGCGAGCGTGCCCGACTTCCGCGCCGTCTCGCGCGTGGCACTGTCGGACATCTCGCCGATGAAGCAGGTCGCCGAAGGCGCCGAGTACCAGTATGCGACGATCGGCGATGCCGCGGAGCAATATCTGGTCGGCAAGTGGGGCCAGATCATCTCGCTCACCTGGGAGACGATTGTCAACGACGACCTCAATGCGTTCGACCGCCTCCCGATGGCGATGGGCATGGAGGCCGCGCAGGTCGAGAGCGACGTGGTCTGGGCGATCATGACCGGCAATCCGAACATGGCCGACGGCAAGACCCTGTTCCACACCGATCACGGCAACCTCGCCGGCGCGAACGCCGCGATCGCCATCGCCTCGCTGCAGGCGGGGCGCACCGCGATCCGCACGCAGAAGGCGCCGAAGGGCCGTGCGCTCAACCTGACGCCCGCGTTTCTGCTCGCCGGTCCGACCTCGGAGCAGGCGGCGAACCAGTACACCTCGGCCAATTATGTCGCGACCAAGAATGCCGACATCAATCCCGAGTACAACCGATCGCTGACCCCGATCATCGAGCAGCGAATCACCGACGGTCGCTGGTTCCTGTCCTCGGACCCCAACGCGCAGGCGGTCGACACGATCGAATATGCCTACCTGGCCGGCTATGAGGGCATGCAGACCGAGCAGCGCCAGGGCTTCGAGGTCGACGGTATCGACATCAAGGCGCGGCTCGTGTTCGGCGCGAAGGCGATCGATTATCGCGGCCTGTACATGGTCCCGGCCTGATCGCCGCCACTCACCAGCTGATCTGACCAGCTGACAACCTGACAACCTGACGCGGGCGGCCATGCGCCGCCCGTCGTCGTTTCGGGAGATTTCCTGTGAAGAATTTCATCATGGCGGCTTGCGCCGTCACACTCATCGCGCCCTATGATGTGGTGTCGGGGGCCGGCTGCCTGGTCGGCCACCTGTTCGGCGTTGCGATGTCCGACGCCGCCGATGGCGATTATGTCGTGCTCCAGCTCGATGGCGCCTATGCGCTGAAGAAGCATGCCGGCGATACGCCGGCGGCGGGCGCCCTGATCTATTGGGACGACGCCAACAAGGTCGCCACGACCGCGTCGACCGCCGGCAACTTCCTGATCGGCGCAGCGATCGCCGCGGCCGCAGGCGCCGACGCCACCGTGGATGTTCGCCTCAACGGCGTCAGCGTCGTCGCGACGGCGTAGGCAAGTCGGTGAGCGATCCGTTCGCCATGGCGCTCGGCGCGCTGTTCAGCGCGGCGGGCTCCGTGGCGGCGGATTATGTCGAGGGCGACGCCGAGGCGGTGCCGATCCGGATCATTCGGCGACAACCCGACGAGCTGTCGCCGATCGGCCGCGGGCGAATCGTCCAGCGGACCGATATCGTCGAGATCCAGCGATCGGCGATCGCCGCGCCGGCTTCGGGCGCGGTGATCGCCATCCGCGACGCAGCGGGCAACCTGACGGGCGAGCAGCTCATGCTCGCTGGCGATCCCCGCCTCGATCATGAAGGGATGACCTGGACCTGCCCGGCGAACCTAGTCCGGTGAAGATCAGCGTCTCGCCGATCGACTTCCACAAGGTGGTCGATGGCGTCGAGGGAGACATCGCCGAGGCGTCGACGGGCGCGATGCGCGATACGACTCCGCAGGCGCAGGAAGAGTTTCGGGCGCAGACGCGCGAAGCGGGGCTGGGCAATGGCGTCGCCAATGCCTGGCGTGACGAGGTGTATCCGACCTCGGCGAAGAGCGTCACGCCGACAGGCTACATCTGGTCGAATGCCCCCGAGATCATCGAAGCGTTCGCCAAGGGCGCGGCGATCGTTCCGGTCAACGGATCGAAATATCTGGCGATCCCGACGAAGAACGTGCCGCGCGCGCTCGGCCGGCGGCGCAAGAAGATGACGCCGCTCGAGGTCGAGATCGCGTTCAACCAGGACCTGCTTGTCCGCCCGGGCAAGCATGGCCATCTGCTCGCCTTCGTCAATGTCGTCCGGTCGCGAAACGACCGCGCCTGGCGGCAGGGCACCAAACGCCGCGTGGCGCAAGGGCGCGCAGTTCGGCTGGTCCTGATGTTCACCCTGGTGTCGACCGTGCAGCTGGCGAGGCTGCTCGATCTCGACGCCGTCGCCGCCCGCTGGGGCGACGCCTATATCGCCGCGCTGAAGTCGCGGCTGGGGGTTTCATGAGCAAGCGGCTCGAGGTTCTCGAGGCGGTAGCGGCGATGCTCGCGGCCGCGCTCGACGGCGTCCAGTTCGTCCGGTTCGACGAAGTCGCCGACGATGGCGCCCGGGTGCCCGCCGGCGGCCGCGTCGTGATGGGGTCGGGCGATATGGGCAAGCCCGACGTCGATCTGAGCCCGCTGACCTATTGGTATCGGCACGCCATCCCGGTGACCGTCGCGCGCTATGCCGAATCCGGCATGACCGGCGACGAGGCGGTCGACGAGCTGCTGGGGCGGATCGACGCCGGCATCGCCGGCGACCGCACGCTTGCCGGGCTCACGATCTGGCTCGAGGCGAGCGAGCCACAGGAAGAGGACGTCTATGTCGAGGGCGCGGAGCCGCCCGTCGCGATGACGTTCGACATCATCGCCACCTATTCGGCCAGCAGTCCGCTGGCCTGATTTCCCTTCTATCCAAGAGGAGACACCCGAATGGGCACCCGCGCACGCGGCGCCAATGCGAAGGCGATCGGCGCCTTCGAAGCGACGCCAGGCACCGTTCCGGCCAACACCGATCCGTGGTTCAAACTGCCGTTCGTCAGCCATACCCTTGGCGAGGAACGCCCGCTGATCTCGAGCGACCTGCTCGGCGAGGGCCGCGAGATGCAGGATCCGACGCCCGACGTCGCCACCAATGACGGCGACATGGTCGTGCCGGTCGACGCGCGCAATTTCGGCAACTGGCTGAAGCTGTTCTTCGGCGCGCCGACGACCACCGGCACCGAAGAGGATGGGTACGAGCACGAATTCGTCTCGGGCGCGGCCGCGCTGCCGTCGATGTCGATCGAGATCGGCGCGCCCGAGGTCCCGGCGTTCAGCGTGCATCGCGGCGCTCGCGGCAACCAGCTGAAGATCGGCATGACGCGGTCGGGGCTGCTCAATGCGACGTGCAGCCTGATCTGCGTCGGCGAGACGGATCCGGTCGCGGCCTCGGTCGGCGCCGTCAATCCGACGGTGCTCGCCGTGACGCGTTTTCCGCAAGCGGTGGGCGCGGTGAAGAAGGACGGCGTCGCGCTCGGCAGCGTGGTCTCGGCCGACTTCACCTATTCGAACAACCTGGAGAAGGTGGAGACGATCCAGGCGGACGGCCGAATCGAGGACAGCGATCCCGGCCAGGCGATGATGTCGGGCTCGATCACGGTGCGCTTCAAGGACACGACGCTGCTGACCGCCGCCACCGCGGGCACGTCGTGCGAGCTCGATTTCGGCTGGGTTGTGGGCGAGCTCGGGCTGCTGTTCGCCGTCCCGCGCGTGTTCCTGCCGAAGCCGAAGCGGCCGATCAGCGGCCCGAACGGCATCCAGGCGCAATTCAACTGGCAGGCTTCGGGGGCGAACGGCAACGCCGTCACCGTGACGCTGTCGAACGACGTCGCGAGCTATTGATGCGCCTGCCCGAGAAGCTGCCCGAAGCCGTCTGGCACACCTTTCGCGAGGCAGTCGGCTCCGACCCGGCCGTGCGTATCCAGTTCGCGCCGATCGGGCCCGCGGCGGTGCGCGCGGCGCGACGGGCAGTCGCCACGGCGCTCGGCGTCAATCCCGATGACGTGGAGACGGCCGGCGACGCGATGTCGCGAGAGCTGCTGCAGCGCGGGATCATCGGCTGGGAAGGGATCGGCGACCACGAGGGCGCGACGACCGCGCCGACGCGCGACACGCTGGTCAGGGACGAGGACGGCAAGATCGTCGAGATCGTCCCGGGCACGATCTCGCTGTTCCTTTCCGATCCGGCACATTTCGAATGGGCCGACCAGATCTACGTCGTGCCGTGGGTGATGCGGGATCTGGAAAAAAACGGATCGTCCGCCTCGCCGGGTGGCACTGGTCAGGCGGGGACGCAGGCGAGCGGTACTGCCAGCTCAGCTGCCAAGCCGGGGCGGCGCGCTGCGAAGCGTGCCCGTACCTCGAAGACGAGCCGCAAAGCGACGAAGGCGCGGGCGTCTGGGAGGTCCTCACGAGCTGCGGCGGCCAGCTGAGGCTGGCGACCCAGGCGATCCCGATGGGCGGCGTGATGACGCGGCCGATCGGGCTGGATTACCCCGCGGTGTTCGCGATGGGGGCGGCGCTGGGCGCCGACATGGAGCTGCTCGCGGGGGCGTTGCCCGGCGTCGAGAACGCGATCCTCGCGGGCTTGAGCGGCGAGGCCGCGGCCGAACCGGCCGATTTCGAGGAATAGGAGGCGCGCGTGACCGATCGTTCCGTCGCCATCCGCCTTGCCACCGACGGCAAGGAGCAGGTCAAGCGCGATCTAACCGAGATCGGCGACACCGGCGATGCACAGGCGCGGCGCTGGCAGAAGGCGTATGACCAGGCGGGTTCGGTCATCGACTCGGCGGTCGCCAAGCAGCAGCAGGCGGCGCAGAAGCTCGCGGCGATCGTGCCGGCGACGTCGACCCAACAAATCTACCAGGCGGGCGCCAGCACCAACTATAGCGGTCAGAGCGCGCGCGATTCGGCGACGGCGCTGAAGCAACTGCTCGACGAGCAGGACCGGCTCGCGGCGAGCGCGGCGGCGTTGAAGGCACGGATCGACCCGCTGGCGGTGGCGCAAGCGAAATACGATGCCGAGGTCGCCAACGCCCACCAGCTGTTCGCGGCGAACCTGATCGACGAGAAGCAGCGCGACGCGCAGCTCGCGATCAGCGAGGGGACGCTCAACAGGGCGCGCCGCGCGCTCGGCGACCACAGCAGCGCGCTCGGCTTCAATCGGATGCAGTTCCTGATCGCCGAGGGCGCGGCGCATCGCTACGTCGACAGCATCCTTGCCGGCATGTCACCGATGCGCGCGTTCATGATGCAGGCCGGCGACGTCGGCAACATCCTCGCGATGGACGACGGCGGGGTGGCCGGCGGCCTGGCCAAGGTGACGGCGCTGATCAATCCGACGACGATCGGCGTCGCGGCGCTGACCGCGATCGTCGCCGTCGGCGTCACCGCGTGGGTTTCGTATGAGCAGGCGCTCGCCAAGCTGAACGGCCTCGCGATGGGCGCGGGCAGGGTGTTGGGCGAAAGCGGCCAGCAGCTCGAGGACAATGCCGAAGCCGCGGCGCGTGCCGGCGACATGACCGTCAAGGCCGCGCGCGACATCGAGGCGAGCTACCTCCAGATCGCGAGATCGGGCGAGGTGCTCGTCGGCCTGACCGCGATAACGCAGGATTTCGCGGCGGCGACGGGCGAGGACGCAAAAACCGCGGCGAGCCAGCTCGGCGCCGCCTTCGCCGACCCGATCCAGGGTGCGCAGGATCTCGCCGACAAATACGGCATGCTGACGCAGGCGCAGATCGAGCACATCGCCAAGCTCGTCGAAGAGGGCGAGCAGGGCCGCGCACAGGTCGAGCTGCTCGGGGACGTCTCGTCGGCCGTCAAGGGCGCGTCGAAGGAGGTCGACGGCCTCACCGGATCGTGGAAAGGCGTTTTCGTTTGGGCGTCGAACGCCATCGATGCGATGGGCCGAGTGGCTGCGGAAACGCCATCACTGTTTCACCTGATGGCGAACGGCGGCCTGGGCTGGGGTGATTTCCTCCCCGACAATTCGAAGGCGCCTGACAGGGCTGCGGCTGGCAATCAGGCTCGTCAGCGTGCCCAGGCGGCAGCCGACCAGTTCACCGGCGCGAGCCAGCTCGAGAGTATCCGCGGGACGGTCGGCACCTTGCGCGCGGGAATCGCAGCCGGCGGCGATCCCAGCCTCAGCCCAGCTAAGAGGGCGGAGCAGGTCGCCGCCTGGACAACAGCGCTCAACGCCAATGAAAACGCGCTCCATTCGTGGATCCCCGCGCAGGACAAGGCAAACAAGCTCTCGGCCCTTGACGCGCAGATCGCGGCGGCGAAGACGCCGGCGCAGAAGCAGGCGCTGGCGGCCGAGCGCGAGCGGGTGCAGCTGGCGGGGACGGTGATCACCGCGCAAGACGCCGAAAATCGTGCGACCGATGCGGGCAACAAGGCGCTCGCCGCGGCAACGCACCATAGCGGCGCGCATGCCCAATCGCTGGCGCGGCAGGCCGAATCGATGGAGGTGGCGGCGAAAGCGTCGCTGACGCTGGCCGATGCCTATCTGACGAGCAGCGCGGCCGGCATCGAGGCCGACGCGCAGCGCAAGGCAGCGACCGACGCGACGCGCAAGGGGATCGACGTCAGCGCGCAGGCGCAGCGCCAGCTCAACCTCGATATCGCGCAAGCGGTGGCGAACGGCGCCAAATCGGTGAGCCAGCTGCGCGACGAAACGGCGTCGCGCGAAAAGGTCAATGCGCAGGTGAGCGGAGGCACGCTCGCCGCGTCGCGGATGAACGAGGCGTTGTCCGACGAGGCGGCGCTGCGCCCGTTGTTGACGCTGCGGACGGTCGCGCATGGCGATGCGCTGACCGAATTGAACAAGGTGATCGACGCCTACACCGCGGCGCTGGGCCGAGCGCATGCCGCCGAGGCGGACAGCGCCTTTCTCGCGGCGATGGACCAATCGCGCTCCAACGTCGCGGAGCTCACCGCCGGCGCGCTGGATCTCTCGCTTTCCCGTCGTGAGCAGGCCGTCAACGCCGCTCGGCGCGCCGCGACCAAATATGCAAACGACACCTTCACCAACGCTGACGGCGGTCTCAATGTCGAGCACGCGCTGCAGTATGTCGATCAGAGGGGCCTTGAGGCGGCCGCCGGCTATGCCGCCGCCATCGCGCGCTCGTTCGACCAGCAATATCGATCGAACCAGGACAATCTCCGGCTCGACCAGGCCGAGCTGGCGACGTTCGGCATGTCGGCCGACCAGCGACAGCTGATCCTCTCCCACCTGCAGCGGCAGCTGGACCTGCAGCGTCAAGGCTTCGATCTCGAAGGCGATGCGGCCAGGGCCTTGCTTGCGGAAGGCGACGCGATCGACGCCGCCAACCTCAAGCTCCGCGCGATGAACGACAATTGGCAGGAGCTGACGCAATTCGGCGATCAGTTCCTGTCCGACGCGCTCAATCCGCAGAACTGGTCGAGCTGGGGCGATGTCGGGAAGCGCATCCTGCAGGACCTCGAGCAGGAGATGATCAAGCTCGCGGCGCTCAATCCCTTGAAGAACATGCTGTTCGGCGAGAACAATCCGACGCTGGGCAGCGTCGGCGGTATTCTCGGCTCGCTGTTCGGCGGCGGCAGCGGCAGCGGGCTTGGCGGCGGCGATCTCGGCGGCTTCGACGTCGGCTCGATCGACACCGGCATGAGCTTCTTTCCGCACAACGCGGCCGGGACGGCGCGCTGGTCGGGCGGCGCCACCTGGGTCAACGAAAACGGGCCCGAGATCGCCGACCTGCCGAACGGCACGCGGATCTATCCGGCGTCGGAGACGCGCCGGATGCTCGCCGCGGCTAACGACCGCGGTTCCTCGGCACCGGTCATCAACCAGACGTTCAACAACAATTTCGCGGGCGGCGCGGCGACGATGCGGGACGTCGAGCAAATGGGCCAGATCGCCTATCAGGGCGCGATCAACGCGATCCGCGAATCCGATCGCCGGCGCGGCTGACCGAGATGAGCGATCTCCTGTGGCCCGACGACCTGCGGCCCAAGACCATGTCGTTCTACCTTCAGCCGCATGTCGGCGGAGCCGAAAGCCCGCTGACGCGGACGCGCAAGGTCTATGGCCTGTCGGGCCCGCGCTGGATCGCCAAGATGACGTTCACCGCGTCCTGGCGCGGCGGCACGGGGACGATGGCGCGGGGGCCGCGGCTCGACGCGCTGATCGCCGACATGGAAGGCGGCCTCAATCGCGTGCTGCTGTGGGATTTCCGACGGCCCTATCCGATCGGGCTGCGCCGCTATTACGCGCAGTTCACCGGGCAGCGGTTCCCGTTTTCGGGCGGCGAGACGTTCAGCCTGGGCGAGCGATTCGTCATCCCGCCCGAGGCCGAGCCGACCAATCTCGATGCCGCCGCCGGCGCCTCGACGATGACGTTCGTCGGGTTCAAACCCGGCGAGGCGGTGTTCGATATCGGTGATTATCTCGGCGGCGACGGACGCCCGCATATCGTGCGCGGCGCGGCGGTGATCGCGGACGACGCCGGCGTCGCGGTCGTTTCGTTTCGTCCGCCGCTTTCGGCCGACGTCCCGGCGGGCACCGCGGTGACGATGCAGCCGACGGCGCCGTTCCGGATCACATCCGAAGACGCCGGCGACAACGCGTCCGGAAGCAATGGGCAGGCGAGCTACAGCCTGGAATTCACCGAGGATCTGGGATGAGCGACGCCAGCGAGCCAGCGGGTCTCCGTGGTCTCGATCCCGCACTGCAAGCCGAGATCGAGAAGCCCGAGCTGCGCCCGTTCCTGGGCGTGCACATCGACCTGCCCGATCCGGTGCACGCGGTGACGGGCAACGCGACGATCCGCTTCGACAACCAGGAATGGACGGCGGTCGGCGGGCTGGGCCAGATCGACACGATCGGCGAGTCGACCGACGGGTCGGCGGTCGGCGTCAGAGCATCGCTGTTCCAGGTGCCGAGCGAGTTTCGCGACGACGTCGCCGACCAGGCGGTGCGCGGCTGCCTGTACGAGCTCTATGTCGGCGCGCTCGACTCTACGTATCGCACCGTCATCGGCTTCAAGAAGATCTGGATCGGCAAGCTCGACACGTATGACATCGTCGATGCCGGCGAGACGATCACGGTCACCGCCGGCGGCGAAAGCCGTCAGATCGACCAGCGAAGGCCGACGATCAAGCGGTTCACCGACTGGTGGCAGCAGCGCAAATATCCCGGCGATCGCGGCTTCGAATATGTGGCGGCGATGGTCGAGGTGCCGATCCTGTGGGCCAAGGGCCGGCAGGACGCGCCGCTATGAGCGATACGGACCCCGACTGGCAGGATCATTGCGGCGATCGCTGGCGCGCGCATGTGCTCGAGGCAACCGGCTTCGACATCTGCGCGGTCGTCGGGCCTTCGCCGCGGCGGCCGCGCGACTGGTGCGCGATGATGCGCCGGCTGGGCGTCCGCGACATGTCGGGCGTGATCAGCGCGGTCCATGGCGAGGCCGTCGGCCGGCGCCAGGCGCGCCGCGGCGACATCGTTCGGAAGGGCTGGGCGATCGGCATCTGCCGCGGTGAGCTCGCCGAGTTCTTCGGCGGCGCCACGATGCCGATGACAACGGTCGACGAAGCGTGGCCGGTTGCCGGCCGGGCCTGACGGAGAAGCGCGTTGGGCAAGGTTCTGAAGACGGTGGCGATCATCGCCGTCGCGGTCGCGATCGCGTATTTCGCGCCGCAGATCTCGGCGCTGATCCTTGGGCCGGGCGCGTCGGCCGCGGCGAGCGCCGCGGTGACCGCGGCGGTGAGCACGGCGCTGTCGATCGGCGCCGGGCTGGTGTTCCAGGCGCTGGCGGGGAAGCCGAGCACGACGACGACGCCGCAGACCTTTCGCCAGGCGATCGCGAACAGCTTCATCGTCTATGGCAAGCGCCGCGTCGGCGGGCTGCTGATCTTCTTCCACCCGGTCGGCAAGAGCTATCGCTATTTCGTGATCGCCGTCGCCGGACACCGCTGCAAGGGCGTCGTGCGCTGGTGGCTGGGCGACGAGCAGGTGACGGTCGACGGCAGCGGCAAGGTGACCAGCGGCACCTATGCCAACAACGCCTGGTTGTGGTTCTATCGCGGCACCGACGACCAGGTCGCTCACCCGACCTTCGTCGCCGAGACGTCGGGCAAATGGACCGCCAATCACCGCTGCCGCGGGACGGCGCTGATCTACGCCAAGTTCAACATGTCGAAAGACGTGGTGCAGGCGGGCATGCCCAACATCACGGCCGAGATCGAGGGCAAGGACGACATCTACGACCCGCGGACCGATGCCGAGGGCTATACGCGCAACGCGGCGCTGGTGTTCAATGACTGGATGGCGCTGCCGCGCGAGGAAGGCGGGTTCGGCGCCTATGCCGACGAGCTCGACGACGACTGGATCGCGGCGCAGGCGAACATCTGCGACGAAGACGTGCCGCTGAAGGCGGGCGGGACCGAAAAGCGCTATTGCTTCGACAGCTACATCACGACCGGCGCAGCGCCGAGCGAGGTGCGCGACGGTTTCGTGACGTGCTGCGCGGGCACCTACACCTATTCGGGCGGCAAGCATCTGATGCGGCCGGGCTATTACGTGCCGGTTTCGGCGACGCTCGAGGAGGCCGATCTCGCCGCGGGGTTCACGGTCAATGCGCTGACGCCGGGAGACCAGATCGCCGACCAGGTGACCGGGACCTACGTCAATCCGGGCGATCTCTATCAGCCGGCCGACGTGCCGACGCGCTCGGTGGCGGCCGACAGCGCCACGCAGGCCAATTACGACCTGCCGCACGTGACCAGCATCACGCAGGGCCAGCGCGTGCTCGAGATCCTGCTCCGCAAGGCGCAGGCCGAGCGCAAGGTGACCTGGCCGATGAACATCATGGGGATCGCGATCTCCGCGATGGACACGGTCCGCTGCAACACGGCGAAATACGGGCTCTCGAACTATGCATTCCAGGTGGCGAGCTGGGGGCTCGCGACGGACTTTTCCGTCTCGCTGACGCTCGAGGAGACCAACCCGGATATCTTCTATTGGGATAGCTCGATGGAGCTGGCGCCCGGGGAGCGCGGCACGATCGACAAGGCCGAGCCGATCGGCGACGACGATGCCTCGCTCTTGGCGTCGCTGATCAACCAGAGCAAGCCGTCGACCGACATTGTCATCACCGCCGACCTCGACGAGACGGGCGAGGCCGCGACCGTCTCGATCGGCGCGCACAGCCGGATCTACAGCGACAAAGTCGTTGCAGTCGGCGCGGGGTCAATCACCGGCCTCGAGCTCGAGACCTATTATGTGATCTTCTACGACGATCCCGATCGCGCCGGCGGCGCCGTCACCTATCAGGCGAGCACCGATCCCGACGACGCGATGCTCACCGCCGACCATCCCGGCCGTCATTATCTCGGCAACATCACGACGCCGGCCGAGGGTGAGACGGGCGGCACGACCGGCGGCGGCGCGAGTGGCCCGGGCGGGCTCGATCCGTGCGTCACCGTCGACTCGGAGATCCTGATGGCGAACGCAAGCCTGAACGGGCCGGGTGAATGGAAGGCCGCCGACGACGTGGTTCTCGGCGAACGCGTATGGACGATTCCCGAGCACGAGCTGGGCAAAGCGGAGCCACGCTGGGGCGCCTATCCGGTCGACTGCATCAACAAGGCTCGCGCGACCGTCATGCGAGCGGATGGTCATGCCGACGCGACGCCCGGCCACCGCTGGTGGCATGGAGGGTGGGTGAAGATGCGCGAAATCGGAACGCGCATTGGCCAGGCGATGGTCTGGAAGGCAACGGTCCGTGGCGCGAATACCTATGTCGCGCGGCGAGCGGGAGACGCCGGCGACGGCATCGTCTCGCACAATTTGAAGCAGCGCGACGTGGGCGCCTGACCCCGCGATTCCGGAGAGCGACATGACCGACATCTCGACCATCCTTCGGGATGGCATCGATCCCAATATGGCTGCCCTGCGTGCCTGGCTTGCCAACCTCGACAGCAGGGTCGTGACGGCCGCGTTGGGCGGCGCGGGCATTTCGTCGGTTGCCGATATCGCCGCGCGCGACGCATTTTTCGCGATCGAGGCGAACCAGGACAAGCTGGTTTACGTCAACAATAACAACGGCGCGGACGACGATCCGGCGAACGGCATCTACGAATATGTCGACGGCGCGCCGCGCCCAGCGGCGGCCTTGACCGCGGCCTTCTCGGCCGCCTTTCAGGCGCTGGTCGACGAAGCGACCGCGGCAGCCGATGCCGTGCCGACATCCAGCGCTCTCAATCGCTGGAGTGATGCCTTCTTCCGGGATCTCCGCGATGCCAACCCATCCGATGACGGCGCGAACTTCCTGCGGCTGAACGGCGATGTGATCGTCGCATCCTCCGAAGCGGATGGCCTTACGTGGGACGACACGGCTTCGATATTCGGCAATCCGTCGGTCGTCGCGTCGTCTGCTGTGGCAGATTTCTATTGCTATCATGCCGATCGCACCTTCCCGGCGGGAGCAACGATGACGCCTTCGGTGGGCGTCATCGTTCCGTCAGGGACGACCTTCACGGCCGAGTTGATCATCCGGGCGGGCTACGCCGGCTCGCTCGTCGCCGCGAACGCCGAAGTCGCGATCGTCGGCAATGACGAATATCAACTGGTCAATCTCGCGCCGCTCGCCAATGCGGAGAATGGCGCCGCGCTTTCCATTCGATTTTCGCGAACCGTTGGCTCGGGCTCGATCAAGATTTGCGCACTTCAGGCAGTCGCCGGGAGCCTCGCCCGCCCGATCGCGGAAGACGTGGCGACACGTTATCAGGCGATGGCCGCGCAGCGGCTGGAGGCGCCCGAACTCGTCACGCCGGCGGCGATATATGGCATCGAGGGGCGGGAGTGCTGTGTCTATTTCGATAACCTCCTGCCGTGCGATGCAGCCGATTATGCGATCGACGTCGCTGCGGCCGATCCGCTCAGCACCCAGCTGAACGAGCGTTGGGCCTGGACGCCGGCTGCCGCGCTGGGCGCGGGTAACCTGACGATCACTGTCAACCGAAAGGTCGACGGAGCGCCTTTGGTCAGCAAGTCGATCGCACAACGCGCCGCTGCGGCCGCTGCGGGTTTGGGCGAAACCAAGACCGTGATGGCGATCGGCGACAGCCTGGTCAATTCAGGCCTGATCACCGGGCGACTGCTCGCCAATGCGGCAAGCGACGTCATGGGCGTCGAGCTCGTCGGCACGCGCGGCGAAAGCACCAACAAGCACGAAGGGCGCGGCGGCTACACCATCAACGATTACTCGACTGCAGGCCGCACCTATTACGACTTCACGGTCTCGGGCGTCGTCGACGCGCCGGCGCTGAATGCGGCCCAATATACCCACAACGGCACGACCTACCGGGTGCAGGAGGTCAATCTGGTCGATGGGGATGGCACGATCCGCTGCGATGTGGCGGTGACGGGCCCGGCGCCGCTGGCGAGCGGCACGCTCACCAAAAGCAACGGCGCGGCCGGCGATGCCACGATCGAGTTCTCGGCTTCGGCGACTGCGTCGGGAAATCCGTTCTGGATCGAGGGCGTTGTCGACTTCCCGCAATATCTCGCGGACAATGGCATTGCCGTGCCGGACTGGGTGTTCGTACAGCTTGGTACCAACGATGTCTTCAGCGCGTCGAGCGACGCCGCAGCCGTGGCTTTGGCGGCCTCGGAGCTGGCCAAGCTCGATGTGCTGATCGCGTCGATCAAGGCGGCAGGTGCGAACGTGAAGGTCGCACTGGCGCTGATCCCGCCGCCTGCAGCCGACCAGGATTCGTTCGGCTTCAATTATGGAACCGGCCAGCCGCGTTGGCGCGTCAAACGCAATTACGCTCTCTGGTCGCGCGAGATGATCGCCAAATATTCCGGCGAGGAGGCAAGCCGCATCTACCTTGCGCCGTCCTATGTGGCGGTCGATTCGGTGAACGGGTTTCCGCGCAATTATCCCACCCTCGTCAATCCAGACATCGCAGTGGCAGCGACGTTTGCGACGATCGCCGCTATGCAGGCCGATCTTTCGGCCGACCACGGTGCCCTCGTGCGCGTCACCAACGGCGCCTCGGCCGCGGCGGCCGCGGATGCGTTTTTCGTCAAGGTTGGAGCCTCGGGGGCCGGCCTATGGCGAGAGGCGGTGGATGCCGATGGCGTCGTTCGACGCCAAAACAACAGCGTCCATCCGTCGAGCGGCTGCGGGCAGATCGGCGAGGTCTGGTGGGCGGTGCTCAAATATTTCGCGTCGGCCTGACGCGCAGACCGCGGCTTGTGGGCGCGTCGCGCGGCGAGCCCAGCCCGCATCAGCATTGGATGACCCTGCCATGATCCTGAACGACTATCTGGGCGATGGCACGCGCCATGTGTTCGATGCGCTCTCGATAACTGTCTTGCTGGGGGCGATCTCCGACATGCTGCCTTCGATCGCCGCCCTCCTCACGATCATCTGGACCGGGCTGCGCATCTACGAAAGCAAGACCGTCCAGGAGCTGCTCGGCCGACGATCGCGCGGGGCTGAGGCCGGGACCGACCCGGCCGACTGATCCTCGGCCGACGATCGATCATCGACCATCGACGGCCGACCACCTTCGGAGAACAACATCATGATGTGGATCTGGGACCAGTCGGCGGGCGAGCTCCGCCGCGACGGGACCGTCGTGTCGCGCGGCTATGCCGGGTGCGGTCGGGGCAAGAACAACCCGGCGATGCAGGCGGCAGTCGGGGTAGGACCGATCCCGCGCGGGCATTGGCTGATCGCCGGCGTGCATGACAGCGCGACCACCGGGCCATACACGATCGTCCTCGAGCCCCAGCCCGGGACGAACACCTTCGGCCGATCGGCCTTCCGCATCCATGGTGACAGCATCGCCCATCCGGGCGAGGCGAGCCACGGCTGCATCATCCTTCCCCGCGCGATCCGCGAGCGCATCATGCGCTCGGGCGACCGCGAGCTCGAGGTTGTGGAGTGACCATGCAGAAAATGCGCGAATATCTCGGCCGCCGGCTCAACCAGCGGTCGTTCTGGATCGGCGTCTCGACCGCGATCGCCGCGGCCGCGGTGCTGCCGAGCCCCTGGTGCTACATCTCGTTCGTCGTCGGCACGATGGCCTCGCTAGTGCCCGACGGCTCGATCACGGGCGGTGCGCAGTGATCGCGGCGCTCACCACGCTCGCGCTCGGCTGGGGCTGGAAGAGCTGGGCTGCCAAGCTGTTCGGCCGGGCCGTGCCGGTGCTCCTGCTCGCCGCGATCGCCGCGGGCGGCTATGCGCTGATCTTCCACGCGGGCGAGACCGCCGGCGGCGCGAAGGTGACCGCCAAGGTCACCGAACAGCACGGCCAGGCCGTCACCGATGCGCGACACGACGAGCACGCCGCGCAATCGAGCGCGGCCACGATCGGCGCGGCGATCACCGCGAAGAACAACGCCGCGAGCAGCACGGCCGTCGCGGCCCAGGAGACGATCCATGCTCAAATTTCTGCGCTCCCTGTGGCGCCATCCGTCGACGCTGGCCCTGCTCGTGCTGATACAGGCGTGCTCGACGCATCCCTCGACGCTCTCGTCGATCGCGCGAACCGAGCGGCCGCAGCTGCCGACGCCCGATAGCGAGCTGTTCCGCACCGAGACGCTGCCGCGCGTCAGCGGCCACAAGACCGGCGAGCTGGTGACGATCGACCGCGGCGAGCTCGACGCGATCGCCGGATTGGCGGGCGCGGCGACCGCGGCGGTCGAGCGGCTCAACAATCGAGTGACCGCGGGCCGCGAGCTCTGGCGCTGCACCGCGGCGCTGATCGCGACCGGGAAGTCCGCAACCGGCTGCCCGACGAACCAGTAGCGCGCGCAGCCGTGTTCCATCTATGTTCCGACGATGCGATTCGGTCGAGACAAGCTGATCTTCATGGGGCTCGTGGCGCTGGACGAGATGCTCGAGCAGGTGCGCGAGCGGCCGATCGAGCCGAGTTTCGCGGTAAGGACGGTGCTGGCGATGCTGTTCGCGATGAGCGATGGCGATCGCGCGGTGTTCAACGACTTCTGGCGCGCGTGTCAGGTGAAGCCCGATCCGCGGCTCACCCCCAATATGGAAGACGTCAGGCGCAGCAGCGACGCGCGGCGTGCGCTCAGCGGCATCCGGAGCTCGTTGGGATGTCCGCCTGCGATGTCTCTCGGCGCCGACATCGCGCTGGCCCGGCGCGATCCCGGGCCGCATCAGCGCGCCTACCAGGCGCTCAATGTCGACGCCAGACGGAGCGAGGCCGAACGCCGGCGCAAGGAATTCGCCGAATGGTTGCTGTCGACTGACGGCCTTGGCGATGATGATCCGGCGCCGATCGGCGATCAGCTGGGGGTATCGCGCGGGGTATCGCCGGCGGACGTTTCGCCCGAAAGCGGCTGATTTGCGCAATTTCTCAAACTGACCGGCGCGGAGGGAGTGTCTGCGCTGAACACATGATTTAATGTGGACGAGCACATTAAGTCATGTGCTTCGTCGCGCCGGCGGTAGGGATTCGAACCCACGGCCCCGCGGTCTTGGCTCTCGTGCGCCACCGAAGGGAACTAGCACGTCGCGGCCCTTACTCATTCGGGCTTCAGCCTTTGACCAAGCTCAGCAACACCTAGCGCTGAGCGTCATATAACGGACACCTTATGTCTCTGACCAGCGCCGCGGTGAAAGCCGCGCGGCCGCGATCGTGCGCCTACAAAATGGCGGACGATCGCGGCCTGTTCCTGTTCATCGCCCCGACCGGACTGAAATCGTTCCGGCTCAAATTCCGCCTGGGCGGCAAGGAGCAGCTGCTCGTGCTCGGCCGCTTTCCCGAGATCTCGCTCGCCGAGGCGCGCGCCCGGCGAGATGCGGCGCGCGCGCAGCTCGAGCGCGGCGAGGATCCACGCGGCGGCACCGAGGCGACGCTCGACACATTCGAGGCCGTCGCGCGGGCATGGCACGAGCATCGCGCGCCGCGCTGGTCGGCCGAGCATGCGGCGGACGTGCTCGCCAGCCTCGAGACTCACGTCTTTCCGGTGATCGGTGCGCTCGCACTCGCGGCGATCGAGGCGCCGGCGGTGCTCGAGCTCGTCCAGTCGATCGAGGCCGCGGGCGCGTTCGAGACAGCGCGGCGCGTGCTGCAGCGGATCGGCGCCGTGTTCAAGTTCGCCAGGGCGCGCAAGCTGGTCGACGCCAATCCGGCCGAGGATCTTGCCGACGAGCTTGGCGCACCGCCGCCGCCGGCGCGGCAACCGGCACTGCTCGAGCTCGCGCCGGCGCGCGGCCTGATCGCCGCGGTCGACACGAGCTCGGCCAGCGTCGCCGTCAAGCTCGCCTCGGCGTTTCTGGCGCTGACGGCGGTGCGCTGGGCGGCGGTGCGCGGCGCGCGCTGGGACGAGATCGAGGGCCTGGACGGCGGCGAGCCGATCTGGCGCGTGCCGGCGGCACGGATGAAGCTCAAGAAAGTCAAGAAGGCGTCGGACGCGTTCGATCATGTCGTCACGCTGTCGCCGTCCGCGGTTTCGGTGCTGCGCCTGGCGCGCGCGCTCAATCCGAATGACGCGTTGATATTCCCCGGCCGTGGTGGCGATCGGCCGCTCGGCCACGGCGCGCTGCGCGATCTCTATGCCGCGCTCGGCTATGCCGGCCGGCATGTGCCGCACGGCTGGCGGGCGAGCTTCTCGACGATCATGAACGAGCGTTTTTCCGAGCATCGCGCGGCGATCGACCGCGCGCTCGCGCACGCGCCCGACAGCAAGGTCGAGGCGGCGTACAACCGATCGGAGCAGCTGCAGCGCCGCCGCTGGCTGTTCGATCGGTGGGGCGCGCTGTTGACCGACGGCGAGGCAAGCGAAACGCCGAAATAGTTCGGCACGGTTCGTGCTCCTCCCCCTCGCCGAGCCATCGCGGCGGCGCAAGCCGCCGTGTTCCGACAGCCGGGCCTGGCTGTCGGGTAGGGGAAGTCGCTTCGGGCGCGGTCGGGGGGAGCTACAAATCAGCGAATGGGACCGCCTTAAGCGGTCCCATTCCTTTTATCCTTCACTGCCAGGGGATAGCGGCGCGGTTGATGGACTCGCGTTCGCCACAGCAGCGCCTAGGGCGCCCAGCGCAGCAGAAAGCGCGGAGTTCTGCGGCTTTGGGGGCGACGGCGGCGGTCCGGGCGGCGCGCCCGACGCGGCCGCGCGAGCCAGGCGAGCGACGCGCTTGCGGGCCAAGAGGTCGCGCAGGCGCTGCCGCACGCGCTTCGCCATGCCGTTGAGGCTGAAGAAGTAGGCGTTGCTCGTTTGCGCACGTTGCGGCCCGTACTGGCCGTCATTGCCGGTCTTTCGCGTCCGGCGTACCCAATCCAGAAAGCCGTGGCGCCTGAGCGCCGCCAGGGCACGGATCACGGTGCCGCGAGTCCTCCCGGCCGCGGCCGCGATCGTGTCGATCGCCGGATCGAGCCGGCCGGTCTTGAAGTCGATCGGGATCCTGGTGCGGCCGCGCCGGCCGAGCAGCACCTCGAGAATCGCGATTGCCGTGCCCAGCGGTCGCGCGCCGCCAGGCGCGCGGTGCAGATCGTCGAATTCCTTCGCTGTCTGCAAGAGAGCGTCGATCCAGCCCATGGCGCCGGCCTTGGTGCCGTCGCCGATCGGCGTGAATACCTGGGCGCGCGGATCATCGTCGGCGTCATAGCTGTGCCGCCGCACGCGCCGATCTGGACCGCGCTCGCGGCCGGTCAGCTGGGCGCTGAACGCCTTGGTGACTTCGCGGGTCGCCCGCTTCTGCGACGCGGCGCTCATGATTGCGCCGCCGCAAATTGCGGGGCGAAAGCCCGCGCCGTTCCTCGACCAGCGACATGGCGGGGGCAGCGCCCACCATCAGCCTGTCGGCCCATTGCTGCGCGATCGCGCGCCGGCGTTTCATGTAAGCCGCGCGATTGTAGGCCGGCTCGACCCCATTCTGGATGTGCGCGAGCATCATGTCGATGATCGCCCGGTCTTCGTCGCGATCGAGCTCGGCTGCTAGCTCGTTCATGATCGTCGAGAACGTCGCGCGCCAGCCGTGCGGCACATGGACGCCACGAAAGCCGGCGTCGCGATAAAGCTTGCTGAGCGTCGAATCGCTCATCGGTGCGTGCGCATTGCGTACGGACGGAAAGAGCAACGGCGCCGTCGGGCCGACGATCGACAGCGCCGCCTTCACGACATCGACAGCCTGGCGTGACAGCGGGATGACGAACTCGTAGGTAACGTCGATCTGGCGTTCCCTGGTCAGTTTCATCTTGGCCGCGGGGATGCGCCAGAGCGGGTTCGTCGTATCGAGCCCCTCGAACTCCTCCGGCGCCGCCAAGCGCACGACGCCAGGCCGCGCTGCCGTGAGTGCGAGCAGCCGGCCGGCGAGTTTGGTTCCGATATAGGCGCGCAGCTGCTCGGTCTTCGCCAGCACCTTGCGCGCCGCCGCTAGCTTCGTCACGGCCGGCCGTAGGCGCGGCGATGTCTTGACGAGCGCCTTGCGGATCACATGCGCCGGATCGTCTTCCGCCCAGCCCGAGGCGATCGCGAAGACGAACACGTCGGAAATGTGCTGACGGACGCGATGCGCCATCTCGATCGCTTCGCGCGCCTCGATCGCACGCACGATCATCAGGATCATCGCTGCCGTCACGTCGCCGATCGGGATCGAGCCGATCGCCGAAAAAACGTCGTTCTCGAAGCGCTGCAGGACCTGTTCGGCATATCGCGGCTTCCAGAGGCGCGCCTGCGCCTCGTGCCACGCCAGCGCTACCGTGCGAAATGTCGTCTCCGCCGACAGCGCCGCCGCCGCCGCCTGCTGCTTCTTGTGGACGGACGGATCGATCCCCGCGCGAAGTTGCTTCCGCGCCGCGTCGCGCAGATCTCGAGCTTGCACGAGCGACACCTCGGGATAGCCGCCGAAGGTGAGCTGCTTCTCCTTTCGGGCGTAGCGATACTTCATGCGCCAGGACCGAAAGCCCGAGGTCGTCACCATGAGGTAGAGCCCGCCGCCGGCGGCGAGCTTGTAAGCCCGCTCCTTCGCCTTCGCGTTGCGGCACTGGATGTCGGTCAGCATTCGGTGCCCCCACCGATGCCCCCAAATGCCCCCAGCTGCGGTGATCGCCCCTGATCCGCCATGATCGTGTTTCCTGCCCGTTTTCCCTGCCGAAGCAAGGGTTTCGAGCCGTCTTGATCGGCGATGAGTGCTGCGAATGGCTCCCCGAGTTGGATTCGAACCAACGGCCGCTCGATTAACAGTCGAGAGCTCTACCGCTGAGCTATCGGGGAATGCCTTGCGGGAGGCGCGTCTATACCCCGCTGATTCAGAGATGCAACCCCTGTTTCATGGCGGCGCTTCAGGCGATGAATTGCTCCATGGTGATGCGGTCGTCGAGTGCGTGTTCGGGATCGAACAGCAGCGTGAGATCGCGCGCGCGATCGATCGCGATATCGACTTGCGCCACCTCGCGGACTTCGCGCTGATCGGCGACCACGCTCACCGGGCGCTTGTCGGGGTTGAGCACGCGGACCGAGATGCGCGCCGAATCGGGGACGATCGCGCCGCGCCAGCGCCGCGGCCGGAACGGGCTGATCGGGGTGATCGCCAGCATCGCCGAGCCCAAGGGCAGGATCGGTCCCTGCGCCGAGAGATTGTAGGCGGTCGAACCCGCCGGGGTCGCGACCAGAATGCCGTCGCAGGCGAGCTCGGGCATGACGACGCGCTCGTTCAAGGTGAGCTCGAGCTTGGCGGTCTGGCGAGTCTCGCGCAGAAACGAGACTTCGTTGATCGCCGGGATGACATGGGTCTTCCCCGATACGGTCGCCGCCGTCATGCGCAGCGGCGTCACCTTGAAAGGCCGCGATGCCGCCAAGCGCGCTTCGAGCCCGTCCGATCGCCACTCGTTCATCAGGAAGCCGACCGTGCCGAGATTCATTCCGAACACCGGAACCACCGGCGTGCGCCGATCGAGCTGGGCGTGGAGCGTCTGCAGCATGAAACCGTCGCCGCCCAAGGCGACGACCGTCTCTGCCTCGTCGATCGGCACCCATTCGTAGCGGCCGCGCAGCGTCTCCGCCGCGGCTTCGGCCTGCGGGGTCGGCGAGGCGAGCAGGGCCCGGCGCGTGCCGTTCATCCGCCAGTGACGCTCATGTGACGCGCGACCGCGGGTGCGGCGCCGGGCGCGACGCTGAAATCGTGGCGGCGCGGTTTGAGCATCATCGCGGAATCGAGCGCATCATCGAGCGCCCCTTCGCGGAGCGCGCGCTTCAGGTCGACCTGATCGTCATGGCCGAGGCACATGTAGAGCTTGCCCTCGGTGGTCAGCCGCACGCGGTTGCAGCCGTCGCAGAAATTCGCGGTGAGCGGCGAGATGAGGCCGAGCCGTGTGCCGTCCGCACCGACCCGCCAATAGCGCGCGGGGCCGCCGGTCGTCCGGTCGATTTCGCGCTCCAGCTGGAAATCGCGGTGCAGCCAATCGAGCACTTCGGTCAGCGGGACGAAGCGATCAGCGCGGTCCTCGTCGATCGCTCCCAACGGCATTGTCTCGATCAGCGTCAGGTCGAAGCCATGCTCGACGCACCAGGCGAGCATCGGCGCGATCTCGTGCTCGTTGAGGCCCTTCAGCGCCACCATGTTGATCTTGATCGCGAGCCCGGCATCGCGTGCAGCGAAGATATTGCCGATCACGCGCGCGACGTCGCCGTGCCGAGTGATGTGGCGGAAAGTGTCGGCATCGCGGCTGTCGAGGCTGACATTGATCCGCTTCATCCCCGCTGCGACCAACGCTTCGGCGTGCTCGCCCAAGCGATTGCCGTTGGTCGTCATCGTCAGTTCGTCGAGGCCGCGGCCGAGATGACGGCCGATCCGTGCCGCCAGTTCGGTGACGCCGCGTCGCACCAAGGGCTCACCGCCGGTCAGCCGGATCTTGCGCACCCCGCGTGCGATGAAGCGGTCGGCGATCGCCGCGATCTCCTCGAGGCTGAGCAACCGGTCGCGCGGCAGGAAGCTCATATGCTCGGCCATGCAATAGCGGCAGCGCAAGTCGCAGCGATCGGTCACCGAGATGCGCAGATAGCTGATTCGGCGGCCGTGCTGGTCGATCAGGGCGGGGGCGCTGGCCATGCGATTGAGCTAAGCGCTTGGGCCACACCAAACAAGCCCGTTTGCGGATCGGGCGCGCCGCTATAGGAAAGGCTTGTCGGAACGCGCCGCGGCGCTTCGCCGAGCAGGAGGGGGCGTGAGCGAGACCGAAGCCGGACGCAGGGAGACTGCCGCGCCACTGTTCCTGCTGTCGGCCGGGGCTGCGGGCGAGCTTGCCGCACTCGCGACCAGCGGCGGCTGGCGTGTCGTCGCCGCCGACGGCGCCGACGATGCCGAGCGCCGCTTCCTGGCGAGCGGCGCCGCGGTGGCGCTGGTCGACGCGCGCGGCGCGATCGAAGCGGGCGTCGCGGCGGCTCGCGCAATCGGCGAGGCGGCGGCGACCACTGGCGCGGCGCTGCTCGTGCTGCTCGATCGAGGGGACGATGCCGCTGTGGGGCGGCTGTTCGAGGCCGGCGCGACGCATTTCCTCATCCTGCCGGCGAGCAGCGCGGACATCGTCCAGGCGCTTCGCTTCGCCGCGCGCCATGCCGAGCGGATCGGCGCGATCCGCGACGTGCCCACGCCTGCTTCGGGCCCCGGCGCGCTGTCCTCGGCCGGCGCACGGCGTTGGCTCGAGCGCAGCCTGGCGGGGCAGGGCGGGCCGCTCACCGTGCTGCTGGTCGCGCTGCCGCGTTTCGATCTGGTCAACGCGACCTATGGCCGCGCCGCAGGCGACGCCTTGCTCGGCCAGGCACTCGAACGGATCGAAGGCGTGGCGGGCGAACTGCTCGGCAGCGGTGCGATCGTCGCACGGATGAGCGGCGCCGAATTCCTGCTCGCCGCGCGCGACCCCGAGGCGCGCGCCACCCTCGCTGCCGAGCGGCTCGCTGCGGAACTCGCGCGCCCCTATGCCGTCGCCGAGAGCCCGGTGGTGAGCGGAGTGAGGATCGGCATTGCGGTCGCCGAACGCGACGATCAGGCGGGCAGCCTGTTGCGCCGCGCCAGCGAAGCGCTGGCTGATGCCAAGGCGTCGGACAGCACGACGATCCGCCGCGTCGGCGGCGAGGGCGGCGATGCACTGCCGATCGAGAAGCTGGCGATCGACCTGCGCCACGCGCTCGATCGCGACGAGATCGAGGTGCGCTTCCAGCCGCAAGTGGCGGTTGCCACTGGCGCGATCGTCGGAGTCGAGGCGCTGGCGCGTTGGGAGCATGGCCGGCTCGGCGTGCTGGGGGCGGAGACATTGCTCGCCGCGGCCGATCGCGCCGATCTGGCGATTGCCCTGTCCGATCGGATTCAGGCCAAGGCACTGGCGGCGGCGGCGCGCTGGCCGGCCTCGCTCGGCGGCTTGCGGCTGTCGATCAACCTCACCGCGGCCGATATCGCGCGGCCGGGCTTTGCCGACCTGTTCCTCGATCGAGTCGATTCGAGCGGCTTTCCGCGATCGCGGCTGACGGTCGAGATCACCGAATCGGGCCTGATCGACGATCTCGGCGCGGCGGCCGGCTTGCTGGCGATGCTGCGCGGTGCGGGGTGCCGCGTGGCGATCGACGATTTCGGCACCGGTTATTCGAGTCTCGCTTATCTCAAGGCGCTGCCGCTCGATTATCTCAAGATCGACAAGCACCTCGCGCAGGATATCGAGGGCACACCGCGCGATCGCGTCGTGGTGCGCGGCGTGATCGAGATGGCGCGCTCGCTCGGCCTCGCGGTGATCGCCGAGGGTGTCGAGACGGCCGAGCAGCTAGACCTCCTCGCCAAGGAAGGCTGCAATTATTACCAGGGCTTCCTGTGTGCCGAGGCAGTGGCGAGCGAAGCGCTGGCGGCATTGATCGAGGAGAAAGCGTGATGCGATCGATCGGCATGGCAGCGGCGATCCTGTGGGCGGCACCGGTTGCGGCCCAGGCGCCGGTGGACCAGGCGCGGACGGCGGTAATGGCGGCAATGGCCGACAGCGCGGCGGGCTGGAATGCGGGCGATCTCGCGCGCTTCATGGGCGTGTACGCCGATGCGCCGACGACGACCTATGTCACTGGCGGCGGCCTGGCCTACGGCAAGGCCGAGATTGCGGGCCATTATCGCGCCTATTTCGGTGGCGCGAAGGATGGTGAGCGCGGCAAGCTTTCCTTCGCGCCGCTCGATTTCCGCCTGCTCGACGCCGCGCACGCGCTGCTGATCGCGCGCTACACCGTAACGCCCGCCGGTGCGCGCACCAAGGCGTGGACGGGGCCGACGAGCCTCGTTTTCGAAAAGGGCCAAGACGGCTGGAAGATCATCGCCGACCATAGTTCTTGACGGTGAGCGGTTAGTAACCAAGCCGCTACGAATGAAGAGAGCGTTGTCGCCGTTTCAGGCCATCGCCTTGGCCAGCCCCTTCGACAATTGCAGTGCGCCGTTCAGGCGGCTCTTGGGGTCGTTCCAGGCGCGGGCGATGAGGAGCTTGCTGTCGGGGCGCAGCTTGGCCACGCCTTCGAGCCGCGCGACATAGGCGAGCAGGCCCTCGATATTGGGCGGCCGGTCGTCATGGAACGAGACCAGCGCGCCGCGCGCCCCGAGGTCGATCTTCGCGACCCCCGCCGCCTTCGCGTTGAGCTTGATCTCGATGAGGCGGATCAGGTTTTCGGTCGGCTCGGGAAGCTTGCCGAAACGGTCGATCAGCTCGGCGGCGAAGGCCTCGATTCCGGCCTTGTCCTCGACCTCGTTCAAACGGCGATAAAGGCCCATGCGCAGGTCGAGATCGGGGACGTATTCCTCGGGGATCAGGATCGGCGCGTCGACGGTGATCTGCGGCGAGAAATCGCGCGGCCGCTCGAGCGCGCCGCCCGCCTTCGCCTCGAGGATCGCCTCTTCGAGCATCGACTGGTAGAGCTCGTAGCCGACCTCCTTGATATGCCCCGATTGCTCGTCGCCGAGCAGATTGCCCGCGCCGCGGATGTCGAGATCGTGGCTGGCGAGCTGGAAGCCCGCGCCGAGGCTGTCGAGATCGCTCAACACCTTGAGGCGCTTCTCGGCGGCGTCGGTCATCAGCCGCTCGGGGGCGGTGGTGAGATAGGCGTAGGCACGCGTCTTGGCGCGGCCGACGCGGCCGCGGAGCTGGTAGAGCTGCGCCATGCCGAAGCGATCGGCGCGGTTGATGATCATCGTGTTGGCGCTGGGAATATCGAGCCCGCTCTCAACGATCGTGGTCGAGACGAGCACCTCGTAGCGCTTGTCGTAGAAGGCCGACATGCGCTCCTCGACCATGCCGGGGGCCATCTGGCCGTGGGCGACGACGTAGCGCACCTCGGGCACTTCCTCGCGGAGAAACTGCTCGATATCGGGCAAATCGGCAATGCGCGGCGTAACGATGAAGCTCTGGCCGCCGCGATAATGTTCGCGCAGCAGCGCCTCGCGGATCACTACCGGGTCCCACGGCATGACATAGGTTCTGACCGCGAGGCGATCGACCGGCGGGGTCTGGATCACGCTCAATTCGCGCAGGCCCGACATCGCCATCTGCAGGGTGCGGGGGATCGGCGTCGCAGTGAGGGTGAGAACGTGGACGTCGTTCTTGAGCGCCTTCAGCCGCTCCTTGTGCGTGACGCCGAAGCGCTGCTCCTCGTCGACCACGACGAGGCCGAGCCGCTTGAATTCGACTGACTTGGCGAGCACCGCATGGGTGCCGACCACCACGTCGATCGTGCCGTCGGCGAGACCTTCGCGTGTCGCCTTCGCTTCGTTCGCCGAAACGAGGCGCGAGAGGCGGCCAATCCTTAACGGGAAACCTTCGAAACGCGCCGTAAAGTTCTGGAAATGCTGGCGCGCGAGGAGCGTCGTCGGGCAGACGACGGCGACCTGCATCCCTGCCATCGCCGCCACGAACGCGGCGCGCAGTGCGACCTCGGTCTTGCCGAAGCCGACATCGCCGACGATCAGACGGTCCATCGGCTTGCCCGCAGCGAGATCGTCGAGCGCGTCGCCGATCGCGCGATCCTGATCGTCGGTCTCGGCGAAGGGGAAGCGGTCGACGAAGGCGGCATAGCCTTGCGCGTCAGGCTCGGCCACTTCGCCGGGGCGCAGCGCGCGTTCGGCGGCGGTCGCGATCAGTTCGCCGGCGATCTCGCGGATGCGCTCCTTCATGCGGCTCTTGCGCCGTTGCCATGCTTCGCCGCCGAGCTTGTCGAGGTGCGCGGCGTCCTCGCCCGAGCCGTAGCGGCTCAGCACCTCGAGATTCTCGACCGGCACGTAGAGCTTGTCGCCGCCGGCATATTCGAGCGCGACGCAATCGTGCGGTGCCTGCCCGACAGGGATCGAGGTCAGCCCCTCATATCGCCCGATGCCGTGATCGACATGGACGACGAGGTCGCCCGGCGACAGCGTCGCCAGCTCGGCAAGGAAGGCGTCGGCCGACTTGCGCCGCTTCGCCCGCCGCACGAGCCGGTCGCCGAGCATATCCTGCTCGGTGAGCAGTGCGACATCGGGGGTGGTGAAGCCGTGGTCGAGGGGCAGCACGATCAGCGCGACGTGCGTCTCGGCGATGCCGAGCGCCTGCTGCCAGCCATCGGCGGCGCGCGCATTCTTCAGCCCGTGATCGGCGAGCAGTCCCGACAGCCGCTCGCGGGCACCGATCGAATAGCTGGCGAGGATCGGTTTCCTGTTATCCTTTCGAAGCTTGTCGAGATGCTTGACGACAGCTTCGTAGATATTGGCGCCGCTTGCCCGCTCGGGCGCGAAGTCGCGCGCGCCATCGACGCCGAAGTCGAGCACGGTGGCGCTTTCGGGTTCGTGGAACGGCGTCGCCAGGTGTGCTTTGGCCAGCGCGGTGTGCTCGGCCAGTTCCTCGCCGTCGAGATACAGCGCCCTGGCGGGCAGCGGACGATAGCTGCCGGGGTTGCTCGATTGCGCGCGGACGCGATTGGCGTGATAGTCGGCGATTGCCTCGAGCCGCGCTTCATTGGCCGCGGGCACGCCCGAATCGCGCACGACGATCGTGCTGGCGTCGAGATGGTCGAACAAGGTCGCCAGCTTGTCCTCGAACAGCGGCAGCCAATGCTCCATCCCGGCGAGCCGCCGCCCCTCCGAGATCGCCTGATAGAGCGGGTCGCCGGTCGCCGTCGCGCCGAACGTTTCTCGATAGCGGCTGCGGAAACGCCTGATCGATTCCTCGTCGAGCAGCGCCTCGGAGGCGGGCAGCAGGGTGAACCCGTCGATTCGGCCTGTAGTGCGCTGGTCGGCCGGGTCGAAGGTGCGCACGCTCTCGATCTCGTCGCCGAAGAAGTCGAGGCGCAGCGCTTGCTCTTCGCCCGAGGGAAAGAGATCGACCAGCCCGCCGCGCACGGCAAATTCTCCCGAATCGGCAACGCTTTCCACGCGGACATAGCCATTGGCTTGCAAGAGTTCGGCGAGTCTATCGCGCCCGATCCGCTCGCCCGGCGCGAGCCTCGCCACGAGCTGGCGGATGCGGAACGGCGTCAGCGTCCGCTGGCCGACGGCATTCGCGGTGGTGACCATCAATTGGGGCGCCTTGGCCGGTTGCTGCAGCTTGTGCAGCGCCGCCAGCCGCTCGGCCATCACGCGCAGCGTGGGCGAGGCGCGGTCATAGGGCAGGCAATCCCATGCCGGGAAGGAGAAGACTTCGAGCTCGGGCGCGAACCAGGCGGCCGTCGCGGCGACCGCCCGCATCTCGGCCTCGTCGGCGGCAATGAACACCGCGCGTTTCTCGGCGGCGCGCGCGAGGTCGGCGAGCAGCCACGGCAGGAAGCCGGCGGGCACGCCCGATAGCGTCAAAGGCTGCTTGGCGGAAAGAATCTTGGAGAGATCGGGCATTCACTAACTCGTCATGCCGGGCTTGTTCCGGCATTCACCGTGCCGCTCGAACCCATAGCGTTGTAATGGAGGAGGAGTGGACCCCGGAATAAGTCCGGGGTGACGAATCTTATCTGGCAACAGGTACATAATTGACATTTTTCAACTGCGACATCATCGGTTCGTCCCAACGCTCCGGAACCGCGATCGAGCCGATCGCCCAACCCATGATGTCGACATCCTGCTCCTCGAGCAGCGTTTCGAACCAGGCAATCTCGTCGTCGCTCCAGTCCGCCGAATGCGCATCGAAGAAGCCGCCGATCAGCAGGTCGGCTTCCCTGGTGCCGCGATGCCAGGCGCGGAAGCGCAAGCGTTTGAGGCGGGTTTCTCGATCCATCATTCGTCCAATGCCGATTGGCCGGCGGACGCTGGCGGCGTCGGTCGGCTCGGGGTAGAGCATGCAGATAGTCATGCGACCCGAAATCCTCAATCCGCTGTTCGCCGAGATCACGGCACTGAAAGGCATCGGGCCCGGGCTCGCCAAGCCGTTGGAACGACTGGGCATCGCGCGCGTCGTCGATGCGGCGTTCCATCTGCCGACCGGCTTCATCGATCGTGTGCCGCGCGACGAGCTGATGCAGGCCGATGTCGGCCGCACCATCGCGATCACCCTGACGCCGGTCGATTATCGCACCAGCGCCGGCCGTGGCCCGACGCGAGTCCATGCCACCGATGCGCGCGGCAATTATGTCAGCCTGGTCTATTTCGGCGGCAGCACCGGCTGGGTGAAAAAGCTGTTGCCGTTGAACGAGCCCCGCCGCATTTCGGGCCAGCTCGACCAATACGGGCAGGAATTGCAGATCGTCCATCCCGATTACGTCCTGCCGCTCGATGAAGCTGAGGAGGTGGCCGAGCGCGAGGCGATCTATCCGCTGTCGGAAGGGCTAACAGCGCGGCGCATGGGGCAACTCGCGACGCAAGCACTTGAGCGGGCGCCCGACCTTGCCGAATGGATCGAGCCGGGGCTGAAGGCGCGCCACCAATGGCCGTCATGGCGCGAGGCGCTGGCGCGCATTCACGCCGACCCGGCCGATGCGCTCGCGCGTCAGCGGCTTGCTTATGACGAGGTGTTCGCCAACCAACTCGCGCTGATGCTGGTTCGCGCAGCGTCACGCAGCCGCCGCGGCTGGCCGCTCAGCGGCGACGGGCGGCTGCGCGACATGCTCCAGCTTCCCTATACGCCGACCGCTGCGCAAGCGCGCACGATTGGAGAGATCGAGGGTGACATGGCGCAGGCCCAGCCGATGCTCCGCCTGCTCCAGGGCGATGTCGGTGCAGGCAAAACGCTCGTCGCCGCGATGGCGATGCTGGTTGCGGTCGAAGCCGGCGCGCAGGCCGCCTTCCTCGCCCCGACCGAAATTCTTGCACGCCAGCATTTCGAGACGCTGCGACGTTCGCTCGCTCCTCTGCCGATCAACATCGCCGTCCTCACCGGCCGTGACAAAGGCCGCGCGAGGGAATCGACGCTGATGGGGCTCGCCGACGGCTCGATCCATATCCTGGTCGGCACGCACGCGATCTTCCAGCAAGCGGTCTCCTATAAGGAATTGGGGCTGGTCGTCGTCGACGAGCAGCATCGCTTCGGCGTCGCGCAACGCCTGTTGCTGACGCAAAAGGCCGAACGCCCGCCGCATCTGCTGGCGATGACGGCGACGCCGATCCCGCGCACGCTGACGCTCGCGCAATATGGCGAGATGGACCAGAGCCGATTGGACGAGATGCCGCCGGGCCGCCAGCCGATCGAGACGCGGGTGATCGCGGAAGATCGCCTGCCCGATGTCGTCGAGGCGCTCGGCCGGCATTTGGCCGCCGGGGGGCAGGCCTATTGGGTGTGCCCGCTGGTCGAGGAGAGCGAGAAGAGCGACCTCGCCGCCGCCGAGGATCGCGCCGCCACCTTGCGGGCGCGCTTCGGCGATAAGGTCGGGCTGGTCCACGGCCGCATGAAAGGGCCGGAGAAGGACGCGGTGATGGCCGATTTCGCCGCCGGGCGAATCGGCGTGCTGGTGGCGACCACGGTGATCGAGGTCGGCGTCGATGTGCCCAATGCGACGCTGATCGTCATCGAGCACGCCGACCGCTTCGGGCTCGCCCAACTCCACCAGTTGCGCGGCCGGGTAGGGCGGGGAAGCGGCGCCTCCAACTGCCTGCTGATCCGCGGCAGCCAGTTGAGCGAGACGGCGCGCGCGCGCCTGGCCTTGATGCGCGAGACTAATGACGGGTTCCGCATCGCCGAGGAGGACTTGCGATTGCGCGGCGCGGGAGAACTGCTCGGCACGCGCCAGTCGGGCGAGGCGGCGTTCCGGCTGGCGAGCCCCGAGATGCTCGGCGAATTGCTGCCGATCACCACCGACGATGCGCGCCTGCTGATCGATCGCGACGGCGGCCTCGCCGGCGAGCGGGGCCAGGCAGCGCGGATCGCGCTTTACCTGTTCGATCGCGATGCCGGCGTGGGGCTGCTGCGCTCAGGCTGAGGCAAATCGCTCCGAAACGGATTTGTCGTGATACGAGCCATTTGAGAGTTTCTTAAATTCCTTTCGGCAGAACGGCGGAATGCCGAATCCGGGGGAATATCAATGCCTCAAGCCGCCTCGCCGCCGGTGCACTGCCTGGTCGAGCAGGTTGCGGCGGCGAGCCCTGATGCGGTGGCGGTGCGGCATGGCGATGCGGCGCTGACTCGCGGCGAACTGATCGAGCGTTCGCGCCGGCTTGCCGCGCACCTGCTCGCGCGCGGCGTGGCGCCGGGATCGGTCGTCGCGGTGCGGCTCGACCGCTCGATCGATCATATCGTCGCGTGGCTGGCGATCCTCCGCGCGGGCAGCGCGTTCATGAGCATCGATCCGTCGGACCCGATCGATCGCGCGCGGCGGCTGGTCGTCAATGCGCAGGCTGCCGCGGTGATCACCGACGAGGCGCGGTTGGCCGATCATCCCGGTCTCGCGATCCGCATCGACGATCCAGCGATTGCGCGCGCGGCGCCGTGCCCATTGCCGGCGGTGACCGGTGACGACCTTGCTTATGTCGCGCATACTTCGGGATCGACCGGCGAACCCAATGGTGTCGAAATCACGCACGCCAATCTCTCCCACCTGGTCGCCTGGACGCGGGAGACGTTCGATATCGGGCCCGACGATCGCGTCAGTCTCGCGCTTGGCCTCGGCTTCGATGCGTCGGTCTGGGAGCTGTGGCCGGCGCTTGCCGCGGGCGCGGCGGTGCACATCGTCGACGATGTCGTCCGCACTTCGCCGCGGCTGCTTCGCGCGCAATTGCTGGGCGAGCGGATCACGCTCGCCACCGCGCCGACCGCCATCGCCGAAGCGCTGATCGCGGCGGATTGGCCGGCCGAAACGGCGCTGCGCTACCTGTTCACTGGCGGCGACGTGCTGCGGCGCTGGCCGCGCGCGGGTCTGCCGTTTCGGCTGGTCAATAATTACGGCCCGACCGAATGCACCTGTGAGACGACTTGGGCCGTGGTGCCGCCCTGTCCAGGACCGGAGGCTGGCCTCCCCCCGATCGGACGACCGATCGCGGGCGTGTCGATCCACCTTCTCGACGAGGCGCAACGCCCGGTCGCGCCCGGCGCCGTGGGCGAGATCTGGATCGCCGGCAAGAGCGTCGGCCGCGGCTATCGCAACAAGCCCGACCTGACTGCCGAGCGATTCCGTCCCGATCCCTTTTCGGCCGAGCCAGGTGCGCGGGTGTATCGGACGGGCGATCGCGGCCGCCTGCTCGAAAACGGCGAGATCGCGTTCTGCGGGCGCGCTGACCGGCAGGTGAAGATCGCCGGGGTTCGGATCGAGCTCGACGAGATCGCCGTCGCGCTGCAGGAGCATCCCGAGGTTTCGGCCGCGATCGTCTCGATGTGCGGCGATGGCGCGGCGAGCGCGTCGCTCGTCGCCCATATCGTTCCAGAGACGGCGCGACACCCGCCCGACGCGCAGGCGCTGCGCCGCTTCCTCTATCACCGCTTGCCGCGCAGTCACATGCCGCGCGCCTTCGTCGCGATCGCCACGGTGCCGCTGACTCGCAACGGCAAGGTCGATCACGCCGCGCTTCCCGCGCCGGGAAGGGTCGTATCGGCGCCGATCGCGCTCGACCGGCTCGACGCGCCGCAGCGCACGGTGATCGGCATCATGCGCGACGTGCTCGGCGAAGAGGCGGTTTCGCTCGAGGACAATTTCTTCCTGCTCGGCGGCCATTCGCTGCAGGCGACCGAGATCGTCATTCGCTGCCGCGAGGCGTTCGGGGTCCGCATCCCGCTCGCCGACTTGTTCGGTGCCGAGACGATCGCCGACTTCGTCGAGTCGATCCGCGAGCGCGTGGTGCGGTGGGTTGCGGCGCTTTCCGATCGGGATGTCCAGGCGGCGCTCAGCGCGCCTTCACCATCGTCGCCAGCAGCTCGTAATAGTCGCTGAGCGCGATCGGCTGATCGAGTTGGCAGCCGACACGGCCGCCCAGCGACCAGCGCACCTCGGCGGCGACGACGCCCACCACCGGCAGGGTCAGCCGGATGCGGTCGCCGATCTCGAAACCGGTGTCACAGCGTGCCATCAGCCCGAGCGCGGAAATGTTGACGATGAGCAGGCTGAGCGGCTGCGCGGCAGGCCCGAACCCCCGCGTCCGATAATGGACTTCATCCCGTGCGACGAGGCGATCGTCCTTGACCGCCAGCCGACCATAACCACTCATACTGCGCCCCTCCCATGACTGGGATGTCTGATAATTAAAAAGGGAAGCGTAAAGCGCGCGGTAACGAGGCTGGTTGACAAAGTCTTTCGCTGGCTAACGGGTCAGCAGGCCGTGATGCTTCTTGCCTGCTGAAATGCGAACCGGCGCGTCGCCGATCGTGACGATCTGCGCCTCGTCGCCCGCCTTCTCGCCGTCGATGCGCGCGCCGCCGCCCTTGATGAGCCGCCGTGCCTCGCCCTTCGACGCGGCGAGGCCGAGCGCAACCAGCGCGTCGACCAGCGCGATCGTTCCTTCGGGTACGGCATGGCTCGGCAGGGCCTCGCCGGCGGCGCCTTCCTCGAAGGTCCTGCGCGCCGTCTCGGCCGCCTGGGCAGCGGCAGCCTCGCCGCGGCACATCGCGGTCGCCGCATCGGCGAGCACCTTCTTCGCCTCGTTGATCTCGGCGCCTTCCAGGGCTTCCAATCGGGCGATCTCGTCGAGCGGCACGTCGGTGAACAGCTTGAGGAAGCGGCCGACATCGCGATCGTCGGTGTTGCGCCAGAACTGCCAATAATCATAGGCCGGCAGCTGATCCTCGTTGAGCCAGATCGCGCCCGAAACCGACTTGCCCATTTTCGACCCGTCGGCCTTGGTGATGAGCGGCGTCGTCGCGCCATAAAGTTCGGTGCCGTCGATGCGGCGCGTCAATTCGATGCCGTTGACGATATTGCCCCATTGATCCGATCCGCCGAGCTGCAACCGGCAGCCATAGCGGCGCGACAGTTCCAGGAAATCATAGGCCTGGAGGATCATATAGTTGAATTCGAGGAAGGTCAGCGGCTGTTCGCGATCGAGCCTCAGCTTGACCGAATCGAAGGTCAGCATGCGGTTGATCGTGAAGTGCCGGCCGACGTCGCGCAGGAAATCGATGTAACCGAGCTTGCCCAGCCACTCGTCGTTATTGACCATCACCGCGTCGGTCGGCCCGTCGCCGAAGGTCAGAAATCGCTCGAAGGCGGTGCGGATCGAGGCGATGTTGGCGGCGATGCCCTCGGCATCGAGGAGCTTGCGCACCTCGTCCTTGCCCGACGGATCGCCGACCTTGGTGGTGCCGCCGCCGATGATGACGATCGGCTTGTGCCCGGCCTGTTGCAGCCGGCGGAGCAGCATGATCGAGACGAGGTTGCCGACGTGGAGCGACGGCGCGGTGGCGTCGAAGCCGATATAGCCCGGCACGACCTGCTTCGCCGCGAGCGCATCGAGCCCGGCGGCATCGGTGAGCTGATGGAGGTAACCGCGCGCATCGAGCAGGCGGAGCAGGTCTGAGCTGTAGGTCGTCATGGCGCCGCGCGCTTAGCACGTCTTGCGCGCGATGACAGGTGGGTCGCTCATTCGACTTTGCCGTCACCCCGGCCTTGAGCCCGGGTTGACGAAGATTTGAACGATCGGGAACCTTCGGGTTGCGGATCAGGAACTCCCCGCCAGCTTGCCCAGCGGGTCGATCGGATCGCGGCCCTTGCGGATTTCGAAGTGGAGGCTGGGTTGGGTGACCGAGCCGGTTTCGCCCGAGACGGCGATTTCCTGGCCGCGCTTCACCGATTGGCCGCGCTGCACGAGCAGTTTCTTGGCGTTGCCGTAAACGGTGGTGTAGCCGTCGCCGTGCTTGACGATCACGAGCCCACCCAGCGACGGAATGCTGCTGCCGACATAGGCGACGACGCCGTCGGCGGCGGCGAGCACCGGCGTGCCTTCGGGCACCGCGATCTGGATGCCATCGCTGCGCACGCCGCTCCTGCCGGGCCCGAAGCCGGTGATTACGCGGCCGCGGACCGGCCAGGAGAAGCCGCCGACCAGGGTGGCCGGCGTTCGGATCGGCGTTGTCGAGGCAAGCACGCGGCGCGGCGAGGGAGTCGGCGCCGCCGGCTCTGCATTGTGCGCGAGTGCCGGCTCCGAGCCGGTGACGAGATCGTCGATATCGAGATGGAACGCCGCTGCGCGCGCGGCCGCGGTCGAGCCCGAGGGCGGCGGGGACGGGGTGCCGCCGCCGGGGATGAGCAGCCGCCCGCCGGCGCGCAGCAGATAGGGCTCGGTGAGGCCGTTGGCGTCGACGATATCGGCCCAATGCACGCCGTAAGCCTGCGCGATAGCGATGCCGGTGTCGCCGCGCTCGATCAGGTGATAGCGGCCGCCAGGAATGGTCAGTTGCCGGCCGGGAATCACCGAATAAGGCGCGGACAGCCCGTTGGCGCGCGCGATTGCCAGCATGCCGGCGCCGGTGCGGTCGGCAATGCGGCGCAACGTGTCGCCGGTGCGGACAATATAGGTCGAGGGCGAGACGAAGCGGCCGTTCGGCGTGACGGGATGCGCCTCCCAAGCCGGCCTGGCGGCGGGGAGGGCGGACACTTGCTCTTCGGGCTCCTGTGCCGCGGGCGGCGGCGCCTGCTCGCGCGGCGCAGCGGCATAATAATCCGGCGGCGGCGACACTTGCGGGATGCACCCGCCGAGCAGCAGCCCTGCCGCCAGTCCGCTTGCTCGTCCGATCCCCCTCATGCCGTCCCCCACCAACGATTTGCGGCGCGAGCATAACAAGCGGGGCGCGGTGCGTCAGGTCAAGATGCAATGGCGTCAGCGTTGGCGTGGATGTGGAGGCTGTTCTCCGTTCCAAGCAAATAACGCACTTCCCCGGCGAAGGCGGGGGTCCAGTTACGGCCGGCTCGATGCTGGGCCCCGGCCTTCGCCGGGGAGGTGAAGGGGAGGATGTGTCTAAAGGGGATAACCGCCAAACAAGTTCGGGGTGACTGTCAGGCGCGGGCCGGACCGATGCGATCAAGGCCGGGGAGCCACGGGCGCAGGGCTTCGGGGATGTTCACTGAGCCGTCTTCGTTCTGGTAATTCTCCAGCACCGCGACCAGCGTGCGGCCGACGGCCAACCCCGAGCCGTTCAGTGTATGGACGAAGCGCGTCGCTTTCTCCCCCTCGGGTCGATAGCGCGCGTTCATGCGGCGGGCCTGGAAGTCGGTGCAGGTCGAGCAGCTCGAAATCTCGCGATAGCGGCCCTGGCCGGGCAGCCACACTTCGAGGTCGTAGGTCCGCGCCGCCGAAAAGCCCATGTCGCCGGTACACAATTTCATGCGGCGGAACGGCAGGCCGAGCGCAGTCAGCAGGCCCTCGGCGCAGGCGGTCATCCGCTCGTGCTCGGCTTCGGACTGGTCGGGGGTGGTGATCGAGACCATCTCGACCTTGTCGAACTGGTGCTGGCGGATCATGCCGCGCGTGTCGCGACCGGCCGCGCCCGCTTCCGAGCGGAAGCATGGCGTCAGCGCGGCGAAGCGCAGCGGCAGCTTCTCCTCACTCAAGATCTGCTCGCGGACGATGTTGGTAAGGCTCATCTCGGCGGTCGAGATCAGCCAGCGGCCGTCGGTCGTCTTGAACAAGTCCTCGGCGAATTTGGGCAACTGGCCGGTGCCGAACGCGACCTCGTCGCGCACCAGCAGCGGCGGCACCACCTGCTCATAGCCATGCTCGCGCGCGAGCGTCGTCAGCATGAACTGCCCGAGTGCTCGGTAGAGCGGCGCGATCGGTCCACGCAACAGCGTGAAGCGCGCGCCCGCGAGCTTGACTCCGGACTCGAAGTCCATGCCCAGCGCGGGGCCGATCGCGTCATGCTCCTTCGGCTCGAAGGCGAAGTGGGGCTGGGTGCCATGCTCGGCGACCAGCGCATTGTCATTCTCGTCGGCACCTTCGGGCACGTCAGCGAGCGGCAGGTTGGGGATCGCGGCGAGGACGCGGCGCAATTCATCGCCGTTATCGACGAAGTCGAGAGCTTGATCCTTGAGCGCTTGCACGTCGCGCATCAACGCTTCGGCTCGAGCAGAATCCTTCTGGGCCATTGCTTGGCCGATCTGCTTCGAGAGCAGATTCCGCTGGGTTAAATTCTCCTGCGCGGCCGTCTGCTCGCGGCGGTGAACGGCATCGAGCGCAAGTATTTCCCCTGACATTGGAGGCAAGCCGCGCCTGGCGAGGCCGGCATCGAAGGCGGCAGGATCGTCGCGGATCAGGCGGATGTCGTGCATGGCCGGGCTATGGCGGGGCGGCGGACGCCGCGCAACCCCGGCCGGTTGCCGCGCGTTGATCGAGCACGTCCAACCGACGAGGAGAAAGCCCCATGCTCGTTCCCCATGACGCCTTCGTGGTGGTCGCTGACGGCCGCAAGATGCTGTTCTTCAGGAACGAAGGCGATGCCGCCTATCCCAATCTGATCGTCGAGCGAGTCCGCGAGCAGGACAATCCGCCCGACCGCGAGCAATCGACCGATGCGCCGGGCTCCGCCTTTTCGAGCAACGGATCGGGCCGCAGCTCGTACGACGAAACCGATTTCCACCAACTCGAAGAAGATCGCTTCGCCGCCGAGACCGCCGAGCGGCTCAAGAAGCGCGCGCTCGCCAATGATTTCGAAAAGCTGATCGTGATCGCACCGCCGCGCACGCTCGGCGAGCTGCGCAAACACTACCACAAGGAAGTGTTGGGCCGCCTGATCGGCGAGCTCGACAAGGATCTCACCGGCCATCCGGTCAAGGAGATCGAGCTGGCGCTGGTCAACGCCTGACGCAAAACGGGCCGGAGTTTCCTCCGGCCCGGCCTCCCCCCGAGAGAAACTATCGACCTATGCGGCCGCTTGCTTGCGCCCGGCGAAACGCTTGCGCGCGACCAGAGCGGCGGCTGCGGCGCCGAACAGCAGCACCATCGGCGGCGCCGGCACCGGCTGCGGCGGACCGCCCGAGGAGCCGGGATGATGGTGGCCGCCATGATGCCAGCCGCCGCTCGAATGCCAGCCATGGCTGCTCGAACCGTAACCGTTCGACGACGAGCTGGTCGAAGAGCTGGTGCTCGACGACGACGAGGTCGAGGACGAAGAGCTGGTCGAGGACGAAGAACTGGTCGACGACGAGGACGACACATTGCCGCTCGACGACGAGGTCGAGGAGACGTTGCCGCTCGACGTGCTGCTGCTCGATCCGCCGCTCGACGTGCTCGAGCTCGAACCGCCGCTCGACGTCGAGGTCGAACCGCCGCTCGAGGTGGACGAGACGACGATATTGCCGCCGCTCGATCCGCCGCCGAAGAAGCCGCCGGCGAAGAACCCGCCGCCGAAGCCGCCGAACCCGCCGCTGCCGCCCACGACGACCGGGGGCGATCCGCCGCCGACGTTGATCACCGGCTGCGGCGGCAGCGGGATCGGCGCGCCCTGCGAGGTGACGGTGACGACTTGCGGCTGGCAGGTCGTCGTCTTGGTGGTGACGACGCGCTTGCGGACATGCGCCGCGGGGCGCACCGCATGCTTGGTGATGTGGCGCTTGATCGACACGCGATCGGCCGCGTGCGTTTCCGCGACGTGCACCGCACCGCCGCCGATGATCGCGCCGCCGCATGCGCAAGCGCACAATTTCGCCAAGGCCATCCGCACCGACATGATCGTCTTCCCTGTCTGGACGAGTCGCCGAATCTCGCGATCCGGCTTCGTTCGTCGCCTGATGCCGACAAGGGGCGAACAAAGGCTTAAGTTCAAGCGCGTTTACCAAGGAATCGCGCGGCCGCCGTCGGATTTCGGGACAGCCGCCCCGCGCAACATGGTTAACGTGCCGCGGCGGGACGCTTTTCGATCGTTTCACCGCCGTTCAACTAATCTGCGTTATCGATCTGCCCGCGCTTGTGGCCGTGAACCGGCGTGGCTATAGGCGCGCCAGGGCCGGGATGGACAAGGACGTCGCAGCGTCAGGCATCCCGATCGGGAGGGATGTATGGCTACGGTGTTGAAAAGCGTGGAAGAACCTGGGAAATTGCCGCCGCCGCCGGCGCCTGCCGTGGACGGCTACCGTCCCAGCGCCGACGAACCGTTCATGAACGAGCGCCAGCTCGCTTATTTCCGCCAGAAGCTGCTCGACTGGAAGGACGCGATCCTGCGCGAGGCCGCAGGCACGATCTCGCAGCTCCAGGCCGAGTCGCTGCGCGAGGCCGACCTCGCCGACCGCGCGTCGAGCGAGACCGACTGGTCGATCGAGCTCCGCACGCGCGATCGCCAGCGCAAGCTGATTTCCAAGATCGACGCGGCATTGCGCCGCATCGAGGACGGCGAATACGGCTATTGCGAAGTGACCGGCGAGCCAATCTCGCTCGGCCGGCTCGAGGCGCGGCCGATCGCGACAATGACGCTCGAGGCGCAGGAAAGCCACGAACGTAACGAGAAGATTTCACGCGAGGATTGACGCTCGGGCCACGATCCTTAACGGGTTGGACAGGGATTGATGGTCTAATCGCCCGTAATGGGCATGCGAGCGAACCGGATGGATCGATTGGCGAACGACAAGCTCAGTGCCGGCCAAGGCCAGGGTGGAGCGCAGCGCCAGGCGCCGCGCGACAGCCTGTTGCTTACCGCAGGTTTCCGGCTGAAGGGCAGCGACCGCATCGAGCAGGTGCGGATTCGCAACCTCTCGGCGGGCGGGCTGATGGCCGAGGTCGCCGACGATTTCGACCGCGATGCCGAAGTCGAGGTCGAGGTGCGCGGGATCGGCTGGATTTCGGGGCGGATCGCCTGGCAGGCGATGGGCCGCGTCGGCGTGGCGTTCGACCGCGAAGTCGATCCGAAAAAGGCGCGCAAGCCCGTCAGCGGCGCGAAGCCCAAGCCCCGCGCCAAGCCGCCGCTCAAGCTCTAAGGCAGGCGGCCCGTCGCCACGACGAGCGCTCGCGCCCTGCGCCAGGCCTCGTTCCTTAAATCGGGATCGCGCCGCCCCCGTTCGTGCCGAGCTTGTCGAAAGCACGCTCTATCTAACCCGTCCTTCGACAGGCTCAGGGCGAACGGTTCAGGTTTCGGCGCTCGATCCTCTAGATCGCTACCAGTTCTTCCTTCACGCGAAGCTTCTGCTTCTTGAGGTCGGCCAAGGTCCGCGAATCGGGCATGGGACGCTGCGACTCGGCGGCGATCTGCCGTTCGAGCCCGGCATGCTTGGCCTCAAGTGCCGAAAGATGCGCGTTTTGCATGGAAGCGGTCCTCCTTGGTTGATTGACCGTGAGCGAGTAAATCACGCATTGGTTCCGATGTCGCCCCCGAACATGGTTACAATCGGCGAAAGGGGGCGATTCGTGCGATCGCCGGTTGGGCCGGCGCGACCCATCGCCGCGCCGCCACGGCCGGTCGGCCAGAGGAGAATGGGTTGGACGATCAGGACGAACTCAATCGCCGTCTCGAGACGCTCAGGACCGAGCACCGCGACCTCGATCTGGCGATTGCCGCCCTGATCGAGACCGGCGCGCGCGATCAGCTGAGCATCGCGCGGCTCAAGAAGCGCAAGCTCGCGCTGCGCGATGAGATCGGCCAGCTCGAGGACCAGCTGATTCCCGATATCATCGCTTGAAGGGACAACACACCGTTGCTGAATCTGGTTCAGCATTCACGGCGTAGCGAGGGCCGGTCGCGTGCGTCGGCGTTGTCCAATATCTATTCACCGCCCCGGCGAAGCCGGGTCCAGTTGCGACCGACTCGATGCTGGGCCCCGGCCTTCGCCGGGGTGGTGAATCGGATTGACCCGGCCCTTTACTTGTCAAAAGGGATGAATCCGCAACGAAGTGCAGGTGACGCGGAAAGACGTTCGTGCACGATTCGTTTTGGAACATTCGGGCTCACGATTGGGGCGTGTCCGGTCGGCGCGTTTGTGGCACTCTCCGCCTATGTCGTTCGCCCCTGATTCGCGGATTCATCGCAAGCTGATCGACCAGCTCTATGTCGAGGCGATGCTGCTCGCCGACGAGGCGCGCGGCTATTTCGATCAGGCCGGGCATGCCGATCGCGACGGGCTGACGCCGCTGCAGCGCGTCGCTTTCTCGTGTGAGTCGCTCAAGGTGACGACGCGGCTGATGCACGTCATCGCCTGGCTGCTCACCCAGCGCGCGGTCGATGCCGGCGAGATGCCGCGGCGCGATGCGCTCGATCCGTCTCGACGGCTGGGAACGGCGCCGCAATCGGATGACGCGGCGATCGAGGCGATGCCCGAACCCGCGCGCCACCTCATCGCCGCCAGCGCCGATCTCTACCGTCGCGTCGCCCGGCTCGACGAGGCACAGGGGCAAGACGACGCGCCGACGAGCCCGGCGCGCTCAATGCTCGGCCGGTTGTCGCAGGCGTTCTGACCCTTTACCGTTCGCCCTGAGCCTGTCGAAGGGCGCCGTGCCGCGAGCGCGGTATTCAGTGGCTTTCGCCCTTCGACAAGCTCAAGACGAACGGGCGACGCCTAGCTGCCGCACAGTCGCTGTTTCGCCGCCGCATATTGCTCGGCCAGGCGTGCGATTCGCGTCGCGGCCGGTTCGATCGCCTCGATCGCACCGATGCCCTGGCCCGAGCCCCAGATGTCGCGCCAGGCCTTGGCCTTGGCGCCGTTGCCCGCGCCGAAATTCATTGTCTTCAGATCGCCCTCGGGCAGATTGTCGGGATCGAGCCCCGCGGCGGCGATCGACTGGCGCAGGTAGTTGCCGTGCACGCCGGTGAACAGGTTCGAATAGATGATGTCGCTCGCGCGGCCCTCGACGATCGCCTGCTTGTAGGCGTCGATCGCATTGGCCTCGTGGGTGGCGATGAAGGGCGAGCCGATATAAGCGAAGTCCGCGCCCATCGCCTGCGCGGCGAGGATCGCGTCACCGGTCGCGATCGCCCCCGATAGCGCCAGGGGGCCTGAGAACCATTGGCGGATTTCCTGCACCAGCGCGAAGGGAGACAGACGCCCGGCATGCCCGCCCGCGCCGGCAGCGACCGCGATCAGCCCGTCGGCGCCCTTCTCGATCGCCTTGTGCGCGTAGCGATCGTCGATGATGTCGTGGAGCGTGATGCCGCCCCAGGCGTGCACCGCGTGGTTCAAATCCTCACGCGCGCCTAGTGAGGTAATGACGATCGGCACCTGCCACTTGGCGCAAGTGGCGAGATCGGCCTCGAGCCGGTCGTTCGAGCGGTGGACGATCTGGTTGACCGCAAAGGGCGCGGCAGGAGCCTCGGGATGATCGCGGTTCCACGCGGCGAGCTCCTCGGTGATGCGATGCAGCCATTCGTCGAGCAGGCCCTGCGGCCGCGCATTGAGCGCGGGAAACGAGCCGACGATCCCCGCCTTGCACTGCGCGATGACCAGATCGGGTACTGAGATGATGAACAGCGGCGCACCGATCACGGGCAGCCTCAGGCGGTCGAGCGGGGCGATCACGGACATGCAGGTTTCATAGCGCAACCTATCTGGCTGTCCAGCACTCGCGCATTGCCATTGGTGTCCGCCGTTACTAACCCACCACGCAAGGAATATTCAGGGAGACGGAATGATGAAACTCGCGCTGCCGCTCGGCCTCGGCCTCATGCTCACCGTCTCGACCCCCGCGCTTGCGGCGGGGCAATTGCCGCAGAATGTGGCGCCGGTCGCCTATGACATCACGGTCGATCCGAACGCGCAGGCGCTGACCTTCACGGGCACGGAGACCGTTACGGTCGACGTCAAGCAGGCGACCGACGCAATCACGCTCAACGCCGCCGATCTCGTCATTTCAAAGGCGACGTTCGACGGCAAGGCGGTGACGGTCGCCTATGACGAGGGCCAGCAGCAGATCACCGTGAAGCTGCCGGCGCGCGCCAGCGTTGGGCGTCATACGATGACCTTCGCCTGGACGGGCAAGATCAACGAGACCGCCGCCGGCTTCTTCGCGATCGATTATACCAACAAGGACGGCTCCAAGGCGCGAATGCTCGTCACTCAGTTCGAGGCGCCCGATGCGCGGCGCTTTGCGCCGATGTGGGACGAGCCCGGCTTCAAGGCAACCTTCAAGCTCTCGGCGGTCGCGCCGGGCGACCAGACCGCTTTCTCCAACATGCCGACCAGTTCGGTCGAGAAGCAGGCCAACGGCAGCAAGCTCTATCATTTCGATATCACGCCGAAGATGTCGAGCTATCTCCTGTTCCTCGGGATGGGGGACGTCGAGCGCAAGACGATCCAGGACGGCAAGGTCGAGATCGGCGTCATCACCCGGCGCGGCGTCGTCGATCAGGGCGATTACGCGCTGCAATCGGCCAAGCGAATCCTTGATTACTACAACGACTATTTCGGCCAGCCTTATCCGCTGCCTAAGCTTGACATGATCGCCGGCCCGGGCTCGAGCCAGTTCTTTGGCGCGATGGAGAATTGGGGCGCGATCTTCTATTTCGAGCCGACGCTGCTGTTCGACCCGAGCCACGAGACGGTCAGCGACAAGGAGGACATCTTCCTCACCGTCGCGCACGAACTGGCGCACCAGTGGTTCGGCGATCTCGTCACGCCGTCATGGTGGGACGATCTGTGGCTTAACGAAGGCTTCGCCTCGTGGATGTCGAACAAGGCGATGGGCGATCTCAACCCCGCCTGGAACATCCCGGCGCAGAATGTCGCGCATGATCGCGAAGGCGCGATGGGCGCCGATTCGACCGCGGCGACGCACCCGATCATCCGCCACCTGACGACGGTCGACGAGATTGGCAGCGCGTTCGACGGAATCACCTATTCGAAGGGCCAGGCGGTCATTGGCATGATCGAGTCGACGGTCGGTGCGGACAAGTTCCGCAGCGGTATCCGCGATTACATGCAGAAGTATAATCACTCGAACACGGTGACCGACGATCTGTGGGCCGAGATCGGCCAGGCCTGGGGCAAGCCGATCAAGCCGATCGCCGACGATTTCACGCTGCAGGGCGGCGTGCCGCTGATCAAGGTGGCGAGCGAGGCGTGCGCGGGCGGCAAGACGACGGTCGCCATGAGCCAGGGCCGCTTCGGGCTCGACGATGCGTCGAAGACGCCGCAGACCTGGGACGTGCCGGTAAAGATTGGTGCGCTGGGCGGCGGTACCTCGGACGGCCTCATCAAGGGGCCGAGCAACCAGGCGATGACGGTGGCGGGCTGCGGTCCTGTCGTCGTCAATCTCGGCCAGAAGAGTTATTTCCGCACGCAATATGACGCCAAGGATCATGCCGCGCTGGTTGCGGCGTTCCCGAAGCTTGCGCTGAGCGACCAGCTCGGCCTGCTCGGCGACGACATGGCGCTGGCGCGCGGCGGCTATCAGGATCTGGGCGTCTATTTCGACACGCTGGGTGCGGTGCCGCAGGATGCCGACCCGCTGGTCTGGTCGGTCGTCGCTGGCGACGTCGGCGGCTTCGCCAGCCTGTACCGGGACACGCCGCTCGAAAAGCCCCTCGAAGCGAAGGCTGCGGCGATGCTGTCGCCCGAACTGCAGCGGGTCGGCTTCGACGCCAAGCCCGACGAGCAGCCCTATGTCACCGATCTGCGCTCGAGCCTGATCAGCGTGCTCGGCGTCGACGGCGATCCGGCGCTGCTCGCCAAGGCGCGTAGCTATGTCGCTGCGCTCAAGAGCAATCCGGACGCGATCCCCGCCGCGATCCGCCGGCCGATCCTGATCACCTATGCCTATAACGCGACGCCTGCCGAGTGGGAGACGCTGCTCGCGCTGACCAAGGCCGAGACCAACCCGGTGATCAAGAATTTCGACGTCGTCATGCTCGGCCTCGCCAAGGACGATGCGCTCGCCAAGCGCGCGCTCGACCTGGTCAAGACGACGACCTTCACCGATCCGCAGCGCGCCAGCCTGTTGTCGGCGGTCTCCAACTTCCATCCTGACATGGCGTTCGATTTCGCGGTGGCGAACCTCGACACGGTCAATCCGCTGCTCGAGGAGAGCACGCGCGCGGGCTTCGTCGTCGGGCTGGGTTCGCGGTCAAACGATCCGGCGATGCCGGGCAAGATCCAGGCATTCGCCGACAAGAACCTGCCCGAGGCGTCGCGTCAGGGCGTCAAGCGCTCGCTCACCTCGATCGCGGTGCGCAAGGCGGTCGCCGACCGCCTGCGTCCGGCGGTCACCAAATGGGTGGCGAAGTAAGTCAGTCGATCCGTTCTAGGCCCGCCCGGTAGCGGCGGGCCTTTTCGGCATAATGCGCGGCTGACGCCTTCAGCATCGCCACGGCGCGATCGTCGAGCTGGCGTATCGCGCGCGCCGGGCCGCCGACGATCAGGCTGCGGGCCGCGAACACCTTGTCTTCGGTGACCAGCGCGCCGGCGCCGACGATGCATTCCTCGCCGATCACCGCGCGGTTGAGGACGATCGCGCCCATGCCGATCAGCGCTCGCGCACCCACCGTGCAGCCGTGCAGGATCGCGTGGTGGCCAATCGTCACCTCCTCGCCGATCGTCAGCGGCGCGCCGGGATCGGAATGGAGCATCGCCGATTCCTGGATGTTGGTGCGGTCGCCGACCAGGATTGGCGTGTTGTCGGCGCGGATCACCGCACCGAACCACACGCTCGCCTCGTCTCCCAGCCGCGCGTCGCCGATCAAGTCCGCGCTCGGTGCGATCCAGGCATCGCGGCCGATGGTGGGCCGCTGACCGTCGATGGCGTAGCAGGGCATGGCGGGTTCTCCTTTTTCGGATTCAGGCATCCACGAGAATGCGCGTGCGTTGGCGTCGCGTCCGGTCGGCGATCCACCAATAAGCAAACATCGCGATCGCGTAGAGCAACCGCCCGTGATCGCGCCGGCCCGCGGCGTGTTCGGCGAGCACGCGATCGAACCCGGCGGGGTTGAGATAGCCCGCCTCGGCGAGGCCGCTGTCATGCCACAGCTCGCGGACATGCTGGCCGAGATCGCCGGCGAACCATGATCCCAATGGCACGACGAAGCCCTGTTTGCGGCGATCGAGGATGCCCTCGGGCAGCCACGGCGCAATCGCCTTGCGGATGACGTATTTGCCGACCCCGCCGCGCAGCTTCATCTCGACCGGCATGGCCAGCGCCAGGTCGACCAGCGCGTTGCCGAGCATCGGCACGCGCACCTCGAGCGAATGCGCCATGCTCGCGCGGTCGACCTTGGTCAGCATCTGGCTAGGCAGGTTGAGCATCAGGTCGCCCATCGCGAACTGCTCGACCGTGTCGCGCGAGATCGCCTGCGGATCGGGGAAATATTCGTGCGCCAGCGCGCGCAACGCATCGGGGCCGTCGCGCCCGTCGAGCAGCGTCCCGGCGAACAGCGACCGCCTCAGGCTCGGCGAGGTGATCTGCGTCTTGGCGAAGAACCGCTCGATCCCGTCGGCGAGCCCGGCGCTGCGCGCGGTCTTCTGCCAGCGCTGATAGGTCTCGGCGCCCGCCTGCCAAGGCATC
>JBQCHQ010000036.1:0-64834 GCA_051954515.1 Sphingomonas sp. | reverse complement strand
CTACATTTTTGGCCAAAAACAACAACCCCCCCCCGCGGGGCGGGGGGGGGCCCCGCCCCGCCCCACCCTAACGGGCCCCCGGCCCCCCCCCGGGGTGGTGGGTGGGAGATAGGTCCAAAGGGGGACGAGCACCAACAAGTCCAGGATGACGTGCGACGCTCAGAGCATAAAGGGCCAAACCTGAACCGTCGTCCTGAGCCTGTCGAAGGACGGTGCTTCGACAAGCTCAGCACGAACGGTTGAGCGAGCCCGATCTAACACTTACTGGCCGGCGCCCGCACCCGGTGCGCCCGCGCCGCCCGGCGCGCCGCCGCCCTGCATCATCTGCTGCATCTGCATCTGCTGCTGCAGCACGCTCTGCGGCAGGAAGTCGACCAGCTCGACGTCGAACACCAGCAGCGAATCGGGCGGGATCGGACCAGCGCCTTGCGCGCCGTAGCCGAGTTCGGGCTTGATCCAGAAACGGTATTTGGCGCCCTTGGTCATCAGCTTGAGGCCTTCGGAAAAGCCCTTGATGCTGCCGGCCACCGGCAGGGGCGTCGGCTGCTTCGAGGCATCGAACACCGTGCCGTCGCGCAGCGAGCCGCTATAATTGATGAGCGAGATGTCTTCGTCGGTCGGGTGGCTGTCGCCCTTACCGGGCGCGAGCACCTTGTATTCGAGGCCGTCGGGCGTGGTCTTGACGCCGGGCTGCTTGGCGTTCCAGGCGAGGAACGCAGCATTGTCGCCAACCTGGGCGCGCGCCGCAGCGGTGCCATAAAAGGCGAGCCACACCGCGATCGCGATGGCGATCACGATCCCCAGCCAGAGCAGCACGAGGTTCGCGCGCCGGGTCGGCTGGAGCGGAACGGCGGTCACGGACATGGGCTGGCCCTTAATCGGCTGAGGCATTCATGAGAAACGTGCCGGGGATGACGCTCCCCGGCCGGCGCAGCGCGGCTTAGCGGACGCCGTCGCGCTCCATCCGCTTGCGCTCCAGCTTGCGGGCGCGGCGGACGGCGGCGGCACGCTCGCGGGCGCGCTTCTCGCTGGGCTTCTCGTAATGACGGCGCAGCTTCATCTCGCGATAGACGCCCTCACGCTGCAGCTTCTTCTTGAGCGCGCGCAGCGCTTGGTCGACATTGTTGTCGCGGACGATGATTTGCATAAAGCCGTCGGTCTCCGATCAATAGAATAGGGTTCGTCGCAAGCATGGCCTGCGCCGTATCGCGCTGCCCCTAACAGCGGGACGCGCGTTTATCAAGCGAATTGGCGCGGCAAAGGGTTCCGCCAAGGGCATTTGCAGCCCAGCCGCGCTTGGCTATGGCAGGCCAATGACCGGCGCGCCCTTGCGACTCTATAACAGCCTCACCCGCCGGCTCGAAACCTTCGAGCCGATCGATCCCGCCAATGTGCGGCTCTATTCGTGCGGCCCCACCGTCTATAACTACGCGCATATCGGCAATTTGCGCGCTTATGTCTTCACCGACACGCTTTCCCGCGTGCTGACGTGGAAGGGCTACCCTCTCACCCATGTCATCAACATCACCGATGTCGGCCACCTGACTTCGGACGCCGATGCCGGCGACGACAAGATGGAGGCAGCCGCGCGCGCCGCCGCGACGAGCATCTGGGACATCGCCGCGCATTACACGCAAGCGTTCAAGCAGAACCTTGCCGATCTCAATATCCGCGCCCCCAGCCGCTGGTCCGTCGCGACCGATCACATCGCCGACATGATCGCCTTCGCCGAGCAAATCGCACCCGGCCATTGCTACGAGCTCGACAGCGGCCTCTATTTCGACGTGACCACGGTTCCGAATTACGGCGCGCTCGCCGGCGGGCAGGACGATGCCGCCGCCGGCCGCATCGAGACGGTCGCGGGCAAGCGCCACCGGCAGGATTTCGCCATCTGGCGCAAATCGGCTCCCGGCGAGAACCGGCAGATGGAGTGGGACTCCCCCTGGGGTCGCGGCGCGCCGGGCTGGCACCTCGAATGCTCGGTGATGAGCAAGAAATATCTGGGCGAACAGTTCGATATCCACACCGGCGGCATCGACCACCGCGAGATCCATCACCCCAACGAGATCGCCCAGAACCAGGCGCATTGCGACTGCGCCGAGACCGGCGCGAACTGGTGGATGCACAACAATTTCCTGGTCGAACGCTCGGGAAAGATGTCGAAATCGGCGGGCGGCTTCACCACGCTCAAGAGCCTGGTCGACAGGGGCGTCCACCCGCTCGCCTATCGCTTGATGTGCCTCTCCGCACAGTATCGAAGCGAACTCGAATTTTCCGGCGAGGGCCTGGCCGCCGCGGTGACTCGGCTCAAGCGGCTGGTGATGACCGTCTCGACGTTGCGCGACCGCGCGGCGGCCGACGCGCAAGCGCCGTCGAAAGGCGATGCCGCGCCCTATAGTGAGCGCCTTGACGAAGCGGTCTCGGACGATCTCAACACGCCCAGGGCGCTGCCGGTGCTCGACGAGCTGCTCGCCGACAAGAAACTGTCCCCTGCCGTTCGCCTTGGCGCGCTCGCCGATTTCGATGCGGTGCTGGGCCTCGATCTCGCGCGTCTTACGCGTGAGACTTTACGCGTCACCCCCGCCGGCGCGACGATCACGCCCGAGGCAATCGCCGCCCGGCTCGCCGAACGCCGCGAGGCGCGCGCCGCCAGGGACTTCGCCCGCTCCGATTCTATTCGGGACGAACTCGCCGCGGCCGGCGTCGAAGTGATGGACGGCGATCCGCTCGGCTGGGACTGGAAGCTCGCCTTGTAACGCGATCTTGCATCGCACGAGTGTGTTGTCGATATAAGTCGCTTCGACAGGAGGGACAGGAATGCGGGGACAAGTGCTCGGGGTCGATCGCGCGACGGGCGAAGGCCAGATTTCGGGGGAGGACGGGCAGCGCTACACCTTCCGCCCCGATGACTGGAGCGATCAGATCGGCCCCGCGATCGGCGCGCTGATCGACTTCGATACCGAGGGGCGCAGCGCCAGGCGCATCTATCGCCAGCCGGGGACGGTGCCGGCGCCGATGGCCGCACCGCCGCCGCGGACCGGCGGCAAGAACAAATATGTCGCCGCGGCGCTCGCCTTCCTGTTCGGCGTGCTCGGCGTCCATCGCTTCTATCTCGGGCGCACCGGCAGCGGCATCCTGATGCTGGTGCTGAGCCTGACAGTGGTCGGGCTGATCGTCACCGGGCTCTGGGCGCTGATCGACACGATCCGCTATCTCGTCATGCCCGACGACGAATTCGCGATGCGCTATAATCGCCTGCCGGGGTGACGCTTCGCCTGCATCGGTCTATCGCGCTCGGGATATTCGCTGCCGGAGACCGTGATGCCCTTTGCCCCGCCCTATACTGCCGATCCCGCCCGCTATGACGGTCGCATGCCCTATCGCCGCTGCGGGCGATCAGGGCTCAAGCTGCCGGCAATCAGCCTGGGGTTGTGGCAGAATTTCGGCGGCGACGACGTATTTGAAACCGGCCGCGCGATGCTGCGCCGCGCGTTCGACCGCGGCGTCACGCATTTCGACCTCGCCAACAATTACGGCCCGCCCTACGGCTCGGCGGAGGAGAATTTCGGGCGCGTGATGGCCAGCGACTTCGCCAGCCATCGCGACGAGCTCGTCATCTCGACCAAGGCCGGGTGGGACATGTGGCCGGGGCCATACGGCGATGTCGGCGGCAGCCGTAAATATCTGATCGCTAGCTGCGACCAGAGCTTGAAGCGGATGGGGCTCGATTATGTCGACATCTTCTATTCGCACCGCGTCGATCCGGAGACTCCGCTCGAGGAAACGATGGGGGCGCTGGCGACGCTCCACCGCCAGGGCAAGGCGCTTTATGTCGGCATCTCGAGCTATTCGCCCGAGCTGACGCGCAAGGCCGCAGCGATCCTCGCCGACCAAAAGGTCCCACTCCTCATCCACCAGCCGAGCTACTCCATGCTCAACCGCTGGATCGAGGAGGAGCTGCTCGACACGCTCGACGACCTCGGCGCCGGCTGCATCGCCTTCTCGGCGCTCGCGCAGGGGATGCTGACGAGCAAGTATCTGGCCGGCGTGCCGGCCGATGCACGCGCGGCGAAAGACGGCTCGCTCTCCACCGACCTGCTGACCGAGCGCAACCTGACGCACATCCGCAAATTGAACGCGATCGCCGAGCGGCGCGGCCAGACCCTGGCGCAGATGGCGATCGCCTGGGTGCTGCGCGATCCGCGAGTGACCTCGGCACTGATCGGCGCGCGGACGGTCGCACAGCTCGATGATTCGCTCGATGCCGTCAACAACCTCGCCTTCTCAGCCGACGAACTTGCGCAAATCGACGCGCATGCGGTCGAAGGCGGGATCGATCTATGGAAGGTGTCTTCGACAGTCGGCGCGGCCTAGCGGAACGCCCAGCGCACCGTTTCGGCGAGACTAAAGGTGCCAGCGCGGAGCAGCGGGCGAGCGATCAGCGGATCGGCAAACCCGTGCATTCGCCGCGCCCAACCCGGCAGCAGGTCGATCGCCGCCTGAAAGGTCACCGCCTGCAACGGCATCAGCGCCAGGCGCGGCGGTCTTTGGCGCAGCAGCAACCGGGCAACCTCGCGCGTGCGCGCGTCGACACGCAATGCCGGCCGCATGGCCGCGAGCAGCGCTTCGGCTTCGGGCCGGCTGGTCGGGATCGGATCGGCGCCGAGCGGGCCTGCGATCCGCGCCATCTCGGCGATGTAGCGATCCTGATCGGCAGCACGCATCCGCGGTTCGCCATAGCGCCGCCAGGCGGCAAGGAAGCTCGTCACCTCCGAAACATGCACCCAGGCGAGCAGGCCGGGATCGTCGGCGCGATAGCCGGTGCCGTCGGCGAGCGTTCCCGCCACTTGCGTATGGATCGCGCGAACGCGTTCGATCGCCGCCTCCGCCTCGTCGCGCGGGCCATAAGTGGTCACCGCGATGAACCGGGCGGTGCGGCGCAAGCGGCCGAGCATGTCGCCGCGAAAACTCGAATGATCCCAAACCCCGGCGAGCACCGCAGGGTGTAGCATCTGCAGCAGCAATGCGGCGACGCCGCCAACCATCATCGTCGTCACGTCGCGATGCACGCGCCAAGCGACCGACCGAGGCCCGAACAGACTGTCCTCAGGGCAAGCCGCAACCGGCCGCTCGCCTCGCGCGGCATCGTTGAACAACGCGCGAACTTCGCCGACCAGCGCGTGTTTCATCCGGCGAGCGACATTGGGTTCGGCCATTGCGATCGAAACGCGCGAGGAGGCGAATGGATCGCTCGGACGCCGACAGCCCGGTCCTTAGCCGAGCGCCGCGAGCGCTCTTTTCACCCCGTCGATTGTGAAGGGCTTGGTCAGCGTCGGGCAGTTGCGGTGGGCCTCGGCGATCGAGTCGCCCGTTCCGCCGGTCGCCAGAACGAAGGGAATGCCCTGCCCCGCCAGGACCTCCGCGACCGGCCAGCTGGTCTCACCGCCGCGCAGATTGATGTCCAGGATCGCCGCGTCGAGCTCGCCGCCGTCGATCGCGGCGAGCGCGCCATCGACGCTATCGACGATGCCGGCGAGCCGATGACCGAGCATGTCGAGAAAGTCCTCGAGCATCATCGCGATCAACGGTTCGTCCTCGACGACGAGAATGCGGCGGCTCGTGCTCATGGCAGCGTCCTTAGCGCGCGGGAATTGCCTTCGCCAGCGGCTATTTAAGCGCCAGCGCGTCGCGCGCCGCCTCCGCAAGCTGTTGTACCGAAAAGGGTTTCGGCAGGAAGGCGACATGATCGATATCGATCGACCGGCGCAACTGCTCCTCTGCATAGCCCGACATGAACAGGATCGGCAGATCGGGGTAACGCTGGCGCACGCGCGCGACCATCGTCGGCCCGTCCATCGTCGGCATGACGACGTCGGAAATGAGGAGATCGGGCTTGTCCGACACCGCGATCAGCTCGAGCGCCGCCTCGCCATTTTCGGCGGTCAGCACGGTATAGCCCTGTCGGGTCAGCGCGCGCTCGGCGACCGCGCGAACCATGTCCTCGTCCTCCACCAGTAAGATCGTGCCCGATCCCCAGAGATCGCCAGGCTTGTCGCGCATCGCCGGTCGCGCCGCCTGGGTCGGCGCGCCCTCGGCATGGACGGGGAAATAGATCGTGAAGGTCGCCCCCCTGCCCGGCCGGGAATCGGCGAAGATGTAGCCGCCCGATTGCTTGACGATGCCATAGACCGTCGAGAGCCCGAGCCCGGTGCCCTTGCCGACATCCTTGGTGGTGAAGAACGGCTCGAAAATCTTAGGCAGGATGTCCGGCGGGATGCCGGTGCCGGTGTCTGTCAGCCTGAGCGCGGTGTAATCGGCGATCGGCAGCAGCTCCGAATTCATCCGGCGGACATCGGCCGCAGTCACCGACAACGTCTCGATCGTCAGTTTGCCGCCCGTGAGCCCGATCGCATCCTTGGCGTTGACCGCCAGGTTGACCACGACTTGCTCGAGCTGCCCCGGATCGGCGCGGATCGGCCCCAGGTTGCGGCCGTGCTTGACGATCAACGTCACCGTCTCGCCGAGCAGCCGCTTCAGCAGGTTCGAAACTTCGGAGATGACGTCGGGCAGCTGCAGGATCTGCGGCCGCAGCGTCTGCTGGCGCGAAAAGGCGAGCAGCTGGCGCGTCAGGCTCGCTGCGCGGTTCGAGTTCGCCTTGATCTGCTGGATGTCGTCATAATCGCTGTCGCCGGGTGAATGGCGCATCAGCATCAGGTCGCAATGGCCGATGATCGCGGTCAGCACGTTGTTGAAATCGTGCGCGACGCCGCCGGCGAGCTGGCCGACCGCGCGCATCTTGGTCGCCTGCTCGACCTCGCGCTTGAGCCGGCTTTCCTCGCTATTGTCCTTGAGGCTCAAGAGCACTGCGGCGTCGCCCAGCCCGCGCGCGCCGGCGATGGTCAGCGCGACCGGCTCGTCGGGATGACCCTTCAGGCGTACCGCGATGTCCGCGACATGGCTTGCGCCGGTGGCGAAGCGGCGTACCGCGTCGGCGACCGCGGTCTTGTCCTCGCGCACGACAAGATCGCCCGGATAGACCGGCGGGTTGTTGGCATCGACCTCGGCGGCGCGCGCGAACCCGCCGTTCATCTCGATGAAGCGGCCGTCGCGATCGACGAGGGCCATGCCGAAGGGGAGCATCGAGATCAGGCTGCGGACCTGTTGGGCCGCGTTGCCGTCGCTCACTCGCTGCCCCACCTCCTCGTCGATCAGCGCGACGAGGAGGGGTGCGTCGTCGCCTTCGAGGAACGGGATTTGCAGCACGCGCACCGGCACGCCGGTCATGCCTTCGCGCTCGAAGCGAACCAGCCCGCGCGAATCGGTGACGAGGAAGCGCGCGAAATCGCCGCCGGCGATCGGCCCCTCCTCATGCCCCATCGCTCGCGCGCGAAAGACGCGATTGGCGGCGCGGATGCGGCCGTCGGGCGAGACCAAGGCGAGCATGATCCCGGCGGCGGCGAGGCGGTCGCCGTGCCTGCCGTCGATCAGGCCGGCGGCGCCGGCGACGAGATCGAGCCCCTCGACGCCTGAAAAGCGCCAGACAAGCATGTCCTGCTCGGCGCCGGCGCGGACGATGTCGACCGAGAGCGCGGTGCCGCGCGACAGCAAGCGTTCGATCCGCCCGCGGCCCTCGCGCCACGCAGCGCGGCCGGCGGTCGTCAGTTCGGCGACGCCCTTGTCGGCGATCGGCAGCCCGGGCGGGGTGGGAAAGCCGCCGAACAACGCTTCGTAGCGATCATTGGCGCAGACCAGCCGGCCGGCGCGATCGGTGACCGCCACCGCGTCGGCGCTCGCCTCGGCAAGCGCATGCGCGACCGACCAGTCGACCGCGCCCGTCGCCGCCTCGGCACGCGGCATCAGCCGCCGCCAGGCGAGCACGACCCCGAACAGGACGAGCGCGGTGGCGAGGAACCCCGCGGCAACGATCGGGCTGCCGACGAGCCAGAGCACCAGCAGCGCCGCGCCCAGGCCGCCGGCGCCGGCGATCAGCGCCGCACTGCGCGTCGGATCGAGCGGTTGGAAAACGGAGCGCGAGGCCATGCCGCTGTCATTGGCGGCGCGCGGCGAGCCGTCAAGGATTTCGGCGTACCTCATCGCCACAATGCACCTCCCCGGCGAAGGCCGGGGTCCAGGTGAGGGGCGTCGGTTGGCGAGCGAAGCGCGTCGTTACCTCAGTCTTCCCACCTGGACCCCGGCCTTCGCCGGGGAAGTACAAATGCGAAAAACGGCTGCATCCGGATTCGACGCAATCGCCCTTTCTCAATTCATGCCGATCACCAGATCCTGACGCGCTGATCGGGCGCGAGATAGAGCTTGTCGCCGGGCTTGACGTTGAACGCCGGGTACCAGGGGTCCAAGTCGCGGACGATCCAGGCGCGCTGGATCGACGGCGAGTGCGGATCGGTGAGCAGCCGCTGGCGGAGATTTTCCTCGCGGTAATTGCGCCGCCACACCTGCGCCCAGCCGAGATAGAAGCGCTGATCGCCGGTGAAGCCGTCGATCACGGGCGCTTTCTTGCCGCCCAAGGCCTTGTGATAGGCGTCGTAAGCGGTGGTGAGGCCGGCGAGATCGGCGATGTTCTCACCCTGGGTCAGCGCGCCCTTTTCGTGCATCCCCGGCAGCGGCTCATAGGCGTCGTATTGCGCGACGATTTTCGCGGTGAGCTTGCCGAAATTGGCGACGTCTTGCGGAGTCCACCAGTCGGTCAGCTTGCCGGTGGCGTCGTATTTGGCGCCCTGATCGTCGAACTGGTGGCTCATTTCGTGGCCGATCACCGCGCCGATGCCGCCATAGTTGATCGCCGGATCGGCCTTGGGATCGAAGAAGGGCGGCTGCAGGATCGCGGCGGGGAAGACGATCTCGACCTGGCCGAAATTGGAGTAAGCGTTCACCTCCATCGGCGTCATGCCCCATTCCCAGCGCATGATCGGCTGGCCGAGCTTGTGAACGTCCCAATCGTGCTGCCACTGGTTGGCGCGCAGCTCGTTGCCGAAGGCGTCGCCGGCGGTGATCGTCAGGTTCGAATAATCGTGCCACTGATCGGGATAGCCGATCCGCGGCGTGAAGGCGGCGAGCTTGGCGTGCGCCTTGACCTTGGTTTCGGGCGACATCCAGGTCAGCTTGTCAATCCGCGCGTTCATCGCGTCGATCAGATTGTGGACGAGTTCCATCGCCGCCGCCTTGGTTTCGGGCGGAAAATATTTGGCGACGTAGAGCTTCGACACGTCGTCGGTCAGCGCGCCCGTGGTGAACTCCACCCCGCGCTTCCACCGCGGCTCCTGCTCGGGCGTGCCCGACAGCACGGTGCCGTAGAAGGCGAAATTCCCCTTGTCGAACGCGCTCGGCAGCACGTCTGCATAAGCGTCGAGCGAGCGGACCAGCAGCTGGTCCTGCAACACCTGCATCGGCGCCGCGGCAACCAGCTTGGCGATCCCCGCCACGGCCGAGGGCTGCGCGACGATCACGCTGTCGACCGGCATGCCGGCGCCCTTGAGCCAGCCGGCGAAGTCGAAGCCCGGCGCCTGTTGCGCGAGCTCGGCGAGCGTCATCTTGTTGTAGGTCTTGGTCGCGTCGCGGCTTTCGATTCGAGTCCAGCTGACCTTGGCGATCTCGGTCTCGAAATCGACCAGCGCCTTGGCGCGCGCCTCGGCGTTCGGCTCGCCGGCGAGGCTCAGCATCTTGGCGATGTGCGCCTGATAGGCGGCCTTGGCCTGGGCGAGCTTGGCGTCGGTCGACAGATAATAATCGCGGTCAGGCAGGCCGAGGCCGGCCTGAACCAGGCTCACCGCATAGGCTTCGGGCGCCTTGTCGTCCTGCCCGACATAGGAGCCGAACGGTCCGCGCACGCCGTCTCGGTTTGCTTCGCTGAGCAGCGCGACATAGGCGGTCTTGTCATTGGTCGCCTTGATCTTGTCGAGCCACGGCTTGATCGGCGCGAGGCCCTTGGCGTCGATCGCCGCGGTATCGAGATAGGTCGAATAAGCGGTGCCGATCTTCGAGCTGGGATCGTTCTTGGCCGCATCGAGGATGCCACGGGTGCGCTCCTGCGACAGGTCCGAGAGCACGTTGAAGGCGCCGTAATTGGACTTGTCGGCGGGAATCGCGGTGGTCTTGGCCCAGGTGCCGTTGGCGAATTCGTAGAAATCGTCGCCGGGCTTGACCGCCTTGTCCATGCCCTTCTCGTCGAACCCGAACGTGCCGATCTGGGCGCCGGTGCCCTTCGCGTCGGCGGCAGGGGCGTTCTTCTGCGCCATCGCCGCACTGCCCGCCGCCGCGGCCAGGGCCAGCGCCGACACGGCAGAAATGATCCGCAACCCCTTCATGCTTTCGTCTCCCTGATGAATCGCCCGCCTTGGGAATGCGGCGGACGGTATTGGCAACGAGACTAGGCGCGCGAGCCGGACTTCGTCAAACCGGTATCAGCCGCGACGATTGCGCCATTTGCGCGCAGTCCACAGCCGCCAGCCGAGCGCGGTCGTCGCATAACCGATCGCCGAAAGTATCACCGCCAGCACGACCAGCCCGACGATCGTCGCCGGGCCCGCCTGCGCGAACAGCCAGTGCAGCCAACCGGCATTGGCCTGGACGTTGCTGGCGATCTGATGGCCGATCCGGTGATCGAAATGCAGCACCCAATGGCCGATGCGATAGGCCGCCCACCACAGGGCCGGAATGAGGAAGGTGCTCGGGATGGTGACGCCCACCGCGATCGGGATGTTGGCGCGCAAGGGGACCGACAGCACCGCCGTGACCGGCATGTGCGCCACGGGCACCAGCGTGCTCGTCGCCAGGCCGAGTGCGACGGCGCGCGGCACCGAGCGCCGGTTGAAGCGCCATAGCGACGGCGCGAGCACGCGATGCGCGACGGGACGGAGGAAGCGATTGCGCTCGATCGCCTCGCGCGAGACGTGGTGGCGGAGCCAGCCCGCCATACCGCCGGAGCTCGCCGGTTCAGCCACGATCGCGCAGGAGGCGACCCTGCTCGCGCTTCCAGTCCCGCTCCTTGATCGTCTCGCGCTTGTCATGCGCCTTCTTGCCCTTTGCCAACGCCAGCTCGACCTTGGCCCGCCCGCGCGCGTTGAAATAGATGCTGAGTGGCACGAGCGTCATGCCCTCCCGTGCCACCGCGCCGTGGAGCTTGTGTATCTCGCGCTCGTGAAGGAGCAGTTTACGCGGTCGCTTGGGCTCGTGGTTGAAGCGGTTGCCGTGGCTGAACTCGGGAATGTTCGAATTGACCAGCCACACTTCCTCGCCCTTCACCTCGGCATAGCTCTCGGCGATCGAGCCCTCGCCGAAGCGCAGCGACTTCACCTCAGTGCCGGTCAAGGCGATGCCCGCTTCATAGACCGTCTCGATGGCATAATCGTAGCGCGCGCGCCGGTTCTCGGCGACGGTCTTCACTTTGTCGAAGGTGGAGGGCTTGGGACGCGACATGGGATGCGGGGATGTAGGCGATTGTTACGGGAAGGTGAAGGGGCTGCCCGGAGAGCGAGCGAAGCTTCTCTCCCCTTGCGGGAGAGAATAGCGGCGCTTGGCGGCTGTGCCGCCTAGCAGAGCTTAGTGAGGGGTATGCCGCTCTGCCCCACCCTCACCAACTACGACTAGGCGGCATAGCCGCCAAGTCTCCGTATCCTCTCCCGTCAAGGGAGAGGAGTGGGCCAGTCCACCTACCCAATAACCCCCGCATGCGCCAGCGCCGCCTCGACCGCACGCTGGCTCGTCTCGCCCGGCCAGGTCATCGGCAGGCGAAGCGCGCTCGGCATCTCGGGCCGCACCCTGCTCAGCGCATATTTGATCGGGCCCGGCGACGCATCGGTGAAGAGCGCGCCGTGGAGCGGGAACAACCTGTCCTGAAGGGCGAGCGCCTTCGCGTAATCGCCTGCCTGGCATGCCGCCTGGAAATCGGCGCACAGCTTCGGTGCGACGTTGGCCGTCACCGAAATGCAGCCCCTGCCCCCGCTCGCGTTGAACGCCAGCGCGGTGTCGTCATTGCCCGATAGCTGGCAGAAATCCTCTCCCGCCGCGGCGCGCTGGGCGGAGACGCGGGCGATGACGCCGGTCGCGTCCTTGACGCCGACCACCGAGGGGAATGCCCGCGCCAGCTTGCCGATCGTCTCCACCGCCATGTCGGTCACCGTGCGGCCGGGGACGTTATAGAGCACGATCGGCAAGTCCGACGCTGCGACGATTGCCTCGAAATGGCGGAAGATGCCTTCCTGGTTGGGGCGGTTGTAATAAGGCGGCACCATCAAAGCGGCGTCGGCGCCGGCTTCCTTCGCCGCCTGGATGTTGGCGCAGGCGACGCGCGTGTCGTTCGAGCCGGCTCCGGCGATCACCGGCACCCGGCCCCGCGCCTGCTCGACACAGACGCGGACGACGTGGAAATGCTCGTCCTTGGTCATCGTCGCCGCTTCGCCGGTCGTTCCGCACGGCACGAGCGCGGACGAACCCTCGGCGATCTGCCATTCGACGAAATCGCGGAATGCTTTCTCGACGAAATTGCCCTCCGCGTCGAAGGGGGTGACGAGCGCGGGGATCGATCCGGAAAGCATCGTGATGTCTGGCTCCTGTCCGCACGGGGTTCGGCGCGGCTCGGCGAAATTCTCCTAGCCCTGATAGGAGGGAATTGCTTATCGTGTCCACATGGTAGCGTTTTTGAAGTCAGCATTGATCGTCGCGGGGCTTTCCGGCCTCGCCGCGACCTCCACCCTCACGCCGCAACAAGTCGCCTGGTATCGCGCGCAGCTTTCGAGCACCGCGCCGCAGCCGGCGCCGGCGAATATCGGCGCCGATCCGCTGGCGGACGCGCTGGTCAGGTGGAAGCAGCTCGAGCAATCGAGCAATTACGGCTTCGACGATTACGCCCGTTTCCTGCTCGCCCACCCCAATTGGCCGGGCGAGACGATGCTGCGCAAGTCGGCCGAAACGACGCTGCAGCGCAGCCCCGCCTCCCCAACCAGCGAGATCGCCTTTTTCAAGCGCTATCCGCCGCTCAGCGACGATGCGGCGGTGGCCTATGCCGAAGCGTTGAAGGCGACCGGCGATCGGGATGGCGCCAACGAGCAGGCGCGCGACGCCTGGACGACTCGGATCCTGTCGCCGCAGGGCGAAGCGAGCCTGCTCGGCGACTTCGCCGGCACGCTCAAGCCGATCGATTATGACAAGCGGATGGACATGCTGCTGTGGCGCGGCGCGACCAGCTCGGCGATGCGGATCGATCCCTATCTGAGCTCGGTCAACCGCCCGGTGCTCGATGCCCGCCTCGCCTTCCTGACCAACGCCGCCGATGCCGCCGGCCGCGACTCCGCGATCACCGGCGAGGACCGCGAGAATCCCGGCTTCGTCGCCGCACGCGCGACCTGGCTCCTCAACACGCGGCAAGTCGCCGCGGCGCGCACCTATCTCGCCCAGCCGCACCGCCTTTCGGCACCGCCGAGCCAGCCGCTCGTCTGGATGAAGCTCCTGCGCAGCCAGGCGCAGGGCGCGGCGGCCGACGGCCGCTGGCAGCAGGCCTATGCCATCGCCAGCCAGCTCGACGGCGTCTATCCGGCCGGCACGGACCTTTCGGCGCAACCTTATGCCGAGAAGGACGTCTATACCGATCTCGCGTGGCTCGCCGGGCAGGCCGCGCTCAACCGCCTCAACGATCCGCGAAGCGCGCAGGCGATGTTCGACCGCTATTCGCGCCCGTTCGATTCGCCGCAGACGCGGCCCAAGGGCCTCTATTGGGCCGGCCGTGCCGCCGCCAAGGCAGGCAACACGATGGCCGCGAACGACTATTTCCAGCGCGCCGCGCAATATCAGGACGCTTATTACGGCCAGCTTTCGGCCGAGCGACTCGGCATCGCGCTCAAGGCCCCCGATCCGGTTCCCACCGCACCGGTCGCCGAGAGCGAGCGCACCGCTTTCTACAACCGCGAGCCGGTCCGCGCCGCCGAGATGCTCGGCACGCTCGGCAATTGGAGCGACCAGAGCGCCTTCCTTCGCCAGATCGCGACCAACGCCACCTCGGCGAGCGACCATCGCCTCGGCATCGAATTGTCGCGTGCGCTCAACCGGCCCGATCTCGGCGTGATGATCAGCCGCTCGGCACTCCAGAACGGCCTCGATGATTATGTCGCCGCTGGCTATCCAACCGTGCCCGTTCCGCCGACCGTGCAGCCTTATTGGACGATCATCCACGCCATCTCGCGGCAGGAAAGCCAGTTCGACCGCCAGATCGTCAGCCGTGCCGGCGCGATCGGGCTGATGCAGCTGATGCCCGGCACCGCGCGCGAAACCGCTGGACGCATCGGCCTCGCCTACAGCCCCTCGTCGCTCACCGATCCGGCCTACAACGTTCAGCTGGGCGTCAATTATTTCCAGCGCATGTTCGATAATTACGGCAGCTATCCGCTGGCGATCGCCGCCTACAATGCCGGCCCGGGCAATGTGAACAAGTGGCTCGCCGCCAATGGCGATCCGCGGAGCGGCCAGGTCGATATGGTCGACTGGATCGAAGCGATCCCGTTCAGCGAGACTCGCGGCTACGTCCAGCGCGTGCTCGAAAATGCGGTAGTCTATAGCCTGATGTACCCGCAATATGCGCAGGCCAACCGCACCGCGCCGCTCGACTGGTATCTCGGTCGCCGCCCGGGCGGCAACGAGCTCGCCCGGCGCTGAGGAGTGGACCGGCCCAATTACCTCACCCCCGCCGGCTTCGCGGCCTTGTGCGCCGAATATGACCGGCTGTTCGCGATCGAGCGCCCGGCGCTGGTCGAGACGATCACCTGGGCGGCGGGCAATGGCGATCGTTCCGAAAACGGCGACTATATCTACGGCCGCAAGCGGTTGCGCGAGATCGATCGGCGGCTCGGCTGGCTGTCGAAGCGGATGAAGGCGGCCAAAGTGATCGATCCGGCGCGGCAGGAGGATCGCGCGCGCGTCTGGTTCGGCGCCGCCGTCACCATCGCCGATGAGGACGACAACCAGCGCACGCTCACCCTGGTCGGCGACGACGAGGCCGATGCCGGCGCCGGCCGGATCGGCTGGAACGCGCCCATCGCCCGTGCGCTGCGCGGTGCCGCGGTCGGCGACCTGCGCCGCGTCGTGCTTCCCACCGGCGAACGCGAATACGAGATCGTCGCCATCGAATATCCGCCAAGCTGAGGGAACAGGCGCGGGCCCTCGCGCGGTTGACCGGCGAAGGAGACGAGCCATGGCCAACGACCGCACCGACACCGCGCGCGACCACGACGACAGCGACATCATCGACCGGGCGACCGACGCCCCGAGCGGCTCGGGCAGCGCCGGCGGCAACCTGCAACGCGACGTGGCGACACAGAGCGAGCTCGACCGAGTCCGCGATCCCGAAGGCACCGAGCGAGTCACCAAGAAGGATGATATCGCCAATAACGACGCCCGCCCGAGCCAGCGCACGCGCGATTAGCCGATCGACATCGGCAATTTTATTCGCCACCCCCGGCAAGCAGGTTCGATCCGGAGCCTACGTATCCGATTGGATATTCAGCTCCAGCGGCCGTCAGCGTGAACAGAAACGGCGGGCGAGCGCGCAGAGAATGCGCGAGCCCTTCCAATGTTGGATTTCTTCTGGTCTATCCTGTGCAATGGATCCCCAACGCATCCCCGCACCCTCCCTCACCACCACCGTGCACCTGACGCGCGACCGACGCGATCCAGACGCGGGCCCGGCGCGATCCGGACGCGAACCCGGCGCCAAGCAGCCGCTTGCCCACCGCGTCGGTGTCGCGTTTGCGTCGCGTTACTGTCGCGCGCGTGCCGCCGGCATGGCGCGTCGTGTTGACAAACAGACGCGTCGTGTTGCCGAACAAGCGCATCGCCGGCGCAACAGGCGACAAAATCGCGCGACGCTCTCCACTTTCTCCACTTCAGCGATGCCCCGCCGCCTCCGCTGCCTTTTCAACAAGCTCGCGACGAGCGGCTGGAGACGCTGTTCCGTCGCTGGCCTGCCTCGCCGGTCGCTGCTACCTCGCCAAATCCATAGCAAGGAGCAGCGGCGATGAACGGTCAGGACGAAACCCGCAACGTCGCGCTGCTGATCGACGCCGACAATGCCTCGCCGCACGCGCTCGATCCGGTGCTGACGGTGCTCGCCGAGCTGGGCACGGTCAACGTGCGGCGCATCTACGGCAACTGGCGCAAGCAATCGCTCAAGACCTGGGCCGATCTCACGCTCAAGCACGGCATCGAGCCGCAACAGCAGTTCGATTTGACCAAGGGCAAGAACGCCACCGACATGAAGATGACGATCGACGCGATGGACCTGTTGTTCCGCGGCCGGATCGACGGCTTCGGCATCATGTCGTCGGACAGCGATTTCATGCCGCTCGCCATGCGCATCCGCCAGGACGGCGTGCCGGTCTATGGCTTCGGCACCGCCAAGACGCCCGAGGCATTCAAGCAGGCGTGCACCCGCTTCATCGACGTCGCCGCGCTGACCAACAAAACCGAGGAGGCCAAGGCGAATCCGGTTCCCTCCCCCGCCCCGCCCGAGGAACCGCGCGGCAGGAGCGAACCCGTCGACACCGATCTGATCCGCCTGCTGATCGACGCCTACAATGCCGCCAAGCGCGACGAGCGCGGTTTCGTCAGCCTCTCCGAGCTCGGCCGGCGCGCGGGCAACCGATCGAGCTTCGACGCGCGCAATTACGGTTTTGCGCGGCTTTCCGACCTGATCGAGGCCGTACCCAATTTCCAGACCGAGCGGCGCGAGGGCGGCGCCACCTTCGTCAAGCGCGTGCGCTGATGCGCGGTTCGTCGCCGCCACGTCTCGCCTGACGCCGAAGTCCCCCGCAGCCGCGACGAACCGGGGCGGCGCCCCTCGTCGCGCGACGGCATCTCGCTACGGTTCGCGGCTGGCCGGACGATCCCGTCCGAGTCTGACGGACGAAGAAGATGACGGTTACACAGCGTATCGTGGTGACGGGCAGGGTCCAGGGCGTCGGCTATCGCACCTGGACGATGGGCGCGGCGCGCGACCTTGGCGTGCGCGGCTGGGTGCGCAACATGAACGGCAGCTCGGTCGAGATCATGGCGACCGGGGACGACGAAGCGATCGCCGTGCTGGTCGAGGCCTGCCACCAGGGCCCGCGCCTCGCCCGCGTCGAAAATGTCGATGTCGAACCCGCCGAAGACGCCGGCTGGAAGGGCTTCAACAAGCGGTTTGCGGGATAAGAGGACGCCGAAATCGCGCGGCCGATTTGCCGGACGACAGGCTTATGATAAAAGATGGCGATGACGGTTCAGGATCGCCTCCCACCGGGCAAGTACAAGCTTCGCATCGAGGATTACCTGCGTCTCGACGGCGCGGGAGCCTTTGGCGACGCGCGAACCGAATTGCTCGAGGGAGACGTATTTCTAATGAGCCCGATGCATCGGCCGCATGCGCGCGTGTCCAGCGCGCTGTTCCTGGCGGTCGATAGCGGGCTAAAACGGGCTGGCATTGATCTGACGCCGCTCGTCGGCGCATCCGTGGCGATCCCGCCGAGCAACGTTCCCGAACCCGATATCGTGGTGACCAGCAACCCTGAGGGGGACGGGCTCGTGCCGCTCGCCTCGGTTCGCCTCGTCATCGAAGTGTCGGATTCGACGATCGCCAGCGACCTTCAATTCAAGCATCGCGTGTACGCCGAGGCTGGGGTGCCCGAATATTGGGTTGCCGACGTCAATGCGCGCGTGATCCACCAGATGTGGGCGCCCGACGGCGAAGGCTATGCCGAGCGGCGGCAAGTGCAATTTGGAGAATTCGTCGCGGCAGCGACGATCGAAGGACTAATGGTAGGGACGGCTGGCGTTTAGCGTTCAAACTCACGACGGGGGAGATATGGCCTTCTTAAAAGGGAAGCCGAAGGGGGGCCAGTTTGCTCCGCTAATCAATCTACCTTCGACCGAGTACGTTCGATTCGCGGCGGCTTTCGTCGAACAGATGGACCCCGCGACTCGCGCGCACACGGCCGTAGCGTATCAGAATCTTCTCCCAATTATTTCAGCGTTGTATCAACATAATCGCTCGAAAGGAGCAGAGACGAGTATTGAGCAGTTCTTATCGGACCTGGGGGACTCTCTTGAGTCCACGAACGACGAAATCGCTCAGCGCCGGCTAAGTTGGTTCATGTTTGCGGGCTTGATCGCGCGACTGGAGAAATTGGCCCGATCAGATGAGGAAGTGATCCCGGTCGCCGCCACGATTTGGACGATCATCGCAACTGAGTATCCCCGCCTGAAGACATTGCTCCCCCACAACGTCGTATGGAAGCATGACGAGAAGGAGTGGTTCGAGCTGAATATTTCAGATAGAGAACTTATTCAAACAGCGGTGAATCACCACATCCCGCCGCGCTTTGCGACACACGAGATCGTGAAGCGCTTCGCTCGTGATCTCGATCTGTTTTACTATCCATCGAAAACGAGAATAGGGTATATTCCGTAGAGTTACCGCGTCAGCTTCTTGTACGCAAGCCGCGTGGGCCGATCCGCCGCATCGCCCATGCGGCGGCGCTTGTCTTCCTCGTAGCTTTCGAAATTGCCCTCGAACCATTCGACGTGGCTGTCGCCCTCGAAGGCCAGGATGTGCGTGCACAGTCGGTCGAGAAAGAAGCGGTCGTGGCTGATCACCACCGCGCAGCCGGCGAAGCTCTCCAGCGCCTCCTCCAATGCACGCAGCGTCTCGACATCGAGGTCATTGGTCGGCTCGTCGAGCAGCAGGACGTTGCCGCCTTCCTTGAGCATCTTGGCGATGTGGACGCGGTTGCGTTCGCCGCCCGAGAGCTGACCGACATTCTTCTGCTGGTCCTGGCCCTTGAAGTTGAACGCGCCGACATAGGCCCGCGTGCCCAGTTCCTGCTTGCCGAAGCGGAACACGTCGAGGCCGTCGGAGATTTCCTGCCAGACATTGTTCTTGGGGTTGAGGTCGTCGCGCGACTGGTCGACGTAGGAGAGCTTGACCGTCTGGCCAATCTCGATCGAGCCCGAATCGGGCTGTTCCTGCCCGGTGATCAGCTTGAACAAGGTCGATTTGCCCGCGCCGTTCGGCCCGATCACCCCGACGATGCCGCCCGGCGGCAGGTTGAAGTCGAGGTTCTCGAACAGAAGCTTGTCGCCATAGGCTTTGGAGACGCCCTTGGCCTCGATCACCTTACCACCCAAACGCTCGGGGATCTGGATCAGGATCTGCGCCTTGCCGACCGCGCGGTTCTCCTGCCGCTCGACCAGCTCGTCGAACGCGCGGATGCGCGCCTTGGACTTGGTCTGGCGCGCCTTGGGGGTCTGGCGCATCCATTCGAGCTCGTCGCGAATCGCCTTCTGGCGTCCGGCTTCCTCGCGCTCTTCCTGCTCGAGGCGCTTGGCCTTCTTTTCGAGATAGCCCGAATAGTTCGATTCGTAGGTATAATAGCGGCCGCGATCGAGCTCGAGCACCCAGTTCACCACGTTGTCGAGGAAGTAGCGGTCGTGGGTAACGAGAATGACGTTGCCGGTATATTCACGCAGGAAATTCTCCAGCCACTGCACGCTTTCGGCATCGAGATGGTTGGTCGGCTCGTCGAGGAGCAGGATGTCGGGTTTTTCGAGCAGCAGCTTGCAGAGCGCGACGCGGCGCTTCTCGCCACCCGAAAGCTTGGTGACGTCGGCGTCGCCCGGCGGGCAGCGCAACGCCTCCATCGCGATCTCGAGCTGGTTGTCGAGGGTCCAGCCATCGACCGCGTCGATCTTTTCCTGCAACTCGCCCATCTCAGCCATCAGGGCGTCGAAATCGGTATCGTCCTTGGGATCACCCATCTCGGCCGAGATTGCGTTGAACCGCTCGACCATATGAGCGACCGGGCCCGCGCCCTCGCGGACGTTTTCCATCACTGTCTTGTTCGGATCGAGCTGCGGCTCCTGCGGCAGATAGCCGACCTTGATCCCCTCGGCGGCCCAGGCTTCGCCGGTGAACTCTGTATCGATCCCGCCCATGATCTTCATCAGCGTCGATTTGCCGGCGCCGTTGGGGCCGATGATCGCGATCTTGGCCGAGGGCAGGAACTGAAGGTGGATGTTGTTGAGGACCGGCTTGCTCGCGCCGGGAAAGGTCTTGGTCAGACCCTTCATCACGTAGGTATATTGGACGGCCATGGCCGGGGATGCTCCGCGAAAGGCTGGATTGACGATGATTTTGCGTGTCGCGCGCCACATAGGAGCCCGCGTGCGCGAAGGCAAACCAGGGTTGTCCCATCCCGCAACGATCCGCGGAAACCGGTCGCAAAACCTGTCTGCCAGATGAATTTGGCGGTTGACGCAGTTGCAGCAACCGTTATTTGCGGTTGCCTCGCGACGGCGATCGGGTCGGCCGCGAACGTTTTTGCTTGGGAGCAAATTGATGAAGAAGATTGCCTTTATCGTCGCTGCCGCCGGCCTGATGACCCTGGCCGCCTGCAACAAGTCGCCGGAAGCTGCCGCTGTCGACAACAATGCCGACATGATGGCCGACAACCTCGGCGCCACCGCCGACAATCTCGACGCGCTGGCCGACAACACGGCGAACACGGCTGCTGCCGATCAGATTTCGAACGCTGCGGACAACCTGAACGCGGCTGCCGACAACGTCACCGCCAATGCGGATGCCGCGACCGGCAACATGTAAGCCGCTTCGGAACTTCGGTTCCGATGGTTTCGAGAGGGCGTCCCTGCGGGGGCGCCCTCTTTCGTTTGGGCAGAGAGGCCTCAACGAATCCCCGCCCTGAGCGTCAGGGAATACGCTCGGGCGGCACGGTGAAGAAGCCGCGCCGGGCGAAAGCCGCGCCGCGGCGCGCGCTCGCCGTCCAGGTCGCCAGCCAGGGCGCGGCGAGCAGCCCGAGCGTGATCGGCAGCAGCATCAGCGCGGTCGCGGTGATGAAGGGCGTCAGTGCGAGCAGCGCGAGGCCGAGGCCGAGGTGCCAGCGGTAGCGCGGCAGCACGTCCGCCATGGCCAGGCCGTCGCGCTCGCGGCTTTGCGGGTGCCATTCGGAGCGGCGGCCGCGAAAGATGCTGACCAGATCGAGCGTTTGCGTGAGCATCGTCACCGGCGCCATCAGGACCGAGAGCGGGATATCGACCGCAATCGACCGCCAGACCGCGCGCGCGCCCCCGAAATCGGCGCGCCGCTCTCGCCGTGCGCAGGCCCACATCCCGCTCATGATCTTGGGCGCGAACAGCAGGATCAAGGTCATCGCCAAGATATCGACCGAGCTGCCGCGCACCAGCACCGCATCGCCCCCGAACAGCGCCTCGGCGATCGTCGTCAGGATCAGCAGCAGCCAGAGCGGCGAGGTGCCGTAGGCCGAAGCGCCGATCAGGAGCTGCAAGCGGCTGACCCAATGAAATCCGGTCGCGCCGAGCAGCGCGAGATGCTGGATATTGCCTTGCGCCCAGCGGCGATCGCGCACCGCGAGATCGACCAGGGTTGGCGGGAACTCCTCATAGCTTTCGTCGATCATGATCATGTGCGCCGCCCAGCCGCGGCGGCGGAGCAGCGCGGCCTCGACCATGTCGTGGCTCATGATCGCCCCGCCGAAGGGCGGCGGACCGGCTAGTTCGGGCAAGCCGCAAGCCTCGGCGAAGGCGCGCGTGCGAATCAGCGCATTGTGCCCCCAGAAGGTCGATTCGGCGCCCGACCACCAAACCAGCCCGGCCGAGGCGATGGGGCCGTACAGGCGGTTGTTGAACTGCATCCAGCGCTGGAACAAGGTGGTCGCGCTGATCACCGTCGGGACGGTCTGGAGCAGCGCCAGCGTCGGGCGCTGTTCCATGACATGGACCATCCCCGCCATCGCCTGGCCGCTCATCAGGCTGTCGGCATCGATGACGAGCATGTGGTCGTAGGCCGCGCCGAAGCGGCGCACCCAATCCGCGACATTGCCCGGCTTGCGGCCGACATTCTTCTCGCGCCGGCGATAATAGATTGGGACCGGAGACGTACGAGCGAGCGCCAGCCAGGCGGCCTCCTCGGCGGGCTCGGCATCGGCGCCCGAATCGCTCAGCACGAAGAAATCGAAATGCGGCGCGGCGCCAAAGGCCGCGACCGAATGCGCCATTCGAGCGACGCGGCCGAACACCGCGTCGACATCCTCGTTGTGGATCGGCACCAGCAAGGCAGTGCGGCTGACGAACGGCGTCGTCGGGCGCGGTGCGGGGATATAGCCGGGATGACGCCCGAACATCAGCAGGACGAACCCGACGCTGGCGTTGAGGAAGCCGAAGGCGACCCAGCCGAACAACGCGAAGAATTCGAGCATCAGCAGCGCGTCCCAGGCGCTGATCCCGTTCTTTTCGAGCGTCGCCTTGACGACGTTGAGCGCGCCGAGCGCGACCAGGCAGGTGAGAAGCACGAGCAGCAGGCGACGGCCGAGAATGTCGTCGGGCGCGGGCGGCTGGCGGAGCCGCGCGAGGCGCGCCTCACGCGAGAGCGGGCCGCCGAAACGCTGTATCGGCATGGCGAGCGGCGCCTCGGCCGGGAGGCGCGGTGGGGGCATTTCCATCGTCAAAATAGCTGCGTCAGCACGGTTTCACTCAACGTTGCGTTGCCCCGTTTAAGGAACAGGCGGATGTTGGCGGGGCCCGGCGGCACGGCGGCGATATCGGCCATCACCCGCCAGCGGTTGGCCTGGCCGATCACCGGATAAGCGTGGTTGGTGAGCAGCTTGCCGCCGCTCACGTCGATCACCGCGACGGCACCGCTCTTGATGTCGAGCCCAGCCAAACTGTCGCCGCGGAAATCGACGACCAGCTTTCGCGCACCCTCGGTCGGGTTCTGGCCGGGACGGCCGGCGTTCCCGGTCCAGCAGGCAACCGCGCGTGCGTTGCGTCCGGCGAGCGGGTCAGTCGAGTTCCACGTCAGACGATAGTCGAAGGCGAGCCGCTGGCCTTGCGTCGCCGGTGCGGCGGGCACCCAGAATGCGACGATATTGTCGACCGTCTCGCGATCGGTGGGGAAAGCGAACAGCGTGACGGCGCCCCTGCCCCACTGGCCCTTGGGCTCGATCCAGAGGTTGGGACGGCGGTCGTAGAAGGCGCCGTCGTCCTGATAGTGGCTGAAATCGCGGTCGCGCTGGATAAGGCCGAAACCCTTGGGGTTGTTGTCCTGAAAACTGTCGAGCGTCGCGTGGGGCGGATTTTCGAGCGGGCGCCAAATGTGCTCGCCCGCGCCGGTGAGCATCGCGAGCCCATCCGAATCGTGAATTTCGGGGCGCCAGTCGACCGCCGCCGCGCGATTGCCTTCGCCATACCAGAACATGCTGGTGGCGGGCGCGATGCCGAGCCGTTCGACGTCGCGGCGCAGGTGGAGCACCATCGAGACGTCCTGCACTGCGCCACGATCGAAATGCGAGACGAAGCGATAGGCACCAGTCACGCTTTCGCCGTCGAGCAGTGCGTAGATCGTGTATGCCCAGGGCCCGTTCCGCTCGATCCAGAAATGGGTGAAGGCGGGAAATTCCTCCTTGCCGTCGATCCCGGTGTCGATCGCCAGGCCGCGCGCGGAGAGGCCGTATTGATCTTGCGACCCCGCGCTGCGGAAATAAGAAGCGCCCTGATAGGCGAGCCAGTTGCTCTTGCCGTCGGGCGACATCACTTGGATGCCCGAAATGCCGAGCGCTTTTGCGCTGCCCTTCGAGACGAACATGTCGGGGGAGAAGCGAACGGGCCGCGCCGCGCCATTCTCGACGATGCTGACGGCAATCGGCGTCTGGGCGTATTTGCCGACCGGGAACAGGCGGATGCCGCCGGCCAGCGTCTGATCGGCGCGATAGGCGATACCGCCGGCCGCATCGTAATCGATGCTTGCCGCGGCGGCGATCCTGGCCGGCGCGCGATAGGGTTGGCTGGCAAGCGCTGCGGCGCGTTGCTGCAGCGTCTCCCACGAAAACGGCTCGGGCGCGCCGAGATCGGCCAGCCCGGCCGCGGCGGCAGGCGATGGCGCGAGGCCAAGAATGGCGAGCAGCGCGAGCAATTCGCGCCGGTCAATATCGATCATGCGAGCCTTCCCCTCGTCTTTGAGCGCAGCCGATGTGACGTTGCGACGAGACGGGGAACGTCGAAGGCGGCGAATAGTGCCTGGCGCGCGCTCGTTCGAACCGAACACTGCCTTCCGAAGCGGCTTGACTCGACTCGAGGCGGCGCACATATTAGAACAAATCATGAACAATGACTCAGGTCTCCGCCTCTTCGCTGGTATCGCTCCGGCGCCGGATCGCTCGTCTCGAACGGCAGCGGCCGTCGAGCACGCCGGCGCGCGCGCCAACCGGCCATGGGGCGATCGACGCGGCGCTGGGCGGCGGGCTGGCGCTGGGGCGGCTGCACGAGGCGTTCGCCGCCGATCCCGCCGATGCCGGGGCGGCAAGCGGGTTCGTGACAGCGCTGGCGTGCCTCGCGGCGCGCGAGGGGCCGGTGGTGTGGCTGCGCGAGGCCGAGGCGGAAGCGCGCGGCCGGCTGCACGGGCCGGGGCTCGCCGAGCTGGGGCTCGATCCGGCGCGGCTGGTGCTCGCCGTGCCGGCCGCGCCGCTCGATTTGCTACGCGCGGCGGCCGACGTGGTGCGCTGCGCGCGCATCGCGGTGGCGGTAGTCGAAGTGTCGGGCAATCCCCGCCCGCTCGACCTCACCGCCAGCCGACGCCTCGCGGTGGCGGCGGAAGCCTCGGGCGTCACCGCGCTGCTGCTCAGGATCGCCGCCCAGCCGGCGCCGAGCGCGGCGCAGACGCGTTGGCGGGTGGCGGCGGCGCCCTCGCTGGCGCTGGAGGCGGACTCACCGGGGCTACCCGCCTTCGAGCTGAACCTTGTCCGCCAGCGCGGCGGCCCGGAGGGGCTGCGCTGGCCAGTGGAGTGGAATCGTGACACGCGCACCCTCGCCCCTGCCGCCGCGCCGCTTTCTGGCGCTGTGGTTCCCGTGGCTCAGCACCGACCGGTGGCGGTTGGAGGGTAGGATTGCGCGCGTCTCCGACCAAAACAGTCATCCCCGCGAAAGCGGGGACCCATCTCCCACACTCTCACCCTCGATCAACGGTCGGGAGATGGATCCCCGCTTCCGCGGGGATGACGTATTTCCCTTTGCCCTCATCGAAAAGCAGCGTGGCGCGATGCGCCTGGTCGCGGTCGACGCCGCGGCGGCGGCATTGGGGCTTGCCCCGGGCCTGGGGCTCGCCGACGCGCGGCTGCGGGTGCCCGATCTCGCCACCGCCGATCACGATCCCCATGCCGACGCGCGCCTGCTCACCCGCCTCGCCGATGCCTGCGACCGCTATTCGCCGATGGTCGCCACCGACCTGTTCGACGGGCTGACGCTCGACGTCACCGGCTGCGCGCATGTGTTCGGCAGCGAGGCGGGGATGGCCGCCGATATCGACTGGCTCGCGCCGCATTGGGGCGTCACCGTCCGCACCGCCTTCGCCGACACGCCCGAGGCGGCGCAGGCACTGGTCCGTCATGGCGACGGCCAGGGCGATCTCGACGCGTTGCCGATCGCCGCACTACGCTGCGACGAGGAGACCGCGACCGCGCTCATCCGCGCCGGGCTGCGCACGATCGGCGACCTTGCCGAACGGCCGACCGCGCCGCTCGCCGCGCGGTTCGGCGATGCGGTTCCCGACATGCTCGACCGCCTGCTCGGCCGCGCCGACAGCCGGATCACCCCGCGGCGCCCCCTTCCTGCGCTGCGCTTCGAGCGCCGCTTCGCCGAGCCGATCGCGCGCACCGCCGACGTGCTGACGGTGGTCGCCGATCTCGCGCGCGAGGCGAGCGTCGCGATGGAACAGCGCGGCAAGGGCGGCCGGCGCTTCGCGGCACGCTTGTACCGAAGCGATGGCGAGACGCGCGACCTCGCGATCGAGACCAGCCAGCCGACGCGCGACGCCGCGCTCGTCCATCGCCTGTTCGACGAGCGGATCGAGGCGCTGGCCGATCCGATCGACCCCGGTTTCGGCTACGATCTCATTCGGCTGGCGGTGCCGGTGCTCGAACCGCTGGCGCCGACGCAGCTCGCACTCGAAGGCGGCGAAGTCAGCGAGGGCGAGTTGGCCGCGCTCATCGACCGCCTCTCGACCCGGCTCGGCCGGACGCGGGTGCGGCGCCTCGTGCCGCGCGACACGCACATTCCCGAGCAGGCGGTGCTGGCGCTGCCCGCGGTCGAAGCGCCGGCGCCTCAGCCCTGGCCTGCGCCGTCCTCCCACGAGCCGCCGCTGCGACCGATCCACTTGTTCGATCCGCCGCAGCCGATCGAAGTGACGGCCGCCGCTTTTCCGGATGGTCCGCCCAAACACTTCCATTGGCGGCGCTCGGCGCATCATGTCACTCGCTTCGAAGGCCCCGAGCGCATCGCCGCCGAATGGTGGACGCGCGACGACAATGCCGGCCTGACGCGCGATTACTACCGCATCGAGGACGCCCGCGGCCGCCGCTTCTGGGTGTTCCGCCACGGCCTCTACCGCGAGACCGAGCGGCCGCGCTGGTACGTCCACGGGGTGTTCGCATGAGGGATGCGACTCTTGCACTTGACCACCCCGGCGAAGGCGGGGGTCCAGTCGGGAAAGCGATCGTCATGGAGCACCATGCTTCTCCAACAAGCCCTGCCGCAACTGGACCCCGGCCTTCGCCGGGGTGGTCAATGAATGCGGTGACGTTGCGATGAGCTACGCCGAACTCGTCGCCGCGACCAACTTCTCGTTCCTGCGCGGCGCATCGCATCCATCGGACATGGTCGCCGAGGCAATCGCGCTCCGTTACGCCGCGATCGGCATCGCCGACCGCAACAGCGTTGCCGGCGTGGTGCGGGCCTTCAAGGCGTTGCGCGATGCGCCGGAAAAGGCCCGCGCCATGCTCCGTAAAGCCAAGGAGAAAGCCGGCTTGCCGCCCACGCTCACCGATGAGGAGCGGGCGTCGTGCGAAACCAAACTGCGCCTGCTGGTCGGTGCTCGCCTCGTGTTCGCCGACGGCACGCCCGATATCGTCGCTTATCCTGCCACGCGCTTCGGCTGGGGGCGGCTGACGCAGATGCTCGCCCAGGGCAATCGGCGGGCGGTGAAGGGCGGCTGCATCCTGCGTTTCGGCGATCTTCTCGACCATCTCGACGATCTGCTGCTGATCGTGCTGCCCGACAGCAGCTTCGCGTCCGAAGAAGTGATGCCGATGCCGGAGGAGAAGCAGTATCCCCGCGAAGGCGGGGATCCAGAGCCGCAAGGGCTGCGCCTGGTTCCCTGGACTCCTGCTTCCGCGGGAGAACGGGTCCTGCCGGAGGTCCTGGCCCGGCTTGCCGCCAAGGCGCCAAGCCGCGTCTGGCTGGGCGCCACGCCGCTGCACCGGGGCGACGACGCGCGTCGGCTCACCCGTCTCGCCAGCACCGCACGCGAGGCCGGCGTGCCGATGCTGGCGACCAACGACGCGCTCTACGCCACGCCCGAGCAGCGCCCGCTGCACGATGTCGTCACCTGCATCCGGCTCGGCACGACGATCGGCGCGGCCGGCAAGCGGCTTGCTGCCCATGCCGAACGCCACCTCAAACACCCAGACGAGATGGCGCGTCTGTTCCGCAATCACCCGCAGGCGATCGTCGAGACGCAGCGGCTGGTCGAGCGCGTCCACTTCACCCTCGACGATCTACGCTACGAATACCCTCACGAACCTGTGCCGGAAGGCTGGAACCCGCAGGATTGGCTCGAACACCTCGTCCAAGAAGCAGCGCGCGAGCGCTATGGCGAACAAATTCCCGCGAAGATGACAGCGCTGCTCGATGAAGAGTTCACGCTGATCCGCAAGCGCGATTACGCTTATTATTTCCTCACCGTCCACGACATCGTACGCCACGCCCGCAGCAAGGGCATCTTGTGCCAGGGGCGCGGCTCGGCGGCCAATTCGGCGGTGTGCTTCCTGCTCGGCATCACCTCGGTCGATCCGATGAAATACGACCTGCTGTTCTCGCGCTTCGTCTCGGCCGAACGCGGCGAGCCGCCCGACATCGACGTCGATTTCGAGCACGAGCGGCGTGAGGAGGTGATGCAATACGTCTACCAACGCTACGGCCGCCATCGCGCCGGCATCGCCGCCACCGTGATCCATTATCGCCCCAAGAGCGCGGTGCGCGAGGTCGGCAAGGTGCTGGGTTTCTCCGAAGACGTCACCGTGCAGATCGCGAGCACCGCCTGGGGCAGCTACGAGGCCGATGTCGAGGCGCGGCGCTTCGCCGAAAGCGGGCTCGACATCGCCGATCCGGCGGTCGCCCGGCTCAAATGGCTGGTCGGTCAGCTCATCAAGTTCCCGCGTCATCTGTCGCAGCATGTCGGCGGCTTCGTTCTCACCGAGGATCGTCTCGACGCGACGGTGCCGATCCACAATGCCGCGATGGACGAACGCACCTTCATCGAGTGGGACAAGGACGATATCGACGCTTTGGGGCTGATGAAGGTCGACGTGCTCGCGCTGGGGATGCTGACCTGCATCCGCAAGGCGTTCGATCTGATGCGCGCGAACGGGCTCGGCGATCTCGAACTCGATACGGTGCCGGACGACGATCCGACGATCTATGCTATGCTGTGCAAGGGCGACAGCATCGGCGTGTTCCAGGTCGAGAGCCGCGCACAGATCAACATGCTGCCGCGGCTTCGGCCCGTCGAATTCTACGATCTCGTCATTCAGGTGGCGATCGTCCGGCCGGGACCGATCGAGGGCGACATGGTGCATCCCTACCTGCGCCGGCGCGCCGAGCGACGGGCCGGCAAGAACACGATCGACTATCCCGCCCCTTCTCCCGAACATGGACCGCCCGACGAGCTCGTGCCGGTGCTCGCCAAGACCGAGGGCGTGCCGCTGTTCCAGGAACAGGCGATGAAGCTGGCGATCGTCGCCGCCAAATTCTCGCCCGAGGACGCCAACCGCTTGCGCCGCGCCATGGCCACCTTCCGCAATGTCGGGACAATCGACCAGTTCCGCGAGAAGATGGTCGGCGGCATGGTCCGGCGCGGCTACCAACGCGAGTTCGCCGAGCGGTGTTTCAAGCAGATCGAGGGGTTCGGCAGCTACGGCTTCCCCGAAAGCCATGCGTTGTCGTTCGCGCGGCTGGTCTATGTGTCGGCGTGGCTCAAGTGCCATCATCCGGCGGTGTTCGCGGCGGCACTGCTCAATTCGCAGCCGATGGGTTTCTACGCGCCGGCGCAGATCGTCCGCGATGCCCGCGCGCATGGGGTGGAGGTGCGCGAGATCGATGTGAATGCGAGCGGATGGGATAATGGCATCGAAATGTCCCTTCATGCCGGACTTGTTCCGGCATCCACTTATCCACAAGCGCCAATGATTGCGGCCCAGTGGACCCCGGAACAAGTCCGGGGTGACGAAGGCGGTGACATGCCGGCCTTGCGGTTGGGCTTTCGCCAGATCGACGGGTTCCGCGAGGAATGGGGAAACGCCATCGCCGACGCCCGCGCCGCGGGGCCGTTCGACAGCATCGAGAGCGTCGCCCGCCGCGCTGCTCTTCCCTCGCGGGCGCTCAAGCTGCTCGCCGATGCCGATGCGTTCCGCTCGATCGGGCTCGATCGTCGCGCCGCCTTGTGGGAGGTGCGCCGCACGCCCACCGCCGAGCTGCCGCTGTTCGCCGCCGCTCGTGCGCGCGAACTGGGCGAGGAGGCCGACGCGCGGCTCCCCGCCATGTCGAAGGCCGAACATGTCGTCACCGATTATCAGACGACGCGGCTGTCGCTCAAAGATCATCCCATGACCTTCCTGCGCGCCGTTCTTGCCGCCGAGGGCATTTCCAGCTGCGCCGAGACCGACGCCAAGCCGAACGACGCCTTCGTCCGCACTGCCGGCCTCGTGCTGGTCCGCCAGCGGCCGGGCAAGGGCAATGCGATCTTCATCACGCTGGAGGACGAGACCGGCATCACCAACGTGATGCTATGGGCGCGGCAATTCGAACGCTATCGCCGTGCGGTGATGGCCTCGCGGCTGATGCTCGCCGAGGGGCGCGTGCAGAAGAGCCGCGAGGGCGTCGTCCATCTGATGGCGACGCGGATCATCGACCGCACCGACTTGCTCGACCGCCTGACCGAGCTGGGTGGGCCGCGCGTGCCCTCGTCCCGCGGCGACGAAGCGGTGCATCCGCAATATCCGCGCACGCCTGGACGCAGCGCCGGCCATCCGCGGGCGGTGCGAGTGATCCCCAAATCGCGCGACTTTCATTGACCGCGATTTGATCCCTTCGCGGCGATTTCGATTGCCGCCGAGACGCGAAACCGCCAAAGGGCCGCCATGGTGCGCCACCTGCGCGAGAGCAGTCGAACGACCCAGCTACTGCTGGCGCTCGCCTTCGCTTGCGCGCTGTTGCTTCGCCTCGCCATCCCCGAGGGCTGGATGCCCGTCCAGGACGCGAGCGGCTGGCGGCTGACGATCTGCTCGGGCATGGGTCCGGTCGACGCCATGCCGCACATGATGCCCGGCATGCAGATGGACCATGGCGCACACAAGGCGCCGGCCGGCGATCACGATAATGCGGGCAGCCATGTCTGCGCTTTCGCCGGCCCCGGCCTGGCGACGGCGACCCCGCTGCTGACGCCCTTGCCGATCATTGCGCCGATCTTCGCTGCGATAGGACTGCCGCTGCACGACGTCGTCGCGATCGGGCGCGGCCTCGCGGCACCGCCGCCCCCGCCGACCGGACCACCTGCAATCGCTTGAGCCGTGCCGCCGCCCCTGATCGGGCGCGCGGTTTTGTGACTCGAGCGATGCGGATTTTCCCTCATGACACCACGATTCCGCGCGCTGCAATGCGCGCCCATTTCATTGGCACTGGCCTTTCCCGCCGCTGCCCAAACGCTTCCGTCTCCCGACGCCCAAACGGACGACATCCTCGTCGTCGGCCAGCGCGACGCGCCGATCTCGATCGAGCCGCGCGGACTTTCGGTCAGCCTCGGCGATCAGCAGTTCGCCGGCGTCAACGCCTTCAACACCGAGGATCTCATCAAATACGCGCCCGATTTCTTCGTGCGCACGCGCTTCATCGGCGACAACAACGCCGTGCCCGGCTTTCGCGGCACGCACTCGACGCAATCGGCGCGCAGCCTTGTGATGGTCGACGGCTTCGTCATCTCCAACTTCCTGGGCAATTCGTTCAGCTATCCGCCGGCCTGGGGCGTGGTCGGTCCCGACGAGGTCAAGCAGTTCGACATCGTCTATGGCCCCTATTCGGCGCGCTATCCGGGCAATTCGATGGGCGGCATCGTCAACATTACGACGCGCCCGCCCGATCGCACCGGCGCGTTCGTCAATTTGCAGAACTTCCATCAATCCTACGACCAGTTCGCCACCCATGACGACCTCTGGGGCTACTCCGCCGAGGGCGGCTTTTCGTGGAAGCCGAAGGAAAGCGCGTGGGGCGTGCGAGTCTCGGCGCGGCGGCTGGTCAACCAAGGCCAGCCGATGCAATTCTACCAGCTCGGCTATTCGGCGAGCGTCTATGACGATCCCCACGCCGGCACGGCCGTCACTGGTGCCGTGATCGACCCCCGGCTGATGCCCGCCGGCAGCTCGGGCGTCGTGACGCCGGTCGTCGGCGATTATTCAGTGACTCGCACGCGCCAGGACCAGGCGCGCGGCGAGCTCCGCTACGACCGGGGCGACGTCCACGGCGAGTTATTGTTCGCTTATTGGTGGAACACCGAAAAGACGCTCGCTCCCAAGACGTACCTGAAGGATGCCGCAGGCAATCCCTTCTACGGCGATGCCGGCGGCATCGTCAGCGTCGGCGGGCATGGCTATACGCTCAATCCGGCCTCCACCTTCCGACTCGACCTTGCCACCAAGAACGAATGGCTGCTCGGCGGCAGGATCGAAGCGCCCGTTGCCGGCTTCGACGTGCGCCTCAACCTTTCGACGCTGCGCTTCGACCGGCAGGACGACGCGCAATCGAACGGCCATGCAGCAGGCATCGCCGACGGCGCCGGCCAGCTGACCAGCCAGGGGCCAACCGGCTGGTACACCGGCGCCTTGCTCGCGACACGCACCCTCGGCGCGCACCATCTCGCGTTCGGGCTCGACGCCAATCTCTACGAGACCGACCGGAGCGTCTTCGCGACCGAGCATTGGCGCGAGGCGAGCGGGCGCGCCCTCACCAGCCGCACCTATGGCCGCACCAACACGATCGGCGCCTTTGCGGAGGACGCGATCGACCTCGCGCCGGCGACCGAGCTGACGCTCGGCCTGCGCTGGGATCACTGGCGTGCCTATGACGGCGGGCTGACGGCGATGGCGTCGGGCGATCTCGTCGCTCAGTCCTACGCCGCACGCTCCGAGAGCAGGTGGAGCCCCAAGGTGGCACTGCGCCAGACCTTCGCCGGGAATTGGGTCGCCGAGCTCAGCCTCGCCACCGCGACTCGCTTTCCGACCGTCGGCGAGCTGTTCCAGGGATCGCTCACCTCGAACGGCCAGTTCGATCCCGGCAGCTTCGATCCCCGCCTGAAGCCAGAGACCAGCCGCGACGCCAATCTGCTGCTGCGCCATCCGTTCGGGCCGGTGACGCTGACCGGCAGCCTGTTCTACCAGCGCGTCCGCAATGCGCTGTTCCAATATATCGGCTTCAACGCCGACGGGACATCGAGCTCGCGCTTCCGTAATATCGACGTGACCCGACAATATGGTGCAGAGCTGATCGCCGAGGCGCACGATTGGCCGCTGGGCGGCATGGACATCGACGCCAACGCCGCGTGGATCGATGCGATCACCGTGAAGAACGCCGCCGATCCGGCTTCCGAAGGCGTGCAATTCCCGCGCATCCCGCACTGGCGGCTGAACGGCAACCTCCGCTACCAGCTGACGCCCAGGCTGCAGGGCGTGATCGGCGTGCGTTACGCCAGCCGGCCCAATACCGATCTCGACGGCGCCTATCGCGGCCGCGATTATGGCTACACCTCGGAGCTGTTCGCGCTCGATCTGCGTGCCAATTACGACGTCACGCCGCGCTTCCGGCTGTCGGCCGGCGTCGACAACCTGACCAACTTCAAGGCGTTCGTCTATCACCCCTATCCGCAACGAACGTTGCTGATCGAAGCGGGGGTGAAGCTGTGAGCGTCCATCCTCCCGGCACACGCTGGTACAATGCGGTATGGCGCTGGCATTTCTATGCCGGGCTGTTCTGCATTCCGTTCGTCCTGTGGCTGGCGGCGACGGGCTCGATCTATCTGTGGCGGCCGCAGATCGAGGCGTGGCTCGATCGGCCGTACAGCCATCTGGCGCTGGACGGTCCGACGGCATCGCCGGACGCGCAGGTCGCCGCGGCCCTCAGCGCGGTGCCGTGCGCCAGCTTCGACAAATATATCGTGCCGCAGCATCCCGACGATGCCGTCAGCATCCTCGTTTCGCACCAGGGAAGCGACGTCCGGGTGCGCCTCAACCCGCAGACGCTCGCCGTGTTGCAAATCGTCGAGGAAGAACACCGGCCGATGCGCCGCATCTTCCATCTCCACGGCGAGCTGCTTGCCGGCGCCTGGGGCAGCTATCTGGTCGAGACCGCGGCGTGCTGGGCGATCGTCATGATCTTGACCGGCCTCTACCTCTGGTGGCCGCGCGGGCGGCGCGGATTGGCGAGCGTGCTCTACCCCCGGCTGCGGCTCGGCAAGCGCGTGCTGTGGCGCGACCTTCACGCCACAGCCGGCATCTGGGTGTCGTTCTTCGCGCTGTTCCTGATCCTCACCGGCCTGCCCTGGGCGCAGGGTTGGGGCAACTATCTGAAGGAGGTCCGCACGCTAGCCCACGCCAGCGACGGCACGCCCGATTGGCTGATCGGCGGCCAATCGACGGACGTGCATGCCGGGCACGCCATGATGAAGATGGCGACGCCGCCGCTCCGCCCCGGCGAGCTCGAACGCGTGATCGCCACTGCCCGGCGCACGACCATCGAGCCGCCGGTGCTGATCGAGGCCCCGCGACACGCCGGCTCGCCTTGGCACGTTGAATCGGACGCTGCCGACCGCCCGCTACGCGCCGAGATGACGGTCGACGGCGCGACGGGCCGCGTGCTCTCGTTCAAGCCATTCGCCGAGCGCCAATGGATCGATCGCGTGGTGGGTTATGGCGTGGCGATCCATGAGGGCGCGCATTTCGGCATCCTCAACCAGATCGTCGGTACGCTGACCGCGCTCGCGCTGATGCTGCTGTCGATCTCGGGTGCGATCATGTGGTGGCGCCGCCGCCCGATCGGCCTGCTCGGCGCGCCGATCCCGCTGGTGCGCCCGCGATTCGGCCCGGGGCTGATCGCCGCAATCGTCCTGCTGGGCCTCTACCTGCCGATGTTCGGCCTGACCCTGATCGCCATGCTCATGATCGAGCGGCTGGTGCTGAGGCACTTGCCGGGCCCGCGGCGCTGGCTCGCCTTGCGGACCGCCTGAAGGAAATGGTCGGGGAGACAGGATTCGAACCTGCGACCCTCTGCTCCCAAAGCAGATGCGCTACCAGGCTGCGCCACTCCCCGACGCAGCCGCGCTTTGCCGATGCGGCGGCAGCTTGGCAAGCGCGGCCTAGCGATCGAGCCACTCGGCGAGGCTCAAATCGTCGGTCGATCGGGTTTCGGCGCTCATGCTCTTGCGCATGATGTCGAGCGCCCGGTGCGTCTGGATTTCGTCTTCGCCTGCGACGGTATCGCGCGGCACCCACAGATCGTATTCGCGCATATGGGCATCCGCCGCGGTGAACAGCACGCAGATGTCCGCGGCGATGCCGGTAAGGATGATGCGGCTCGCCCCCAATCGCGGCAGCAACGCCGCCAGCGTGGTCGCGTAGAACCCGGAGAATTGCGGCTTGACGACGAAATAGTCGCTGTCGCGCGGCTCGAGTTGCCGCACCAGCTCGCCGCCCGGCGTCTGGCGCACATGCTCGACCAGCTTTGCGCGATCCGAATGCCAGGCGCCGTAATTGTCGTTGACGTAGAGCACCGGAACGCCTGCCGCGTCGGCAGCGTCGCGCAGCCGCCGCAGCGGCTCGACAATGCCCAAAGCGGCCTCACGCACCCGCTCCGCACCATCGAAATCGAGCGGGTTGAGGACGTCGATCAGCAACAGCGCCGTATCGCCCGCCGCTTGCCTTGGCTGTTCCGTCGAATTGGACATCGCCGCGTTACTTCTCGGCACCGGGCATGCCGCGCCTCCAGGGTTGATCCGGACAGCAAACGACCTGACCTGCCAGTGGTTCACTTCACCTGCCGATCGCCTCAATTTCAGAGGGTGATTATCGACCGTCGCCCCGCCGGAGCGCGTGGCGCAGACCGAGCTTGCCGCGAAGGTTGGCGACCTGATCGGCCGAAACCGGCGGCGCGCGATTGCCCCAGCTGTTGCGGACATAGGTGGCGACGTCGGCGACTTGCTGGTCGTTCAGCTTCCAGGCGAAGCTCGGCATCGTCTGAAAGCTCGGGTGCTCGGGCGTCGGCGCGGTGCGGCCGCCGGCGAGGATCAGGTGAATGAGGCCGGTCGGATCGCGCTGCTGCAGCTTGGCGCTGCCGGGCAGCGGCGGGAACATCCGCGGCTGCCCCCTACCGCCAACGAGGTGGCACGCGGTGCAGGCGTCAGCGAAGATCGCCTTGCCCGCGCGCATCGCGGCGGGATCGGGCGCCGCGCTCGCCTCGGTCGGGCTCGGCGGCAAGCTCTTGAAGTAGGTTGCGATCGCCATCAGATCCTGGTCGGACAGCATCGACGTCGAATAGGAGACCACCTCGGCCATCAGCCCGGCGGCGTTGGAGTGCGCGTTGCGCCCGGTCTTGAGGTATTCGACAATGTCGGCAGCGCTCCACCGGCCGAGTCCGGTACGCGGATTAGCGGTGAGGTCGGGGGCCATCCAGTCCTCGATCACCGCGCCGCGATAGGCCTCGTCCTGCTTCTCCGCGCCGAGTGCCGTCTTGGGCGTATGGCACGCCCCGCAATGGCCGAGCCCCTCGACCAGATAGGCGCCGCGGTTCCACGCCGCTGGCTTGGCGCGATCGGGCCGAAAGGCGTGCGGCGCGAAGTTCAGCATGTTCCAGCCGATCAGGCTCAGGCGGATGTCGAGCGGGAATGGCAGGCGGTTGCCGGGCTGCCGGTAACGTTGCGGCGGCACCGTCTTCAAATAGGCGAGGATGGCGTCGCTGTCGGCGCGGCTCAGGATCGTGAAATGCGGATAAGGCAGCGCCGGGTAGAGTCGCTTGCCGCCCGGCGCCACGCCCTTGTGAATCGCGCGGTAGAATTGATCGGGGGTCCAGGCGCCGATGCCCGTATCCTGGTCGCTGGTGAGGTTCGGCGAATAAATCACCCCGAACGGCGTCTCGAGCCCCAGCCCGCCGGCGAAGGGGTGGCCACCCGCACGAGTGTGGCACGATGCGCAATCGCCGGCGATCGTCAGATAGCGCCCGCGACGGATGAGGTCGGCATTGGGCCCGTCGGGGATCGGCGCGCGGAGCAGCGCGATCGGCGCGGGCGGCGGGTCGACGATCTTGACCGGGTTGAGGGCAAACCACGCCCAGGTGATCACCGCCAGCGCGACCAGCAGGACGATGACGGCGATGATCGCAAGCAGGATGCGATGCCCCAGGCTGCGCCGCTCGACCGCCTCCGCGCTCATGCCGCCACCAACGGCGCGCCCGGCGCCTTGACATACTGGCTCTTGATCGCGTCGGCGGTGAGGAAGCACAGCGCCGCCAGCGTGCCGGTGGGATTATAGCCGGGGTTCTGAGGGTAGAGGCCTGCGCCGGTGACGAACAGGTTGGGCACGTCCCAGCTCTGCGAAAACTTGTTGACGACGCTGTCGGCCGGGCTCGCGCCCATCATCGTGCCGCCGCAATTGTGCGTGGTCTGATAGGGGACGACGCTCCATGGACCCTTGCGCACCTTGGGATGGACGTGGTTCGCGCCCATCCGCTTGCCGATCTCGGCGGCGCGATCGGTGCAGTATTTGGTCATTTTGAGGTCGTTTTCAGGAAAATCGAAGGTCATCCGCAGCATCGGCCGGCCGAACTGATCCTTGTAGGTCGGATCGAGGCTTAGATAATTGCCGGCCTGCGCGTAGCTCGAGCCGTGAACCGAGAGCGACATGTTGCGCAGATAATATTTGGCCACCGCGCGCTTCCACTCGAGCCCCCATTTGGGGACCCCGTCGGGGACGCGCGTCATCTCGATCGGCCGCGCGCCGGTGATCATCCCGGCGATGTACGCGCCGCCGATGAAGCCCAGCCCCGAATGGTCGAAATTGTCGCCGTTATAATCGTCGATCACCGAGGCGAGCGCGCCCGCGCCGATGAAGGGGTTGAGGTTCTTGTCCTCGAAGAACAGGTCGACCGAGCTCATCGTCTGGTAGCAGTAATTGCGCCCGACCTGCCCCTCGCCGGTCGCCGGATCGTAGGGCTGGCCGATGCCCGAGACGAGCATCAGGTGGACGTTATGGAACTGATAAGCGGTCAGCGCGACGATCTCGGCGGGCTGGAAATATTCCGCGCCCGAGGCATCGACATAGGTGACGCCGGTCGCGTGCTTGCCATCGGGCGTGCGCTCGACCTTCAGGACCTCGCATTCGGTGCGCAGCTCGAAATTGGGCTTGGTCAGGATATACGGGATCAGCGCCGTCTGCGGGCTCGATTTGGAATAATTGCCGCAGCCGAATTTCTCGCAGAAGCCGCAATAGGTGCATTTGCCCATCTGCAGCCCCAGCGGGTTGGTATAAGGCTCGGATAAATTGCCGGCGGCGTGCGGAAAGGGGTGCAGCCCCATGCTCGCGGCGGCTTGCTCGAACAGCTTGGGGCCATAGGTCAGGGTGAGCGGCGGCGTCGGGTATTCGGCGCTGCGCGGGCCTTCGAACGGGTTGCCGCCGGGCTGCTTGGCGCCCTTGATGTTACCCGCCTTGCCCGAGGTGCCGCAGATCAGGTCGAACTTCGTGTAATAGGGCTCGAGCTCGTCATAGCCGAGCGGCATGTCCTGGATCGTCAGCCCCTCGGTCGCCGCCTTGCCGTAGCGCGCCTCGTTGTGACTCCTGAGCTTGAAATCGGTCTCCAGCCAGCGCCAGATCTGCGCGTTCCAGTGGATGCCCGCGCCGCCGACGCCTGTGCCGGGCAGGAACGAGCCCAGCCGGCGCAGCGGCAGCGCGGTCTGGTTGACATTGTTACGCACCGTCAGCGTCGAATATTTAACGTTCTGGAACAGGTGGTGACGCCACATATAGCGCAGCTCGTCCTGATCGAAGGTCGTCGCCCAATTGTCAGGCGTGGTGCGCGCGGCGGCGCGCTCCAGCGCGAGCACGGTCATCCCGGCATCGCAGAGCTGCTGCGCGAGGATCGCGCCTGTCCAGCCGAAACCGACCAGCACGACATCCACCTTGGGCATCGCCTTGGCCATGGTTCAGCTCCGCGACCAATCGAGCCGGCCGCGCAGGCCGACGGGCTCGACGGGCACTCGCTTGTTATAGGCGGTGACCCATTCCGAATAATCGTAATGCGCGCCGGGAAAGCCGATCATCGCCCAAGCGGCGCCTCCCTTGTTGCCGCCATAGATCGGATCGGAGAAATAGCCTTCGAGCACGTTCTGCAGGAACATGGTGAAGAACGCCTTCGAGGTGATCGGCCCATCGAGCTTGAGGTCGCCCGATTCCATCTGCTTCAGAAGCGCATCCTGACGGTCGGCGGGCAGATCCTTGAACGCCTTGCCGCTCTCGGCATGGCCGACCGCGGCCTCGATCGCCGCGATCGCGTGGCGATAGAATTGCGCGGGCGTGAAGCGGCTCTGATAACCCTGGCTCTCGCTGCCCTTGCGCCATGGCCCTTCGAGATAGAAATGCGCGCCGTTGCCGTAATCGCCGGCAAGCTGGCGATCGAGGAAGGTGACGACGCCGGCCTCCGAGGCGCTCGGCCCGGTGGGATCGGGCGGGATCATCCGATCGACCGCGGCGGTGAGGAAACCGATCTCCCCGGCATTGAGGAAGCGCCAGTCGCCCGCCGCGGCCGCCTCGGGCGCGTCGGTCACGCCGTCACGCCACGGCAGCGCGTTGGTGAAGGTCCGGCTGGCGTCGCCGAGCATGCCGTCGTGATGGGCCACCGCGCCCGCCGCAGCGGTGGTCCCGAGTGCAGCGCCGAGCGTCAGCAGTTTGCGGCGGTCGATGGCGCGATCGGGTGTCCGGCCCATGCCCGTCTCCCTGCTTCGTTATCCGCCCCCCGCCAGCGACAACCCGCATCGGCCGAGTCCGTTGCATCGCGTTACGATGAATTTTGTCTGGAGCACGGCGATCAAGCGCCGAAATGCCGATTGGTGGGCCCGGCAGGACTCGAACCCGCAACCTAGCCGTTATGAGCGGCCAGCTCTAACCATTGAGCTACAGGCCCACGCGGGCGACAGCGTTAGGCGGGCGCTCGCGGCGAGGCAAGCGCTGCGTCGGCGGCGGCGACCACCGCATCGAGCGAGATCGCCCTTGCCCCCCGCGCGGCAAGCAACCCGAGCACGCGATTCCACCAGCCGTAAAAGGCGGCAAGGTCCGCGGCGTCGCGGACATAGGGCGTGTGGCCCGGCACCAGCGACGGCGAATGGAAGGAGAAATTGAGGATCGCAACGCCTTCGCCGAGCGCGACGCGGACTGCCTCGAGCGCATCTTCGACCGGCATGTCCTCGGGCGTCAGCGCGACGCGGGCGAGTAGGCCGCTCCGCGCGAAGGCGCCGCGGCCATGAGGCACTCGCCCGAGCCAGCGGTCGAGGCTCGCGCCGCCGCGCCGCAGGCGGCCGGTGAAGACGGTGGTCAGCGGCAGCTCGACGATCGAGCCGCCCGGGCCGACGCGAAAAGCATGGCTGCCGACCGCGCCGAAATCGGGACCGTGGCCGCCGCTGTAATCGTATCGGGCGCGCACCGAGCTATCGAGCCGATAGCCGCGCGCCGCGAGCAGATCGAAGGTCGCCGGTCCGATCCCGTAGCGCCCGGCGCGATAGGCGGTCGGGCGGCGGCCGAGCCGATCGGTGATGAGGTCTGTCAGGCGATCGAGCTTGGCGGCCTCGAGCGACGCTGGCAGATTGCCGGGAAAGCTGTTCGCCGCCGACAAAGGCTCATCGAACGGCGGGTTGACCCAGGGATGGAGCTGGGTGCCGATCATCGCACCCTGCCCGTCTGCCAAATCGCGAAGGATCGCCGCGGCGGCATCTGACGAGGCGACCGGCCAGTCGACCATGTAAGCGAGCTCGGCCCCTGCCTCGCGAAGCCGGCGATGCGCTTCGGGCAAGGCGGCAATCGCCGACGTCGCATGCCCTTCGCGGGACAGCGGTGCCTGCCAGTCGAACTCTTCCTCGGTATCGACGGTGAGCGTGAAGCGCTGCCCCAGCGAGGCCGGCCAGTCGATCAGCGCAGACGGCGCGGGCGGCGCGAGCCGAAACGGCTTCGGGATCGCGTCACTTGGCACGTCAGTTGGTCGACACCTGCTCCATTCCCGCTGTCTCGGCTGCCGGCAATCGCAAAGTCAAGCGCGTCGCGTCGATCGCCAGGCCGCCGCCCAGCTCGGCGGCGAGATTGCGCACCAGCCGCAAGGCGAATCCGGTGCCGAGAAGCGGCGCGCCCTCGCCCCCCGCTTCGTCGTCGCCGTCGATCGCGAGCAGGCCGTCATCGTCGCGCACCGCGAGCGCCGCGGGGCGGTCGAAATCGATCACGACCTCCTGGGCAGTGCGGGCGAGGTTCACGCGGATCGTCTCGCCGCGCCCGCCCGCGGCGACCAGGGCGGCGAGCAACCGCCCGATCAGTCGCTCGACGGCGCGTTCGTCGCCCGCCACCTCGATATCGGCAGCCGCCGGCTCGAGCGCCACGCCGGTTCCGCGCAGCTCGGCGAGCGGCATGAGGTCGGCCGCGATCCGCTCGATCAGCGGCGCCACCGCAACCCGCCCGCCACGCAGGTCGAGCGCCTTGCCCTCAATCCGCGCGGCGAGATCGAGGTCGTCGATCGCGGCGAGCAGGTCGCGCGCCTGATCGCGAATCGTCGCGGCGCGGGCGCGATAGGGCGAGGCGACCGGCCCGACCAGCTCCGATTCGATCATCTCGGCGAAGCCGGCGATCGCGGTGGTCGGCGTGCGCAGTTCGTGGACCAGCTGGCGCAGCGCATCGGGCCGCATCGCCTGACGCTCCCGGGGCCCTGCCTGCTCGTCGCTGCGCGGCCGCCGCGCTGTGCCGCGATAACCGATGAACCGGCCGCTGGCAGGATCGAACATGGGAAAACCGTCGATCCGCCAGTCACCGCCGGCGTCCGAACTGCCCTCGACGATGAGGCGCGCGCTGGAGAAGGACGCTCGCCGCCGGAACGCGCCCGCGGCGACGCCGTCGATGCGCGAGCCGCCCGAGGCCGCGGCAAGATCGAGTGAAAGACCGATCAACGGGCCACGCGACACGCCCTCTACCCAGCGAACAACACCCGCGGCATCGGTTTCGAAATGGAAGCCTTGCCGCCTGACACCCTGGCCTTCGGCGCCCTCCGGCGCGCTGTCGCGCTTCTGCTGATAGGCGGCGATCCGCGCGACCAGCTCGGAAATCTGGAACGGCCCGGCAGGCTTCGCCGCCGGCGCCGCGGCGACCGCCGAGACGCTTCGCCGCGCCGCTTCGCCGAGCGACACGAACGAATCTGGCGCAAGCGGAGCCGCCGGCGGCGTGACCGTCTCGGCCGCCGATTCGCAGCCGAGCGCGAAATCGGTCGACCCGAAGCCATCGAGCGCTCGCCCGACCGCCGCGCCGAGATCGCGCCGGTGACGCAACACCGCGCGCGTGCGCGGCGTCAACCAGGGCAGCAGCGCGATCCACTCCTCGTCGGCAAGCGCCGCCCCGCGCAGGACGGGCGCCGCGATCTCGGCATCGTCGGCAGCGAAGAAGCGCACCATCTCGATCGGCGGAGCGGCATGTTCGAGCGCGCGCGCGCTGGCTGCGCGCACCGCCGCCGGCACCGTCGCGCGCAGTTCCACCAGCCGCGCCATCGCCACCGGATCGGCGGGCACGCGCCGCCGCCCGATCAGATCGACGAGCTGACGCCAGGCCGACTGCGCGCCGAGCGGCGAATCGCTGTCTGCCGCCAGTACCGTCTCGAGGCTGTCGTCGAAGCGCAACGCTATGATCCCGGGCCGCCGGCACAATGCGGGCGACGCGCGACCCTAGCCTGTCGCAGCGACGCCGTGAACCATTGAAATCGCCTCGTCGCAATGTGGGACAATTGCGTTGCGATGAAATTATCTTATGCTAACGGCTGCAAAGACGTTTAAAAACGTCGGAAATCTGGGGAGTGGCATGGCTTTTGACCGAATCGACCGGCAGATTCTCGAACTTCTGCAGGAGGACGGCCGAATGACGAATGTCGATCTCGCCGAGCGCGTCGGGCTGACCGCGCCGCCCTGCCTGCGCCGCGTGCGCGCGCTGGAAGAGGCTGGCGCGATCCTCGGCTATCATGCCGAGCTCGATCCGGCGACGCTCGGCTATCCGATCACGGTGTTCGCGATGGTCAGCCTGAAAAGCCAGGCCGAGCACGAGCTCGCCGAATTCGAGCGCCACGTCGCGGCGATTCCCGAAATCCGCGAATGCCACATGCTCAACGGCGAGATCGACTTCATCCTCAAGATCGTCGCCGCCGACCTGAAGTCGTTCCAGGAAATCCTGACCACGCACCTGACGCCCGCACCCAATGTCGCCAGCGTCAAGACATCCCTGACGATCCGTACTTCGAAGCACCAGCCGGGCATTCCGGTTTCCATGCCCGCCTGATACGAAAAGGGCGCCTCGATCGAGGCGCCCTTCGCGTTGCGTCGGCTGACGCCTCAGCCTTGCGGCGCGGCAGCGGGTGCTGCCGCGGCCGCCGTCGCACCACCCGAGACATAGGCCTGCCACAAGCTCGCGACGTCCTTGGCCGGCGCATTCTGAACGGCTGCGAACTGCGTGCTGGCGGAAGCCTTGTCGCCCGACATCGCCTCGGCAATGCCGAGATGCATGTTCGCCTGATCGGTATGCGTGACGCCCTTCTGCAGCGCGAGCTTATATAGCTCGATCGCCTTGGCGTAATTGCCCTGGCCGAGATACGCGTCGGCAGTCTGCTGCGCGAGGTCGCCCTTGGCCGACGACGCTGCCTTGGTGGCGAGCGCGGCCAACGAGCCTTCGCTGGAGATGCCGGCTGCGGCCGATTTGGAAAGTGCGGCCGCATCCGAATCGCTGGCGGGGATCTTGCCCGACGCCTTGCCCTTGGCGATCACCGTCTTGGCCTCGTCGGGCAAACCAAGATCGTTGGCGTATTGCGCATATTCGAGATAGTCGCCGCGGTCGGCGAGTGCGCCGGTGGCGCCCATCAGGCGGTAGAGATCGAGCTTGTCGGCCTTGCCGAGCTGCGCCGCGGTCGGCCCCTGGAAGCCGAACACGATGATCGCGTTGCGCCAGTTCGCGGTGGTCGGATAGGCGGCGAGCCAGCGCTTCACCCAGGCGAGCGTGGTCGCGCGATCGTTGGTCTTGTAGAGATTGGCGACGGCATATTTGTAGAAATCCTCGGGCGGTTTCTGGCCCTTGGCTTCCTCGGCCTTCACCACCTGATCGAGCGCCGCGATGCCGCCAGCGACGTCGCCCGATTGCACCTTGGCGCGTGCCAGCGCCAGCGTCATGTCCGGATCGGAAAAGCCGGCCTGCTGCGCCATCGTGTAATATTTGATCGCGTCGGGGTAGTTCTTCTCGTTGAAGGCGATCTGGCCGCGCGCATTGGCGAGCTTGCCGCGCTGGTCGGCGGGCGTCTTGGGGTTGCTCAGCAGCGCGTCGAGCGGCGCCTTGTAGGCGGCATCGGCACGCGCCATCGCCGCGGCATCGGTGCCGACATTCGCATTCTGCTTGGCGAGCAACTGAAGGCGCAGCTCGGCCGCGATATACTTTTCGTCATCGGTCTTGGCAGCCGCCTCGGCGGCGGTGATTCCGGTCTCGGCGGTGGCGAGGTCGCCCGAGGCGAGCGCCGTCTGCGCCGGCGACGCCGCCTTGCGGAATGCGTCGCTCAGCTTGATCTGCGGCTGTTCCTGCTTGTCCTGCTTGTCCTTCGCGGATGCCGGCGCCGCGGCGAGCACGCTGGTGCCGCCAAGCAGCAAAGCGGCGAACGCGGCCTTGGAAATCATGGTCATCGAATACACTCTCCTGATGCGGGCGGACGCCGCGAGCGGCGCCGCTCTACCGGGCGCGCCTCCATGGTTCAAGCGGCGGTCGACCACCGCTTGGCCGGAGCGCGCTGAACGGCAATTGAACGCGGTTGCGGAGACGCCGCTCCCCTGCTGTGCCGCCGCACGCGCGGCATGGCGCCGAAGATGCGACGAACCTTGCGCGAGGTGCGGCGAAATTGGAAAGGCGGACGGCAATCCCGGCTGCCTCCCTCGCGCGCGCACGCGGGCGCACACGCGTGGACAGGAGCGGCCGGAGCCGCTAGAACCGCTCTCGCAACCATAAACACATACCCGAAAGCATAGAGATTTGACCGACGAGACCGTCCTCGCCGACCCATCGGACATTACCCCCGTCAGCCTCGTCGAGGAGATGAAGACCAGCTACCTCGATTACGCGATGAGCGTGATCGTGGCGCGCGCCCTGCCCGACGTGCGCGACGGCCTGAAGCCCGTCCACCGCCGCATCCTCTATTCGGCGGGCGAAAGCGGTTTCTATCACAACCGCCCCTATCGCAAGTCGGCGCGCATCGTCGGTGACGTGATCGGTAAATACCATCCGCACGGCGACACCGCGATCTACGACGCGCTGGCGCGCATGACGCAGGACTGGTCGATGCGCGTGCCGCTGATCGACGGCCAGGGCAATTTCGGCTCGATGGATCCCGATCCGCCGGCGGCGATGCGCTATACCGAAGCGCGGCTCGCCAAGGTGGCGGGCGCGCTGCTCGGCGATCTCGACAAAGACACGGTCGATTTCCAGCCGAACTACGACGCCAGCGAGAGCGAGCCCCAGGTGCTGCCCGCGGCATTCCCCAACCTGCTGGTCAACGGCGCCGGCGGCATCGCGGTCGGCATGGCGACCAACATCCCGCCGCACAATCTGGGCGAAGTGATCGACGCCTGCCTCGCCTATATCGACAATGGCGCGATCAGCGTCGACGAGCTGATGGAGATCGTGCCCGCGCCCGATTTCCCGACCGGCGCGCTGATCCTCGGCCGTTCGGGCGCGCGCTCGGCCTATCAGACCGGGCGCGGCTCGATCATCGTCCGCTCGCGCCACACGATCGAGGAAGGGCGCGGCGACCGGCGCTCGATCGTGCTCACCGAGATTCCCTATCAGCAGGGCAAGAACGCGCTGGTCGAGAAGATCGCCGAGGCCGCCAAGGACAAGCGCATCGAAGGCGTCAGCGACATCCGCGACGAATCGAACCGCGAAGGCGTGCGCATCGTCATCGATCTCAAGCGCGACGCGACGGCGGAGGTGGTGCTCAACCAGCTCTGGCGGCACACCCCGGCGCAGGGTTCGTTCCCGGCCAACATGCTTGCGATCCGCGGCGGCCGGCCCGAGACGCTCAACCTGCGCGACATCATCGAGGCGTTCGTCAAGTTCCGCGAGGAGGTCATTACCCGCCGCGCCAAGTTCGAGCTGCTCAAGGCCCGAGAGCGCGCACACATCTTGCTCGGCCTCGTCATCGCCGTCACCAACTTGGACGAGGTGGTGCGGATCATCCGCGGCTCGTCGAGCCCCGCCGAGGCGCGCGCCGCCTTGCTCGCCCGCGACTGGCCGATCGCCGAGATCGCGCAATATATTCGCCTGGTCGAGGCGGTCGAAGCCGAGGTGACGGGCGACACCTATCGCCTCTCCGAGATTCAGGTCCGCGCGATCCTCGATTTGCGCCTGCACCGCCTCACCGCGCTGGGCCGCGACGAGATCGGCGACGAATTGAAGCAGCTCGCCGAGTCGATCACCGAATTGCTCGAAATCCTCTCCAACCGCGTCAAGCTCTACGAGGTGATGCGCGGTGAGCTCACCGCGATCCGCGACGAATTCGCCACGCCGCGCAAGTCGGAGATCACCGCCGCCGCCGACGGCATCGAGGACGAGGACCTGATCGAGCGCGAGGACATGGTCGTCACCGTGACCATGCAGGGCTACATCAAGCGCACCCCGCTCGACACCTTCCGCGCCCAGCGCCGCGGCGGCAAGGGCCGCGCCGGCATGGCGACCAAGGAGGAGGATGTCGTCACCGAATTGTTCGTCACCTCGACGCATACCCCGGTGCTGTTCTTCTCGACGCTCGGGCGTGTCTATCGCCTCAAGGTCTGGCGTTTGCCCGAAGGGGGCCCGCAGACGCGCGGACGTCCCTTGGTCAACCTCCTCCCGCTGGCCGAGGGCGAGACGATCTCCACCGTGCTGCCGCTCCCCGAGGACGAGGCCGAATGGGGCAAGCTCCACGTCATGTTCGCGACGTGCAAGGGCTCGGTGCGGCGCAATTCGATGGACGCCTTCACCAACGTCCCCTCGAATGGCAAGATCGCGATGAAGTTCGAGGGTGAGGACGAGGACGACCGGCTGATCGGCGTCGCCCTGCTCGGCGACAATGACGACGTGCTGCTCGCCACCCGGCGCGGCAAGGCGATCCGCTTCCGCGGCGACGACGTGCGCGCCTTCCAGAGCCGCAACTCGACCGGCGTGCGCGGTATCCGGCTGGCGAACGAGGGCGACGAGGTGATCTCACTATCGATTCTCCATCGCGGCGGCATGCGCGATCAGGACGAGCGCGAGGATTATTTGCGCTTCGCCCCATGGAAGGCGGAGAAGGAAGGTTCGCCGGCGATGACTGCCGAACGCTTCGCCGAGCTGGCGGAGCGCGAGCAGTTCATCCTGACGGTCTGCGCCAACGGCTATGGTAAGCTCAGCTCGGCCTACGAATACCGCCGCACCGGCCGCGGCGGCCAGGGCATCACCAATATCGACAATATCCGCCGCAACGGCCCGGTCGTCGCCAGCTTCCCGGCGACACAAGGCGACCAACTGATGCTCGTCACCAACCAGGCCAAGCTGATCCGCATGCCGCTCGACAGCTTGCGCGTCATCGGCCGCGGCTCGGCGGGCGTGCGGCTGTTCGACGTCGCCGAGGACGAGCACGTCGTGTCGGCGGCGTTGCTCGAAGAGAGCGAGGAGGATGCCGAGGCGAATCTTGGCGACGGCCCTCAGCACGACGCGCCGACGCCCGACGGCGACACCGGCGAGGACTTGGCTGCCGGCCCCGAGGGCGGCGAATGAGCCCGCAGACCGCCTATAAGGTGCTGACCGACGCCGAGAGGAAGGAGCTCGAAACGGGCGCCTTCGCCGGCTCGGCGGTCGACCGCGCCGACGGCTTCATCCACCTGTCGACCGCCGACCAGCTCACCGAGACGGTCGACAAGCATTTTGCCGGCCAGGCGGACTTGTGGATCGCCGCGGTCGATCTCGCCGCCGAGGGGCAGTTGGTGAAGTGGGAGCCTTCGCGCGGCGGCGCGCTGTTCCCGCACCTCTACGGCGCGCTGCTGCTCGAAACGGTGATTGCCTATAGCCCGCTCGAGCGAGACGCCGACGGCAAGATTCGGCTTCCCGTCACCGGCTGAGCGATCGGCTTGCCGGCGGCGTCGAACACGCCGATAATCGCCGCGGGAGAACGCCGATGAAGCGCGCGCTGGTGTTTGCCGCTGCCGCGACGCTGGCCGCCAGTCCTGCCTGCGCGCGCGACACGCAGGCGTGGGATGATGCCGGCGGCCTCGTGCGCGATGCGCTTGTGCTGGCAGCGCTCGGTCTGCCCGCGACTCAGAACGATTGGAACGGCGCTCTCCAGGCCGGCGGCAGCATGGCCGCCGCGGAGCTGAGCGCGACGGCGCTCAAACGCGTTTTCCCCGAGCGGCGCCCCGACGGCAGCAGCAACCGCAGCTTTCCCTCGGGCCATGCGTCCATCTCCTTCGCCGCCGCGGCGACGCTGCAGAACCGCTACGGCTGGAAGATCGGCATGCCCGCCCAGCTCGCCGCGAGCTTCGTCGCCGTCTCGCGGGTCGAGGCGCGCAAGCACCATTGGTACGACGTCGTCGCCGGCGCCGCGATCGGGGAGGCGAGCGGGTTCCTGATTACCTCGAAACGCAACGCGCGCGTCTTGGTGCTGCCCTGGGGCGACGGACATGGCGGCGGCGCGACGATCGCCGCGCGCTTCTAGGCGAACAGGTCGATCACGTCGGCGCCCTCGCCCTCCGCCTCGAGCAAAAGCGTGCGGTGGCAGCAACTCGGGTCGCGCTCGAAGCACAGCAGCGCCGATGGCCGCTCCGCCGCGAACTCGCGCATCTGCGCCGCCTGCATCTGCGCCTCGAGCAGTGCCAGCTGATTGGCGTAGATCCGATCGAGCGCCGCTCGATCATGCTTGCGCGCCGCTTCGCGCCCTTCCTTGGGCGTCCCGAGCGCCTTGAGGTGAACGTAAGCGATCCCCGCCTCAGCCAGCGCGTTCCGGAGCGGCGTCTTGGAAAAGCCCGGTCGGCGCGACAGAGGCAACGCGCGCACGTCGATCACCTGCTCGACCCCCGCCCGCCTCAGCGCGGCGACGAACTCGTCCATCGTCACGCCCTCATAGCCGATCGTGTAGATTTTCATGGCGTCGATATGGGATCGTGCCCGGTGCGATCCAACGTCGCGACGACTCCGACCGCGATCAGCGTCTGCCCTGCAAAATAGAGCGGCCAGACGAGCAAAGTCGGGAGGAACGAGCCGGCGAGTAGGCCCGCTCGCGAGAAGATCAGCAGATCGGAAGCGACGAACAGCATCGCGCCGAGGCCGACTCGATAGCGTGGGAAACGGCTGGTCCAGGCAACCGCGGCCATGGCGCCCAGCGCGGCGGCGTAGATCGCGACGCCCATGGCGTGAGCCATGGCAAAGGCAATGGCGATGGTCAGCGGCGCGACGAGCCATCCCAGCAATCGCTGGCTGACGGTCAAGGTTGCGCGGCGGTTGCGCATGTAGAGCGCGATCGCGACCAAATGGCCCGCAAGGAACGCGACCGCGCCCGTCGTCAGCCCCACCGCGTCGAGAAGCACGTCGCCGATCGCGCCCAGCGCCAGCACCGCGGCGATAAGCCAGCCATCGGCCGATCGCGCGCGCGTCGCTGCCCACAAGGCGAGCAGGCCGACGCCCGCGCCCTTCCACGCCGTCACCGCCGGCCCATGCCAGCCGAGCCATGCCGCCAGGCAATAGCTCGCCCCCGCCGCGATCGCCGCCCATAGCAATCCGCGCATCGCGCCTCCCCGTCATGCCCGCGCAACTTGTCTTGTTCCGGTGACAATGCCAAGCGCCACGCCATGACGACCCATGACGTTCACATCATCGGCGGCGGCCTCGCCGGCTCCGAGGCCGCCTGGCAACTCGCCGAAGCGGGCTGGAAGGTCCGTCTTTCCGAAATGCGCGGCGGCGGCGACATGACGCCCGCGCACCAGACCGACGACCTCGCCGAACTGGTCTGTTCGAACAGCTTCCGCTCGGACGATGCCGAGAGCAACGCCGTGGGGCTGCTCCATGCCGAGATGCGCGCGCTCGGCTCACTGATCCTGCGCGAGGGCGATGCGCACAAGGTGCCCGCCGGCTCCGCGCTCGCCGTCGATCGCGACGGCTTTTCCGCCGGCGTCACCGCCGCCCTGGAGGCGCACCCCAACATCACCATTGTTCGCGAGCGAATCGACACGCTGCCCGCCGACACGCCCGCGATCATCGCCACCGGCCCGCTCACTGCATCCGGCCTCGCCGCCAGCATCGGCGCAGCGACCGGCGCGGATTCGCTCGCCTTTTTCGACGCAATCGCGCCGATCGTCCATTTCGACACGATCGATATGGAGGTGGCCTGGTTCCAGTCGCGCTGGAACAAGGGCGAAGGGAAGGACTACATCAACTGCCCGATGACGAAGGAGCAGTATCTCGCTTTCCATCAGGGGCTGCTCGACGGCGAAAAGACCGAGTTCCGCGAGTGGGAGAAAGACACGCCCTATTTCGAGGGCTGCATGCCGATCGAGGTGATGGCCGATCGCGGCGTCGATACCTTGCGCTACGGCCCGATGAAGCCCGTCGGGCTCGACGATCCGCGGACCGGGCGCTGGCCCTATGCGGTGGTGCAACTGCGCCAGGACAATGCCAGCGGCACCTTGTGGAACATGGTCGGCTTCCAGACCAAGCTCAAACATGCCGAGCAGGTCCGCCTGTTCCGCACCATCCCCAGCCTCGAAAATGCCGAGTTCGCGCGGCTGGGCGGGCTCCACCGCAACACCTTCATCCGCTCGCCCGAATTGCTCGATCCCACGCTGAGGCTCAAATCGCGTCCCAACATCCGCTTCGCCGGGCAGATCACCGGTTGCGAAGGCTATGTCGAAAGCGCCGCGATCGGCCTGCTCGCCGGCCGTTTCGCGGCCGCCGAACTCGCCGGGCGCGTGCTCGCCCCGCCGCCGGTCGAAACCGCACTCGGCGCGCTGCTCGGCCACATCACCGGCGCCGCCGAAGCCGAAACCTACCAGCCGATGAACGTCAATTTCGGGCTGTTCCCGCCGATCCCCGGCCGCTCGAAAAAAGCCGACCGCAAGAAGCTCTACACCGCCCGCGCCCGCGAGGCGCTGGCCGCTTGGCTGGCCGCCGCTTAGTCGTCCTGCGCCTCCGGCGGCGCCGCGCAAGCGCATTTCGGCTTCGATGGGGTCTTGCGGACGACCTTGGTGGCGAGGAACTCGGCCGGGGTCATCGCACCCGAATGATCGGCATCGGCATGCGCGAACTTGGTCGTCGAGCGGATCGCCCATTCCTCGAATGACAATTGCCCATCATGATTGGTGTCGAGCTTGGCAAAGGCCTTGCGTCGCGAGGCGAGATACTCCTCGCGCGTAATCTGGCCGTCGCGATCCTTGTCGTAGCGGTCGAAACGCTTCTGCTCGCGCGTTTTCTCGGTCGCCGCGGGGACGGCCGCGGGCGGTTCTTCGGCGCCGGACGCCTGCGGCGCGGGCGCGAACAAGGGCTGGTCGGGCTTGGCGCCCGATCGAAAGAAGAAAAATCCCGCCGCCACGAGCAGCAGCGCCGAAACCCCGCCGGCCAGATACCGCCACATATCGATCTCCCCTGTCTGTCGAGGCTAGCCGATCTGGCGGCGCGTGCAACTGCCTAACGGCCGCTCAGCCGATGCCACAGCAAGCGCGCGACGCGGCGCGCCGGTGGAGCGCCTTCGAGTTCCTGTTCCGCGAGCAGCGCCAGCGCGCCGATCGTCCGCCCCGCCCGGTTCCAGCGATGTGCGCGCGCGACGGCGAGATGGCGGCGCGCTCGTCCGGCGGCCTCCTCTCGATCGCCGACATTGCCGAGATGCGCGGCGAGATCGGCCAGCGCCCAGCCGCGGCCCGCCTCGGCGATCGGGCCATCGCTCGTGCCGATGATCTTCGCCAGCGCGGCGAACAATGCAGCGCCTCGCGTGCCGTGGCGCTCGATCGCGTCGCCGCCGAACGGCTCCTCGAGCAGCGCTTCCCAGCCGTCGGTGATGGCCGCCAACGCGGCGCCGCTCATACCGAGCGGCAGGGCATGCTCGGCGAGCGCGCACAGGATCGGTTCGGCGGGCGGCGCAGCGCGATCGAGCGCCTCCAGCGCCTCGCGCCACCAGGTCAGCCGCATCTGGCCGATCAGCGGGTCGCTTGCCCGGCGGACGATATCGGCGAGGCGATCGTCGAGCGCGAACAAGGCCGCGACTCCTGCGCGGCCGCGCAGCGCATAGCTGATCGCCAGTTCGGTGTCGGGGCGTTGCGCGGGCATCGCGCCCTCCATAGCGGCAAACCCGCCTCTCGCGATTGAGAATATCTTAACGGCTTTGTCGCTAGGCAGGTTCGGGACCATGGGACCGGGGACCTGAAACAATGCCGGGCGGATGCGCGAAGCCTGCCACGATGCCGCGCCTCTTCGCGAGGTTGCGAGCGCTCCGCCGCGACCGCAGCGGCGCGACCATCATCGAGTTCGCCGCCGTCGCTGCGCCCTTCATCGCGCTCATGCTCGCGACCATCCAAACCAGCCTCGTCTTCTTCGCGCAGCAGACGCTCGAGACCGTTTCGGAGGAAACCTCCCGCCAAATTCTGACTGGCGTCGTGCGCAACAGCAACACGAGCAAGGAAGATTTCCACCAGATCGCTTGCAACAATCTGCCGGCATACATGAGCTGCGCCAACCTGATGGTTGACGTTCAGACCGCGGATTCGCTCGCCGATGTCGATACGTCGACACCTTCGATCTACGACAAGGACGGCAATCCCAAGACATGGCAGTTCAATACAGGCACGGCAGGCAGCATTGTCGTGATGCGCACCATGTACCTTTTCCCCGTTGTCGGCGGGCCGCTGGGCTTCAACCTCGCCAACATGCAGGGTAGCCGCCGGCTGCTCGTCGCGACGGCTGTGTTCCAGACGGAGCCGTACCTGACATGACCGGCATCCTGACGCACGCTCGCCACTTCATCGAACGACTGGCTCGCAGCAAGCGCGCGCTCGGCGCGGTCGAGTTCGCGCTGACGGCGCCATTCCTGATCCTGCTCTATATCGGCTCCTATCAGTTGATGGACGCGATCTCGGCCTATCGCAAGGTAACGATCACGGCGCGCAGCCTCGCCGATCTCGCCACCCAGAACGAGACGACGACGCAAGACCAGGTTCAGGAAATCCTGGACGGCGCACGCCAGGTGATGACGCCCTATTCGACCGTCGGATCGTCGCTCGCCATCGCGCAGATCGCGATCGACGCGGACGGCAACGCCTCGCTCGTCTGGGCATGCACCAACGCCGATTCGCCGATCTGCTCGACCACCAGCGCGACGCTGAAGCTTTCCGACATCGTCATTCCGACGGACCTGAAAACCGCCGGCAGCTACCTGATCTACAGCCGGATCATATTTCACTACAAGCCAGCCGTCGCCGGCAAGCTGATCGGACCCATGACCTTCAGCGACGACATTTTCATGAATCCGCGTCGGTCCCCATCGGTCTGCCTCAAGATCGGCACCAACGCGGACGGTACCGCCAAATGCCTCGGCCAGGGAACGACCTGATGAACTGGAATCTCTTGGCGTTCGTCCGCCGCCTTGCGGCGCACAAGCGCGGCAACGTGCTCATGATCTTCGCCTTCGCGGTGGTCCCGATGGTGTTCGCCACCGGCATGGGCATCGATTACGCTCGCGCCGCGCGGCTCAGGACAAAGCTCAACGCGATCGCCGACGCCGCCGCGCTGGCGGCGGTGTCGCAGCCGCAGATGAACGATCCGAGCGATGCCGATGCCAAGGCGGCCGCCAAGAAGATGTTCGACGCGCAGGCCGACGGCCTCGAGGGATTGGATGGATACACGTTGCAGCCGATCGAGGTGGATCACCCCGAAGGAGCGACGTCGCGCATCGTGAAGGTCACCTATTCGGCCAAGTCGATCAACGCATTCGCTGGCGTGCTCGGCATGCGCACGATCGCGATCGGCGGCTCGTCGAGCGCCACAGCGACGGCCGCGCCCAACATGGATTTCTACATCGCACTCGATACGTCCCCGTCGATGGCATTGCCGACGACCAGTGCCGGCATCCAGACGATGGACAACGCGGTTAAATGCTCATTCGCCTGCCATTCGGACAAGATCGAGAATTATGTCGGCAGCTCGCTGCCCACCCTGATCCTCAACAACACCAAATTCTCCATCGTCAACGGCCATTTCGGCACGAGCGGATCGGGCGCCAATAAGATTGAGAAAGTCGACAGCAACGGCGCGTACATCTACACCAACCGGACGACCGATAACTACGGTGGATCGATCGATAGCAAGTGCAAGAGCGGCAAGCAGAACATTTGTATCTACAACGCCGACGGCACTTATGTTGACAGTTACTGGTATGCGCTCAACAAGGGACTGTCACTTCGCGTTACCGATGAGCGCAGTGCTGTCCAGGATTTGATGGCGTTGGCGCAAACCTATGCCGCGCTTAACAAGCGCGTGTATCGCGCAGGCATCTACACGTTCGATTATAAAGCGCGGACGATCTTGCCGGTGCCGGATCCGCAGCAAAGTCCGCTCCAGTCCAATCTGTCGGCGGTCAGCGCGGCGGCAAACAACGTCGATCTCGTCACGGTCCACGACCGGCAATCCAATGGCTGTCCGCCGAGCCCCGATTGCACGGGGAGCAACCGCTATCTGTTCACCAGCTTCAAATCGATGCTGAACCTCATGAGCAGCGCGCTACCGACCAAATCGGGGCAGGGATCGAACGAACCGGGCGATACGCCGCAAGCCTATCTGTTCGTGGTGACCGATGGTATGAGCGACGAGGATATCGGCAGTGGCCGCACGCGCGCGCCGATGCAGCAGCAGCAGGTCGATCAATGCAACGCGATCAAAAATCGCGGCGTAAAGGTCGCGATATTGTACACTGAATATACGGTTGCTTCGATCCAGGATGACGAACCGAACCAACGTGAGATGGCGCGCAAGGCGATCGAGGACGATCCGACGATCGCCAGCAGGCTCACAGCCTGCGCCTCGCCGGGCCTGATGTACACGGTGAAAACCGACCAGAGCATCTCGGCGGCGCTGCAGGCTCTGTTTGCCAAGGCAATCGCCAACGCCCGCCTGAACCACTGAGTCGCGCCGGGGTAGGCGGTTCGCGCCGCCTACCCCAACTACGTCGAGTTCAGCCCTTGTAGGTGACCTTCTTGACCGCGCTCACCACCTTGTCGCTGTCGATCAGCGTCAGCTTCTCAAGATTGGCGGCATAGGGCATCGGCACGTCCTCGTTGGTGACGCGCAGCACCGGCGCGTCGAGGTCGTCGAAGCCCTCCTCCATCGCGATTGCGGCGAGCTCCGACGCGATCGAGCAGGTCGGCCAGCCTTCCTCGACCACCACCATGCGGTTGGTCTTTGCCAGCGACTTGAGCACCGTCGCCTTGTCGAGCGGGCGCAGCGTGCGCAGGTCGATCACTTCCGCGTCGATCCCCTCGCCGGCGAGCTTTTCGGCGGCTTCGAGCGCGATGCCGACGCCGATCGAATAGCTGACGATCGTCACGTCCTTGCCCGGCTTCATGATGCGCGCCTTGCCGATCGGAAGCACCCAATCGTCGAGCTTGGGCACCTCGAAGCTGCGGCCGTACATCAACTCGTTTTCGAGGAAGACGACCGGATCCTCGGTGCGGATCGCCGCCTTGAGCAGCCCCTTGGCGTCAGCTGCGTCATAGGGCGCGATGACGATCAGGCCGGGGACGCTGGCGTACCAGGGGCCGTAATTCTGGCTGTGCTGCGCGCCGACGCGGCTCGCCGCGCCGTTGGGGCCGCGGAACACCACCGGGCAGCGCATCTGGCCGCCCGACATGTAGTTGGTCTTGGCGGCGGAGTTCACGATGTGGTCGATCGCCTGCATCGCGAAGTTGAAGGTCATGAACTCGACGATCGGCTTGAGGCCGCCCATCGCCGCGCCCGTGCCGACGCCGGCAAAGCCATATTCGGTGATCGGCGTGTCGATCACGCGCTTGTCGCCGAACTCGTCGAGCAAGCCCTGCGTGACCTTGTACGCGCCCTGATATTGCGCGACTTCCTCGCCCATCACGAACACGCGCTCGTCAGTGCGCATTTCCTCGGCCATCGCGTCACGCAGCGCTTCGCGCACGGTGAGCTTGACCATCTCGGTACCTTCGGGAACCTCGGGGTCGCTCTCCGCATCGTGGCTGGCGGCCTCGAACATCTGGCGCGCGCCGGTCTCGACTTTGTGCGGAGTCGGGCTCTCGGGCGCGTTGGGCGCCTTGTCGGCGGGCTGATCTTCCTTGGGCTGGGCATTGGCGCCCTCACCCGCTTCGGCCTTGTCGCCGCCGCTCGGCGCCTGCACCGAGCCGGCATCCTCGCCCTCTTCGGCGATCATCGCAATCACCGTGCCGACGGCGACGCCTTCGCTGCCCTCGGGCACCAGGATCTTGGCGATCGTGCCTTCGTCTACCGCTTCGAATTCCATCGTCGCCTTGTCGGTCTCGATCTCGGCCATGATGTCGCCGGCCTTCACGGCATCGCCTTCCTTGACGAGCCACTTGGCGAGCGTGCCCTCTTCCATCGTGGGCGACAGCGCCGGCATCTTCAGTTCGATCGCCATCTCAGTAGGTCTCCACCAGCACGTCGGTATAAAGCTCTTCGGACGCGGGCTCCGGCGTCTGCTCGGCGAAGTCGGCGGCTTCGTTGACCTCCTTGCGGATTTCCTGTTCGATCGCCTTGATCTCGTCCTCCTTGACGCCCAGCGCCTCGAGCTCCTTCTTGGCCTGCTCGATCGGGTCGGATTTGTCGCGCACGGCCTGAACCTCGTCGCGGCTGCGGTATTTGGCGGGATCGGACATCGAGTGGCCGCGATAGCGATAGGTCTTCATCTCGAGGATGATCGGCCCCTTGCCGGCGCGGACCCAGGCAACCGCCTCGTCGGCAGCGCCACGCGCCGCGAGCACGTCCATGCCGTCGACCTGGATGCCCGGGATGCGGAACGATTCGCCGCGACGGTAGAGCTGATCCTCGGCGCTCGACCGGTTGACCGAGGTGCCCATTGCATACTGGTTGTTCTCGATCACGTAGATGATCGGCAGCTTCCACAACTCGGCCATGTTGAACGATTCATAGACCTGGCCCTGGTTGGCCGCGCCATCGCCGAAATAGGCGAGCGCCACGCCGCCATCTTCATTGTACTTGTGCGCAAAGGCGAGTCCGGTGCCGAGTGAGACCTGCGCGCCGACGATGCCGTGCCCGCCGTAGAATTTATGCTCGACGCTGAACATGTGCATCGAGCCGCCCTTGCCCTTGGAGATGCCGGCCTCGCGTCCGGTCAGCTCGGCCATGACGTCCTTGGCGGGGATGCCGCACAGCAGCATGTGGCCGTGGTCGCGATAGCCGGTGATCACCGAATCCTTGTCCGTCAGCGCCGATTGCACGCCCACCGCGACCGCTTCCTGGCCGATATAGAGGTGGCAAAAGCCGCCGATCAGCCCGAGGCCATAGAGCTGCCCTGCCTTCTCCTCGAAACGGCGGATCAGCAGCATGTCCTTGTAGAACTTGAGAAGCTCTTCCTTCGAGGCCTCGTAGCGCTTGGGCTCGTTGGGACGCTCGCGATTGGATTTGGGCGGTTCGGCTTTGCGCGCGGGTGCGGGGGCTTTTGCCACGGACGAATTACCTCGTTTTCCGTAAGGGGAGGATCGGAATGCGGCGCCTATAGGACGACTTCCGCGCCGGGCGCAATCACCCGGGGAAGGATGGCGTCCATCGGCATGCCGGAACAACGCGAGGCGGGGCAGGATGATCCGTGTGGCAAGCGGCCGTCATGCCGGAGTCGTTCCGGCATCCACTCATCCACTCACGCTGTCCGGGCCTGTCGCGCGGTGGACCCCGGAACAAGTCCGGGCGACGGAAGGGGTATCAGCGCCGCATCCCGAACCAGATGACGTGCTGCGGCCCCTTGCCGTTGCTGCGCGCCCGCACGCCGACCTCCTCGACCGCGAAGCCGGCGTCGGCGAGGCGGCGTGCAAACGCCTTGTCGGGCGCGGCTGACCACACGGCGAGCACCCCGCCCGGCTTGAGCGCAGCACGCGCCCTGTCCAAACCGCGCATCGAATAGAGGCGGTCGTTAGCGTCACGGCTGAGCCCGTCCGGGCCGTTGTCGACATCGAGCAGGATTGCATCGTAACGCCCCGCCCCGCGCGCGATAACGTCGGCAACATCATCCTCGATCAGCCGCACACGCGAATCGTCGAGGCAGCCGGCGGCAAGCTCGGCCATCGGGCCGCGCGCCCAAGCTATGATCTCGGGAACGATCTCGACCACGCTGACGGTCGCGTCGGGGCCGAGCTTCGCCAGCGCCGCACGGAGCGTGAAGCCCATGCCGTAGCCGCCGATCAACAGATGGGGCGCGGGCCTGCCAGCCAACCGCGCGATCGTCATCGTCGCCAGCGCTTCCTCCGAGCCGCTCATCCGGCTCGACATCAGCTCGTTGCGATCGAGCACGATCATGAAATCGCCGCCGCGCCGGAACAGCCGCAACTCGGCGCCGCCGGGAACCTGCGCGGTGCCGAGCAGTTCGCGCGGCGTCATCAGTTGAGCGGCAGGATGACTTCGTCGGGCGCGACGACGCCCAATTGCTTGCGCGTCAGCTCGTCGGCCATGTCGGGATCGACATGCTTGGGGTCGAGCAGATCGACGCGATTCTTGAGCACCGTGCGCTGCTTGTCGAGCTGTGCGTAGCGCGCCTGCTTGACCGCGAGCTGGCGCTTGTACTGGCCATAAGCGAGCACGCCGTTGGGCCCGAGCACCGCATAGCCGCCGAAGAACGCCATCACGATCAGCATCGTCGCCGGCAGCCAGGTGCGGCGAAGCAGCGTGCGGAAGGTGGATGCGGTGGTCATCCACCTTCCTGTGAATCAACGCGAGTCGCGGATCAAGCGCTTATTTCGTTCGGATGACGTCACGACCGCCGTAGCGCGCCGCATCGCCCAGTTCCTCCTCGATGCGGATCAGCTGGTTGTACTTGGCGAGCCGGTCCGAACGCGCCAGCGAGCCCGTCTTGATCTGGCCGCAGTTGGTCGCGACCGCGAGGTCGGCGATCGTCGCGTCCTCCGTCTCGCCCGAGCGGTGTGACATGACGGCGGTGTAGCTCGCGCGCTGCGCCATCGACACCGCCTCGAGCGTCTCGGTGAGCGTACCGATCTGGTTGACCTTGATCAGGATCGAATTGGCGATGCCCTGATCGATGCCCTGCTTCAGTCGCTTGGGATTGGTGACGAACAGGTCGTCGCCGACCAGTTGCACCTTGTCGCCGATCAGGTCGGTCAGCGCCATCCAGCCTTCGAAATCGTCCTCGGCCATGCCGTCCTCGATCGAGAAGATCGGATATTTGGCGACGAGGTCACCGTAATAGGCCGCCATCTCATGCGGGCTCAGCACCTTGCCTTCGGCCGAAATGTGGTATTTGCCGTCCTTGAAGAATTCCGTCGAGGCGGGATCGAGCGCGAGCATCACGTCGTCGCCCGGCTTATACCCGGCGCCTTCGATTGCGCGCATGATGAAATCGAGCGCGTCGGTGGTGTTGGCAATATCCGGCGCGAAGCCGCCCTCGTCGCCGACACCCGTCGCCAGCCCCTTGTCGTGGAGCATCTTCTTCAGCGTGTGGAAGATTTCCGAGCCGTAGCGCACCGCCTCGACGATCGATTCGGCACCGACGGGCACGATCATGAACTCCTGGAAGTCGATCGGATTGTCGGCATGCTCACCGCCGTTGATGATGTTCATCATCGGCACCGGCAGCACATGCGCGGCGACCCCGCCGACATAGCGATAGAGCGGCAGCCCGCGCGCTTCCGCCGCCGCCTTCGCCGCGGCGAGGCTGACGCCCAGGATCGCGTTGGCGCCGAGCCGGCCCTTATTCTCGGTGCCGTCGAGCTCGACCATCGCCTGATCGAGATCGGCCTGGTCCTCGGCGTCCATGCCGATCACCGCCTCGAAGATTTCCGAATTGACCGCCTCGACCGCATCGTCGACGCCCTTACCGCCCCAGCGGCTCTTGTCGCCGTCGCGCCGCTCGACCGCTTCGTGCGCCCCCGTCGAGGCGCCCGAGGGCACCGCGGCGCGGCCGAAACTGCCGTCCTCGAGCAGCATGTCGACCTCGACCGTCGGGTTGCCGCGGCTGTCGAGAATTTGGCGCGCATGAATGTCGATGATTGCGGTCACGAAACGGTCCTCCTAGATGGGATCAAGCGCCGGCGGCGGCGTTCGCGGGCGGCTCTAGCGCCTCGCTCGCGGCATCGCAATTCGCCGGCGCGGGCATGGAACCGCGCCCGACACGGCTCGTTGGCTCGGTGAAACGGCAAAGAGGCGGAAAAGACGATCATGGCTGACGATACGATCAACGGCAAGGCGGCTGCGGCGAAACCGGCCAGGGCGTCCACTGCCAAGGCCAAGGTCTCGGCCGCGGCACAGACGGTGAGCGACGAGGCGAGCAAGGCAAAGACGACCGCCGCCACCACGCTCAAGGACAGCGCCACGCGCCTGCAACGCCAGGCGGGCGACAAGGTGCGCAGCTACGCGCTCGACGGCAAGGCCAAGGCGGGCGGCGCGCTCGACGAACTCTCGCGGCTGATGAATGAAGCGGCGAGCTCTGTCGACGGCAGCCTCGGTGCGCAATATGGCGATTATGCGCGCTCGGCGGCGAGGTCGATCGCGGGATTTTCGGACCAGCTCAAGGCCAAGGATCTCGACGAGCTGATCGCCGACCTCAAGGATTTCACGCGGCGTAGCCCGGCGGTCGCGGTCGGCACCGCGGCGGCGATCGGCTTCGTGCTGGCACGGCTGGTCAAGTCGGGGATAGAGCCCGCCGATCGCGACGCCTGACCGGCGATTCCAGGGGGCACGATGACCGAACCGCCGATCGACGAGGACGACCAGCCGCGCGAGAGCATCGCCGATCTTTGCGGCGAGCTGGTCGATGACGCCAAGGAACTCGCGCGCGCCGAAATCGCTCGGGTGCGCGCGATCGTCTTCCGGCGCGTCGTCAAGGGACGGCTGGCGATCCTGTTCGGCGTCGCATCGGCATTGCTCGCGCAATCGGCAATGCTGCTGTTGCTGGTCGGCATGTTGCTCTATCTGCGGCGCCATGTCGGCATCCTGCCCGCGACGGCGATCGTCATGACGGCGGCGGTCGCGGCTTCGGCGCTGTTCGCCTGGCTCGCTTACCGGCGAGTCAAGGCGGCGCTCAGCAAGGAGGACGATCTGCTATGAGCTTGAGCGGCGACCGCCTCGCTCGCGCCGAACGCCGGGCAGATGCCGCGCGCGCACGGCTGCGCACGACGGCCGAGCGGCTCAAGGAACGGCTCGCGCCCCGGCATTTGCTCGAAGATGCGCTCGGCGAAGGCCGGCGGCTCGGCGAAGCCGGCGCGGCGCAGGCGCGGCAGCACCCGCTGGCGGTGGCGGGCGTCGCCGCCTTGCTGTCGGCAATCGCGTGGCTCGGAAAACGCCGCCGCCGGAAGCATCGCCGCGAAACCGACGCGGCGCCTGAGAGTTTGCCAACTGGGCGGAGCGAGCACCGCCGATCGAGGAGAGCCCGATGACCAGCACCGATCCCAATTCCCGCAAGAGCCGCGACGCGTTGAAGCGCGCTGGTGACGTCATGGAGGCAAATCCGCTGGCGGTGCTCGCCGGTGGTGCTGCGATCGGCATGCTCGCCGGCGCGATGCTGCCGCGCACCGAGCGCGAAGGCGAATTGTTCGGCACCGTCGGCAAGCGAATGACCGCGGCAGCGACCGCAGCCGCGGCGGCGGCGCGGGACACCGGCTTTCAGGAGCTCGAGGCCCGCGGCATCAGCGGCAAGGCCGCCAAGTCGCAGGTCAACCGCTTGCTCGAAGGCGTCGTCGAAGCCGCAGGTTCGGCTGGCGAAGCAGCAGCCAGCGCCGCGGCGAAGAAGGCCAAGAAACCCGCAAAGTAGTTTCAGGGGTTTCAAAATGCGCAGCCGACCGGCTAGAGGGGCGCCGATTCCTCCCCTCGATCAAGGTCTCGACCCATGAGCAAGCTCCACCTCGTCTTCGGCGGGCGCGTGTCCGATCCCCAGACGCTCGATTTCACCGACCTCAAGTCCATCGACGTCGTCGGCATCTTCCCCGATTATGCCACTGCCGAGAAGGCCTGGCGCGGCGCGGCACAGCGCACCGTCGACGATGCCGAGATGAAATACGTCCTTGTCCACCTCCACCGCCTGCTCGAGCCCGAGCTGCCGGCGTAAGCGCTGAACTTTACGTCATCCCCGCGAAAGCGGGGACCCATCTCCCGCGGTTGCGCCAAGGATAACCGGCACGAGATGGGTTCCCGCTTTCGCGGGAATGACGACAAAGATTTTCCGAGTTAGCCTCAGATGAACTCGATCTTTGAGACGAGGTAATACCGATCCCCCGCGGGCACCGACACCTCGACCTCATCATCGACCTTGCGCCCGATCAGCGCGCGGCCCAGCGGCGAATTGTACGAAATCCGCCCCTTGTTGGCGTCCGCCTCGGTCTGGCCGACGATCTGGTAGCGGATCGGCTTGTCGTCCTCGTCGAGCAGGGTGACGGTCGCGCCGAACACCACCTTGTCGCCCGACATCTCCTTCGGGTCGATGATCTGCGCGCGCGCGAGCTTGTCCTCGATGTCGGCGATCGACGCCTCGATCTGGCCCTGACGCTCCTTGGCGGCGTGATACTCGGCGTTTTCCGAAAGGTCGCCGTGCGCACGCGCTTCCTCGATCGCGTCGACGATCTGCGGACGCTCTTCCTTCAAGCGCTTGAGGTCAGCGGTGAGCTTCGCGTGGCCCTCGGCCAGCATCGGCATCTTTTCGACCGTCGCCATAATCCGTCCTTTGTAAAACGCCCTCTTCCAAGCGGCCCTTCGAAAGGGTCCGCCCGCACGTCACTCTCTCATGTCGGGGATCAGTTGTGCGATTGCGAATAATAGGACTGCAAGGGGCGCACTTCAAGGCTCTCGGTGCTTAACGCAAGTATAGCCTTTGCCGCTTCGAGGCTCGCCGAGGCGGTGGTGAAGTAGGGAATCTTCTGCCCCACCGCCGAGGCGCGGATCGGCTGCGAATCCTTGAGCGACTGCCAGCCTTCGGTGGTGTTGAAGATGAGATCGACGCCGCCGTCCTTGATCCGGTCGACGATATGCGGCCGCCCTTGCGCCACCTTGTTGATCCGCTCGACCGAGACGCCCTGAGCTTCGAGATAATCCGCCGTCCCGCCCGTCGCGACGATGGCGAAGCCATGCCCGGCCAGCGCCTTCACCGCCGGCACGATATGCGGCTTGTCGCTATCCTTGACGCTGACGAACAAGGTGCCCGATTGCGGCAGCACCATCCCGGCGCCGAGCTGCGCCTTGGCAAAAGCGATCGAGAAATCGCGATCGATCCCCATCACTTCGCCGGTGGACTTCATCTCAGGCGACAACACCGGATCGACCCCGGCGAAGCGCCCCCAGGGGAACACCGCTTCCTTGACGGCGACGTAATCGATGCTGCGGTCGATCTTCGGCAGATCGGCGAGCTTCTCCCCGGCCATCACCCGCGCGGCGATCTTGGCGATGGGCGCACCGATCGCCTTGGCGACGAACGGCACCGTCCGCGAGGCGCGCGGGTTGACCTCGATGAGGTAAACCAGCCTGTCCTTCACGGCGAACTGAATATTCATCAGCCCCTTGACCTTGAGCGCGCGGGCGAGCGCATCGGCCTGCCGCTCGATCTCGGCGATGATCTCGCCGGACAGGCTGTAAGGCGGGATCGAGCAGGCGCTGTCGCCCGAATGAACGCCAGCCTCCTCGATATGCTGGAGCACGCCGGCGACCACCACGTCGGTCCCATCGGCGATGGCATCGACATCGACCTCGATCGCGTCACGCAGATACTGGTCGATCAGAACCGGCGCGTCGCCCGATACTTGCACCGCAGTCTGGATATATTCCTCGAGCTGCGCGCGACCGTCGACGATCTCCATCGCGCGGCCGCCGAGGACGTAGCTCGGGCGCATCAGCACCGGGTAGCCGATCCGCTCGGCGACCGCGATCGCTTCCTCGCGGCTGCGCGCGATGCCGTTGGCGGGCTGCTTGAGGTTGAGCTTGTTGACCAAGGCCGCAAACCGCTCGCGATCCTCGGCCAGGTCGATCGCGTCGGGCGAGGTGCCGAGGATCGGGATTCCCTCCGCCTCCAGCGCGCGCGCGAGGTTGAGCGGGGTCTGCCCGCCGAACTGGACGATCACGCCGACCAATGTGCCCTTGGACTGCTCGACATGAAGGATTTCCAGCACGTCCTCTGCCGTGAGCGGCTCGAAATAGAGGCGGTCGGAGGTGTCATAGTCGGTGCTCACCGTCTCCGGGTTGCAATTGACCATGATCGTCTCGAAGCCGGCGTCCTCCAGCGCGAAACAGGCGTGGCAGCAGCAATAATCGAACTCGATCCCCTGCCCGATCCGGTTCGGCCCGCCGCCCAGGATGACGATCTTCTTGCGATCGGAGGGCGCCGCCTCGTTCTCCGGCTCGCCGAAGCTCGGCGCCTCGTAAGTCGAGTACATATACGGCGTCTTGGCCTCGAACTCGGCCGCGCAGGTGTCGATCCGCTTGAACACCGGCCGCACGCCCAGCTTGTGCCTGAGCGCCCGCACCTCGCCCTCGGTCACGCCGCCGGTCATCGCCTTGACCGTCTCGTGGATCAGCCCCGACCCGCGCGCGATGCCGCGCTCGTTCCCGGCGAGATTGGCCGATTTCAGCGAGAGATACGCCAGCCTCTTGTCGCTGAATCCCATCGCCTTGAGCCGCCGCATCCCCGCGGCATCCTGCGGCAGGCCGTGGCGGCACACCTCTTCCTCGGCAGCGACGATTTCAGCGATGCGTTCGAGGAACCACGGATCGTATTTCGCGATCGCGTGAACTTCAGCGACGGTGAAGCCCTCGCGCAGCGCCTGCGCCGCGACGAGCAGCCGGTCCGGCGTCGCCTTAGCCAGCGCAGCCTCGATCTCCGCGCGCGGCGCGCCCGCCAGCCGGTCGATCTGGTTGAAACCCGACAGCCCCGTCTCCAGCCCGCGCAGCGCCTTTTGCAGCGATTCGTGGATGTTGCGGCCGATCGCCATCACCTCGCCGACCGACTTCATCGCGGTCGATAGCACCGCCTCGGCGCCCTTGAACTTCTCGAAGGCGAAGCGCGGGATCTTGGTGACGACGTAATCGATCGTCGGCTCGAACGAGGCGGGGGTGACGCCGGTGATGTCGTTCTCGATCTCGTCGAGCGTGTAGCCCACCGCCAGCTTGGCGGCGACCTTGGCGATCGGGAAGCCGGTCGCCTTCGACGCCAGCGCCGAGGAGCGCGACACGCGCGGGTTCATCTC
>JBQCHQ010000035.1:0-92482 GCA_051954515.1 Sphingomonas sp. | reverse complement strand
CTCGACCTGTCGCCGGCGGGTGTCGAGGCGCCGATCGAACTGCGCCGCGCGATCGAAAAGGCGGCGCAGCATATCGGCGGCGTCCACGAATTTTCCTGCCGCCTGGGCGAATGCCCGGCGGCGCGCGACCTGCGCGGATCGATCGGCCCGCTGTCGGACGAGAGCGGCGACGATTCGCTGTTCCTGCTGACCCTGATCGACCGGACGCAGGAAATGATGACCGAGCGCAATCTGCGCCGCGAACTCGTTTCCGACAGCCTGACCGGCCTGCCCAATCGCGCAGGCTTTTCGGACCGGCTCGAGGAATTGATCGAGGGCGAGGCCGCCCCCAAGGAAGGCTGCGCGGTGCTGGTGGTCGATCTCGACCGGTTCAGCCGGGTCAATGCCTGCCTGGGCTCGCTCGCCGGCGACGAATTGCTCATCACCGTGGCGCGGCGGCTCAAGGGTACGCTCCGCGCACGCGACACGCTGGCGCGGATCGGCGGCGACGAATTCGCCATCCTGCTGACGCTCGACGAGGGCCGCGAGGAAGCGAGCCGCGCCGCGCAGCGCATCCAGGCGACACTGGCGACACCGTTCCGCCTTTCCGACCTGGAGTTCCGGGTCGCCTGCTCGATCGGCGTCGCCTTTTCGAGCGAGGAGGAGCGCGATGCCGAGGCGCTGATCCGCCACGCCCAGTTCGCGGTCAATCGCGCGAAGGTGAGCGGGGTCGCCGAAGTCTATCACCGCCAGGCATTCGTCATCGCGCGCGAGCAATTCGCGATCGAGACGGCGCTGCGCCGCGCGATCGACGATGAGGCGCTGACGCTGCAATTCCAGCCGATCATCGATCTCGCCACCGGCCGAGTCACCTCGTTCGAGGCACTCGCGCGCTGGACCGACGAGACCGGCACCGTCCACAGCCCGGCGGATTTCATTCCGGTCGCCGAGGAATCGGGGCTGATCGTGCCGCTCGGGCGCTGGGCGATCCACCGCGCCGCTGCCACGCTCGCCGGCTGGGACAAGCGCGCCGGCGGCAATTGCGGGGTGCGCGTCGCGGTCAACATTTCGGCGATCCAGATCCAGCGCGACATGATCGCGCCGGTTGTCGAGCAGGCGCTCGCCGCCAGCGGGCTTTCGGGCGACCGCTTCACCTTCGAGCTGACCGAAAGCGCGGTCATCACCGATCCCGATCGAGTCGCGGCGACGCTGCATGCGCTGCGCGCCTTGGGCGCGACACTGGCGATGGACGATTTCGGCACCGGCTATTCGAACCTCGGCCATTTGCAGAAGCTGCCGATCGACGTGCTGAAGATCGACCGCAGCTTCATCACCGACATGCTGACCGATCGCGACAAGGTGGCGATCGTCCGCGCGATCCTCAGCCTTGCGCAGACGCTCGGCATGCGCACCACGGCCGAAGGGATCGAGAGCAGCGAACTGGGGCAGACGCTCGCCGCTTTGGGCTGCACCAAGGGGCAGGGCTATGCCTATGCGCGGCCGCTCGACCCGGACGCGGCCTTCGCCTATCTCGTCGAGCGCAACGCGCCGGCGACGGCCTGATCGGCGATCGCGTCGACGCGCGCCGCATCGGGAAAGCCCTCGGCGATCCACTGATCCTCGACCTGGTGAAGCAGGCGCGCGACCTCCGGCCCCTTGGCGACGCCGCGCGCGACGATCGCGCCGCCCGAGAGCGGGAAGCGCGGGATCGGCCATGCCGCAATGGCCTGGGCCGCTTCGACCGGCTCGCGGGCGTGGAGCAGGAGCCTGTCGAGGGCCAGATCGGTGCCGAGCCGATAGGCGAGGGGGAGCGGCTCGCCGGCCTGCGGCTGAAGCGCCGAGACGAGCCGCCTGCGATCGGCATTGGACAGCTTGAGCCGCGCGCCGACCGCTTCGCCGATCGCTGGATCATCGGGCAGCAGCGCAGCGAGGCGGCGGATCGGGTTGGGCGCGAGCCCGGCTGCGGCTTCGGCGGCGGCGACACGAGCGAGGCGCCCGGCATCGGCGATCTCGGGCAGCACCGGCTTCAGGATGCCGCGCGCTAGCATCAGTGCGACCGTCTCGACCGCGCCCCTGGCGACGAGCAGCTTGAGCAACTCGGCGGCGATCCGCTCGCGTGACAAGGCCATCAGGTCGTTGGCGCGCGCGGTGCAGGCGTTGAGCCCGGCGGCGTCGGGCGCGTCGCCGAAGCGCGCGTGGAAGCGGAAGAAGCGCAGGATGCGCAAATGGTCCTCGGCGATGCGCTGCAAGGGATCGCCGATGAAGCGGACGCGGCCGGCCTGAAGATCGGCCAGCCCGTCGAAATAATCGAACACCTCGCCGCTCGCCGGATCGGCGTAGAGTGCGTTCATGGTGAAATCGCGCCGCGCGGCATCGGCCTGCCAATCGGCAGTGAAGGCGACCTTGGCGTGGCGGCCATAGGTCTCGACGTCGTGGCGCAAGGTCGTCACTTCGATCGGGCCGTCGGGAAGAACGGCGGTGATCGTGCCATGGGCGATGCCGGTCGGCACCGCCTTGACGTGCGCCGCCTTGAGCCGCGCCATCACCGCATGCGGATCGAGCGGGGTGGCGATGTCGATGTCCGCGACCGAGAGCCCGAGCAGCGTATCGCGCACCGCGCCGCCGACGAAGCGCGCCCCGCCGCCGTCGACGGTGAGCAGCCGCGCGAGGTCGGCCAGGCCGCGGCGATGCCGCCAGGGGGCGTCGGGAAGGATCAATCCGCCCATCTGAGCCGCCGCGAGAGGTTGACGATCATCGCCGCGGTGGCGCCCCAGATGCGGAAATCGTCCCACATGATCTCGTAATAATGCCGCTCGCGCCCCTGCCATTCGACCGAGGCTTCGACATGATTGGCGCTGTCGAGCAAAAAGGCCAGCGGCACTTCGAAGACGGCCGCGACCTCGGCCTCGTGAGGCACGAGCGTGATGTCGGGAGGAACGACGCCGATCACCGGGGTGACCTGAAAGCCGGTGACGGTTCGGTAGCGATCAGCGAGGCCGATCACCTCGACCGCGGCGCGATCGAGCCCGATCTCCTCCTCGGCCTCGCGAAGCGCCGCGGCGACGAGGTCGTCGTCGCCCGGATCGACGCGGCCGCCGGGAAAGGCGACTTGCCCGGCATGGCGCTTGAGATCGTCGGTGCGGCGGGTGAGGATGACGCCGGGATCGGGCCGGTCGGTAACGGGGACCAGCACCGCGGCGTCGATGCCCGGCGCGGCGGCGATCGCCGCATCGCGCTCGTCGCCGGCGAGCAGCACGATCTCGGGCGCGGGCGAGTTGAGCGCATGGCGGAGGCGCTTGGCAAGCGCGGTCATGCCGCGGCCATCGCGAAGAAGCTGCCGTCGCTCCACACGCCCGGCGGCGTGTCGCCGGCGGCAAGCGCGAGCTCGGCCAGCTCGTAATAAAGCGGGCGGGCGACCAGCGCGTCGAGCCCGGCGCGGACCGAGAGATAGGGGCGGGGGCCGACGGCATTGTGCTCGAAGCGCAGCGGGTGAGCGTGGCCGGCGACGATCACGTCGCCGGTGTTGAGGCGGAAGGCGAGGCGCTGCGCGCGGCCGACGCCTTCGCGCTTGAGCTCGATCGCGACGAACGGCGCATCGTCGACGGCGATCGTGAGCTTTTCGACGGGCGTGACGAGGACGTGGCTGCCGTCGGGGTCGCGGCGCAGGATGGTCGAGAACAGGCGGACCATCTCTGGGCGGCGGATCGGGCTGCCCTGATGGAACCAGGTGCCGTCGGCGGCGATGCGCATCTCGCTGTCGCCGCAATGCGCCGGGTTCCAGCGCTCGACCGGGGGCAAGCGCCGCTCGGCGGCGAAGCGGGCGAGCTCGGCGAGCGGCAGGCTGGCGAAATCGGGGGCGGCGGGCATCGGCACGCGATGCGAGGTAAGCGAGGCGAGGGGCGGCGTAAAGGCGGCGGTCTCGACACGGCCATGCCTTCCACCTTTCACATCATGAAGAAGCGTCATGCCGGACTTGTTCCGGCATCCAACGTGCCGCGCAATAACCGGCCGGTTGACTCGCGGAGCCTTGGACCCCGGAACAAGTCCGGGGTGACGAAGGGTTTTGTGGTCCGGAAGCCCTTGCCATTGGTTACATTGTATCATACCCAGCCGCCACGATGACGCAGGCGACGGCAACAGGACGGGCATGGGCAGCGCAAGCGCCGCTGACGGCGCGTGTCCGGGCTGCCGCGCGGCGGATGAGTGCAGGGTTCCTGGCGGTGTTCGTCGCCGCGCTGCTCGCCTTCACCTGGCAGAGTTTCGTCACTCAGACGCATATCCATCCCGACACGCTGCCGATCGCCGCGCATGCCACGTCGCGGGCCGCGCCGACTCAGCCGGCGCCCGAGCGACCGATCGATTGCCCGATCTGCCACGCGGCGGCGGTCTCCGGTCATTATCTGGCGCCGGGGCCGGCGCTGGTGCTGGCCGTCTTCGCCATCGCGGTCTGGCGGTTCGTGGCCGCGGCCGCGGCGTCGAGCCGTGCGACACGCTCGCATGGCTGGCGCAGCCGTGCGCCGCCGCTCTCGCGCATCTGATCCCATAGTGTCGACCGGCGTCGGTTCGGGTGTGCCCCAGCCGCGTCGCTTCGGGCCAGGCTGAGGCCGGCCCGCCCAGAATTTTCGGAGTTTTCCGATGCGCCAAGCATTGTTCGCCGGCGCGGCTGCGGCCGCGCTGCTTCCCAACGCGGCGGCGGCTCAGGCCGGGCCCGCGGCCTCGCAGCCCAAGGACATCGTCATCACCGCCTCGCCCTTTGCGGTGGTGACGCCCAGCATCACCGCAAAGGTGAGCCGCAACCAGATCCTCGAATCGGGCGGCGCCAGCATCGCCGATTCGCTGAAGGATGTGCCCGGCATCGCCGCGAGCGGGTTCGCCGCGGGCGCCAGCCGCCCGATCATCCGCGGCATGGATTCGACCCGCGTGCGCATCCTCGAGGACGGGCTCAGCAGCTCGGACGTGTCGGATATCGGCCCCGATCACGGCGTGCCGATCGACCCGCTTTCGGCGCAGAGCATCGAAGTGGTGCGTGGCGCCGCGACGCTTCGCTACGGCAGCCAGGCGATCGGCGGCGTGGTCAACGCGATCAACAACCGGGTGCCGATGTCGCTGCCGACGCGCGACCTTTCGGGCGAGATGACCGGCAGCTTCGATACCGTGTCGAACACCGGGCAAGGCTCGATCCTCGCCGATGGCCGCTCGGGCGATCTCGCGGTTCATGTCGACGGCTTCTACCGCCACGCCGATGATTACGACACGCCGCTGGGTGTCCAGCAGAACTCGTTCTTCCACGGCTATGGCGAAACGGCGGGCGCGTCCTGGTTCTTCGGCGGCAACAAGGACAGCCATGTCGGCGCGGCGATCGAGCAGTACGACGCGCAATACGGCATCCCGAGCGACGACACCTATATCGACATGCATCAGACCAAGGTGCTGACGCGCAATTCGTTCGCGCTCGGATCGGGCGCGCTCAAGACGCTCAACCTCGACGGCAGCTATGCCGATTACCAGCATAGCGAGGACGAGCCCGGCGGGACGGTGCTGACGACCTTCAAGAACAAGGAATTCGACAGCCATGCCGAATTGCTGTTCGCGCCGCTGGGGCCGGTGACCAACACCGCACTCGGCGTCGAGGTGCAGCACCGCAAGTTCCAGGCATTGGGCGAGGACAGCACGTATCTGTTTCCGACGGTGACGCAGAGCGAGGCGGGCTATCTGTTCACCGAGCTGCCGGTCTCCCAGGCGTTCAAACTGCAGGCGAGCGGGCGGATCGAGCATGTCCATGTCACCGGCACGCCGGCCTCGGACGTTTTCACGACGCGCAGCTACACGCCGGCGAGCGCGGCGATCGGCGCGCTCTACGAGATCGGGCATTCGATCAAGCTGGGCTTCACCGCCTCGACCACCGGCCGCGCGCCAGCGATCACGGAATTGTTCGCGCGCGGCGGGCACGATGGGCCCGACACTTATGAGACCGGCGATCCGACGCTCAAGATCGAGCGCGCCAAATCGCTCGAGGCCACGCTTCGCGTCGATAGCGGGCGGTTCGCTTTCGAGGGCAGCCTCTACAGCTCGTGGTTCGACAATTACATTTACGGCGACCTGACCGGGCGGACCTGCGACGACGACGGCGTGTGCAGCGACGCGCCCGACGGCGCACTCAAGGAGCTCAACTATCGTCAGCAAGGCGCGCACTTCCGCGGCGCCGAGGGCAAGGCGCATTTCGACCTGATCCCGACCTCGGAGGGCGGGCTGCAGGTCGAGGCGCTCGCCGATTATGTCCGCGCGACGCTCGACGACGGCAGCAACGTGCCGCGAATCCCGCCATGGCGCTTCGGCGGCGGGCTGTCGTGGAAGAGCGAGGCGGTCGATGCCGGGGTCATGCTGATCCACCACGGGCGGCAGGACGATTACGGCGCGTTCGATGCCGCAACGCCGGGCTATGACGATCTGGGCGCGCAGGTCGCGTGGCGGCCGTTTGCCAGCAAGCCGGGAATCGAGTTCGCGGTGGTCGGGCAGAATTTGACCGACGCGGTCCAGCGCGATGCCGCAGCACTCAACCGCGACGTGGTGGTGATGCCCGGGCGCAACGTGCGCTTCGTGATCAAGCTGGCGACGTTTTAAGGAAGGGCAAGGCGCGGTTCAGCTTTATCGGGTAGAGCGGCGCCATGGACCGCAAGACCTGGAACCGCGTCGGCCTCGCCGCCATCATCCTGCTCGCGCCGGGCGGCTTCGTGCTCGGCGCGAGCCTTGCCGCGCGGCGGCTGCGCAAGCGCGAGGCGGAGAAGGACGAAGGGGACGGTCAGGCCGTCAATGCACGGCCTCGGGAAGCAGCGCCGACACCTCCTGGACGAAGCGCGCGAGGCTGATCGGCTTCGAGACATAGGCGTCGGCGCCCGCGGCGCGGATCCGGTCCTCGTCCTCGCGCCCGGCATAGGCGGTCACCGCCATGATCGGGATTCGGCGCAGCGACTCGTCGGACTTCAGCGCCTCGATCAGCTCGAAGCCGCTGACGTGCGGCATCTGGATGTCCATGATGATGAGCTCGGGATCGAAGTCGCGCGCGCGGGAAAGCGCGTCGCGGCCGTCGCGCACCGGTTCGGCGGCGAATTCGTGCGCGCGCAAGAGATCGCAGAACAGCTTGAGATTGAGTTCGTTGTCCTCGACAACGAGCACCCTTTTTGTCACCTGCGTGCCATCCCTAACCATTACCCCCGATATCTAGTGCATGTGCCCATTCGAGACAATCGAGCCCGATGACGCGGCGCTGGCGCTGCGCGCGCTGGCGTGGACGGTGAGCGAGCCCGATCGCGCCGGCCGATTGCTGGCGCTGACGGGGCTCACGCCGGACGATCTGCGCGCGCGGCTCGGCGATCGTGCCGTTCTCGCCGCAAGCCTTTGTTTTCTCGAAAATCATGAGCCGGACCTCATCGCCTGCGCCGACGCGCTGGAGGTTCGACCAGCCGAATTGATCGCGGCGCGGGGCCGCCTGGAGAGCCAATGACCAAGCCACTGCTGATCTGCGATTGCGACGAAGTGCTGCTCCACATGGTGCGCCATTTCGGGACATGGCTGCGCGAATCGCACGATATCGCCTTCGCGCCCGACGGCGGCGATTTCGCCAACAGCATGACTCGCGCCGATGGATCGCGGCCGACGGCGGAGGAGATGTGGGGGCTGCTCGGCGGCTTCTTTCCGGGCGAGATGAGCCGGCAGACGCTGGTGCCGCATGCCCGCGAGGCGCTCGAGGCGCTTTCGGGGATTGCCGACATCGTCATTCTCACAAACCTCTCCGATGCCTGCCGCACAGCGCGAATCGATCAGCTCGCCGCCTTTGGAATCGATCATCGCGTCGAATGCAACCAGGGCGGCAAGGGCGATCCCGTCGCGCGCCTCGTCGCCGAACATCGCGCATCCGTAACGGTATTCGTCGACGATCTGGCTGTCCACCACGATTCGGTCGCGCGGCATGCCCCCGAAGTCCACCGTCTGCACATGGTCTCGGAGCCGAGCCTGGCGCCGAGCGTGCCGCCGGCGCCCGCCGCGCACGCCCGGATCGACGACTGGCGCGAGGCGCGAGGCTGGATCGAGGCGCGCTTCGTCGGGGGGCTTCCCGCCGAGGGTTGACCGCGCGCGGCATGGCGAAGATTGGGGACGCGTCCCTGTTCAAGGAAGGATTTCGCATGACCGAACGAGTCGATCGCAAGCTCGCCGAGCTGGGGCTGGTGCTGCCTGAGGCTGCCGCGCCGGTCGCCGCCTATGTGCCGGCGGTCGAAGCGGGCGGGCTGCTCCATATTTCGGGGCAGCTGCCGTTCAAGGACGGCGCGCTGATGACCGGCCGCGTCGGCGACGATCGCGATCTCGCTTACGGCCAGGAAGCGGCGCAGCGCTGCGCGCTGATGCTCGTCGCGCAGATGAAGGCGGCGCTCGGCGACCTCCACCGCGTCGCGCGGGTCGTCAAGCTCGGCGTGTTCGTGAGCTCGGCGGGCGATTTCGTCGACCAGCCCAAGGTCGCCAACGGCGCCTCGGAACTGATGGTCGCGCTGTTCGGCGATGCCGGCAAGCACGCCCGCAGCGCCGTCGCGGTGCCCGTGCTGCCGCTCGGCGCGGTGGTCGAGATCGACGCGATCGTCGAGGTCGCCCCCGGCGAAGGCCTGGCGAGCTGATCGCAATCCGTTCGTGCTGAGCCTGTCGAAGCACGATGGCGTGTGCCCACGCCCTTCGGCAAGCTCAGGGCGAACGGAGGCGGGGGAGCCGCATGGCTTCATGGCGCGTTAGGCCGCCATGCGCGCCTTTGCCCGGCTTCTCGATTCGCTGATCTACACGCGGTCGCGCAACGCCAAGCTCGCGCTGATCGGCGCTTATCTGCGCGATACGCCCGATCCCGATCGCGGCTGGGCGATGGCGGCGCTGACCGGCGATCTCGATCTGCCGGCGATCAAGCCGGCGCTGATCCGCGGGCTGATCGAGGCGCGGGTCGATCCCGTGCTCTATCGGATGAGCCGGGATTATGTCGGCGATTCGGCCGAAACGGTGGCGCTGCTTTGGCCCGGCGACATCGAAGGTGAGGGCGAGGCGCTGCGGCTGTCCGCGGTGGTCGAACGGCTGGCGACATTGTCGCGCTCTGACGCGCCGGCGGTGCTCGCCGGCATGCTCGACCGGCTCAACGTCGAGGAGCGGTTCGCGCTCCTCAAGATGGCGACCGGCGCACTGCGGATCGGGGTCTCGGCGCGGCTCGCCAAGACGGCGCTGGCGCAAGCGTTCGGGCTCGACGTCGAGGCGGTCGAGGAGGTCTGGCACGGCATCGCACCGCCCTATGGCGCCTTGTTCGCCTGGGCCGAGGGGCGCGGCAAGCAGCCGACACCCGCCGATGTGCCGGTGTTCCGCCCGTTCATGCTCGCGCACCCGCTCGAGGGCGCAAGGGTCGACCTCGGAGAGTATGTCGCCGAGTGGAAATGGGACGGCATTCGCGTCCAGCTGGTCCATGTCGGCGGCGAGACTCGGCTCTACAGCCGCGCGGGCGACGACGTGACGGGGAGCTTTCCCGAAATCGCGGCGGCGTTCCGCATCCCCGGCGTGCTCGACGGCGAGCTGCTGGTGAAGGGCGAGGCGCAGGGCGGCGGCCTCGGCGAAGGCGGCGGGGCGGCGAGCTTCAACGCGCTGCAGCAGCGGCTCGGGCGCAAGAAGGTCTCGGCCAGGATGCTCGCCGATTATCCGGCCTTCGTGCGGCTTTACGACATCCTGTTCGACGGCAGCGAGGACGTGCGCGACCTGCCCTGGACCGAGCGGCGGACACGGCTCGAGGCGTTCGTCGCCGGGCTCGACCCCGAGCGGTTCGACCTCTCGGCGGTGATCGATGCCGAGCATTTCGAGGCGCTGACCGAGCTTCGCGCCGGCGCGCGCGACGCGGCGATCGAAGGGGTGATGCTCAAGCGGCGCGATTCGCCCTATGTCGCCGGGCGGCGCGCCGGGCTGTGGTACAAATGGAAGCGCGACCCGCTCGTGGCCGATTGCGTGATGATGTACGCGCAGCGCGGCAACGGGCGGCGCTCCTCCTTCTATTCGGATTACACCTTCGGCTGCTGGACCGGGGAGGGCGAGTTGCTGCCGGTCGGCAAGGCCTATTCGGGGATCACCGACGAGGAGTTGAAGTTCCTCGACAAGTTCGTGCGCACCCATACGATCGAGCGCTTCGGCCCCGTGCGCGAGGTCGAGAAGACACTGGTGCTCGAGATCGCGTTCGATTCGATCCACGTTTCCAAGCGCCACAAATCGGGCGTGGCGATGCGCTTCCCGCGGATCAACCGCATCCGCACCGACAAGCCGGCGGCCGAAGCCGATCGCATCGAGACGCTGGAGCGGATGATTTCCTAGGGTGGAATCCGTTCACGTCTGCACAACATGGATCCTCCCCTGGAAGGGGAGGTGGCGCGAAGCGCCGGAGGGGAGCGGCGGGTCGAACGCGCCCCGCGCGTTCGAGGATTGCCGGGGGCAATCCGACCCGCCGCTCGCTCTCAATGGCGTGACACCCTTCCGTCAGTCCTTCGGACTGCCACCTCCCCTTCCAGGGGAGGAATTCGGGCTCGCACAATCCTGATCGAAACTCCTGCGAAGGCGGGAATCCATTTCCTGCGCGTGATCGCGCTTGACTCGACCAAAACATGCTCGCACATTTCACCAAATAAAACATAGTTCCATTTTTTGGGATTTTGTTGGGAAGGAAATGCCTGTGTCCGCTTATCCTCGTACCCGCTCGCGCGCCGTGGGCATCTCCGCCGCCGCGCTCGCCGCCGCCCTCACTTTTCCCGCCGTCGCTCATGCCCAGGATCAGGCGGCGCCAGCGTCACCGCCGCAGACGCCTGCGCCAGACGCACAAGTTCCCGCGAGCAGCCCGGGACGGGACATCGTCGTCACCGGCTTCCGCCAGAGCCTCGCGTCGGCGATTCAGACCAAGCGCCAGTCGAACGAAGTCGTCGACGCGATCAACGCGCAGGACATCGCCGCCTTCCCCGATGCCAATCTCGCCGAGTCGCTGCAGCGCATCCCCGGCATCTCGATCGAGCGCGATGCCGGCGAGGGCCGCGACATCACCGTCCGGGGCCTCAGCGGCCAATTCAGCCGCACCCGCTTCAACGGCATGGAGGCGGTGTCGAGCACCACCGGCTCGACGCTCGGCTCGGGCATCAACAAGGGCCGCGCGTTCGACTATAGCGTGTTCGCCTCGGAGCTGTTCAACTCGCTCGTCGTCCACAAGACGCAATCGGCCGAGGTCGATGAGGGCTCGCTCGGCGCGACGGTCGATCTGCAGACCGCGCGGCCGTTCGATCATCCCGGCTTCCAGGCGGTCGCCTCCGCCCAGGCCGCCTATTACGACATCAACAAGAGCTTCGCGCCGCGCCTTGCGGGCCTTGTCAGCAAGACTTTCGACAACGACCGCTTCGGCATCCTGCTGTCGGCGGCCTACAGCAAGCGGACGATCCAGGAAGACGCCTATTCGAACACCTCGCTCGCCGATTTCAGCGACATCAACAGCGGCTTCTGCCCGGTCGTTCCAGGTTCGATGGTGACACCGGTCAACCCGCTGGTGGGATCGAAGCCGCATGCCTCGCAATGCGTGCCCGCGGCGGGTCCTTATCCCGGCTCGACCCCCGACGCCTACGACACGGTCAACCAGCCCAACGTGTTCGTGCCCCGCCTGCCCGGCTACGGCCGCTTCATCGATCGGCAGGAGCGGCTGGGCATCACCGGATCGGTGCAGTGGCGCCCGACCGACCATTCGCTCGTCACGATCGACGCCGCCTTCTCGCGCTTTCGCCAGAACAAGAACGACCTCGCCACCAACCCGATCAGCCTCAACCGCGGGCTCGGCGCGCCGCCGGCGGGCTCGGGGATCGATCCGGCATTGTTCGCCGGCCGCCCCAACATGAAAATCCGCGACGCGCAAGTCGATGACAATGGCCAGCTCGTCTATGGCGTGTTCGACGACACCGACTTCAGCGTCACCAACTCGCACGACATTTCGACGACGACCTTCTACCAGGCGGGCATCACGATCGAGCAGGACCTGGGCGACCGCGGCAAGCTGACGGTGATGTACGGCCAGTCGGATTCCTATTTCGACAACCCCTATTCGCGCCTCGTCACCTTCAGCCGGTTCGACAGCGACGGCTTCGTCTATGACGCGCGCACCTCGCCGAAACAGCCGCTGCTCGACTATGGCTTCGACGCGACCGATCCGGCCAACTGGAGCTTCCAGAACGGCTACGACAGCATCCGCGAATATACCGCGAGCGTCGATAATCGCCTGAAGAACCTGAAGGTCGACCTGCGCTACGACCTCACCGATTCGATCATCGCCAAGGTCGGCGTCGCCGCCAAGCGGTTCAACTTCATCTCGCGGCGCGCGCAGCGGCTGGTGTCGAACACCAATATCCCGGCGCTGCCCGCGGGCACCACGATCGGCGACATCAGCTCGCCGGTGACGATCGACGACATCGGCCTGCCGAGCGGCGCGACCACTTCGTTCCTGGTCCCCGACATCGACCGGATCATGCAGATGTTCAACGTCGACTGTTATTGCCAGAACCAGTATGGCGACTGGCGGATCGGCAGCATCGGCACTGGCTCGCAGGGGGACAACCGCTCGGTGCAGGAGCGCGACATCAGCCCCTATGTGCAGGCCGATTTCAAATTCGGCTTCGCCAACGGCATGACACTGCGCGGCAATATCGGCGTGCGCTACGCGCATACCCAGCAGGTTTCGCAAGGCTATGTCGGCGCGGGCGTGCCGACCACGGCAAGGCGCAAGTACGGCGACTGGCTGCCCGCTGCCAACTTCGCGCTCGACATCACGCCCAAACTGACCGCGCGCTTCGCCGTGTCGAAGGTGATGTCGCGGCCCGAGCTCGGCTATCTGACCCCCGGCGGCTCGATCGGCACCGCGCAGACGCCGTTCAGCGCGACCGTCGGCAATCCCTATCTCGATCCCTATCGCGCGACCAATATCGACGCCGGGATCGAATGGTATTTCCAGCATGGCGCGATCCTGTCGGCCAATTATTTCCACAAGGACCTGAGCAGCTTCGTCCAGCAGATCACGACGACGACGACCTACGCCGCCGCCGGCCTGCCGCTGTCGTTGCTGACCCCAAACCAGGACCCTAACACGACGACAAACGTCACCACCTACGAGAACACCAGCGGCGGCAAGATCGACGGCATCGAGCTGCAATATCAGCAGCCCTTCACCTTCCTGCCGGGCTTCCTCCAGCATTTCGGCGCGATCCTGAACTATACGCACATCAAGTCGAACATCAGCTACATCCTGACGACCGATGCGACCGGTCCATCGCTCACCGCGCCGCTGGTCGACGTGTCGCCCAATTCGGCGAACGCGACGCTCTATTACGAGGATTCGAAGCTGTCGGCGCGCGTGTCGCTCGCCTATCGCGACGACTATATCCGCCAGGTGCCGCTGCGCTCGGGCCTTGCCGACGTAACCGGCGCCTATGGCAGCACCAATATCGACGCGTCGCTGTCGTACAAGCTGACCGACCATATCACGCTGACCGCCGACGCGCTCAACCTGACCGACACGCCGACCAGCTATTGGGATGGGCAGGACCGCCGCGACCAGCAGGTCTATAGCAAGACCGGGCGCCAGTTCTTCTTCGGCGCGCGCTACAAGTTCTGATCGCACGCATTTCCGCCGCCGCGCTTCCTTCCCGGCGGCGGCGGGAAGCCTAGGAGAGGTGTATGAAACCGTTGTGGATGGCCGCCGCGCTGTCGCTCGTCCAGGCGAGCCCCACCCCCGCCCCGGCTCCTGCACCCCCGGCACCGCCGAGGGTATTCATCGCCAGCGATTCGACCGCGGCGCACTACACGCCAAGCCAATATCCGCAGATGGGCTGGGGCATGTTCCTGCCCTGCGTGCTGCCGACCGATGTTCAGGTGATCAACCGCGCGCGCGGTGGGCGCAGCACCAAGACCTTCGTCGAGGAGGGGCTGTGGCAGCAACTGCTCGCCATGCTGCGCCCCGGCGACACCGTGCTGATCCAGTTCGGCCATAACGACGAGGACACGGCCAAGATGTTCCGTCACGTCGATCCGCCGCAATATGCCGAGAACCTGACGAAGTTCGTCGCCGACGTCCGCGCGCGGCAGGCGACACCGGTGCTGATGACCCCGATCGCCCGCGACGAGTTCGCCGCCGACGGCACGATCAAGGAAACCCATGGCGCCTGGGCCGAGGCGGTGCGCAAGGTGGCGGCCGACACGCACACACCGCTGATCGACCTCGACGCGCGCGCGATGCGCTTCTTCGGCGGCGTCGGCGCGGGCAAGGCCGACCGCTATTTCATGATCTTCACCCCCGCCGATCACGTCGCGCTGTTCCCGCAAGGCCATCACGACACCACGCATCTCAACGAGCTCGGCGCGCGCGCCGCGGCGGCGCTGGTCGGTCAGGGCCTCGCGGCGCTCGACCTGCCGCTCTCACATCAAGTCCATGCGCCCGACCCGGCGAGCGTCACCGCGACGGGCTCGCCGACCTGCTGGTAGTCGAGTGAGGCAAGGGGGCGATCCGGAAATTGCGGTAGCGCAGGTGGCTCTTGGTCGTGCGCAGCGCGAACCAGCCGCTGCGATAAGGCTGCGCGTCGTCATAGGAGAACAGCCGCTTGCCGTCGCGCCGCACCGCGATGTGGGTGCCGTCCGCGATCAGCTCGATATGCGTCCAGCGGTTGGGCGCGAGCATCGCCGAACGCGCCTTCAGGTCGTTTTCGGGCAGCAGCGGCCGGTCGTCCTTGCGCCCGATATAGCGGCGGAAGCGCGTCGTCGTGTTCCGGTTGCCGCCGATCCCGACATAATAGGTCTCGAGCGTATCGTAGTCGCCGAACGCCCCGCTGCGTTGGCGGAGGCCCGGCTTGCCCACCTCGTGCGCCATCCAGAAGGCGTTGACGTCGCTCACCGCATCGTTCGGCCCGCCGGCGGCGACCGGCTGCACGTCGAAGCTGATCGTCACCGGCCCGGTCAACGGCCGCCGGAACCACAGCGAGATTCCTTTCGGACTCTCGACGTCGAGCACGCCGCCGCGCGCGGAAACCTTCGCCGGCGCCTCCGCCTCGATCCGCCATTTGGCGAGGCCATGGCGGAAATCGTCGGCAAGCGCCGGCTGGGCAGCGGCGGCGAGGGCGAACAGGACGAACATGGCGGCTCCTTCGGGCTGGCGGCGGACGATTGGCGGCAATTGTCTAACGTACTCTGGTCAAGTATCACAAAATGGAATAGAGATACACCATTTGGAAGGAATGGCCACATCGTGCGCATGTCATCCTCGTTCCGGCTCGCGGCTGCGGGCGCCCTGCTGATGCTGGGCGCGACGACGGCGCGCGCCGCGACGACGACGCGCTGGGCCTTTTCCTTCGGGGCACCGCGCGCGGGCACTATCAAGGTGCCCGCCGGCCAGGCCTATTCGCCCGGCGGCTTCGGCTTCGAGCCGACCTCGCGCCCCGGCGACCTGCTGTTCTCGGCGGCGGTTCCCGAGGGCACCTACCGCGTCACCCTCACCTTCTCCGGCAAGCGCGGCACGCTGACGGTCAAGGCCGAGAACCGCCGGCTGATGTTGCTGGATGCGCCCGCCGGTTCGGAGCGCGACTTCCTCGTGTCGGTGCGCACGCCGACGCTCGCGCCGCCGCCGAAGAATGCACCCGGCGGTTCCGCGGTGCGGGTCACGACCGACGAGGCCGCGACCTACGAATGGGACGACCGGCTGACGCTCGAACTGCTCGGCGATGCTGAGGTTGCGACCGTCACGATCGAGCCGGTCACCGCGCCGACCGTGTTCCTCGCCGGCGATTCGACCGTAACCGATCAGCCGTACGAGCCTGCGGCATCCTGGGGGCAGATGTTGCCGGCGATGCTCGACGGCGGGGTTGCGGTCGCCAATTACGCCAAATCGGGCGCGACGCTCAAATCCTTCCTCACCGACCTTCGCCTCGACAAGCTGCTGTCGCAGGCTAAGCCCGGCGACTGGCTGCTGATCCAGTTCGGCCATAACGACCAGAAGACACAGTGGCCGCAGACCTATGCCGATCCGGCCTATACCTATCCGGCCTATCTCAAGGCCTATATCGCCGAGGCGCGGGCGCGCGGCATAACGCCGGTGCTCGTCACCTCGCCCGAGCGGCGGATGTTCCTGCCCGACGGCACGCTCAAGCGCACGCTCGCCGATTATGTCGAGGCGATGAAGCGCGTCGCGGCCGAGGAGCATGTCCCGCTGATCGACCTCAACGCCGCCAGCCGCCGCATCTACGAGACGCTGGGGCCGGACCGCGCGCCGCTGGCGTTCAACGACGGTGGCCGCGACCAGACGCATAACGACAATTACGGCGCATGGCTGCTCGCGCGCGTCGTGGCGGCCGGCCTCGCTGCCGACCTGCCGAAGCTCGCCGAGCATATCCGCCTCCCGTACCGCAGCTTCGATCCTGCCAAGCCGCCGCTGCCCGGCGCGATTCTCATCCCGGCGAGCAGCGCGCATTCCTCGGTCCGCCCGGCGGGAAGTTGATGACGCGGCGCGACCTTCTCGCCGTCGGCGCGCTTGCGCTGGCGCCCCCACCGGCTTTCGCCGCCGAGCGGGTCGATGTGCGCGCAGCGGGCGCGCGCGGCGACGGCGAGACGCTCGACACCCATGCCTTCAACGCTGCAATCGCGTCCTGCGCGCGGGCCGGCGGCGGCACGGTGGTGATCCCGCGCGGCCGCTATCTGTGCTTCTCGATCCGGCTTGCGAGTCGCGTCTCGTTGCGCTTCGAGCCCGGCGCGGCGCTGATCGCCGCCGATCCCGCGCGGCACGGCGGCCGCTACGACCTGCCCGAGGATCGCGGGGCCCAGCTCTATCAGGATTTCGGCCACAGCCATTGGGCCAACAGCCTGATCTGGGGCGACGGGGTCGAGGACGTGAGCATCAGCGGGCCGGGGCTGATCCTCGGCGACGGCCTCACGCGCGACGGTCCCGGCGCGCGCTGGCGGGCGCAGACCGGCGAACGCCCGCTGTCGATGCAGGGCATGGCCGGTGCCGACATCGCGAAGCTGGAACGCGACGCCGCGGCGATGCAGGGCCTCGGCGACAAGGCGATCGCGCTGCACCACGGCAAGCGAATCCGCCTTGCCGACTTCACGATTCTCCGCGGCGGCCATATCGCGATCCTCGCCACTGGCACCGAGGGGCTGGAGATCGACAATCTCGCCATCGACGCCGAACGCGACGGCATCGACCTCGATTGCGTGAAGGACGCCGCCGTCCGCCGCTGCCGGATCAACACCCCGAATGACGACGCCATCGTCGTCAAGTCGAGCCTCGCGCTCGGCCGCCCGATCGCGGCCGAGAACGTGACGATCAGCGATTGCCATGTCTCGGGCTACGACCTCGGCACGATGCTCGACGGCACGCGGCGCACGACGCAGCAACTCGCCCCCGACCGCGATCGCCCGACCGGCCGCATCAAGCTCGGCACCGAGAGCAACGGCGGATACCGCAACGTGCTGATCGAGCGCTGCCGATTCGACCATTGCCGCGGCCTCGCGATCGAGACGGTCGACGGCGGCGCCATCGAGAACGTCACCGCGCGCAGCCTCGTCATGCACGACGTCACCACCGCGCCACTGTTCGTGCGGCTCGGCAACCGCGCGCGCGGCCCCGCCGGCACCGGCATAGGCAGCACCCGCGGCATCCGCCTCGCCGACATCACCGCGACCGGCATCGACCATCGCTATCCCGCGATCCTCGCCGGCCTGCCCGATCGCCCCGTCACCGACGTCGCGATCCAGCGCGTCCATCTCGCCTTCCGCGGCGGCGGCACGGCCGAGGACGCCGCGCGCCGCCCGCCCGAAGTCGCCACCGCCTATCCCGAGCCGAGCATGTTCGGCGTGCTCCCCGCCTGGGGCCTGTGGATGCGCCACACGCGCGGCATCGCGATCGACCGGCTGACGATGGAAATCGCCGCTCCCGACGCGCGCCCGCCGATCGTGCTCGACGATGCGGACGACACGCGCGTCACCGGCACCCCGCTCTGGCCGCAGCGCAGGACAATGCGATGACCACCACCCACGCCTTCCGCATGCAGCTCAAGCCCGGCACGATCGCCGAGTACAAGAAGCGCCACGATGAAATCTGGCCCGAGCTTGCCGAGCTGCTGCACGATAGCGGCATCCGCGACTATTCGATCTTCCTCGACGAGGAGACGCTGGCGCTGTTCGCCGTGCTCAAGCTGACCGACGACAACCGCCGCGACGCCTTGCCCGACCATCCGGTGATGCGGAAATGGTGGGATTACATGGCGCCGCTGATGGAGACTCATCCCGACAACCGGCCGGTCGAATGGCCGCTCACCCCGCTTTTCCACCTCGATTGAGCCTCACAAGGAACATCATGGCTGCAATGACCCACTCGATCCCCCGCGACCAGATCGTCGGCGCGATCGACCGACTGATCGACAACCTCGTCAACATCAAAGACGAGACCGGCGAGTTCCTGCTGCGCCTCGACGACGGACGCGTGATCGACACCAAGGGCTGGAACGACTGGGAATGGACCCACGGCGTCGGCCTGTTCGGCCTCTATCGCTATTGGGAGCAGACCGGCGACGACAAGGCCTTCGCCGTCATGCTCAAATGGTTCGAGGACCGCTTCGCCGCCGGCACGCCGACCAAGAACATCAACACCATGGCGCCGTTCCTGACGCTCGCCAATCTCTACGAGCAGACCGGGGACATCACCTACCTGCCCTATCTCGACACCTGGGCCGAATGGCTGATGGCCGACGACGGCCTGCCCAAGACCGAGGAAGGCGGCTTCCAGCACATCGTCTTCAACGACGAGAACCCCGAGGAGATGTGGGACGACACGCTGATGATGTCGGTCCTGCCGCTCGCACGGATCGGGCAAATCCTCGGCCGCCCGCACTATATCGAGGAGGCGAAACGCCAGTTCCTCGTCCACATCAAGTACCTGTTCGATCGCAAGACGGGCCTCTGGTATCACGGCTGGACCTTCGACGGCCGGCACAATTTCGCCGGAGCCCTCTGGGCGCGCGGCAATTGCTGGGTGACGATCGCCATCCCCGAGATCATCGAGATGCTCGACCTGCCCGAGGGCGACGCCTTCCGCACCTTCCTGATCGACACGCTCGCCGCGCAGGTAAAGACCCTCGCCGAACATCAGGACGCGAGCGGCCTGTGGCACACGCTGATCGTCGATCCGACGAGCTATCTCGAGGCCTCGGCGACCGCCGGCTTCGCCTACGGCATCCTGAAGGCGGTGCGAAAAGGCTATCTGCCGCGGCATTATGAGGCGGTCGGCATCAGGGCGATCGAAGGCGTGCTCGCCAATATCGACGAGAGCGGCGAGCTGAAGCAGGTCAGCTTCGGCACCGCGATGGGCGACACGATGCAATTCTACAAGGACATCCCGCTCACCTCGATGCCCTATGGCCAGAGCCTCGCGATCTGCGCGCTGGGCGAGTTCCTGCGGACCTATATCTGACGGTTTTTCCGGGCGGGCGGCCGGCGTGCCGCCCGCCACAGGGCGCGGCTTCGACACGCGCCGCGACGAGAGGATGCCCGTGATGGCCAGTGATCCCGTAACCACCCTCGACGCGCCGCCCGCGCCGCCGCGGCAGCGGCCGATCCGGCTCATCAACTTCCTCGCCTACGGCTCGAACGACTTCCTCGGCGCCGGGTCGATGGCGGTGATCTCGGGCTGGGTGCTGATCTTCTACACCACCTTCTGCGGACTGACCGCGGCGGAGGCGGCGGCGATCTTCGCCATCGCGCGCATCCTCGACGCTTTCACCTCGCCGGTGATCGGGCACATCTCCGACCATTTCGGCGGCACCTGGCTTGGGCGCAAGTTCGGCCGGCGGCGGTTCTTCATTCTCGCCGCGATTCCCCTGCTCCCCTCCTTCGCGCTGATGTGGCTGCCCGGGCAGGCGTTCCTCTATTATCTCGTCACCTACGTCCTCTTCGAGATGGTCTATGCGATGGAGATCATCCCGTTCGAGACGCTCGCCGCCGAGATGTCGAGCGACTATCGCAGCAAGGCGAAGTTCGCGGGCTTCCGCATCTTCATCGGCCAGATCGCCGCGATCCTCGCCGGCTTCATGCCGATGTGGATCATCGACTATCTCGGCCGCGACAGCGCCTGGACCTTCCTCTACATGGGCGCGATCTTCGCAGTGCTGTTCATGGCGACCGCGGGCTTCCTCTACGCCTTCAGCTGGGAGCGGCAGCGCCCGCCCGCCGATCCCGACGAGACCGTGGCCGAGCGGATCGGCCTCGCCCAAACGTTCAGGACGCTGTACCGCAACCTTTTCTCGACGATGCGCATCCGCGCCTTCCGGCTGCACCTCGGCATGTATCTCGGCGGCTATATCAGCCAGGACGTGTTCAACGCCGCCTTCACCTTCTTCGTCATCTTCGCGCTCGCCGGCTCGACCGCGCTCGCCTCCAGCCTGCTCGGCTGGATGTATGTCGTCCAGCTCGTCGCGGTGGGAATCGCGATCAACATGGCGCTCAAGAGCTCGCCGGGCCGCGCCTATCGCATCGCCGCGGTGTCGTTCGGCATCGGCGTCGTCGTGCTGATCGCGCAATGGGCGAGCGGCGTGCGCAGCGGGAGCTGGTTGCTGTGGATCCCGATCGTCTTCGCAGGGCTCGGCCGCGGCGCGCTCAACTACATCCCCTGGGCGACCTACAATTACATGGCCGATGTCGACGAAATCGTCACCGGCCAGCGCCGCGAGGGCAGCTTCGCCGGGGTGATGACCTTCATCCGCAAGGCGTCACAGGCCGCGGCGGTGGCGGGCGTCGGACTCATCATGGGCTGGGGCGGCTTCCAGTCCAAGGCGGCGGTGCAGAGCCCGCACGCGATCCACACGATCGCCTGGGTGCTCGGCGCCGGCACGCTCGCGGTGCTCGTCGGGGGCATCATCGTCTCGCTGCGCTTCCGGCTCGATCCCGTGACGCACCGCGTGCTGATGGACGAGATCGAGCATCTGCGCAGCGGCGCGACCGAACCGAGCTCGCCCGAGGCCAAGGCGATCGTCGAGAACCTGTCGGGCTGGCGCTACGACCAGCTGTGGGGCCGCGCGATGCGCGGCATGTGAAGGAGGGCATGATGGAAGCAACCCGACGTGGCCTCTTGGCCGGAGCACTCGCCGCAGCGGCGACGCCCGCATTGGCGCGAGCGGCATCCGAGGACGACCCGACGATCGAGCGATTCCCGCTCTGGCCGGGCTCGCCCCCCGGCAAGACGGCGGGTCCTGTGACGGACGTGTTCGTCAAGCGCTCGCCCAACGGCCCCGCCGACGACATCGCCTGGACGCATGTCGCGACGCCGATGCTGACCGCGGTCAAGCCCGCGAAGCCCAACGGCGCGGCGGTGCTCGTCGTGCCCGGCGGCGGCTATGCCCGCGTCGCGGTCGGCCGCACCGGATCGGGGATCGCCCGCGCCTTCGCCGCGCGCGGCTTCACCGCGTTCGACCTGCTCTACCGCCTGCCGCATGACCAATGGACCGCCGGACCCGACGTCTCGCTGCAGGACGCGCAGCGCGCGATGCGGGTGATCCGCGCCGGCGCGGGCACGCGCTGGCGGGTCGATCCGGCGCGCGTCGCCGTCACCGGCTTTTCCGCCGGCGGCCACCTCGCCGCGCGTACCGCGAGCCAGTCGGCGGCCCAGACCTACGCGCCGATCGACGCAATCGATCGCCAGTCGCCGCGCCCGACCGTCGCCGGGCTGTTCTTCCCGGTGATCACGATGATGGACGAGGGCGTCCACGCCCAGTCGCGCCGCGAGCTGCTCGGCGACAGGCTGCACGATCCGGCGGCGCAGCAGCGCTGGTCGGCGCAGCTCAAGCTGCCGAACGACATGCCGCCGAGCTTCGTCGCCTGCAACGCCGACGATCCCGTCGTGCCGCCCGAGAACAGCATCCTGATGTTCCAGGCGCTTAGGCGAGCGAAGGTGCCGACCGAGCTGATGATCTTCGAGCAAGGCGGCCACGGCCCGCCCGCCGACCACAAGGACGGAACGCCGGTGCCGTGGATCGACCTGTTCCTCGCCTTCGCCCGCGATCATGGGCTGATGGGGTGATTTAGCGGCCAAGGCAAACTCAAACCCGTTCGTGCTGAGCTTGTCGAAGCACGATTGGAGCACCCGCCCTTCGACAAGCTCAGGGCGAACGGAAGAGGGGGCACATATGAAGAATTTCCGCCACACCATCGCCGTCGTCCTCGCCGCGACTTGCCTAACAGCCGCCCCAGCCGCGGCCTCCGCCGCCGCGCCGGTTGCGCCCGCCCCGCCCGCAACCAAGCACCGCGTCACCTACGACCGCTACTCGCTCCTCATCGACGGCAAGCCGACCATGATCTGGTCGGGCGAGTTCCACCCCTTCCGCCTGCCCTCCCCCGATTTGTGGCGCGATGTCCTCCAGAAGATGAAGGCGAGCGGCTTCAATACCGTCTCGCTCTATTTCGACTGGGGCTATCACACCGCGAAGCAGGGCCAGTACGACTTCTCCGGCATCCGCGACATCGACCGCGTGCTCGACATGGCGGCGGAGGAAGGCCTCTACGTCATCACCCGCGCCGGGCCTTATGTGAACGCCGAGCTGTCGCGCGGCGGCTTCCCCGGCTGGCTGGTCAACCAGAAGGCCAAGGCGCGCACCGACGATCCCGAATATGTGGCCGCGGCCGACGAATGGCTGAGCCGCGTCAACGCGATCATCGCCCGGCACCAGCTCGACAATGGCGGCGGCACCGTCATCCTCCACCAGATCGAGAACGAGCTCGCCGCCACCGATCCGACGCAGCAGCGCTATATGCAGCACCTCTATGACGAGGCGCGCGCCGACGGCATCACCGTGCCGATCTTCCACAACGACCAAGGCCGCCACGGCAAGTGGGTTCCGGCCTCCAGCGACGTGCCCGGCACCGTCAAAGGCCCCAACGACCTCTACGCGTTCGACGGCTATCCCGGCGGCGTCTGCACGGTCCACAATACCCCGTCGAAGGGCAGCCCCGCGCCCGATTGGGGCCTCTACGGCCCCGGCGGCGCTGACGGCGGCGCCAGCGCCTCGCCCAAGACGCCCGGCTTCATCGCCGAGTTCGGCGGCGGCTGGTTCGATTATTGGGGCTCGAACGGCATGTATCCGTGCAACGCGGTGCAGCGCGGGCTGGGCTACCAACGCGTGTTCTACGGCACCAATATCGCCAATGGCATCGCCATCCAGAATTTCTACATGACCTATGGCGGCACCAGCTGGGGCTGGCTGCCGGCGCCGGTGGTCTATACCTCCTATGATTACGGCGCGGCGATCGACGAAGCGCGCAACCTGCGCCCCAAGGCGCTGGAATTGAAGCAGCTCGGCGAGTTCGTCCAGGCGGTTCCCGATCTCGCGCGGCTGGAGAAAGCGCCGCCGGTCAGTGTCTCCAGCGACCGCGTGCAGGTCTATCACGACCGCAATCCCGATACCGACGCGCGGCTGCTGTTCGTCGTCCACAAGCCGTCGAAGGCGACCACCGACGACCGCTTCACGATCGCCGCCGACCTGCCCGACGGGCGCTATTCCTTCCCGATGCAGCTCAACGGGCAGGACGCCAAGCTGCTGCTCGCCGGGGTGAACCTCGAACGCCAGCGCCTCGTCTATGCGACCTCCGAGCTGCAGACCGTGCTGCGCCACGGCGACGAGGACATCGCGCTGTTCTACGGCCGCGCCGGCGAGCCGGGCGAGACGGTGCTGCGCTACAAGAGCGAGCCCAAGGTGACGGTGCTCGCCGGGTCGGTGCGCTCGCGCTGGGACGCGAGCCGCCGTGACCTCCACCTCGACTACACCCACGCCGGCCTCGCCCGCGTCCGGATCGAGGGCGGCGGCCGCGCGCCGCTGCTGCTCCTGATCGACGACACCGCCGAGGCGCAGCGCTTCTTCCGCCGGGGCGACGTGCTCGACCGCGGCCCGTGGCTGGTCCGCCACGCCGCCGTCGCGGGCGACACGTTGGCAATGACCGGCGACACCAAAGCCGCCGAGCCGCTCGAAGTCTGGGCGCCCGCCGGCGTCAGCCGCGTCACCTGGAACGGCGCGCCGGTCGCCACGACGCGCAGCGCGAGCGGCAGCCTCGTCGCGAGCCAGCCGCTCCCCGGTCCGCACCCGATCGCCCTCCCCGACCTCACCCGCGCGACATGGCGCTTCCACGCTGGCTCGCCCGAAGCGCAGCCCGGCTTCGACGACAGCGGCTGGATCAAGGCCGCAGGCGCGCCCGACCGCTCGACGATCCGCCCGCCTACGGGCCAGCCGACGCTGCAGATGGACGCCTATGGCTTCCACGACGGCGACGTCTGGTATCGCGGCCGCTTCGCCGGCAGCGCCGACGCGCAGCATATCGCGCTCCATTACGGCGGCGGTGGCGGCGGGATGCTGCAACTCTGGCTCGACGGGCAGTTCGTCGGCGAGCACGAACTCCCCACCGGCCTCGCCCGCCCGATCACCGTCGGCATGGCCGAGTTCGACTTGCCCGCCGCCGCGCAGAAAGCCGGCGAGCACGTCCTGTCGGTGATGATCCGCCCCGACGGCCACAACTGGGACCTCGAGACCGACGACGCGCACAAGGAGCCGCGCGGCCTCATCTCCGCCTCGCTGTCGCGTCCCGGCGGCGAGAGCTTCGCGGTGCCGATCGCGTGGAAAATCCAGGGCCGCAAGGGCGGCGAGGAGCTGATCGACACCGCGCGCGGGCCGCTCAACAACGGCGGCCTCTATGGCGAGCGGGTCGGCTGGTCGCTCCCCGGCTTCGACGACAGCGGCTGGAAAACCGCCCGCGTCCCCGCGGCCACCGCCTTCGCCGGCACCGTCTGGTATCGCACGCGCTTCACGCTCGACGTGCCGCAGGGCGACGACGCGACGATCGGCGTGCAGTTCGGCGATCCCAAGACGCCGCGCTCGCCCGGCCGCTACCGCGTGCTGCTGTTCGTCAACGGCTGGAACATGGGCCAGTTCGTCGCCAATATCGGCCCGCAGCGCGTGTTCCCGATCCCGCCCGGCATCATCGACAACCACGGCGCCAACACGCTCGCGCTCGCGGTGACGAGCGACGGCAAGTCCGGCGACGCGCTGGAGGCGGTCAGGCTGGTGACGATGCACCACGTCCGCGGCGGCGTGCCGGTGGCGATGGTGAAGGCGCCGGACAGGCTGGACGAATGAAGGGGGTTTTGCTCGCTGCGACGATATTCGCCACCAGCGCGGCAACCCCACCCCCGTTCGTGCTGAGCTTGTCGAAGCACGGTTCCGCTCCCGCCCTTCGACAAGCTCAGGGCGAACGGAGATTGGGAGCGCCCCAGCGCGAACGGGGGGCGGGGCAGCGCCTCGTCAGCTTCGCTCCCGACGCGCCCGGCCTCACCATCGTCTCTCCCGATACCGCCGCCGACATCGTCGCCGCTCCCGGCGATTACCCTGTCGTCTCGATCGCCGCGCACGATCTCGCCCGCGACATTGAGAGCGTCTCGGGTCGAACCCCGCGCGTCGCCGCCGCCTCGCGCGCGCGCGATCAGATCTGGGTCGGCACGCTCGGCCACATGCCCGCGATCGACCATCTCGTCGCGGCGCACCACCTCGACATCGGCACGCTCAAGGGCGCGTGGGAGAGCTTCGTCATCGCCACGCTCGATCGCCCCGCGCCGGGCGTCGATCACGCGCTGGTGATCGTCGGCAGCGACCGCCGCGGCACCGCTTACGGCGTCTATGAGCTGAGCCGCGCGATCGGCGTGTCGCCCTGGCATTGGTGGGCCGACGTCAAGTCCGAGCACCACGCCGTCATCCACGCCGTCCCCGGCAGCCGCCGCTACGGACCGCCCTCGGTCAAATATCGCGGCATCTTCCTTAATGACGAGGATTGGGGCCTCGAACCCTGGGCCGCCGCCACTTACGAGCCCGAGAACGGCACGATCGGCCCGAAAACCTACGCCCGCGTGTTCGACCTGATGCTGCGGCTCAAGGCTGATCTCGTCTGGCCGGCGATGCACAAGGTGACGCGCGCGTTCAACGCCGACCCGCGCAACGCCGCGCTCGCTGACCGCTATGCAATCGTCATGGGCTCGTCGCATGCCGAGCCGATGCTGCGCAACAACGTCGGCGAATGGACCGCGCCGCCGGAGGCGTTCAACTACCTCACCAACCGCGCCGGCGTCGCCGAATACTGGCGCGCGCGGGTCGAGGCCAATGCGCAATACGAGAACATCTGGACGCTCGGCATGCGCGGCATCCACGACAGCGGCATGGTCGGCCCGACCACCGACGCCGCCCGCCGCCAGACGCTCGAGCAGATCTTCGCCGATCAGCGCGCGATGCTGAAGCGCTACGTCAACCGCGACCTCGACCGCGTCCCGCAGGTGTTCACGCCCTACAAGGAAGTGCTCGACATCTACCGCAGCGGCCTCAAGGTCCCCGATGACGTGACGCTGATGTGGCCCGACGACAATTTCGGCTATATCCGCCACATGCCCGACGCCGCCGAGCGGCAACGGCCGGGCGGTTCGGGGGTTTATTACCACCTCTCCTATCTCGGCGCACCGCTCTCCTATCTCTGGCTTTCGACCACCCCGCCGGCGCTGATCCGCGAGGAGCTGGACCGCGCCTGGGACAACGGCGCGCGGCAAATGTGGGTGTTCAACGTCGGCGACCTCAAGCCCGCCGAGCTCGACATCGACTATGCCATGCGCCTCGCCTGGGACGTGCCGGGGACGCGCGCGCTAACGATCGACGCGGCCGTCACCGATTGGGCGGCGGCCAACCTCGACCGTGCCGCCGCGCCCGACATCGCCGCGGTCCTCGCGGAGGCGCAGCGGCTCAATTTCGAGCGCCGGCCCGAGCATCTGCAATGGTGGCTCCCCGGCGAAAAGCCGCGCCCCAGCCCTTACAGCATCCCCCAGGCCGACGCCCGAGTCGCCGATTTCGCCACACTCGCGGCCAAGGCGAAGGCGATCGCCGCACGCATCGCTCCCGACCGGCAGAACGCCTATTTCGAGCTGGTGACCTATCCGGTGACGGCGGCGTGGCTCGCCAACCGCCGCTATTTCTCGGCCGAGACGCAAGACAAGCTCCGCGACACCGATCCCGGCCACGCCGCCTGGTACGGCGCCGACGCCCGCGCCGCCGATGCCGAACTCACCGCGCTGACCCGTCGCTACAATGACGAAATCGCAGGCGGAAAGTGGCGTGGCATCATGGCGGTCGAGCCCGCCGACGGCCAGTGGAAGTCGTTCCGCATCAGCCCGCCGGTGCTCCCTGCCGCCTCGCCGATCGCACCAGTCGCGCCGCCGCCCGATGCGCCCAGCCCGTCCGCGAATACCGTCACGCTGGAGGCCGAGGCCGCGGACCCCGCCGCTTCACGCGACTGGAAAGCGATCGATGGTCTCGGCCGCAACGGCACGGCCGCCGCCGGGACGGGCCCCGATGCGCGGCTCGCCTATCGGCTGACGCTGCCGCCCGGCATCTGGCGCGCCGCAATCGAGCTGCTGCCGACCTATGCGACCAAGGACGGCGAACCGCTCCGCCTCGCCCTCTCGATCGACGGCGGTCCCGCCACGCCGATCGCGGTCGAACGCCACGCGGGCGACCACGCCTGGGCGCTCGCCGTTCTCGACAATCGCATCGCCGTGCCGGTGCCGGGCTCGATTGCGGGCGGGGAGCACCGGATTACACTGACGCTGCCCGACACCGCGGTGGTCGTCGATCGGCTGGTGTTCACGCGCGGCCAGCCCCGTTCGCCCTGAGCCTGTCGAAGGGCGAGTGCGGCCAATCGTGCTTCGACAAGCTCAGCACGAACGGTTGGGCTACTTCACCGCCAGCACCACGACCGACTTGGCCGGCAGCGTTACCGACAGCGCGTCGCCTGTAATGCGCGCGCCCGAGAACGCCGCCGGTTTCACCCGGTCGGGATGGTCGAAGTCGTTATACGACTGCACCGTCGGCGCGGTCAGAATCGCGCCGCTCGCGCTGCGCGCGCTCACCCCGTCGAGCTTCGCCGAGACGGTCACCGCATGGTGCGGATCGACATTGGTCAACGCGACATGCACCACGCCACCCTTGTCGCGCGCCGCCACCGCGCTGACCGCGGGCACCGTCGACTCGCCCGCCGTATAATTCGGCCCGTCGAGCACGACCGGCAGCGCGGTCGCGTCCTGGAAGGGCTTCATCATGTCGAACACCCAATAGGTAGGCGTGCGCACCATCTTCGGCCCGTCGGTCAGCAGCATCGCCTGCAGCACGTTCACCATCTGCGCGATGTTCGCCATCCGCACGCGATCGGCGTGCCGGATGAAGATGCCGATGTTGAGCGCCGCCACCATCGCGTCGCGCAGGCTGTTCTGCTGATAGAGGAAGCCGGGATTGGTCCCCGGTTCGACGTCGTACCACGTCCCCCATTCGTCGACCGCCAGTGCGACTCGTTTCTTTGGATCGTATTTGTCCATGATTGCGCTGTGCTTCGTAATCAGCTCGTCCATCTTGAGCGTCTTGGCGAGCGTCAGCGCGTATTCGGCCTCGTCGAACTGCGTCGCGGAGCCCTTGTGCCCCCAGCTGTGCGGCACGGTGTAATAATGCAGGCCGATGCCGTCGATGCGGTCGCCCGCCTCGCGCATCATCACCTCCATCCAGTTGGTGTCGCCGCTGTTGGGGCCGCTCGCCATCTTCATCACATGCTCGCCCGCGGGCACCTTGACGAACTGGCCGTAGCGTCGCGTCAGGTCGGCGGCATATTCGGGGCGCATCTGCCCGCCGCAGCCCCACAGCTCATTGCCGAGCCCGACATAGGCAAGCTTCCACGGCGCCTTGCGCCCGTTCGCCGCGCGCTCGTCGGCGAGCGTTCCGGCGGGCGCGGTCATATATTCGATCCACGCCTGCATCTCGCCCGGCGTGCCGCTGCCGACGTTGGTCGAGACATAGGCGTCGGCGCCGATCAGTTCGGCGAAGTTCATGAATTCATTGGTGCCGAAGCTGTTGGGCTCGGTGACGCCGCCCCAATTGGTGTTGACCTTGATCGGCCGCTTGGCGCGCGGCCCGACCCCGTCGCGCCAATGATATTCGTCGGCGAAGCAGCCGCCCGGCCAGCGCACCACCGGCACCTTCAGCTCCTTGAGCGCGGCGAGCACATCGTTGCGATAGCCGTCGGTGTTGGGAATGGTCGAATCCTTCCCGACCCATATCCCGCCGTAAATGCCGTGGCCGAGATGCTCGGCGAACTGACCGAAGATATGGCGGTCGATCGTCGCGCCGGGCGTGTCGCCATGGACCTCGGCCGTCGCGCGCTCCTGCGCTTGGGCCGGCGCGGCAGCGAGCGCGAGCGCCGCCGCCATTCCCACCAAAACGGTTTTCATGCCCTGCCCTCTCATTTCGCGGCGTCCGACGCCGTGCGCTCGCCCAAGTAGAAGCCGGTGTGCGGCGGCTGGTTGTAGGCGGTGTTCTGCCACGCCACGCCTTCGCGATAGACCGGATCCTGCATCAGCGTGACGAAGCGGTGCGTGGTCGGAATCGGCGTCGTGTAAATGCGCAGCTCGCGATTGTCGGCGCTGCGCCAGATCACCTCCTCGCGCCAGTCACCCAGGATATCCGCCTGCAGCGTCGGATTGGCCTTGGTTCCGTTATCCGAGGTGATGCCCTCGGGATGAAGCATCGGCTCGGCGACGCCCTTCTGCCAGTTCCACTTGTAGATGGTCGTGCCGTCGAGCAGCTCGCGCAGCAGATCGCCGTCCCACCAGATCGCGAAGTTGGTCTGGCGCGGCGCGGGGCCGATCGCCTTGCCATGGACGTCGAACAGGTCGCGCGAATTGGCGCCCCACATCTCCGCACCGACATGGCGGGGGTCGATATCGGCGGCGAGCCCGCGCCCGGTGTCGCGATCCGCGGGTTTGGTCCACAGAATCTGGCCGGTGCGCGCGTCGAGCAGCGCTGAGCCGATTTGTCCATTGTGCCCCACCTGTTCATGCACGCCCCATTTTTCGAGCCCCGGCCGATTGGGATCGATGTCGAAGATGTGCATGGCGTCCCCGTGATAGAGCGGGTCGGTCCACAACCCCTTGCCGTTGTCATCGACCGCCATCGAGCCGTAGATCACTTCGTCGCGTCCGTCGTGATCGACATCGGCAATGCTGAGCTGATGGTTGCCGCGATCGCCATAATCCTGGTTGCCCGGTTTCGCGCTGTCGAACAGCCAGCGTTCGGTGAGCTTGCCATTGCGATAGTCCCACGCCGCGATCGCGGTGCGGGCATAATAGCCGCGGCCGAAGATCATGCTTGGATGCTGCCCGTCCAGATACGCGACCCCGGCGAGAAACCGGTCGGACCGGTTGGCATAGCCGTCGCCCCAGGTCTGCGTCATCTGCTCGAAGGTGGGATTACCACCCGGATAGCGCGGCGGATCATAGGGCGCGGTAGCAAGCGCCTTGCCGGTCATCCCGTCGAACACGGTAAGATATTCCGGCCCCTTGAGGATGCGCCCCTCGAGCTTCGCAACCATCTTTCCATCAGGCAGCACCGTCGCGCCGGTGCGGTCGCGCTGCGGAACCTGCTCGGTGGTGCTCCGCCAATCGGCCTTCGCGTCACCGATCACCTTCCCGGCGCCGTCGACCGTGCCGTCGGCGGTCTTCATCGCCACCTCGGCCTTGCCGTCGCCATCGAAGTCATAGACCAGGAATTGCGTGTAGTGCGCGCCGGCGCGGATGTTGCGTCCGAGGTCGATCCGCCACAGCCGCTTGCCGTCCAACGTATAGGCGTCGACGAACACGTCACCGGTATAGCCGCCCTGGCTGTTGTCGTGGCTGTTGGTCGGGTCCCATTTGAGCACGATCTCGTAGCGGCCGTCGCCGTCGAGATCGCCGACGCTCGCGTCATTGGCGGTATAGCTGTAATGCTCGCCCGCCGGCGTCACGCCGTCGGCGGGGGGCACGAGCGGGATCGATAGATAGCCCTTCGCCCAGACCGCGGCCGCGGGCGTCCGCGCGCCCTCGCGCCCCGCCTCGACCGGTGCGACTGCATAATGCGACGCCGCCGTGCCATTGCGGTCGACGAAACTCGTGGCGTCGGTCAACGGCGCCCGGTTGAGCTTCTTCCCGTCGCGATAGACGTCGAATCCGATTCGCTGTGGATCGCTGTCGAGCAATCGCCAGCTCACCAGAATCCCGCCGGTGGAAGCCGGGACGGCGGCGAGTCCGCGGTCCAGACGCTCCATCTGCCGCGGCTTTGCCGCCGCCGGCGCGCCGAGAAGGATCGCGGCAAGCCCCGCTGAAATCAGCCATTTAGATGTCGAGTTCGCCAAGTTCCTCTCCTCCTGCCGACGAGTTGTGCATTTTGTCCCATCAATTATGATTGCGTTTCACATTTTGGCAATATAGGATCGCATCAAATTTGTCGGACTTGTCATGCCTGCGCTGCGCAGGGGACTGCCGGCCGAATTGGCGACGACGGCAAAAGCCGCGTCCGAACAGGGGAATGGGATGCAGAAATCGGAAAGCAGCGACTGAGCGACCGGGCCGCCGCCGCAAGCGGCGCCTGAAGGGCGGGATTGCCGCACCGACAACATTGACAGCAACGAACCCGCAGGGAGGGGCCCGCGGGCAAGGGAGGGCATTTGCATGTCTCAAGGGGAAGAAACGATGATCACTCGACGCCATTCGACCGCGCGGGCGCTCCGCACCACATCGTGGCTGGCGCTCACGTTGGCGGTTGGCCTGGCCGCGCCGGCTTTCGCGCAGGACGCCCAACAGCAGAAGGCGGCAACCGCCGACCAGACCGCCCAAAACGCGGCCGGCGCCGGCGACATCCTCGTCGTGGGCACCCGCGCCTCGTTGCGCTCGGCAATCCAGCGCAAGAAGAACGCCGAGACCGTGGTCGATTCGATCGTCGCCGACGACATCGCCAGCTTCCCCGACAAGAATGTGGGCGACGCGCTCGCGCGCATCACCGGCGTCCAGCTCAGCCGCGATTTCGGCGAGGGCACGCAGGTCTCGATCCGCGGCGTCGAGCCCGATCTCAACCGCATCGAGATCAACGGCGTCACCATGCTCGGCGGCAATGTCGACGGCAGCCGCTCGGGCGATTTCCGCGATCTCGCGGCCGAACTGGTCAAGTCGATTGACGTGTACAAGGGCTATTCGGTCGACATCACCGAGGGCGGCATCGGCGGCACCGTGCGCGTCGAGACGCGTCGTCCGCTTGACCTTCGGAAGCCGTTCGTCAGCCTCACCGCCTCCGAACAATATCTGCCGCTGATGAAGTCGTGGAAGCCGCGAGGCACGCTGACGCTGGGCTCGCCACACTTGTTCGGCAGCGACCGCCTCGGCTTCATCGCCAACGTGACTTATGACGACGTCGTCACGCGCCAGGATTACATCAGCAATACCAACTGGAAGCAGCTCGCCGACTTCGATCATTCCGACCAGAAGACCGTCGAAAATCCCAAATATGCCGATTACGACACCTATGCGAGCTGCGCGAGCGTGTCGGGCTCGTCGAATCGGCTCGCCTGCGAGACGCAGTTCTTCGACTGGGTGCCGACAGTGCCGCGCTATCGCAGCTGGATCCGCCATGACAAGCGCATCTCGGGCGACGCGCAGCTGCAATATCGCTTCGCCGACAATTTCCGCGCCTATGTCGAAGCGCAGGTCAACTTCCGCAATCAGCGGCTGAACGACAACAATTATTCGGTCGATTTCGGCCGCTATCAGCGCTTCCAGCTCGATCCGGCGATCGGGTCGTTGCAGCCGCAGGTCAAGCTCGGCACCTCGACGGTCAACGACAATCACGTCGTCACCAGCGTTGTCGCCGCGCTCGATTCGGTGAACATCGGTTCGGCGAGCGCGCCCAATTACAACGGCGCCAGCGGCATCATCGGCGTGCAGGCGCGCAACTTCACCTACGACCAGAACTCGCAATATTATCAGACCGGCTTCGATTGGTCGTTGGGCGCGCTCAACCTGAAGGGGCTGGCCTCGCACGCCACCGCGACGACCGACGGCAACACCAATTCCTATGCCTTCTCGACCGGCGTCAGCGGCTTGACGGTCGATCGCCGCAACGATCTCGGGACGCCCTCGTTCATCTTCCCAAGCTCGTTCGACCCTGCCGATCCGACCTCCTATTCGAACTTCGATCAGGTCGGCGCAGACGGCCAGCCGCTCGTCCAGTCGGGCCCGACGCTGCAATATCGCCCGAACTGGGGCCGCAGCACGGAGAACCAGCTCAAGCTCGACGCCGATTGGGATACCGGCGACATGGCCTTCCTGAAGAAGGTCCAATATGGCGGCCAGTTCCGCTGGTCGAGCTTCAAGTTCTACAATGGCGGCGGCACGCGCCTGCTCGACCCGGCGACGCTGACTTATCAGGACAGCGCCAACGTCAACATCTCGACCGTCATCACCAGCACGCCGCCGAGCAACCCCGCCGCCGGCACGGTTTATTTGACGCAGGAGCAATATCAGCAGTTGCTCCAGCAGACGACGGGCACGATCCCCGGCGCAGGGCTGTTCTCCAGCCTGAAGGGCGCGCCGTCGGACGCGCCGTCGCAGCTCGCGATCCCGAAGTTCAACTCGCAGGTCCTCGGCCAGTATTACGACCTGTCGGGCTTCGATCACGACCTTCTGTTCGAGGCGAACGGGCTGCCCCAGATTCCGAACTATCAGATCGATGAGACGATCGCGTCGGGCTATCTGATGGGCGATTACGCCTTCACCCTGTTCGGCATGCCCGTCACGGGCAATTTCGGCGTGCGTTATACTCACACGAAGGACGAAGGCACCGGCACCTACAAACGCTCCGAAATCCGTATCAAGCCGGGCAGCGGCGGCGGCACCGAGACGGTGGTGACGGGTGCGGATTCGGCGTCGATCTCGCATGGCTATACCGACTGGCTGCCGGCGGTGAACGCCAATATCGAGATTACCCCGACCCTATTCTTCCGCGCCAATTACGCCAAGAACCTGGCGCGGCCGAAGCCGGCCGACCTCGTCCCCAACATCAACTGCACGTTCGACACGACCGACGTCACCGACGAGACGACCTGCTCGGCGGGCAATCCCGACCTCAAGCCGTATCGCGCCGACCAGTGGGAAGTGAACCTAGCCTGGTATCCCAATCGCGATACGCTCGTCAGCCTGGGCTATTACAAGAAGTACGAGAGCAGCTTCATCATCCCCAACGTGACGCGCGACAATGTCGACGTGTTCCACGACGGCAACCTGTATACGGTGCGCCAGTCAGTCAACGGACACGGCGCCAAGCTCGACGGCATCGAAGTGACCGGGCAGACGGTGTTCTCGTTCCTGCCGAAGCCGCTCGACGGCTTCGGCGTGCAGGCGAACTTCACCTACGCCCGCGCCATCCAGACCAACCTGACCAACGACGCGACCAACGTCGCGCTCAACGATTATCCGGGCCTGTCCAAATACACCTACAACGCCAGTATTTTCTACGACAAGGGCTGGCTCAACGCGAAGCTCGCCTACAATTACCGCACGCGTTGGCTGGTCGTGGTGAGTGACAAGAACAACGGCAACAACCCGATCTATCGCAAGGGCGAAGGCTATCTCGATGCCAAGGTCACCATCCGCCTCGACAAGCTGCACACCAGCTTCTTCGTCGAAGGCCAGAACCTGACCAAGGAGTTCTCGGAAACGTACATCAACAGCGACATGCCGATCGATTACTATTCGGCCGGCCGTCGCTTCTTCGCCGGCTTCACGGTGAAGTTCTGAGTATCGGGAGTCGCGCGTCCCGCGGCTCCCACTCCATCTCCCCCGATGGGGCGCCCTAATTGGGCGCCCCTTTTTTTGCTCGCCTGCCAGCGCAATTCTATGCCGCGCTCGCTCTCGTCACGCTGCGAGCATGTTGCCGTAACCGATCACCCCGGTGGCGAGCACCAGCAGCGCGACGCCGCTCCACACCAGCGCCCGGGTGCCGCGCGTGGCGTCCTTCCACTCGCGGAAGCCGAAGCCCCACAACGTGCCGAAGATGATGATCGAGGCCATGTGAAGCGTCCAGGAGGAGAAGCCGAAGCGACCCATCTGGCTTTCGCCCATCGTGTAGAAGAAGAACTGGAAATACCAGGTCGTGCCGGCGAGCGCGCTCCACAGGTAATTGGCGGCGAGCGACGCGCGTTCGCCGGCGGCGGCCTCCGCGCCGACCCATTGCCCCCAGCTGCGGTTGCGCACGATCAGGATTGTGCACCAGATGGCGTTGGTGACGAGACCGCCGAGCATGACGAGGCACAGGATCGGCAGCCCGGTCCATAGCGGTCCGGTGCCACGCGCCGCCGACAGCGCCTTGATCGGCTCGCCCGCCGCCAGCCCGAAGGCGAAGCAGGCCGACATGATCCCGGCGAAGACAGCGACGAATACGCCCTTCCTGAAATCGAACTCGGCGATCGCCGCCGCCTTCTGCTCGGGCGAGAGCATCGCGTCCTTGCGCGCGCCGGCGACGGCGACGACAATGATCCCGGCCAGCGTCAGCGCGATTCCGTCGAGGATGATGTTGCCCGAAAGCGTGTCGATCAGCTTCTCGGCGAACTCGCCCATGAACAGCGGCGGGATCAGCGTGCCGAACACGGTGCACAGCCCCAGCACCACGGCCATGCCGAGCGACAGCCCGAGATAGCGCATGGTGAGGCCGTAGCCGAGCCCGCCGAAGCCCCACAGCACACCGAACACGATCGGCCAGACGATCACCGGCGCCGGCGCGGCAGCGAGCGTGCCGGCGAGGTCGCTGGTCCTGAGCGACGCGACGATCCACGGCGCCAGCAGCCAGGAAAAGATGCCGCCGGTCAGCCAGTAGATTTCCCACGACCAGCGCTTTACGCCCTTGAACGGCACGTAGAAGCTCGCCGAGGCGAGGCCGCCCAGCCAGTGATAGACGACCCCGATCAGCGGATTGGCCATGATATCGATCTCCCTGCTGAAAACCGTTCGTGCTGAGCCTGTCGAAGCACGTTTCCCTCTCCCTCGCCTTTCGACAAGCTCAAGGCGAACGGTGCCGCTAGATATCGAGCCCGAGCCGGTAGATGCGGTTGGCGTTGCGGCCGAACAGGTCGCGACGCTCGTCGTCGGAGAAGTCGGCGACCAGCGTGTGATACGCCTCCAGATACGCGTCGAAGGGGGCAAACAATTTGTCGGTCGGCGAATCGCTCGCGAACATGCAGCGACGCGTGCCGAACAGCTCGATCGCCTCCATCAGGAACGGCCGGACGCGCTCCAGCGTCCAGTCGCGATAGATGAAGCCGAGCCCCGACAGCTTGATCGAGACGTGCTCGAACGCCGCCAGCGTCTGCAGGCCATGCCGCCAGCGAGTCACGCCCTCGCGGTCGCTGGTCACCGGCATGCCGACATGGTTGATGATGACCGGAATGTCGGGATGCCGCGCGATCAGCGGCGCCAGCCCCGCCATCTGCCCGGCATAGCATTGCAGGTCGAACGACAGATCGTATCGGGCGAGCAGGCCATAGCCGCGCCACCAATCGTCCTCCTGCGTCACGTCGCGCGGGCTGTAGGTGCGCATCGGGTTGATGTGCCAGTTGACGATCTGACGGATACCCCGGACGTGCGGGTGCGCCGCGTGGCGCTCGAGCAGCGGTTCGACATCGTCGCGGTCGAGCGGCGCATAGGCGACGATCGCATTGGGCATGCCGCGCGTCGCCGCCACGCCTTCCAGCCATTCGGTCTCGTCGAGCGCCTGGTCGGGCGCGGCGCCGGCGTCGATATGGACGATGCCCCGGACGTTCCACTTCGCCGCGTCGGCAAGGTAATCGTCGAGCAGGTGGTTACGCGCGATTGCCTCGGTCGAACCGTTGGGCCCGCTGTCGTCGAACGGCGGGCTCAGCCACGGATATCGGATGTGGCCGAGGTCCCACAAGTGAACATGCGCATCGACGAACGGCGGGCGCGTCATGTCAGAACGTCGTCCGCCCGCCAGAGGTGTCGAAGGTCGATGCGGTGGTGAACGAGCATTCCTCGCTCGCCATGAAGCACACCATCGCCGCCGATTCCTCGACCTCGCCCAGCCGCCCCATCGGGATCTTCGAGCGCATGTAATCGACCTGGCTCTGCGGCAGCTGCTCGAGGATCGGGCTCTCGAACGTTGCCGGGGTCAGCGCGTTGGCGATCACCCCGGTGGTGGCGAGTTCCTTGCCCAGGCTCTTGGTGAGGCCGATCACACCGGCCTTCGACGCAGAATAGGCTGAGGCGTTGGGGTTGCCCTCTTTGCCAGCCACCGAGGACACGTTGACGATGCGGCCATAGCCGCGCTCGACCATGTGCGCGCCGACCGCACGGCAGCAGAAGAACAGGCCGTTCAAATTGATGCCGATCACGCTCAGCCAGCTTTCCACCGAGAACTGCGTGACCGGCGCGGTCGCCCCGGTGATCCCGGCGGAATTGACGAGGATATCGACATGGCCCAGCGCAGCGATTGTCTCACGCGCCGCCTGCTCGACCGCGTCGTTGTCCGATACGTCGAGCACCACGATGTGCGACGCCCCGGTTTCCGCCTGCGCCGCTGCGAGCATCTCGACATTGACGTCCCACAACGCGACCTTGCCGCCCTCGGCAACGATCCGCTGCGCGACGCTGAGCCCCAGCCCCGAAGCGCCGCCGGTGATGATCGCGTTGCGGCCCGCGAAGCGCCCTGCGAACACGCTCATGCCAGCGCCTCCGCGCTGAACGCGACGAAATTCTGGCGCTGCTCGCCCAGCTTCTCGATGCCCAGCGTCACCACGTCGCCCGCTTTCAGATACCAGGGCTCGGGCTTCTGCCCCAGCCCGACGCCCGGCGGGGTTCCGGTGGTGATGATGTCGCCCGGCTCCAGCGTCATGAACTCGGAGCAATAAGCGACGATCTGCGCCACGGTGAAGATCATCGTCGCGGTCGAGCCGTCCTGCACGCGCTTGCCGTTGACCTCCAGCCACATCTTGAGATTCTGCGGATCGCCCACCTCGTCGGCGGTGACCAGCCACGGTCCGACGGGCCCGAAGGTCGGAAAGCCCTTGCCCTTGTCCCAAGTCGGCCCGCGCTCCTGCTGCCAGTGGCGCTCCGACACGTCGTTGACCACGCAATAGCCCGCCACATAATCGAGCGCGTCGGCTTCCTCGACGTAATTGGCGCGCTTGCCGATGACGACGCCCAGCTCAACTTCCCAATCGGTCTTCCTGGAATCGCGCGGGATGACGACGTCGTCGTTCGGCCCCTGCAGGCAGCTCACCCATTTGTTGAACACCACCGGCTCGGACGGGATCGGCAGGTTCGATTCGGCGGCATGGTCGGCATAATTGAGGCCGATCGCGATGAACTTGCGCGTGCCCGCGACCGGCACGCCGTAGCGTGGGGCGCCTTCGACCAGCGGCAGCGTCGCCGGGTCGAGCGCGGCGAGCTTGGCTAGCGCCACGGGCGCGATCGTCGTCGGGTCGATGTCCTCGATCGTGCCCGACAGGTCGCGGATGCGGCCGTCGGCGTCGATCAGGCCCGGCTTTTCCCGGCCGGCGGGGCCAAAGCGGCAGAGTTTCATGTAGGCATGTCCTCAGTGCGTATAGGGTCGATGGAGGGCGACGTCGCGGTTGAGCTCGACGCCGAATCCGGGCTTATCGAGCGCGGAAACGTGGAGGCGGCCGTTCTCGGGAACGGGCTCGCCGATCAGTTGCGGATGGAACATCGGCACGACCTTGTCGGCCTTGGGCGCCATCATCAGGAACTCGGCGAAGGGTGAGTTATGCCGGGTGATGACGAAGTGATACGAATAGACCGACGAACCATGCGGCACCACCAGCTTGCCGCGCGCATCCGCCAGCGCCGAGATCTTGAGGAGTTCGGTGACGCCGCCGCACCAGCCGACGTCGGGCTGGATGATGTCGCAGCATTCCATCTCGAGCAGCATGCGGAAGCCCCAGCGCGTCGCCTCATGCTCGCCGGTGGTGACGAGCAGACCGCGCGGCACGTTGCGGCGAAGCTCGGCATAGCCCCAATAATCGTCGGGGCTGATCGCTTCCTCGATCCACTTGAGCCCGGCCTCGTTCCAGGCGCGGGTGGCGAGCCGCGTCGCATAATCGACGTCGAGCGCCATCCAGCAATCGAGCATCAGCCAGAAGTCGTCGCCGACGCGCGACCGCATCTCGGTCAACTCGGCGAGATTCTTGTGGAGGCCCTCGATACCCTCTGCCGGTCCGTGATGGAGCGGCAGCTTGCCGCCGATGAAGCCCATTTCCTTTGCAAGATCGGGTCGCGCGCCGGTCGCGTAGAAGGTCAGTTCGTCGCGCACCGCCCCGCCGAGCAGCGCATGGACCGGCTCCTGCCGCAGTTTGCCGAGCAGGTCCCACAGCGCGAGGTCAACGCCCGAGATCGCGTTGATGACCAGCCCCTTGCGCCCGTAATATTGCGTGGAGAAGTACATCTGGTCCCAGATCTTCTCGGTCTCGCTCGGATCGCGCCCTTCCAGGAACCGAGCAAGGTGCTTCTCGACGATATAGCACGCCGGCTCGCCGCCGGTGGTCACCGCGAACCCGATCGTCCCGTCGGTCGCCTCGATCTCGACCACCAGCGTGCCGAGCACGTTGATCCCGAAGCTCTGCCGGCTCTGCCGATAGTCGGGATAGCGCGCCATCGGCGTCGCGATGTGATCGTCGATCCAGTGGCCCTCGCCCTGGTCGTGATAGTCGGCGCCACCACCGCGCACCACATAGGCGCGAACCTGGGCGATCCTGGGCAATGTCATCGTGAATCCCTTTGCGTCGATCCGACCGCCGGCCGTGTTCCCCGCAACACCGTACCAGATTGTGAAATAAACCGGGCAAAGCATTGAGGCTGTGGTACAGGATGCCCCGTCATGATCCCTTCCTGTGGATTTTGGTTTACTTTCTCATTTTGTGGGATAGGATGCTAGTTGATGAGACAGAAGTCGTCAAATGGGAATTCGCAAAACGGTTCTGAAAAACGCGCCGGGCCGCAGGGCAGCCAGACGCTGCTGCGCGGCCTCGACATGCTCGATCAGGTGGTCGACGGTCCGATCCCGCTTGCCGAGCTGTCGCAGCGCATGGGGCTGACGCGATCGACCACGCATCGCCTCGCCAACGCGCTGATTGACCGCGGCTTCCTCGTCTTCTTCCCGCGTGAGGGCTATCAGCTCGGCCCCAAGCTGCTCCAGCTCGGCTTTCTCGCGCAGAGCCAGGTCGACCTCATCCAGACCGCGCGTCCGCATATCGAAGGGCTCGCCACCCGCACCGAGGACACCGTCCATCTCGGCCGGCTCGACGAGGAGCGCGCGCTGTATCTCGACAAGATTTCGGGACGCCGCCGCGTCGAGATTTCGAGCCGCGTCGGCGATCGCCAGCCGCTCACCTCGACCGGACTCGGCAAGGCGCTGATGATCGACATTCCACCGCAGGACTGGCGCCGGCTGTTCGATGCCGATCACACCAATGGCGGCAGCGCGCCGATCGATTACCGGACGTGGGAAGAGCGGATGAAGGGCTATGCCGCCGCCGGCCGCGCCTTCGACCTCGAAGAGAACGAGGACCAGATCCGCTGCGTCGCCGCGCCGATTCGCGACGCCTCCAACCGCATCGTCGGCGCGATCAGCGTGTCGAGCGCCGCGCAATATATGGACGACGCGCGCATGGAAGCGCTCAGCGACGACGTGCTCGCCACCGCGCAGGCGATCAGCGCCGATCTCGGCTGGAACGACCAGCTATCCCGCCAACACTAGGAAAGGACCCCCGTGAAGCTGCTCGAAGGAAAGACCGTCCTCGTCACCGGCGCCTCGACCGGGATCGGCCGCGCCGTCGCGATCGGCTGCGCCGAGCATGGCGCCGACGTCGCGATCAACTTCGCGCGCGACGAGGCGGGGGCCCAGGCGTGTATCGAGGGCATCGAGAAGGCCGGCCGCCGCGGCCTCGCGGTCAAGGGCGACGTCGCCGACCCCGAGACCGCGACCGACTTCATCGCCCGCGCTGTGGACGCCTTCGGCAAGGTCGACGTGATGGTCTCCAACGCCGGCATCTGCCCGTTCCACGCCTTCCTTGACATGCCGGTCGAGACCTTCGAGCGGACCATGCGAGTCAACATGCACGGCGGCTATTTCATGTGCCAGGCCGCCGCCCGGCAGATGGTGGCGCAAGGCCACGGCGGCGCGATCATCGCGATGTCGTCGATCTCGGCGCTGGTCGGCGGCGAATACCAGACCCATTACACCCCGACCAAGGCAGGCCTCCACTCGCTGATGCAGTCCGCCGCGATCGCGCTCGGCAAGCACGGCATCCGCTGCAATTCGCTCCTCCCCGGCACGATCCTCACCGAAATCAACAAGGAAGACCTCGCCGACCAGAAGAAGCGCGCCTACATGGAGGGCCGCATCCCGCTCGGCCGTCTCGGCGTGCCCGAGGACATGGTCGGCCCGACCGTGTTCCTCGCCTCCGACATGGCGCGCTATGTCACCGGCGCCGCGCTGCTGGTCGATGGCGGCGCCTTCGTCAATTTGCAGTGAGCGCCCCGCGGGTCGCCCTGTTCGTCACCTGCCTGGTCGACCTGATGCGCCCGCGCATCGGGTTCGCCGCGTTGCGCGCGCTCGCCGACGCCGGCTGCGAGGTCATCGTCCCGGAGGCGCAGACCTGCTGCGGCCAGCCCGCGCTCAACTCGGGCGACCGCGCCACAGCGATCGATTTCGCCCGCCGCAATATCGCGCTGCTCGAAGGTCATGACCATGTCGTCGTCCCCTCGGGCAGCTGCGCCGGCACGATCCGCATCCATTACCCGGAGATCCTCGCCGACGACCCCGCTTGGCTTCCCCGCGCCGAGGCGCTCGCCGCGCGGACGTGGGAGGTCATGGCCTATCTCGACGAGGTGCGCGGCTGGCGCCCCTCGGATGCCGCACTGAACGCCACCGCCGTCTATCACGACAGCTGCTCGGGCCTGCGCGAGCTCGGCATCAAGGCGCAGCCCCGCCGCCTGCTCGCCGCGGTCGAGGGCCTCACCCTCAAGCCCCTCGACGGCGAGGAGACCTGCTGCGGCTTCGGCGGCACCTTCTGCGTCAAATACCCCGCCATCTCCGAAGCCATCACCGCCGAAAAAGCCGCCGCGATCGAGGCGTCAGAGGCCGATCTGCTCCTCGCCGGCGACCTCGGCTGCCTGATGAACATGGCGGGCAAGCTCCACCGCCGCGGCGCGCGCACCCGCGCCTTCCACGCCATCGAGCTGATCGCCGGCATGGGCGACGGCCCCGCGATCGGCGAGGAGCGATGAGCGCCTTCACCGACCGCGCCGCCGCCGCGCTCGCCGACCCGATCCTCAAGACCGCGGTCGAGCGCACCGCCGGCACTGCGCAGGCCAAGCGCGCCGCCGCCGTCGCCGCCTTCCCCGATTTCGAGTCCGCCCGCCGCCGCGCCGCCGCGATCAAGGATCACGTGGTCGCCAACCTCGGCACTTACCTCACCGAGTTCGAGTCGAACGCGAAGGCCGCCGGCGCCCAGGTTCACTGGGCGCGCACCGCCGACGAGGCCTGCCGGATCGTCGTCGAGATCTGCCGCAAGGCCGGCGCGCAGCGCGTCGCCCGCTCCAAGTCGATGCTCGGCGAGGAGATCGGCCTGCCCCACGCGCTCGAGGCCGCCGGCATCGGCCGCGTCGAGACCGACCTTGCCGAGCACATCATCCAGCTCGCCGGCGAGCGTCCCTCGCACATCATCTGGCCGGCGATGCACAAGACCCGCGAGCAGGTCGCCGACCTGTTCCGCGCCAAACACCGCAGCCCGCAGAACGAGGACACCATCCCCGCCATGGCCGCCAGCGCGCGCCGCCAGCTGCGCGAGGACATGTTGTCAGCCGATGTCGGCATCTCGGGCGCCAACTTCCTGATCGCCGACACCGGCGCGGTCTGCACCGTCACCAACGAGGGCAACGCCGAGCTGTCGCTGGTCCCCCCGCGCGTCCACATCGTCACCGCGGGCATCGAGAAGCTGGTGCCCTCGATGCGCCACGCGACGCACCTGCTGCGCCTGCTCGCCCGCTCGGCGACCGGCGCGGCGCTGACCCAATACACCACCTTCTACACCGGCCCCCGCCGCGCCAGCGACCGCGACGGGCCGGAGGAAATGCACATCGTGCTGGTCGACAACGGCCGCACCCGGATGCGCGAGCAGGGCCTCGCCGAGATGCTCCGCTGCATCCGCTGCGGCGCGTGCATGAACCATTGCGTGGTGTTCCGGCAGATCGGCGGCCATGCTTATGGCGGCACCTATCCCGGCCCGATGGGCGCGGTCCTGACGCCCGCGCTCGACGGCCTTGCGGCGTCGAAGGACCTCCCCAACGCCTGCACCCTCAATGGCAAGTGCCGCGAGGTCTGCCCGGTCGATATCCCTTTGCCGACGCTGCTGCGCGGCTGGCGCGAGAAGAGCTGGCGCGAGGGCCTCGAACCCCTGACCGCCCGCCGCGGCCTTGCGCTGTGGGCCTGGGCGGCGCGCCACCCGCGCCTCTACCGCCTCGGTAGCCGCATCGCGATCGCCGCGCTGCGCCGCCTCGGCCGCCCCGGCTGGATCGCGCGCCTGCCGCTCGCCTCCGGCTGGACCGACGGCCGCGACTTCCCCCGCCCCGAGCCGCAGGGCTTCATCACCCGCTACCGCAAAGGCGAGCGATGACCGCGCGCGACGCCATCCTCGCCAAACTCGGCCCCATGCGCCCGATCGCCGCCCTCGCCGCCGAGGCCGACGCGCTGATCGGCACCGTCGAACGCCCCGCCGTCCCCGACGACACGGTGACGGCCTTTCTCGCCCAACTTGCCCAGCCGAGCGTCTCGGCAACCCACGACGCCATCACCTCGCTGGCCGACCTGCCGGCAGCGGTCGCCCGCTATCTCGACGCCAACGCCGGCACGCGGGCCCTCTACCTGCCCCCAGACCCGCGCTTCGCCGCGCTGGACTGGCAAGGCCTCGACCTGCTCGACGCCTGTCCGGTGGACGACGGCGCGGTCGTCGCCCTCGCCCGCGCCGGCGTCGCCGAGACCGGCTCGCTGATCTTCGAGACCGCCCCCGCCGCGCCGATGCTTCCCAATTTCCTCGCGCTCCGCCATTTGGTGGTGCTCGATCGCGCGAGCATCGTCCCGCACCTTGAGGACGCCCTCCTCCCGACGGGTCCGCAGCCACGAGCGCATTATTGGGTAACAGGCGTCAGCGGCACCACCGATATCGAGGGCCAATATGTCCGCGGCGCGCACGGCCCGAGGTTCCTTCACGTCATCCTGGTAGGCTGAGGCCACTCACCCTCACCCTTCCGGCGCTTCGCGCCTCCCTCCCTCTCCCACCGGGAGAGGGAGGGGGCCCGCGAGCCGAAGGCGAGTCGGAAGGGTGAGGGTGAACGCGCAGCGACGCGCTCCTGCGCGAATATAAGGAGCCACGTCATGCCAGCGAAGGCTGGCATCCATGTCTGTCCAGCTCGAGCGCACCGTTCCGATTGTTCGAGACAGACATGGGCCCAGCCTTCGCTGGCGTGACGGCGCGTATCACGTCACCCCAATCGATCCCCGATCAGCGCCAGGTTGGCGCTCGCCGCCAGCCCCCATTGCGCCGCGTCGTTGGTCGAGACCCCGATGATCTCGTCGACGGGCTTCAGCACCGCCGCCCCCTCGACGCGGTGCCCGACGCGATACTGGTCCCGGTTCGCCCGGTCGCCGGGCCCGAAGAACTCCGCCCACGCCCGTTTCACGAGCGCCGGGTCCTTGCGCTGGACCGCGGCATAAGCGGTGTAGCGCGAATGCGCCTGCGTCAGGCCGCGCCCGCGCCCCGGCGCCCCGGTCTTGGCGCGGAACTCCGCCTCGGGCGCGTTGTAATATTGGCAATAATCGAGCCACGCCTCGCGATAGGCCGGCACGTCGATCGTCTCGAGCATCTCGCTCGACAGCTCCCACACCCCGAACACGCCGTTCAGATGGCTGATGCTGACCCGGTCGCCGCCGCCGACGAACCGCCCGGTCTTGAGGTCGAACGGCCCGCCGCCGGCGAACCATTGCTTGGGCATCGCCGCGATCGTTTCCATCCCCGCCACGATACGGTCGCGCCAATGCGGTTCGCGCGTGCGCTCCCATTCGGTGTACCAGGCCGACACCAGCGACGCCCAGGTCGTGCCGAACTGCATGAACACCTGTCCCTTGGGGAGCGGCGCGGCCTGCTGCACCGCCGTCGTCCCGCCTGGCGGCAGCGACCCCGGCGCGCGCGCATTGACCTTGCGCCCGATATCGACGTGTTGCAGCGTCTCGCCGCTGTGCAGCAGCTCGCGCATCAGGTCGCCGGTCCGTTCGTCGGCGGTGAAATAATAATAGATCCGCTTGAACAAGGCGTTGGGAATCCGCGGCTGCTTCGAGCTGTCGCCCCAATGCTGCACCCCGTGCCGCGTCCCCAGCCCGACGAACCGCCCGAGATGATAGACATCCACCTCGCTGGTATGCCGCGTCATCGCCTCGACCATGCGGAACACGTCGGCGCGCCCGGTGCGCAGGAACGAGGTCCACAGCCACAGATCCGACGACAGCTCGCTATTGTCCCACGCGAACCCGCCGATGTCGTAGCGCCAGACATGGCGATCGACGTCATAGCTGTGCATGACGTCGCCATAGTTCCAGAAGCCGTACCAGCGCCGCTGATCGACCTGCCCGATATAGAAATCGAGCTCGCGCTTCGCCCGATCCTCGATCTTCGCGGCGAGCGGCGAGGAGTGGTCGGGCAAGCTCCACACCCCGAACATGCCGGTTTCGTGCACCCGCGTGACCGGCGCGAGCAGGCGCGGCGGCGTCGCCACCCCCTCGGCCATCGCGACCAGCCGCTCGCGCTCCGGCGTCGCCGCCAGCGCCCACAGCCGGAACTCGGTCGTCCGTGCGATCCCGCGCGCATCGCCCCAGCCCGGCTCGAAATCCTCATAGGTGATGTCGAGCCCCAGGTTCTGGGTCGCGTAATCGGTCATCCCCATGTCGTCATGGTAGAAGCGCAGGTCCATCGGCGGCGCGTCGGGTGCGTGATACCAGATCGTGAAATGCGCGGTGTCGCTGCCTGCGTCGCGCACGTCGAGCCGCGTCGGGCAGCGCTGCCAGAAATCGCCCATCGCGAAGGCGACGCCGCCACTCGGCCCTCCGACATAGCCCAGCCCCGGCGCCCGCCCGGCGCTGTCGACGTCGATCCAGCCATGCCCCGGCTTGGTCCGCTTGGTAATCGCGAACCCGTCGGAATTGGGCTGCGACAGCGTAAAGTCGCCCCATTGCGGAATATATTGCAGCTTGTCGCGCACCGCCCCTGCCATCTGCGCGAGCGGCGGCACCGCATGCCCCGCGACCTGCGCCTCGCGGAACGCCTTGCCCGGATCGCGGCGCAGACCGGTCAGCGGCATCACCGCCTCGCCCCACAGCCCGCCCTTCTCGCCGGCGAAGCGCAGGTGCCGGTCATAGGCCGCATCCTTCATCGGCACCGCGCCGGTGAGGCCAAGCCCGCAGATGAAGCTCTTCGCCGGATCGCCGTCGAAGATCAGGCTGTGGACCACCCGCACCGACTCGCTGCCCGCGTAGAAATAGAGCCGCAGCGAAAAGGGCAGCCACTGCTCGCCCTCGCCGACATGCCGCCCCTCGATCCGCACCACCGCGCGCACCGGCCCGCGCTGCTCGACCGTCGTTTTCTCGATCCGCGCCGTCGTGCGCGTCCGCGCGCCGGTCGCAAACCCCTCGTCATCGACCGCATCGACCGCGGTCGCGACGAGCTGCACCGCGTTCAGCACCTCGCGCCCGCCATTCGCCGCCGACCGGATGATCGCGTCGCCGCTCCGCCCGATCCGCCAGCGCACCGGCCCGTTAGCGACCTCGATTGCGTCCTTGGTCTCGGTCACGGCGACCGCAGCCGCGACCGACGCCGGCCGTCCCGGCTCCAGCCTCAGCTTGCGCCCCAGCGCGCCGTCAGCGGGGATCGCGTGCGCGGTCCATTTGATCGACCCGTCGGGCCACCAGGCGAGCGGCCAGCTCTGCACCGGCACCGCCTGCCCACTCTCGTCGGTCAACCGATAGCCGGCATCCGAATAGCGTGTCCCCCGCGGCCAGGGATAGCCCCAGGTCTGCCCCTCGTGCGTCGCCGGCGCAGCGCCATCGAGCCACAGGACGTCGCCGTCAGGGGACGGCGTCTTTGCCGTTCCTTGGCCGATCGCGGAGCCGGCGCCGGCGCCAATCATCGTTCCGGTGATTGCCGATCCGACCAGAAAATTCCTTCGGTTTAGCGGACCGTCGAACACACCCCTCTCCTCTTTTTCCTTTACCCTGTCGCATCTACAGAAAGCCGCAGAATTGTTCAATAGATGGTCGTCAATTCCACATTATGGATATAGGTGACGCGAGGAGGTCGCAGCCGGTGCCTGCAGCTCCTCATGCCACTGTCTCGCCAGTTCGGCGTCGAGCCACCATTTCTGCTCCCGAACGGAAGCCAGCGGCCTCTTCGCCTCGTTCGCGGCCTTATCGCCTCAAATCGAGCTCGCGGCGCGCAATGAGAAATGCGTCGAGCGTTTGTCGATATCGACGGAATCGAGCCGCACGGTGACTGCTTGGCCGGGCACCAGGCCTGCGCCATCGATCCGCACCTCCACTGGATGATCGCGGAGCTGGACATGCCCGCCGCGATCGTCGGCGTCGGTCACCGTCGCCGCGAAATCCTCGCCCAGTTGGCCATCGAGCAGCACCGCTTCGGCGAGATCGATCACCGCATGGTCGATTTGCCCCGCGCGGCCGTCGGCGCGCGCCATCACCGCGGGCAGCCTGGCGAAGGCTGCCGTGACGGGATCAGGAACCGGCTGGCCGTTGGCGATCGCCAGGGCCGCCTGCACGACATAGCGGTCGGCGAGTCGCCGGAGCGGCGCGGTGGCATGGGCGTAGGTCGCCGCCATCGCCGCGTGCCATGGCGTCACGCCGGGACGGTAGGGTGCATAGGAGGCGCCATCGCCGGCACGGCGGATCGCCAGCATGAAGGCCGCCTGCCTGGGATCGGCGGCGTTCAGCGACTTCGAGAACTGGTCGAGCGTTTCCTCGCTCGGCCAGTCGAGGCCGAACGCCTCGGCGGTATGCCGCAGCCGCGCCACCGCGGCGCGATCGGGCGGCGCCATCACCCGGAACAGCCCCGTATGGTGCGCCTGCAGCGCCGCGGCCACTGCGAGGTTGCAGGCGAGCGACAGCGCCGCGTTGCGGTCCTCCGAGGCAAGGCGCGGACGGAAGGCGAGGTGCAGGCGGCCGTCATCGCCACGCGCGACCTCCTGCTCGGGCGGGTCAACTCGCGTGGCGCCGCGCGCATTCTCCGCCGTCTCGATTCGATGCGCGAGCTCGGCGAAACCGGGCGGCAGGTCGTCGTCGGTGACCGTTTCGTAAGCGAGCTTGGCGACCGAGCGGATCACGGCGCGCTCGGCACCGTCGAGCTTCACCGCACCGTCGGGCGCGATGCGCACGGCGAACACCACCGCGGGCCGATCGCCGTCGGGCAGCAGGCTCGCCGCGCCCTCGCTCAGCAGCGGCGGATAGAGGTTCGCCTTGCCGTCGGGCAGATAGAGCGTTTCGCCCCGGGCCCACGCCTCGGCGTCGATCGGGTCGCCGTCAGTAACGAACCAGGCGACATCGGCGATCGCATAGCGCAGGATCAGGTCGTTGCCGTCACGCTCGATCGCAAAGGCTTGGTCGAGATCGGTCGAGCTCGCCGGATCGAGGGTGACGAAGCGTATCGCCGTGCGATCGCGGTGATCGGTAAGCGGCTTCCTGGCTGCGGCAGTCGCGGCGGCGAGCACTTCGGCCGGAAAATCGGGACGCACCTGATATTCGGTGCGGATCGAAGCAAGCCCGGCCGCGAGCGCGCGATCGGGGACGATCACGGTCTTCATGCCGCCTTCATGCCTCGGCCCGGCCGCAGTGGGAAGGTCACTCGACGGTCACCGATTTGGCGAGATTGCGCGGCTGATCAACATCGGTGCCCTTGGCTACCGCGACGTGATAGGCGAGCAGCTGCACCGGGATCGCATAGACCAACGGCGCGATCAGCGGATGGACCTCGGGCATTTCGATCGTCGCGATCGCGCCCTCGCCTGCCTGACGGATACCGTTCCTGTCCGAAATCAGCACCACCTGCGCGCCCCGCGCCTGCGCCTCCTGCATGTTCGAAACCGTCTTGTCGAACAGCGGCCCCGAAGGCGCGATGACGATCAGCGGCACGGCGTCGTCGATCAGCGCGATCGGGCCGTGCTTCATTTCACCCGACGCATAGCCTTCGGCGTGGATGTAGCTGATTTCCTTGAGCTTCAGTGCCCCTTCGAGCGCCATCGGATAATCCGGCCCACGGCCGAGATAGAGCACGTCGCGTGCCTGGGCGATGCGTGGCGCCATCGCCTCGATCTCCTCGTCATGCGCCAGCGCCTCGCCCATCGCACCGGGCACTTCGGCCATGTGGCGGACGATCTCCCTTTCGGCCTCGGCATCGAGCCGCCCCTTGGCGCGCGCGAGATTGACCGACAGCGCCGCCATCACCGCGAGCTGGCAGGTGAACGCCTTGGTCGAGGCGACGCCGATCTCGGGGCCGGCATGGGTCGGAAGCAGCAGATCGACCTCGCGTGCCATCGAGCTGGTCGGCACGTTGATGATCCCCGCGGTGGTGACGCCGGCCGCCTTCATGTGGCGCAAAGCGGCCAGCGTGTCGGCGGTTTCGCCGGATTGCGAGATGACGATGCCGAGCGTGTTGGGCAGCAAGACGGGGTCGCGATAGCGGAATTCGCTGGCGACATCGACCTCGACCGGCAGCCGCGCGAACTGCTCGATCCAGTATTTGCCGATCATCCCGACATAGCTCGCCGTGCCGCACGCGACGATCGCCACGCGCTCGACCGAGCCCAGATCGAACTCCATGTCGGGCAGCGCGACTTGGCCCTCGAGCGGGCGGAGATAGCTGCCCAGCGTCTGGGCGACGACCACCGGCTGCTCGTAAATCTCCTTCTGCATGAAGTGGCGATGATTGCCCTTGTCGATCAGCTGCCCCGAGGCGCCCGACTGGACGATCGGCCGCTCGACCGGATTGTTGTCGCGATCGTAGATCTCGATCGCGTCGCGCCGCACCGCGACCCAGTCGCCCTCCTCGAGATAGGCGATCCGCTGCGTGAGCGGCGCCAGCGCCAGCGCGTCCGAGCCGAGATAATTCTCGCCGTCGCCATAGCCGACCGTCAGCGGTGCACCCAAACGCGCGCCGACGATCACGTCAGGTTCGGAGAGCACCATCACCGCGAGCGCAAAGGCACCGTGGAGCCGCGGCAGCACCACCGCGACCGCCTCGCGCGCCGGCACGCCCTTTTCGACCTCGCGCGCGATCAGGTGCGCGACGACCTCGGTGTCGGTCTGGCTGGCGAAGGTTCGGCCGTCGGCGACCAGTTCGTCGCGCAGCGCCTTGAAATTCTCGATGATTCCGTTGTGGACGATGACGACGTTACCGACGATGTGCGGATGGGCATTGTCCTCGGTCGGCGCGCCGTGCGTCGCCCAGCGGGTGTGGGCAATGCCGATCTCGCCGGCGAGCGGCGCTTCGGCGAGACGTTCGGCGAGATTCTTGAGCTTGCCCGGCGCGCGGCGGCGATCGAACGTCCCGTCGTGGATCGTGCAGATGCCGGCCGAATCATAGCCACGATATTCGAGCCGCTTGAGCCCGTCGAGCAGCCGCTCCGCAACCGGTTCCTTGCCGATGATGCCCACAATACCGCACATCTACTTTTTAACCCTTGTTTTTCTTTGCGGCCGCGCGATCGCGAAACCGCTTTGCCCAACCAGACTTCGCTTGCTGATCGCCGCGCGCCACCGCCAGCGCATTGGCCTCGACATCACGCGTCACCACGCTGCCCGCGCCGACGATCGCGCCGTCGCCGATGCTCACCGGCGCCACCAGCGCGCTGTTCGAGCCGATGAAGGCACCCGCGCCGATCTTCGTGCGATACTTGAAATACCCGTCATAATTGCAGGTAATCGTACCCGCACCGACGTTCGCCCCCGCGCCAACCTCTGCATCGCCAAGATACGCCAAATGGTTCGCCTTGGCGCCAGCGCCGAGCGTCGCCTTCTTGATCTCGACGAAATTGCCGACCCGCGCCTTTTCCCCGATCTCGGCGCCCGGCCGCAGCCGCGCATAGGGGCCGATCGACGCGCCCGCGGCGACGCTCGCGCCTTCGAGATGGCTGAAGGCGTGGATCACGACACCGTCGCCGACGATCACGCCCGGACCGAACACCACGTTGGGCTCGATCGTCACGTCGCGGCCGATCGCGGTATCCCAGGCGAACCAAACCGTTTCGGGCGCGACCAGGCTGGCGCCCTCGGCCATTGCCCTTGCACGGCGGGCGTCCTGCCAGCGCGCCTGGACCTCGGCGAGCTCGGCGCGGCTGTTGACCCCGGAGACCTCGTCGGCATGCGTCTCGATCACCGCCGCCGCTCGGCCGTCTGCCGCCGCCAGCATGACGATATCGGGCAGGTAATATTCGCCCGCGGCATTGTCGTTGCCGACCCGCGCGAGCAGCGCGAACAAGTCGCGCGCGCGTACCGCCATCAGCCCCGAATTGCACAGCGTTTCGGCGCGTTCCTCGGGACTTGCATCCTTGAACTCGACCATTTTGGCAATATGCCCGTCGGCATCGGCAATGACCCGGCCATAAGCCGCGGGATCGACCGGGCGGAATCCCAGCACCACCGCCGCTGGCTGATCGGCCTCGTGGAGCCGATCGAGCATCCGCCGCATCGTATCGGTCGTCACCAGCGGCACGTCGCCATAGAGGATGAGCACGTCGCCTTCGAACCCGGCGAGCGCCGCTTCGGCCTGCTGCACGGCATGCCCCGTCCCGAGCTGCTCGCGCTGCTCGACCGTCGCCACGCCGAGCGGCGCGACCGCCGCCTCGACCTGCTCGCCCGCCGCCCCGGTGACGACGATCGTGTGCGCCGGCGCGAGTGCCGAAATGCTGTCGATCAGGTGGAGCAGCATCGGCCGCCCCGCAATCGGATGCAGCACCTTGTGCAGATCGGACTTCATCCGCGTGCCCTTGCCGGCGGCAAGCACGATCGCGGCGACGGGGTCGGTCATCATGAGCTCCTCGAAGCGCGCCCCCTGCCACGATTGGCTTGCCAACGCCATAGCGCGGCTGGCAGGGCCGGGCGATGAGCGATTTTCCCTTTCGTCTCGTCGGCTTCGACCTCGACGGCACGCTCGTCGATTCGAGCGCCGATCTCACGAGCGCGGTCAATCATGTGCTCGCCTCGCTCGGCCGGCCGCCGCTGAGCGAGGCCGAGGTCCGCCGCACTATCGGCGGTGGTGGGCGCCGCATGCTGGCGCTGAGCCTCGCCCAGGCCGGCATCGACCAACCCGAAGCGCTCGACGCGCATTATACGGCACTGCTCGCTTATTACGCCGACCATATCGCCGATGCGACGCGCGCTTATCCTGGCGTCGCCGAGACGCTGGACGCGTTGAAACGAGCCGGCGTGGCGCTCGCGGTGGTGACCAACAAGGGCGAACGCTTCGCCGTCAAGCTGCTCGGCACGCTCGGCCTCGCCCGCCATTTCGATTGCGTGATCGGCGGCGACAGCGTCGCGCGCGGCAAGCCCGCTCCCGACCCGATCCTCGAGATGATACACCGCTGCGGCGGCGGGCCCGCGGCGTTCGTCGGCGATTCCGAATATGACGTCGCTGCCGCGCAAGCCGCGAGCATCCCCTGCGTCGCCGTCAGCTTCGGCTTTCCCGGCAGGCCGGTCGCCGAGCTCGGCGCCGATGCGGTCATCGACGAGTTCGCCGCCCTGCCCGAGGCGCTGCGCCGGCTCGGCGCTCAGGCCGGGCGGTAGCCCTTGCGCCACTTGGTCCAGAGGTGCCGCGCCAGCATCGCCGGCGGCATCCTCAGCCAGTGCGAGCGGAGATAGAAGCCGAGCCGCGTCAGCCGCCGCGTCGGCCGCCCCCAGCCGTCGCGCGCGAGCAGGCGGCGGCGGAACAGCCGGTCGGCGCCGTATTCCGCCCGCCAGCCGGCCGGCACCTCCGTGCCATAGAGGGCATGCGCCTGTCTTGCGGCTCTGGCGACGGCGCGTTCCAGCCCGTGCTGCCGCGCCCGTTCGGCGAGTCCGGCCGTGCCGAACTGCCCGATCAGGCAATGAATGTCCCACAGGTTGCGCAAACCCCCGGCGAGATCGCCATCGGCGAACAGATGCGCTGCGGCGTGGCAGATCATGTCCGCGGGCAAGAGCACGCGCAAACCGCTGTCCAGCGCGACACTGTGGGCGACCAGCGCATCGGCATCAGGAGTAATCCGCGCGGTCAGCGGCAGGATCGTGTGGTGGACGTCGATCATTCGGTCGCGCTCGCGGTGGATCAGCGGCGGCAGCTCGTGCATCCAGCGGCGGTAATAAGCGTCGTCATAGGGATCGGGCTTCACCCATTCCCACCCTGCGCCGAGCAAGGCAGCTTCGACCTCCGCAATCCGATCGCGCGGCACCAGGATGTCGAGATCGCCGATCGAGCGCCCCTCCCCCGCCCGCAGCCCCGCAGCGGCGTAAGCGGTGCCCTTGAGAAGCACCACGGGGCAATCGAGGCCGGCAAGCGCGCGCCGCGCCGTTTCGGCCTCCCACAAGGCTGCGCGGCGTTGCTCGATCGCCGAACTGCGCGCGTCGGTGAGGATGCGCTCGGCGGCGGGAGGGATCGGCACGCCGTCGAGCCGGCAGGCCAACGTGCCGATCAATTGCTCGGCGCGCGCCATCGCCAGAAGTGCGGTCCAGCCCGCCGCGTCGAGCGCCGCGACGCTCGCCGGATTGCGCAGCGCGCGGACGAGAAGCATCGCGTCGGTCACAGCGCATCCCACAAGACTTCGACCTGCGCCATTGCCGCGTCGGCATCGGGATAGTCGATCGCGCGCGCCGGGATCTCGCGCACCAGCCGAGTCATCGCCTCGAAGCCCCGCTCGCCGATCGCGACATAATTGGTCGAAGCCTGGGTCAGCCGCACGAACACCTCGCTTGGCCCGAGCCCTCGCTCGGCCGCTTCGAAGCCGAAGCGCGGGAACAGGATCAGCGCCGGCCGCGCCGGCTCGGCCATCCGTTCGATCGCATGGGCGTCGGGAACGAGATGCCGGATATCACCCTTGGGCGTGCCGGCCAGCAAAGGGCCGAAGCGCGCATGCGGCAGAGCGGCCTGCACCACCCCGATCGCTTCGTTCTTTAGGCTGACGAGCCGCGGAAAGGCGTGGATGAGCCCGGTCGCCAGATCGACCAGCGCGAATTCGTCCCCCATCAGCCGCCAACCGCGCGCGGCGAGCAGCGCTGCAAGCGTCGACTTGCCCGCACCCGACAGCCCCGTCATCAGCACCGCACGCCCCTCGCGCTCGACCGCCGAAGCGTGGAGCAGCAAATAGCGTCGCTGGCCGAGCGCCATCTGCAGGTTCATCGCCATCTCGGCGGCGAGCAGCCCCTGCGCCAGCGGCAGCGGCGCCGCTTCGGGCAGCACGAAATCGCCGCCGAGTGTCACCGCCGGCCTGATCCAACGCCTCCACGGCCGCGCCGCGAATAGACGCACGGTGAAATCGGGAATCCCGTCCTCGGGCGCGGGATAGCCGGCATAGAGCCGCTCGAGCTCGGCGATCGGAGCGCGCCACTCCGATCCGACGCGAAAGCCGACCGGCCCGATCTTGACCTGAAAGACGTGCCTCACGCTGCCTCGACCAGCCCAGCCGCGACCAGCTCGCCGAGCCGCGCGTCGAGCGCCTCGGCGCTGGCATCGCCAAGCTCGAACCGCTCGCCGAGCCTGGCCAACAAGGCCTCGCGGTTCAGCGGTTCCGTGCCGAGCAATTCGAGAATTTCCGGCGCAGGCGCGGTGACGAGGTGGGTCAACCCCGATGGCCGGTGGAAGATCAGCGTGAAATCGTCGAGCGGGACGATGCGAAGGGCATCGGCGGGGGCCGCGCGATAGAGCCGCTCGGCCATGACTTTGCTCAGCCGCGCGGCATTTGCAGCGAGGCGAAGCAGGTGAAGCCGCTGGTCCCCGATTGCAGCCGGCGGATGTATTTCACATAAGCCTGGTTCTGCTCGTAGGTCGTTCCCGGCAACTGGCCCCCGGCCAGCGCGGTCTTCACGTCCTCGCCCTTGAACGCCAGCGATGCCGGCGGAAAGGCGCCCGGCGTTCCGGCCGGCACCGTCGAGCCGTCCGCGGCGATGTAGCTCCCCGCGCGGCCCGCATCGGGCACCGGGATCTCGCAATTGATCACCGAAGCCTGGGTCTGCGCCAGCGCGGGCCGGATCGACACCACCGCCGAAGCGCCCACCGCGCCGAGCATCAGCGCGCGGCGCCGCGTCGTGCCGCCGGGCTCCTGGCCGGGCTGATCGCTGCTCTCATCGGTCATCGCGCCATCCTGTCGTCTTTGCCCTTTCATATTCGTAAAGCAGGCGCAAGATCGCACACCTCGCCGCCACGGGATCGGACCAGAATGACACAGATCGCCCGCCACCGCCTGCCTGTCGCGATTGTTGCGATTGTCGTGATCGCTGGCCTTTCCGTCTGGCTGGCGGGCTGGGGCGCGGGCATCGGCGCGCTCGCGGGCGGCGTCGCCGTTCTCGCCGCCGCCTGGCCCCGCCCGGCGCCGCCGCCTGCGGCCGAGCCTCTCCCACCCGCGGCGCCAGCTTCCCCGGTGATCGACGCGATCGCCGAGCCGGTGCTGATGCTCGCCGGCAATCGCGTGGTCGAGGCCAATGGTGCCGCGCGCGCGCTGCTCGGCGAGCACATCCTCGGCGAGGATGTGCGCCTCGCCATCCGCCACCCCGCCGCGGCCGAGCGGCTCGCCGATCCCGGCGGCGATCAGGACGGCGAAGGCGTCGCGCTGGTCGGCCTGGGATCGCGCGACGAACGCTGGGAGATGCGAGTCTCGCCGCTCGACGGCGACGCCCGCATCGTCCAGTTGATCGATCGCACGCGCAGCTATGCCGCCGAGCGGATGCGCGTCGATTTCGTCGCCTCGGCGAGCCACGAATTGAAGACCCCCCTCGCCTCGCTGCTCGGCTATATCGAGACGCTTGCCGATCCTGAGGCGGGCGGCGAAGCGGCTCTGCGCGAACGCTTCCTGACGGTGATGGCCGGCGAGGCGGGCCGGATGCGGACACTGGTCGACGACCTTCTCTCGCTGTCGCGGATCGAGGCCGAGAAATATGCCGTGCCGACCGCGACGGTCGACCTCGCCGAGCTTGCCGCCACCGTGCTGCGCGAACTCCGCGCGAGCAGCGCCGAGCGCGGCGCCGATCTCGTCCTCGACCTCGCGCCGGACCTGCCCCCCGTATCCGGCGATCGCGCGCAGCTCTCGCAGATGCTCCACAATGTCATCGGCAACGCGATGAAATATGGCCGCGCCGGCACGCCCGTCACCGTCTCGCTTGCGCATCCCAAGCCGGCGACGGCGCGGATCGTCGTCGCCGATCAGGGCGAAGGCGTCGCGGCCGAGCACGTCCCGCGCCTCACCGAGCGCTTCTACCGAGTCGATCCCGGCCGCAGCCGGTCGCTGGGCGGCACCGGGCTCGGCCTCGCCATCGTCAAGCACATCGTCGAGCGCCACCGCGGCCGGCTCGACATCGCCAGCGTGCGCGGCATGGGCACCAGCGTCACCATCCTTCTGCCCGTCGCCGGCGATGACTCGCTGTCATCAAACCGTCACGACTCTGTCGCATTGGCGGCATCGGCCGAGCCGGCGGAGGTGCCGCGCGACGCCGATCCGGCCGATCCCGATATCGGCGAATTGAGAGGGCTGATCGCCGAAATGGGCGGACTTGCCGAAGCCGCGCTGGATGCCTCGGTCGAGGCGCTGGTCGCGCACGACCTTGCCGCAGCGCGCCGCGTGGTTGCGGGCGACCGCCGCATCGACGCGCTCGAAAGCCAGGTCGAGCGGCTCGCGGTGCGCCTCATCGCCACCCGCTCGCCGACCGGCGGCGACCTGCGCGAGGCGGTCGCCGCGCTCAAGATCGCCGGCGTGGTCGAGCGGATCGGCGATTACGCCAAGAACATCGCCAAGCGAGTCGCCGCGCTCGACGAAGGTCCCGCGATCGCGCCAATTGCGATGCTGCCGGCGATGGCGCGGATGGCGGGCGCCTTGGTCCATGACGGGCTCGACGCCTTCGCCGCGCGCGATGCCGCCGCCGCGACCGAGGTCGCCGAGCGCGATCGCGCGGTCGACGACGTCTATGACGGCCTGTTCCGCGCGCTGGTCGAGTATATGGTCGCCCATCCCGACAGCATCGGCCAGGTCGCCCACCTGTTGTTCATCGCCAAGAACCTCGAGCGCGTCGGCGATCACGCCACCAACGTCGCCGAGATGGTCCATTATGCCGCGACCGGCGCGCACATGCCCGAGCGCGAACGCGGCGCCTCGCCGATCCCGGCGATCTGAAGGAGATAATGATGGCCCGCGTCCGCCTGTTGCTGGTCGAGGATGATCCGGCGCTCGCCGAATTGCTTCGCTTCCATTTCGAGCGCGAGGATTTCGACGTCCGCCACACCCCCGATGGCGAGGAAGCGCTGCTGATGGCGCGCGAAGCGGCACCCGATATCGTCCTGCTCGACTGGATGCTCGAAACCCTCTCGGGCATCGAGGTCTGCCGCCGCCTGCGCCGCCTGCCCGAAACGGCCAACGTGCCGATCATCATGCTCACCGCGCGCGGCGAGGAGGAAGATCGCGTCCGCGGCCTCGAAACCGGCGCCGACGATTACGTCACCAAGCCCTTCTCCCCGCGCGAGCTGGTCGCGCGCGTCGGCGCGGTGCTGCGCCGCGTGCGCCCCGCGCTTGCCGGCGAGACGCTCTCCTATGCCGATCTCGAGATGGATACGGTCGCGCATAAGGTCCGCCGCGGCGGCCATGCGCTGCAATTGGGGCCCACCGAGTTCCGCCTGCTCCGCCACTTCCTCGAACATCCCGGCTGGGTGTTCTCGCGCGAGCGGCTGCTCGACGCGGTATGGGGCCACGACACCGAGATCGAGGCGCGTACCGTAGATGTCCATATCCGCCGCCTGCGCAAGGCGATCAACCGCGACGGCCGGCCCGACATTATCCGCACCGTGCGCTCGGCGGGCTATTCGCTCGATACGGGGATTTGAGGGAGCCCGCCCAAAAAACAAAAATCGCCTGCGCAACGAACGCGGGCGACGTGCGTTTCCTCCCCGCGCGCAACCAGCCAAGGTCGCGCCAGAATATAAATGCGTGAGGAGAATAGCATGAAGCTCATCCTTTTGGCCGCGGCCGCCGCGATCGCCTTCCCGGCCGTCGCGCAGACCACCACCGACACTCAGACCCAGACCGACACGACGACCACCGCGCCCGATACGACGCAGGACCAGGCCACCGACCAGGCGACCGCGCCGGCAGGCCAGTCGATGGCCGCGCCCACCGCGGCGCCGGCGGCGAGCGCAGCGCCCGACGCCTCGTCGGCTGAGCAGGCCGGCGGCTACCAGCCGGCAACCCCGCCGATGTCGCAGCCGGCGACCCCGGGCGCGACGGTCACCTTCCAGCCCTCCGCCTCGCCCGATCAGGCCTTCCCGCCGCCCCCGCCGCTCGATCACTATCCGGTCTGTAAGCGCGGCCAGACCGACAAGTGCATGGAGCCTGGCCACGGCCGGAAATAAGTCCTTTCAGATCACCCGTGGGCGCGGGGCGGCTTCGGCGGCCCCGCGCCTTTTCGTATCCGGCGCGATCGGCTAGGGGCTGACGCAAACGTCAACCTGCTCCCGAGAGGACTCGCGCCATGACCATCCGTTTCGACAATCGAGTCGCCATCGTCACCGGCGCCGGCGGCGGGCTGGGCCGCGCCTATGCGCTCGAACTGGCGAAGCGCGGCGCCAAGGTGGTGGTCAACGATCTCGGCGGCGCGCGCGACGGCACCGGCCATTCGGACGCCGCATTGAAGGTCGTCGAGGAAATCGAGGCGGCGGGCGGCGAGGCCATGTCGAACGGCGGCAGCGTCACCGAATACGAGCACATGGTCGAGATGGTCGCCCGCGCGAAGGAGAAATGGGGCGGCGTCCATATCCTCATCAACAATGCCGGCGTGCTGCGCGACAAGAGCTTCGCCAAGATGGAGCCCGCCGATTTCGATTTCGTCGTGAAGGTCCACCTGATCGGCTCGGCCAATTGCACCAAGGCCGTGTGGGAAACGATGCGCGAGCAGGCCTATGGCCGCGTGCTGATGACCGCCTCGTCGACCGGCCTCTATGGCAATTTCGGCCAGGCCAATTACGGCGCCGCCAAGCTGGGGCTGGCAGGCCTCGCCAAGACGCTCCACCTCGAAGGCGCCAAATACAATATCCGCGTGAACACCCTCGCCCCCACCGCCGGGACGCGAATGACCGAGGATCTGTTCCCCGAAGAGGCGTTCAAGGCCTTCGCCCCCGAAAAGGTCGCGCCTGCCGCGCTGTTCCTCGTCTCAGAGGACGCGCCCTCGAACGCGATCGTCGGTGCCGGCGCCGGCGTGTTCCAGTCGGCCTATGTCACGCTCACCCCCGGCGTTGCGCTCAAAGGCGACGAGTGCACCCCGGAAGGCGTCGCCGCGCACTGGGCCGAGATCACCGACCGCACCAACGAGATCGTCCCTCAATCGGGCGCCGAACAGGCGATGCTCATCATGAAAACCCTTCAGGCGCGGTGACGGCGTCTGCCGCGGCGACCGCTGTTGGGTGGAAGGCTACCCGGCCTTCAACCGTCATCCCGGACTTGATCCGGGATCCCGCTTCTTCCTCTTGCCACCAGTTGAAAGAAAGCGGGCCCCGGCTCAAGGCCGGATGACGGGATGGTGATGACCGCGATTGGGTGGAGAGCTGGCCTTCGATCCTCCCCGCTTGCGGGGAGGGGGACCGCCGCTCGAAGAGCGGTGGTGGAGGGGCTTCGCCGCTATCGGATCGCTTGCTGCATCGCCCCCTCCACCAAGCCGCTGCGCGCCTTGGTCCCCCTCCCCATTTCATGGGGAGGATCGAACGGCCGCAAGTGGGGCGCGAGCCGTCGCTCGATCACGTCCTCTCCGCCGCCCGCCGTGCCGCATTCGCCGCGTCGTGCGCCAGGCGGATCGGCAGCGGCAGGCGGCGGCCGTCGTTGAGCTTCATCACCCACGCCACCGCCGTCTCCAGCGAAACGCGGTGGCCGATGCTGATATAGATCGGCGTCGCTCGCGCCCGCGTCCTCAAGGCGACGCCCACCTGCTCGCCGCGATCGACCAATGGCGCGGTGGCGCCCGGATCGGGGCCGAGCTCACCCTCCACCCGCCCGCACAGCAAGGTCTTGGCGCAGCCGATCGTCGGCAGGTCCGCGACCACGCCCAGATGAGTCGCGATGCCGCAGCGACGCGGATGCGCGATGCCGTGGCCGTCGACCAGCAGCAGGTCGGGCCGCTCCGCCAGCCGGTCGAGCAGTTCGACCAATACCGGCGTCTCGCGAAAGCCGAGATAGCCCGGCACATAGGGGATCGCCGGCACCGCGGTCAGGCTGTGTGCCGGCAGCACGCGCCCGCCGGGCCAGGCGAGCGGCGCCACCGCCGCGTGGATCGGCCCGCGCGTGTCGCGCCACTTCATCGACGTATCGACGCCGGCCACGACCGACACCGCGCCGATCCGGTCGACGCGTTCGACACTATCGGCGATGGTGCGTTGAACCGCGGTGGCGGTGCGCAAGTCGGGCGGGGCCAGCCAGTCGGCCGGGATCGAGCGCTTCATCGTCCTCCAACGCCGATGCGGCGATTTGGATCACCTTTCGTTCCATTTTCGCTTTCCTACAAGGCGGCGTTTGTGCGATGGTCGAGCCTTGCTGATCGCTGCTGCCAGCCTTGCGCGTCGCCCTGGCGCGACGATTCTCTCGTTCAACCACATGGTTGAACGGGATCGTCGGTCGTTCGTGACGGATATCGCCTTTCGTCAGGCGCTTAAGCGGCTTTTCGACATTTGGGCGAAACTGCGCGACGCTCTCCACTTTCTCCACTTCACAGGTCGAAAGTGCTGCCGAAATTTTGGGCAATGCGGCACGATTGCACCCAATTTCAGCACACCGGTGCGGGTGTGCGCCGCAGCTCAGCACGGAATTCCGCCGGTTTGCCGCTGGCATGGATATTGAAAGACACGGACGCGACGGGGACAGGGATTCAGATGAAGAAGATCGAAGCCATCATCAAGCCGTTCAAGCTCGATGAAGTGAAGGAAGCGCTCCACGAAGTCGGCGTCTCGGGAATCACCGTCACCGAGGCGAAGGGCTTCGGCCGCCAGAAGGGGCATACCGAGCTCTATCGCGGCGCCGAATATGTCGTCGATTTCCTGCCCAAGGTGAAGCTCGAGGTGGTCGTCGAGGACGGCCTTGCCGAGCGCACGGTCGAGGCGATCGCCCAAGCGGCGCAGACGGGCCGCATCGGCGACGGCAAGATCTTCGTCATCCCCGTCGAGACGGCGCTGCGCATCCGCACCGGCGAACGCGGCGACGAGGCGATCTGATTCGACCCATTAAATTCGTCACCCCAGCGAAGGCTGGGGTCTCGTTGTAACCGAAAGACCCCAGCCTTCGCTGGGGTGCCGCTAGAGGAAAGTGACTGCGATCATGGCGAACAAGGCCGAAGACATCCTGAAGAAGATCAAGGACGAGCAGATCGAGTGGGTCGACCTCCGCTTCACCGATCCCAAGGGCAAGTGGCAGCATCTGACGATGGTGTCCGGCCTGCTCGGCGAGGATGAGTTGACCGACGGCCTGATGTTCGACGGCTCCTCGATCGAGGGCTGGAAGGCGATCAACGAATCCGACATGATCCTGATGCCGGACCTGGATGCGGTCTATACCGATCCCTTCTCGGCCACCCCGATGCTCATCATGTTCTGCGACATCGTCGAGCCCTCGACCGGTGAGGGCTATGCCCGCGATCCCCGCACCACCGCCAAACGCGCCGAGGCCTATGTCGCCTCCACGGGAATCGGCGACACCGTCTATGTCGGCCCCGAGGCCGAATTCTTCATGTTCGACGACGTGCGCTTCGAGAACAGCTATTCGACCAGCTATTACAAGATCGACGACATCGAGCTGCCGGGCAATTCGGGTCGCGAATACGAAGGCGGCAACATGGCGCACCGCCCCCGCGCCAAGGGCGGCTATTTCCCCGTCGCCCCGGTCGATTCGGCGGTCGATATCCGCGGCGAGATGGTCTCGACGATGATCGAGATGGGCCTGCCCTGCGACAAGCATCACCATGAAGTCGCCGCCGCGCAGCACGAATTGGGCCTGACCTTCGGCACGCTGACGCAGACCGCCGACCGCATGCAGATCTACAAGTACGTCGTGCATCAGGTCGCGCATGCCTACGGCAAGACGGCGACGTTCATGCCCAAGCCGATCAAGGACGATAACGGCTCGGGCATGCACACCCACTTCTCGATCTGGGAAAAGGGCAAGCCGCTGTTCGCCGGCAACGGCTATGCGGGCCTCAGCGACACCTGCCTCTATTTCATCGGCGGCGTCATCAAGCATGCGCGCGCGCTCAACGCCTTCACCAACCCGACGACCAACAGCTACAAGCGGCTGGTCCCAGGCTTCGAGGCGCCGGTGCTGCTTGCCTATTCGAGCCGCAACCGTTCGGCGTCGTGCCGCATTCCTTACGGCACGGGCGCGAAGTCGAAGCGCGTCGAGTTCCGCTTCCCCGACGCGATGGCCAATCCCTATCTCTGCTACGCGGCGATCCTGATGGCGGGCCTCGACGGCATCCAGAACAAGATCCATCCCGGCGACGCGATGGACAAGAACCTCTACGACCTGCCCCCTGCGGAGCTGGTCAACGTCCCCACCGTCTGCGGCTCCTTGCGCGAGGCGCTGGTCGCGCTGCAGGAGGATCACGATTTCCTTCTGAAGGGCGACGTGTTCACCAAGGACCAGATCGACGCTTATGCCGAGCTCAAATGGCCCGAAGTCATCCGCTTCGAGACCGCCCCGAGCCCGGTGGAATATGATATGTATTACAGCGCGTAAGGCGCGGCCACGACCGCGCCGGTGCGCGGAAAGCGCATACGCGCTGTCGGCCGGCCTTGCGCAGCGAGGACCGACGGCGCGCTTAGCCGAGACGGAGAGTGAAGAGGGGGCGTTCGGTAATCGCCGGACGCCCCCTCATCGTCACCCCGGCCTTGTGCCGGGGTCCGCCGTGCCGCAAGAGCCGCGGCCGCCGCCCTCAAGGCACCGCGGATGCCGGAACAAGTCCGGCATGACGAGGAAGGATCGATGCGCTATAGTGGGATAGCACACCCACTAGAGGAACCCTCACATGACCCCCAGCCCCTGGTCCCACGCCCGCAGCGCCGGCGTCGCCGACGACATCGATTTCGAGATCAAGGGCCAGGAGCTGCAATTCGTCGAGATCGAGCTTGATCCCGGCGAGAGCGCGGTCGCTGAGGCGGGCGCGATGGTCTGGAAGCATGCCGATGTCGAGATGACCACCGTGTTCGGCGACGGCCGTGCGGGGCCACAGGGCGGCGGCTTCATGGACAAGCTGGTCGGCGCGGGCAAGCGCCTCGTCACCGGCGAGAGCCTGTTCACCACCGTCTTCACCCATCGCGGCCGCACCGGCAAGGCGCGCGTTGCCTTCGCTGCCCCCGTCCCCGGCGCGATCGTCCCGCTGAAGCTGTCGGATATCGGCGGCACCCTCATTTGCCAGAAGGACGCCTTCCTCTGCGCCGCGCGCGGGGTCCAACTCGGCATCCACTTCCAGCAGAAGATCATGACGGGGCTGTTCGGCGGCGAGGGCTTCATCATGCAGCGCTTGGACGGCGACGGCTGGATATTCGCGCAAATGGGCGGCGCGATCGTCGAGGGCGAGCTCGCGCCCGGCGAGGAGCTTCACGTCGATACCGGCTGCATCGCCGCCTTCACACCGACGGTTGATTTCGATCTCGTCCGCGCCGGCGGGGTCAAGTCGATGGTGTTCGGCGGCGAAGGGGCATTCTTCGCTCGCTTGCGCGGACCGGGCAAGATCTGGATCCAGTCCCTCCCCTTCGCCCGCCTCGCCGGCCGCATGCTGCAGGCCGCGGGCGGCCATGGCGGCAACAAGGGCGAAGGCTCGATGCTCGGCTCGTTCGGCGACCTGATGATGGGGAATTAGCCCGTCGTCCGTTCGTTTGGCCCCTTGCCCGTGGGAGATCAGTCGATCGCCAGCCGCGCCCCGAGCGCGAGAATCAGCGCCGGCGGCATCACCGCCGCGCCGATCTTGAGGAAGCGCCAGAAGGTGACATCCTCGCCCTCGCGGCGGATCGCGGTGAGCCACAGGATCGTCGCCAGGCTGCCGGTGATCGACAGCTGCGGGCCGAGATCGACGCCGATCAGCGCCGCGTCGGTCACCAGCGGATGCGCGTGCGCCTGGGCGAGCGCGCTGCTGGCGATCAACCCGGCCGGAAGGTTGTTGATGAGGTTCGACACCAGTGCGACGCCCGTCCCAAAGGCGGCCGCATTTGCCGGCCCCGGCCGGACTATTCCTGCGAGCGTATCGATCAGCCCGAGCTGCCCCAGCGCCGCGACGAGCACGAACAGTCCGGCGACGAGCGGCAGCACGCTCCACGAAACCCCGCGGATTGCCGCCCGTCCGCCGGCGGGATCGCGCAGCAAAACGATGGCGACGGTGGCGAGCCCCGCCAGCGCGGTCGGCAATCCGAGTTGCAGGTCGAACGCCGAAACGACGAGTAGCAGCACCGCCGCGGCGACGATCCCGGCAAGCGCGATTCCCGCCCCTGTGCCGAGCGGCGCCTCCTCGGCCTCGGCACGGCAAGCGCCCCTGAGCCGCGCACGCATCACCAACCGCAGCACGACGAAGGTCGCGCCGACGGCCATCAGCGAGGGCAGCGCGAACGCCCTGAGCCACGCCCCGAGCGGCGGCATCTCCCCGCCATACAGCACGAGGTTGGCGGGATTGGAGATCGGCAGCACGAAGCTCGCCGCATTGGCGACCAAGGCACAGGCGAACAGCGCAGGCAGCGGATCGGCCTCGGCTTTTCGGCATGCCGCGAACACCGCGGGCGTCAGCACCACCGCCGTCGCGTCGTTGGACATGAACGCGGTCACCACCACCCCGATTACATAGACCAGGGCGAACAGCCGCGCCCGCGATCCTCTCGCCCAGCGCACCGCATGCCCCGCGAGCCAGTCGAACAGCCCCTCGCGCCGCGCCACCTCGGAAAGGAGCATCATGCCGGTGAGGAACAGATAAACGTCTGTTCCCCGCGCAACCGCCGCGCCTGCCGCCGCCAGAGGCAGCAACCCGAACGAGACGAGCAGCGCCGCGCCAAGACACGGCCACACAGCCTCCGGCAAACGCCACGGCCGCGCCAGCACCCCCGCGGTCGCTGCCAGGCAGATGACGATCGTTGCGGCGCTCGCGGCAGTCATGGTCGCCGTGAACCTTCGCCGCAGCCGTTTGGATCGGCAAGACGTTTCTCGCCTCGGCCTTCTTCTCCCGCGGCGAGGCCGAGAAGCTGAACCTCGCCTTCCAGTCGCGTTCAGCGTCTTCCCATCATGGCCGCCCTAAACTCTCCCCTCGGCCACAGCCGATTGGAGGTATATCATGCGTAAACTCTTGATGTTCGGTCTCGCCGGAATAGCCGGGATGGCGATGCTGCCGAGCGCAGCCGCGGCGCAGAGCTACGGCTATCACGGCTACGGCTATCATCATTACGATCGCTATCATGGGGATCGCTATCGTCGTTCGCGCCATTGGCAGCACGAGCGCTGGGAACGCGAACGCGCCCGCCGCCGGTGGGAACGCGAGCAGCGCCGCCGCTGGTATCGGCATCACCACTATCGATATTACAACTATTGAGCAGCGCCCCTCAGGCCGTCATGGTGGCGTGACGGCCTGAGGCCCTCGCGGCCAAATCATGGAATCAGAACCGTCGCGCCTTCGGTCTCGCCCGCTTCGAGCTTGCGATGCGCCTCGGCGACGTCGGCGAGCGCGAAGGTTTGGCCGATGCCAGGGCGGATCGCGCCTCTCGCCAACATCTCGAACACGCGGTCGAGCGTCGCCTGGCGTTCCTCCCGAGTGACGGCATAGTCGAACAGAGTCGGCCGCGTCACGAACAGCGAGCCCTTGGCCGAGAGCGTGCCAAGGTTCACGCCCTCGACTGGCCCCGAGGCGCTGCCGAAGCTGACGATCAGCCCGCGCCGCGCCGCGCAATCGAGCGATTGCTGCCACGTCGCCTTGCCGACACCATCGAACACCACCGGCACGCCGTCACCGCCGGTGATTGCGCGAACGCGCTCGACGACATCCTCCTGCTTGTGCAGGATCACATGATCGGCGCCGGCCCTTTTCGCGCGCACAGCCTTGTCGGCGCTGCCGACAGTGCCGATCACGCTCGCGCCGATCGCCTTGAGCCAGCCGACGAGCAGATGGCCCACCCCGCCCGCAGCGGCATGGACGAGCACCGTCTGTCCTGCCTGAACCCTCGCGCAGCGCTCGACCAGGAACTCGGCGGTCGCGCCCTTGAGCAGCAGCGCCGCAGCGGTCCGGTCGTCGACGCTGTCGGGCAGCTTGACCAGCCGCTCGGCCGGCAGGTTGCGGTGCGTGGCATAGGCGCCGAGCTCGGGTCCGAAGGTGCCGACGCGATCGCCCACGCGCACCGCGGTGACGCCGGGGCCGACCGCCTCGACCACCCCAACGCTTTCGCCGCCGAGCCCGCTCGGCAGCGGAATCTTGTAGCTGCCGCGGCGGTGATAGATGTCGATGAAGTTGAGGCCCACCGCCGTCGAGCGGATGCGCACCTCGCCTTCGCCCGGTTCGGGCAGGTCACGCTCGACCCATTCCATCACTTCGGGACCGCCGGTGCGGGTGATCTCGATCATTCTGGCCATGTCCGTCTCCTCGCCTGTCCCAATCGCCGACGCGCGCGAACGATCCCTCTATCCGGCCGGCAGCGTCATCACGAAGCGCGCGCCCGAAGCCGTATCGTCGAGCGTGACCGCGCCGTGATGCGCATGCGCGATCTGGCGGACCAGGGCGAGACCGACGCCGCTCCCGGCCGGCTTGCTGGTGTGGAACGGCCGGAAGATCGCGTCGCGCTCGCTTGTCGGCACGCCGGGGCCGGTGTCGGCGACGATGAAAGCGATCCCTTCGGTCGCCGCTCGGCAGCCGAGCGTCACCTGCGGGTCCTCGACCCCGACAACCGCTTCGGCGGCGTTCTGAAGCAGTGCCCACAAGGCGGCATGGAGCTGGTCGTCGTCGGCGCGGACGGTAGCGGGCGCCGCCGCATCGTCGCGCACCAGATCAAGTCCCTGCCAGCGCGCAGCGAACATCCGCGCGAGATCGTCGAGCAGGGGCCTGAGCGGCACGCGCGCGAGGTCGGGCGGCGGCAACCGCGCAAGATCACGATAGGCGGTGGTGAAGCGTTGCAGCCCCTCGGCGCGGCGCGCGACCGTCTCGACCGCATCGCGCGCGGGATCGAGCGCAGGTTCGGGCCGTTCGGCGAGCATATCGGCGGCGGTGCGGCCAAGCGACGCGATCGGCGTCAGCGCGTTCATGATCTCATGGCTCAGGACCGACAGGAGGTCACGGAGCGCGCTAGCCTCGGCCGCGCGCAACTCAGCGTCGATATCGACCAGCGCGGCTATGCGCAGCCCGGCGCCGCCACCGGCCAAGTCCGCCGTGGCGAGGGCAAAGGCGCGCTTCTCTCCGGCGACCTCCAGACTCACCCGGGCCGAGCGGCCGGGTACTGCCAGTGCGATCGCGACGAGCAGATCGGCGGGCGGATCGGAAATGCGATCCTCGCACGCGAACAGGCGCCGCGCTGCGCGGTTGACTGCAACGAGCCGCCGGTCGGCGTCGAGCGTCAGGAGCGGCGCCGGCGACAGGTTGAGATAGGCAGTGAGCCGGCGATGCTCGCGGGCCTGCGTCTCGAACTGGCGGGGCCAGGCCGGCGCCGGCGGCGTGCGCGCGTCGCGACGCGCGACGACCGCCATCGCAGCCAGGCACCACGCGCCGAGCAGCAGCGCGAGGACCATGTTCGCCCAGAGTTGATGCAGCCCGGCGAACATCGCCGCCGCGCCCAGCGCGAACAGCAGCGCGGGGGCCGCGAGCCGGCTGGCCCTAAAGCCCATATTTGGCCATGCGGCGATAGAGCGCGGTGCGGGTCAGCCCCAGCTCGGCAGCGGCGCGAGAGACATTGAACGCGTGGCGCTTTAGCGCCGCCTCGACCAGCGCGCGTTCGGAGCGTTCGAGATTGAGGTCGCCGCCCGATGTCGCCGGCGCCACGCTGTCGCCCGCGCTCGGCGCGATATCGGCGATGTCATACGCATCGCCTTCGCCGAACAGCACCGCGCGCTCCATCGCCTGGCGCAGGCCGCGCACATCGTCATGCCAGGCGTGCGTGGCGATCCAGCCGGCGGCTTCCTCGTTGAGCGGCAACGCGCGGCGGCCGTGGCGCGCGGCGAAGCGTTCGAGGAAGTGGCGCGCCAACAGCACGGCGTCGCCCTCGCGCCGGGCAAGCGGCGGCACCGCAAGCTCCACCGTGTTGAGCTTGAACAACAGGTCGGCGTCGAGCGCATCGCGCAAGCTCATCGGCGACAATCGGCTGGTGGCGATCGCCCGCACATCGCCCAGCATCCGCGCGAGCACCGGCTGCAAGCGGCCGGGCAGCGCCTCGACATCGTCGATCACCAGCGTGCCGCCCCGCGCTTCGACGATTGCACCGGTCACCGCAGCCTCGTTCTCGATCACGCTCGCAGCGAGCACGACCAATGGCTGCGCGGCGCGGGCAGAGGCGCCATGGATCGCCCGTGCGACGAGGCTCTTGCCCACGCCCGCCGGGCCGGTGACGAGCACCGCGGCATCGGTCGGCGCGACACGCTCGATGCGCGCGCGCAGCCGTTCGATCGCCGGGTCTTCGCCGAGGATCAGCCGATCCTCATCGGCCGCGATTTCCCGTCCCGCCGCGAGCTTCGCCCGGCGCAACGCCACCGCGCGATCTAGCGCGGCGACGAGTTTGTCGTTGCTCCACGGCTTGATGACAAAATCGCTGGCGCCGGCGCGCATCGCCTCTACCGCGATCGTGATTCCGCTATGGCCGGTGACGACAATCACCACCGCGTCGCGATCCGCCGCGAGCAGCCGCCGCAGCATCGCAAAGCCTTCCTCGCCCGACGTCCGCCCCCGCGAGAAATTGAGATCGAGCATCACCACATCGAACACGCGTTCGGCGAGCCGCGCCCAAGCAGCGTCGGGATCGGCGGCGGCGACCATCTCCATGCCGTGCCGCTCGGCGAGCAGCCGCGCGGCCTTCTGGATGTCGGCATCGTCGTCGACGAACAGGATCGCGGCTGATTCGGTTGACATGGCTCTCGCACTGTACGGAAACGGACACTCGATACGGAAGTGCCGTGCCGGTGTAAAACACATCATCTTAATAGACTGTTTTTGCACGATTTCATAACCGCTCGCTCTCATCATAAACTGCCCACATGAGTGACGCGGGGACGACGCCGATTTCGGGCGCGGGGATGGACAGGAAGATCGAGCGCGCCAAGGGGCGGTTCGGCAAGCGCGAGCGGCGGATCGCGATCGCCGTCGGCGTGGTGGTTGCGCTGATTGCGTTGTGGTTGGTGACTCCCTCGGCAAATTCGCTGTCGGTCGACGCCGCCGCAATTCAGACCGGCCAGGTGACGCGCGCGCCGTTCCAGGATTACGTGCCGCTCCGCGCCGAGGTGGTGCCGCTCCATACGACCTTCGTCGCGGCGATCTCGGGCGGACAGGTCGGCGACGTGATCACGGTCGACGGCGCGATGGTCAGAAAGGGCCAGCCGCTCGCCACCCTCGCCAACCCGGACCTGGAACTCGATGTCGCGACCAAATCGGCCGACATTGCCGGCCAGCTGGGCAACATCAGCGGCCAGAGGCTGACCATCCAGCGCAACCGGCTCGATACCGCCCAGGAGGTCGCCGATGCGCAGAACGATCTGCTCAAGGCGCAGACCGAGTTGCAGAAGAAGCAGACGCTCTATGCCAAGGGGATCGTCAACGACGCCGCGGTCAAGCCGCTGCGCGACGAGGTCAATTACCAGCAGAAGCGGCTCGCCGCGCTGAGCCAGGGCCGCGCCGAGGAATCGGCGACACTCTCCGACCAGCAGGCGCGGATCGGCACTACCGCCGAGGAACTCAACCAGAGCCTGGCGATGGTTCGCCACAGCCTCGACGCGCTCACCATCCGCGCACCCGCCGACGGCCGGCTCACCGATTTCGACCTTCAGCCCGGCCAGACGCTCAAGCCCGGCGAGGCGGTCGGCCAGGTCGATTCGGAAGGGCAATGGAAGCTCTCGGCCGATGTCGACCAATTCTATCTCGGCCAGGCCAAGGTCGGCCAGCGCGCCACCGCGACGATCGGCAACCAGGCGATCACGCTCCACGTCATCCGCATCCTGCCGCAAGTGACCGACGGCCGCTTCAAGGTCGAGCTCGGCTTCGATCGCGCGCCGCCCGCCGGTCTCAACCGCGGGCAGACGCTCGATGTTCGCCTCGTGCTCGGCGCCGACAAGCCGGCGATCGTGGCGCCGGCCGGCGGCTGGCTCGACGGCGGCGGCGGCGTCGCCTTCGTGGTGAGCAAGAGCGGCGGCAAGGCGACCAAGCGCGCGATCTCGACCGGCCGGCGCAACCCCGATCAGGTCGAGGTCACCGCGGGGCTGGAGCCGGGCGAAACGATCGTCACTTCGCCGATCGCCGCCGACGTCAAATACGATCATCTCAACATTCAATAGGAAGGGCTTTTCCATGATCCAGCTCGACGGTATCAGCCGCCTGTTCCGCTCCGACGAGGTCGAGACCACGGCGCTCATGGACATCGATCTCAGCGTCGATGCCGGCGAGTTCGTCGCCGTGATGGGCCCTTCGGGATGCGGCAAATCGACCTTGCTCAACATCCTCGGCACGATCGACCGCCCGAGCGGGGGTCGCTACCTGTTCGAGGGCGACGACGTCGCCAAGGAGCCCGAGCCCGAGCTCGCCAAGCTGCGCCGCGACCGGCTGGGCTTCGTCTTCCAGTCGTTCAACCTGATCGACGAGCTGACGATCGGCGAGAATGTCGCGCTCGGCCTCGCCTATCGGAACATGCCGGGCAAGGAGAAGCGCGAGAGGGCCGACGCAGCAATGGACCGCGTCGGCATCGCCCATCGCCGCAACCATCACCCGCACCAGCTGTCGGGCGGCCAGCAACAGCGCGCGGCGATCGCCCGCGCGATCGTCGGCCAGCCGAAGCTGATCCTGGCGGACGAGCCCACCGGCAATCTCGACACCGAAAACGGCGCGCAGGTGATGGAAATCCTCTCCGAACTCAATGCCGAGGGCGCGACCATCATCATGGTCACCCACTCCCCCGCGCACGCCGACATCGCCAAGCGCACCGTCCACATGCTCGACGGCCGCATCCTCACCTCCGCCCGGCGCGCGGCATGAAACTGCGCGACGCCCTGCTGACGGTCGTGCTGGTGATGGTCGCCGTGCTGCTCTGGCGCCACCTCACCGCCGATCGGACCCGCGAGCGCGCGTAATGGCGGGCTCGGCGCTCCTGACCCTCTATCGCTCGCTGACGCGGCACCGGCTCTACGCGATCCTCAACATCGGCGGGCTGGCACTCGGGCTCGCGGTGTTTCTCGTGCTGTTCCTCTACGTCCAATACGAGCGCGGCTACGATCGCCAGCTGCCGGGCTGGAACCGTATCTGGCTGGTCAACACGACGTACGACTTTCCCGGCTTCCCCGGCGTCAACCTGACCGCGCCGCTCGGCCTGCTCGAGCAGCTCGAGGCCAGCTATCCCGACCTTCACGGCGTCCGCATGGACCAGAAGCAGAATGTCGGCATCCGTGACGGGACCAACGTCACGCAGGACGATATCGCGCTGGTCGAGCCCGGCTATTTCACGTTGTTTCCCTATACGGCCCTGCAAGGCGATCCCGCCGCGACGCTCGCGCAGCCCGACGGCGTCGTGGTCACCCAAAAGGTCGCGCGCCAATATTTCGGCGCGGGCAGTCCGATCGGCAAGACGCTGACCATTGCCTTCGACGGCAGCGATCATCTCTATCGCGTAGGGGCGGTAATCGAGAACCCGCCCGCCAACATGACCTTTTCGAGCGGCATCTACGTGCCGTTGCCGCCGCTGCCGGCCGATCCCAACAGCGCCGATAGCTCACCCACCGCGTTCATTACGTTGCCGTCTCAGGCACGCGCGGCCCAGATCGAGCGGCAACTCCCCGCGCTGATCGACCGTCATCCGCCGGCCGGCTTCAGCGGCATTCCGTCGCGTTTCATCACGCTCAAGCTGGTTCCGCTGTCCACGGTCCATCTCATCGAGCCGCGCGACCGCACCGTCGTCGTCACGCTCGGCACGGTCGGGTTGCTCACGCTGCTCATCGCCATCGTCAATTACATCAACCTCGCCACCGCTCGCGCCGGGCTGCGCGCCCGCGAAGTCGGCCTCCGCAAGGTGCTCGGCGGCACCCGCGCCTCGCTCGTCCGTCAGTTCCTGGGCGAAGCGATCGCCACGGCCGCGATTGCCGCGCTGATCGCGCTCGCTCTGGCGGAGCTTGCGCTCCCCTTCGTCAACGCGATCGGCGGCCTGTCGCTGCAAATCGAGCATTGGGGCGCGCACTCGATCCTCCTCCCGCTCGTCGCACTGATCCTCGCCGTCGGCGGCGTCGCTGGCTTCTATCCCGCCTTCGTCCTGTCGCGCTTCCGTCCTGCCGCTGTGCTCGCTTCGGCGCGCGCGCCCGGCGGCGGCAGGGCCGGCGCGCGGCTTCGCCAGGCGCTCGTCGTGCTGCAATTCGCGATCGCCATCGCGCTCAGCATCGGCACCGCGGTCCTCGTCGCGCAGACCAATTATCTGCGCTCCGCCGATCTCGGCTTTCGCCGCGACGGCCTTGTCATGGTGCCGAGCTTCCTCGACGACAGCATCGACTCCGCCCAGCGCGCCGATCTCGTGCGCGCATTCAGGACGATCCCCGGTGTCACCAGCGTCGGTCTCGGCACGTCAGCGCCGGGCGGGGGCAAATTCGACATCTCCAGCTTTGAAGACGCGAACCATCACAAGGTCACCGTGCAGCAGGTGCTGACGGGCCCTGGTTTCTTCCAGACCTTCCATGCTCATCTTCTCGCCGGGCGCGTGTTCGACGGTGCGCATGCCGGCGACGACACGTTCACCATGAAGGCGGGCAATGCCAGCTTCAAAGCCAACGTCGTCATCAACAAGACCGCGCTCAAGCTGTTCGGATTCACCGACGCTGGCGACGCGATCGGCAAGCACGCCAAGCTCAGCGACAAGCTGCGGCCGACGATCGTCGGCGTGGTCGACGATATGCGTTTCATGTCGCCGCGCTATCCGGTGCAGCCGACGCTCTACAATTACGATTCGCGCGATCTCGACGGCATGGTCCCAATCTTGGCGACCGATCCCGCCAACATTCCCGCCGTCACCGCGCGACTCCAGCAGATCTGGCGCACCATTGCGACGACCGCGCCTTTCCGCAGCGTCACTGCCGACCAGCAACTCTACAAGGAATTCTACAAGGACGATGCGCAGCGCGGCCGGCTGTTCACGATCGGTGCGGTGCTGGCGGTCATCATCGGCTGTATCGGTCTCTACGGCCTGGCCTCGTTCGACACCGCGCGGCGGGTGAAGGAGATCGGCATCCGCAAGACGCTCGGCGCCTCGACGCGCGACATCATGCGCCTCCTGATCGGCCAGTTTCTGCGCCCCGTGCTCCTCGCCAACCTGATTGCCTGGCCGATCGCTTTCTTCGCCATGCGCAAATGGCTTTCCGGCTTCGACGATCGCGTGACGCTCTCCCCTCTCTTCTTCATCGCCGCGACGCTGATCGCGATCGGCATCGCCGCGGCCACCGTGTTCGGCCAGGCCTGGCGCGTCGCTCGCGCCGAGCCCGCCCGCGCCCTTCGCTACGAGTAGGACTTTCGCAATGCCTTCCGCCCTGCTGACGCTCTATCGCTCGCTCACTCGCCACAAGCTCTATGCGGTCCTGTCGATCGGCGGGCTGGCGCTGGGGATCGCGGTGTTCCTCGTGCTGTTCCTCTACGTCCAGTTCGAGCGCAGCTACGACAAGGTGCTGCCCGGCCATGACAAGGTCTGGATCGTCACCAACACCTGGCATCTCCCCGGCATCCCGGAGACGCCCTATTTCGATTCGATGGGCGGCCTGATCGACCAGCTCAAGGGCGATTTCCCGCAAGTGAAGGGCGCGCGCTACTGGGATCAGCGGGCCGCCGTCCTGCGCGGCAGCAACTCGACAACCGAGAGCTTCGCGCTGGTCGACGCCAATTATTTCGACATATTCCCCTTCCCCGTCGCGGCGGGTGACGCGAAGGCGGCGCTGCGCAATCCCACCGGCCTCGTCATCACGGACAAGATCGCGCAGAAATATTTTGGCTCGAGCTCGCCGGTCGGACAGCAGATGACGGTCAATGTCAGCGGCACGACACACACCTACACGGTGACGGCGGTGCTGAAGGACGTGCCCAAGAACATGACCTATGCCGACGACATGTATGCCCCGCTCGTTCCCGCGCGGATGAGCAAGGACGACATGCAGTTCTTCAACCATTGGGGCAGTTCGCAGCTCCAGACCTTCATGAGCTTCGACAATGCGAGCGAGCCCGCCGCGCTCGAAAGGCAGATGCCGAGCTTCATCGACCGCCACGGCGCGACCGATCAGGGGCCGGATCTCCACAAGACCTTGTCGATCGGCTTCGTGCCGCTGGGCGCCGTCCATCTCTTCGACCCTGCCGACCGCGCGGTGATCACGACGCTCGGCATCGTCGGGCTGCTCACGCTGCTGATCGCGATCGTCAATTACATCAATCTGGCGACCGCCCGGGCCGGCCTTCGCGCCCGTGAGGTGGCGGTGCGCAAGGTGCTGGGCGGCACGCGGCGCGGCTTGATCCGCCAGTTCGTCGGCGAGGCGATCCTGACGACGGCGATCGCCGCGCTGATCGGACTCGCACTCGCCGAGCTCACTCTGCCGTTCGTCAATTCGGTCGGCGGCCTGGCGCTTTCGATCAGTTATTTTGGAGCGGGCTCGATCCTGCCGCCGCTCGTCCTGCTGGTGGTCGTGATCGGCATTCTCGCCGGCGCCTATCCGGCCTTCGTGCTGTCGCAATACCGGCCTGCCGCGGTGCTCGCCTCGGCGCGCGCGCCGGGCGGCGGCGAGGCCGGGGCACGGCTGCGGCAGGCGCTCGTCGTCTTCCAGTTTGCGATCGCGATCGCCTTCATCATCGGCACCGGCGTCCTCGTCGCACAGACGCAGCATCTGCGCTCTGCCGATCTCGGTTTCGGGCGTGACGGCATCATCACCATCCGCTCGTTCCAGGATGATGCTCTCCAGGAATCGCAGCGCGCCGAATTGCTCAACGCCTTCGCCAACGTGCCCGGCGTCACCGGCGTCGCGCGCGGCGACGATGCGCCGGGCGACAACGGCACGACCAACAGCAACACCATCTCGCTGCCCGGCCAGGCGAGCGGGCCGCGGCCGTCGCTGACGATGGTCGATGTCGGGCTGAATTTCTTCAAGGTGTACAATGCCCGCCTACTCGCCGGTCGGCTGTTCGACACCGCGCATGCGCTCGACGATCGCACCGAGATCAAACCGAAACCCGCGACCGAGGCCAGCGCGGCGGCAGACACCAGCGCTCAGCCCGATGCCGCTCCCGCCACCGCGCCCAAAAATGATTCCGCCGTGACGCGCGGCGTCGTCCTCAACCGGAGCGCCATCAAGCAGCTCGGCTTCGCCAGCCCTGAGGCGGCGATCGGCAAGATCATCATCGACGGTGCCGGCGCCCCCAACGCGACCAGCCGCATCGTCGGCGTGATCGACGACATGCGCTTCCGTAGCCCCCGCGATCCGGTGCGCCCGACGATCTATTATTACTATCGCTACGACATGTGGCCGCCGATTGCCGCCGTGCGCTACCAGAACGCCAACCCCAGGCTGCTCAAGAGCCAGTTAGAGACCGCGTGGAAGCAGATCGCGCCGCAAGTGCCGTTCGCCGCCGATACGGTTGACCAGCGCCTCTACGACCAGTTCTACAAATCTGACGACCAGCGCAGTCACCTGTTCACGATCGGCGCCGTGCTAGCGGTGCTGATCGGGTGCATCGGGCTCTACGGCCTCGCCTCGTTCGATACCGCACGGCGGGTCAAGGAGATCGGCATCAGGAAGACGCTCGGCGCCTCGACGCGCGACGTGCTCAAGCTGCTGATCGGACAGTTCCTGAAGCCCGTGCTGATCGCCAACCTGATCGCCTGGCCGCTGGCCTTCTTCGCGATGCGCAAATGGTTGTCCGCGTTCGACGATCGCATCGCACTATCGCCGCTGTTCTTTCTCGGCGCAACGTTGCTGGCGCTGGCGATCGCCTGCGCGACGGTGTTCAGTCAGGCGTGGCGCGTCGCCCGCGCCGAACCCGCGCGCGCCTTGCGCTACGAATAGAGGGGGAAAGCGGGGCCATGTGCGCCTTCCGTTCGCCCTGAGCTCGTCGAAGGGCGCTGTGCCGCGAGCGTTTCGGTTGTGGATGGCTGCCCTTCGACAGGCTCAGGGCGAACGGGGCAATGGCAAGAGGGGCCCGATCTTGCTTCAATCGCGGGCGAACAGTGCCTCGCCGAATACGCGCACCTTGCTTGCGATCTCGGGATGCTCGAGCGCCAGCGCCATGTTGGCGTGGATGTAGCCGGCCTTGTCGCCGCAATCGTAGCGCTTGCCGTCGAAGGTGAAGGCGTGGAACGGCTGCCGCCCGATCATCTCGGCCATCGCGTCGGTCAACTGAATTTCGCCGCCGGCGCCTTTTTCCTGCGTTTCCAGGATGCGCATCACCTCGGGCTGCAGGATGTAACGGCCGGGAATCATGATGTTGGACGGCGCGGTGCCCTGTTTCGGCTTCTCGACCAGGCCCTTGACCTCGACCAGCGCGCCGTTGCGTACGCCGGGATCGATGATGCCGTATTTGTCGGTCTCGCTGTCGGGAACTTCGAGCCCGCAAACCACGTTGCCGCCGACTTGGTTATAGGCCTCCACCATCGCCTTCATGCAGCCGGGCTTGCCGATCATCAGCTCGTCGGCGAGAAAGATCGCGAACGGCTCGTCGCCGACGATGTCGCGCGCGCACCAGACGGCGTGGCCGAGACCCAGCGGCTCCTGCTGGCGGACATAGGCGACCGCGCCGGGGCTGAGCCTGGTCTGGCTCAGCACCTCGCGTGACTTGCCGCGCTCGGCCATCGTCGTCTCGAGCTCGAAGGCGACGTCGAAATGATCCTCGATCGAGCTCTTGTTGCGTCCGGTGACGAAGATCATCTGCTCGATCCCCGCCTCGATCGCCTCGTCGACCGCGTATTGAATTAGCGGCCGATCGACCACCGGCAGCATCTCCTTGGGCGTCGCCTTGGTTGCGGGCAGGAAGCGCGTGCCGAGACCGGCAACAGGAAACACGGCCTTGCGCAGCGGCTTTACAGACATTGAGACCTCGGATGTTCGATTGGGCGTGGAACCTACCAGATGCGGAATCGACGGTAAACGCCGCCGCCTAGCTGGACAAATATTTCCAGGCTAATCAATCTATTACAATATTACTACATCGCTAACCATCGCCATTAGGGCTTCCTCATCACCACGCGAATATTGATGCCGTCGCAACCAAAAGGTCTCGAGCGATGAAGCGACTAAGTTTCTTTATATTGCCGGCTTTGGCCGCCGGCGCGATGGGAACCGCCGCGAATGCCGCCGATTCGGCGACTTTGGTGATTCACCTCCATGCCGAGGTGGCGCCGTTCTGCCGCCTTTATTCGGCGGCGAACGACAGCCCCGTGCAGATCGTCGACGGCCAGGCGCAGCTGGGGCAGGTGCGCGAGGTCTGCAACATGGCGAGCGGCTACGTCGTCCATGCCGATTTCACCAATCTTTCGGGCGGCTCGGTCGCGGCCGGTGCCGAAACCGCCGCGGTCGACGCCGGCGGCAGCGCGCGCTTCAGCTATGACGAAGCTCGCGCGCAAACCCGGCAATGGTCGCTGGTTGACGCGCAGCAAGTGCAGCCGGGCCTGCCGGTCTATCTGCGCCTGTCGATCTCACCAATCTGAGGCGTCAACCAGCGACGTCGGCGCTGATTTCCACGGTGATATAGTCGCTGTACGTCCCAGCGGGCGGCCGCCCGACATGCGGTACGATCACGTTGAGCATGTGCTCGCGTGATCCCTTCGAACCGGGATCGGCGAAGAACGTCCCGGCGGCACTGGGGGTAACCTCCTTCTGCCCGAGCATCGGGACATAGGCGATCCGCGCCCCGTTCCTGGCGCCGTTTTGCGTCAGCGCGAAATTGTTGTCCGAGCTCAGCGTCAGGCGATAGCCGGTATTCGCATAGGCACGGAACGACACCGGGCGCTGCGCCGATCCGCCATCGTGGATCGTCCCCAGATCGAGCGTCGTGCTGCTGCCCGCGGCCAGCCCGACGGCAGGCACCACCGTTACCCAGATGCCGAACGGCGCCCGACTCTCGGTGCTCTTGCCGCCGTTGCCGTCGCTCACCGTCGCCGTCGCGATCAGCCGCGCCGAATAGGTGCCGGGCGGCACTTGCTGCCCCGGCGGTAGGATGAGCTTGAGATCGCCCGACCGGATATCGCCGGTAGCACCCAGGCTCAGCGACGCGCTCGATCGGCCGCCCGAAAACAGGCTGTTGATCGGCCTGCCGCTGCTGTCGCCGAGCTTCGCCAGCAGCGTATCGCCGCCCGATTGCAGCTGGATCGTGCCATTGACTGCGAAGGGCGTGCTCGGATCGGCTTCGAGCGTCAACTGGACGCGATCCCCGGCGCAGCCCCCGCTGCCCGACGATTCGATCGGCACGTTGACGGGATTGCTCGTCGCCTCGAAGGGATCGTAGCTGCCGAAAACCTGCCCGTTGCCGATCTGGAACGAGGTGAGCGTGCACGCCGCATCGGCAGCGCTGGTCCCGAACGCCAGCGCGGCGGCGGCGATTGCGTAGTGGGCCACCCTCATTTGGTTTCCTCCTGGCGGCCGCTGGGCCGCAATTCTCCAAGGTCTGCAAGCGAGCCTTGCGCCCTGGTAATCACGATATCGTAATAATGGCCGTCAGCGAAGGAGACACGCCAGGTTCCCGGCGCCAGACCGGTGGCGCCGAAGCGCCCGGTGCGGTTGGTGAAGACCTGCACCGCGGGCGACTTGGGATCGTGCAAGCGCCGCGCGACGCCGATCAGCAGCGGCATCGGCTGGCCGCGTTCGTCGAGCAACGTGCCGATCGCGGTGACGTTGAACTCGGAGCCGACGACGAAGACGCGCCCCGAATCGAGCCAGGGATAAACCGCGAAATTGCCCGCGCCGAGATCATAGCCCGCGGGTGCGTTGGGCACCTCGAACGGCAGCGACTGGTGGCCATAGGACGATAGCGGCACCAGCGCCGGCCCGAGAGCGCCTGTCCGCGCGATTTCGCGTCCGCCGAGCTGATCCCCCAGATAGATCGGCGCGGAAACCTGCGCATCCTTCAATGAGGGATGCGCCGCGACGATCGCGAAGGAATCGGTGAGATAGCGGCCCAGCGCCACGCGCCCTCCGGCGATGGCGATCGTCCCGCGTGCGCGCAGCGACGTCACATCGCCGCTGATGTCGTTCGAATCCAGGTTATAGGTCGCGCGATGATCCAGCTCGAGATCGCCGCGATTGGAGCGATAGACCCCGGTCGCGTTGACCCCGAGATCGTCGCGCGAGCGCGTGAACTGGGCGTTATAGGCAAAGGCGTCGAGCGTTCGATATGGCTCGTGCGTGTAGCTGACCGACCCCAGGTCGTCGCGGCTGTCATATTGCGCGGTCAGCGTCGATCCGCGCCCGAAGCGATGGATGAAGGTGAAGCCGAACACCGCATGATCGCGATTGTCATAGCCCGCCGTTGCGGTGAGCGTGGTTCGCGGCCCCATCCGCCACGTCGTATAGGCCGACGCGCCGTACCGATCGCGCGACTGCCGGTTGATGTCGTAATCGACCCCGAAGCCGACCGATACTGCGCGCGACCAAGGCTGCGCATAACGTGCCGTGAGCCGCCAGCTGGCGAGGTTGTTCGGGATGAACGATTCGACGCTGCCGAAATTGCGGCTGCGATGTTCGACCAGAACGTCGAGCCGCCGCTCCCCCTGAAGCTGCTGGAGCGGGGTCGAATAGCGATATTGCAGCCGCTCGGCATGGCCGAAGCCGTAACCGTCGAGGTTGCTGACGGCACTTTCCAGCGTGAACAGCCCGAGCCGCGTGCCGAACGTGCCCTCCAGCCCGAATTGCTGGGCATGCGGCGTCGCCTGGACGTTGGCGCCCAGCGTCATCTGCTCGGTGATGCCGCGCCGGTAATAGCCGGTGACCGAGGGTTCCTTCGTGAAATAGTGGCGGGTGATGTTGTCGATACGACTGCGGATGCCGCCTTGAAGATCGAACTCGGAAATGCCGGGCTGCAACAGCTCCAAATCCTGGAAGAAATCGAACGACACCACGCGCCGGCCGCCCGCCGCATCCTCGATGACGAGCTGGACTGAATTGGCCCCGGTGGTGAGCGGCAGATCGTTGAGATCGTAAACCCCCGCGTCCAGCCGCAACGTCCGAGTCGGCACGCCGTTGATCATGACGGTGACGTTGGCGGGTTCGCGCAGGGTGATCGTGCGCGAAGAACTCGACGCCAGCACCTGATCGGGCTGAAACACTTCCTGCCGATGGGCGACACCGATGCCCAGCACGTCGGTCGAATCCTGGAAACCCGCCTGGACGGGCAATTGATCGCCGAGGGTGAAGCGGGCTTGCCAGTCGGGTCGATCGTAGATCACCCGAGACCCCAGCCGGACGAAGGACGGCGACAGATTGCCGTCGTAGGAAAGCTCGTTCTGGAACGCGAGCAGATGCCCGATACGGCCGTTGACATTCATATCGACACGCGGCGACCGCAGGCCGGTCGGCTCGCTGTCGGACTTGTGAACGTAATCGAGGCTTGCGTTATAGGCGATATAGGCAGCGAAAGGCGACGAATCGTCGGGCAAAGCCGACAGAGCTTCGGTCTGATAGCCCAGGTCGATCAGCCCGCGGGCTTTCGCCGTCGCGGACAGGCTGAGGACGAGTTCGAGCTGCGCCGGATCGTAAGTGAGCGTCAACCCGGCCTGAGCCAGCGTTTCCAGCGGCACATAGCCATCGACCGCGGTAGCGCCGTTGATCGCCGCGATCGCTTCCGGCGTGGCGATCCTTGCAACAGCATTGGCAAGGTCGGTGGCGGAGACCAGGACCCGATTGTCCGCAGTCAAGCGAACAGCGACCTGCCCGAGGGGAGTGGTGGCGCGCAGGGGGACGACGATGTCGATCGTCTTGCCAGTCGGATTGATTTGTGGCGGCGGCGCCGTCGGTGAAGCTGACGCCGGCGTTTCGGCGGGCGCAGGGGCTGTCGCCGACTGAGGCGCCACCGCGGCCGATTGTCCGGGCGCAGTCTGGGCGACAGCCCGGGTCGGGAAACCTGTCCGCAACGCGAGCAATGAAGCGGCGACCGCCAGAGCGGCCCTGCGACGGCGCCCGAAAGGAGCGATGGGGGCCTGCACGGCGGTTGCTTCAGTTCACCGCGGGGGCGTGCATGTCGGCGCTGAGATCGCCCGATGGCGGCAGATCGGCGACAGGCAGGAACATCACCCGCTTCGCGTTGGCGGGCACGAGCCCCAATCCAAAGGCGTTGTTGAGATCGGCCGGCTGGAAAGTGTGAGACCAGTTCGCCGCATCATCCTTCAACTCCAGTGCCGATTGAGTGACGAACCCATGCGAAGGGCCGGTATTCGCAAACGTGATTTCAACGCCGCTTTTGCCGTCGGGATGGGCCGCGCGAGCGATCGCTTCGATCGCGATATTCGGCTTGGCGTTCGGCGCACGCACCGCAACCACCGAGTTGATCGCATAAAGCACCTGCACCGTCGTCGAGTTGGGACGATCGGCAACCGGCAGCTCCGACGTCGAAAACATATAAAGCTGGCTTTCCGCCGGCGCCGGATCGCCGACCCAGCGCACGCGAAATACCTGTCGCGCGCCTGGCGCAATGCTCGCGATCGGCGGGAAGATCTGGAAATCGGCGCCGTCGTCGGGGGTCAGCACGGGATCGCCGCGTTCGGGCAGCGACAATTTCTTGACAGTGACTTCGACTGCAACCGGGCGATTGCGATCGTTGATGACCTCGAGCGAACCGCTCGACTGCGAGCCGGTGCTGGTGAGATCGAGCAGCACGGGTCGGACGAGCAGGGCGAGAGCGGGAAACGGAATCGCGAACGCCAGCAGCAAGACCAACAAAAGGCGCGGATGGCGCCAGAACGCGCGCGATTTCATCATGCAATCCCCCCGTACAGGCCGACATCCACAGTGGCTGCCGACAAAAATGCGGGGCGGCACGAATGCCGCCCCGTAGCCGTCATCAGCTGATGGTCGGCGTCATCGACAGCGTGAGCGTGTCGTTATAGCCGCCCTGCAGGACGAGCATGTTCGACGCCTGGGTATAGATGTCGAGCACGGCCGATCCGGCGCGGGCTTCGTTGCTGCTGATCACCGTCTGAGCCGACGTGGAGATCGCGTGATTGGTGCCGCCCAGACCGTCGAACGCGAAGTTCACGGTGTACGGCACGAGCTGCGCGAATGCCGGATCGCTGGTCGTCGCCGCCGACTTCAGACCGCCATTGTTCGATTGGACGGTGACGGTGAACGGCGTGTTGCAGACGACGTTGTCGAGATTGTACTGACCCGACGAATACTGAACGGTGTCGGTATTGTCGTTCTGGATGTCCATCGTGAACGTGCCGTCGCCTTCATTGGCGCCGCCGAAGCCCGACGTCGTGACAGTGGCGTTGGTATTGCCCTGCCCGTGGTTCAGCGTGCCGAACCGGCAGAAGGTCTGGCCATTGGCGTTGATGGCATAGAGGCCGACCGCGTCGTGGCCATAGGTTGCCGTCTGATAATTCGGCGGGGTCACGGCCAGGGCCGGGGCCGCGAAGACCGTCGTCGCGGCAAGTGCAATAAGGTACTTCTTCATCGCTTTCTCTCCAGTTTGGCGCACTATGCGCCGGGCAGTTCGCCTGGTGTTCCCAGGCATGAATGTGGCGTCGCGACCAACCTGCACGCCGCATCATCTCTCGAATTCATGTCCAGCATCCCCCCAGCGCCGGGGTCAGCGTGATCGTCACCTGATCCTGGTATTCGCCGGCCAGCATGAGATCGTTGCTCGCCTTGAAGGCGACCTCGATCTCGCCGTCGCCGTCGATCGTGGCGGCGTCGACCTCGGCCTTGCAGCCGTTCTTGTGCGTCATGTCGCTGCTGCGGCAGTTCAGCACCGCACCGCGATCGGGCAGGCGAACCTTCGCCGAATAAGGAATCAGAGTCGTGAAGGCCCTGTCGCTTGTTCCAGCGCCCTTGAACTTGAGCCCGCCGTCGCTCGATTCGAGCGCGACCGACACCGGCGTGTTGCACGAGACGGTGAACGGGAGGCTGGCCTTGGTGCGCTGTATGGTGTCGGTCGCGGGATTCTGAAGCCCGTCGATCGTGACTTCATGGGTCGACTGGCTCAGCCTGCAATCGGCAGGAACGACGCCGACCACGCCGACGCGCAGGCTCTCTTTCAGATTTTGCTCGGGCCAGGGGTGGTTTGACCAGTCATGTGCGCTGGCGGGCATCGCCAACACGAACAGACTCACCCCGGCGATAGCCGCCAGACAGCGCATCGAAGCTCCCATTCCCCCGACAGCGCGGATTATTCCGTCACTGTCCCATTATGGGAGTCGATGGACCCGACTCGCCCCCCATTCAGCAAGTTAACGGGCATTAAACGATATTTTGGAGGCTTTCCACTATCAAAATGGAGGCAAATGATGATCGCGAAATGCCGTTAACTACTTGATAGACTGAATTTTACGGCTTTTTGTGGAGGCAGCAGGCCTGCAATCGAGGGCAAATCGTGCCAAATGTCCATTATTGGGACGACAAGGCAAGCACTTAACAAGTTGGAGGACCAACCGGTTTCGTTCTTTGGCAGTGGCGTCTGCAGCGCAGAATTTGGGGCAGGCCCGACCGCGCCGCAGTTAGGCTGAGCTTAACGGCAGTGTTCTAGGGCGGCGGACATGACGAGCGACGCGCAACGCACAATATTGGTGGTGTTCGGCACACGACCGGAGGCAATCAAATTGTTTCCGGTGGTGCGCGCCCTCGCGGCGACGCCGGGAATTGCCGTCCGCACCTGCGTCACCGCGCAGCATCGCGGCTTGCTGGATCAGGTACTCGCGATCGCCGATCTCACGCCCGATATCGATCTCGACCTGATGGAGCCCGGCCAGACGCTGGACCGGCTGACCGCGCGGCTGCTGACCGGGATCGGCGAGGTGCTCGACGCCGAGCGTCCCGATCGTGTCATCGTCCAGGGCGACACCGCGACCGCAATGGCCGGCGCGCTCGCTGCCTACTACCGCCGCATTCCCGTCGGCCATGTCGAGGCCGGGCTGCGCTCGGGCGATATCTACGCGCCCTGGCCCGAGGAGGTGAACCGCCGCATCGTCGCGCCGATCGCTGATCAGCATTTCGCGCCGACCGAGACTGCCGCCAAGGCGTTACGGCGCGAGAATGTCGATCCGGCGACGATCCACGTCACCGGCAACACGGTGATCGACGCGCTCCACGCGACCGCGGGGCGGATCGATGCCGATCCCTCGCTCGCCGCGGCGCTCGATCCCATCGCCGAGCGCTTCGCAGGCAAGCGAATCATCCTCGTCACCACCCATCGGCGCGAGAATTTCGGCGACGGCATGGCGAGCATCGCGCGCGCGATCGCGCGGATCGCCGAGCGCTCCGACACAGCCTTGCTGTTTCCGATGCACCCCAATCCCAATGTCGTCTCGGTGATGGATTCGGCCCTTGGCGATCGAACCAACGTGGCACGAATCGACCCGCTCGATTATCCGAATTTCATTCGCGCACTTGGCATGGCGCATATCGTTCTCACCGATTCGGGCGGCGTCCAGGAGGAAGCGCCGGCGCTGGGCAAGCCGGTCCTGGTCATGCGCGAGACGACCGAGCGGCCCGAGGGCGTCGCTGCCGGCACCGCGCGTCTGATCGGGTCGCTCGAAGACCGCATCGTTTCCGAAATCTTCACCCTCCTAGACGACAAGCAGGCCTGGACCGCCATGGCCCGCGCCCACAATCCGTTCGGCGACGGCCAGGCGGCGGCACGGATTGCGAGGATCGTCGCGGATGGTTTCGGATTCTGACCTCAAGGTCGTCGTACTTGGCCTCGGCTATATAGGCCTCCCCACCGCCGCGGTGATCGCGCGTACCGGGGTCAAGGTGATCGGCATCGACGTTTCCGAACGCGTCGTCGAGACCGTCAATTCGGGCAAGGTGCATATCGAGGAAGTCGATCTCGACGGCCTCGTCTCCGGCGTCGTCGCGCGCGGCAATTTGCGCGCGGCCACTGAGATCGAGCCGGCCGACGTCTTCGTCATCGCCGTCCCCACCCCCTTCGCCGAGGACCACCGCCCCGATATCGGCTATGTCCTCAAGGCCGCCACGACGATCGCAGCGGTGCTCAAGGCGGGCGACACCGTCATCCTCGAATCGACCTCGCCGGTCGGCACCACCGAGCAGGTCCGCGATCTGCTCGCCGAGCTGCGGCCCGACCTCAAGGTTCCCGGCCGCACGGGCGAGAGCGCCGACATCGCCATCGCTTATTGCCCCGAGCGCGTGCTTCCCGGCCGCATTCTCGTCGAGCTGATCGACAACGACCGGGTGATCGGCGGCATCACGCCGCGCTGCGCGAGGAAGGCGCTCGCCTTCTACCGCCGCTTCGTCCGCGGCGCCTGCGTCACCACCACCGTGCGCGCGGCGGAGATGACGAAGCTCACCGAAAACGCCTTCCGCGACGTCAATATCGCCTTCGCCAACGAACTGAGCCTGGTCGCCGACAAAATGGGCGTCGACGTCTGGGAAGTGATCCGCCTCGCCAACCGCCATCCGCGCGTCAACATCCTGTCGCCAGGGCCGGGCGTCGGCGGACATTGCATCGCCGTCGATCCCTGGTTCCTGGTCAGCGCCGCGCCCGAGGAAACGCCGCTGATCCGCACGGCGCGCGAGGTCAATGATGGAAAGGTCGCGCATACGATCGAACGCGCCGCGGCGCTGATCGAGGCCCACCCTGCCCTGTCGGTTGCCTGCATGGGGCTCGCCTTCAAGGCGAATATCGACGATTTTCGCGAGAGCCCTGCGCTCAAGGTCACCGCCGCACTGGCCGAACGTTTCGGCGCACGAATCCGTGTCGTCGAACCCTATGCCGCCGAAATGCCGCCATCGCTCGTCCGTCACGGCGCGACACTGATCGATCTCGACGAGGCGATCGAAAGCTGCGGCGTGATGATCGTGCTGGTCGATCACGAACTGTTCAAATCCGTGCCGCTCGACGAACGCGCCCGCAAGCTGGTTTATGACACCCGCGGCATTTGGCCCGATCAGCCCGAGCACGCGCCACATCCGAGCGTAATGCGGCTCGCTGGTTGAAGCGCCGCGCGCGCTATGGCACTGGGCGCGACGTCCATATCGAGCCGTCCAACAACAAAATGCCGATCACGGCGTTTATTCGCGCGGTGACGGCGCACGGCGAGATGTATAGAGCGTAGCGACAATGTTGGGATTTTTCCGTAAACGGCAGCCCGTCGAGCCCCTCAGTCGTGCGATTCCCGACGGCCAGCGCGTCTATGCCGTCGGCGACGTGCACGGATGCCTGGACCTGGTCGACGACCTGATAGCCCGTATCGCCGCCGACGATCACGCCCGCGGCAGCGCACAGACGCAGATCATCTTCCTCGGCGACCTCGTCGATCGCGGCCCGGATTCGGCCGGCGTCGTTGAGCGCTTGATCGGGCTCGCCGAAGCGCGCGGCGACGTCCGATTCATTCTCGGCAACCATGAAGAGATATTCCTGCGCGCGCTCGCCGGCGATCTCGAATCGTTGCGGCTGTTCGTGCGCGTGGGCGGCCGCGAGACGATCCTGAGCTACGGCGTTTCGGAGGCCGACTACGAACGCACCGATTATGACGAGCTGCTGGCCCTGCTGCAGGCCCATGTGCCGCCGCACCACATCGCCTTCCTCGAAAGCTTCGAGGACCGGATCGAAATCGGCGATTATGTCTTCGTCCATGCGGGCCTGCGTCCCGGCGTCGCGATCGAGGACCAGCGCCGTTCGGACATGCGCTGGATCCGTTCCACCTTCCTCGACAGCGACGCAGAGTTCGGCAAGCTCGTCGTCCACGGCCACAGCATCAGCGACGGCGTGGTCGAACGCCCCAATCGCATCGGGCTCGATACCGGCGCCTTCGCCACCGGCCGGCTGAGCGCGCTCGGCCTGGAGGGCACCGATCGCTGGTTCCTGACCGCCGAGACAGGCCAGGCCGCCGCGGCGACTGCAGTCTGACTTCCGTCCAGGCCTCCGCTGCCCCGGGCCGCGCGGCCGGAGACGCGATGTGAAGCGGCTGCTCGATACGTTCAACTGGTCGATGATCAAGCTGGATCTGGGCGAGATCACCGGCCTTCCCGCAGACGCGCTGCATGTCCTGTCCGGCATGCTCGTGCTCACGCTCGCCGCTTATCTATTGCGGCGCCCGCCATGGACCTGGCGCCCTTGGCTCGCCGTTGTCCTCGCCGAAACGATCAATGAGGCCTACGACCTTACCCAGACGCTGTTTCCGACCGACGAGGGCAATTTCCGCGGGTCGCTGCACGATTTCTGGCTGACGCTCGCCTGGCCGACGCTGATTCTTCTGCTGTGGCCTCGGTTCGTCGCGCTGGAGCATGACGCTGGCCCGCTCGCACCGCTCCGCCGCTTGTGGCATGCGCGCGAATTTCGGATCGGCTTCGGCATCGCCGTCCTCGTCGGATTCGGCGCCGCGATCGCCCTTTGGCAGAAGGTACACCCATGATGTCGGACCAGGCCGTTCTCGTCACCGGCGCCGCCGGATTCATCGGTGCCGCTTTGTCGCGAGCGCTGCTCGAACGCGACGAACGCGTGATCGGGATCGACAATTTCAACGATTATTACGATCCGGCGCTGAAGCACGCGCGCATCGAAACCCTGGAACGTTTCGGCGACCGTTTTCACATGCTGCCGCTTGATTTCGGTGACGGCGTGGCGCTTCAGGCAGCGCTGGACGGCCTGCGCTTCGACCGCATCGTCCATCTCGGCGCACAGCCGGGAGTGCGCTATTCGCTGATCAATCCCCATGCCTATGCGCATTCCAACCTGATCGGCCATCTCAACCTGCTCGAGACCGCACGACACGGCGGCGTCCGGCACATGGTCTATGCCTCGTCGTCGTCGGTCTATGGCGGCAATGACAGCGTTCCCTTCCGTGTCGAGGATCGCGTCGACCATCCTGTCTCGCTCTACGCCGCGACCAAGAAATCGAACGAGCTGATGAGCGAAGCCTATGCCCATCTCTATCGTATCCCGTTGACGGGCCTCAGGTTCTTCACCGTCTATGGCCCGTGGGGACGCCCCGACATGGCGCCATGGATCTTCACGAGCAAGATTCTGGCCGGTGAGCCAATCCCGGTGTTCAACCACGGCAAGATGCAGCGGGACTTCACCTATATCGACGATATCGTCGCCGGCATCATCGCCGCGCTGGACCGTCCGCCCGCGGATGACGGCGCGGTCAAGGCAGGCGGCAGCAAGCAATCGCACGCGCTCTACAATATCGGCAACAACCGTTCCGAGGAGCTCGGCCGCTTCATCGACGTGATCGCGCAAGCATGCGGACGACCGGCGGTGCGCGACAATCAGCCGATGCAGCCGGGCGACGTCGTCACCACGGCTGCCGACATCAGCGCGATCGAGCGCGACCTCGGCTATCGCCCCACCACCCCCATCGACGTCGGCATTCCGCGGTTCGTCGACTGGTATCGCGGCTATTTCGGCCAAAAGTAGCGCGCGGGCGGCATCATCGAAGCGGCTGATCGCGGCTGGCGAGCCAGTCGGGGACGATCGGCCGTCGATGCTCCTCAGCGACGCGACGCACCTCCTGATCGATCAGCGCCGCGCGCTTGCGCCACGAAAGATGGGTGCTGCCCAACCCGCGCCCTTTATCAATCTGTGGGCCGTAAGTGAGCCAATAGCGCACCGCCGCTTTCGGGTCATAGCCGGCGTTCGCCATCAGCGTCACGCTGAGCCGGTCCGCTTCGTTCTCGGTCTGCTTGAACAGGCGCGCGCTTCTGCCGAAGCCCTTGAACAATCCCCGATCGACATGCGCAGCGGTGAGGCGCTGCGGATGGTCGAGTACCACATGTGCAAGCTCGTGCGCGACGATCGCGGCGAGCGCCTGGTCGTCACCGCCGATCAGGTTGATCAGGCCGGCGTCGACCTGAATGATTGTGCCGTCGGTGGCGGCGTTGAGATCGTCGTTCACGACAGTTTCCGCATGGGCCAGACACCCGCGAGCCGGTATGATGGTGATCGCCTGCTTCTGTTCCGCACGAGCCAACGTCAGCGTGATCGAATGGTTGGCGCCGCGGGCATCGATCGACGCGAGTGCCTCGTCGCGGGTTTCGTCGTGGCCAAGGGGCGCACCATCGATCGCCAGGATCGAATCGTCGGGAAGAACACCGGCACGCGCTGCGGGACTGCCGGCGACGACCGCTTCGACGGCGAGCGGCGATTCGAAATGGAAGTAGCGGATGACCGACGGACGGATCGCTTCGTCATAGGCGGCGCTGGCGTGCAGCACGAGGCCGGTGAGCGGGCCGTGTTTTTGACACAGCTCGTCGTTGGCACTCGCGAGACGGAACAACACCCCGGCGAGCCGTAGGTCGGCCTGACGCAGCCCTTCCATCTGCGAAGCCAGCCTATCATGCTGCGCCACCGCCGACGAAGCGAAGGTAAGGCATCCAATTGCAAAGACAAGAATTTTTGGAAGTCTTCCGTTCATTGTCGCTCCGTCGACGGGTTCCTCTTGAGCCCGCGAATATCTGTACCAGTTGCCTAAAGGCAACGCTGGCGGCGGAAAGCCGCAGGGACGCAATTCCCTTGTGGACGACGCATTGTCGGCAGGCTAAGGCCGAAATCTCGTAAAGTCATTGGCTTGGTGCGATGCGGCTAAGCAACTGCAACAAAAAAGCGGTTGTTTTTCTGGTCGAATCAGCTATCAGGCGGTGCAAATCGGAATTCAGCGAGGAGAATAAGAATGAACGTTGGTAAGGTGTTGTTGGGCGCGGGTGCGGTCGTTGGCCTGCTTTCGTCGACTGTCGCCATGGCTGCGACGACGCATTCGTCGGCTGCGCCGCTCGGCGTTCAGGCTGCGAATGCGCCGGTCAACAGCTTGCGCTCCTCGACCAAGCTTCAGCACAAGAGCGCGCAGTCGGACGACTCGGCTGCTGGCACCTACATTGTCGGCGGCCTTGCCGCTGCCGCGGTGATCGCCGGCATCGTCGTGGTCGCCAGCGACGACAACAACAAGCCGTCCAGCAACGGCTGATTTGCCCAGCAAATTCAAGAAGAGCCCCGCCGGCGACGTCGGCGGGGCTTTTTTTTGTGCCCGACCTTCTCGATGTGCGCTAGAAGAGCAATGCGCTTATTGGTGAGAGCTTCATCCAGAATGGCAAGCGCCGCTCGCGCCTGCAGTTCCGGCGTCATCTCCAAATTGGCACTCTCCTATCTCGACAGGGTATCGCTGTTGCACCTGTGCCGCCTTGTCGCGATTGCCGCATTGAGATGAGCGGCGGATCGAGAAGCACTCGGGGAACGTCGTTCGCACCAAGCGGGCCATCCCTTTCACCTTCGGTCTCGAGCTGAAACCGATGATCAATGGCCGCATGGAGATCGGCAAAGGACAGGCAATGAACATGCGGCAGTCGGCTGTCATGACGAGAGTCAGGAGAATATTTTGTTTGCCTACGGAATGGCATAAGGCGAGACCATGAGTTCGGTATCTCTTTCGATTAAATCGCTTAGGCCGAGCCTGTCATTCAGTGCACTCATACTTTTTTTGGCAGTCCTCTGGCTGGCAGGAGGGACCTCGCGCGCCGATCAATTGGGGCAACCTGTGGTGCGCGGCGCGGCCTGGCTGCTGCTGGCGCTCGTCATTATTTTCGGTCGCCGGCGCCCGAATTTCGAGGATCGGCCGTTATGGCTGTTCCTCGTCGCCATGATTGCCCTTGCCGTGGCGCAGTTGGTGCCGCTTCCACCTGCTGTTTGGGAGGCACTCCCCGGGCGTCGATTGTTCGTCGACGCGGCCGCCTTGGCTGGAACGGCGCAGCCGTGGCGACCTTGGACGATCGTACCCAGCGCAACACTCAACGCGCTTTCTTCCCTGATCGTCCCCGTGGTGGTGCTGGTATTCTCGGCTGGCCTTTCCGCTGACGAGCGTCGACGACTACCATCGTTCATTCTTCTCCTCGTCGTGGCAGCCATGCTCGTCGGCCTGTTGCAGCTTTCCGGAATCATGTTCGACAACCCTTTCGTCGACGATACCCCCGGCGAGATGAGCGGCATCTTTGCCAATCGCAATCACTTCGCGTTGATGCTCGCCTTTGGCATTCTGTTGATGCCGTACTGGACTCTTGCCGGCATGAAGATATCGGGGTGGCGTTGGCCGGCGGCGCTCGGTCTCGTTCTGCTATTCTTTCTGACAATTATCGCCACAGGCTCGCGCGCTGGAATGGCCGTTGGCGTCATTGCTCTAATAATAAGTCTGGTCTTGGCGAGAGCCCCGATCCGGGCGTCGCTGCGGCGTTCTCCTCGCTGGGTGTTACCAGCATTGATTGCTGGGATCGTCGCCTTAATCGTGCTGTTCGTGGCGATCAGCGTTTCGGCCGACCGAGCGGCGTCAATCCACCGTCTGTTCGCGCTGAATCCGGAAGACGACATGCGCCGACGGGCACTGCCGACGATCTGGGCGATGATCAAAGCCTATTTCCCATTCGGCTCGGGGCTGGGCGACTTCGCAACGGTCTTTCAGATTTACGAACCGTTCGATGTGTTGCAGATGACCTACGTTAATCGAGCGCACAACGATTACCTTGAAATCGTGCTCAACGCTGGTTTGCCGGGTCTGCTGCTCCTCATTGCGGCATTTGGCTGGTGGCTAGCGGCCAGCCTACGAGTCTGGCGTGCGGGCGAGGACGCGCCGCAGATGGCGAAGGTCGGCTCCGCGATGCTGCTGCTCGTCTTCATCGCCAGCCTTTCCGATTATCCTAGCCGAACCCCGATGATGATGGCCATCATCATTCTGTCTGCCTCATGGCTAGGGAGAGGTGACAGGAGGTAATCTTTACGAGTTGGGGGTGTGGGCTTATAGGCGGCGGCCGGTTTTGACAGTTTTTCCGAGATTTTGTTGGTTTATGTATAGAGCCTGTCTTGCTGCTTTGGCTGCTTGTGCGTTGGCGGGC
>JBQCHQ010000034.1:0-89545 GCA_051954515.1 Sphingomonas sp. | reverse complement strand
CTCGCCGCCGAGAAACGCTGGGGCCAGAAGACCAAGGCCGGCTTCTACGATTACGACGACAAGCGGAACCCTTCGCCCAGCCCCCGCGTGGCGGAAATCATCGAGGATTTCCGCAAGAAGACCGGCGCCCCGCAGCACGAGGTGACGACCGAGGAGATCGTCGAGCGCACGCTCTATCCGATGGTCAACGAAGGCGCGCTGATCCTCGCCGAGGGCAAGGCGCAGCGCGCGAGCGATATCGATGTGGTGTGGATCTACGGCTACGGCTGGCCGGTCTATCGCGGCGGGCCGATGTTCTGGGCCGATACCGAAGGGCTGAAAACCATCGTCGCCGGGCTGGAGAAGCACGGATTCGATGTGGCGCCCCTGCTCAAGGAGAAAGCGGAGAAGGGGGAGCGGTTTTCGGCATGAGCGCCTCCCTACCGTCATGCCAGCGAAGGCTGGCATCTCTCTGTAACGAAGAGACACCAGCCTTCGCTGGGGTGACGAGATGAAAACCGCCCTCGCCACCGCCGCCGCAATTCGCGCGGGCGAGACCACCGCGCTCGCCGAAACCGAAGCCGCGATCGCTCGAATCGAAGCCGGCGACGGCGAGATCAACGCCGTCGTCGTCCGCGATTTCGACCGCGCCCGCGCCGCCGCCAAGGCGCTCGACGAGGACGGCCCCGATGAGCGCCCGTTCTTCGGCGTGCCGATGACGGTCAAGGAGAGCTTCGACGTCGCCGGCCTCCCCACCAGCTGGGGTTTCGTCGAGCACGCCGACCATATCGCCCAGGCCGACGCCGTCGCCGTCCAGCGGATGAAGGCGGCGGGCGCGGTGATCCTCGGCAAGACCAACGTGCCGGTCGGCCTCGCCGACCTGCAATCGAACAACCCCAATTACGGCCGCACCCGCAATCCGCACAGTCACGATCGGGTGAGCGGCGGCTCGTCGGGCGGCGCGGCAGCCGCGCTGGCCGCGGGCTACGTCCCCATAGAGATCGGCTCGGACATCGGCGGCTCGATCCGCGTGCCGGCGGCGTTCTGCGGCGTATGGGGACACAAGCCGAGCTTCACCGCATTGAATCCCGATGGTCATTATTTCCCGCGGACCGATCTCGCGCGCATCGCGCTGTCCGTGATCGGCCCGATGGCGTGCGATCCCGACGACCTGATCGCCGAGCTCGACGTGCTTTCGGACATCCCTTTGCCCAAGCCGCCGCGCCGCGATCCACGCGACTGGCGCATCCTGCTGCTTCCCGAGCATCCGATCGCCAAGGCGCAGGCCTCGATCCGCCAGGCGATCCACGGCATCGGCGACGCCTTCGAGAGCGCCGGCGCGCGGGTCGATCGCGCCAGCGCGCTGCTCCCCGATCTCGCGCAGCAATATGCGCACTACATGCACATGCTGAACATCGCGATGACTCGCGGCGCGCAGCAGGAGGGCCGGCCGTTGCCGACGCTCGCCGACTGGTTCGGCCTGCAGGACGAGCAGTCCCGCAACACGCGCCAGTGGCAGCGCCTGTTCCACCACTATGACGCGGTGATCGCCCCCGCCTGGGGCACCACCGCCTTCCCGCACGACGACACCCCGATCACCGAGCGCCGCCTCGATGTGGACGGCGAGGACGCGCAATTTGGCCTGCAACTCGCCTGGCCCGGCCTCGCCACCTTCCCGATGCTGCCCTCGACCAGCGTGCCGGTCGGCCGTGACGCCGAAGGCCTCCCGATCGGCGTCCAAGTGATCGCCGCCGCCAACCAGGATTTCACCGCCATCGCCGTCGCCAAGGCGGCGCATGAGCTGATGCAATGACCCCTTTTCGTCACCCCAGCGAAGGCTGGGGTCCATGGCTGGCCGATGTGCCACCCGAGAGAGACATAGACCCCAGCCTTCGCTGGGGTGACGGAGTAGTACGATGACCGATCTCGACCAATTCCGCGCCGAAACCCGCACCTGGCTGGAGGCGAACTGCCCGCCCGAAATGCGCGAGCCGGTGCGCAGCGAAAAGGACGTGTGCTGGGGCGGCCGCGATCAATCCGCGCTCACCCCCGCGCAGAAGCAGTGGATGGACGCGATGGGTGCCAGGGGCTGGACGGTGCCCGATTGGCCCAAGGCCTATGGCGGCGGCGGACTGTCGCCTGCCGAAACCAAGGTGCTGCGCGAGGAGCTGCGCCGGATCGGCGCCCGCAACCCTCTAAACAGCTTCGGCATCTCGATGCTCGGCCCGGCTTTGCTCAAATACGGCACCGAGGAGCAGAAGCTCGACTATCTGCCCAAGATCGCCCGTGGCGAAATCCGCTGGTGCCAGGGTTATTCGGAGCCCAATGCCGGCTCCGATCTCGCCGGGCTCGCCACCTCGGCGGAGGACGCCGGCGACCATTATGTCGTCAACGGCCAGAAGGTCTGGACCAGCTATGCCGACAAGGCCGACTGGATTTTCTGCCTGGTGCGCACCTCGAAGGAGTCGAAACAAGGGGGCATCAGCTTCGTGCTGTTCGACATGCGAAGCGAAGGCGTTTCGACCAAGCCGATCCTGCTGATCTCGGGCAATTCGCCGTTCTGCGAGACCTTCTTCGACAATGTGCAGGTGCCCAAATCGCAGCGCGTCCACGAAGAGGACAAAGGCTGGGACGTCGCCAAATACCTGCTCGGCCACGAGCGCGAAATGATCTCGGGCATGGGGCTGGGACGCACCGGGGGCGATCCGCTGGTCGAGGCGGCGCGGCGCGGGGTCGATCCGATCCTGCGCGGGCAGATCGCCTTGTTCGAGGTGCGCGCGCACGCCTTCGCGGCGATGTCCGAACGTTTCATCGACGAATTGAAGGCGGGCAAAGCGCACCCCGCGCAGCCCTCGATGATGAAATATTATGGCACCGAGCTGAACAAGACGCGCCACGAGCTGATGATGGCCGCGGGCGGCTCGGACGCGCTCGAATGGGAGAGCGAGGCGTCAGCGGGCGGAACGGCGGCGCGGACGTGGCTCAGGACCAAGGCCAATTCGATCGAGGGCGGGACGAGCGAGATTCAGCTCAACATCGTGGCGAAGCGGATTTTGGAACTACCTTCCTAGTCGTCATCCCAGCGAAGGCTGGGATCGTTCTCGATAGCGTGCTCTCGCGGCACCAGACCCCAGCCTTCGCTGGGGTGACGGAGTGAAAAATGCCCCTCTACCTCAACGACGAACAGACGATGCTCCGCGACACCACCCGCGACTTCGTCGCCGAGCACGCGCCGGTCGGCCACCTCCGGGCCTTACGTGACGCCAATGACGCCACCGGCTTCTCCCGCGCCCTGTGGAAGCAGTTCGCCGAAATGGGCTTCACCGGCATCCTGATCGGTGAGGAGCAGGGCGGCCTCGGCCTCGGCCATGTCGAGGCGGGGGTGGTGCTCGAGGAGATCGGGCGCAACCTCTCCCCCTCTCCCTTCCTGTCCACCGCTGTCGCCGCGGTCGAGGCGCTCAAGGGCACGCCGCACGCAGAGCGCTGGTTTCCCGGCATCCTCGCCGGCGAGGCGGTCGCCGCGCTGGCGATCGACGAGGGCCGCAAGCATGACGCCGCGATCGCGATGACCGCCCAGCGCTCGGGCAACGGCTTCAAACTCACCGGCGCCAAACAGTTCGTCACCCACGGCCATGTCGCCGATCTGATCGTGGTCGCCGCGCGCACCGCGGGCAGCGCGGACGACGCCGAGGGCATCACGCTGTTCGCGGTCGATCGCGACGCCGCGGGCCTCATCAACACCCCCGAACGCCTCGCCGATTCGAGCCTCGCCTCGCGGCTCGCCTTCGACGGCGTCGAGGTCGACGCCGACGCGGTGATCGGCGAGGTCGACGCTGGCGGCGGGCCGCTCCAGCGCCTCCTCGCCGCCGGTCGCACCGGCGCGTCGGCCGAATTGCTCGGCGTCGGCGGCGGCGCGATGGACATGACTGTCGGCTATCTCAAGGAGCGCAAGCAGTTCGGGCAGGCGATCGGCAGCTTCCAGGCGCTCCAGCACCGCGCCGCTCATCTCTATTCGGAGATGGAGGTCGCCCGCGCCGCGACGCTCAAGGCGCAGCAATTGCTCGACGCCGGCGACCCGCGCGCCGACGAAGCGGTGTCGGTCGCCAAGGCGATGACCGGCCTCGCCACCACGCTCGCCGTGCAGGAGGGCGTGCAGATGCACGGCGGCATCGGCATGACCGACGAATACGATATCGGCTTCTACATGAAGCGCGCGCGGGTGTTGGCGGAAATGTTCGGCGACGCCAATTTCCATGCGGACAAGCTCGCGCGAGAAGCGGGATACTGACGCTCCGTTCGCCTTGAGCTTGTCGAAGGGCGAGGTTGCGGACATCGTGCTTCGACAGGCTCAGCACGAACGGATGCTTTTGCAAATCATGGACAACGCCGCCCCCGATACCCCTCCCGCCGATCTCACCCGCGCGCTGGTCGATCTGCTCACCATCGAGCAGCTCGACACCGATCTCTACCGCGGCGCACGCCAGCCGGGCGGAGTCGGACGGGTGTTCGGCGGACAGGTGATCGCGCAGGCGCTGCAGGCCGCACAAGGCTCGACCGAGTCACCCAAGGTCGCGCATTCGCTCCACGCTTATTTCATGCGTCCCGGCAGCGAGGACTATCCGATCATCTACCGCGTGGTGCGCGATTTCGAAGGGCGCAGCTTCGCCACCCGCCGAGTCATCGCGATGCAGCAGGGCAAGCCGATCCTCAACATGGCGGCGAGCTTCCAGACGCCCGAGGACGGCCTCCACCATCAAGACACGATGCCGGACGTCCCCGGCCCGGAAACACTCAAGCCCGATGCCGAACTGCGCCACGAAATGGCCAACGAAATCCCGGAGAAATGGCGACGCCACATGCTGCGCGCCCGTCCGATCGAGATCCGCCCGGTCCATCCACGTTCATGGTTCCGCCCCGAGCCTCGCGAGCCGGCGCAATATAGCTGGTTCCGCCTCGTCTCGCCGATCGGCGGCACCGCGGCGATGCATCGCGCGATCCTCGCTTATGCCTCGGACATGTCGCTGCTCGGCACCTCGATGCTGCCGCACGGGATCAACTGGATGACGCACAATATCCAGACTGCCAGCCTCGATCACGCGCTGTGGTTCCACGAGCCGTTCCGCGCCGACCAATGGCTGCTCTATGCCTGCGACAGCCCGTGGGCTGGCCACGCCCGCGGCTTCAACCGCGGCCGCATCTTCACTCAGGACGGTCGGCTGGTCGCAAGCGCCGCGCAGGAGGGACTGATCCGGCTGCGCGAGTGATCACACCGCGGTCTTGCCGTATTCCTGCTTGGTCACCGGATGGCTCGACGACAGGCCGCCATCGACCGCGATCGCCTGACCGTTGACGTAGCTGGCATCATCCGAGGCGAGGAAGGCGGCGACGCGGGCGAGCTCCTCGGGCTGCGCGCCGCGCCGCAGGGGATTGAGCCGGCCGACGCGGTCCATCTTGCCCGCCTCGCGCGCATAATCGAAGGTCGGCTTGGTCATCCCCGTTTCGGTGAGCCCGGGACAGATCGCGTTGACCCGCACGTTGGATCCCGACAGCTGCTGCGCCGCCACCTTGGCGAGGTTGATGACCCCCGCCTTGGACGCCGAATAGGCCGGCGAGCCAGCGCCCGAACGGATGCCCGCGACGCTCGCTGTCAACACGATCGCGCCGCCGCCGCGCTCGGCGATCCGGGGTGCAGCGTGCTTCACGGCGAGGAACGGCCCGATCAGGTTGACGCGCAGGACTTCGGTGATGAGCTCGACCGAGGTATCGAAGATGTTGGCGAGCCCGCCCGAGATGCCGGCATTGGCGAACATCACGTCGAGGCCGCCAAACTCGGCGGCAGCGAGATCGACGGCGCGGATCACGTCGGCTTCATTGCCCGCGTCGATCCTGAGCGCGCGTGCAATGCCGCCGTCGCGGGCGATCAGCTCGGCGGTTTCCTCGGCGCCCTCGGTCAGGTCGGCGGCGACCACCTGCCCGCCCTCGGCCGCGAAAAGCCGCGCCGCGGCGCCCCCGATCCCCGACCCGGCGCCGGTGACGATGATCGACTTGCCGGTGAACCGCATTCTTACCTCCGTTCGCCCTGAGCTTGTCGAAGGGCGTGGCGCGTGCCCAATTCGTGCTTCGACAAGCTCAGCACGAACGGTCTTCCCACTATTCCGCCCCCGCCTTGACCGCGAAGTCCCAGCTCGCCTTGGCCAACCGATAGACCTGCGCCGCCGACCGCTCGGCCTGCGCGCTCGAGGCGGTGCCGTCGACGATCCGCTTCTTGATGCCCTGGACGATGCCGGTGAGGCGAAACAGATTGTAGCTGAAATACCAGTTCAGATCGGGCACCCCGTCGCGCCCCGTCGCCGCGCAATAGCGCCCGGTCATGTCCTCGATCGTCGGAATGCCGGTTTCCGGCCCCGTCCGCCCCTTCACCCCTGAGCGCCCTTCGGGCTCGGTCACCCAACTCATCAGGAAGTAGGAGAAATCGGCGAGCGGATCGCCCAAGGTCGACAGTTCCCAGTCGAGCACCGCGATCACCCGCGACTCGTTCGCTGCGAAGATCATGTTGTCGATACGGTAATCGCCATGGACGATCGACGTGCGCGTCTGCGGCGGGATCGTGCGGGGCAGGAACTCGATCAGCCGCTCGACTTCGGGCATGTGCTCGGTCTCGCTCGCGCGATACTGTTTGGTCCAGCGCGCGACCTGGCGCTCGAAATAATTGCCCGGCTTGCCGTAATCGTCCAGGCCCGCGGCGGCGTAATCGACGTTGTGCAATGCCGCCAGCGTGTCGCCCATCGCGTAATAGACCGCCGTGCGCTCGTCGGGCGCGTAATCGGGCAGCGTCCCGTCCCACAGGTTGCGCCCGTCGGCATAGCCCATGACGTAGAACATTGCGCCGATCACGTTCTCGTCGGTGCAGAGGCCATAAGGGCGCGCGACCGGGAAGCCGGTCGGATAGAGGCCCGCAATCAGCCGATATTCGCGATCGACCGCATGGGCGGAGGGCAGCAGCGGCCCGAACGGCTTGCGGCGCAGGACATAGCTGCCCGAGGGGCTGTCGATGCGGTAGGTCGGGTTGGATTGCCCGCCGGCGAACTTGGCATAAGTGAGTGGGCCGCGGAAGCTGGCGACGTTTGCGGTCATCCATGCGGTGAGCGCAGTTTCGTCGAGCCGGTCCTTCTCGACGACGGGGATCGTGTTGATCTCGCCGGTCATGCCCACCCCGTCATGCCGGACTTGTTCCGGCATCCGCCGCGCCGCAGGAGCTGCGTCGCCTGAGTTCGCGGCACGGCAGACCCCGGAACAAGTCCGGGGTGACGAATCGCGCGATATGTCATCAGAACACCACCACAGATCGCGTCGCATCGCCCTTGCGGAGTTCGTCGAACGCGTGGTTGATTCGCTCGAGCGGCAAGCGCTCGGCGATGATCGTGTCGAGGTCGAGCAGGCCCCGCAGGTAGAAATCGACGAGGCGCGGGATATCGACCGGAAAGCGATTCGATCCCATCAGCCCGCCTTGCAGCTTCTTGCCCGACAAGAGGTCCATCGCCGACAGGCCGACCTTCTCCGTAAGCGGCATCATGCCGAGGATCGTCGCCGTCCCGCCGCGCCTGAGCACCTTGACCGCGGTCGCTGCCGATTGCGGCCACCCGACCGCCTCGATCGCATGATGGACGCCGCCCCTGGTGATCTCCACCACCTCATCCGCCGCGGTTTCGGATAGCGCGTCGATGGTGTGCGTCGCGCCCAATTTCTCGGCCACGGCGCGTTTCTCCGCCACCGGATCGAGCGCGATGATCTTGCCCGCGCCGGCGATCTTCGCCGCATTGACCGCCGCCAGCCCGATCCCGCCGCAGCCGACCACGCACACCGTCTCGCCCGGCGTCACGTCGGTGGTGTTGAACACCGCGCCCGCACCCGTCGTTACCGCGCAGCCGATCAGCGCGGCGCGGTCCAAGGGCATATCGCGATCGATCGCGACGCAGGCATGCTCGTGAACGAGCATCTGTTCGGCATAAGCCGAGAGGTTGAGCATCTGGTGCACCGGCGCGCCGTTCATGCTGAGCCGCGGGGCTGCGTCCTTGCCGCGCCGGGTGCTCTTGTCGACGCACAATGCCATGTGGCCGGTCACGCAATGCTCGCAATGCCCGCAGAACACCGACAGGCAAGTGACGACGTGATCGCCGACCTTGACCGTCGAGACATCCTCGCCGACCGCCTCGACCACTCCCGCCGCTTCGTGACCGGGAATGGTTGGCATAGCGTGCGGATAGGCGCCGTCGACGAAATGCAAGTCCGATCGACACACGCCGACCGCCGCGGTGCGGATCAGCACCTCGCGCGGGCCCGGCCTGGCGACCGACACTTCCTCGATTGACAGCGGCGTCTTGGCTTCGAACAGGACGGCTGCTTTCATTCCTTCTCCACCCCAACCATCTTGTCATCCCAGCGAAGGCTGGGATCGCTTTGTCATCAGGCGCGCGCTTTCCGCACGAGACCCCAGCCTTCGCTGGGGTGACGGACTCTCGATTACCGCCGCACCCGCTCCTTCGCCGCCACTGCCTCGGGCAATTCGGCGTATTTCCCGAACTCGTGCCGCGCGATCGCGCGGTTATGCACCTCGTCTGGCCCATCCGCGAACCGCAAGGTCCGCATCGCCGCCCAATCGTGCGCCAGGCGAAAGTCCTGGCTCACGCCGCCGCCGCCATGCGCCTGGATCGCGTCGTCCAAAATCTGCAAGGCCATCGTCGGCGCCTGCACCTTGATCATCGCGATTTCCTGTTGCGCGGCCTTGTTGCCCGCCTTGTCCATCATGTCGGCGGCCTTGAGGCACAGGAGCCGCGTCATCTCGATATCGATCCGCGCGCGCGCGATGCGCTGCTCCCACACCGAATGATCGGCAATCCGCTTGCCGAACGCCACGCGCGTCAGCAGCCGCTTCGCCATCGCCTCAATGGCGGTTTCGGCGACACCAATCGTGCGCATGCAATGATGGATTCGCCCCGGCCCGAGCCGCCCCTGCGCGATCTCGAACCCGCGCCCCTCGCCGAGCAGGATGTTCTCCGCCGGCACCCGCACGTCCTCCAGCACGACCTCGCCATGCCCGTGCGGCGCGTGGTCGTAGCCATAGACCGACAACATCCGCTCGATCGTCACGCCGGGCGTGTCCATGTCGAGGATCATCATCGACTGTTGCGTATGCCGGCCGGCTTCAGGATCGGTCTTGCCCATCAGGATCGCGACCTTGCAGCGCGGATCGCCCACGCCGCTCGACCACCATTTGCGCCCGTTGACGACATAAGCATCGCCGTCGCGCACCATGCTCGTCTGGATGTTGGTCGCGTCGGAGGACGCCACCGCCGGCTCGGTCATCAGGAAGGCCGAGCGGATCTCGCCGTTCATCAGCGGCCGCAGCCACCGCTCCTTCTGCTCGCGTGTCCCATAGCGCAGCAGCACCTCCATGTTGCCGGTATCGGGCGCCGAACAGTTGAAACACTCGCTTGCCCAGCCGATCCGCCCCATTTCCTCGGCGCATAACGCGTATTCGAGATTGCTGAGCTGCTCGCCCTCGAACTCGAAGCTGTCGTCGACATGCGGGCGGCCCGAACGCGGCGGCATGAAGAAATTCCACAGCCCCGCCGCCCTGGCTTTCGTCTTCACCTCCTCGATCACCGGAATCACCTTCCAGCGCTCGCCGTCGTGCGCCTGGGCGTCATACTCGGCCTGGCGCGGCCTGATCTCGCGATCGATGAAGGCCTTGACCCGATCGCGCCAATGGGTTTCGCGGTCGGTCAGCGTGAAATCCATGACGCATCCTCCAAGTTTCTCGTTCGATGTTCGGCCTAGACCATACCGTATCTTCGGTAAAGCCGCAGATCAGGGGATTTCGACACCTCGGCGACCGCAAACGGCGCGTCATGCGAATGCCACAAAAGGGACTGTTCGTTCGAAACGAAGCTGCTACACCTGCGCCGATGGAGGGACGGGTGGCGTCGGTCAGGGATGAACACGAAGGCGCCACGAGGCGTTTCCGCGCCAAGCGCGACGCGATCCTCGCGGCGGCCGCGCAAGCGATCAACGAGCAATCGGCCAAGGGCATGACCTTCGCCGATGTCGCGCGCCGCGTCGGCCTCAACACCACGAGCGTTACTTATTATTTCAAGCGCAAGGACGACCTTGCCGCGGCGTGCTTCGAGAACACGCTCGAAACGCTGATGGCGATGCTCGACGAGGCGATGGCCGAGCCGACGTCCGAAGCTCGAGTCGCGCGCTATCTGTCGATCAACATGCAGCGTTTCGCGCGCATCGAGCGCGGCGAAGAGCGCGAGGTCGCCGTCCTTTCCGACCTGCGCGCGATGGAGGAGCCGTTCAAGGGCCCGCTGCTCGCCGGCTGGCAGGACGTGTTCCGCAAGACCCGCGCTCTATGGGGCGCGCACCGCAACCAGGCCGAGCACGACCTTTACAGCGCCCGCGCCCATGTGCTGCTGGAGAACACCTTCTGGCTGCCGGTCTGGCTGGTCCGCTACGACGCCGATCAGTACGACCGCGTCGAGGCGCGGCTGATGGACGTGTTCGCCCACGGCATCGCCGGCGCAGGCGCGTCCTGGGCGCCCGACCTGATCGATCTCGACCATGACGAGGCGGTGCCGGGCCGCGAGGCCTTCCTGCGCGCGGCGACTCGGCTCATCAACGAGCTCGGCTATCGCGGCGCCTCGGTGCAGAAGATCGCCTCGGAACTCAACGTCACCAAGGGCAGCTTCTACCACCATCTCGACGCCAAGGACGATCTGGTGATCGCCTGCTACAAGCGCAGCTTCGACACCATCGCCGACGCGCAGCGGCTCGCCGACCGGCATGGCGGCAGCCATTGGCACCGCTTGTCGAGCACGATTGCGACCTTGCTCGACGTGCAATTCTCCGAACGCGGCCCCTTGCTCAGGACGACCGCGCTCCACGGCCTCCCCCCGCGCGTGCGCGCCGAAATGGTCGAGCGCTCGAACCGAATCGCGCGCCGCTTCGCCGGCACCATGTCCGACGGCATCGCCGAGGGCTCGATCCGGCCAATCGACCCGCTAATCGCTGCGCAGACGCTGATGGCGCTCCAGAACGCCGCCTTCGACATGCGCAAATGGGCGGGCACCATGCCCCGCGAGCGTGCCGTCGCGATGTACGCCAGCACGCTCGCTTTCGGGCTGTTCGACGATCGGGCGTTGGCAGGGTGACTATGCGAGTTCCACCGAGCGCAGATAGGGCTTGTGCGTCTCGAAGCCCTGCGGGAAGCGCTGCCGAGCGTCCTCGTCGGAGAGCTTGGGCGAGATGATCACCTTGTCGCCCGGATTCCAGTTGACCGGTGTCGCCACCGGCTGCGCGTCGGTCAGCTGAAGGCTGTCGATCGCGCGCAGGATTTCGGCGAAGTTGCGGCCCGAACTCGGCGGATAGGTCAGGATCAGGCGGATCTTCTTGTTGGGATCGATGACGAACACAGAGCGCACCGTGTAGGTGGGATCGGACTCGGGATGGATCATCTCGTAGAGTTTCGCCACCTTGCCGTCGAAATCGGCGAGCAGCGGGAAATCGAGCTTCTGGCCCTGCGTCTCCTCGATGTCCTTGGCCCAGCCGAAATGCGAATCGAGCGGGTCGACCGACAGGCCGATCGTCTTGACGTTGCGCTTGTCCCATTCCTTGCGCAGGCGCGACACCTCGCCCAGCTCGGTGGTGCAAATCGGCGTGAAGTCCTTGGGGTGGCTGAACAGCAGCCCCCAGGACGAACCGAGCCATTCGTGGAAGCGGATCGGGCCTTGCGTGCTGTCCTGTTCGAAATCGGGTGCGGTCTGGCCAAGCAGGATCGACATGATGGATCTCCTTTCACCGCCGTTGTCGCGCAGCCAGTGCATGGGAGACAGGCAGATGTTGTTTCCCGGCCGACAAGAATCTTTTGGCGCCGCCCGCTCCTCCCCGCTCGGCGGGGAGGGGACCGACGACGATAAGTCGGCGGTGGAGGGGCTTGGCCGCGAACGAATCTCTTGCCGTACCGCCCCTCCACCAAGCCGCTTCGCGCCTTGGTCCCCCTCCCCGTTCCGGGGAGGATCAGCGGGTCGGCCTATATCTAAGCCACCCGCTCCGGCTGCGCGGCGAGCAGCGCTTCGAGAAACTGGCGAACCTTCTCTGCGATCGGAATCGGGCGGCCGGTCGGCAAGTGGACGTTGACGGTCACCATCTCGATTTCCGCGCACAGCTCGCCATGCTGATTGCCCAGCGCGAAGCACTTGGTGAGGCTCGACGTGCCGATCCGTTCGAGCCTCACCGCGGCCTCGATCGTGTCGCCGAGCACCAGCGGCTTCAGATAATCGACCGCCGCGCGGCGCACATGGAACTCGGTATCGTGCCAGGCAGGCCCGAACTTGGCGCCGATCCCGGTCCATTCCCAGAACTCTGTGACGGCGACATCGGCATATTCGAGATAGCGCGAGTTGAACACGACGCGCTGGCCGTCGATCTCGGCATAACGCACCTTGAAGCGAGTCGCGAAGGCGTAGCCCGGCGGCGGCATCATTTCCTCAGATCCCGCCTTCGACGACATCGAACCCGGCGGCGCCCAATTGCTTGCGCACGGCATCGACACAGGCGTCGACCAGCGCCGGATCGGTCGCCCGCACGACGAAATTGGCGCCGACACGGCCTTCGCGGAAGAAAGGATAGCTGCCGATCGCCACGCCTTCATGCGCGCGCTCGGCCTCGCGCAGCAGATCGGCGACTTCGCTTTCGGCGACCCAGCTGCCGATCGTGCGGCTGACGAGCGGCGCGCCGCCCTCGAGCGTGCCGGTCAGCGCGTCGAGCATGCCGGCGGTGATGTGGGGCACGCCGGCCATTACGAACAGGTTGCCGATGCGAATGCCCGGCGCGCCCGACATGCGGTTCTCGATCAGCTCGGCGCCTTCCGGCACGCGCGCCATGCGCTTCCTCGCCTCGGTGAGTTGCTCGCCGCGCCTGGCATAATGGCGATCGAGGATCGCCACCGCGGCAGGATGATAGACCACCGGCACGCCCAGCGCCTCGGCGATCGCATCGACGGTGATGTCGTCGTGGGTCGGCCCGATCCCGCCGGTGGTGAACAGGTAATCGTTGCGCGCGCGCAGCACATTGACCGCCTCGACGATCGCCTCGGTCCTGTCCCCCACCACGCGCACCTCGACGAGGCGGATGCCCTGGGCATTGAGCCAGGTCGCGATCTGCGCGACATTCTTGTCCTGCGTGCGGCCCGAGAGGATTTCGTCGCCGATCACGACGAGCGCTGCGGTCCAGATGCGATCGGCCATGCCGCCGCCATAGCTTGCCGCGGCCCCCTCGCAAAGCCCGGCCCGCCTCGCTATATCGCCCGGCATGACCGATTACGTGACCGTCACCGACGCCGCGCCGCTGACTCGCACCGGCGCGATCAAGCTCCACGACGAAGCCGGCTTCGAAGGCATGCGCCGCGCCGGCCGCCTCGCCGCCGAAGTGCTCGACATGGTGGTGCCGCACGTCGTGCCGGGCGTCGAGACGCAAACGCTCGACGACATGATCCGTGAGCATATTGTGCGTGCCGGCGCAGCGCCGGCAACGCTCGGCTATCGCGGCTATACGCATTCGAGTTGCATCTCGATCAACCATGTCGTGTGCCACGGCATTCCCGGACCCCGCACGCTCAAGGACGGCGATATCGTCAATATCGACGTGACGCCGCTGCTCGACGGCTGGCACGGCGATTCGAGCCGGATGTATGTCGTCGGCAATGCCAACGTGAAGGCGCGGCGGCTCGTCGACGTCACCTACGAATGCCTGATGATCGGCATCGAGCAGGCGAAGCCCGGCAACCATCTCGGCGATATCGGCCACGCGATCCAGCGCCATGCCGAGAAGCATCGTTACGGCGTGGTGCGCGATTTCTGCGGCCACGGGCTCGGCCGGCTGTTCCACGACGCGCCCGAGGTGGTCCATGCCGGCCGCCCCGGCACCGGGCCGGAGCTAAGGCCCGGCATGTTCTTCACCATCGAGCCGATGATCAACATCGGCCGCGCCGACGTGAAGATGCTCGACGACGGCTGGACGGCGGTGACTCGCGACCGCTCGCTGTCGGCGCAGTTCGAGCATTCGATCGGCATCACCGAGACCGGCTGTGAAATCTTCACGCTGAGCCCCAAGGGCTACGACAAGCCGCCTTACGTTTGAGGCGCGGCTCCATTCCGTTCGTGCTGAGCTTGTCGAAGCACACGCTCGCCGGCGCCGCCCTTCGACAGGCTCAGGGCGAACGGGGCTGGTTTGGCATGCGATGGTCTAGCGCCGCCGCATGTCGCGCGCGCCGGGCGGCATTCTGACGGTCAGGCCGTCGAGCGCGTCGGTTAGTTCGATCTGGCAGGCGAGGCGGCTGGTCCGAGTCGCGCCGAAGGCGAGGTCAAGCATATCCTCTTCCTCCTCGCTCGCCGGCGGCAGGCGCTCGAAATCCTCGGCCGCGACGATGACGTGGCAGGTCGAGCACGCCATCTGCCCCTCGCACGTCCCTTCGAGCGGCTGGCCATAAGCCTGGGCGAGATCGAGCAGCCGATCGCCGGGCGAGCCCTGCGCTTCTTCGACGCTGGCACCGTCGGCGCTGACGAAACGGACGATCACGCCGCGATCCGCTGCGCATCGGCGGCGGCAATCATGCGATCGAGCGCGTCGGCCAGTTCGTCCTCCGTCGTATAGCGGCCGAAACCGATGCGGATGCTTGCACGCGCCTCGGCCTCGCTGAGCCCGATCGCACGGAGCACATGGCTGGCGCGCCCCGAGCCACTGGCACAGGCGGAGCCCGCCGAGAAGGCGATATCGCGCAGGTCGCTCATCAGCCGGGCAACGTCGAGGCCGGCGCGGCGGATGTTGAGATTGCCGTGGTAGCGCGGCGAAGCGGCGCCGTTGAGGCGCCATTCTCCTTCTTTCCACCCCGGCGAAGGCCGGGGCCCAGCGTCGGGCCGGTCGTGGTTGGACCCCGGCCTTCGCCGGGGTGGTGCCAATTTGGCGAGAGCAAGATCCCACAACCGCTCGACATACGTCGTATCCGCCTCGGCACACTCGCGCATCAGTGCCGCCGCTGCGCCGAATCCCGCGCACAGCGCCGGCGACAGCGTCCCCGAACGCCCCGGCGCCTCCTGCCCGCCGCCATGAAGCAGCGGCGCGAGCGTCACACCGTCGCGCAGCCACAGCGCGCCGATCCCCTTCGGCCCGTAAATCTTGTGCGCCGACACCGCGACGAGATCGCATTCATCGGGAATCGCCACCCGGCCATAGCCCTGTACGGCATCGCACAGCATCAGCGCGCCCGCCGAATGCGCGAGCTCGGCGAGCGCGGCGATCGGCTGAATCACGCCGATCTCGTTGTTGACCAGCATCGTCGCGACCAGTCCGGTCCCCGGCGTGATCGCCGCGCGCGCCACGTCGAGATCGACCAGTCCATCACGCCCGACTGGCAGCACCGTCACTGGTCTGCCTCTCGCCCGCTCGGCCTCGACCGTATCGAGCACTGCCGCATGCTCGGTCGCCAGCGTGACGATTCCGCCGGTCGTCCCCTTGATCGCCCAGTTGAGCGCCTCGGTCGCGCCCGAGGTGAACGCGACTCGCCCGCCCGCCGGCAACAGCGCCGCAACCTGCCCGCGCGCCACCTCGACCGCCGCCTTGGCCGCCCGGCCCTCGCGGTGCGGCGAATGCGGATTGGCGTGCTGCGCCTCCAGCCAGGGCAGCATCGCGGCCAGCGCTTCGGGCGCAAGCGGGGTCGTCGCCTGGTAATCGAGATAGGTCACGCCGCGAAGCTCCGCGTCTCGCGCGCGATCTGGCGCCACGCCTGGATGAAGCGCGTCACGTCAGCCTCGCTCGTCGTCCGTCCGAAGCTCACCCGCACCACCTCGCGCGACGCCGCCTCGCTCCAGCCCATTGCGGCGAGGACATGGCTCGGCTTCATGCTGCCGCTCGAACACGCGCTCCCCGCCGATACCGAAATGCCGGCGAGATCGAAGCGGATCAGCTGCGCCGCCGAGCCGGTGCCGATCATCCGATACGACCCGATCGCCGGATACCGCAGCGCCCTGCCGGCGACTATTTCTCCGCCCGAACGCGCGATCGCGTCGTCGAGCACGGCGCGCAGCCGCGCCCATTCTTCGAGCGGCTCGGCTTCCTCCAAGGCGGCGGCATAGCCGAGCGCGCCGGGCAGATTCTCGGTGCCGGGACGATAGCCACGCTCCTGCCCGCCGGTCGGCGCGAGGGTGCCAAGATCGCGCACCAGCAACGCGCCGATCCCCGGCGGGCCGCCGCGCTTGTGCGACGACAACGCCACGAAATCCGCCGCCGCGATGCCTTCATCATCGTCATCGACCGGCATCTGCGCCGCGTCGAGCAGCAGCAGCCCGCCCGCGGCGTGCACCCGCTCGGCGATCACTGCAACCGGCTGGCGCACCCCGGTCTCGCTATTGGCCCATTGCACGGCGACCAGCGCACGGCCGCCTGCCGCCAAGGCGGCATCGAGCACCGCCATGTCGACCAGCCCTTCGCGATCTACCGCGATCGTGTCGAGCCCGGCCCCGGCGCGCAGCACCGCGTCGTGCTCGATCGCGCTCGCCAGCCGGCGATCGACCGAGGCGCGGTTGAGTGCGACCGTCAGCGCCTCGCTGGTGCCGCTGGTCAGGATCGTGTCCCCGCGCCAGCCATAAGCCGCGGCGATCCGCTTGCGCGCATCCTCCAGCGCGGCGCGCGCGGCGCGCCCCTCGGCATGCGGCGAGGACGGATTGGCCCAGCGCGCCATGCCCTCGGCGACCGCGGCCTTGGCTGCCTCGGTCATCGGCGTGGTCGCGGCATGGTCCAGATAGAGACGGTCGGGCACGGGCGTTCCGAAAGAATTGCGAAAACGGGCTCGGGGTCTATATAGCCGCCAGGTTTTTCCGCGCCACTGCGCCAGACACGCAAGGTTCCATGCCCGAAGTCATCTTCCCCGGCCCCGAAGGCCGTCTCGAGGGCCGTTTCGCCCCCGCTCCCAAGCCGCGCGCGCCGGTCGCGATGATCCTCCATCCGCATCCGCAGGCGATGGGGACGATGAACAACCGCATCGTGCTCGAGCTCTACAAGACCTTCCAGCGCCGCGGTTTCGCCACCTTGCGCTTCAATTTCCGCGGCGTCGGCAAGAGCCAGGGCACGTTCGACAACGGCATCGGCGAGTTGAGCGACGCGGCGAGCGCGCTCGACTGGGTGCAGAGCTTCCACCCCGAGGCGCAGACGACGTGGATCGCCGGCGTCAGCTTCGGCGCATGGATCGGCATGCAGCTCCTGATGCGCCGCCCGGAGATCCGCGGCTTCATCTCGATCGCGCCGCCGGCCAACATGTACGACTTCACCTTCCTGGCGCCTTGCCCCTCCTCGGGCATCATCATCCAGGGCGAGGGCGACGAAGTGGTGCAGCCCTCGGCGGTGCAGAAGCTCGTCGACAAGCTGCGCACGCAGAAGCACATCACGATCCACCACGACGTGATTCCGCGCGCCAATCACTTCTTCCAGGACGAGATGCCCGAGCTGATGCAGTCGGTCGACAATTACCTCGACATGCGGCTCGATCCGAACTCGCCGATCAAATAACCCTTAGTCGTCTTCGTCCTCGAAGCCGACCAGCGCCAGCGCGCGTGCCTTGATCTGGTGGGTCGCGCACCAGTGGACGAGCGCGTCCTCGCGGCCGTGAGTCACCCAGACCTCCTTGGGTGAAAGCTCGCGGATCGTGTCGGTGAGTTCGTCCCAATCGGCGTGGTCGGAGAGGATCAGCGGCAGCTCGACATTGCGTTGCCGCGCGCGCTGGCGCACTCGCATCCAGCCCGATGCCATTGCGGTGATCGGATCGGGCAGCCGTCGTGACCAGCGATCGTTGAGCGCGCCAGGCGGGCACAATATTATCCTGCCCGCCAGATCGGGCTTGGCGGCGCCGGTCGCCGGCCGCAGCTCGCCGAGATCGACGCCCTGCTCGACATAGAGGTCGCACAAGCGCTGCAACGCGCCGTGAAGATGGATCGGATCTTCATGCCCCATGTCGCGCAGTTCGCGGATCACGCGCTGCGCCTTGCCCAGCGCATAGACGCCGACCAGCACTGAGCGGTTCGGATTGGCGTGGAGCGCGGCGAGCAGCTTGTCGAGCTCCTCATGCGTATCCGGGTGGCGGAAGACGGGCAGGCCGAAGGTCGCTTCGGTGACGAACACGTCGCACTTGACCGGTTCGAAGCGCGCGCAGGTCGGATCGGGGCGGCGCTTATAGTCGCCTGAGACAACGATCCGCTCGCCCCGGAAATCGAGCACGATCTGCGCCGAGCCGAGCACATGCCCTGCCGGCACGAAGGTCACCTCGACCTCGCCGAGCGTCAGCTGTTCGCCATAGGCGACCGGCACCCCCGGCTGAACGCCATAGCGACATTCCATGATCGCCAACGTCTCGGGCGTCGCCCACACCGCGCCATGGCCGCCCCGCGCATGATCGGCATGACCGTGCGTGACGAGCGCACGCGGGCTTGGGATCGAAGGATCGATCCACGCGTCGGCGGGACGCACGTAGATGCCTTGCGGTTGCGGATCGAGCCAGTCGCCGAGCGATGCCATCGTGCCTATATGGTCGAGATGCCCGCCGGTTCCCACGCCCCTCGCGCGACCGACCTTCCTGCCCCGCTTACCGATTGGTTTGCCGCACGCGGCTGGGCGCCGCGGCGACACCAACTCGACATGCTCGCGCAAGCCCGCGCGGGGCGGCACGCGCTGTTGGTCGCAGCGACCGGTGCGGGCAAGACGCTGGCAGGCTTCCTGCCCAGCCTCGCCGACTTGATCGAGGTGCCGGCGGATGGCCTCCACACGCTCTACGTCTCGCCGCTGAAGGCGCTCGCGGTCGATGTGCAGCGCAACCTCATCACGCCGATCGACGAGATGGGGCTGGATATCCGCGTCGAGACGCGCACCGGCGACACGCCGAGCGATCGCAAGGCGCGGCAGCGGGCGCGGCCGCCGCAGATGCTGCTGACCACGCCCGAATCGCTGTCGCTGCTGCTGAGCTACCCCGACAGCTTCACGATGTTCGCCAGTCTCAAGACGATCGTCGTCGATGAAGTTCACGCCTTTGCGAGCGGGAAGCGCGGCGACCTGCTCGCCCTGTGCATGGCGCGGCTGCAGCGAATCGCGCCCGCGATGCGCCGCGTCGCGCTGTCGGCGACGGTGGCGGACCCAGACGACTATCGCGCCTGGCTCGCGCCCGATGGCGATATCGATACCGTCGCGCTGGTCGAGGGCGATCCGGGCGCCGAGCCGCAAGTCGATATCCTGCTCCCAGAGGGCCGCGTGCCCTGGTCGGGGCATTCGGGGCGCTATGCCGCCGAACAGGTGATGGCCGAGATCGAGACTCACAAGACGACGATCGTGTTCTGCAACACGCGCAGTCTGGCCGAGCTGATCTTTCAGGACCTGTGGAAGGTCAATACGCTGGGCCTGCCGATCGGCGTCCATCACGGCAGTCTGGCGCGCGAGGCGCGGCGCAAGGTCGAGGGCGCGATGGCGGCGGGCCGACTGCGCGCGCTGGTGGCGACCGCCAGCCTCGACCTCGGTGTCGACTGGGGCGACGTCGATTGCGTCATCCAGATGGGCGCGCCCAAGGGGGCCTCTCGCCTGCTTCAGCGCATCGGCCGCGCTAACCACCGGCTCGACGAGCCGAGCGAAGCAGTGCTCGTGCCGGGCAATCGCTTCGAATATCTCGAAGCGCGCGCCGCCCTGGATGCGGTCGAGGCGGGCGAACTCGACAACGAGCCGTTCCGTGCCGGCGCGCTCGACGTGCTCGCACAGCATGTCATGGCCTGCGCCTGCGCCGCGCCGTTCCGCGAGGAAGAACTGCTCGATGAGGTGCGCTCGGCGCTGCCTTATTCGGCGCTGACCGACGAGATCTTCGCGCGCGTGCTCGGCTTCATCCGCGACGGCGGCTATGCGCTCAAGGCCTATGACCGCTTCAAGCGGCTGGCCCAGGACGCCGATGGCACCTGGCGCGTCAGCCATCCGCGCTTCGTCCAGCAGCACCGCTTGAACGCCGGCATCATCGTCGAGGCGACGATGCTCAACGTACGCTTCAGGAACGGCCGCCATCTCGGCAAGGTCGAGGAAGCCTTCGCCGCGACGCTCAGCCACGGCGATACCTTCTTCTTCGCCGGCTTGAGCCTCGAGGTCGAGCGGATCGACACCGAGGACCTCATCGTCCGCGCGACCAGCCGGCCGGCGCGAATCCCGACCTATGGCGGCGCACGCATGCCGATCTCGACCAATCTCGCCGATCGCGTGCGCGGCTTCCTCGCCCACCCCGAGGAGTGGCATCGCTTCCCCGACGACGTGCGCGAATGGCTCGAGGTTCAGGCGCGGCGCTCGGCATTGCCGCGGCCCGACCAGCTGCTGATCGAAACCTTCCCGCGGGAGAACCGGCATTACATGGTCGCCTACAGCTTCGAAGGGTGGAACGCGCACCAGTCATTGGGCATGCTGCTCACTCGGCGGATGGAGACGCAGGGACTGAATCCCCTCGGTTTCGTTGCCAGCGATTATTGCATCGGCACCTATTCGCTCGATCCCGTCACCGATCCCGCCAGCCTGTTCTCGCCTGACATCCTTGAACACGAGTTCGTCGATTGGGTGCAGCAATCGCACCTGCTGAAACGCGCCTTCCGCGAGGTGGCGGTGATCGGCGGGCTGGTCGAGCGCCAGCATCCTGGAAAGCGCAAGACGGGCCGCCAGGTCACCTTCTCGACCGACCTGATCTACGACGTGCTGCAACGTTACGAACCCGATCATCTGCTCCTCCGCGCCGCCTGGGCCGACGCGCGGGCGAAGATGACCGACGTCGGCCGCCTCGCCGACCTGCTCGACCGCGCCGCCGAGACGATGATCCATGTCGCCACCGATCGCGTGACGCCGCTCGCGGTGCCGGTGCTGACGATGATCGGCCGCGAGCGCGTCGCCACCGGCCTCGCCGACGATGCGCTCCTCGCCGAAGCCGAGGCGCTCGCGGCGGAGGCGATGCGCCCCGATTGAGGACAGCGATCCGATCAGACATCGCTTGCGGTGGGGCCGGATCGGGCGTAATCTCAACCTCATGCTCGGGTGGGTGCCCTTGGCGCTGACGGCGCTTCTTTTCGGCGCGGATTTTCCCATGCAGAGCGGTTCGCCCATTCCGCTGATCGCCGCCGAGCAACCGCCACTTCCCGGCGACGCGCTCGGTTTCGACAATGTCGCGTCGCGGATGACGGTGCCGGTGTCGATCGCCGGCCGCGGCCCCTACCGCTTCGTCGTCGATACCGGTGCGCAGCGGACGATCGTGTCGCACGATCTCGCCGGGCTTCTCGGCCTGCAGGCCGGCCGTCAGGTGCGCGTGACGGCGATGACCGGCACCGCCACGGTCCAGACGGTCGAGGTGCCGTCGCTCAGCGTCAGCAAGATCCGCGCAGACGGCATCGAAGCGCCCGCGCTTGATCAAGCCGATATGGGCGCGCCCGGCATGCTCGGGATCGACGCGTTGCAGGACCATGCCGTTTCGATCGATTTCGCCCGCAATGAAATGACCGTGCGGCCGTCGCGCCGCCACAGTTCGGTTGCAGTCGGCCCCAACGATATTGTCGTCACCGCGCGCAACCGCTTCGGCCAGCTGATCGTCACCGACGCACGCTGCGAAGGCAAGAAGGTTGCCGTTGTCATCGATACCGGCACCGCGATCACGGTCGCCAATTCGGCTTTCATCCGCATGCTCAAGAAGCAGCCGACGCCGCTCGGCAAAATTTCGCTGGTCTCCGCGCTCGGCGAGCTCATGACCGCCGATTATGTCGCGGTCGACCGCCTCGAGCTCGGCGAAGTTGGCTTCAACAACGTCCCGATGGCGGTCGCCGATGCTGCGCCGTTCAAGCGCTTCGGCCTGACCGATCAACCCGCCTTGCTGCTCGGCATGGATGCGCTGCGGCTGTTCGACCAGGTTCAGATCGATTTTGCCAACCGCCAAATCCGCTTCAGCCTGCCCGACACGCGCGGCGTAGGCCGCGGCTGAGCTCGGAGGCGGTTTCGCGGCTGCTCAGTTACACCGTCACTTGCTCGCCCAATTCGAGCACCTTGCCCGGCGGGATTTGCAGGAAGTCGGTGGGGTCGGACGCGTTCCTCTGCAGGAACATGAAGATGCGGTCCTGCCACAGGGGCATGCCCTCGCCTTTCGACGGCTTCAGTGTGTTGCGGCCGATGAAATAGCTCGTCTTGTTCAGTTCGAGCTCGAGCCCCTTGCCCTTGGCTTCGAGTCCGAGGTCGCGCGGCACGTCCGGCGATTCCATGAAGCCATAGGTCAGTTTGACGCGGACGAAGGCGTCGTTGATCCGCTCGACTTTGGTCCGCTCCGATGCCGGCACGATCGGGCGGTCGTCGGTCTTGACGCTGACGACCAGGTTCCTCGCGTGCAGCACCTTGTTGTGCTTAAGGTTGTGGAGCAGCGCGCCGGGCGCGCTTTCCGGATTGGCGGTCAGGAACACCGCAGTGCCCTCGACTCGCTCGGGCGGGCGGCGTTCGAGCGCGGCGGCGAGATCGGCGAGCGGCACGCTATGGCGCTGCTCGAAGACGCGCACGATGCCGCGCCCGCGCACCCAGACGCTGATGACGAGCCCGATCGCGGCGCCGACCAGCAAGGTGATCCAGCCTCCCTCCACAACGCGCAGCAAATTGGCGGCGAAGAACACGACGTCGAGCGCGAAGAACGGCCCGACCAGCAAGGCCGCGCGCATTCGGCTCCAGCGCCAGCGATGGCGCACGACCAGATAAGCGAGCGCGGTGGTGACCAGCATCGTACCGGTCACCGCGATGCCATAAGCAGCGGCCATGTCGGTTGAATTGCGGAACTGGACGATCAGAAGCAGGATGCCGGCGAGCATCAGCCAGTTGACCGCGGGCAAATAGATCGCGGTCGCATCATCGGCGAGGCGGCGGCGCACGCGCAGGCGCGGCAGCAGGCCGAGCTGGATCGCCTGCTGGGTCAGCGAGAAGGTACTGCTGATGACCGCCTGGCTGGCGATGATCGTGGTCAGGATGGCGAGCGCGATCAGCGGCACGCGCAGCGGCACCGGCGCCATCAGGAAGAACCAGTCTGCATTGACGAAGCGCCCGTCGACGATCGCCGCCCCCTGCAGCGCATCGACCGCGGCGGCGGCCTGCCCGAAATAATTGAGGACAAGCGCAGGCAGCGCGACCGCGAACCAGCCGCGACGGATCGCGACGCGGCCGAAGCCGCCCATATAGGCGGTCATCGCCTCGGCGCCGGCGACCGTCAGGCTCATCGCGCCGAACACGAAGAAGCCGATCAGTCCGTGGTGATAGACGAAGCGGATGCCCCAGATCGGCGACAGCGCGACGAGCACGCTGGGCTCGTCGATCAGCCGCCATGCGCCAAGTGCCCCGATCGTCACGAACCACAGCAGCACGATCGGGCCGAACAATCGCGTGACTCGCTGCGGCCCGCGCGCCTGCACCGCGAACAGCCCGATCAGGATGAAGATGGTGAGGAAGAAGATCGCATGCTCGCTGACCGCCGTCTTGGCGCCGGGCAGGGTGCGCAGCCCTTCCGAGGCAGCGAGCACCGACAGCGCCGGGGTGATAAGCGAATCGCCATAGAACAAGGCTGCCCCGGCAGCGCCGAGCACGAGGGCAGTTCTTGCGCGCGTCCCTCGGCCGCGCCGCGCGATCGCCGCGAGGGCAAGCACCCCACCCTCGCCCTGGTTGTTGGCGCGGAGCAGCAGCAGGACATATTTGATCGAGACGACGATGATCAGCGACCAGATCGCCAGCGACAGCACGCCGAGGATCTCGGCGGGGCCGATTCCCTGTGTCCCCGCCTGATCGAGCGCGTCGCGATAGGCGTAGATCGGGCTGGTGCCGATATCGGCGAACACCACGCCCAAGGCGGCGAGGCCGATCGACCATTGCGAGCGCGGGCTCGATTCGACCGTCTGGGAAGGCGTTTGGGACATTGCGGGGCGCGCCTTACGCCGAACCGAAGGCGATGCCAACGCGCGAGCCATTGATCGGCCGCGGCGCGCGCGCCATAGCGGGACGATGGTTCACTTTTCGTTCGCCGGTCACGCCTTTGCCGCGCTCCCCCAGGGCGCGCTGTTCTGGCCCGAGCGCCGCGCGCTGATCGTCGCCGACCTGCATTTCGAGAAGGCAAGCTGGTTCGCCATCGGTGGGCAGATGTTGCCGCCTTATGATTCGCTGGCGACACTCGCTGACCTCGCCGAGTTGGTCGCCGCGACGAACCCGCGCGAAATCTGGTGCCTAGGGGACAGCTTCCACGATTCGGCGGGCTGCGAGCGGTTGCCCGATGCGGCGCGCGCGACGCTCTCCGATCTCACCGCACGGCATCGCTGGGTGTGGATCACCGGCAACCACGACAGCGGTCTCGTCGATCATTGCGGCGGCGAGATTGTTGTTGAGGCGGAGGTCGACGGACTCATCCTCCGCCACGAAGCCGATCCCGCCGATCCGCGCCCCGAGCTTTCGGGCCATTTCCACCCCAAATTGCGGCTGACGGTGCGCGGCCGGCGAGTCGCGCGGCGCTGCTTCGTCGCCACGCCGTGCAAGCTGATCCTGCCGGCGTTCGGCGCGCTGACCGGCGGGCTCGACGCCGGTCATCCCGAGATCGTCCGCGCCGTCGGCCCCCGCGCCGAAGCGCTGGTCGCGCTCGACGACCGCCTGCTGCGCTTCCCGATCGCGGCTTAGAACGGAGTGCCACCAAGAGTGACGGACGCGAAATCCTCCCCTGTAAGGGGAGGTGGCAGCGCGCAGCGCTGACGGAGGGGTGTCCCCCTGTCGAGAGCGAGACACCCCTCCGGCGCTACGCGCCACCTCCCCTTATAGGGGAGGATTTCCGCGTTGTGCAGACTTGAATGGTTTCCAATCTAGCCGGCGAGATAGACCAGAAACCCCGCGATCGCGCCCAGCGCGACGCTGGCGATCAGCGTCAGGACGCGCGTGACGAACGAGCCGGGGCGCTGGCGGTTGAAGCTGCTGCGCGGCGCCGGCTTGCCGAGCTTCAGCTCGATGAAGCCCGCCGCGGCACCGCCGGCCGCGGTGAAGACGATCGCGATCAGCGCGCCCAAAGGGCTCGTCACCGCGATCGCGATCGGCACCAGCACCGCGATCGGCGCCGCGATCAGCATTGCCGCGCCGAGCTTGGCGCGGTCGACCTCGGCCTTGTCGACGGGCGCGACGGTGATGAGGTCGGGCGCGTCCTCGGCCGACACGGCGAGCCAGGCGAAGCTGCCGACCAACTGCCCGGCGATCGTCACGCTCAGAAAGGCGAGCCCCGGCGCCAGCGGAATCTGCTGGCCCGAGCGGGAGCCGACCAGCATCAACGGCACGAGATAGATGAGACGCAACACGATACGGAAGCTGAGCGCCGGATCGCGCAGCAGCAGCGTCATTTCCTTGGCGAGCACGCCGGCGAAAAGCCCGCTCTTGAAATGGCGCGCGATCGCCCGGTTCGTCGCGGTGCGGCGGTGAAGGCGCTTGCTGGCATCGGTGACGCCGCGCTCGAACAGCCGTCGGAAAACCAGGCTGGTGGCGACGAACAAGGCGAGCGCGCCGCCGAGCAGCAGCACGATCGCCAGCGGATCGCCGAACGCCGCGCGCCCCGGCAACCGGCCGATCATGCTGCCGCCGAAGCCGTCGTCGCGCAGCCGCTCGAATACCGTCTGCCAGCTCGACTGGCGGTGGTGGCCGGAATTGTTCATCAGCTGCGTCACGAGGAACACCGCGCCGCCGAGCACGGCTGCTGCGACCTGGCCCACGGTGCGCGCCGCGCGCGGCCCCGCGATCCGCGCCAGCACGAGGGTGAGCGCGAGGCCGATACACGCCGTGACCAAAGCGATTGAGACGAGCAGCGGGATGACGCCGAACAAGGCGGGATGGCCGATCGCGGCGATCGGCACCACGAAGGGCAGCAGGAAGATCGCGTAGGTCAGCGCGATCGTGCCGGCGATGCCGCACAATTTGGCCATCAGCACCGTCCACAGCGACAGCGGCGCCGAGAGCAGCAGGTCGAGATCGCCGGCATCGTACAAGGTGCGCTGGCTGGCGAGCATGGCCTGCGTGGTCATGAAGCTCATCAGCGCGAGCGTCGCGGTGAGCACGACGAGCAACATCATCGGCGTCGCCGGAATCGGCTGGTCGGCCAGGCCTTTCGCGGTCAGCAGCCCGAAGCCCACGACCACTGCGATCAGCGCATAGCCGATCCAGCGCGTCGCGAACCGGCTCGACCGCGCGCGCATTGCGAGGCGCATCTCGTGCATGAGCAGCCAGCCGAACGAGGCAGGCGGCATCCGGCGCATCGCCCAGCCGAGCATCGGCTCAGGCCGCCTCGCGCGCGACCGGCTGGGTCAGCCGGATGAAGGTATCTTCGAGCGTCGCGTCGTCCTCGCCGGCGAGCGCGCGCAATTCGTCGAGCGTGCCCTCGGCGTGGAGCTTGCCGCCGGAAATGATGCCGATGCGATCGGCGAGCCGCTCGGCGACCTCGAGGATGTGCGTCGTCACGATCACCGTATGCCCGGCATCGGCATGCGCGCGCAGCACGTCCTTGACCGAGCGCGCCATCGCCGCATCGAGCCCGGTCAGCGGCTCGTCGAGGATGAGGAGGCGCGGCTTGTGGATCAGCGCGCCGGCCAGTGCGACCTTCTGCTTCATGCCGCGCGAGAAACCCTCGCAGCGCGTGTCGCGCTGGTCCCACAATTCGAGCCAGCGCAGCAGCCGCTCGGCCTCCTCGGCGGCCTCCGCGGGTGGGATTCGCCACAGTCCGGCGACGAAGGCGAGATACTCTGCTGGCGAGAGCTTGTCGTAGAGCATCGGCTCGTCGGGCAGCCAGGCGGTGATCGCCTTGGCGGCATTGGGATCGCGCGCGATATCGATGCCGTAAATCTCGATCCGGCCCCTGTCGGGCGGGGTCAGCCCGACGACCATGCGCAATGTCGTCGTCTTGCCCGCGCCGTTGGGGCCGAGCAGCGCGTAGAGCTGCCCGGGGGCGATGGAGAGATCGAGATTGGTGATCACCGGCTTGTCGAAAGCCTTGCAGACGCCTGTCAGGCGAAGCGCATCGTCGGTCATCGGTGCATCATGCGAACAAGACACCGCTTCGTCAAAGACATTCGAACGCGCCGCTCATCGGTGGCTATGGCTTGATCGCCTCGCCCAAGGCGTTAGACGCACCGGCAATGGTTAAATCAGACCACGACCAGCCGCCGTCGGGCCGTTTCGTCGGCCGCGACCACCATTTCTGGTGCCGCGTCTATTTCGAGGACACCGATCTTTCGGGGGTGGTCTATCACGCCAATTATCTGCGCTTCATGGAGCGCGCACGATCGGACATGCTACGCTGCGCGGGCATCGACCAGCGTGCCGCTTTCGAGGCCGGCCAGGGCGCTTACGCGGTGAGCGATCTCGCCATCCGTTACCGCGCGCCGGCGCGGCTCGACGACGCGCTCGTCGTCGTCAGTCGGCTCGTCGCGCTCAAGGCCGCATCCTGCCGCATTCATCAGACAGTCAGGCGCGACGGCTTGATATTGGCCGAAGCACAGGTGACAGCGGCGTTCGTCGCACCGTCCGGACGACCGGCGCGGCAACCAAAACCCTGGATCGACGCTTTTGCCGCGTTGCTCCAACAAGAGGACCAGGACGCCCAATGAACTTTGCGCTCAATACCGATGCCGCCACCCTGTCGCCGATCGCCTTGTTCCTGCAGGCCGATTGGGTGGTGAAGATCGTGATGATCGGCCTGTTGCTCGCCAGCATCTGGACTTGGACGATCATCCTCGGCTTCTGGCGCCGGCTCGGCCGCACGCGCAAGGCGACCGAGAAGTTCGAGCGCGACTTCTACCGTGCGGAGGATATCGACGCCTTCCACCGCCTGCACAAAGATACCGATCTCGCGGTCGCCCGCGTGTTCGGCGCCGGCGTCGGCGAATGGCGGCAATCGACCCGCACGCGCAGCGTCGACCGCGCCGGCACGCGCGAGCGGCTGGCGACGACGATGGGCGCGGCGGTGGCGACCGAGATCGATCGGCTATCGGATCGGCTCAACGTCCTCGCGACGGTCGGGTCGGTGGCGCCGTTCGTCGGCCTGTTCGGCACCGTCTGGGGCATCATGCACAGCTTCACCCAGATCGCGCAGGCGCAGAGCACCTCGCTGACCACCGTCGGCCCGGGCATTGCCGAGGCCTTGTTCGCGACCGCGATCGGCCTGTTCGCCGCGATCCCTGCGGTGATCGCCTACAATCGCTTCGGCCACGGCGTGAACAAGATCGAAGCCCGCCTCAACCGCTTCGCCGACGGCTTCCACGCGCAATTGAGCCGCCAGCTGGAGGCGCAGGCGTGAGGGGGGCCGCCACGATCCTCCCCTGCAAGGGGAGGTGGCGCGCGCAGCGCGACGGAGGGGTGTCACCGTCCATCATGAAGCGCGGCACCCCTCCACCATGCTTCGCATGGTCCCCCTCCCCTTGCAGGGGAGGATTTTGATGGCCATGAACCTTCCCTCGCAGCGCGGGCGCGGGCGGCGCGCGCCGATGGCCGAGATCAACGTCACGCCGCTGGTCGACGTGATGCTGGTGCTGCTCATCATCTTCATGGTGACCGCGCCGCTGCTCACCTCGGGCGTGCCGGTCAATTTGCCCGACAGCCGCGCCAAGGCGCTCGACCAGGACCAGAAGCCGATCGAGGTCTCGATCGACGATTCGGGCGCGATCTTCATCAACAAGGATCCGGTGAGCGAGGATGCGCTGCCCGACCGCTTCGCTGCGATCGCCGCGCAATCGAGCGCCGACAAGCCGCCGCAGATCTTTCTGCGCGCCGACCGCGGCCTCGATTACGGCCGAGTCATGCAGGTGATGGGCGAGCTCAACCGCGCCGGCCTCAACCGGGTCGCGCTGGTGACGGTCGGCAAGGACGAGAAGTGACGCGCGGAGCCGCCTGATCCATGGACCGCAGTGACAAATCCGCGCTCGGCGTCGCGATTCTCGGCCATGCGGCGCTGTTCGCGCTGCTCTCGGTCAGCCTGTTGTGGCGGCAGCCGCCGCCCAGCACGCAGGCGCCGATGGACGTGACGCTGTCGACGGTGGCGGCGATGGAATCGGCCGCGCCGGTCATCACTCAGCAGCCGGCGCAATCCGAAGCGCCGACCAAGGGGTCGCCCGAAGAGGCTGCCGAGGCGACTCCGCAGCAGCAGACCGCGCCCAAGCCGCAGACCGCGCCGCCGCAGCCCAAGCCGGCGCCGCAACCCAAACCCGCGCCGCAGCCCAAGCCAAAGCCCGAGAAGCAATCGAGCGCCAAGGCCAAGCCGCAGCCGGCGCCACAGAAGACGCAGGGCCATGCCGCCACGCCGGCCAAGCCGCACGAGCGCGGCTCGCTCCTCGGCCCCAATTTCCTCAAGGGCATCACCGCCGAAAAATCGGACAGCCGCGTCCAGGCGCCGCGCGCGGCCAAGGTCGGCGCGCAGGATATCGCCAACATCGCCGACCTGATCCGCCGCCAGGTGCAGCCGTGCTACGATCTCGGCGCGCTCGCCGGCACCTCGGCGATGGACATCGTCACCGTGCTGCGGTTGCAGTTCCGCCGCGACGGCTCGGTCGCCGCGGCGACGGTCAGCGAGCAGGACGGCGTCAACGGCTCGAACCGCCGCTACGCGCAGCAAATGGCTGACCTCAGCCGCCGCGCGGTGCTACGCTGCTCACCGCTCAAGGGATTGCCCGCCGATCTCTACGACAATGGCTGGCGCGATTTCGACATGGGATTCATCCCGAGACAGCTCGGGTAAGAAGGAGAGAGAGATGCGCTTTGCGACCCTCTGGATGCTGGCCGGGCTGATCGGCCTCGCCACCCCGGCCATCGCCCAGGATGCGACGATGCCGCCGTCGAACGCGCCGCAGTCCGCGCCCGGGCAGGATAACGGGCGGCTGCGCGTCAACATCACCGGCGGCATCGCCGCGGCGACGCCGATCGCGATTCCGCCGATGCCGACCACGCAAGTGACCAACACGCCGGCGGGATCGACCGACGTGCTCGGCAAGAAGCTTGCCGGCGTCATCACCGACGATCTGCGCAATTCGGGGCTGTTCAAGCCGGTCTCGGCCAACCGCGCCGTTACCGTGCCCGAAGTGACCGCGCCCGCGTTCGATTACTGGAGCTCGACCGGCGCCCAGGTGCTGGTCGAAGGGTATATCCGCGCCAATGGCGACGGCTCGCTGACCGTCGGCTGCTATCTCTACGACGTCTATGCCAGGACCGAGCTCACCCGGCAGGGCTTCGTCGTCTCGCCCGCCGACTGGCGCCGCGCCGCGCACAAATGCGCCGATACGGTCTATACTCGCCTCACCGGCGAAGGCCCCTATTTCGACAGTCGCGTCGTCTATGTCTCCGAAACCGGGCCCAAGGCGCACCGCATCAAGCGGCTCGCGATCATGGACCAGGACGGCGCCAATCACCGCTTCCTGACCAACGGCCAGTCGATCGTGCTCACCCCGCGCTTCGATCCCAACCGGCAGTCGATCGTCTATATGAGCTATGTCGGCAAGCAGCCGTCGATCTACATCTATGACATCGGCTCCGGACGGCAGCGCCTGCTGGTGCGCGGCGAGCGCACGACCTTCGCGCCGCGTTTCTCGCCTGACGGGCGCTACGTGCTGTTCTCGATGGCGGTCGGCGGCAATACCGACATCTATCGTGTTCCCGCCGCCGGCGGCACCCCGCAAAAGCTGACCAACTCGCCGGGGATCGACACCGGCGGCAGCTACTCGCCCGACGGCAGCCGCATCGTGTTCGAGAGCGATCGTTCGGGCGTGCAGCAGATCTACGTCATGAACGCCGACGGTTCGAACCAGCACCGCATCAGCTTCGGCGGCGGGCGCTACGCCACCCCGGTATGGAGCCCGAAAGGCGACCTGATCGCCTTCACCCATATCGGCGGCACCTTCCAGATCGGCGTGATGAGCCCCGACGGCGGCAACGAGAAGTTGTTGACCCACGGCTGGCAGGACGAGGGGCCGACCTGGTCGCCTAACGGCCGCGTCATCATGTTCTTCCGCACCACGCAGGGCGGCAGCGGGCGATCGGATCTGTGGTCGGTCGACAAGACCGGCGTCGCCGAGCGAAAGATTCCCACCCCGCTCGATGGATCCGATCCGGCCTGGGGACCGTTACGCCCGTAACGATTGACTTGCCCGCCCGTAGCGGCAATGCCGGACCCGTTGGAGCGGGGCCGTAACAACACCCAATCGAGGAGAAGCGACAATGGCCAAGTTGAAGACCACGCTGATCGCCGCCACCGCCCTGATCGCGGTTGCCGGCTGTTCTAAGAAGCGCCCCGCCGAGCTGCCCCCGCCGCCGAGCGAGACGCCCCCGCCGGCGCAGACCATGCCCGACAATGGCGGCACGGTCGGCAACGCCGTCGTCCCCGGCTCGGCTGCCGACTTCAAGCAGAACGTGTCGAGCGACACGATCCATTTCGGCACCGACCAGTCGGACATCGATCCCGAGGCGCGCGCGATCCTCGACAGCCAGGCGCAGTGGCTGGCCAAATATCCCAATGTGCGGATCACGATCGAGGGCCATTGCGACGAGCGCGGTACGCGCGAATACAACCTTGCGCTCGGCGACCGCCGCGCCAACTCGGCGAAGAACTATCTCGCCCAGCGCGGTGTCGATGCCTCGCGCATCAACACGATCAGCTACGGCAAGGAACGCCCGATCGCGCTGGGTTCGGACGAAGCCAGCTGGGCGCAGAACCGCCGCGCCGTGACGGTGGTGATCGAGTAGGTAGGAGAGAGCGGGGTCGTCATTCATGGCGTGCCCCGCTTTCGTCACCCCAGCGAAGGCTGGGGTCTTTCCGTAATTGAGCGATGCCAGCCTTCGCTGGCATGACGATTAGCGGACGAGCGGTAGCCCCAAACGCGCGAGTTCATGCCGCAGCGTATCGGCGTCGGTGAAGTGGATCGCCGCCATCCCTACTGCTTCGGCGCCTGCGACATTGTCGCGATTGTCGTCGATGAACACCGCCTCGTGCGGTTCGAGCCCGAATCGCTCCAGCGCCAGCCGGTAGATCGCCGCATCGGGCTTCATCAGCTTCTCGTCGCCCGACACCACGATGTCGCGGAAACGATCGAACAATGCCGCCTCGCGTGCGCGAAACGGCTTCCAGAACTCGCCCGAGAAATTGGTGATGGCGAAGAGCGGCACGCCCGCCGCGTCGAGCTCCTCGACCAGCGCGTGCATCCCTGCGATCGGCGCGCCGATACTGTCGTTGAAGCGCGGCCCCCAGGCGGCGATCAGTTCGGCATGCTCGGGAAAACGCTCGATCAGCTCGGCCGAGGTTTCCTCGAACGAGCGCCCGGCATCGTGCTGGAAATGCCATTCGGTGGTGACGACATCGCGCAGAAACGCTTCGAGCGCCTGATCGTCATCGATCAGACGCTCGTAGAGGAAGCGAGGGTCCCAGTCGAACAGGACCCGACCGACGTCGAAGATGACGGCTTGGACCATTGGGTTCACGAAACCCGCAATCCATTCGTCATTCCCGCGAAAGCGGGAACCCATCTCCGGCGAGTGCGACTTGGCGCTACGATCGGGAGATGGGCCCCCGCTTTCGCGGGGGTGACGGAGAATGGAAAGACTGCGCGGTCTCCTGCTTTTTCACAGGAGCAGGTCAATCAGCCCTGGCGGGCCTTGAAGCGGCGATTGGTCTTGTTGATGACGTAGGTGCGGCCGCGGCGGCGGATGACGCGGTTGTCGCGGTGCCGGTCCTTCAAGGACTTCAGCGAATTGCGGATCTTCATGTCGAACACGCTTCTCGAAAATGGGGTGTCTGGAAAGCGCGAGCGCCTATAGGGAGAGCGTCAGCGAGTCAAGCGCTCCCCCTTGCGGAACCGGCCGCGTCGGGCGATGCCTATGGTGACGAGTCGAGCCCGCCGGGAGGTGAAGTGATGGTACGCGTGAAGATGATCCTTGCCGGATTGGGCGCGATGGCGCTTGCCGGCTGCGCGACGACACAGCCGGTGGAGGTCACGCGCTTCCACCTCGAACAGCCGCTCGGCCGCGGCACGATCGACGTCCAGCCGCTCGCCGCGGCAGGGCCGGCGAGCCTCGAGTTCAAGACCTATGCCGCGGCCGTGCAGGGCGAGCTGCTGCGTGTCGGCTACAGCGCCGCCGCGCCGGGCGCGACCGGGCAGTATCTCGCCACGGTCAATTTCATGCGCGCCTCGCGCGGCACGGTCGATCTGGGGCCGCCGGTCACGCTGGGGCTCGGCGTCGGCTCGTTCGGCCGCCATGTCGGCGGCGGGGTCGGCGGCGGCATCGGCATCGGCAAGCATCGCCACAAGGAGCTCATCACCTCCGAACTCTCGGTCCGAATCACCGATCGAAGCTCGGGCAGCACCGTGTGGGAAGGCCGCGCGCAGCTCGACGGCGCGGTCGGCAGCGAGGAGGCCAATCCCTCGGTCACCGCGGCGAAACTGGCTCGCGCGCTGTTCAAGGACTTCCCTGGCGAATCGGGGCGCACTATCAAAGTCAAATGACACTCAGCATCACCAGCACCTTCGACGGCGGCAACATCCGTGTCGTCGCCATCGAGGGGACCCGCGCCGACCTGGAAATCGTCAAGGACACCAGTTCCGATTTCTATCAATGGTTCTATTTCCGCGTCGCCGGCGCGCGCGGGAGGACGATCACCTGCCGCATCCTCAATTGCGGCGGCTCTGCCTATCCCGACGGCTGGCCCGGCTATAAGGCGCGGGTCAGCGAGGATCGCGAGACCTGGCGCCTCGCCGACACGCACTATGCCGACGGCGTGCTCGAATTCAGCTACGCGTCGGACACCGACCTCGTGTGGTTCGCCTATTTCGCGCCCTACACGACCGAGCGCCATAATCAGCTGATCGCCGATTATGCCACGATGCCGGGCTTCTCGCACCGTGAGCTCGGCAAGTCGCTGGACGGCCAGTCGATCGACTGCCTCACCGTCGGCACCGGTCCAAAGGCGGTGTGGCTCTACGCTCGCCAGCATCCCGGCGAGAGCATGGCCGAATGGTGGATGGAAGGCGCACTGGAAAAGCTCGCGCGGCCCGACGATCCGGTCACCGCCGCGCTGCTCGAAAAGGCGACCTTCCACATCGTGCCCAACATGAATCCCGACGGCTCGCGGCGCGGCCATTTGCGCACCAATGCCGCCGGCGTGAACCTCAATCGCGAATGGCACGCGCCGTCGCTGGAGAAGAGCCCCGAAGTATTCGCCGTCCGCAACGCGATGGACGAGACCGGGGTGATCTTCGCGATCGACGTGCACGGCGACGAGGCGATCCCCGCCAATTTCCTCGCGGGCTTCGAGGGCATTCCCTCGTGGAGCGACGCGCTCGGCGACAAATATTATCGCTTCGAGAAGGCGCTCGCGGCGAACACGCCCGAATTCCAGGTCGAGCAAGGCTATGCCAAGTCGGCGCCGGGAAAGGCCAACCTCTCGATGTCGACCAACCAGCTCGCCGAGCGCTACGGCGCGGTCGGCATGACGCTGGAGATGCCGTTCAAGGATCACGATCCCAACCCCGATCCGCTCCACGGCTGGTCGCCTGAGCGATCGAAGAAGCTGGCGCACGCGATGCTGGAGACGCTGGCGCAGCAGATCGACGCACTGTGATCGACATCCGCGCCGGCGGCCTGGGCGATCCCAAGGTCGAGGCGCTGATCCGCCATCACCGCGACGAAGCACGCGCGACGACGCCGAGTTGCAACGCGCACTCGCTCGATTCGGCGGGGCTCGCCGATCCGTCGGTGAGCTTCTTCTCCGCCTGGGACGGCGACACCCTGCTCGGCATCGGCGCGATCAAACAGCTCGATGCGACCCACGCAGAACTCAAATCGATGCGCACCGCGCCCGATCAGCTCCGCCGCGGCGTCGCCCGCGCGATGCTCGCGCACCTGATCGGCGTGGCGCGCGAACGCGGCTATGCGCGGGTGAGCCTGGAAACCGGCACCGCGCCGATGTTCGCGCCGGCCATCGCGATGTACGAAGCGGCGGGCTTCACCGATTGCGATGCCTTCGGCGGCTATCCCGCCAGCCCGCACAACCGCTTCATGACGCTGAGGTTGATCTAATACGCATCTCTTCTCTCCCCTTGCAGGAGAGAATAGCGGCGCTTGGCGGCTTTGCCGCCTAGCAAAGCTTAGTGAGGGGGTGCGCGGCTTCAGCCTCGCGCGCGGCAGTGCCGCGCTCACCCTCACCAACTTCGACTAGCCAGCAAGCTGGCAAGTCTCCGTATCCTCTCCCGTCAAGGGAGAGGAAGACCAGCGCGCTCAGACAAACAGCTCCCTCAGAAAATCCTTCATCGCCTGCCAGCTGCGCCGGTCAGCCTTTTCCTCATAGGCGACGCCGGGGCGGAGCGGCGGCTTTCCCTTGAGCGCGGCATCGGTGAAGGCATGGCCGGCGCCGCCATAAGCGTGGATCTGCCAGTCCGCGCCGCTCTCGGTCAGCTCCTGGCCAAGCGCTACCACGCTTTCGGGCGGGCCGATCGGATCGTCCCAGCCGTGGCAGACGAGCACCTTGGCGCGGATCGGCGAGACATTGGCATAATCGGGTCGGTCGTAAACGCCGTGGAAGCTCACCACGCCCAGCACGTCGAGCCCGGCGCGCGCCATGTCGAGCACGCATTTGCCGCCGAAGCAGAAACCGATCGCCGCCGTCCTGGCCGGATTGACCGCGGCGAAATCCTGCAGAACGCCCAGCGCCGCCGCCAGCCGATCGCGCAGCAGCCCACGATCGGCGTTGAGCGCGTTCATGTATCGACCCGAATCGTCCTCGCCACGCCGCGTCCTCTTGCCTTGGCCGAACACGTCGCAGGCGAAGCCGACATAGCCGAGCCGCGCCAGCGCTTCGGCCTTTTCGTTATCCTCTTCCTTCTGGCCAAGCACGTTGGGCACAAGCAGCACGCCGGGACGCGGCGCCTCGACTTCGTCGTCATAGGCGATGACGCCTTCGAACGGACCGCCGGGGCCGTCATGGACGATGGTCTGCCGAACGATGGTCATGCGGGCGACTCCTGCGCTTGTCTTCGGGGGCCGCTCCCCCTTATCAGCGCGGCGATCCCAAGCCCAAGAAGGAATCGCCCATGCCCACCCTCGTCCTGCTGCGCCACGGCCAGTCGCAATGGAATCTCGAGAACCGCTTCACCGGCTGGTGGGACGTCGACCTGACCGATCAGGGCGCGGCCGAAGCGAAGGCGGCGGGCGAACTGCTGGCCGAGAAGGGCTTCGATTTCGACATGACCTTCACCAGCCTGCAGACCCGCGCGATCAAGACGCTCGACATCGCGTTGGAGGCGATGGGGCGGCTGTGGCTCCCGGTCGAGAAGGACTGGCGGCTGAACGAGCGGCATTACGGCGGCCTCACCGGGCTCAACAAGGCGGAGACCGCGGCTCGCCACGGTGACGAGCAGGTCCATATCTGGCGCCGCAGCTTCGACGTGCCGCCGCCGCCGATGGAGAAGGGCGGCGCCTTCGATCTGACGCAGGACCGCCGCTATGCCGGCATCGACATCCCCGCGACCGAAAGCCTGAAGGACACGATCGCGCGGGTGCTCCCTTATTGGCAGAGCCGCATCGCCCCGGCGCTGCGCGACGGCCAGCGCGTGCTGATCGCCGCCCACGGCAATTCGCTCCGCGCGCTGGTCAAGCATCTGTCGAAGATCCCCGACGACGAGATCACCGGCCTTGAAATCCCGACCGGCCAGCCGATCGTCTATCAACTCGACGATGCGCTCGAGGCGACCGACCGCTACTATCTGAGCGAACGCTGACGCTCAGCCGGCGGGTTCTTCCTCAGGCGCTTTTTCGCTCCCCATGCTTGTGGTAACTTGAGGGCGGGGAGATGCGCGCGCTTCGAGAGGCGGTCAGGCATGGGGAAGGCAGGGGAAGCCCGACGCGATCCGTGGCCACCGCACGCGCTGCCGGGGATCGACCGCGGCGTCTCCGGCGGGGTGCGCACCGTGTGGCTCGCGCTGTTCGTACTCGTCGCCGCAGTCCAGATGGCCGGGCTGGGGTTCGTCCTCTACGACGCCTATCGGATCAATCCCGCGCTGCGGATGATCGGGATCGCGCTCGAATTCGATGACAACAACCGTCCGACGGTGAAGCCGCTGCGCGGCGACATGGTAGCGGCCGGGATCGGCGCCGGCGATCGCATTGTATCGGTCGCGGGGCGGCGCTTTGCGCCCGATGCGAGCGCGCTGTCGCTCGAACGCGCAATCATGGCAGTGCCCGGCGACGACGTGGTGGTCGGCGTTCGCAAGCCCGACGGCCGGGAAGTGCGCGTGGTGGCGAGCCGCTCGTCACGCGCCCCGATCGTTACGGCACCGATCCCGATTCCGATCAATGTGCGCATGGCGGTGCGGCTTGGCTTTACCTTGCTCTGTTCGCTGGCGCTGATGGGATCGAGCCTGGTGCTGCTGCATCGCCGCCCTCGCGATCCGGAGGCGCTGTTGCTGGGTATCGGCTTCCTCGGAATCGCGGCGAGCGTTGATCCGCCTCTGTTGATGTGGCTGTCGCTTGGCGCCGACTGGGTGATCGACCTCCTCACCGGCCTGTGGTGGACGGTGATGGTGATCGCGCTCGCCGCCTTTCCCGACGGCCGCTTCACGCCGCGCTGGCTGCGCTGGTCGCTAGTCGCCGCGCCAATCCTCGGGCTGATCCTGATCGTCGACCGCCTGGGCGAGGTATCGTCGCTGCTGCTCGGCGTCGGCGTGCCGTTGTTGCTGCTCGCAGCACAGGTCGTGCGCTACCGACGGCTCGAGGCGGGTCTCGAGCGGCAGCAGATCAAATGGGCGGCGCTCGGCTTTTCGGCGGGCTTCGTGCTGGTCGGCCTCTCCTTGGCGATGGCACTCGCATCGTACGACGCCTGGTCGCCGGGCATGCGCGGGGCATGGCTGCTCGCCATCGTCTGCCTGTTCAACCTGGGATTCGCGCTGATGCCGCTCGGGCTGCTCATCTCGCTGATCCGTTATCGGCTGTGGGATGTCGACCGCGTCATCACGCGATCGGTCGCCTATGCCGTGCTGACGAGCGGCATCGGGCTGCTCTGGGCGCTGCTGTCCGACCTCGCCAAGCAACTCGTCGCGACGCTGCTGGGTCAGGAGCACGCCATGCTCGGCCTAGCGCTTGGCGCGATCGTCGCGGCGGGCGTGTTCCTGCCCTCGCAACAGCTCGTGCTGCGCTGGTCCAAGCGGCGCTTCAACCGGTCGAGCGTCGACCTCGACCGGCTGCCTGAGCGATTGCGTACGTGGCGCGAGCGGTGCGACGCCGCCGAAGTCGCGACGCGCGCCCTCGACGTTGCGATGCGCGCGCTGCATGCCTCGGCGGGCGCGGTGTTCGCGCGGACTCCCGCCGGCCGCGCATTGCTCGCAAGGCGCAGCGCCAATGCCGACGACAGCAACGTCACCCCTTGGATGGCCGACGGTGCCGCATCGCGCGGCGGTCACGTCGTCCATCTCGAGGACGAGGACGGGCTGGCGGGCTGGCTGATCCTGATGCCGCGCGAAGACGGATCGCGCTTCCCCAAGGCCGAGCTCGGCGCGCTCGCTGCCGCCGCAGGGCCGCTCGCCAAGGCGCTGCGCCTCGCCGCGCCGGCCAGCCAGCGCGACGCGGCGATGCTCAACCTGCTCGACCAGGTCCAGCAGCGGCTGGCCAAGCTCGAGCAGCAGAACCTCCGCCCGGCGTGATCGTCGCGGCAACGGTTGCCCTGGCCGGTCGCCGCCGCTAACCACCACGCTCCGACGGGCACAGGGACAAGGCGATGGCGGAAGCACCTCTGATCGGCATCATCATGGGCTCCCGCTCCGATTGGGAGACGATGCGCCACGCCGCCGAGACGCTCGATGCGCTGGGCGTTGCGTACGAGGCCAAGGTGGTTTCGGCGCACCGCACCCCCGACCGCCTCTACGATTACGCCAAATCGGCCAAGGGCCGCGGCCTCAAGGCGCTGATCGCCGGCGCGGGCGGCGCGGCGCATCTGCCCGGCATGGCCGCATCGATGACCCCGCTGCCGGTGCTTGGCGTTCCGGTTCAATCGAAGGCGCTGGACGGCATGGACAGCCTGCTCTCGATCGTGCAGATGCCCGCGGGCATTCCGGTCGGCACGCTGGCGATCGGCAAGGCCGGCGCGGTCAACGCCGCTTTGCTCGCCGCCGCGATTCTTGCCATTGGCGATGCAACTCTTGCCGCTCGCCTCGCCGACTGGCGGCAGGCACAAACCGACGCCGTGGGAGAAGAACCGGCATGACCGCATTGCCGCCCGGATCGACCATCGGCATTCTGGGCGGCGGGCAGCTCGGCCGGATGATCGCGGTCGCCGCCGCGCAATTGGGCTATCGCACCCACGTCCTCGCCCCCGATGCCGAAAGCGTCGCGGCGCAAACCGCTTCCAGCTTCACCCGCGCCGATTACCACAGCCGCATCGTGCTCGACGAGCTCGCCGCGAGCTGCGATGTCGTCACTTACGAGTTCGAGAACATCGCGCTCGATCCGGTGGAGTATCTCGCGGCGAAAGTGCCCGTCCACCCTGCCCCCGCCGCGCTCGGCGTCGCGCAGGATCGCGCGAGCGAGAAGCAGTTCGTCAACGATCTCGGCGGCCGCACCGCGCCTTGGCGCAAGGTGACGACGCGCGACGAACTGGACGAAGCGCTCGCCGCGATCGGCACGCCGGCGATCCTCAAGACGCTCCGCCTGGGTTATGACGGCAAGGGGCAGGTGCGCCTCAAGGCGCCGCAAGAGGCCGATGCCGCCTGGCAAGCGATCGGCGGAAGGCCGGCGATTCTCGAAGGCCATGTCGCCTTCGACCACGAATTCTCGATCATCCTGGTGCGCGGCGCCGACGGCGCGATGACCAGCTATCCTCCGCCCAGGAACGAGCATGTCGACGGCATCCTCGCGCGCTCGACGCTTCCCGCCCCCGCCGCGGTCGCCGCGCAATGGACCGAGGCGGCGGCGCTCGCCGGGCGGATTGCCGACAAGCTCGGCTATGTCGGCGTGCTCGCCTGCGAATTCTTCGTCGGTGCCGATGGGCCGGTGTTCAACGAAATGGCGCCGCGCGTCCACAATTCAGGACATTGGACGATCGAGGGCGCGGTCACCTCGCAGTTCGAGAACCATGTCCGCGCGATCTGCGGGCTGCCTTTGGGCGACACCGCGCTCACCGCGCCAAGGGTCGAGATGGAGAATCTGATCGGCGAGGCGGCGAACCGCTGGGCCGAGATCCTCGCCGAGCCCGGCGCGCATCTCCACCTCTACGGCAAGCGCGCGGTGCGCCCCGGCCGCAAGATGGGGCACGTCACTCGAATCGCGCCGATTATTTCTTGACCGGCAAATACTGCTGGAACGAGCCCAGCCGGCAATAAGCCGACGGGATCGTCGCATTGGGCTCGAGCACGCGGAACTTGTCGTTCTTGCACAACTGGCTGCCCCACATATCGACGATCACCGTCACGTTGTCGTCGAGCGAGGGACACGGCCCGATCACGTTCGCCTTCCAGATCGTCCCGCCTTCGCGATAGAGCAAGGTATCGTGGCCGATCACTTGCGGGCCGCTGGCGAATTTCGGGTCGATGCACTGGCTGGTCTTGCCGGGAACGTGGCCGGCAAGCTCCTTGGCGAGATCGCGCTGGGCATCGCTGTCATGCGCGACCGCCGCCCCCGCGACCATCGTCGCGGCAAGGCCGATCAAGAGCGTCTTGCGCATGGCATCACCTCGTATAGGGCACGAAAGAAGTGAGCGCGCACGAGCCGCTCGGCATGTGCGACGCGCCCGGCGAGAAGGTGCGCAGGATGTCGCCGCGGCACAATTGTCCTGAATAGGTCTTGCTGACGATCGGGTCGCCGTAGCGCAGCCCTTCGCAGCCGCTGACGTCGTTGCGATAAATCTCGCGGGGCGAATATTGGTAGAGGATCGTGCCTTCGAACTTCTTCACGTCGCGCACGCGGGTCTGGTCGATGCACGCCGTCGGCTCACCGGGGGTCAGCCCCTTGAGCGCGTCGGCGATCTTGGCGAGCTGCTTGGGATCGTCGGTGCCGGTCTGCGGGCCGGCGGTCGCGGCGCAGCCGGCGATCAGCACGGGAAAGAGGAGCGCTACCCAACGCATCATGTACCTCCTTGGCGCCCCCGTCGTCGCCAATATAGGGCGTTCAGCCGCGAAATGCATCCTTTTCTGCGCGTCTTGCGGCGAATTGCTCGATCGACTTCGCGCGCATGAAGGGGTTGGTCGCGCGTTCGAGCGCGATCGTCGTCGGCAGCGTCGCCTCGCCTGCCGCGCGCGCTGCTTCGACAACAGCGAACCGCTCGGCGATCGTGCCATTGTCCGGCTCGGCGGCGCGCGCGTAGCGGCCGTTGGCGAGGGTATATTCGTGCGCGCCATAGACCGCCGTTTCGCCCGGCAGCGCAGCGAGGCGCTGCATGTTGGCGAACATCTGCGCGGGCGTTCCCTCGAACAGCCGGCCGCAGCCCATCGCAAACAGGGTGTCGCCGACGAAGATCGCGCCGTCGTCGGCGAAATGGTAGCTGACGTGCCCGGCGGTATGCGCCGGCGTCTCCCATACCGTCGCGACGTGATCGCCGAGGCGGACGCTGTCGCCCTCGCCCACCAGCACGTCGAGCGTCGGGATCTTCGCGGCCTCGGCGGCCGGACCCGTCACGCGCGCGCCGGTCGCTGCCTTGATTGTCGCGTTGCCGCCGGTGTGATCGGGGTGCCAATGCGTGTTCCAGATCTGCGAGATCGTCCAGCCGCGCTCCGCCGCCGCCGCGAGTGCGGGATCGGCCTCGGCGGGATCGACCACCATCGTCTCGCCGCTGGCGGGATCGTGGACCATCCAGATGTAATTGTCGCTGAGCGCGGGGACGCGGACGATATCGAGCATCGGCATTCCTTTCATGATCCGAGCAAGGCGAGCGCCTCGCGGCCGAACCTTCGAGTGAGTTGCTCGGCGGGCTCGTCGCGGCCGAGCCGCGCAGCCTGCCCCGCCCAGAGCGGCGAGAAGCCGGCATCACCGCGCGCCTCGGCCGCGCGCCGCAGCGGCGCCAGCGCGGTGCTCGCGTAAGGATAAGGCGGCGCGGCTGGATCGATCGCGCCGAGCGCGTCGATCAGCCGGTTGCGCAAGCCGCGCGCCAACCCGCCCGAGAACAGGTTGGTGACGACGCCGTGCTCGGCCGCCTCGCTCGCCAGCGCCGCACGGTGCATCGGCGAGACCAGCGATTCGGGGCAGCGCAGATAGGCCGTGCCGATCTGCACCGCCGCCGCGCCGAGCGTCAGCGCCGCGGCGATGCCGCGCGCATCGGCGATGCCCCCGGCGGCAATCACGGGCACCTCGACGGCGTCGACGATCTGCGGGACGAGCGCGATCACCCCCATCTGCTCGGCAGGGTCGGCATCGATGAAGCGGCCGGCATGGCCGCCGGCTTCCCAGCCCTGCGCGATGATCGCATCGACCCCGCGCGCAGCGAGCGCCCGCGCCTCGTCGACCGTCGTGGCGTTGCCGATCACCATCGCCCCGGCCGCGCGGACGCGATCGAGCAGGGCGTCCGCGGGGAGCCCGAAATGGAAGCTGACGACCTCGGGCCTCACCTCCTCGACCATCGCGCACATCGCCGCGTCGAACGGCAGCCGCAGCGGCGGCGGGGGCGCTTCAGTGACGCCGAGCTTGGCCGCGAACGGCGCCAGCCGCGCCCGCCATGCCGTCGTGTCGGGCTCGGGCGGAACGGTGTGGCAGAAGAAGTTGAGGTTGATCGGCGCGCGCACCGCGGCGCGAACCGCCGCGACCTCGGCGCGTACCTGATCGGGCGTCGCCATCCCGCAGGGTAGCGAGGCCAACGCCCCACCGCGGGCCACGGCGATGGCGAGTGCGCTGCCGCCGGCGCCTGCCATCGGCGCCTGGACGATCGGCAGCTCGACGCCGAAGCGCTCGATCAAGCGCCGATCGGGCCAGCCGCCGGCCGCCATCACCATTCGCCGACATTGGGCATCGACACCCACGGCTCGGCGGGATCGAGCGATCCGTCCTTCTGCAAGAGCTCGATCGAGATGCCATCGGGGGTGCGGACGAACGCCATGTGCCCGTCGCGCGGCGGGCGGTTGATCGGCACGCCGGCATCCATCAGCCGCCGGCACGTCGCGTAGATATCGTCGACGCGATAGGCGAGATGCCCGAAATTGCGCCCGCCGCCATAGGTTTCGGGTGCACTGCCGTCCTCGGGCGGCCAATTGTAGGTGAGCTCGACCTCGGCGCTGGCGCGTTCGCCCTCGCCGTTCATGTCGCCGGGCGCGGCGAAGAAGATCAGCGTGAAGCGGCCCTTCTCGCTTTCCATGCGGCGAACCTCCTTCAACCCAAGCAGATCGAAGAAGCGAATGGTGGCGTCGGGATCGGACACGCGGATCATCGTGTGGAGATAGTTCATCGCTGGCTTTCCCTTCCATTCGTCGCTATTAAGTAACGGTTCATCGCGTGAAGGCGATGCGGATCACCGGCAATATCGGAAGGATCGGCGGCAATGGAAGAGCGAGCGACACGATTGGGCGGCCCCTTGACGGTCGCAGCGGCGATCCTGGCGATCGGCATGATCGTCGGCGGCTATCTGCTCGGCAACGGGCTGGTGCGCGCGCATCATGCCGACCGCTCGGTGACGGTGCGCGGGCTTTCCGAGCGCGACGTCGTGGCCGATCTCGCCACCTGGGACCTGTCCTATTCGGAGCAGGGCAGCGACCTTGCCGAGGTGCAGGCGCGGATCACGCGCGACACCCAGGCGGTGCGCGCCTATTTCCAGCGGCTCGGCTTTCCCGCCGACGTGCTCCAGCCCGCCGGCGCCGGGGTCAATCAATTCTACGACAACGGCCAGCCGCGCGTGACGATCAACCAGCGGCTGCAATTGCGCACCACCGACATTCCCCGCGCGCGCCGCGCGGTCGCCGAGCAGTTCGATCTCGTCAAGGCGGGCGTCCAGCTTCAGGAAGGCTCGAAGATGAACTACGCCTTCACCAAATTGAACGACATCAAGCCGGCGATGGTCGCTGCCGCGACCAGGAACGCGCGCGACGCCGCCGAGCAATTCGCCAAGGACAGCAACACCGGCGTCGGCGGCATCAAGAGCGCGACTCAGGGCTATTTCGAAATCAACGCACGCGACGGCGACAGCAACGGCTATGGCGTCGCCGACACGCCGTTCAAGAAGGTCCGGGTCGTGACGACGGTGGAGTTTTATCTGAAATAGGGGGCGTCGCTGTTCTTCAGCCGCCCGGCGTCGCCGTCGCCTGAAACTGCTGCAGCGCCTGTGCCGCGGCATGACCCGCGGCGGTGTTCGGGGCGAGCGAGACGGCGCGCTTCCATGCCGCCTCGGCGCTCGCCTGATCGCCGCTCTTCGCCGCGATGTTCCCCGCTTCGAGCTCGACGGGCGCAGCATTGGGCGCGCGCTTCTCGGCCTCGGCGATATCCTTGTGCGCGCGAGCGAGATCGCCCATCCGCCGCGCCAGCGTCGCCGACAGGAGCCAGGCGAGCGGATCCTGCGGCACGCCTTCGAGCGCGTGGTCGAGATCGATCCGCGCCTGGGCGAGGTCGCCGGTCGCCACCAGGGCGCGGGCGCGGTCGAGCTGCGCTTCGGCGCGCTCCTTGCCGTCGAGCGTCCCCGCCGCCAGCGCCGCATCGAGCGCCGAGCGCGCGCCGGCCGCATCGCCGCCGGCGAGCCGGGCATTGCCCGCCTCCGCCCAATAGCTCGCCGCGCGATCGTCCTGCTTCGCTTGCGCTGCCCGCGCCGCGCCGGTGAACTCGGCTGCCGCCGCCGACCACTTGCCCTGGTTCGCATAAGCCATGCCCAGGCATTGCTGCGCGACGAACCCGCCGCCGTCGAGCCGCCACTGGTTGGAGCGAGTCTCTGCCTTTTGCGGGTCGCTGAGTGCCAGCTGCAGGCAGCTGTGATAGCGCACTTCCTCGGGCGAGGCCGGCCCGGCGACGCCGCCGATCGAGCTGCGCGTGCCGATCGACGATTGCGGCTTGTCGGCCGGTTTCTGGGCCTGCTGGGCAGCGAGGAGAAGCGGGATCAGGAGCAAGCGAGCACGTCCTCCACGGCGCGGATGATGAGCGCGATGTCGCTCGGCCGCGACAGGCGATGATCGCCATCCTTGACGAGCCAGGTCTGCACGTCGGCTGAACGGAGCGCCGCCGCGATGCGTGGCGCGAGGTCCCAGGGCACGTCGCGATCGGCCTGCCCCTGCACGATCCGCACCGGACCATCAAAGGCGATCGCGCCGTCGAGAACGTGCAGCCGCTCGCCCGCCTCCCAGAAGCCGCGCGTGGTGACGGTGGGCTGATCCGAATAAGGCGAGTCCTCGAGCACCCGCCCTGCTTCGACCAAGGCCCGCTTCTGCGCGTCGGTGAAACCCCAATCGGTGAAATCGGGCGCCGGCGCCACGCCGACCAACCCCGCCACCTTGCCCGGCCGCTCGGCTGCCACGAGCAGCATCAGCCAGCCGCCCATCGACGAGCCGACCAGCACCGCCGGCCCCTCGATCGTATCGAGCATCGCGAGCACGTCGTCATACCAGTCGGCGAGCGTGAAATCCTCGAACGCGCCCGCGCTCTCGCCGCACCCGCGATAATCGAAGCGCAGAAAGGCGTGACCGTTTGCCTTCGCCCATTCCTCGAGCGCGAGCGCCTTGGTGCCGCTCATGTCCGAGGCGTAGCCGGGCAGAAAGACGACCGCGGGGGCGGTCCCCGCGGTCCAGTGATGAGCAAGCCGATTGTTCATGCCGCCGGGCTTAACGGCGACGCGGCTATTTCGCCAGAAAGCCGTCGAGCGCCGCCTGGAACGCCGCCGGCTGATCGAGCATCACGAAATGCGCGCTGTCGCCGACGGGCACGAAGGTCACGTTGGGCGCATGCGCATATTCGGCCTTGTAGAAGGCGTCGGCCCTGTCCTTGGGCAGCTGCGCCGACCACGGATAGACCAGCGTGATCGGCGTCGCGATTCCCGCCATGTCGGGGCGCAGATCGGTGGTCATGTCCTCATAGAGCGCCTCGCCGGAAACGCGCGGATCGGCCTGCTTGAACCAGGCGATCACCTTGGCGCGGCTGTCGGGCTTGAGCGCGAGACCGTTGGCGGTGGCGGTCGCCGCCGCGGTGTCGGCGGGCTTGCCGTAGCTCGCGATTTCCTTGTCGCGCATAGCTTTGGCCTGCGGTTCGACCTGCGCGACGGTCGCGCCGGGCAGGAAGATGTCGCCGATATAGGGAAGCGAATCGACCACCATCAGCTTGCCGACGTCAGCCGGGTGCGCCTTGGCCAGCATCAGCCCGACAAGCCCACCGAGCGAATGCCCCACCACCGCCGCGCCGGTGAGCTTGTTCTTGACGATATAGCCATCGAGATCGGCGACCACGCCGTCGATGATGCCGGGCTCGACGTTGGCGCCGGGATCGTCGCCGCCGAAGCCGTTGATTTGCACCAGCACGACGCGGTGCCCCTTGGCGAGTTCGGGCGCGACCCCGTCCCACACCGCGCGGGGGCTCGAAAGGCCGGGGATCAGGATGACCGGTGCGCCGCTGCCGATCGATTCGATCGAGATATGGTCCATGCGGGCGGGCGCAGCGGCGTGGCTCGGCTGCGGCGACAGGATCGCGAGCGGCATGGCGGCGGACAGAGCGATGCGGGCGAGAAAGCGGATCATTGATTGTTCTCCCTGGAAGGGCTGACAAAGATGTCTTCGATGGCGAGGCCGAACAGCTCGGCGATCTTGAAGGCGAGCGGCAGCGAGGGATCGTAGCGGCCGGTCTCGATGGCGTTGACGCTCTGGCGCGAGACGTCGAGCCGCTCGGCGAGATCGCTCTGGCTCCAGTCGCGTTCGGCGCGGAGCACCTTGAGGCGGTTGTTCATGCCGCCCTCCGCTCGAGCAGCGCGTTGATGCATCCGCCCAGCCCGAGCCCGCCGAACCACAGGATCGCGGCCCAATAGCCTTCGACGTGGTGAACGAGGCCGAAGCTCTCAAGAAAGCCCCAGACGGTCGCCACCGACAGCGCGAAGGCGGTCGCGATCAGCGACTGCCGCACCATCAGCATGCGGACATATTCGTCCTTCAGCTCGACGAGCAGGCGGCCGAACAGCGCGAACACCGCGATGATTGGCAAGGCGGGCAGCGCCGCCGCAACATAAGCGAGCGGGCCGGTCGGCGAGTCATTCTCGAAATAAGCGTTCACGCCGAACAGGATGAGGACATAGCCGGTCATCACCAGCAGCAGCCCCCAGGTGTAGCGGCGCGTGGCGCGGTCCTTGGTCATGCGAAAGCTCCCTTCGAATCGGTAAAGGGAGCTTTACAGACAAGTTTGCTTTACTGTCAAGCGTGCTTGCTATTGTGTCGTTGACGCTTGTCTCTCGATCTGCGCGAGCATCGTCGCGGCGAGCTGGCTCAACGTGTCGTCGCGCGCGCCCATCACGATGATGCGGTCGCCCGGCCGCGCCTCCGCGACGATGTGCGCGGCGGCGGCCTCGCGATCGGGGATGTGGCGCGCGTTGGCGCCCGCGACGGCGATGTCGGCGACGATATCGGCGCTGGTCACTTCGCGGGAGACGGTGCCGCCCTGATAGACAGGATCGGGCAGCACGAGTTCGTCTTCCGGACGCAGGCGCTCGACGAAACTAGCGACCAGCTCGCGGCGCATCTGCTTCAAGGGGCCGTAGCCGTGCGGCTGGAACAGGATCAGCAGCCGGCCGGGAAAGGCGTGGAGCGTGTCGAGCGTGGCAGCGATCTTGTCGGGATTGTGCCCGAAATCGTCAATCACCGCGATACCGTTCGCCTCGCCGACCAGCTCGAACCGACGTTTGAGGCCGGTGAAGCCGCCGATCGCCGCCGCCGCATTGGCGAGCGGCACGCCCGCCGCGCGCGCCGCGCCGATCGCCGCCAGCGCGTTGGAGACGTTGTGTCGCCCCGGCACCTGCAACGAGACGCGAATCGCCGGCTCGCCGCGCTCCACCAGGTCGAAATCGACCCCGAACGGGCGCGCTTCGAGATTGGCAGCGACGAGATCGGCATCGCCTTGAATCGCGAAGGTCAGCCGCCGCTCGAGCGGCAGCGCCATCACCAGCGCGGCGCCGTCGCCGTTGTCGAGATTGACGACAGCGCGGCTCGCGCGGCCGATGAAATCGCCGAACAGCGCGCGCAATTCCTCGAGCGACTTGTGATCGAGGCTGACATTGTTGAGCACCGCGATCTGCGGCCGATAGAGCGCGATCGAGCCGTCGCTCTCGTCGACCTCGCTGACATAAGCGTCGCCCGCGCCGACCAATGCGCTGGCGAAGGGCGTATCGGCGCTGACGAAGTTCTTCATCACCGCGCCGTTCATCACCGTCGGATCACGGCCGACTTCGTGGAGGATCCAGCCGATCATGCCGGTGACGGTCGATTTGCCGCTGGTTCCGGCAATCCCGATCGGCAACACCGCGGCGTTGAACAGCGCTGCGTTGAGTTCGGCACGCGTCATCCGCGCCGCACCGACGCGATTCGCCGCGACGATATCGGGCACGCTTTCCTCGACCGCCGCCGAGGCGACGACGATCTGGTCCGCCGAGACGATCCCGCTGCCGTCCTGCGGGAACAGCGCGATGCCGCGGTCGCGGAGCGCGTCGAACTTGGCCGGCACGCGGCCCGCGTCGAGCGCGCGATCGGAACCCGCGACCGTCTCGCCCCGGGCCGAGAGGATAATCGCCAGCGGCATCATGCCCGAGCCGCCGATGCCGACGAAGAAGTAGGATTTGCCGTCACTCATGCCGCCGCGCTATCGACGTTTTCCAATTTCGGGGCAAGGAGCGCACATGCGGATCGGGGTCGTCGCACCCGCACGGGAGCTGGATCGCGGCACCGCCGCCCGGGCCGAGGCATTCGTCGCACTCGCCTTCCCCGAGATCGAGCTCGTCGTCCATCCGCAATGCTTCCTGTCGGACGGCCATTTCGCCGGCCCCGACGACGATCGCGCGGCGGCGTTCCTGGAGTTCGCCAACGATCCCGGCTTCGATGCGATCTGGTTCGGTCGCGGCGGCTACGGTTCGAACCGCATCCTCGATGTCGTGATGCCGCAGCTCGGCCCGGCGGCGCGCGACAAGGCCTATATCGGTTACTCCGACTGCGGCTTTCTGCTCGGCGCGCTCTATGCGCGGCGGATCGGGCGGCCGATCCACGGCCCTATGGCGATCGACATCAACCGCGACGGCGGCGACGTGACGGTGACGCGCAGCCTTGCGTGGCTGACTCGCGGCGACCGCGCCGGGCTCGAGCCCGGCCTCGGCAAGCGCCCCGCCGCTGCCTTCAACCTCGCCATTCTCACCGCGATGATCGGCACGCCGTGGCTGCCCGATTTGACCGATCACGTCCTGCTGATCGAAGAAGTGTCCGAGCCGCTCTACCGGATCGACCGGATGCTGTTCCAGCTCGCCCACGCGACCCAATTGAAGGGGCTGGCCGGGGTCCGCCTCGGCGCGGTGCGCGACGTGCAGGAGAACGACCCGCCCTGGGGCGAGAGCCTGGAAGCGATGATGGCGCGCTGGTGCGGCGAGATGGGCGTCCCCTATCTCGGCCGCGCCGAGGTGGGGCACTACGCCGACAACCACGTCGTCCCCTTCGGCCTCGCCTGATCGGTCATGCGCCCGTCACACAGGCAGGTTACGGCCGGTCGCAGGAGGCCCGAAATGTCCGATCACGAACTTGAGACCGCATCCTTGCTGCCCATTGCCGAGCGCGAGACGCTGGTGCTGCGCTATTGGCGCCGCGGCGACCTGACTCCGCTGCCGCTCGCCAATGCGCTGGCCGGTCAGGCCTGGTCGGCGCGATCGAGTCGGCGGCCGAGCCCGACGAACAGGTAGATCACGGGCGGCACCAGCACCGCCGACAGGATCACCTTGGCGATCATCTGCCCGACCAGCAGCGCGCCGATCGGGAAGGTGCCGGCAAAGGCGATCGTCACGAACAGCAGCGTGTCGACGATCTGGCTCAGCACCGATGCGATGCCCGCGCGCAGCCACAGGAGCCGGCTCCCCTCGCGCCCCTTCAAGGCTGCGAAGATGGTGACGTTGAGCGTCTGCGAGACGCCATAAGCGACGATTCCGCCCAGCCAGATCCGCCAGGTGCCGCCGAGCACCAGTTGGATCGCGTCGCGATTGGCCGGCTGCATCTCGGGCGAGGCGGGCAGCGCGCGGACGACGATCGAGAGCAGGATCGAGACGATCAGCGGCACGAAGCCGATCAGCACCAGCCGATTGGCGGTTGCTCGCCCGTGCAGCTCGGCGACCGAGCTCGAGGTGACGACGAGCAGCAGGAAGGCGACGATCCCCGCCTCGACCGCAAGCGGGCCGACGTCGAGCCATACGCCCAATTGCGACAGCGGCCCCAGCGCGATCTGCTTATTGCCGAGCACGCCGGCGATGCAGACCATGCCGCCATAGAAGATCGAAAAGGCGAAAAGCGAGCGCGGCACGGCGCGGGCGGGATCGTTCATCGCCGCGACGCTAGACGGATTCGCGAGGCGGTCAACGGGCTTCCTCAAGCCGTCACCACGGTTGCTTGTTCCGGGGTCCGCCGCGCCGCAAGTGCCGCAGTGTCTTGGTTCGCGGCACGGCGGATGCCGGCACAAGGCCGGCATGACGGGAAAGGTTTGGGGACTCGCTTCGTTGCGCGAGTTTCGCCATAACCCCGCTTTCGTGAAAAGCCGGCCATTCGTGCCGGTGGGGTGGGGACGCAACAGCACATATGACTCGTTTCCTGATCGGCATCGCCGGCATCGTCGTGATCCTGGCGATCGCCCTCCTGTTGTCGACCAACCGTCGCGCGATTCGCCTGCGCGTGGTCGGCGCCGCCTTCGCGCTCCAGGCCGGCATCGCCACGTTGGTGCTCTACGTGCCTTGGGGGCGCAGCGTGCTCGCCTTCCTGTCGGGCGGCGTCTCGGATTTGCTCGGCTATGCCAAGGCGGGCGTCGACTTCATCTTCGGCCCGCTCGCCAGCCCCGCGATCGGCGGCAACAGCTTCGCCATCGCCGCCCTTCCGGTCATCATCTTCTTCGCCAGCCTGGTCTCGATCCTCTATTATCTCGGCATCATGCAATTGGTCGTGCGCTGGATCGGCGGCGCGATTGAATGGGTGATCGGCGTCTCCAAGGTCGAAAGCCTGTGCGCGGCGGCCAACATCTTCGTCGGGCAGAGCGAATCGCCATTGGTCATCCGCCCCTATCTCGCCGGGCTCACGCAGGCGCAGCTGTTCACGGTGATGACCAGCGGCATGGCCGGCGTCGCAGGCACGATCCTCGCGGCCTATGCGGCAATGGGCATCCGCATCGATTATCTGCTCGCCGCGTCTTTCATGTCGGCGCCGGGCGGCATCCTGATGGCCAAGATCATCATGCCCGACACGGTGCCGCCGGCCGAGCTCGACGACATCGCGCTTTCCGAAAATCGAGTGAGCGCGCGCGGCCCCGCCGCGCTGCTCCCCGAAGGCGAGCACCAGGAAGTGACGCTCGCCGAGGCGACCCACGACGAGGAAAAGCCCGCCAACATCATCATGGCCGCGGCGCAAGGCGCGCAGACCGGCGTCAAGCTCGCCGTCGCGGTGGGCGCGATGGTGCTCGCCTTCGTTGCCCTGGTCGCGCTGGCCAACGGCATCCTGACCGGCATCGGCCATTGGTTCACCCCTGCCGACATCACCTTCCAGGGGATCATCGGCACGATCTTCAAGCCGGTGATGTTCCTCTTGAACGTGCCATGGAACGAGGCGGGCGCCGCAGGCGGCTTCTTCGGCGAGAAGGTCGTGCTCAACGAGTTCGTCGCCTATATCGATCTCGGCAAGATGCAGGCGGCGCTGTCGCCGCGCACCGTCGCGATCGTCACCTTTGCGCTATGCGGCTTCGCCAATTTCTCGTCGATCGCCATCCAGATGGCGGTGACCGGCGGGCTCGCCCCCAACCAGCGCCCGACAATCGCCAGACTGGGCCTGCGCGCGCTGGCGGCGGGCAGCCTCGCCAACCTGATGTCCGCCGCGCTCGCGGGACTGCTGATCGGGTGAGCCGATGACCCACGACTATACCCCCGCCGGCCCCGAACATCAGCTCGAGCGGCTGATCTTCTTTTCCGACGCGGTGTTCGCGATCGCGATCACGCTGCTGGTCATCGAGCTGCGCGCCCCCGACCTTCCCTTCGCCGCGAGCATCCACGATCATCTGCTCGCGCTGTCGCAGCTTATTCCAGGATTCATCGGCTTCATCATCAGCTTCTTCGTGATCGGCGCCTTCTGGGCGGGGCACCACCGCACGCTGGCGCTGGCCGAAAGCTGGGATGAGCGGCTGATTCTGCCCAACCTGACCATGTTGTTCGCGATCGCGGCGATGCCCTTCTTCACCGCTTATCTCAGCGCCAATCCCGGCACACGGCTGCCGGCGCTGCTTTATTGCGGCTGGCTGCTCGTCGCCGCTTTGTTCAACGTCCGGCTGCAGCGTATCGTCTGTGCGCCGCCGATCGTCGACCCGAAGGCGCCCGCGGTGCGCGTTGCCCATGTCAAGCGGCGCGGCGTGGCGGTCGCGCTCGGCGCGCTGACCGCGATTCTCGCGGTGGCGCTTCTGCCGCTTCCCGGCTTCGGGCTGATCGCGCTGGCGACGATCCCGCTGTGGCGGCGCCTGCTCGACCGGCAGGCGCATCGCGCGTCGCGGCAGGCCGAATGAGCATGAGGCTCCCGCAGCGCGCGGAAGCCCCACCGGCAGCGGATCAGCTTATTTGATGCGCTTGTTGCACGCGCTCCAATATTGCGGCCACTTCTGGCCCGCGGGGATGCGGTGGGCGGCGCTGTCGGCCTTCCACATCTGGCCGCACTTCTTTTCGCGGGCGTACATCGCCTGCTGCGCCGCGCTCGGCTGGCCGGCAGGGCGACGGACCGCCGCGACCTGCTTCGCCACCGGCGCGGGCTTGGCCGCCATCGGCTTGGCCGCGCTGCCACGGCATTGCGCGAGGAACTGGTTCCAGCTCTGCCCGGCGGGCAGCGTGCCGGCCTTCTTGGCGGCCTGATATTTGGCGCCGCACACCTTCATCGCATTGCCGGGCGTGCTGGCGGCACTTGCCGGCGCCGCCAGAGCGGCCGCGCCGAGCGTGGCGGCAGCCACCGCCATGGCGATCGTGAAACGCGTCATTTCGTCTCTCCCTCTCATCGCAGGAAGCATGCAGCCTAACGGCGCGCAGCCGCCGACGAGGTGACGCAGGCATGACAAAATCATTAGAAATCGGACCTTGGCCGCGCCAAAGCGTTGGGCGCCCATGACCGCGTTCATCCTCCATTTGATCGAAAGCGCCGGCTATTGGGGCGTTGCGTTGCTGATGGCGCTCGAGAACGTGTTCCCGCCGATCCCGTCCGAGGTCATCATGGGCTTCGGCGGCATCGCCGTCGCGCACGGCAAGATGGACTTTGCGCTGCTGCTCGCCGCCGGCACCGCGGGATCGGTCGCAGGCAACACCGCCTGGTATCTGGTCGGCCGCGCGCTGGGAATCGAACGCCTGAAGCCGCTGGTGACACGCTGGAGCCGATGGCTGACGATCGAATGGCGCGATCTCGAGCGTTTGAACGCCTTTTTCGACGCGCATGGCGGCAAGACCGTGCTGATCTTCCGCGTGCTGCCGACCTTCCGCACGATGATCTCGCTGCCGGCAGGCCTCACCCGCATGCCGGCGCCCAAATTCCTGGTGATGACGGCGATCGGCACCGGCATCTGGAACACGATCTGCGCCGTCTGCGGCTATTGGCTGGGCCTTCGCTTCACCGCGATCGAGAAGTTCACCGGCCCCGCCGCGATTGCGCTCTTCGTGGGCGTGATCCTGCTCTATCTCTACCGCGTCATCACCTGGAAGCCGCGAACCTGACCGTCTGCACGCTTTCTCCACATTGCCACGATGCGCCGCGGACACGAACGCGCTATCAGGCCCGGAGGCTCGGCAGGACGGAGGACGGCATGGTCGATCGCGCGCACCGCATCCTCGTCGTCGACGACGATCCGCACATCCGCGAGTTGCTCGCCTTCGCGCTCGGCAAGGCGGGGATGAGCGTTGCCGAGGCCGCCGACGGTGAAGCGGCGCTGGCCGAAATCGAGCGCGCCTGTCCCGATCTGATGGTGCTCGACATCAACATGCCGCGCCTGAACGGGCTCGATCTGTGCCGCAAGCTGCGCGCGTCGGGCGGCGAAGCGGCGGCCTTGCCGATCCTGTTTCTGTCGTCGCGCGACGACGAGATCGACCGCATCGTCGGCATCGAGATCGGCGGCGACGATTATGTCGTGAAGCCCTTCTCGCCGCGGGAGGTCGTCGCTCGCGTCGGCGCGATCCTCAAGCGCGGCAAGCCCGCCGCCGAGCCCGCGCAGACGCGGCTCGCCCGCGGCAAGCTGACGCTCGATACCGAAAGCTGGGAGGCGCGCTGGGACGGCGCGCCTGTGCCGCTCACCGCGACCGAGTTCGAGCTGCTCCACCTGCTCGCGGCGAGCCCGGGCCGCGTCTTCTCGCGCGACGCGATCATCGATCGCCTCCATGGGCCGGGCTTCGCGATCACCGACCGCACGATCGACAGCCATATCCGCAACCTGCGCGCCAAGTTCGCGCAGGCCGGCGGCACCGACCTCGTCGAAACGCGGCCGGGGATCGGCTACCGCATCGGCGGCTGCGATTGATCGCGCGACTCAAGGATTGGGCCAAGGCGCACTGGCCCGCGCTCAGCCTGCGCACGATCCTGTTCGGCACGCTGCTGTTCGTCGCCACGCTGCCCGGCGTCGCGGCGCTGTCGCTGCGCGTCTATGAAAACACCATCGTCCAGCAGACCGAGGCCGAACTGATCGCGCAATCGGCGGTGCTGGCGGCGGCCTATCGAGTCGACTGGCTGGACGGCGGGCACGAAACCGCGCCGCGCGCGCTCGCCCCGGAGCCGCCGACGATCGACCTGCGCACGATGCCGATCCTGCCGCCGCAGCCCGCCGCCGTGCCGGGGCCGCCGCCGGATCCCCACGCTGCCGCAGTCGCCCGCGCGCTGCTCCCGGTGGCGAGCGACGCGGCGACGATCACGCTGGCTGCCACCCGCCTGCTCGACGCGCGCGGCACGGTGGTGGTCGGGCGCGGCGACACCGGCGCGAGCTACGCTGCGCTGCCCGAAGTGCAGAGCGCACTCGCCGGCCACAGCGTGACGGTACTGCGCCAACGGGCGGACATGCCGCCCCACCCCTGGCTCGCGCTGGTCAGCCGCGCCTGGGGCGTGCGCCTCCACCACGCCCGCCCGGTGCTGCTCGACGGCCGAGTGATCGGTGTCGTCCTGCTGTCGCGCAGCCCGCGCGGCCTGTTCCTCGGCATCTACCAGGATCGCGGCAAGATCCTCGTCGGGATCGCGCTGATCTTCATCGTGCTGCTGCTGCTTGCGGGGCTGCTGTCGCGCGGCATTGCCCGCCCGATCGATGCGCTTGCCCGAGCCAGCGAGGGCGTCGCATTGGGTCATGTCGCCTTGCCCGAAACGCCGCCCACCGCGGCGATCGAGATCGCGCGTCTCTACGACAATTTCCGCGCCATGGCCGAGCGGATCGAGCGCCGCTCGAACTATCTGCGCGACGTCGCCGCGGCGATCGCGCACGAGTTCAAAACCCCACTCGCGGGCATCACCGGCGCGCTCGAATTGCTCGACGAGCATGGCGGAGCCATGAGTGACGCCGAGCGCCGGCGCTTCATCGCCAACGCCGCGGCCGACGCCGATCGGCTGTCGCGGCTGGTGCAGCGTCTGCTCGACCTCGCCCGCGCCGATATGACCGTCGCCGATCATGACGCGGCAGCGCCCATCGCCGATGTCGCCCGGACGGTCGCCGATGCCTTTCGCAGCGAGCGATTCGCGATCACGGTTGAGGTGCCCGCCGGCCTCGCGGCGCGTATTGCTCCCGAAATACTCGAAACCGTGCTCGAAACGCTCGCCGAGAACAGCGTCCAGGCAGGCGCAGGCGCGCTCGTCATTCGCGCGACACGCGAGGCGGGCTCGGTCGCCATCGCCGTCACCGACGACGGCCCCGGTATCGCCGAAGCCGACCGCGAGCGCGTCTTCGAGCCGTTCTTCACCGGCCGCCGCGATGTAGGCGGAGCCGGCATGGGGCTGGCGATCGTCCGCTCCCTGCTCACCGCCGCTAGCGGCACGATCGCAGTTCAGGCGACGGTCGGCGGCGCCGCCTTCACCATCACCTTGCCCGTCGCCGAGCCTAGGTCAGCGCGCGTCTGAGCTATTGCCGTTGCCCGTGTCGCGATGGCCGCCATAACTATCGGGGGCAGGCTGCGTGCCGTCATACGCGGCTCGGCTCGGCGAGGGTGACGACGACGGCTGCGGCCCGACACGGCCGCTACCGCGGTCACGATCGTTGGCGCCGCTCCGGCTGTGGTCGTCGGTCGGGCCGCGATGATCGTTCGGCGACGGTTGCGGACGCGGCGCGGCGTGGTCGTGATCGTCATATTGCACCACCCGGCTATTGTCGCCGGCGGGCAGCGCCACATCCTCGGGCGGCACGGCCGCCGCCTCGTTGTCGGCCGCAGCGACATTGGCTTCCGCGGTGTTGGCGGTATTCGCGCCCTTGTTGCAGCCGGCGAGCGCCAGCGCGGCGGCGAGCGCCGCCAACGAAATCTGCGCGGTCGAACGGCTCGTCATCATCGGCTCTCCTTCTGCTTGGCGCGCTCAACGCGGCACGGCGCGAAAGGATCAGCCGATCAGAACGGCAGCCATTTCTCGTGATGGCTGAACTTCATGTAACCGACATTGACGCCCGCGCGCCAACCGACACCCAGACGCACCGGAATCAACACCGTATTGCCGCTGCGCAGGTACGAGGCCGAAAAGCCGCCCACGAAATAGACACGGCCCTCGCCGGCCGGGAAGCGTTTGTAGAGCTCTTCGCTGTCGTAGAGGTTGTAAACCAGCACGAACACCTTGTTGGCATCGCCGCCGACATCGAAGCCCACCGACGGCCCGGTCCAATAGACCGGCTGCTGCCCCTCGATCTTGGAGGTGAGGACGCCCGAGCCGTAGCGCAGCCCGACGACGAACGCGCCTGAGGCCTCGCGGCCCGCGATATAGGCGTTGGGCCGGCCCTGGTCCTTGAGGATCTTCTCGATGATTCCGGCGAGCCCCTCGGCGCCCTTGCCGAACACGCCCTCGGCGGCGCTCATCAGATCGTCGCGATCATAGGTGTCGGCGGATTGGGTGGCGGCATTGCGCTGCGCCTCAGCCCCCGGACCGGTGGCCGGTGCCGTCTGCGCGGCGGGGGCCTGCGCCGAATAGGATTGCGGCGCCTGGGTCGGCACCGGATAGCCGTTATTGTCGGCCGGGGCGGCATCCTGCGCGCCGGCATCGACCGGCTCGCCCTGATCGGCAGCGCTCGATTGCGGCGCGGCATAGGGGGCCGGCGCCTGACTCGCCGGCTGCAAGTCGCTGTCGATCGCGCGATCGGGATCGATCGTCTTGACCTGCGCGCTCACCGGCGCCGCGACGATGGCGAGGCTCGCCAGCGCGATCATGGACTTCATCGACAAACGGCGCATCCGACACCCCCCAAACTCACGACACCGAAAGGTTAACCATGCGGGGGCTGACCGTGCAATGAACGCGGCGACGACCCGAGTCGATTTCGCGCCGGATGAAGCGATGCACGGGCATTGATCGCGCTGACGGCCGCCGCTATAGCCGCCGCTCGGCGCATCCGGAGACGTGGGTGAGTGGCTGAAACCAACGCTTTGCTAAAGCGTCATACGGGAAACCGTATCGAGGGTTCGAATCCCTCCGTCTCCGCCACCCTCCAAGTAGATCAGACACTTGATGGAGCGGCCAACCGGATGGCTCATTACGCCTATCCGCCGGCGCGAGCGTCGAACGCCTTTCGCAATTCGGGCGTGTAGTCGCGGCTGTCGATCGTCGCGCGCCCATTGCCGCAAATTTCATCGGCATTGATGATCTGGCCGGGGCCGCCGACCCATACCTTGTCGCCGATGAGCATGAACTTGTGAAACCCGCTCATGCCGCCATAGCCGTTCGTCGAATTGACCTCGCCGCACAGAGAAACATGCTCGTTGCCGTCGCGGCCGACAGTCTTCTGCAGGAACACGTCGCGGAATTTCGCAGAACTCGTGTCGCGCAACGAATCAGCGAGAAGGCCGCCGGCTTTCGCGACCAACGCTTCGCCCTCAATGCGCTGTTCGGCGGTCAGGACGGTCGCCTGGCAAATGCCGGCCGTCGCGATGCCCATGGCAAGTAGCGCGAGATACCTGACTTTCATGATCTTCCCCCCTTTCGTGTCCGACTCTTCTATCGAGTCCGGCAACGCTCCCACAAGAGCGTGGAATCTGCGCCGCCGGTCGAAATCGTCCTGCGTCCTGAATCCCTCATGCCTCCAGCGACGCATTGTCGATGACGAAGCGGTATTTGACGTCGCTGCGCTGCATGCGGTCATAGGCTTCGTCGATCTGCTGGATCGGGATCATCTCGATCTCGGAGACCACGCCGTGTTCGGCACAGAAATCGAGCATCTCCTGCGTCTCGGCGATGCCGCCGATCAGCGAGCCGGCGATCGCACGGCGCTTGAAGATCAGGTTGCCGACGCTCGGCGAGGGATGCGCATGCTCGGGCACGCCGACCAGCACCATCGTGCCGTCGCGCTTGAGCAATGCGGTGAACGCGTCGAGATCATGGCTGGCAGCGACGGTGTTTAGGATCATGTCGAAGCGGCCGGCATGCGCCGCGATCTCGTCGGCATTGCGCGAGTTGACCACCTCGTCAGCGCCGAGCGCGCGGGCATCCCCGCGCTTGCCGTCCGACGTTGTGAAGGCGACGACGTGGGCGCCCATCGCATGGGCGAGCTTGATGCCCATATGGCCGAGCCCGCCGATGCCGACGATGCCGACCTTCTTGCCCGGCCCCGCCTGCCAGTGCCGGAGCGGCGAATAAGTGGTGATGCCGGCGCAGAGCAGCGGCGCGACCGCCGCGAGTTGCTCTTCGGGGTGGCTGATCTTCAACACGAACTTGTCGTCGACCACGATCGACTGCGTATAACCGCCGAGCGTGTGGCCCGGCGCGTCAGCGGTCGGGCCGTTATAGGTGCCGACGAAACCCGAGCCCGTGCAATATTGCTCGAGCCCCTCATGGCAGGATGGACAGGATTGGCAGCTGTCCACCATGCAGCCGACGCCCACGGTGTCGCCGACCTTGAACTTGGTGACCTCGCTGCCGACAGCACGGACATGGCCGACGATTTCGTGGCCGGGCACGCAGGGATAAAGCGTGCCGTCCCATTCGGCGCGGACCTGATGGAGATCGGAGTGACAGACGCCGCAATAAGCGATGTCGATGACGACATCGTGCGCGCCTGGCTCGCGCCGCGTGATCGTCAGCGGCTCGAGCGGCCGATCGGCGGCGGTGGCGCCATAAGCCTTGATGGACATATTCTATCTCCTGATTCGAAAGACGCCGCCGCGGCGCGTTGGAACCGGCAGATAGGATGCCCGTCGTCCGACGATAAGGCCCGCCCGATAGCTTGGCATCCCTGGGAAGCTCTCTAAGATGACCGCATGGGCCACCTCCTCGAGATTTGCGTCAGCGATGTCGCCAGTATCGCGGAGGCTACCGCCGGCGGGGCGGATCGGCTCGAACTGTGTTCGGCGCTCGAACTCGGCGGCCTGACGCCGTCGGCCGCGCTGATCGATCATGCGGTGAGAACCGGATTGCCGGTTCATGTGCTGGTGCGGCCGCGTGCCGGGGATTTCGTGCTCGATGACGGCGAAGCGGCGCTGATCGTCGCCGATATCCGCGCGGCACTGGCGCGCGGCGCGGCGGGTGTGGTGGTCGGCGCGCTGCGGCCCGACGGCCGGCTCGATCGCGATGCGATGGCCCGCTTCCGCGATGCCGCGCGCGACGCGACGATCGTGCTCCACCGCGCGATCGATCTTACGCCCGATCGGGTTGCCGCGATCGAGGAGGCGTGCGCGCTCGGTTACGACAAAGTGCTGAGTTCGGGCGGCGCCGCGAGCGCGGCCGAGGGCGCCGCGACGCTGGCGCGCATGGTCGCGGCGGCGCGCGGCCGTCTGTCGGTCATCGCGGGCGCTGGCGTGCGGCCGGACAATCTGGCGGCGCTGATCGCCGCCACCGGCGTCCGCGAGGTTCATGGCTCGGCTGCCCTGCCCGGCGCCGTACCCGGAGACAAGGCGATGCGGCTCGGATTCGCGACCGGCCCGCGTCGGACGACCGGGCGCGCGATCGTCGCCGCCATGCGAGCGATACTCGACCAGGAGGAACAGGCATGACGTTTCCCGATCTGTCGCGGCGTGGCGCGCTCGGCCTCGGCGCGACGGCGATGCTCGCGGGCGCAGCGCGCGCCGCCGTCGATGATCCGGTCGCCGTGCTTTCCACCTGGGATTTCGGCAAGGCGGCCAATGAAGCCGCGCTGGCCAGCTTTCGCGCCGGGGGCAGCGCACTCGACGCCGTGGAAGCCGGCGCCAAGGTTCCCGAGGCCGATCCCGACAACCATTCGGTCGGCTATGGCGGCTATCCCGATCGCGACGGCCATGTCACGCTCGATGCGATCATCATGGACGAGGACGGCGGCGTCGGCGCGGTCGCAGCGCTGGAGGATGTCGTCCACGCCGTCTCCGTCGCGCGGCTGGTGATGGAGAAGACGCCGCACACCCTGCTGGTCGGCGAGGGCGCGACTCGCTTCGCGCTCGATCAGGGCATGCCGCGCGTCAATCTGCTCACCCCCGCCGCCGAAGCGGCCTGGCGCGACTGGCTGAAGACGCAGAAGTACAAGCCCGTCGCCAATATCGAGAACCAGCTGCCCGGCCCGCCCGGCTCGGCGCTCAACCACGATACGATCGGCATTATGGTGCGTGCTAAGGACGGGCACATGGCGGCGGCGTGCACGACCTCGGGCATGGCGTTCAAGATGCGCGGCCGGGTCGGCGATTCGCCGCAATCGGGCTGCGGGCTGTTCATCGAGAAAGGCGTCGGCGCCGCCGCTTCGACCGGGGTCGGCGAGGAGGTGACTCGAATCGCCGGCACCGCGCGAGTGATTGCCTCGATGCGCGCGGGGCTTTCCCCGCAGGCGGCGTGCGAAGAAGCGTGCCGGCACATCGCGCAGCTTCGCGGGGAGGCGATCAAGGGGATGCAGGTCGGCTTCCTCGCGCTCGGCGCCCGCGGCGAGGTCGGCGCCTATGCGCTGCTGCGCGGCTTCACCTACGCCGTCACCCGCCACTCGGGCGCGACCGAGGTGCTGCCGGCGAAGAGCGTGTTCGACCGATCGGAATGACCGGATAAGCCTATTTCGCCGCCGGCCGCTTCGCGCCGGGGCGGGCGTGCTGGTACATGGCCCAGGCAATGTCCTTCATCAGCGCGTAGCGATCGCCGTCGCGCTCGAACAGGTCGAAATGGGTCTTGTTCGGCAGGAAGGTCACGTCCTCGTGTGCGCCGACGCTGTCGAACGCCTGTTTGAGCAGGTGCGCGGCGCCGTCGAGATAGAAGGTGTCGGCGGTGCCGACGATCAGGTGGCCCTTGTCGTCGAGATCGGGGCCGATCGTCTTCCAGTCGCGGCGGACGCGTTCGGCGATGTCGTAATGGTCGCGCCAATAAGCGGCGACCTCGGGGTCGATCGCGCCGGTCGCGCGGTCGAACAGCGGCATCGGCCGGCCGTCGGGGCCCTTGGGCGAAAACACCCATTCGAACGAGGCGAACTGGCCGCCATAGGGGCCGAGCACACGCTCCATCTGCGCGAACTGCTCCAGCGTTGCGATCAGCGTGCCGTGATCGCGGACCAGCGGATAGGGCTTGCCGGCGGCATCGTGATAGGCGTTGGCGCCCGGCGCATAGATGTCGATGTTGGTGAAATCGTGGAAGTCGCTCGGATCGGGCGAGGTCGGCCACGAGCCGCCGAACACCTTCGGATAGCGCACCTGCAGCCACAAGGTGGCCCAGCCGCCCGAGGAATGGCCGGTGAGGAAGCGCGACGACGGCCTCGCGTCCATCGCATAGTGCTTCTCGATCCACGGAATGAATTCGGTGGTCAGCGCCTGCCCCCACGGACCGTTATTGACCGAATCGGCGAATTCGTGGGTGCCGCGCGGACTGCTCTCGTCGAGATAGACCCAGATCATCGGCGGCGCCTCGCCTTTGGCCATCATGCCGATCATGTTCGCGGCGTTGCCTTGCGCGCTCATCAGCGTCGAGCCGAAGCCGCCGGTCGAATAGACCGTCGGGAAGGTCTTGCCCTTCTCGCCATAGCCCGGCGGCAGCGCGACCCAGCCGCGGATATGCGTCGGTTGTTCCCAGAAGGCGGTGAGCGCCGGGCTGACGAAATCGACCGGCTTCGCCTTGGCGAGATTGGCGCGCAGTACCGCCTGATCGGCCGGCGGCAGGCGCGACAGCGCCGCTTCGGGCGAGGTCGCGGAGACGACATCGTCAAGCGTCAGCGGCGGGATCGGGCCGGGCAGCGTCGCTTCGACGACCTTGGAAACGACATCGCCCTCGCCTCGACCGCGATAATTATAGTTGTGATCGCGATCGAGCACAGCCTGAATGGCGTAGGAGCCGGGCGGCAGCTTCGACCAGGCGGAGGGAAAGGCATCGCTGTCGCCGTCGATCGTCGCGGTCTGGCCGGGGGCGAGCGACCAAGTCTCGCGCGCGGCGATCGCGGTGCCGGTCGGCCTGAATGGCGAGGTATCGACCTCGTCGGGCAGCTTGGCGCCGGGATCGAGCCGCGTGGCGAAGACGATGATCCGCCCCGATTGCGGCGCGTTGAGCGCGGCGCCGAGCGTGACGGGGATGGTTTCGTGCTGCTGCGCTGCGGCAGGCAGGGCGGCGCACAGCGCCAGGATCGCGATGGTGAATTTCATGGCGCCCCCCAAAGGTTGCTGCATGCAGCATAGCGCCTGGGCGGCGCGAGGGGAATGCGCTCAGCCCTCGCGCATCGCCGAGCGCAACCCGAGATGCTCGACGAACGGATCGAAATCGCGATCCGCGTAGAGCAGGACATGGCCGTCGAGAATGCAGCGCGTGGCGATCAGCGTGTCGATCGTCTTGCGCACGGTGACGCCGCGGGCGCGCAATGCGCGGTAGTTGCGCGCGGCGGCGATGGCGACTTCGCGATCGACGATCGGGATCTGCATCGGCAGCGACATTAATCGCAGCGCCTGCCGGAAGTCGCGGTCAGAAGCGAAGCCTTGCAGCACCTCGGTCAGCATCAGATCGCCGACCGCCGCCGCACGCCGGCCGAGCAGGTCGTTGAGCCTGTCGGTCTCGGCGGATCGCACGCCGTTGAAATAATCGATCCAGATGCCCGAATCGACGAGGATCATCAGTCGCGCCGCATCGCGTCGAGATCGCCCTTCCAGGCGAGCTTGCCGCGATACTTGCGGATTTCCTCCTGCCGCTTGAGCTGGACGACGCGTTCGAGCGCGATTTCGACCGTCTCGCGCTTGGTGCGGGCGCCGAGCGCGGCCTGGGCTTCCTTCATCAAGTCGTCGTCGATGACGATATTGGTGCGCATCGTGTGTATCCTTCTATCAGAATATACACATAGCGATTCCCGCGCGCCGTCACAAGAAGCTGTAGGGATCGACATCGACCGCAACGCGCACCTTTGCGGGCCAGGTGAGCGCGCCAAGCCAGTCGCGGATGACGTCCTGGACGTCGAGCGCGCGGCGGGCGTGGACCAGCAGGCGGAAACGGTGGCGGCCGCGCAGCATCGCCAGCGGGGCGGGGGCGGGGCCATAGACGTGCATCCCCTCGACGCGCGGAGCGGTGCGGCCGATCAGGACGGCGGCCTCGTGCGCGGCTTCCTTGTCCTCGGAACTGACGACGATCGCGGCGTAGCGGCCGAAGGGCGGGGCATTGGCCTCGCGGCGGGCGTCGGTTTCGGCGGCGTAGAACGCGTCGGCATCGCCGGTGACGAGCGCCTGCATCACCGCTGCCGAGGGGCTGTGGGTCTGGATATAGACGGTGCCGGGCTTCTCGCCGCGGCCGGCGCGGCCGGAGACCTGCATGATCTGGTGGAAGGTGCGCTCGGCGGCGCGCAGGTCGCCACCCTCCAGCCCCAGATCGGCGTCGATCACGCCAACCAGCGTGAGGTTGGGAAAGTGATAGCCCTTCGTCACGAGCTGCGTGCCGATGACGATGTCGATATCGCCCGCCTCCATGCGGTGGACGAACTCGGCGGCCTTGGCGGGGGACCAGATCGTGTCGGAGGTGACGATCGCGGTCTTCGCTTCCGGCCAGAGCGCGGCGGCCTCGTCGGCGATGCGCTCGACGCCGGGACCGCAAGCGATGAGGCTGTCCTCATTCCCGCATTCGGGGCAGGCGCGCGGCACCGGCTCGACATGGCCGCAATGGTGGCAGGCGAGGCGGCGGACGAGGCGGTGCTCGACCATCCAGGCGGTGCAATTGGGGCATTGAAAGCGGTGGCCGCAGGTGCGGCACAAGGTCAGCGGCGCGTAGCCGCGGCGGTTGAGGAACAGCAGGACCTGCTCGCCGCGCGCCAGCGTTTCGTCGATCGCGGTAACCAGCTTCGGGGCGATCCAGCGGCCGCGGTCGGGAGGCTGCGCGATCAGGTCGATCGCCTCGATCGCCGGCATCTCGGCGGCGCCGTAGCGGCCGGGGAGCTTGAGTTCGCGATAACGGCCGATCTCGACTTGCTGGCGCGTCTCGATCGGCGGCGTCGCCGAGGCGAGCACCACCGGACAGTGCTCGAACAGGCCGCGCATCACCGCGACGTCGCGGGCGTGGTAATGGACGCCGTCTTCCTGCTTGAAGCTGGTCTCGTGCGCCTCGTCGACGACGATCAGGCCGAGGTTCGAATAGGGCAGGAACAGCGCCGAGCGGGCACCGACCGTGACCAGCGCCTGCCCCTCGGCGATCTGACGCCACGCGCGTCGCCGCTGCGACTGGCGCAAGCCCGAATGCCACGCCACCGGCTCACAGCCGAAGCGCGCGGTGAAGCGCTTGAGGAACGGCTCGGTCAGCGCGATTTCGGGGAGCAGCACCAGCGTCTGCCGGCCCGCCGCGATCGCCGCCGCGACCGCCTCGAAATAGACCTCGGTCTTGCCCGATCCGGTGACGCCGTCGAGCAGATACGGCTCGAACGCGTGCGCTCTTGTCGCCGCGATCAAGGCGTCGGCGGCGGCGCGCTGGTCGGGGGAGAGCTCGGGCACGGCATGTTGCGGATCGGGGAGCGCAAACGGGCTGTCGATGTCGACCTCGACCGGTTCGATCGCGCCCGCCTTGACCAGCCCGCGGATCACGCCGTCCGAAACATCGGCGGCGAGCGCGAGCTCGCGGATCAAGCCCTGACGGTCGCCGATCGCCTCGAGCGCCTGCGCTCGCTGCGGCGTCATGCGGGCGGGCTGCGTGCCGGTGGCGCGATATTCGGTGACCGTCCGCCCGCCCTCCAGCGCCGAGGTCGAGGCGAGCGCCATCCGCGCCACCGCGGCGGGCGGGGCGAGGTAATAGTCCGCGGTCCATTCGATCAGCCGGCGAAGCGGCGCGCGGAGCGGCGGCGCGGGCAATACGCCGATCAGGTTGCGCAGGCGATTGTCGCCGACCTCGGCATCGGACGGCATCCGCTCGGGCTCCCACACCACGCCGACCAGCTGGCGCGGGCCCAGCGGCGCGACGACGATCGAGCCGGGCTCGACATGCATGCCGTGGGGCACGCGATAGTCGAGCGGGCCGAGCGCGGAGTTCATGACGAGGACGCGGGCGCGGGACGAAGGCATTGCCGCCCCATATGGGCGATCTGGCGGCGAACGGAAACCGCGCTATCGGTTTGCCGGCCAATGCGATAGGATGGGCGATCCAAGGAGAATGACGATGCTGCTGCCGCTTGCCCTGTTGGCCGCCCAGACCGCGCCCGCCGCCGCGCCGCCGCGCTGCGACAGCGTGCGCGTGGCGATGCCGGCCTCGCTCGCAGGTTGGAGCGACATCGCGTCGGCACCAACGATCGGCAAGGCATTCACCGTATCGGCAGCCGATCCGACGACGGTCCACGGCCTGCGCACCAGTGAGCTGACGCGCGCCGGGGGCGCCGCGCTGGTGCCGTTCGAGATCAGCGAGGATGCGACCTATCATGTCGCGGTGTCCGACCGCGCCTGGGTCGACGTCGCGGCGGGCAACAGCGTGATCAGGTCGAGCGCCCATGTGCACGGGCCCGCTTGTTCGGGGATCGCCAAGGTGGTCGATTTCCCGTTGAAGCGCGGCCGCTATGCCCTTCACCTGACCGGCATCTCGGCGCCGAGCGTCAAGGTGCTGATCGCCCGGATCTGACCCCGTCGCATGGACGAAACCGGCCTCGCGGCCGCGTTCGGCCAGCATCTGTCGCGCGACCGGCGGCGCTCGGCGCATACCGTGCGCGCCTATCGGGCCAGCGCCGCGCGGTTGCTGCGCTTTCTCGGCCAACATTGGGGCGAATTGCCCGATGCGCGCCGACTGGCGACGGTGACGGCGGCGGACCTGCGCGCCTATCTCGCACATCGCCGCGGCCAGGGGCTCGGCAACGCCTCGGCCGCGCGCGAATTGTCGGCGGTGCGGAGCTTCCTCGCCTTCGCCGCGGGCAGCGAGGCGATGCCGCGGATGAAGGGCCCGCGGGTCAAGAAGGGCGTGCCGCGCCCGATCTCGCCGCAAGAGGCGGTGGCGCTCGCCGAGGATGTCGCCGAGGCGGCCGCCGAGCCGTGGCTCGCCGCGCGCGACTGGGCGGTGCTGCTGCTGCTCTACGGCGCGGGCTTGCGGATCGGCGAGGCGGTGGCGCTGACCGCCGCGGTGCTACCGCTGGGCGAAACGATCGCGGTCACCGGCAAACGCGACAAGACGCGGATCGTGCCGCTGCTGCCGCAAGTGCGCGAGGCGATCGAGGCCTATGTCGCGCAATGCCCGTGGCCGCTGCCGCGCGAGGGCGCGCTGTTTCGCGGAGCGCGTGGCGGGCCGTTGTCGCCGGCGATCGTGCGGCGCGCGGTGCGTGCCGCGCGTGGCCGGCTGGGACTGGCAGAGCGGACTACCCCGCACGCGCTGCGCCACAGCTTCGCCACGCACCTGCTCAGTCGCGGCGCTGACCTGCGCGCGCTGCAGGAACTGCTCGGCCACGCCAGCCTGAGCTCGACGCAAATCTACACCGCGGTGGATGCGGCGCATCTGATGGACGTGTATCGCAACGCCCATCCGCGTGCATGACGCGACGTCCCGATTCGATTAGGGTGGCGCAATGACGACTGCCCTCATCACGGGCGCCTCGGCGGGGCTCGGCACGCATTTCGCACTGGCGCTGGCCAAGGACAAATGCGACCTGATCCTCGTCGCGCGGCGCGAGGACCGGCTGGAGCAGCTCGCCGCGCTGGTGCGGGAGCGATATGGCGTCGCGGCGCACGTCATCGCTGCCGATCTCGCCAAGAAGAACGCGGTCGCGCGGCTCGCTGGCACGGTGGCGGCGCAGGGCCTCGCCGTCGATCTGCTCGTCAACAATGCGGGCTTCGGCGCGCGCGGCGCATTCGCCGAGATCGATCGGGCGGTGCAGGTGCGGATGATCGACGTGAATTGCCGCGCGCTGACCGAATTGTGCCATGCCTTCCTGCCGGCGATGCTCGAGCGGCGCTCGGGCGCCATCCTCAATGTCGCGTCGACCGCCGCGTTCCAGCCGGGACCGTGGATGGCGGTCTATTATGCGAGCAAGGCGTTCGTCCTCTCCTTTTCCGAGGCGCTGCACGAGGAGGTCAAGGACCGCGGCGTGCGGGTGTCGGCGCTGTGCCCGGGGCCGACGCGGACCGAGTTCGCCGACGTTGCCGGTAACGCCGACAGCGACCTGTTCCGGCGGTTTGCCGGCCCGCCAGAAAAGGTCGTCGCCGACGGGCTGAAAGCGCTTCGGGCCAATCGCGCGGTAATGGTGTCGGGCGCGGCCAACAAGGTGATGGCGGGCTCGATCCGCTTCGCGCCGCGCAGCCTCGCCCGCCGCGTCGCGGCTTCGTTGCAGAAGGCGCGTCAGGAGTGATATCGGACCAGCCAAATCATCGAGCGCAAAATCTACCTCCGTTCGCCCTGAGCTTGTCGAAGGGCTGTTCTTCCCTTCCGATGTTAAAGAAGAACGGTGCTTCGACAAGCTCAGCACGAACGGATAAGGGGAAACCCGGTTTCACACGTAATGCGCTACTCCAGCACCGCCGCCGCGCGACGCTCGGCGCCGGCGTGGATCGCCCAGAAATCGGGCACCGGGCGGCCGGCGAGGCGGGCTTCGAGGACGGCGAGGTGCGACAGCCAGCCGCCGCCGAAATTGCGCGCGTCGTCGGCGCCGCGCAGGCGGGCGTGGACCAGCGTCAGCCGGGTCCGTTCTCCCTCGGGGGCGAGGGTGAAGGTCACCTCGCCGGCATCGCCGCCCGACCAGCTGAAGGCGAGCACGCGCGGCGGCTCATAGCGGGTGATCGTCTCGTGCCAGCTCGCCCCGGCATTCTTTGCGAACCGCTCGGGAGTCGGCACGTCGCCGTCGGAGAGGTTCTCATGGGCGAAGGTCAAGCCGAGCTTGCCGCCGACCCGCTGCTCGGTCGGCCCGCCCATGAACCAGCGCGCGCGCAGTTCGGGCTCGACCAGCCAGCGCCAGACGGTGTCGACGGGGGCGTCGAGCAGACGTTCGAAGCGCAGTTCGGTAGGCGTGATGACGTCGCTGTCAGCCATGATCGTTCTCCAGGATCGATGCGAGGGAATCGAGGATCATCGTCCAGCCTTCGCGAGTCTTGTTCTCAAAATCGGGCCAGACGCCTTCGTGCGTCAGCGTCAGGCGAGCGCCCTGCCCATCCGGTTCGACGATGATCGTCACGCGGGTCCATTCGTCGGCGACGGGGCCGTCCGCGATGCAAGCCTTGAACAGGAACACGAGGCGGCGCGGGCGCTCGATTGCTTCGTAGCGCAGGCGGTGGAGCGCCTCGACGTCGCCGCGGCGCTCGACGATCAGTGCTTCGCCGTCGACCTCCGGATCGATCTCGACCCGGGTCATTTCCCCCTCGGGCGTGGCGAACAGGAAGCGGCGCGCCTGCGTTGGATCGAGCCAGGCATCGAACACCCGCTCGGGCGACGCGGCGAAAGTGCGGGACAGGGTCAGCAACACGTTCATTCGGCGCGCTCCTGTTCTTCGGCGAGCATCGCTTCGAGGCGGTCGAGGCTGGTGCTCCAGAAATGATGCCATTGCCTCAGCCACGCCTCGGCCTCGGCGAGCGGCTCGGCCTTCAATCGACAGAGCTGCTGGCGGCCGGCCTTGCGGCGTTCGATCAGGCCGGCGCGTTCGAGCACGCCGACATGCTTGGCGGCGCCGGCAAAGCTCATCCGATAGGGTTCGGCGAGATCGCCGATGCTGCGCTCGCCGAGCGCGAGCGCCGCCAGCATCCCACGGCGGGTCGGGTCGGCGAGCGCGGCGAAGGTGGTGTCGAGTCGTTGTTCAACCATACGGTTGAATATCGCGCGACGCAGAATTTTAGTCAACCGTTCGGTTGAATTTGTTTCGGCGTCTTTTCCGTGCCTTGGCGAATCGAAGTGGAGAAAGTGGAGCGGCTCGCGCGGTTTCGCCCTGCTTTGCGCAAGCGCGGCGACGATGATGTCGAGGGGCGAGTCGGGACGATGATCTGCCATCGACAAGGGTAAGGCAGATTTCGCGCGTGTAGGAAAATGGTTTTTCCGCGAGGGCTCATCGACGCCACCGACAAAGGGTGGCGCGAGTGACGGGGCTCGAACCCGCGACCTCCGGCGTGACAGGCCGGCGCTCTAACCAACTGAGCTACACCCGCTTGGACCAAGCGTGAGGCGGCGCACCTAGGCGAGCCGCGCGGGGCTGTCAACCGATCAAAGCGGCGGCTCGGCGCCCTCCCCCGCGCGTGCCCGCGACTCGCGGACCAGCGTGCCGTGTTCGAACAGGAAACCGGCGATATCGGGCTTGCCGGCAGCGCCGAGCACGGTCTGGATGATGATGAGCAGCGGCACCGCGAGCAGCGCGCCCGGCGTGCCCCACACCCAGCCCCAGAAGCTCAGCGAGATGAGGATGAGCAGCGGATTGATCGTCAGGCGATGGCCGACGATCAGCGGCGTCACCGCATTGGCCTCGATCAAGTGACAGCCGATCATGATCGCCGGCGGGATCATCGCGGTCCAGAAATCGCTGAACACCATGAGGCCGCCCAGCGCCATCAGCAATGCGGCGACGATCGGGCCGAGATAGGGGATGTAGTTGAGCAGCGCGACGATGCCGCCCCACATCAGGGGATAGGGCATGCCGACCGCCCAAAGCCCCAGGCCGACGATCAGCCCGAGCATGAGGTTGATGATCGTGATCGTGCCGAGATAGGCCGAGGTATCGTCGACCACCGCCTGGATGACACGCGCGGTGGCCATCGCGCCGCCGAAGCTCGCGCGGCTGGTGATCGTCCGCCGCCGGAGGCGAGTCCAGCCCGAGAGAAAGAAGAACACCACTAGGATGCCGAAAAAGACCTGGATGATGACCACCGGCGCCGAGGTGGCGGTCAATTCGAGCAGTGAGTTGGGCGGCGCCGCGGCGATCGTGCGCGCGGGGTGCTGGCTGCCGCTGATGAGATGTTCGAGCGTGCGGTTCACGTAGCGCTGCAGGCTCGAATAGAGATCGAGCAAGGGCGCGATATTGGCCTGGATTCGGTCGATCCGCTCGGGCAGCTGGCGGAAGAATTGAGTCGCCGGCACGACGATCGCGGCGAGCGCGACATTGGCGGCGACGAGGAACAGGACGACGCAGACGAGCGCGGCGAGCGGCGAGGGAATGCGGTGGCGCTCCTGCCATTCGAGCACGGGCACGAGCGCGATGGCGATGACCAACGCGGCGGTGACCGGCAGGAAGAAGGTTGCACCGAACTGCAGCGCGAAGGGCGCGGCCATCGCGACGCCGATGCCGATCATCAGCGTGAGCCCGGCGAGCAGGCGATCGCGGCGCAGCTCGACTCGCTCGGCGGTCTCGGCATCGTCGAGCGCGGGCGGTGCGAGCCCGAACGCGCTGGCGCGCGGCGGCGCGGCCGGTGGACTCGCCGGCGGCTGCTGGTCGTGCGTCGCGCTGTCCTCCACCGGCCGGTTCCTCGCTACCGATACGCTTTGTCGCGCTGCTTAGCTCGATTCGCGGCGGTTGTAATCAGCCTGCGGGTGTGGCGATTTTGCTCGGGCGGATGCGCCGAGGCATGAGGAAGATTTTCGCGCAGAGGCGCAGAGAGCGCAGAGGGGTTCACGCGGAGACGCGGAGTCAGAACGTCACCCCCGCGAAAGCGGGGGCCCATCTCCTGCCGTTGCGCCCAGCTTCAACCTTGGGAGCTGGGTCCCCGCTTTCGCGGAGATGACGATGAGTTGGTCTCAAGTGCCTCCTCCTCTGCGCTCTCTGCGCCTCTGCGCGAAATCCTTTCTCTTTTCCGCGGCAGCGATTCTGCCCTAGCCTCGCGCATATGAGCGAGTTCATCCTGGTGATCGACGAGGGCACCACCTCGACCCGCGCGATGCTGTTCGATGGAGAGGGCGTCTGCCACGGCAGCGAGGCGCGCGAGCTGACGCAGCATTATCCGCGCCCCGGCTGGGTCGAGCACGATGCCGCCGAGATCTGGCGCGAGAGCCTGGCCTGCGCGCAGGCGATGGTCGACAAGATCGGCGGGGCCGAGCGAATCGCCGCGATCGGCATCACCAACCAGCGCGAGACTTTGGTGTTCTGGGACAAGACGACCGGCGAGCCGCTCACGCCGGCGATCGTCTGGCAGGACCGGCGCACCGCCGCCATGTGCCGCGACATGCGCGAGCGGGGGCTGGAGCCGATGGTGCAGCATCGCACCGGCCTGCTGCTCGATCCCTATTTCTCGGCGAGCAAGATCGCCTGGGCGATGGCCAATTGGCCCGAGTTGCGCGAGGCCGGCGAGCGCCTCGCGATCGGCACGATCGAATCGTGGCTGATCTGGAAGCTGACCGGCGGCTTGCACGTCACCGACGCGACCAACGCCAGCCGCACCGCGCTGATGGCGCTGGGCAGCGGGGCGTGGGACGACGGGCTGGTCGAGCTGTTCGACGCGCCGCGCGCGAGCCTGCCCGAGATCGTCGATTGCGCGGGCCGGCTCGGCGAGACCAAGCTGTTCGGCGCGCCGATTCCGATCTGCGGCGTCGCCGGCGACCAGCAGGCGGCGAGCATCGGCCAGGCCTGTCTCGCGCGCGGGCAGACCAAGGCGACCTTCGGCACCGGCGCCTTCGTGCTGACCCATGCCGGCGCGACCCCGCCGACTTCCGCCAACCGCTTGCTGTCGACGGTGGCGTGGCAGCTCGGCGGCAAGCGCGCCTATGCGCTCGAAGGATCGGTTTTCGTCGCGGGCAGCCTGATCAAATGGCTGCGCGACACGCTGGGGCTGATCGGCACCGCGGCGGAGACCGAGGCGCTGGCGCGCAGCGTCGAGGACAATAATGGCGTCTATCTGGTTCCTGCGCTCTCCGGGCTCGGCGCGCCGTGGTGGGAGCCCGAGGCGCGCGGCTGCCTTTCGGGGCTGAGCTTTGCGACGACCCGCGCGCATGTGGTGCGCGCCGCACTCGAGGCGATGGCCTTGCAGGCGCACGACCTCAAGACCGCTTTCGCCGCCGATGGCGCCGATTGGGGGGTACTGAGGATCGATGGCGGCATGGTCGCCAACGACTGGATGGCGCAGGACATGGCCGACGTGCTCGACCTCACCGTCGAGCGGCCGGCATTCGCCGAGACGACGGCGCTGGGCGCGGCGATGCTGGCCGGCGTCGGGTGCGGGTGGTTCGAGACGCTGGAGGCCGCTGCCGCGATGCGCGGCGAGGTCGAGACGTTCGAGCCCGCGCTCGCGGAGGACGCCCGCCGGGCGCGTCTCGATGGCTGGAGCAAGGCGGTGGCGGGGGTGGTCGGCCGCCAAACATTTTGACGGCCCGCCACGAACCTTCTACTTGTCGCTGATACAGGGCGCTTCGTCGCCAAGAAAGGGTTTCAGTAAATGGACGACACCGTTCCGGCGCCCGTGGCGCGTTCGCGCATCGCTTCGATCTTCGTCGGGCGCGAGGGGCTGCGTGCGGGATGGAGCCTCGTGCTGTTCGTGCTGCTGGCGATGGTCACGGCCTTCGTGCTCGTGCTGGGGCTTCGCACCGTCTATCCGGCGGCGCTGGCGACCGGCGGCGGCATGATGGCGGGCACCACCATCATCCAGGAAGCGCTGTCGCTGCTGGTGGTCGCGATCCCCGCCTTCATCATGTCGATGATCGAGCGGCGGCGGTTCGCGCGCTACAATGTCGGCGGCGTCAATCGGCTGGCAGCGTTCGGCAAGGGGCTCGTCTCGGGGTTCGTCATGCTGTCGATCCTCGTCGGACTGCTCGCCGCGACGGGCTCGATCGCGTTCGATGGCCTGGCGATCGGCGGCGGGTCGATCGTCAGCTATGGGATCGGCTGGCTGGTCGCCTTCATCCTGGTCGGGCTGTTCGAGGAATTCGCCTTTCGCGGCTATCTGCAATTCACGCTGGCGCGCGGCGTCGCGGGAATCGCGCGGTGGCTGGGGCGTGACACTCCGAAGGCGCCGGCGATCGGGTTCTGGACCGCGGCGGTCTTCTTTTCGGTGATCCTGTTCGCCTATGTCCACACGCACAATGGCGGGGAGACGCCGCTCGGCATTTTCCAGGTCAGCCTGGCCGGGTTCGCCTTCGTCTTTTCGCTGTGGTGGACGGGCTCGCTGTGGTGGGCCTTCGGCTTCCACGCGTCGTGGGACTGGGCGCAGAGCTATTTCTACGGCGTCGCCGATTCGGGGCTGGTCTCGACCGGGCATTTGCTCGCGACACATCCGAGCGGCAGTGCGCTGATGTCGGGCGGGACGACCGGGCCCGAGGGCAGCGTGCTGTGTATCCCGGTGCTGCTCGCGACCATGCTGCTGGTCACCAGGACGATGCCGCGCCGGTTGCCGCCGATCCTCGACGGCGAGGCTTGATCGGCGGCGCCGCGCCTGCGACGATACCCGTCAGGTTCCAGACAAAGGGGTATCGTCCATGATCGTCAAGTCGCTGCTGCTCGGCGCCACCGCGCTCGCGTGTTGCGCCGCCGCCGCGCCCGCCCAGAAGAAGGCGCGCGCCAACCCCTTCGCGGCCGAAAGCACGCTGCCCTTCCACGCGCCGCGCTTCGACCTCATCAGGGACAGCGACTACCAGCCGGCGATCGAGCGCGGCATGGCGATCCAGCTCCAGGAAATGAACAAGATCGCCGACAATCCGGCGGCGCCGACCTTCGACAACACGATCGCGGCGATGGAGAAATCGGGCCGCATGCTCGAACGCGCCGAGCTCGCTTTCTATGGCGTGGTGCAGGCCAACACCAACCCGACGCTCGATGCGGTGCAGACCGCCGAGGCGCCCAAGCTCGCCCAGCACAGCGATGCGATCTACCTCAACCCCAAGCTGTTCCAGCGAGTCAAAACGCTGCACGACAAGGCCGATTCGCTGGGGCTGACGCCCGAGCAGCGCCAGGTGCTCGACCTCTATTACCAGCAGTTCGTCCATGCCGGCGCCGAGCTGTCGGACGCCGACAAGGCCAAGCTCCGCACGCTCAACACCGACATTTCGACGCTGGAGACCGCGTTCCAGCAGAAATTGCTCGCCGCCGCCAAGGCGGGGGCTTTGGTGGTCGACGACAAGGCCAGGCTTGCCGGCTTGAGCGATGCCGAGATCGCCGCCGCGGCCGAGGACGCCAAGGGCCGGCAGATGCCCGGCAAATACGTGCTGCCGCTGCAGAACACGACGCAGCAGCCGGCGCTGGCCGAGCTCACCGACCGCACGACTCGGCAGGCGCTGTTCGAGCAGAGCTGGACTCGCGCTGAGAAGGGCGACGGCAACGACACCCGCGCGACGATCACCGAGCTTGCGCAGCTGCGCGCCCAGAAGGCGAACCTGCTCGGCTATCCGAACTATGCGGCTTACGTGCTCTATGATCAGATGGCGAAGGCGCCCGACACGGCGATCAAGTTCATGCAGAACCTGGTTCCCGCCACCGCCGCCGAGCAGAAGCGCGAGGCCGCCGAAATCCAGGCGACGATCAAGGCCGACGGCGGCGATTTCCAGCTCAAGCCGTGGGACTGGGACCATTATGCCGAGCAGGTCCGCAAGGCGAAGTACGATCTCGATCAGGATCAGGTGAAGCCCTATTTCGAGCTCCACACCGTCCTCGAGCAAGGCGTGTTCTACGCCGCCAACCAGCTCTACGGCATCACCTTCAAGAAGCGCACCGATATTCCGGTCTATCAGAAGGACGTCATGACCTACGAGGTCTATGACAAGGACGGGTCGCCGCTGGGCCTCATGTATTTCGATTATTGGAAGCGCGACAACAAATCGGGCGGCGCGTGGATGTCGAACTTCGTTGGCCAGTCGAAGCTGCTCGGCACCAAGCCGGTGGTCTATAATGTCGCCAACTTCACCAAGCCGGCGCCGGGCCAGCCGGCGCTCATCAGCTTCGACGACGTGACGACGATGTTCCACGAGTTCGGCCACGCGCTGCACGGCCTGTTCGCCGACCAGACCTATCCGCTGGTTTCGGGCACCAACACCGCGCGCGACTGGGTCGAGTTCCCGTCGCAATTCAACGAACATTGGGCGCTCGACCCCAAGGTGCTCGCGCACTACGCGAAGAACTACAAGACCGGCGCGCCGATCCCGCAGGACCTGGTGGACAAGATCAAGAAGGCGTCGAAGTTCAACTCGGGCTACAGGCTCGGCGAGCTGGTCGCCGCTGCGCTCCTCGACATGGACTGGCACACGTTGCCGGCGAGCGCGGGCAAGCAGGATGTCGACAAATTCGAGGCGCAGGCGTTGGAACGCAGCGGGCTCGACATTGCCGACGTGCCGCCTCGCTATCGTTCGAGCTATTTCCTTCACATCTGGGCCAATGGCTATGCCGCGGGTTATTACGCCTATCTCTGGACGCAGATGCTCGACGACGACGCTTATGCCTGGTTCGAGCAGCATGGCGGGCTGACGCGGGAAAACGGACAGCGCTTCCGCGACATGATCCTTTCGAAGGGGCACACGCAGGATTACGAGAAGATGTTCGAGGCCTTTTACGGCAAGGCGCCCGATGTCGGTCCGATGATCGAGGATTACGGGCTCGCGCCCGCGCAAGCCGCTGAATAAGCGCCGATCCTTGCATGAACGCAACGTAGTTTTGAGTTCATGCAACGAGGCGTAGCATCGCCCGTTGGTTGACCAGGAGACGAAGGAGGTTCGACCATGCGTAGCTTCATCCTTGCCGCCGCGGCGGCCTCGCTCGCCATGCCGGTGACGCCGGCGCTGGCGCAGCATCACGGGCATCACGGTCGCGGCCATTATGATCGCGGCCACCACGACCGCGGTCATCATTACGGCCACGGCTCTCGAGCGCAGTGGCGGCATTATGACTGGAACCGGCGCCCGCCGGGCTACCGCCATTATTATGCCGACCGCTATTATGTCGGGCACGGCTATCGCCCGGTTCGCGTGACTCGCTACACGCGCATCTATCGCGGCGGCAACGGGCGCTATTATTGCCGCCGTTCGGACGGCACGACCGGGCTGATCGTCGGCGCGGCGCTGGGCGGCCTGCTCGGCAATTCGTTGGGCTATGGCGATTCGCGCCTTGCCGCGACGCTGATCGGCGGCGCCGCAGGCGGCCTGCTCGGCCGCGAGATCGACCGCGGCAATCTGAGCTGCCGTTAATCGGTTGACGGTTCGCCAACCATGGCGGCGAAGGGAATGCCAACCCTTCGCCGCCATTGGTGCGCCATGGGGATGGGCAAGATCTTCCGCAGTCGTTGGGCGGCGCTGCTCTGGGCGGCGGGGATCGTGTGGACCGCCTATGACGTCGCCGAGGCCAACGCCCCAAAGCATGCGGTCGCCAAGAGCCATGCGCAATCGACCAATGATGACGATTCAGCCAGCGATCAGGACGCCGCGCTGGTCGCCGAGTTGCTCAACGGGAATTGACGGGCAAGCACATCCTGTCAACTCGCCCTTCGACAAGCTCAGGGCGAACGGCTCAATGCAGGGTGACGTCCATTATCGTCATGCCGGACTTGTTCCGGCATCCGCAGTGCCGCACGAGCCGAAAGCTGAAAATGCGTGGCACGGTGGACCCCGGAACAAGTCCGGGGTGACGCAGGTGGTTGCACCTCTGCAAACGATTCACCGCGTCGTGCAGTGGGTCGCGTCCTCCCCCGGCCGCGTGAAATCGGCTTCGTCGCCCTTCCCGCGCAGATTGTAGCCGCCGCCGGCATACCAGATGCCCGAGCCGGTGCGCTGCGCATCGAGCACGGCGAGCTGCTTGCCGTGGACGCTGACCGTCCCAGTATCGGCGCGATTGTCGAAGGCGATGTGGAAGGCATAGCCGTCGGCGCAGCGATAATCGGCCGAGGCGGTCGCCGGCACGCCATCGCCGGGGCCGTTGTCGATCGGCGGCGTGCCGTGCCCGTGATCGTCGCCAGTGTCCGCCGGGCTGGGCTTGAGGTTGCTCGTCGTGATGTGCCAGCTCTTCTGCTCGGCTGTCGCGCCGTCGATATCCGCGGTGCGGTGCAGCGTGACGTCGCCGCGCAGGTTGAACGGACTGCCGTCCTTGAGCCGGCCATAGGCTTGAACGGGCACGGTGACGTAGCGCTGGCCGGCGCCGGCATCGATGCGCCCCGGCGCACCGATATTGGCGTGGTATTCGCTATATTTGGCGAAGCTTGCTGCAAACGCTCCGGCGCTCATGCCCGAAGCCTTGCCGCCGTCGCCCCACAAGGCCCAGGCCTGGTGATATTTGCCCGCCTCGATCAGCGCGAAATAGGTCTGGACGACATTGGCGGCGCCCTGCGCGCCGTCAGGCGTGAAGGGCGCTTCGGAAACCGGAGTGCGATCGTCGGGCAGGCCGCCGGGCTCGCCGGGGGCGGGCGGTTCGAGCGGCGGCGGGCTCGCGCGCGGCGAGGGCGCAGGCTCGGGCGGCGGCAGCGGCGCGCTGGTGGCGGCTTCGCTGGGCGTCTGCAACGCATTGGAGGCGTAGGTGTCGATATCGCCTTGCGCCTGTTCGGCAGCGCCGTTGATATCGACCTTGCTGGCGTTGTTCTGCGGTGCCGCGGGGTCCCCGCAGCCGCTCACCGCCAGCGCGAGGGGCGCCGCGGCGGCGAGCGAGAACCTGATCGACCGAGTCACGGGTTCAGCGCGTCGTCGTCTTGGTCGTCGAGCTCGTCGTCGCCGACGCTCCCGTCGTCGAACTCGGCCTGAACCTCGTCTTCATCCATATCGTCGGCCGATTCGCGGCGGTCGTCGTCCTCTTCGCCATAATCGTCATCGGTCATTTCGAGGTCGTCGAGTTGATCCTCGTCGTCATCGTCCTCGAGATCGGGATCGAGATCGGTCTGGATCGTGCCGTCGCTCGGCCCCTGGCGCGTTACTTCGAGGATTTCGGCGCGCTGGCTTTCGTCATAGCCGTCCTCGTCATAGCCGTCGTCGCCAGAACCGTGGCCCGGAACCTGATAACCGCCCATTATCTGCCTCCTCGCCGCACGACGCGGCCTACTCGGGATCGAACGGCGATCGGGGGATGCCGGTTCCCGCGCCATGCGACGAAACGTGCTTGCTGCGGTTGCGCGCAGGCGGCACTAACCACCCATATGCCCACGGAACAACCGGCCGCGTTCCGTGAACAGGATCACCGCCAGCGCGATCAGCCCGGCCCCGAAGAAGCCGACATAGAGGGGCACGGTGGTGCCGTGGAACGCCTGCCCCACCATCGCCCCGATCAGCGCGCCGATGGTGATGCCGATGAACCCCTGCACGCTCGACGCGGTGCCGGCGATATGCCCCATATTCTCCATCGCCATCGCCGAGAAATTGGCGGTGGCGAGGCCGAAGCAGCCCATCGTGAGCGCCTGGAGGATGATGAAGGTGGTCAGCGTCTCGTGCCCGGTCAGCGCGACGGCGAGGTGAATGCCCGACAGCGCGATCTGGGTCAGCAGCGCGGCATGCGAGATGACTCGGGTGCCGAGCCGCATCACCAGCCGCGAATTCATGAAATTGGTAAGCGCCATGGTCGCGGCGGTGATGGCGAACACGATCACCAGCAGCTTCGGCCGGTGGAAGGTATCGAACATGATCTGCTGGATCGAATTGATATAGCCGTAGAGCGCGCCGAGCAGCGCCGCGGAGGCCAGGGTATAGCCCAGCGACCAGCGGTCGCCGAGCGTCTGCACGAGGCCGCGCAGCAGCCGGCGCGGGGCAAGCGGGCGGCAGTCCTCCGGGTGGAGTGTCTCGGGCATGCGCACCGCGAACCAGGCGGCGGCGAGCGCGGTGCCGAGCGCGGTCATGCCGAAGATCCAGCGCCATTCGCCGAACAAGAGGATAGTCTGGCCGAAGGTCGGCGCGAGCACCGGCATGATCATGAAGACGATGAAGGCGATGCTCATCACCCGCGCCATCGCGCGGCCGGTGAAGCAATCGCGGACCAAAGCGATCGTCACCACGCGAGTCGCGGCGATAGAGATCCCGCCGACGACGCGTGCGGCGAGCATCAGCTCGAAGCTGCCGGCGAGCGAGGCGACGATGTTCGAGACGAAATAGACGGCGAGCGCGCCGATCATCACCGGGCGGCGGCCATAGCGATCGGCGAGCGGGCCGTGGATCAGCTGGCCCAGCCCCATGCCGATCAGGAAGGCGGTGACGACCAGCTGACGCTCATTTTCGGTGACGACGCCGAGGCTGGAGCCGATCGCGGGCAGCGCCGGCAGCATCGAATCGATGCCGAGCGAGCCGAGCGCCATCAGCGCCGCGATCAGCGTGACGAACTCCGCGAAGCGAAGCGGCGGCGCGTCGGCAGGTTGGCGGGCGGGCGCGGTCATCGCCAGCGCCATGCCGCAATCGGCAGCCGATGTCACCGCTTGACCGCATCGGGCACGCGGCGTAGTGTGTTGCGTTCTTAATACACGGGGAGGACGATCATGCTGCGACCGATGCTGCTCGGGCTGGCGCTCGTCGCGCTGCCGCTCGGCGGGTGCAACGACAAGGCGGGCACCTCGTTCACCTTCAACGCGACCGACGACAACGGCACGATGGCGCTTACCGACAACGGGCAGACGGGGCAGGTCGCCGTCAACCTTCCCGGCTTTTCGGGCAAATTGAAGCTGCCCAAGCTGCATCTCGACGGCAACGATATCGAACTCAACGGCGTCCATCTCTATCCGGGCTCGAAGGTGACCGGCATGAACATCGACGCCAATCACGAGAACGGCGTCGTCCACATCGCCTTCGACAGCCCGGCCGATCCCGCTTCGGTCAGGAGCTGGTTCCAGAGCAAGCTGACCGGCGCCGGCTTCACGCTGCATGCCGAGGGCAACGGCCTCGCCGGCACGACCGACGACAACAAGCCGTTCAAGCTCGACCTGCAGCCCGATGCCGGCGGCCACGCCAAGGGGACGATCACCGTCAGCTGAGGCGCAGCTACCACAGCCCGTTAAAATCGGCGCTCGGGCCCTTCTTGCTGGCACGCCGTCCGCGGCTCTATATCGGTCGTTTCCGTTTGTGTTCCGATTGGATTCGCCGATGCTCGATACCCCCGCCGCCGAGGTGCCCACGCTGTCGCTCACGCAGCAGGCGACCGATCCCGAAGGCTTCGCCGCCGCGTTCGGCGGCTCGTTCGAGCGGTTCGGCTTCGCGATCGTCGCCGATCACGGCATCGACCAGGCGCTGATCGACCGCGCCTGGGCATTGACCGAGGAATTGTTCAAGCTCCCCGAGGACGAAAAGCGTGCCTACCACAATCCCGGCGGCGGCGGCGCGCGGGGCTATACGCCGTTCAAGACCGAGATCGCCAAGGGCGCGAGCGTCGTCGACCTTAAGGAATTCTGGCACGTCGGGCGCGAGCTGCCCGATGGGCATAAATATGCGGCGGACATGGCCGCGAACGTCTGGCCGGATCGCCCCGAAGGCTTCCGCGAGACCTTCATCGAGCTGTTCGCGGCGTTCGACACTGCGGGCGACAAGCTGCTGTCGGCGATCGCGCGCTACCTGAAGCTGGAGCCGAACTGGTTCGACCGCGCCGTCACCGACGGCAATTCGGTGCTTCGACTCCTCCACTATCCGCCGATCCCTGCCGATGCCGAGGGTGTTCGCGCCGGCGCGCACGAGGACATCAACCTCATCACGCTGCTGCTCGGTGCCGAGGAGGCCGGGCTCGAATTGCTCGACAAGGACGGCCGCTGGCTGGCGATCAAGCCTCCGCAGGGCGCGATGGTGGTCAATGTCGGCGACATGCTGCAGCGGCTGACCAACCATGTCCTGCCCTCGACCACGCACCGCGTCGTCAACCCGCCGCCCGAGCGCCGCGGCCATTCGCGCTATTCGATGCCGTTCTTCCTCCACCCGGCGCCCGATTTCAGAATCGAGACGCTGCCAGGCTGCGTGACGGCGGCCAATCCCGACCGCTATCCCGAGCCGATCACCGCGCACGATTATCTCCATGAGCGGCTGGTCGAGATCGGGCTGGTCAAGAAATAATTTATCGTCATGCCGGACTTGTTCCGGCATCCACCCTTCCGCTACCGCGACCGCCGATTGTGTGGACGCCTGGACCCCGGAATTAGTCCGGGGTGACGAAGGGAATTGCATGACCGAACCGCTTCGCATCGCCCTTGCCGGGCTCGGCACCGTCGGCGCCGGCGTCATTCGCCTGCTCAACACCAACAAGGCGCTGATCGAGCGACGCGCGGGGCGGAGGATCGAGGTCGTTGCGGTGTCCGCGCGCGATCGTACCAAGGACCGCGGAGTCGATATTTCCGGGTTCGACTGGATCGACGATCCCGTCGCGCTCGCCGAGCATGAGCGCGCCGACGTGGTGGTCGAGCTGATCGGCGGATCGGACGGGCCGGCAGTGGCGCTCTCCCGCGAGGCGCTCAAGGCGGGCAAGGGCTTCGTCACCGCCAACAAGGCGATGATCGCGCATCACGGGCTCGAGCTGGCGCAGGCGGCGGAAGCCGCGGGCGTGCCGCTCAAGTTCGAGGCGGCGGTGGCGGGCGGCATCCCGGTGATCAAGGGGCTGCGCGAGGGCGCGGCGGCGAACGAGATCGCACGCGTCTATGGCGTGCTCAACGGGACGTGCAACTTCATCCTCTCCAAGATGGAGAGCGAGGGGCGCGATTTCGCCGAGGTGCTCGCCGAGGCGCAGGCGCTGGGTTATGCCGAGGCCGATCCCAGCTTCGACATCGACGGCGTCGATGCGGCGCACAAGCTGTCGATCCTCGCGAGCCTCGCCTTCGGCACGCGGCCGGCATTCGATCAGGTCGCGGTGCATGGCGTGCGGCACGTCATCGCCGCCGACATCGCCGAGGCGGCATCGCTCGGCTATCGCATCCGGCTGGTGGGCATCGCCGAGGCTGGGGCGAAAGGGCTGTTCCAGCGCGTCCATCCGCACCTCGTGCCGCTCGATCATCCGCTCGCGCACGTCACCGGATCGCTCAACGCCGTGGTCGCCGAGGGCAATTTCGTCGGGCGACTGTTCTTCGAGGGCGCGGGCGCGGGCGACGGGCCGACGGCGAGCGCGGTGGTCGCCGACCTGATCGACATCGCCCGCGGCGAGTTCGGGCCGGCCTTCGCCATGCCCGCGGCGAGCCTGGCCGACGATCCCAAGGCGGAGACCGGGGACCGTCGCGGCCGCGCCTATCTGCGCTTCACCGTAGCGGACAAGGTCGGCGTCCTGGCTGAAATCGCCGCGGCGATGCGCGACGCGGGTGTGTCGATCGAGAGCCTGATGCAGCGCGGCGCGGTCGCCGACGGCAGCGTCATCGTCGCGATCGTCACGCACGAGGGGCCGGAACGCGCGGTCGCGCAGGCGCTGGAGAAACTGCGCGGCTCGCCCAGCCTCTCGGGCGAGCCGGTGTGGATGCATATTCTTTCCTAGTCCGTCACCCCAGCGAAGGCTCGGGTCTCTGGCCGTCGCTCTTGCGGCCAAAGATGCCAGCCTTCGCTGGCATGACGGCTATTTCTGGAGCGCGGCCTGCGCTGCCGCCAGTCTTGCGATTGGCACGCGGTAGGGCGAGGCGCTGACGTAGTTCAGCCCCACCTTCTCGCAAAACGCGATCGACGCGGGGTCGCCGCCGTGTTCGCCGCAGATGCCGAGCTTGATGTCCCCGCGCGTGGCCCGGCCGCGTTCCGCCGCCAACTCGATCAGCTCGCCGACGCCTTCTACGTCGAGACTGACGAATGGGTCCTGCGCGTAGATGCCCTTGTCGACATAAGTGGTCAGGAACCGCCCGGCATCGTCGCGGCTCACCCCCAGCGTGGTCTGCGTCAGGTCGTTGGTGCCGAACGAGAAGAATTCGGCGGCCTCGGCGATCTCGCCGGCCTTGAGCGCGGCGCGCGGCAGCTCGATCATCGTGCCGACCATGTAATCGAGCGTGCGGCCCTTCTCCTCGAATACGGCCTTGGCGGCCTTGTCGACCACCGCCTTCATCAGCTCGAGCTCGCGCCTGGTGGCGACGAGCGGGATCATCACCTCGGGCACCACCGCCTCGCCCGATTTCGCCGCGACGTCGCACGCCGCCTCGAAGATCGCGCGTGCCTGCATCTCGTAGATTTCGGGATAGGTAACGCCGAGCCGACAGCCGCGATGGCCGAGCATCGGGTTGAACTCGTGCAGCTCGGCGGCGCGGCGCTTCAACGTCTCGGCATCGACGCCCGCCGCTTGCGCGACCTCGGCGAACTCGGCTTCCTCGTGGGGGAGGAACTCGTGGAGAGGCGGGTCGAGCAGGCGGATCGTCACCGGCAGGCCGGCCATCACCTCGAAAATCTCGGTGAAGTCGGCGCGCTGCTCGGGGAGCAACTTGTCGAGCGCCGCGCGCCGGCCCTTCTCGTCGGCTCCGAGGATCATCTGGCGGACCGCGGTGATGCGGTTCGCGTCGAAGAACATGTGCTCGGTGCGGCACAGGCCGACACCCTCCGCGCCGAACTCGCGTGCGGTGCGGCAGTCGAGCGGCGTCTCGGCATTGGCGCGCACCTTGAGGCGGCGCACCTTGTCGGCCCATTCCATCAAGGTGCCGAAATCGCCGGCCAGCTCGGGCTGCACGGTCGGCACCTCGCCGGCCATCACTTCGCCGGTGGCGCCGTCGATGGTGATCGTCTCGCCCTCCCTGATCTCGCGCGAACCGACGCGCATCACGCGCGCCTTCATGTCGATCGAGAGCGTGCCCGCACCCGAGACGCACGGCCGCCCCATGCCGCGCGCGACCACAGCGGCGTGGCTCGTCATGCCGCCGCGCGCGGTGAGGATGCCGCGCGCGGCGTGCATGCCGTGAATGTCCTCCGGGGAAGTCTCGACGCGGACGAGGATCACCGCTTCGTCGTTGGCGGCGCGACGCTCGGCGGTGTCGCTGTCGAACACCGCCGCGCCGCTCGCGGCACCAGGGCTCGCCGGCAGGCCCTTGGTCAGCACGTCGCGTGTCGCATCGGGATCGAGCGTCGGGTGGAGGAGCTGGTCGAGCGCTGCGGGGTCGACGCGCGCGACCGCCTCCTGCTCGGCGATCAGCCCTTCGTTAGCCATGTCGACGGCGATCTTGAGCGCGGCCTTGGCGGTGCGCTTGCCCGAGCGGGTCTGCAGCATCCAGAGCTTGCCGCGCTCGACGGTGAACTCGATGTCCTGCATGTCGCGGTAATGATCTTCGAGCAGGCGGAAGACACGCGCCAGCTCGGCATAGGTCTCGGGCATCGCCTCTTCCATCGAGGCCGCCTTGGCGCCCGCCGCCTCGCGCGCGGCGCGGGTGAGGTATTGGGGCGTGCGGATGCCCGCCACCACGTCCTCGCCTTGCGCGTTGATGAGGAACTCGCCGTAATGCGCGTTGTCGCCGGTCGAGGGATCGCGGGTGAAGGCGACGCCGGTCGCCGAGGTGTCGCCCATGTTGCCGAACACCATCGCCTGCACGTTGACCGCGGTGCCCCAGTCGCCGGGGATATGGTTCAAGCGCCGATAGACCTTGGCGCGCTCCGACTGCCACGATCCGAACACGGCGCCGATCGCGCCCCAGAGCTGATCGTGCACGTCCTGCGGGAAGGGCTTGTTCCAGAGCTGCTCGACCAGCGCCTTGTATTCGGCGACGAGGCCCTGCCAGTCGGCCGCGGTCATCTCGGTATCGAGCGTGTAGCCGCGATCCTCCTTGGCGACCTCGAGCGCTTCCTCGAACGCGCCGTGGTCGAGCCCCAGCACCACGTCCGAATACATCTGGATGAAGCGGCGATAGCTGTCCCAGGCGAAGCGCTCGTCGCCGGCCTTTGCCGCGAGACCCTCGACCGTCTCGTCGTTGAGGCCGAGGTTGAGGACGGTGTCCATCATCCCCGGCATCGACACCCGCGCACCCGAGCGGACAGAGACGAGCAAGGGATCGCTCGCGTCGCCGAAGCTCTTGCCGGTGATCGCCTCGATATGCTCGATGCCGGCGGCGACTTCCTGGCGGACGCTGTCGGGGAAGGTCTCGCCTTCCTCGTAATAAAGCGTGCACATCTCGGTGGTGATGGTGAAGCCCGGCGGCACCGGCAGGCCGATCCCCGCCATTTCCGCAAGGTTCGCGCCCTTGCCGCCGAGCAGGTTCCTGTCGCCCGCGCCGCCATCCGAAACGCCGCCGCCGAAGCGGTACACGTATTGCGCCATATGTTGCCTTCCCCAGTGATGATGCGCCGGCCGTTATGCTCGGTCCGTGCGCGTGAATGCTTGATCTAGGCCTGTCTCCGCGACTGCATAAGGTGATGAATTTACGGTCCCTGTGCTCGCGCTCAGCCTTCGATCTTGGAAAAATCGGCGACGCCATGCACGGCATCGCGAATCCGCGCCAGCAGCCCGAGACGCGCCGTGCGCTTCGCCGGATCGGCGTCGTTGACCGTGACCTGGTCGAAGAACGCGTCGATCGGCGCGCGGAGTGTGGCGAGCGCGGCCATAGCGGCTTCGAAGTCCTCGCGCGCGACGGCATCGGCCGCGGCTGGCGCGGCCGCGTCGAGCGCGGCGATGAGCGCGGCTTCGGCGGGGTCGGGGGTGTAACCAAGTTCGGTCATGCCAGCGGAGGCTGGCATCGCTTGCGGCTCCTGCCTCGTTCCCTCGCCTGAGACCCCAGCCTTCGCTGGGGTGACGGGTTTGGGCTCGGCGCCCCACCCTTCCTTCTTCAGAATATTCGCCGCCCGCCGATAGCCGATGAGCAGGTTCGCGCCGTCCTCGGTCCCGACGAACGCCTGCAACGCCTTCACCCGCGCGAGCAGCCGGACGAGATCGTCCTCCCCGCCAAGCGCGAACACCGCGTCGATCAGGTCGTGCCGGACGCCCGCCTCGCGCTGCTGGACCTTGAGGCGGTCGGCGAAGAAGTCGAGTAGGTCAATTAGCTCTTCATCAAAATGCCCGGCCGTCACAACGATTGTGCCAGGTTGTAGTCCTATGGACTCTAATTTTCGGTCGTTTGCTTCGGCATAAGCTTTTTCCGAAGCCTTTTCGATCAGACCAAAATGTTTGAGCAAAAGCGGAATCAGAGCAATTCGGAGTTGGAACTCCGTGATCAGCTTTATCGTGCCTAGCGCAGCTCGGCGGAGGGCGTAGGGATCACGCGAGCCGGTAGGAACCTCATTAAGGTAAAAATATCCTGCCAGCGTATCCAGCTTGTCAGCCAAACTCACCGCCACCGTCACCGGCGCGGTGGGCACGTCATCGCCCTGGCCGACGGGCTTGTAGTGATCGCGGATCGCCTCGGCGACTTCCGGGTCCTCGCCTTGCGCGGCGGCGTAATAGCCGCCCATCAGGCCCTGCAGTTCGGGGAACTCGCCGACCATACCGGTGACGAGATCGGCCTTGGCGAGCCGCGCGGCTCGTTCGGCGAGGGCGGCTAACTCCTCCCCGGCACGGGGAGGGGGACCGTCCGCAGGACGGTGGAGGGGGGCTGCCAAGGACGATGCGCTGCGTGGCGCACCCCCTCCACCATGCTGCGCATGGTCCCCCTCCCCGCCTTGCGGGGAGGATTTGACGATGCTCTCCTCGACCAGCCAGCGCGCCAGCTTCGCGACGCGCTCGACCTTGTCGGCCACCGTCCCCAGCTTTTCGTGGAAGACGATCTGCTCCAGCTTCTTCGCCTGCTCGTCGAGCGGGACCTTGAGATCGGTGTCGTAGAAGAACTTGGCATCCGCCAGCCGCGCGGCGAGGACCTTGCGGTTGCCGTCGACGATCTTCGCGCCGCCATCGGCCGCGTCGATATTGGCCGTGCAGATGAAGGCGTTGGCGAGCTTGCCGGCGCGATCGCGGCAGACGAAATATTTCTGGTTCACGCGCGCGGTGAGCTGGATCACCTCGGGCGGGACGCTCAGGAATGCCTCGTCGAAACGGCCGAGCAGCGGCACCGGCCATTCGGTGAGGCCGGCATTTTCCGCGACCAGGCCCTCGTCCTCGATCAATTCGAGGCCGGCGCCCGCGGCGAGCTTGCCCGCGGCGTCGCGGATTACGCGCGCGCGCTCGTCCTGATCGACGATGACGTGGCAGGCGCGCAGCTTCTCGACATAATCGGCGGCCGAGCCGATGGCGATCGCGCCGGGATGATGAAAGCGGTGGCCGAGCGTCGCCGAGGAGCTTTTGATGGTCGCATCGGCGGACGGAAAACCGGTTCCCACTTTTCCTGCCGATGCTCCGGCGATGCCGGCGATCTCGAAGGGCACGACTTCCTCGCCAAGCAGCGCGACGATCCCCTGAAGCGGGCGGACCCAACGCAGACTCTCGGTGCTGGCGGAGGCGTCCCCCCAGCGCATCGACTTGGGCCAGGGGAAGGCGCGGACGATGGCCGGGATAGCCTCGGCAAGCACGTCCGCCGTCTTGCGGCCGGGCCTGTTGACCACCGCGAACCAGATACCGTCGCGGTCTTCGAGCTGGTCCTGCGTCAAACCGGTCTTGCGCAGGAAACCTTCGAGCGCCTGTGGCGGCGCCGAGGTGCGGGGGCCTTTGGTCTCCTCCGAAACGGCGGCGGTTTCGAGCGGCAGGCCGCGCGCGATCAGCGCGAGGCGGCGGGGAGTGGCATAGGTGACGAGCTCGCCCGCCTCTAGGCCCGCCTTGTCGAGCTCGGCCGCGAACAGGCGAGCGAGGTCCTCGCGCGCCTTCGCCTGCATCCGCGCCGGGATTTCCTCCGAGCGGAGTTCGAGGACGAAGTCGGTCATAAAATGTGTTCACGCGGAGGCGCGGAGGCGCGGAGAAGAAGCGAATTGTTCGCGCAGAGGCGCGGAGAACGCAGAGGAATCGTGCGTGCGCACGTCTCGCGCCAGCGAGACGCCGATTTGAGTTGAGGCCGCTTCGCGGCGAATGCAGACAAACCTCTTGGCGTCCTCTGCGCCTCTGCGCGAAAATCCTCCGCGTCTCCGCGCCTCCGCGTGAACATCATCTTCACGCGCTCCACCCGTTCTTGTCCATCCACGCCTGGCAGCTGCCCTTCGCGAGGTCGCGGACGCGGCCGATATAGGCCTGGCGCTCGGCGACGGAGATGACGCCGCGGGCCTGCAAGAGGTTGAAGACGTGGCTCGCCTTGATCGCCTGTTCGTAGGCGGGAATCGGCAGCTTCTTGTCCAGGCAGTTCTCGCATTCGGCGGCCGCCTTGCGGAACAGATCGAACAAGCGCTCGGTGTCCGCCACCTCGAAGTTCCAGGCGCTCATCTCGCGCTCGTTTTCGAGGAACACGTCGCCATAGCTGACGCCGGCGTCGTTGAACGCGAGGTCGTACACATTGTCCTTGTTCTGGATGTACATGGCGAGACGCTCGAGCCCGTAGGTCAGCTCGCCCGCCACCGGCTTGCAGTCGAAGCCGCCCATCTGCTGGAAATAGGTGAACTGCGTGACCTCCATGCCGTCGCACCACACTTCCCAGCCGAGGCCCCAGGCGCCGAGCGTCGGGCTCTCCCAATCGTCCTCGACGAAGCGGATGTCGTGGCGGGTGAAGTCGATCCCGATCGCGGCGAGGCTGCCGAGATAGAGGTCCTGCAAATCGGCCGGGCTGGGCTTCAGCACCACCTGATATTGATAATAATGCTGAAGGCGGTTGGGGTTCTCGCCATAGCGGCCGTCGGTCGGGCGGCGGCAGGGCTGGACGAAGGCTGCGTTCCACGGCGTCGGCCCCAGCGCGCGCAGCGTCGTCGCCGGGTGAAAGGTGCCCGCGCCCATCTCCATGTCATAGGGCTGCAGAATGACGCAGCCCTGCGCGCTCCAATAATCGTGGAGCGTCAGGATGAGGCTTTGGAAGCTGAGCGGCTTGCCGTCGGCCAAGGAAAACTCCGAAAATCACGTTTAAGTTGAGACATCGGCGTTTGGCGGACCCTTGCGCGGGGGTCAAGGCGAGGGGATAGGGGAGCCATGCGCCGTCTCCGCCTGCTCACCCCCTTTCTCCTCCTCGCCGCCGCTCCCGCATCGCCCCAGG
>JBQCHQ010000033.1:0-57451 GCA_051954515.1 Sphingomonas sp. | reverse complement strand
GGCCGGGTTTCTGGTGCTTGGGGGCCCCGGTCCACTTCCACCCCCCCCGGGCATGGGGTGGGGGGGGGGGGGGGGGCCCCGCGGCGCCCGGCTCCAGCGGCTGCCGCCCCTGCGGGCCGCGCACCCACCCCCGACCCCTCCCTTGCAGGGAGGGGAGTGGATTTGCTCGCCCTCGACCCTCACGAACGCGCCGCCGCGGGCCTGTTCCTCGGCTTCCAATACCCCGTCGAGATTCCCGGCGTCTCCAACGTCCAGTTCCTCCGCGAGGCGCTCAACGCGCAGCGCAAGGCCCGCGGGCAGGCCCCGCTCTCCGGCGGCGACTTCCTCAAGCTCGCCCGCGCGCAGGCGGACCTGCTCGGCATGAACCAGGAGATGCTCAAGCGCCCGGTCAACGTCGGCTTCTCGGGCGGCGAGAAAAAGCGCAACGAGATGGTCCAGATGGGCATCATCGCGCCGACATTCGCGATCCTCGACGAGACCGACTCCGGCCTCGACATCGATGCGCTCAAGGCGGTCGGCGAAGGCATCAACCGCATCATGCGCGCCCCCGACAAGGCGGTGCTGCTCATCACGCATTACCAGCGCCTGCTCGATTACGTGCAGCCGGACGTCGTCCACGTCATGGTCGACGGCCGCATCGTCCGCTCCGGCGGCCCGGAGCTCGCCCGCCAGCTCGAAGCCGAAGGCTATGCCGAGGTGGCGGCGTGATCGCGACACCTTCAATCCTCCCCTGCAAGGGGAGGTGGCAGGCCGAAGGCCTGACGGAGGGGTGTCCCCCTATCGATGGCGCGACACCCCTCCGTCGCGCTTTCGCGCGCCACCTCCCCTTGCAGGGGAGGAACTCTTTCCGCGCCGAAGGCGCAACTCCCCTCCTCTGCGCCTCTGTGCCTCTGCGCGAACCCCTTTCCATGCTCACGCGAAGGCGCGAAGGCGCGAAGGGAAACACGGCGGCGCGGCGAACCCCTCTTTGCGCCTCCGCGCCTTCGCGTGATTCCATTTTATTCGCGCAGAGGCGCAGAGGCGCAGAGAGGGGTGCGCGATGACCACACTCACCCTCCCCTCCCGGCGCGAGGAAGCGTGGCGCTGGTCAAATCTGGACGCGCTTCGCGCGCTCGCCGATGAGCCGCACGGCCTCGCTTCTGGAGCCGACGCGCATTTCATCGGCCTCGGCGGCCCTCGCCTGGTGTTCGTCGACGGGGTGCTCGATGCCGACCGTAGCGCCCCCGGCCGCGTCTCAATCGAGCCACTGAACCTCGCCACCGATCACCCCCTTGCCCGCCAGGCGACCGGCCCCGGCTGGAGCCTCACGCTCGCCGCCGAGCAGGCCAGCGACCCGATCGAGATCGTCCACATCGCCACCGGCGGCGCCAACCACCTGCCCGCGCGCATCGCGCTCGGCGAGGACAGCGCCGCCTCGATCGTCGAGACCTATGTCGGCGAAGGCTGGTCCAACCGCCTCACCCAAATCTCGCTGGCCCGCTCGGCGCGGCTGATGCGCTCGGTCCGCATGCTGCAAGGCTCCGGCTTCATCTCGCTGCGCGACGAGGCCGAGATCGGCGAAGGCGCCAGCCTCGTCTCGGTGTTCCTCGGCGCCGGCGGCATGGACAGCCGCATCGACGGCGCGCTCACCTGCACCGGCGAGGCCGCATTCGCCGAGATGGGCGGCGCGCTCCTCACCCAGGGCGAGCAGCGCCAGGAAGCCGCCGTCTCCCTCCGCCACGACGCCCTAGACGGCCAGAGCCGCCAATTGTGGCGCGCTGTCGCCAAGGACCGCTCGACCGCCAGCCTCGCCGCCCGCGTCGAGGTCGCCCGCGGCGCACAGAAGACCGACGGCGAGCAGAGCTTGCGCGGCCTCCTCCTCGACCGCACCGCGACGGTGAACTTGAAGCCCGAGCTCGAAATCTTCGCCGATGACGTGAAATGCGCCCACGGCGCGACGGTCGGCGAGCTCGACAAAACCGCCCTCTTCTACCTCACCAGCCGCGGCATCGCCCCGCCGCGCGCCAAGGCGCTCCTCACCCGCGCCTTCGTCGCCGACGCGCTCGACCGCATCGGCAACGAGGCGGTCCGCGACGCCTTCACGGCGGATGCCGATCGTTGGCTGGAGGGCGCGTTATGACCCATACGCTCCGTCACCCCGGACTTGTTCCGGGGTCCACTCCTCCACTCGCACGGCCCTCGCATGTTGCGCGGTGGATGCCGGAACAAGTCCGGCATGACGGATCGAGCCGCTCACTTGCAATGTTGGATTTGATTTGCTCAGCCAGCAGCGATGCCTACGCCCTCCGATCGCCTGCTGCTTCGCGCGGGCTCCGAAGGCAGCGCCAAAGTGAAACGATTGCGCGAACATGCCTTCACTTTGGAGCCTCGGCATGAGCACGATCCTCGCCGCCGCCCCCCTCGACCTCCTCGCCGATTTCCCCGCGATTCCCGAAGGCTGGGCCTATCTCGACAGCGCCGCCACCGCGCAGAAGCCGCGCGCCGTCGTCGACGCCATCACCCGCGCCTATGGCGAGACCTACGCCACCGTCCACCGCGGCGTCTATCAGCGCTCCGCCGACATGACGCTTGCCTACGAAGCGGCCCGCAAGCGCGTCGCGGCGTTCATCAACGCCCCCTCCCCCGACGAGATCGTCTTCGTCCGCGGCGCGACCGAAGGCATCAACCTCGTCGCGCACAGCTGGGCCGGCACGTATCTCAAAGCCGGCGATCGCATCCTGCTCTCGACGCTCGAGCATCATTCGAACATCGTCCCCTGGCAGCTCGCCGCCGAGCGCGTCGGCGCGGAAATCGACGTGATCCCGCTGACGATGGACGGCCGCATCGACCTCGACGCCATGGCCGCCATGCTGACGCCCCAGCACAAGCTGGTCGCGCTCGCCCATGTCTCGAACGTACTCGGCTCGGTCCTCGACGCCCGTCGAGCCGCCGATCTCGCCCATGCCGCCGGCGCCAAGCTGCTGCTCGACGGCTGTCAGGCCGTCCCGCGGATGCCGGTCGACGTGGCTGCGCTGGACTGCGATTTCTACGTCTTCTCCGGCCACAAGCTCTACGGCCCGACCGGCATCGGCGTGCTGTGGGCCCGCGCCGAACTCCTCGACGCGATGCCCCCGTACCAGGGCGGCGGCTCGATGATCGACCGCGTGACCTTCGAGCGCACCACCTACGCCCCGCCCCCCGGCCGCTTCGAGGCGGGCACGCCGCACATCGTCGGCGTCGTCGGCCTCCATGCCGCGATCGACTATGTCGAGGGGATCGGCCTCGATCGCATCCACGCCCACGAAACCGCCTTGGTCCACGAGGCGCGCGAGGCGATGGCAGGTCTCAACAGCGTCCGCGTGTTCGGCCCCGAGGAGTCCGCCGGCATCGTCAGCTTTGCGGTCGAGGGGGTTCATCCGCACGACGTCGCCACCATATTGGACGAAGGCGAGGTCGCGATCCGCGCCGGCCACCATTGCGCGCAGCCGCTGATGGAGGCGCTCGGCGTCCCCGCGACCGCGCGGGCGAGCTTCGGCGTCTACAACGGCCCGCAGGACGTGGCGGCGCTGGTCAAGGGTATCGAACGGGTAACGAGGATCTTCGGGTGAACGAAGAACGCAGAATTTCAATCGAGGAAGTCGACAGCGTCGAGGCGCCGCCCAAGGCGCGCGTCGAGGAGAGCCCGCGCGAGACCTTCGAACGCAAGCGCGACTATCTCGAAGGCTTCCTGTCACAAAAGCCCGAGCCGCTGTCGGGCAGCGAACCCGGGGGGGCGCTCTACGAAGCGGTGATCGACGCGCTCAAGGAAATCTATGACCCCGAAATCCCGGTCAACATCTACGACCTCGGCCTGATCTACGGCGTCGAGGTGACCGACGAGGGCCACGCCGCGGTGACGATGACGCTGACGACGCCGCACTGCCCGGTCGCGGAATCGATGCCCGGCGAAGTCGAGCTTCGCGTCAGCGCCGTTCCCGGCATCGCCATCGCCGACGTCAACCTCGTCTGGGACCCGCCCTGGGACCCGCAGAAGATGTCCGACGACGCCAAGCTCGAACTGGGGATGCTGTGATGCCGACGACGCAACATTTCTCCGTTCGCCCTGAGCTTGTCGAAGGGCGTTTGCAGGACGCTGCGTCGCGATCACGTGCTTCGACAAGCTCAGCACGAACGGAGCGTTTGTCGTGACCAATACCACCACCCGCCAACGCCCCACCGCGGTCAAGCTCACCGAGCGCGCCGAAGCGCGCATCGCCGAGTTGATGGCCAAGGCCCCCGCCGACGCGATCGGCGTCAAGCTCTCGACCCCCCGCCGCGGCTGCTCGGGCCTGGCCTATTCGGTCGATTACGTGACGCGAGCGAACCCGATGGACGAGCGCATCGGCACCCCCGGCGGCACCTTCTTCGTCGACGGCGCCTCGGTGCTCTACCTGATCGGCTCGACGATGGACTGGGTCGAGGACGATTTCACCTCGGGTTTCGTCTTCGCCAACCCCAACGCCACCGGCTCCTGCGGCTGCGGCGAGAGCTTCACCGTCTGACCAAAGCAACGTCACCCCAGCGAAGGCTGGGGTCTCAAGCCGCAAGAGATGCCAGCCGTAGCCTGTCCTCGGACGGGCGAAGCCCGATCCGGGGGCTGGCATGACGTCATTTTTTCCTGAGGAGCGCCGTCCGCAGACACTCGCACACCACCTCGTCCCGCTGGTTGAGCATGCGGTGCTTCCACGTCACCAGCCCGGCAGAGGGCCGCGACTTGCTCTCGCGCATCTCGACCACCTCGCTGGTGGCATGGAGCGTATCGCCGATGAACACCGGCTTGGGCATCACCAGCCTGTCGTAGCCGAGGTTCGCAACCAACGTCCCCATCGTCGTCTCGGCGACGGTCAGCCCCACCATCAACGCAAAGGTGAAGGTGCCATTGACGAGGATCTGCCCGAACTCCGACGCCCGCGCCGCCTCGGCGTCTAGATGAAGCGGTTGAGGATTGTGCGTCATCGTCGAGAACAGGAGATTGTCGGTCTCTGTAACGGTGCGGCGAAGCGGGTGTTCGATCACCTCGCCGACTTGCCACTGATCGTAGAACTTACCGGGCATCACCCTTCTCCCTTGACGGGAGAAGGATCGCGAAGCGTGGCGGCGCGCCGCCAAGCGGAGCTTGGATGAGGGTGGGCGGCGCATCGCGCCGCACAACTGCGATGCAGCCGCCCCCTCTCCCTCCCACTCGCTTCGCGAGCGGGCCCCTCCCTCTCCCGCAAGGGGAGAGGGGTTGCGGGTTTTGCCGTCCTAATCATCTTTCCGCTCCACCCGCGCCAGCAGCACCCCTTCGCTGACCTGCGCACCTTCCGCAGCCGAAAGCTCTGCCACGACCCCGGCGAACGGGGCGGTCAGCGTATGCTCCATCTTCATCGCCTCGAGCGTGACAAGCTTCTGCCCCTTGCTGACGCTGTCCCCCGCCGCGACCTCCACCGCAATGATCCGCCCCGGCATCGGCGACAGGATCGCACCGTCGGCGGCCGTTCCCAAGGAGTTGCCCGAAGAACGCGCTGGCGCCACGGCAAATGCCGCGCCTTGCTCGAAGAGGAACTCCTCCGACCAATAACCGAAACCATCCCAATACTGCTCCGCCGTCCCCCAATCGACAGAAACGACGGTCGGCGCACCGTCGATCGACACCGTGACGTCTGCGTTGCTTTTCGAATTAAGGCGAAAGCCTCGAAGGCCGCGCATCAACTCGGTCTCTTCTGGCGCAACATCGCGCCAGAACTCGCGCTCCGCCGCAGCGTTTAACAATGCATCGCTTGGCGATGGCGATGCAGTGAGGACGTCGATATGGCTTGCGATGAAGGCGGTGGTGATCGCAGCGCGTTCGAATTCAGGCCTTTCGAGTAGGCGCCCGAGGAACCAAGCATTTGTCTTTACAGGCGCGACGGCGACTTGGCGACAGGCCGCCGCAAGTCCCTCGATCGCGGCTTCGCGGCTAGTTGCCGATTTAACGAGCTTGGCGATCATCGGGTCGTAAAATGGTGAAATGAAGTCACCTTCTGCCGCCCCCGTTTCGATGCGCAAGCTGTCGGGCAGCTTCATTACCTCCAGCCGGCCGGTGCTCGGCAGAAATCCCTTCGCCGGATCCTCCGCATACAACCGCGCTTCCATCGCCCAGCCGGTGATCGACAGCTCGTCCTGCCGCTTGGGCAGCGTCTCGCCGCTCGCGACCCGCAGTTGCCACTCGACCAAATCCTGCCCGGTGATCTCCTCGGTCACCGGATGCTCGACCTGCAATCGCGTGTTCATTTCCATGAACCAGATGCGGTCAGCGCGCAGGCCTTCGCTGGCGTCGGCGATGAACTCGATCGTGCCGGCGCCTTCGTAGTCGACCGCCTTGGCCGCGCGCACTGCCGCGGCGCAGACGGCTTCGCGAGTCGCTTCGGCCATGCCCGGCGCGGGGGCTTCCTCGATCACCTTCTGGTGGCGGCGCTGGAGCGAGCAGTCGCGTTCGAACAGGTGGACGACGTTGCCGTGGCTGTCGCCGAAGACCTGCACCTCGATGTGGCGTGGGCTCAAGATGTATTTTTCGATCAGCACGCGATCGTCGCCGAACGAGCTTGCCGCCTCGCGCTTGCACGAGGCGAGCGCGTCGAGGAAGTCGGCCGCGTCATCCACGCGGCGCATGCCCTTGCCGCCGCCGCCGGCGACCGCCTTGATGAGCACCGGATAGCCGATCGCATCGGCCTCCGCCTTGAGGTGTTCGGGCGATTGATCCTCGCCGAGATAGCCCGGCGTCACCGGCACGCCCGCCGCGATCATCCGTTCCTTGGCGGCATCTTTCAGCCCCATCGCGCGGATGCTGGCAGGCTTCGGCCCGACCCAGGTCAGCCCGGCATCGATCACCGCCTGCGCGAAGTCGGCATTTTCGGAGAGGAAACCATAGCCGGGATGGATCGCCTCCGCGCCCGTCGCCTTGGCCGCGGCGATGATCTTGTCGCCGACGAGATAGCTCTCGCGCGCCGGGCTCGGCCCGATATGCACTGCCTCGTCGGCCTGGCGGACGTGGAGGGCGTTCGCGTCTGCATCCGAATAAACCGCGACGGTGCGAATCCCCATGCGGCGCGCGGTGCGGATGACGCGGCAGGCGATCTCGCCGCGATTGGCGATGAGGAGCGACTTGATCACGACGCGTTGCACCCCGTCGTTCGTTGCGACCAGGTGACGTTCTGGACCTTCCATGACCCGTTCTCGCGCACCAGATCGAAATGGTCGACGCCGCAGGTCGCGACCTTGCCGTCGACCGAGAGCGTGAATTCGCCCCACACCATCGCGATATCGCCATCCACCTCGACCGCGGGTTGGCCGGAGAATTGCTCGTGATAATGATGCTCGCCCGGCTTCACGTTGGAAAGATATTCCTCCCAGGTCAGATGCTTGACGAACTTCTCGCCATTGGCGCGGGTGCCGGCGACGGTCGCGCCGCCGCCCCCGTCCATGCGCAATTGCGCGCGGATCGCGTTCGCGTCCGCGGCATCGATGCCGGCGAACCAGGCCTTGAGCGGCGCCATCACGCCGGCGACGTCGGGGCCGGCATAAGGCAGCGGGTTGGCGGGCGGCAGCTTGTCCGAAACCTTGGGCGGCGGACCGTCCTGCGCCAGCGCGGGCGTGGCGAGCAGCATCGCGCCGGCAAGAATCGCCTTGATCATCGTCGCTCTCCTCGGGATCGTTTCGCGGGAGACCATATCAGGGAAGCGTGTGGGGACAACGGGTTTGTCTGCCATTGTCGTCACGCCGGACTTGTTCCGGCATCCATGGCGCCGCAAGAGCCGTGATCCGTTCGTGTACGGCACGGTGGACCCGGAACAAGTCCGGGATGACGGAGGTGTCGTTGTTCTGCTGCAACCGCCCAACGGATGTTGACAGAATCGGACCGCTCGCTTAGGCGGACCACCTTTCCCGGCGAGCATGCTCGCGCGGGCACATGCATTTGGAAAGTGATGAGGGCCATGTTCGCTATCGTGCGCACGGGCGGCAAGCAGTATCGCGTCGCCGCCGGAGACAAGATCGTCGTCGAGAAGATCGGCGGCGAAGCCGGTGACAAGGTCACCCTGGGCGACGTTCTGCTCGCGGGCGAAGGCGGCGACCTCAAGGCGGTCGAGGGCCTCACCGTCGGCGCCGAGATCGTCGCGCAGGCCAAGGGCGAGAAGGTCATCGTCTTCAAGAAGCGCCGTCGCCACAATTATCGCCGTCGCAACGGCCACCGCCAGCAGCACACGATCCTCAAGATCCTGAGCGTCGGCGAAGAGAAGAAGAAGGCAGCTCCCAAGAAGGCTGCCGCAAAGACCGACACCGCCGAAGGCGCCCCTGCGGCCGCCGAAGCCTGATCCAAGGAGTTTAGACAATGGCACATAAAAAGGCAGGCGGTTCGTCGCGCAACGGTCGCGATTCGGCCGGTCGTCGCCTCGGTGTGAAGAAGTTCGGTGGCGAAGTCGCCATTCCGGGCAACATCCTCGTGCGTCAGCGCGGGACGAAGTTCTATCCGGGCAACAATGTCGGCATGGGCAAGGACCATACCCTCTTCGCGCTCGTCGAGGGCCGCGTGCGATTCCACGAGGGCAAGCTTGGTCGCAAATTCTGCTCGGTCGAGCAAATTATGGCAGCGGCCGAATAACATCGGGCAATCATCCGGATTGCCCACCAGGGCGATCCGGGGTTCCGATAGAGGAACCAGCCAAAAAGGGAGACCGGGCCGTCCCGGCTCCCTTTTTTTTCATGCTCCCTCCTCCGAGCTGTCGCACCCGCGTCACGGTGACGCGGTAGCGATGGCGCAAAAGCGGTCAAAGGAGAGCGTATGATGTTCGCCCGTACCAAGAGACTGACGCTGCGGCCCGGCTGGCCCGAGGACGCGCGCGCCCTTTCCGAAGCGATCGGCCACGAGGCGGTGGCGACGAAGCTCGCGCGCGTGCCCTGGCCCTATGCGCTGGGCGACGCGCACGACTATCTCGCCCGCCCGCGCGGCAGCACCGATCCATTGTTCCTGATCCTGCTCCACGAAGGAGCGAACACGCGGCTGATCGGCGGCATCGGCATCCATGCCGAGGAAGACGGCACGCGCCAGCTCGGCTATTGGCTGACCCCCGACGCCTGGGGGCGCGGCTATGCGACCGAGGCGGGGCGTGCGGTGATCGAGATGGCGCGCCACGCGCTCGGCTACAAGCGGCTCCACGCCTGGCATTTCATCGACAATCCCGCCTCGGGGCGAGTGCTGACCAAGCTCGGCTTTCGGCCGACCGGGCGTGTCGAGCCGCGCCCTTCGCTGGCGCGCGGCGGCGAGACGCTCGGCGCCAACTACGAACTGGCGCTCGCCGACGAGGACACCACCGACGATCCGGTACGAATGGCAGCGTGAGTCGCGCTTTCCCCGTTAGCGCCCAGCCGTGCCTTGATCTCGCGGCGGAATCCGCCGAGAGACGAGGGATGGTCGTCACTGCCCTCGCCCCTCGCCGCCGCATGACTCCCGAGGAGTCGCGCGATGCGGCGATCGAGGCGGCGCGCGCGCTGCTGCTCGAGGAAGGGCCGCAGGCTGTGACGCTGAAGGCAGTGGCGGCGCGGATCGGGCGGACGCACGCCAATCTGCTCCATCATTTCGGCTCGGCCGCGGGGCTGCAGCGAGCGCTGATCGGCCGGCTGACCCAGAACATCACCACGCGCATCGCCGAGGCGGCGCGGCGCGCGCGCGAGACCGACCGCAACCCGCGCGAGGTGGTCGACCTCGCCTTCGATGCCTTCGCACACGGCGCCGGACAACTGGCGAGCTGGATGATCATCACCGGCAACCAAGACGCGCTCGATCCGGTGCTCGACGCGATCCACAATCTCGTCGATGATCTCGCGGTCGATCACGACCATGAGACGGGATGGACGCTGCAGGAAGAAACGTTGCAGCTGGTGCTGACGGCGCTGGGCGATGCGCTGCTCGGCGGGCCGATGGCCAAGGCATTGGGCTTGCCGCGGCACAAGGCGCGCGAACTGGCGACCGACTCGCTGCTCGCCTCACACCGACAGACGGAGAACCAAGGCTAGGCCGAATCTTATATTCGGGACACCATTGCCGCTGCCCCGGACCGTCATGCCGGAAGATTTCGAATGACGCGCAAGACTGGCGAAACCTGCCGTTTTCGCTATCTAGCATCCCCATGCATTTCCTCGATCAGGCCAAAATCTACGTCCGTTCGGGCGCTGGCGGCCCCGGCGCGGTGAGCTTTCGGCGCGAGAAGTTCATCGAATATGGCGGCCCCGACGGCGGCGACGGCGGCAAGGGCGGCGACATCGTGTTCGAAGCGGTCCACGGCCTCAACACGCTGATCGACTTCCGCTACACCCAGCATTTCCGCGCGCCCCGCGGGCGTGGCGGCGCGGGCAGCAACCGCACCGGCGCGGGCGGCGACGATCTCGTCATCAAGGTGCCGGTGGGGACGCAGATCCTCTCCGAGGACAAGGAGCACGTGCTGCTCGATTTCACCCGCGAGGGCCAGCGCGAGGTGTTCCTGAAGGGCGGCGACGGCGGACGCGGCAACATGAGCTACAAAAGCTCTACCAACCGCGCGCCGCGCCAGCACGGCACCGGCTGGCCCGCCGAGGAAGCGTGGGTGTGGCTCCGCCTCAAGCTGCTCGCCGATGCCGGGCTGGTCGGGCTGCCCAACGCCGGCAAGTCCACCTTCATCAACGCCGTCACCAACGCGCAGGCCAAGGTGGGCGAGTATGCCTTCACCACGACGCGGCCGCAGCTGGGCGTGGTGCGCCACAAGAGCCGCGAGTTCGTCATTGCCGACATTCCCGGGCTGATCGAAGGCGCGGCCGAGGGCGCGGGGATCGGCGACCGCTTCCTGGGCCATATCGAGCGCTGCCGCGTGCTGCTCCACCTGGTCGATGCCAATGACGACGATGTCGCCACCAGCTACCGCATCGTCCGCGACGAGCTGATCGCTTATGGCGCGGGGCTCGACGACAAGCCGGTGGTAGTCGCGCTCAACAAGATCGACACGCTCGATGACGAACTTATCGCCGCCTTGTCGGCGGAACTCGCTGAAGCGAGCGGCGCACCCGTCATCCCGATTTCGGGCGCGGCCGGCATCGGGGTCGACTGGGCGCTCGACAAATTGATCGAGGCGATCGGGCCGGCGCACGATGCGGTTGCAGCCGACGACGCGGGTGAGGATGCGATCGAGTGGTCGCCGGTGTGAGCGACGCGCTGTTCCCGCCTGCCGCTTGCCCGCGGCTGGTCGTCAAGATCGGTTCGGCGCTGCTCGTCGACGAGGACGGCGGGGTCCGTCGCGACTGGCTGGCGGGAATCGCCGCGGACATTGCCGAGCGGACGCGCGACGGGCAGCAGATCGCGGTAGTCTCCTCAGGCGCGATCGCGCTCGGTGCGCGGCGGTTGGGGCTCGCCAAGGGCGGCCGCGCCAGTCTCGAGGATGCGCAGGCCGCTGCCGCCACCGGGCAGATCGCGCTGTCGCAGGTCTGGGCGGAGACGCTCGGTGCGCACGGCCTCACCGCGGCGCAGATGCTCGTCACGCTCGACGACCTCGAGGATCGCCGACGCTATTTGAACGCCGCGGCGACGCTCGACCGACTGCTGGGCCTCGGTGTCGTGCCGGTCATCAACGAGAATGACAGCGTCGCCACCGCCGAGATTCGTTTCGGCGACAATGACCGCCTCGCCGCGCGCGTCGCCGGCGCGGCGGGCGCTCAGGGCGTGGTGTTGCTGTCCGACGTCGATGGGCTCTACGACCGCAACCCGGCGCTGCCCGGCGCCGAGCACATTGCGCGGGTCGAGCGGATCGAGGCGCGGGTCGAGGCGATGGCCGATCGCGGCTCTGCCTCGGGGATGGGATCGGGGGGCATGATCTCGAAAATCGCCGCGGCGCGGATCGCCGCCGCCGCCGGCGCGCCGCTCGCCATCGCCAGCGGGCGGATCGAGCGGCCATTGTCGGCTGCGGCGCGGCACACCTTGTTTGTCGCCGAAAAGACGGCATCGGCGCGCAAGGCGTGGCTTGCCGGCGGGCTGACCGCGCGCGGCGCGATCACCGTCGATGAAGGCGCGGCGCGGGCGCTGGCGCAGGGCAAGAGCCTGCTCGCCGCGGGCGCGACAGCAGTCAGCGGCGGCTTCGCCCGCGGCGACCTCGTCGAGATCGTCGGCGCCGACGGCCGGCGGCTGGCACGCGGCCTCGCCGAATACGACCATGACGACGCCGCGCGGCTGATCGGCCATCGCAGCGACCGCCACGCCGCGATCCTCGGCCATGCGCCGCGCGCTGCCCTGGTTCATCGCAGCCATATGGCCCTGCTGTGAGCGTGCTCGCGATCACCGGCGGCACGGGCTTTGTCGGGGGGACGCTGATCAATCTCGCGCGCGCCGACGGGCATCAGGTGCGTGCGCTGACGCGGCGGCCGCAGCCCGAACATCAAGGCGTCACCTGGATCGCGGGCGCGCTCGATCAGCCCGAGGCGCTGGCCGAGCTCGTCGCCGGCGCCGATGCGGTGATCCATGTCGCGGGCGTGGTCAACGCGCCCGATCGCGCCGGCTTTGCCGCGGGCAATATCGGCGGCACGAAAGCGATCGTCGACGCGGCCACGGCCGCAGGCGTGCGCCGTTTCGTGCACGTCTCCTCGCTCGCCGCGCGCGAGCCGCAGTTGTCCGATTACGGCTGGTCGAAGGCCGAGGCCGAACGCGTCGTCGAGGGCTCGGGGCTCGAATGGGCGATGGTGCGGCCGCCCGCGATCTACGGGCCCGGCGACATGGAAATGCGCGACCTGTTCCGCATGGCGAAGTTGGGCTTCATCTTCACCCCGCCCGCGGGGCGGCTATCGGTGATCGAGGTGAGCGACCTCGGTCGGCTGCTGCTCGCGCTGGCGCAAACCACCTCCAACCAGCGCCTGCTCGAGGCCGATGACGGCCGGCCGGGCGGCTGGAGCCATCGGGAATTTGCCGGCGTGATCGGGGCGGCGGTCGGCAAGCGGATACGGCCGATTGCACTGCCGCGCTGGCTCTTGGCGCTCGCCGCGCGCGGCGACCGGCTGGCGCGCGGCAAGCGCGCGAAGCTGACCGCCGATCGAGTCGCCTATTTCTGCCATCCCGATTGGGTGATCGACGACGCCAGGCGCCCCGATCCGGCGCTGTGGCAGCCGGAGATACAGACGATCCGCGGCCTTGCCGCGACCGCGGCGTGGTATCGCGCCCATTCGCTGCTATAGGCCGGACGAATTGCCGCCGCATTTGTCCGCCAGATGCGGCTCTCCACAGCCACGAAAGCATGAGATGAGCGACCGCCAGCAGACCTTCGACAAAGTCGCCGAGCTGATCGAGCCCTTCAACAAGAAGGGCGTCGCGCTCACCGAGGCAACCACCTTCCAGGGCGATCTCGAATGGGACAGCCTGACGGTCATGGACTTCGTCGCCGCGATCGAGGACGAGTTCGACATTCTCATCACCATGAACATGCAGGCCGAGATCGAGACCGTCGGCCAGCTGGTCGATGCCGTCGAGAAATTGAAGGACAAGTAAGTTTCCGTTCGCCCGGAGCTTGTCGAAGCACGAAGGTCCCGCCCTTCGACAAGCTCCGGGCGAACGGACGTGGGGATTTGAATGATGAGCGAAGCCGCCACCGACCTGATGAGCAAGTTCGACGGCCTGATCGCCGAACGGCAGAAGCTGCTCGATTCGGGCGTCACCGATCCGTTCGCGATCGTCATGGAGCGGGTCAAGTCGCCGACCGAGGCGGTCATCAAGGGCAAGGAGACGATACTGCTCGGCACCTACAACTACATGGGCATGACCTTCGATCCCGACGTCATCCAGGCCGGCAAGGACGCGCTCGATCAGTTCGGATCGGGCACCAACGGCAGCCGGATGCTCAACGGCACGTTCCGCGACCATATGGGTTGCGAGCAGGCGTTGCGCGACTTTTACGGCATGTCGGGAGCGATCGTCTTCTCGACCGGCTATATGGCCAATCTCGGCATGATCTCGACGCTCGCCGGCAAGGGCGAATATGTCATCCTCGACGCCGACAGCCATGCCTCGATCTACGACGGTTGCAAGCAGGGCGTCGCCGAGATCGTCCGCTTCCGCCACAATGACGTGACCGACCTCGACAAGCGCCTTGGGCGGCTTCCCGTCGACGCGGGCAAGCTGGTGGTGCTCGAAGGCGTCTATTCGATGCTCGGCGACATCGCGCCCTTGAAGGAAATGGTCGCGGTCGCGAAGAAGCATGGCGCGATGGTGCTGGTCGATGAAGCGCATTCGATGGGCTTTTTCGGCCCCAACGGCCGCGGCGTTTACGAGGACCAGGGGCTGGAGGGCGAGGTCGATTTCGTCGTCGGCACTTTCTCCAAGTCGGTCGGCACCGTCGGCGGCTTCTGCGTGTCGAACCATCCCAAGTTCGAGGCGATCCGGCTCGCCTGCCGGCCCTATATCTTCACCGCCAGCCTGCCGCCCTCGGTCGTGGCGACCGCTGAGACTTCGATCCGCAAACTGATGCACGCGCATAACAAGCGCCAGCATCTGTGGGAAAACGCGCGCAAATTGCACGGCGGGCTCAAGCAAATGGGCTTCCGCCTCGGCACCGAGACGCCCGACAGCGCGATCGTCGCGGTGATTCTCGACGATCAGGAGCAGGCGGTGGCGATGTGGCAAGCGCTGCTCGACGGCGGGCTCTACGTCAATATGGCGCGTCCGCCGGCGACGCCCGCGGGCACCTACCTGCTGCGCTGCTCGCTCTGCGCCGAGCATTCGAGCGAGCAGATCGACCGGGTGCTGTCGATGTTCCGCGCCGCGGGCCAGGCGGTCGGCGTAATCGGCTGATCCAAGGTTCGGCTTTTCCCGCGAGTCGGGGTCGGCTAGAGTCGCCGGGAATGAGCGCGGGCGATCACGAGGCGGGCCGGAGCCCGATCGCGCACTGGCGGACCATCATGCTGGTGGTGACCGCGGTGCTCGGCGTCGCCGTGCTCGTCGCGTTGGTGCTCACGCTCAAGGCCGCCGACCGCCAGCGCGACCGCGCGCTCGACCTGCAATCGAAGAGCTACGAGGTGATGATCCTCGCCAGCAACCTCTCGGGCATGATCGCCGATGCCGAAGCCTCGCTCGGCCGCTTCGTCATCAGCGGCGACAAGCAGCTCGGCCAGCAATATTCGGATCAATGGTCGCGCGCGGGCAACATGCTCGACCAGCTCGACCGCGCCACCGACAACCGCCCCGAACAGCAGCACCGCATCGATGCGTTGCGCGCTGCTTATGAAAAGCGCGGACAGGAATTGTCGCTGACCGCGCTCAGCACGCTCTATCACAAGAACAGCCAGGCGCTGTCGCTCTATTACCAGGCGCGCAAGGCGCAGTCGCTCGACGACATCAACCGCTTGCTCAAGCAGATCACCGCGGACGAGCGCGCGCTGCTGGCCAGCCGCAACGATGCGGTGGCGCACACCATCACGCATGCCAATCGAGTGGTCGGCATCCTGATCGCGTTCGGCATGCTGCTCGTGGTCGGCGCGATGGTGCTCGGCTGGATGGCGGTGCAGGCACTCTCACAACGCGCCTCGGCGCGCGCCGAAGCCGAGGTCGAGCGCGCACGCGTCGGCGATCTCGAAGCGGCAGTGGCGGCAGCGACCGCCGAACTGCAGGAGAAGGAAGCGCGCCTGCGCCAGGTTCAGAAGATGGAGGCGGTCGGCCAGCTGACCGGCGGCATCGCGCACGATTTCAACAATATGCTGGCGGTCGTTCTCGGCGGGCTCGAACTTGCCAAGCGTCATCTGAAGGGCAGCCCCGAGCAGCTCCGCCGCCATCTCGACAACGCCGCCGAGGGCGCCGATCGCGCCGCGGCGCTGACCAAGCGGCTGCTCGCCTTCTCGCGCGCCGAGCCGCTGCTCCCCGAGGCGATCGAGGCGCGCTCGCTGATCGCGGGCATGTCGAGCCTGCTCGACCGCACATTGGGCGAAGCGATCACGATCACCACCAGCGACGACGGCAGCGGCTGGTCGGTCTGGGCCGATCGCCACCAGCTCGAAAACGCGATCCTCAACCTCGCGGTCAACGCGCGCGACGCGATGGACGGGCGCGGCAGCCTGACCATCGCCACCGGCGCGGTGACGCTCGAAGCGGGCGCGATCGGCAATTGCGCCGCCGGCGAGTACGCGACGATCGCCGTTACCGACACCGGCTGCGGCATGAGCGACGAAGTGCGCGAGCGCGTGTTCGAGCCGTTCTTCACCACCAAGCCCGTGGGCAAAGGGACCGGGCTGGGCCTGAGCCAGATCTTCGGCTTCGTCCGCCAGACCGAAGGCGAGATCGCCATCGAATCGGCGCCCGGCCGAGGAACGACGGTGACGCTCTATCTGCCGCGCCGCCTGTCCGACGCCAAGCCGGCGCCCGCGCCCGCGCCCAGCACCGCGGCCGAGAGCAGCGCGCCATTGAACAGCCTCGACGTGCTCGTCATCGAAGACGATCCGCGCGTGCTGGCGGCAACGATCGGCGCGCTGGAAGAGCTCGGCCATAGTCCGGTCGGCTGCGGCGATCCGCTCCAGGCCGAGGAGCTGATCCGCGCCCATCCGAGCCTCGACTTGCTCATTTCCGACGTGCTGATGCCGGGTATCACCGGGCCCGAACTGATCGCGACACTGGGCCCCCTCTATCCGCACCTCGCGGTGCTGTTCGTCACCGGCTATGCCGGCGAGGCGGCGAGCGACACGCTTTCCAACCATGTCGTGCTGCGCAAGCCCTTCACCATCGCCGCGCTCGAACGCGCGCTCGGCGAGGCGATGGCCGTCGAGCGGCCCACCCCGCCGCATCGCCTCGCCGCCGAATGATCGGGGGCTGACTGAAGCGCTTCGCCCCGATATAGCCGGGCCTCTCCGGCGTCCGCGCCGCATGAAGGTCCTGCTCGCCCGCCCATGAAATCGATCGATCGCTACATGGCCCGGCTGATCGCGGTGCCGCTCTTCTCGACGCTGGTGATCGCGGCGATGCTGCTGGTGCTCGACCGCATCCGGCGGCTATTCGACTTCGTCGCGACCGAAGGCGGGCCGATCAGCGTGATCTGGCGGATGCTCGCTAACCTGTTGCCCGAATATCTCGGTTTGGGCGTGCCGATCGGGCTGCTGCTTGGCGTGCTGCTGACCTTCCGCAAGCTCGCCACCACATCCGAGCTCGATGTGATGCGCGGCGTTGGCATGAGCTACGGCCGGCTGCTGCGCGTGCCGTTCCTCTACGCGATCGCGCTCGCCATCCTCAATCTCGGCATCGTCGGCTTCATCCAGCCCAAGGCGCGATACAATTACGAAGGCCTGCGCTTCGAGCTCCGGACCGGCGCGCTCGGCGCTTCGATCAAGATCGGCGAGTTCACCAATTTCGGCAGCAAGATGACGCTCCGTATCGAGAAGAGCGAGGACAAGGGCCGCAAATTGAGCGGCATCTTCCTGCACAGGAAGAACGACAATGGCGGCTGGCTCGGCGTCACCGCGCAGAGCGGGCAGTTCATGGCGACCGACGATCCCGACACGATCATCTTCCATCTGACCAACGGCACGCTGATCGACAGCGAGCCCGGCTTCAAGGTGCCGCGGGTGCTGACCTTCAGCAGCCACGATTTGCCGATCGCGCTGCCCAAATACGAAAAGTTCCGCCAGCGCGGCGGCCGCAACCTCGAGCTGACGCTGCCCGAGCTCGCCTTCTACGGCCATGACCAGAAGGTGCCCGCCGATGTCCGCGCATCGAGCCGCGCCGAGTTCCACTTCCGCGTGGTCGAGGTGGCGACGATGTTCCTGCTGCCGCTGATGGGGCTGGCGCTCGGCGTGCCGCCCAAGCGATCGACCTCGGCGCTGGGCGTGTTCCTGGGCATCGTGATGATCGTCGCCTATCACAAGATCAACCAATATGCCGCTGACGTCGCGGCGCTCGGCAAGATCGATCCGATCGTCGCGCTGTGGACGCCGTTCGTGTTGTTCGCCGCCTTGGTGCTGTGGATGTACTATACGATCGCCTATGTGCCCGGCGGGCAGCCGATCGGCGCGCTCGAGCGCTGGTTTGCGAAGATGGCGAAGGCGGTCGGGCGGCTCATGCCGTTCAAGCGGAGGAAGCTGGCATGACGCTGGCCGGCTTTTTCCCGTCTCGCACCATCTCGATCTACATGGCGCGGATGTTTCTGGTGCGCACGTTCGTGATTGTCGCCGGGCTGGTGCTGATCCTGCAGACGCTCGACCTGCTCAGCACCTCGGGCGACATCCTCGCGCATCCCGGCAACGGGCAGGAGCAGGTGTGGCATTATGTCGGCCTGCGCGCGCCGCAGATCATCTCGTTCGTGCTGCCCTTCTCGGTGCTGCTCGGCACGATCATCACGCTGGCGACGATGAACCAGAACAGCGAGATCGTCGCCTTGAAGGCCTCGGGACTGTCGGCGCACCAGGTGCTGGCGCCGCTGATCGTGGCCGCGCTGGGCGTGGCGGCGATTTCCTTCGCGTTCAACGACCGCGTCGTGGCACGCGCGACGGCGACGCTCGATCAGTGGCAGGCGGTCGATTACGGCCCGCTGCCGATCGATCGGGGGGACCGCGCCAATGTCTGGGTGCGCGCCGGCGACGACCTGATCGAGGTCGCGCAGATCAGCGGCAAGGGCGACGCCGCCAAGCTGGGCGGGATCAGCGTGTTCCAGCGCGACAATGGCCGCCTCATCAGCATCGTCACCGCGCCGAAGGGCGAGCGTAGCGGCGACGGCTGGCTGATCGGGCCGCAAGTCACGCGATTCGACGTCGGATCGGATCGCGAGGTCGTCACCGGCCCGGTGGTGATCGGCCATGGCGTTCGGCCCGACCAATTCACGCTGGCGAGCGTCGATGCCGACGGGCTGTCGTTCGGCGCCTTGAAGGCGGCGATCGGCGACCTTCATGCCGCGGGGCGGCCGACCAAGGACCTCGAAGGCTCGCTATGGCACAAATTGTCGAGCCCGCTGTCGGCGGCGCTGATGCCCTTGCTCGGCGCGGTCGCGGCGTTCGGCATTGCCCGCTCGGGCAAGCTGTTCCTGCGCGCGGCGATCGGTATGGCGCTGGGCTTCGCCTATTTCATCGCCGACAATTTCGCGCTGGCGATGGGCAATCTCGGGGCCTATCCGCCGTTCCTCGCAGCCTGGGCGCCGTTCCTGCTGTTCTTCCTGATCGGCGAGGCAGTGTTGATCCGGACCGAGGAATAGCCTCGTCCGTTCACCCCGAGCAAATCGACGGGCAGTGCGTCCGAACGTGCTTCGACAAGCTCAGCACGAACGGCGGTGGTGCTCAGTGGCGAACGCTTATGGTCGAGCGGCCGATCTTGACGATGAGGCCGAACATCCCCGCGTAACTCGCCTTGTGATAAGGCGACCCCGGCTCGAGCACCGCGGAAATGCGGCGATGCGCTTCGCCCAGCGCGTGATAGGGCAACCCCGGCAGCAAATGATGCAGCGCGTGATAGCGCAGGCCGACCGGCGCCCAGAGCGCCGGCAACGTCGCGGGCGGGGGCACATTGACGGTGTCGAGATATTGCGCCGTCACGCTCATCGCCTCGCCCTCATTCTCCCAGAGATGGGCGACGAGCGTGCGCAACTGGTTGAGCACGGCGACGCCGGAAGCGACGACGAGGAAGATCGCGAACCATTTGAGCGGCACCACGCCGGTCGCGACCAAGGCGATCAGCGCGATCGCCCACAGGCTCGCGGCGGTCTCAATACGGGTCCATTGCGTCTTGAACGCGCCTTCGGGCGGCCGGCGGCGGAAGGCGGGGTTGATCGACAGCGCCGAATAGCGCTCGACGACGACGCGCCGCAGCGCCGGGATCAGCGCCGAGAGCGGCGCGAGGATCGCATAGCGGAACAGGAGCGCGACCGGCGCCAGCGCCGAGACGAGGATGAACAGCGGCAAGCTCCACGGCTTCATCAGCGCCAGCGGGAGATATTCGGGATCGTCCGCGGTGCCGTAGCGGGTGCGCGCGTGGTGGAGATTGTGGACGCCTTCGTACATGAACGAGGGGATCAAGAGCGGCACGCCGACAGCCGCGTTCCAGCCCAGGCGGAAGCCGGGCAGCGAAGCATGCTTGATGTGCGTGAGCTCGTGGATGAAGCTCATCGCGCGATAGAGGCCGAGAACGGCGATCACGCTGGCGGCGATCGTCCAGCCGAGCGATGGCGCCAGGAATGCGGCAACGAGCGCGCCGTAGCCGACGACGCACGAGGCGATGAGGTCGCCCCAATAGATCGCAGGCCGCGGCGCGTTGAGCTCGCGCGTCAGATCGGCCGCGGTGCGCAGCATCTCCTTGTCGTCGAGCATGCGATGCGGCCGCGCCGAGGTATCGGCGGCGGGCGCACCGGATGTGCGATCGAGGCGTAGGGCGGTATCCATATGGCGCTCCATTGGCGCTACATAGTGGCGAATTGGTGGCATTTACAGGTGGCAGGCTCGATCACAGACAGCGACGCAGCCGATCGGCTTGACAGACGGACGGCCCGCGCGGAAGGCACGCGGGCACCGCATCAGGAGCCGCCCCTTGACCAGCCCGCTCACCATCCGCCCGATCCATAGCAAGGCCGACCGCAAGAAGTTCGTCGACCTGCCGTTCCGCCTTTACAAGAACGATCCGAATTGGGTGCCGCCGCTCAAGAGCGAGGCGCTGGGGCTGATCACGCCTGAGAAGAACGGCTGGTTCAGCCATGCAAAGGCGCAGCTTTTCCTCGCCGAGCAGGATGGGCGCGTGGTCGGGCGCATTTCGGCGCATATCGACACGCTGGCGCTGACCATGCCTGCCGAGCAGGGCTTCGGCCCCGGCTGCGGCCAGTTCGGGCTGTTCGATGCCGAGAACGAGGAGGTTGCCAAGGCGCTGATCGCCACTGCCGAGCAGTGGCTGCGCGATCAGGGGATGACGCGGGTGATCGGCCCGATCAGCATGTCGATCTGGGAGGAGCCGGGGCTGCTGATCGAAGGCTATGACCATCCGCCGACGGTGATGATGGGCCACGCCAAGCCCGAATATCGCGGCTGGATCGAAGATGCGGGCTACAGGCCGGTCAAGCAGCTCGTCACTTACGATTTGAACATCAGCCAGGATTTCCCGCCGATCGTCGAGCGGATCATCAAGTCGGGCGAGAAGAACCCGCGCATCCGCATCCGCGAGGTCGACAAGTCGAAGTTCGAGGAGGAGGCCGCGATCATCCTCGCCATCCTCAACGATGCTTGGTCGGACAATTGGGGCTTCGTGCCGCTGACCCAGCCCGAGATTGACGATGTCGGCACCAAGCTGAAGCCGATCGTGTTCAACGACCTGATCCGCATCGCCGAGCTGGACGGCAAGCCGGTCGCGTTCATGATTACGCTGCCCGATCTCAACGAAGCGATCGCGCCATTGAAGGGCAACCTCCTGCCCTTCGGCTGGGCCAAATTGCTGCTGTGGCTGCGCAAGCCCAAGGTGCGGACGATGCGCGTGCCGCTGATGGGCGTCGTCAAGGAGCTGCAATCGTCGCGCATGGCGAGCCAGCTTGCCTTCATGATGATCGAATATATCCGCCGCGCCGCCGTCTCGCGCTACGGCGCCAGCCGCGGCGAGATCGGCTGGATTCTCGACGACAACCAGGGGATGAACGCCATCGCCCATGCGATCGAGAGCAAGGTCAACAAGGTCTATCAGGTGTACGAAAAGGCGCTTTGAGGCGCTCGACACCCCCGTCACCCCGGCCTTGTTCCGGGGTCCACCGGGCCATATTTCCCGCCAGCCGTTAGTTTTCGCCGCGCGGTGGATGCCGGAACAAGTCCGGCATGACGACAATGGTGCAGGAGGCCGCCCATCCCCTCTCCGATCATTCATATCGGCGTCCACAAGACAGCGAGTTCGTGGTTCCAGGCGTCGGTTTTCCCGCGCGTGACGAGCCACCGCTTTCTCGCCGACGACCGCTTCGTCCGCGCGGTGCTGCAGGGAGGCACCGCCTATGAGTTCGACGCCGCGGCGGCGCGGGCCGCGCTGGGCTTCGACGCGCCGGGGCCGCCGGTGCTGATCTCCGAGGAGGATCTGTCGGGCACGCTGCATATCGGCCTCACCTCGGGCTATGTCGCCAAGGCGACCGCCGAGCGGCTCCACGCCGTCGCGCCCGAGGCCGAGATCGTCATCTTCGTCCGTGCGCAGCCCAGCGCGGCAGTTTCATGGTACGTGCAATATCTCCGCCAGGGCGGCACCGGATCGGCGCTGCGTTATCTTTTCCCCGACACTTACCGGCATGTCGGCTGGGCGCGCCCATTCCTGGCGCCGCGGTTCGATTTTTCGCAGCTCGACTATCGCGGACTGATCGAGACTTACGACTCGCTGTTCGGGCGCGAGCGCGTGCATGTCTATGTCTATGAGGAGCTCGTGCGCGATCGGCCGGCGATGCTGGCACGCATGGCGCGCGAACTGGAGCTGACGATCGACGGCGATCCGCTGACCGACCGGCCGGCCAACGATTCCTATGCCCGCGTGCTCCTTCCCCTGGCGCGCGCCGCCAATTTGTTCACCTTCCGCGAGGCGCCGGACAAGCACGCGCTGATCCACATCCCTTATTGGTATGCGGCGCGCAAATATCTGCTCGCCAAGTCGAACCGCCTGCCGCTCGGGCCGCGGCCGCGCGCCGACCGCCTGCTCGGAAGGCAAGCGCTCGACTGGATCGCGCAGCGTTTCTGGCAATCGAACCGCTGGCTCGCCGAGCGGACCGGCGCCGACCTCGCCGCGCTCGGTTATCCGCTCGATCCGCCCCTCGCGCGGGTCGAACCCCCTGCCCCGCCGGCCTGGCGCCGCTGGATGCGCAACTGAGTCGATCGGCGACGACAATTTTCCTTGATTGCGTTCGGCCGCCCGCTGACGCATGGAAATTGCTCTTTTCGACGACAAGGCAGGAACGATGGCCGCCAAATGGGCCCCTGACAGCTGGACGAAGGCCGAAGCCCGCCAGCTGCCCGATTATCCCGACCAGGCCGCGCTGGACGCGGCAACGACGCAGCTCGGCTCTTTCCCGCCGCTAGTGTTCGCCGGCGAAGCGCGCAACCTGACCGACTCGCTCGCCGATGTGGCGGCGGGCAAGGCGTTCCTGCTGCAGGGCGGGGACTGCGCCGAATCGTTTGCCGAGTTCCACCCCAACAACATCCGCGACACCTTCCGCGTCATCCTGCAAATGGCGGTCGTCCTCACCTATGCCTCGAAGCTGCCGGTGGTGAAGGTGGGTCGGATGGCGGGCCAGTTCGCCAAGCCGCGCTCGGCCCCCACCGAGACGATCGATGGCATCGAACTGCCGAGCTATCGCGGCGACAACGTCAATGACATCGCCTTTACGCCCGAGGCGCGCACCCCCGATCCGCAGCGGATGATCCGCGCCTATTCGCAAAGCGCTGCGACGCTCAACCTGCTGCGCGCCTTCGCGCAAGGCGGCTATGCCAACCTTCATCAGGTCCACCGCTGGACTCACGACTTCATGGGCCGTAGCCCGTGGGCCAAGAAATATGCCGAGACCGCCGATCGGATCGGCGACGCGCTCGAGTTCATGCACGCCTGCGGCATCAACGCCGACAGTGTGCCGCAGCTTTCGGCGACGCAGTTCTACACCAGCCACGAGGCGCTGCTGCTGCCCTATGAGCAGGCGCTCACCCGGCAGGACAGCCTGACCGGCGACTGGTACGACACTAGCGCGCATTTCCTGTGGATCGGCGATCGGACGCGCTTCGAGGGATCGGCGCATGTCGAGTTCCTGCGCGGCATCGGCAACCCGATCGGCGTCAAGTGCGGCCCGAGCCTGGAGCCCGACGTGCTGCTGCGCCTGCTCGACACGCTCAATCCGGCGCGAGTGCCGGGGCGGATGACGCTCATCACCCGCTACGGCCACGACAAGATCGAGGACGGCTTGCCGCGCCTCGTCCGCGCGGTGCTCCGCGAGGGCCATCCGGTGGTGTGGAGCTGCGACCCGATGCACGGCAACGTCGTCAAGGCGGCAAACGGCTACAAGACGCGGCCGTTCGAGCGGATCCTGGCGGAAGTGCGCGGCTTCTTCGCGGTGCATCGCGCCGAGGGCTCGATCGCCGGCGGCATCCATGCCGAGATGACCGGACAGAACGTGACGGAATGCACCGGCGGCGCGGTTGCGGTGACCGAGCAGGCACTGGCCGACCGTTACCACACGCATTGCGACCCGCGGTTGAATGCGAGCCAGAGCCTGGAACTGGCCTTCCTGCTCGCCGAGATGCTCAACCGCGAAATGGCCGAGCGCAAGAAGGCGGCGGCCTAAGAGCGGCGGCGCATTCCCGTCTGCCGTTCGTCCTGAGCTTGTCGAAGGGCGCCTCGCCTAAGCGTTCGGCCTGTTCGGAGCCGCCCTTCGACAAGCTCAGGGCGAACGATTTGGGTTCGGCATCCGCTAACCGACATGATGGCGACAAAAAGGGGCCGCTCGCCGACAGGCAAGCGGCCCCTTCATTTTGCCGCGATCAGAAGCGGAAGGTCACCCCGCCGCGATAGCTGCGATAATCGAGGTCGCCGCGGCCGATCGTGCTGTCGACGCCGATGTCGAACGAGACGTTGCCGGCATTGTAGCGCAGCGCGCCGCCGACCTCGCCCCAATTGCGGTCGCTCGACGCCAGCGCGAACGGCGCCACCACGTTGCCGCCCCCGACGAAGCCGGCATAGAACAGGTTGGGCTGGTCGTTGAAGTCGTGGACGAAGGCGGCATGGAGGCGCGGCGTGATCGCCCCCGCCGAGCCGCCGAGGTCAATCCCGGCGCGGCCCTGCAGGCTATCATAGGCGGTGCGGTGCACTGCCAGCGCCGCGTCTCCGCCCGTCTCGGCCGCCTTGGAGAAGCCGAGATGGTTGTAGCGCAGCCCCACCTTCGGGGTGAGGATCAGCCCGCCCTCATGCCCGAGATCCTTGCCGACATTGACTTCGGCTGACGCCGCGAGAGACTGATCATGCTGGCGCAGCGTGTAATCCATGCTGCCGATGCCGAGGCGGCGCGTGGTTTCGGTGGCAAACAGGCCGGCGCTCGCCTGCGAGGAGAGCGTCAGCCCGCCGAGATCGGCGGCAGCGTAGAGCGTGCCCTGATAGAGCTTGCCCTTGGCGCGCTGCGCGTCGGTGGCATGCCCCTTGGTGTCCGAATAGGAGAAGGACAGCCCGACCACCCCGCCGGCATCGTCGGTCATCTCGCCGCCGGCCGCAATGTAATAGCCGTTGAGCGAATCGTGGCCCGGCGCGGTCGCCGAGGGCATCGGGTCCGAATGGCCGTCGAGATAGCCGCCGGCGATGAAGGCGCTGACGTTGCTCGGCAGCTTGACCGACGGCGCAGTGACCATGCCGCCGCCGGCATCGGTCTGCACCTCGGGCGTGAGCGGCATGTTGCTGCTCGAAAGCGCGGCGAGCTGGAACGGCTTGCCGATCATCGCCAGCGTGCCGCCTGCCGTGCCGCCGCGCGCCAGCGTCAGGCGATCGCGGTAGAAATTGGCCATATTGTCGGTGGCCATCACGCCGAGCGCGGTGCGCGTCGTCTCGGTGCGCGGCGCCATGCTCTCGAGCGTCGCCTGGATCGCCGGGACCGACAGCAGGTCGAGCTGATTGTAGAGCCCCGATAGCATGCCGTAATGGCTGCGGCTGCGATCGAGCAGCGAGGCGTAGCTCGCCTGAACCGCCGAGCTGGTATCGACCACCGAGCTGTAGGGCTTCGCGGCGATGGTGAACGCCACGCTGTTCGCGCCATAGGTGAACTTGGGATAAAGGATCGCGCTCAGCGAGCCGCCTGCGAAGGTGCCGTCGACCCCGCCCTCAGCGGTCAGGATCGTCGCACCGTCGCTGTAATGCGGCACATAACCGCCGACCGGCGAGATCAGCACGCTGCCGCCGATGCTGGCGATGCCGGCAGCGCCGTTGTCCGGATTGGCGACCACCGCGAGCTTGTCGGCGTTGCCGTTGCCCGCCATGTCGACCATCAGCACGCTGCCGTTCGCCAGGATGACGTCGCCGCCGACCGTCAGCGTGCCGACGCTGCCCACGCCGCCCGGCGCGATCATGCCGGTGATGCTGGTGAGGAAGGGCGTGTTGATCCGGCCCTTGCCCGAAAGCCCGCCGGCCATCAGCAGATAGTCGCCCGCCGTCGTGACGGTGCCATCGACATTGACCAGCCCGCCGGTCTGGGTGATGTCGATCAAGCTGGTCAGCGAGCCGGTGTTGGTGACGTTGAGCTTGGCATTTTCGCCGATCACCGAGAGGCGATCGATCGTCACGCCGGTATCGAGCGTAGTGGTGCCCGCCGCGGCCAGCGTCACGTCGAAATAGCGCGCACGGACATGGTTGGCATTGTCCGGATCGCGATCGACCGGCACGAAGTTGGTGGCACCGGGCAGGCCGTTGTCGATCGTCGGATCGGGCAGCGGATTGTTGCCGGGGGTGCCGCCGGCCGGCGTCCATTGATATTCGGTGCCGTTATAGGTTTCGACCCCGGTGGCGACATTGTAGCAATCGCTGGTCGCCCCCGATTCGTAGCATATCTCGCCGAACTTGCCCGAGGTGCCGTTGATGCCGTCGCCGGCATAACCAGGCACACCATTGACCAGCTGGCCGTTCTCGATCGTCATGTAGCTGGGATCGATGTTGCTGACCCAGTGCGTCGGGTCCATCCAGTTGCCGTCGCCCGCCTTGGCGCCGACATAGTGATAATTGTTGTTGGCCGCGATCCAGTCCCAGAACAGGTAGAGCGGCTGATAGAAGGAGGTGGTGCCGTAGCTGCCCGGGGGCTGCGGGCCGAAGAAACGGTCGCTGCCCGAGAGCACCGCGATCACCAGCTTCTGCGAATAAGTATCGTCGAGGATCAAGGGGCCGCCGGAATCGCCTTCACCGGTGATGCCCTCGCTGGGCAGCGCATCGTCCTTGAAGACGTTGAAATCGTAGATGTTGGCGTTGAGCGTGCCGCGCGCCGGATCGTCGAAGTCGAGCTGGAAGAGGTTCTGCGGCAACCCGTCGGGCGAGCCGAACAGGAATGAGTCGAGATCGTCGAGCGAGCCGAGCAGGCCGATGTAATTCTCGGCGACGCGGCGGCGGAAATCGATGCCGCCGATCTCGCCGGTGTCGCCGACGCCGTTATTGCCATAGCCAGCGATCGTCACATGATAGCCGGTGCCCTTGACGTCATCGATCGCATCGGGCGCCGGCAGTTGCGACAGCAGGATCGCCCAGGTCGGCACGTTGGCCGCGGGCGTGTCGAGCGTCGCGATGGCGACGTCGCCCTGCAGGAAATTGTTGCCCAGGCCGAGCTGCGTGGAGGCCGGGTTATAGGCGACCTCGTTGACGTTATAGAGATAATTGGCGACGTCGGTCTGGTAGCCGCCATAGAGCCAGTTGCCGAATGCCGAATTGCCGCGTTGATTGTTGTTGGCGCGAAAACCGAAGGCGATCGGCAGGCCGCCGCTGGCGGCGCCATAATCCCACGGATCCTGGAAGCCCGTCTGATCGGGGTTCTCGTTCACGCAATGCGCCGCGAAAATCACGGTGCGCGGGTTGATGAGCGTGCCGGTGCACAGGCCGATGAAACCGTTCTGCTGATCGATGACCATCTGGCCGATTCCGGTCACGTCATCGGGATCGAGCGCGGTAGTCGGCGTGCCGGGATCGCTGATGACGACCGACGGCGACAGGATCAATTGCTCGGGCACGCCCGCAGCGGGCGCGAGGATCGACTGCTCCGGTGCCGGCACGGTCGATTGCGCAGAGGCAGGCGCCGCCAATGCGGCCGCCAGACCCGGCAACCCGACGGCCGCCAGCAACAGATGACGACGATGTCCGAACAAATGCCTCATTACACTTCCCCCTTATATTTCAAGCATTTTTCCTAATGCGTAAAGGCAAGGCTAGGCTGCGTCGTCACGCGCCGTCAATGGCCGGCGCGCGTGTTGGTATCGTTCGTGACGAAGCGATGTATCTCGGCCACAGCGCTGGCCGCAGAAACGTCAGGCCGAGAGGAATTCGGCGATCGCGGCGCCCAGTTCGGGCTTGGTCACGGCGCTCATATGATTGCCCGGCACCTCGGCCAGCCTGCCGCGCGGCAGCACCGCGGCGAGCTCGGCGGCAGGGCCGTTATCATCGTCGTCCACGCCACTGGCGACCAAGGTCGGTTGGGCTATCGCGCGAACGGCGGCTTCGGGCGTGTCGACGAAGGTATCGAGGATGCGGAGCAGCGCGACCGGATCGCCGCCGGTGGTCTTGAGGAACGCCTCGGTCAGCCATTCGGCCGAGCCGCGCTCGAAACTGCCGAGGTTGGTCAGCACGCGCCGGAAATAGCTGCCCCGCCCCTGCGTATCGACCAGTCCGCGCAAGCCCATGCCCGCAATCACGACGCGCTGCGGCGCCGCGCCGTTGGCGAGCATCCTGACGCTCGTCCGCGCCCCCAGCGAATAGCCGCCAAGATCGTAATCGGTGAGGCGGAGATGCTCGACGAGCGCGAAGCCGTCGCGCATCAGCACGTCGGGCGGATAGGCGGTCGCATCATGCGGATGAGCGCTGTCGCCATGGCCGCGCAGATCGGGCATGATGACGCGGAAGCCAGCCGCAGCGATCTTTGCGGCATGACCGTATTTCAGCCAGTTGACCTCGGCATTCGAGAAATAGCCGTGGATCAGGACGAGCGGCCGCCCCTCCCCCAGCTCGCGCCAGGCAAGTCTTTGCCCATCGAAACTCTCGAAAAACTGCGGTTCAATCGGGGAGTTTGCCAATGGTTGCCATCCAACGGTCGACCAGGGGTTTGTGCTGGTCGGTGCGGTATCGCGGCAGGCTCCGCGTGTCGAGCCACGCCTCGTGGATGCTCTCGGCGCCGAAATGGTGCCTGGGCTTGAAGCGCGAGGGATCGTCGAAGCTGCCCACCGTCAGGTCGATATTCTCGCTGCCCTCGTTGAACGCGAAGCCGAGTGGGGCGCCGCATGTCGAGCAAAAGGGCCGCTTGGCAAAGGGCGACGAGGCGTACCAATCGGGCTCTTGCTGCCATGTCACATCGGCGCGCTTCACGTTCTTGAACGCGATCGAGACGCCGCCGGTGGCGCGCTGGCACATCCGGCAGTGACACAGATATGCCTCGTCGTCGTGCACCTCGACCGCATAGCGAATGCGCCCGCACTGGCAGCCGCCGGTCATCGTCTCGCTCATTGCTCCGCTCCCATGACGAGGCGCTGGAAAACCTCAACCGGCGCGCTTTTTTCGAAGGCGGGCACGTCTTTGGCGAACGCGATCCACGGCTGCTTGCGCTTGGCCCAGATGTGAAGGACTGCCTCGAGCTGGTCGCTATCGTCGAGCGTTCCCGCGCGGATCAGCACGATTCCCGGCCGCGCGCTGTTGGTGTTGTAGAGCCGCGTGTGGCAATTCCCGCAGATATATTGCCGCGAGATCGATCCGCTCGGATTGGTCAGCTCGAACAGCACCGGCACGCCCGCGGTGAGCGCAAACTCGCGTTCTCGCACCACCGCCTGCTGACTGAAGGCGCTGCCGGTCCAGGTCTGGCAATCACGGCAATGGCAACAATAGGCGCGCGGCAGGCGGTCCAGCGCCAACGCATAACGCACTGCCCCGCAGCGGCAGCCGCCGGTAATCGGCACGCTCATGCGCAGCCGCCGGCGTCGGCGATCGCGCCGTCGAGCGCTGCGACGAGCGCGGTTCGTGCCGCCTTGTGATCCATATGGTCGATCTCGCTCAGCGAAAGCCGCCTGCCGATCCGCTGCATCAGCCGATAGCCGACATAATAGCCCCAGCGCGGCGGAAAGCCCGCCTTGCCGCCATTGCCCATGAAATAGCCTTGATAGGCCGGATCGGAGGCCGCGTCGAAATCGCGCTTCGTGGTGCACAAGGCGGTGCGCCAATCGGCATCGACCGCGGCGCGGATCGGCCGGGGCTGGTCGAGCATCAGCATGTGGTCGTCGGCGTTCGCGTTCATCTGCGCCGCGGCATAGGTCGCGCCGCCTTCCTGCCACAGCGCGCACCAGATGGTCGTATCGGGCACGCAATCCTTGAACCACTGCCCGTTCTCGACATGGAACAACTCGTGATCGAGAAACGGGCCGATCGTGCCGTCGCTATGGATGCGCGCGATCACGTCGGCGCCGAAGATCATCACCGTCTTGCCGTTCACCTGCCGCGTGCCGCCGTCCATCCGCCCCAGCGAATGGATGAACCACACCGGCAGCACCGGTTCGAAGCCAGGGAAGAAGCGCCGGAAATGCGCGATCGCCTGCTCATAGGCGGCGGGAAAATCGCGTTCGACCTTCTCGTACTGCGGCCGGATCGCGGCGAATCCGTCGAGGGCCTTCGCCACTTGGGTGTCGAACTGCGCGTCGGTCTGGCCGAATGCGGGTTCGTAGAAGCCCGGAAGGAGGCGATCGAAGCGCTTGCGGAACGCCGCCACCCGCACCGCCGGCGGCACCGCCGCCGTCTCGTCGTGAAAACGCGCAAACTCGCGGGTCAGCGAATGATAAGGCGGCGTCGCCGATCCGAGCGCCAGCGCCGTCGCCAACATGAGGATCAATCGCATCGCCCGACCTTATACGGCGGCCCGGAAGAGAAAAAGCCGCGTCACAACGCCGAAACGCGCGGCGCATACGGCCCGCCCTTCACGACACGGAGAAAGCGCTGGTCGACCGTGAGGAGCGTGTCGTCTGCGGACTCGGCGAGCGCAAGATAGATGCAATCGTAAACCGGATGACCAAGCTCGCCGGCGATTTTGACGGCGCGCGGCACGACCGAAATTTCACTGACGGTCTGGATAAGCTCCGACAAGCCGGCCAGATACGGCAGCAGCGGCGGCAGCGCGATCTCCCCGCGCCGTGCCTTCTTCCAGAGCGCATTGCCGACCTCGGCGTGAAACAGCGTCGGAACGATCAGTTCGCCGTGGCGGAGCAACTCGATTGCAGCGGCGCTGTCATCTTCGGGCACCAGCCATTTGACGCCGATGCTGGCGTCAATGATCACGGTCGCGGTCTTCGCGGATCAGCATCCAGCCGGGCGTCTGTCTGGCGCCGGGCACTTTCGCTCGCTCTCCCGCCTCCTGCATCTCGCGCACGAGAGCGAGCTTTTCGTCGATCGTCAGCTCGGCCGCCTTCTGGATCGCTTCACGGGCCAATGCCTCGACCGATGTTTTCTGAGCACGCGCGCGCGCCTTCAGCCGCGCGATCGCCGCATCATCGAGCTGCCGGATGAGAATCTGGCCCATGCAAAAATGATAGCACCATGCTATCACCCCTTCAAGATCACGCGGCCTTCTTGAGGTGCCTCCGGCCGAGCAGCTCGGCGATCTGCACCGCATTGAGCGCGGCGCCCTTGCGGAGGTTGTCGCTGACGCACCATAGCGACAGGCCGTTCTCGATCGTCGGATCCTCGCGGACGCGGCTGACATAGGTGGCGTATTCGCCGACGCACTCGACAGGGGTGACGTAACCGCCGTCCTCGCGCTTGTCGACGAGCATCACGCCGGGCGCCTCGCGCAGGATGTTCTGCGCCTGCTCGGCCGAGAGCTCGTTCTCGAACTCGATGTTGACCGCTTCGCTATGGCCGACGAACACCGGCACGCGCACGCAGGTCGCCGAGAGCTTGATCTTCGAATCGAGAATCTTCTTCGTCTCGACCACCATCTTCCATTCCTCCTTGGTCGAGCCGTCCTCGAGGAAGCTGTCGATGTGCGGGATGACGTTGAAGGCGATCTGCTTGGTGAACTTGTGCGGCTCGGCACTGTCGCCGACGAAGATGTTGCGACTCTGCTCGAACAGTTCGTCCATCCCCGCCTTGCCGGCGCCCGAGACCGACTGGTAGGTCGCGACGACGACGCGCTTGATCGTCGCGGCATCGTGCAGCGGCTTCAGCGCGACGACCAGCTGCGCGGTCGAGCAGTTCGGGTTGGCGATGATGTTCTTGACGCGATAGCCGTCGATCGCCTCGGGGTTCACCTCGGGCACGATCAGCGGCACGTCCGGATCCATGCGGTAGAGCGACGAATTGTCGATCACCGTGCAGCCGGCGGCGGCGAACTTGGGCGCATAGACCTTGGTCGCTTCCGAGCCGATCGCGAACAAAGCGATGTCCCAGCCGGCGGGATCGAAATGTTCGATGTTCCTGACCTTGAGCTTCTGGCCGGTCTCTCCGAAGTCGATCTCGTCGCCGGTCGAGCGCGAGGAGGCGACCACCGCGATCTCGTCCGCCGGAAACTGACGCTCGGCGAGGATGTTGAGCATCTCACGCCCGACATTGCCGGTCGCGCCCGCGACCACCACCCGATAACCCATGTCTTCGATCCCGCTTGTTGCGCCCCATCGCGGGCGCGCCCGCTACTTAGGCGCCGCGCCGCGGAATGGAAGCAAGTTTTGCTTGGCCGTTCTTCAATCCTTGCCCTTGACCGGCGGCAGGCCGACGTGGCGGTTCAGGAAGTTCATCATCGTCATATAGACATGCTCGACGACGCCCGACATCGAATGCGTCTTGCCGGGATAGAGCATCGTCTCGAACGGGCGGTCGTCGGCTTGCAGCTTGGCCATCAGCCTGGCTGAATTGTCGAACACGACATTATCATCGGACAGGCCGTGCATCAGCAGCAGCGGATCGACGATCTTGTCGGCATCGGCAAGCGCGCCCGAGGCCTTGTACGCGTCGGGTATCTTGTTGGGATCGCCCATGTAGCGCTCGGTGTAATGGGTGTCGTAGAGTGTCCAGTCGGTCACCGGCGCCACCGCGACACCTGCCGCAAACACCCCCGGCGCCTTTTCCAGCAGCTTCAGCGTCATGTAGCCGCCATAGGACCAGCCGAAGGTGGTGATCTTCGCAGGATCGACGAACGGCTGGCTTTTCAGGAAATCGACGCCCTTCAGCTGGTCGGCGACCTCGACCGTGCCCATCGCGTGGTAGATCGCGTCCTCGAACCTGGTGCCGCGATTGGTCGAGCCGCGATTGTCGATCTCGAAATAGACATAGCCCTGATCGACGACATATTGCGCCAGCGACGCGCCGTTCCATTTGTTGACGACCTGCTGCGCGCCGGGTCCCCCGTAGTGCTCCATGAACACCGGGTATTTCTTGCCGGGCACGAGCGGCGGCGTGATCATCTCATAATGGAGCGTCGTCGTGCCGTCAGCAGCCTTGATCGTGCCGAACGTCGTCGGACGCAGGCTGGCGAGATAGGGCGCATAGGGATGGTTCGCGTCGATATTGTTCTGCTCAAGCCACTTGAGCCGCTTGCCGCTCGCATCGGCGAGATAGACTTGCGGCGGATGCTGCGTGTTCGAGCGGCCGACGATCACGCGCGTCGCCGCCGCGTCCATCGTCGCATTGTTGGTCCAGCCGCTTTCGGTGAGCTGAGTCACCGCGTTCGGGCGAGCGATGTCGACGCTGTAGAGCTGCTCCTCGATCGGTGTCGCCTTGTCGGCCGTGAAATAGAGCCGCCCCTTGCTCTCATCGACACCGACCAGGTCCTTCACGTCCCAGTCGCCGCTGGTCAGCGCAGTCATCTTGCCGTGCGCGAAATGATAGAGGTGACCGTGGCCGCTGCGTTCCGACCACCAGATGAGGCTGCCGTCCTTCATCGCGTGAAAGGCGGGCGGCAGGTTGAGCCAGCTGTTCGGCCCTGATTTCTCAGTGATGATGATGCTCGACTTGCCCGTCTCGGGATCGACCTCGAGCAGGTCGAGCACCGTCTGGTCGCGCGATTCGCGCGCGACATAGAGCGTGTTGCCGTCCGCCGACCAATAAACGCGGCCGAGATAAATGTCGGGGCTCGCCCCCATGTCGACCTTCACCTTGCCCGAGCCGTCAGGCTTCATGACGTAAAGGTCCACGAGCGCGTTGGGGGTGCCCGCGGCGGGATAGCGCTGGTCGTAGACCTTGGCGCCGTCCGAGCCGATCGCGGTGCGGGTGACGATCTTGACCGGGCTGACGTCGGTGCGCTGGACGGCGATGTACTTCTCGTTGGGCGACCACCAATAGCCGGTCCGCCGGTCCATTTCCTCCTGCGCGACGAATTCGGCGGTGCCCCAGCTGACCGTGTCGCTGGCGCCTTGCGTGATCGCCCGAGGCTGTTTGGTGGCAAGCGGCTCGACGACCAGCTCGTCGTCGCCGACATAGCTCAGATAGGTTCCCTTGGGGCTGATCACCGGATTGAGCGTGCCGCCCTTGACGTCGGTCAGCCTGGTGACGGTGCCGCCGGTATCGGCGAGGTAGAGCTGGCCGTCGAGCGGCACCAGGATATGCTGGCCGTCGGGCGCCCAATCATAGGCGACGATGCCCTTGTCGCCGCCGATGCGCAGCCGCTCGCGCTGCATCTTCTCGGCTTCGGAAAGCTCGGCGCCGGTGCCGATCTTCTTCGAATCGACCAGCATCCGTTCGGCGCCGGTGGTGGTGTCGATCGCCCACAGGTCGAAGCGGCTGGTTTCGTCGGGCCGCGCCTTGAGCAGGGTCACCAGCTTGCCGTCGGGAGACAGTTCGAGCCCGCGCAGGCTCGGGCCCGAGATGCTTGGGCTCTGGAACAGGGCGTCGAGCGTCAGGCGCGAATCCTGCTGCTGCGCCAGTGCCGGGCTCACCGCCACCGCGGCCAGCACGCCCGCAACCATCCATGACTTCCGCATAGCCCCCGACTCCGATGACTGCCGCCCGCGAGCGCGAGCGTTTGCCGCGCTTATTGCGATCCGGATGGAGAAGGTAAAGGCTGCAACCAATTGCCCGACACGAAAAAGGGCGCGACCTGTCGGCCACGCCCCCTTCGCGTCGGCGGATAGCGGATCGGCGCTATTCGGCCGCAGCGACCTCACGATTGTCGCGGCGCTCGGCGATGCGCGCCGACTTGCCGGTCCGGCCGCGCAGATAATAGAGCTTGGCGCGACGCACGGCGCCCTTGCGGACGACGGTGATCGATTCGATGTTCGGCGAATAGAGCGGGAAGACGCGCTCGACGCCCTCGCCGAACGAAATCTTGCGGACGGTGAACGACGAGCCCATGCCCTTGTTGGCGCGGGCGATGCACACGCCCTCGAAATTCTGCACGCGGGTGCGCTCGCCTTCGACCACCTTGACGCCGACGCGCAGCGTGTCGCCGGGACGGAATTCGGGGGCCTTGTTGGCTTCGTTGAACTTGGCGATCTGCTCGGCTTCGAGCGTCTGGATGAGGTTCATGCTCATTCGTCCTTCTGTCGCCGCGCGCCAGAGGGCGGATGGACCGGATCGCCCCCATGGCGCTCCCACAAGTCCGGCCGCCTTAGCCGTGTATCTGCCTCCGCCATCGACTTGCGCCAGGCGGCGATCTTCGCATGATCCCCCGATCGCAGCACTTCGGGGATCGTGCGCCCTTCCCATGTTTGAGGTCGGGTATAGTGAGGGTACTCGAGAAGCCCGCCTTCGAAGCTCTCCTCGTCACCGCTCGACGGCGCGCCCATTACGCCGGGAATGAGCCGAATGCAAGCGTCGAGCAGCACCAGCGCCCCCATCTCGCCGCCGGAGAGGATATAGTCGCCGATCGAGACCTGCTCGATGGCGCGCGCTTCGAACAGGCGTTCGTCGAAACCCTCGAAACGGCCGCACAGGATGGTGGCGCCCGGCCCTGCCGCGAGTTCGCGAACCCGGCTTTGGGTGAGCGGCATTCCGCGAGGCGTCATCGCGAGCACTGGCGCTTCGCTTGCGACGCTGTCGAGCGCCCGCGCCACCACGTCGGCCCGGAGCACCATCCCCGCCCCGCCCCCCGCCGGCGTGTCGTCGACGGTGCGGTGCTTGTCGGTCGCGAAATCGCGGATTTGTACAGCGTCGAGTGCCCACCGCTCCTCCGCCAGCGCGCGTCCGGCCAGCGAATGGCCGAGCGGCCCCGGGAACATGTCCGGATAAAGCGTGAGGACGGTCGCGCGCCAGGTCACAACGGCAGCGTCCAGTTCTCGACCCGCAATCCCGGCACATCGGCGAAATCGCGTTCGTTGTTGGTCACCAGCGTCAGGTCCAGTGCCAGCGCGTGGGCGGCGATCAGCCGGTCGAAGCTGCCGCGCTTAAAAGGAACGTCACGATAGGCATTCGCCGCCGACACGTCGAAGGGCAGCACTGGAAAGAACGCGAATAGTCGCTCGGCACGACGCTCGCGCTCGGCGTCTGCGGGATTGATGCCGCGCATCACCTCAGCGAATGAGATCGTCGAAACGACCACACCGCCCGGCCGTTGGCTTTCAAGCCGTCGCCGTAATGCGCCGATCTTGCCTTCCAGGATGTAGATGCAGACGTTGGTGTCGAGCAGAAAGTCGGGCTCAGTCACGCTTCAGCAGCTTTCCTTCCCAATCCAGCTCACGCGGCTCCATGACCCGCTCCTCGGGTGTGAGCGGTTTAATGTCGGGAATCGAACCCCAGATGCCTGTGAGGTCGATCCGATCCCCCTTCGTCTCAGCCGGCTCGAACGCGAATTTCCCGCGGTCCTCGCGCACGATCATTTCCTCGCCCGCCTTGAGGCCCAGCGCCTTGGGCAGGCGCAGCGCGACCGAATTGCCGGACTTGAAGACCTTGGCGCGATATTCCTTGGTCATCGACCGTCTCCGTATATACGCAATGTATATACGCAGTCCCCATAACCCCGCAAGGGAACGATCGCCTCGATCGCGCGCTTTGTCGCGGTGAGCGAGGACCAGCCGATCGACTGCCTGATCGTGGGCGCCGGACCGGCCGGTCTTACCGCCGCGATCTATCTGTCGCGATTCTATCTCAGGACGAGGCTGATCGATGCCGGCAAGAGCCGTGCGGCGGCGATCCCCAGGACGCATAATCACGCGGGCTTCCCCGGCGGCATCTCCGGCGCCGAGCTTCTCGCAAGGATGCGCGAGCAGGCGGCCGAGTTCGACGCGCATGTGACCGACGGATTGGTCGAGCGGCTCGAACGCCGCGACAATCTGTTCGTCGCCCATGTCGGCGACGCCCGCGTCGCCGCGCGCACGGTGCTGCTCGCAACAGGGGTGGTCAACAATCGGCCGCCGATCTCGCCCGACGTGCATGACGAGGCGGTGCGACGCGGCCTGCTGCGCTACTGCCCGATCTGCGACGGGTTCGAGGTGACCGACCAGCGCGTGGCGGTAATCGGCACGCGCGATCACGGCGCCAACGAGGCGGCGTTTGTGCGGATGTACACGCGCGACGTGACGCTGATCGCACCCGATGCGACGCACGATCTGCCGGACGAGGATCGAGGCCGACTCGACAGGCTCGGTATCGAGCTGATCGATGGTCCGTGCCGTCCGCTGCGCATCGATGACGATCATATTCTCGTGCCGACCCCCGCGGGCGAGCTGGCGTTCGACAGCGTCTATCCGGCGCTCGGCTCGGTGATCCGGTCCGAATTGGCGATCGACCTCGGCGCCGAAGCCAGCGAGGACGGCTGCCTCGTCGTCGATGCGCACCAGCGGACCAGCATCCCCGGCCTCTACGCCGCCGGCGACGTCGCCAAGGGGCTCGACCAGATCAGCCACGCAATGGGGGAGGCAGGCGTTGCGGCGACGACCATCCGCAACGATCTCGCCGAACGCAGGCCGCTCGCGCGGTAGCATCGTCCCGCCGGATCGGGTACGCGCCGCGCCATGCGTTTCCTGTTGGCTCTCGCTCTCGCGCTGTTTTCCGCCCCCGCATTTGCGGCAACGCCGGGCATCGTCCACGTCAAATTGGTCACCACCGCCGGGCCGATCGTGCTCGCGCTGGATGCGCGCCACGCGCCCAAAACGGTCGCCAACTTCATGAAATATGTCGATGACGGCCGGTTCGAGGGCACCGATTTCTACCGCGCCTCGCGGCGCAAGGGCGATGCCGCACACGGCTTCATCCAGGGCGGCATCGCCATGGACGCGCGGCGAATCCTCGATCCCGTGCCGATCGAGCCGACCAACAAGACGGGCATCCGCCACACCGACGGCGCGATCTCGATGGCGCACGGCCCCGATCCCAATTCGGCCGCCGGAAACTTCTCGATCATGGTCGGCGCCAATCCCGCGCTCGACGCGCGCGGTTCGTTCCTCGGCTTCGCCGCCTTCGGCCACGTCACCTCGGGCATGGATGTGGTGAAGCGCATCCTCGCGCAGCCGACGGGCGGCGGCCAGGGCGAGATGAAGGGCCAGATGCTCATCAAGCCGGTCAAGATCGTCAAGGCGATCCGGCTGGACGGCACGCCGCACCCCACCGGCCGCCCCAAGCCGTGGACATTGGGCATCCGTTATGGGAATTGACCGGCCGGGCCGCGAGCGGGAAAAGGGCACGCCATTTTCCGGCAACATTGCGGCCGCAAGACCGCGATCCTGCCGCCGAGTGATGCCCTGACGCCAGCCGCGAGGTTCCAGCTATGCCCGATTATATCCGCCGCCGATTGCTCCAGACCGCGGCGGCCGCTTCCGCAGCATCGGCACTGCCGTTCGGGCCGCTCGCGTCGGCGGCGCTGGGCAGGATGGCGGGATCGTCGCTCAACGACATCGATCACTTCATCATCCTGATGAAGGAGAACCGGTCGTTCGACCATTATTTCGGCACGCTCGCCGGCGTGCGCGGGTATGACGATCCTCGCGCGGCGCGCGCCGACGGCAGCTCGGTCTTCCGCCAGCGCGACCATCTCAATCCCGACGGGCATGTATTGCCCTTCCGGCTCGACACCCGCACCACCAGCGCGCAGCGGCTGCATGACCTCAGCCACAGCTGGGAAGCGCAGCACATCGCCTGGAACCAGGGCGCGATGGACGATTGGGTCGTCGTTCATCGCGGCGCGGACGGCACCGCCGCGGGGCCGCTGACGATGGGCTATCACACGCGCGAGGACATTCCTTTCTATTACGCGCTCGCCGACGCCTTCACGATCTGCGACGGCTATCATTGCTCGGTGATGGGGCCGACGCATCCCAACCGCTTCTACCTGATGACCGCGACGATCGATCCCGAGGGCAAGCATGGCGGCGCGGCGATCAACAATTCTGGGCGGCATTATTCGTGGGAGACCTATCCCGAGCGGCTCGATCGCGCCGGCATCTCATGGCGAATCTATCACGACACCGACGATTATGGCTGCAACGTCTGCGCCTATTTCACTCAATATCAGAACGCGCCGAAAACGTCGTCGCTGTGGGAAAACGCGATGCGCGATCGGCCGTTCGAGCAATTGCTGAGCGACATCCGCAGCGGCAACATTCCGCAGGTCAGCTGGATCGTGCCGCCTTCGACGCTGAGCGAACATCCCGACTATCTGCCCGCGGCCGGCGAGCACCATACGCACCAGGTGCTTCAGGCGCTGTGGTCCAATCCGAAACTATGGGCGAAGACCGCGCTGATCCTCAATTACGACGAGAATGACGGCCAGTTCGATCACGTCGCGCCGCCGACGCCTGAGCCCGGCACGGCGAGCGAGTTCATTGACGGCGAGCCGATCGGCCTCGGCTTCCGCGTGCCGTGCATGGTGATCTCGCCGTTCAGCCGCGGCAATTACGTCTGCGGGACGACGTTCGATCACACCTCGACGCTGAAATTGCTCGAAAAGCGCTTCGGCGTCGAGGTCGCCAATTTGAGTGCGTGGCGGCGCGAGACCGTCGGCGATCTGACCAGTGCCTTTGCCTTCGATCGCGCGCCGCGCTTCGATGTGCCCGCTCTGCCCGACACCGCGGAGCTGCTCGAACTTGCCGAGCGGGAGATCGCTAGTCTGCCGCGGCCGGGCGTGCCGGCGCAGCAAGCGATGCCGCGCCAGGAGGCGGGAAGTCGTATCCGGCTGGCGTGAGAGGGAAAGCTGGAATGCGCCGTATTTAGGCGCGCGCTCCGCATGCGAGAAAGTGTTTCGACAAGCTCAGCACGAACGGATGTGATGTCGCCCTAAATGTTTATGGCAAGAATGCCTCGGCAATTGTTACCGCCTCACCGATTTTAACCTGGGCAACCGACACCATGAAGCGCTTGCCGTCGGGTTGCTCGATCTCCAGGATGTCGCCGGCGCCGAAATTCTCGACCGCGGCGACACTACCCACGGCGCTGCCCTGATCGGTGACGACGGCGAGGCCGATCAGGTCGATGTGATAATATTCGCCCTCGCCGAGCGGCGGGAGCGCCGAGCGCGGCACGGTGAGTTCGGTGCCGCGCAAGCCTTCCGCAGCGTAGCGGTCGGTGATCTCGGCGAAGCGCGCGATGGCGCCGTTGCTGCCGTCGCGGACCGATTTGAGCGTGAGCGCACCGCCATTGAACTGGCGATACGCCGACAGATCGTCGGCGAACACTTTCAGGCGCACCTCACCTGTCACGCCGTGCGCGCCGGTGACGACGGCGAGCGTGACCGGGCGGTCCGCCGCCTCAGCCCTGGGGCGAGCCGGGTTGCTCGGCGGGCTCGTCGTCGGCGCCCTCGACGGGCTCTTCGTCCGAGACGCCCTCGTTGGTGGCGTCGTCCTGTTCATCGGGCGAGGCTTGGTGCTTGGGATCGGGACTCATCGCGCGCTCCTGTGCTGATGCAGGAAAAACGCGCGACGAGCCCGATCGGCTGCACGAGCGAGATCAGGCCTGCTCGGCCGGGGTCTCTTCGGCGACCGCTTCGGCAACCTGCTCGGCTTCCGCGGTCGGCTCTTCGGTCGCGGCCTCGACCTCGGCGGCGATCACCGCTTCGGCTTCGGCGTCGGTGTCGGCGGCAGGAGCTTCCTCGGCGGGCGCGGCCTTGGCTTCGGCCTCGGCTTCCTGCGCGGCCTTTAGCTTCTCGGCACGCTCCTCGGCGCGCTCCTTGGCCTTCTCGCCCGGCTCGGCCTTCTTGGGATTGTTTCGCGCGGCGCGCTCACGAATGCCGGCGGCATCGAGGAAGCGGGCGACGCGGTCGGTCGGCTGCGCGCCGACACCGAGCCAATGCTTGGCGCGGTCGCCGTCGAGCTTGATGCGCTCGGCCGAATCCTTGGCGAGGAGCGGGTTGTAGGTGCCGATCTTCTCGATGAAGCGGCCGTCACGCGGGCTGCGCGCGTCGGCGACGACGATACGGTAATACGGACGCTTCTTGGAGCCGCCGCGCGACAAACGAATGCTGAGTGCCATGGTGTAGTCCTTCCTTCTATCAATTCGTCACCCCAGCGAAGGCAGGGGTCTTTTGGTTCATGTCGTGACCTTGCCGCACGAGACCCCAGCTTTCGCTGGGGTGACGCAGGGCGTCATTTCTTCCTCTTGTTCATCAAATTCGCGAGTTCGGGCGGGATGCCGCCCGTGCCGCCGCCGGGCAAGCCGGGAAGCTTGCCCATCTGATCCATCGCCGCGCCCATGTCGGCGCCGCCGATCGCATTGCCGAGGCCGCCCATGCCGCCCTTGCCGAGCATCGCCATCATGCCCTTCAATCCGCCCATCTTGCGGATGCGCTTCATCGCGGTGGACATTTCCTGGTGCATCTTGAGGAGCTTGTTGAGGTCCTGAACGGTGGTGCCAGAGCCCTTCGCCACCCTGATCTTGCGCTTGGCGTTGAGCAGCTCGGGCTTCGACCGCTCCTTGGGCGTCATCGATCCGATCATCGCTTCCATGCGGATCAGGATCTTGTCGTCCATGTTCGAGGCGTTCATCGCCGCCTGCGCCTTCTTCATGCCCGGCAGCATGCCCGCCAGCGCGCCGAGGCCACCCATCCGCCGCATCTGCTGGAGCTGCGCCTTGAGGTCGTTCATGTCGAACTGACCCTTGGCGAGCTTGGCCGCCATCTTCTCGGCGTCTTCCTGCTGGATCGTCTCGGCGGCGCGCTCGACCAGGCTGACGACATCGCCCATGCCGAGGATGCGGCCGGCGACGCGCTGCGGGTGGAACGCCTCGAGCGCGTCGAGCTTTTCGCCGGTGCCGGCGAACTTGATCGGCTTGCCGGTGACGGCGCGCATCGAGAGCGCTGCGCCGCCGCGGGCATCGCCGTCCATCCGGGTGAGGACGACGCCGGTCAGCGGCACCTGTTCGGAAAAGCTCTGCGCGACATTGACCGCGTCCTGACCGGTCAGCGAGTCGACGACGAGGAGGATTTCGGCGGGATTCGCCACCTCGGCGACCGCCTTCATCTCATCCATCAGCGCCTGATCGACATGCAGCCGGCCCGCGGTGTCGAGCATCAGGACGTCATAGCCCTGCAGCTTGGCCGATTGCAGCGCGCGCCGCGCGATATCGACCGGCTGCTGCCCCGGGACGATCGGCAACGTCGCGACCTCGGTCTGCGTGCCGAGCGTCGCCAATTGTTCCTGCGCCGCCGGACGATTGACGTCGAGCGACGCCATCATCACCTTCTTGCGGTCCTTGGCGAGGCGGCGGGCGATCTTCGCCGTCGTCGTCGTCTTGCCCGAGCCCTGCAGGCCGACCATCATGACGACGGCGGGTGGGGTCACGTCGAGCATCAGCTCCGACGCGTCGGCGCCGAGCATCTCGGTCAGCGCGTCGGAGACGATCTTGACGACCATCTGCCCCGGCGTGATCGAACGCAGCACGTTCTGCCCGATCGCCTGCTCGGTGACCTTCTCGGTGAACTCGCGCGCCACAGGCAGCGCGACGTCGGCTTCGAGCAGCGCGACGCGCACCTCGCGCATCGCCGAGCGGACATCCGCCTCGGTCAGCGCGCCGCGCCCGCGCAGGCGGTCGAAGACGCCGCCAAGCCGGTCGCTCAAGCTGTCGAACATGCCTTCACCTCAAAACCAGTCGTCACCCCAGCGAAAGCTGGGGTCTCCCGCAACAAAGAGATTCCAGTTTTCGCTGGAATGACGCGTGTTGTGCCGCCGAACGCACAAAGCGCCGGCGGGCGAAACCTCGCCGGCCAGCGGACGCCCTAGGGCGCTTTCATCGTGCGTTCTTTCACGGAACGTGGGCAGGCCGATAGCCGAAGCCATCCTGAAAGGCAACCTGTCTCCCGTTCGCCCTGAGCCTGTCGAAGGGCGAAGCCACAAGCGCTCCGCGTGCCGCACGGCGCCCGTCGACAAGCTCAGGGCGAACGGGAGTGAAGCAATGGGCGCTCCTTAACCTCTTCTACACCGCCGCTGTGGGACAAGGCATCCTGAACAGGACCGCGAAGGGGCACGCAACTTGGCTTCCACGGCTTCGATCGACGGCGCAAGGCCGGTGCGGCGGGGCGACATCGTCACCGGCGCGGTCACCGTCGCGGCGATTCTGCTGTTCGTCGGCACCGGCAGCGCGGTCTTGTCGCGCGTCGTCGGGCAGTTCGTCCAAGGGTCGGAGGGGCCCGACCAGACGCTGGTCATCGCGCTGCTGCTCAACGTCGCGCTGATCCTGATCGGCTGGCGGCGGCACAGCGCGCTCGCCACCGAGGTCGCGCTGCACACCGCCGCCGAGCAGCGCGCGCAACAACTCGCCGCGCGCGATCCGCTGACCGGCTTCCTCAATCGCCGCTCGTTTCCCGAGGACGGCGCGGCTGCGTTCAGTAAGGTGCATAAGCAGGGCAAGGCGCTGGCGCTGCTGATGCTCGATCTCGACCATTTCAAGATGGTCAACGACATGCACGGCCACACGATCGGCGATGCGCTGCTGCGCCAGGTCGCCGAGGCGATCACCGACCGTTTGCCGCAGGGCGCGCTCACCGCCCGGTTCGGCGGCGACGAGTTCGCTTGCGCGATGCCGTTCGAGCCTTCCTATCCCGACGCCGTCGAGCGAGTCGCCGAGCAATTGGTGTCGCGGCTCGCGCAGCCGTTCGGCGTCGACGGGCTGCATCTGCACGTCAGCGCCTCGGTCGGCATCGCGCGATCCGATTTCGACTGCACCGGCATCGATTCGCTGATCCGCAGCGCCGACATTGCGATGTATGCGGCCAAGAAGGCGGGACGCAACCGCTTCGCCTGGTTCGACCAGTCGATGGAGCGCGAATTGAAGGCGCGCAACGATCTCGAAATGGGCCTGCGCAGCGCGATCCCCGCGCAGCAGATCGTACCCTATTTCGAGCAGCAGGTCGATCTCACCACCGGACGCCTGCACGGCTTCGAGGTGCTCGCGCGCTGGGAGCATCCGACGCGCGGCACGATCAGCCCCGAAACCTTCATTCCGATCGCCGAAGAAACCGGCATGATCGCCGAACTGTCGCTGTCGGTGATGCGCCAGGCGTTCGCGGCGGCGCGCGACTGGCATCCCTCGCTGACGCTGTCGATCAACGTTTCGCCATGGCAGCTGCGCGATCCGTGGCTGGCGCAGAAGATCATCAAGGTGCTGACCGAGACCGGCTTTCCTGCCGCGCGCCTCGAAATCGAGATCACCGAAAGCGCGCTTTTCGAGAATCTCGCGCTGGCGCAGTCGATCGTCGGGAGCCTCAAGAACCAGGGCATGCGGCTCGCGCTCGACGATTTCGGGACGGGCTATTCGAGCCTTGCGCACCTGCGCGCGCTGCCGTTCGACCGGATCAAGATCGATCGCAGCTTCGTGACCTCGATCAACGACAATGCCGAGAGCGCGGCGATCGTCAATGCGATCACCCGGCTGGGCGACAGCCTCAACCTGCCGATCACCGCCGAGGGGATCGAGGACGCCGCGATCGAGGAACGGCTGCGCGCATTGGGCTGCTCGAAGGGGCAGGGCTGGCTCTACGGCCGGCCGCTGAGCGTCGGCAATGCGCGCCGCCTGCTCGCCGAGCGACGGCTGCTGCAGGCGCAGGCGCGCGACGATGACGAAGGCGACGTTACCAGCCGGCGCCTGGCTGGCTGAGATACGCCTTTTCCGCTTCGGTGGAGGCCCGACCCAGCGCAGCGTTGCGTGATGGAAAGCGGCCGAAGCGGTCGATCACCGTCCGGTGCGCCCTGGCGAAGTCGAGATTCTCGGGCAAGCCGAGCCGGGTGAAGCAATCGACGCTGAGGCGCTGCTCCTCGCGATCCTCGGCGTGCATCAGCGGGAGATAGAGGAAGGCGCGGCGCTCGGGCGGCAGCGCCTCGTCCCAGCCGCGGGCCAGCGCCCGATGGGTCAGGTCGAGCGCGAGGGCATCGGCGGCGAAGGCCTCGCCCGAGCCGCGGAAGATATTGCGCGAGAATTGATCGAGCACGATGACCGCCGCGAGCAAGGAATCCGGGTCGTCTGTCCAGCCCGCCGCCCCGCTCGCCAGCAGCCGATCGCGCAAGCCGCCGAACCGCTCCGCGATGGTCCGATCGAGCGCCGCGTCCTTGGCGAAGTGCTTGTCCGCCGGCGTCTCGTCGAACCAGAAGGCGAGCACCGCCTTCGCTGCCGCATGGACTTCGCCCGTCGTCGCCCCTAGATCGTCGCCCATGTTCGTCCCCTTCCCTGTCGTGTGCGCGTGACCGGCCCCGATATCATCAATCTCGGCTGCCGGCTCAACCTCGCCGAGGGCGAGACGATCCGCGCGCTGCTCAGGGACCGCGACACGATCGTCGTCAACAGCTGCGCCGTGACCAACGCCGCGGTGCGGCAAACGCGCCAGGCAATCCGCCGCGCGCGGCGGGCGCGGCCGGGGGCGGAACTGGTGGTGACGGGCTGCGCGGCGCAGATCGATCCGGCGAGCTTCGCGGCGATGCCCGAAGTCGATCGCGTGATCGGCAACGGCGAAAAGCTCGCGCCGTCGGCGTGGGAGGCCGACACATCGGTCATCGTCGGCGATATCATGCGCGTGCGCGAAACCAGCCCGCATCTCGCCACCAGCTTCGACGGCCATGCCCGCGCCTTTGTCGAGGTGCAGAACGGTTGCGACCATCGCTGCACCTTCTGCGCGATCCCGCTCGGCCGCGGCAACAGCCGCTCGGTGCCGGCGGGCGCGGTGGTCGAGCGGATCGCGATGCTTGTCGATGCCGGCCACCGCGAGGTGGTGCTGACCGGAGTGGACTTGACCAGCTACGGCCCCGACCTGCCGGGCGCGCCGACGCTGGGCCGATTGGTCGAACGCATTCTGACCCATGTGCCGAAGCTCGCACGGCTGCGCCTGTCCTCGCTCGATTCGATCGAGATCGACGACCGCCTGTTCGCGCTGGTAACGCAGGAAGCGCGAGTGATGCCGCATCTGCACCTCTCGCTGCAGGCCGGCGACGACATGGTGCTCAAGCGGATGAAGCGCCGCCACAACCGAGCGCAGGCGGTGGCGATCGTCGAGCGCCTCAAGACGGCACGCCCCGAGATCGCGATCGGCGCCGACCTGATCGCGGGATTCCCGACTGAGACCAAGGCGATGTTCGCCAACACGTTGGCGCTGATCGACGATTGCGACATCGTCCACGCGCACATCTTCCCCTATTCGCCGCGCGGGGGCACGCCGGCAGCGCGGATGCCGCAGGTTGCGGGCGAGGTGCGCAAAGAACGCGCGGCACGGTTGCGTGAGGCTGCGGCGCGCCGCCGGGGAGAATGGCTGGAAAGCCTCGTCGGCAGCAAGCAGGACGTGCTGGTCGAGCGGCCAGGCGATCGCGGGCACGCCGGGAATTTCGCCGATGTACGGCTTGCCGGCGCACATGAAGTCGGCAGTGTTCAAACCGTTGTGATCGACGAAATCGTCGAGGGCATTCTCACCTCCCGTCACTCCCGCGAAAGCGGGAGCCCATCTCCCGTCCGTGCCGCCCAGCGCGACGGCGGGGAGATGGGTCCCCGCTTTCGCGGGGATGACGCCAAGGAATCGATTTTCGCATGAGCACCACTCCACCCTCCTGGCACAGCAAGCTGCTCGGCGGGTTCCGCCGCACCTCGGATCGGCTGGTCGGCAATCTCGCCGGGCTTGGGCTCGGGCGGCTCGACGACGCGCAGCTCGACGAGATCGAGGAGGCGCTGATCGCCTCGGACCTCGGCCCGCAGACCGCCGGCCGCGTGCGCGAGCGGCTCGCCGAGGCGCAGGTCGAGCGCAACATGGACGAGCTCGGCGTCCAGCTGGTCGTCGCTGAGGAGATCGAGAAGGCGCTGGCGCCGGTCGCCAAGCCGCTCGAGATCGAGGCGTTTCCGCGCCCGCAGGTGATCCTGGTGATCGGCGTCAACGGCTCGGGCAAGACGACGACGATCGCCAAGCTCGCGCACCTCCTCACAGAGCAGGATTATTCGGTGATGCTGGTCGCCGGCGACACCTTCCGCGCCGCCGCGATCGGGCAGCTCAAGGTCTGGGCCGAGCGGATCGGCGTGCCGATCGTATCGGGCGAGCAGGGCGGCGACGCGGCGAGCCTGGTCTATGAAGGCGTCAAGCGCGGCACCGCCAACGGCACCGACGTGCTGATCGTCGACACCGCGGGGCGCCTCCAGAACAAGCGCGAGTTGATGGACGAGCTCGCCAAGATCCGCCGCGTGCTTGGCCGGCTCAACGAGAAGGCGCCGCACGACATCGTGCTGGTGCTCGACGCGACCACCGGGCAGAACGCGCTCAGCCAGATCGAGGTGTTCAAGGAAACCGCCGGCGTCACCGGCTTGGTCATGACCAAGCTCGACGGCACCGCGCGGGGCGGCGTGCTGGTCGCCGCGGCAGAGAAATACGGCCTGCCGATCCACGCGATCGGCGTCGGCGAGACGATCGAGGATTTCCGGCCGTTCGACGCCCGCGAAGTCTCGCGGATCATCGCGGGCGTGGACAGCGTTCGGAAACCTTGACCCCATGAACCCGTTCGGGCTGAGCCTGTCGAAGCCCGATTGATGGGGCCCAAACAATCGCCCTTCGACAAGCTCAGGGCGAACGGAGATTGAGTTGACCGAGTCCTCCCCCACCAACCGCCAACCTGCTTCGCCCGGCCTGCGCATGGCGCTCGATTACGGGCCGTTGCTGGTGTTCTTCGCGGTCAATTTCCTGATGCCGGGGCTGCCGATCGTGCGCGTGCTCGCGGCAACGGGGGCGTTCATGGCGGCGATGGTGGCCGCGGTGCTCGTGTCGTGGGTGAAGACCCGCCACGTCTCGCCGATGCTGTGGCTGACCGCGGCGCTGGTGATCGTGTTCGGCGGGCTGACGCTCTATTTCCACGACCAGAAGTTCATCCAGATGAAGCCGACCTTCGTCTATGCGCTGTTCGCCGGCGTGCTGACCTTCGGGCTCGTCACCGGAAAGCCGCTGCTCCAGCAGTTGCTGGGGACAGCCTATGCCGGGCTCGACGCGGAAGGCTGGCGCAAGCTGACTCGCAACTGGGCTGTGTTCTTCGTGGGGATGGCCGCGCTCAACGAGGCGGTGTGGCGGCTGACCGCGGCCTATATGGCCAAGGATGCGGCGTGGAATGCCTGGGTGCTGTTCAAGTTTCCCGGCTGCGTGATCATCACTTTGCTGTTCGCGATCGCCAACGTGCCGATGCTATTGAAGCATGGGCTGCTGGTGGAAAAGGATGCGATCACCGAAGCGCCGCCGGAGGGATGAGCCCTGCCGTCACCCCAGCGAAGGCTGGGGTCTCCCGGTAATGGAGAGATGCCAGCCTTCGCTGGCATGACGGCATTGGGCTTTGGGCTTTGCTCAGCCTCGCGCGTCGTAGCGCTTGCCGGCCTCGTTCCAGTTCACGACGTCCCACCACGCCTTGAGATAGGCGCCGCGGTCGTTGCGGTAGGTGAGGTAGTAAGCGTGTTCCCACACGTCGTTACCGAGGATCGGCGTGCCCTTGTCGGCGACGCAATCCATCAGCGGATTGTCCTGATTGGGGGTCGAGGTGACATTGAGCTTGCCGCTCGCGTCGGCGATCAGCCACGCCCAGCCCGAGCCGAACTGGCCGGCGCCCTTGGCGTTGAACTCTTCCTTCAATTTGTCGAGCCCGCCGAACTCGGCAATCGCATCGGCGAGCTTGCCCGAGGGGCTGCCGCCGTTCGGCGCCATGATCTTCCAGAAGAAATCGTGGTTCCAATAGCCGCCGCCATTGTTGCGCACCTTGGCCGAGGCGGTCGACGCCTGCGCCAGGATCTCCTCGATCGATTTGCCCTCGAGCCCGCTTTCGGCGACGCCGGCGTTGAGATTGTTGGTATAAGCAGCGTGATGCTTGTCATGGTGGAGCTTCATCGTCTCTTCGTTGATGGTCGGCTCCAGCGCGTTATAGTCATACGGCAGCGGCGGCAGTTCGAAAGCCATGGCTCATCCTCCTGATCTGGGTTGGTGTCGCTTGGGCAACGCCGGGCCTTGCAAATGGGTCCGCGGCGATCGTTACGCAACCGGGCCAGTCGGATCAAATTTTCGATCAGGGCGAACGGGTGACCCACGCGTTTCCCGTCACCCCGGACTTGTTCCGGGGTCCACGGTGCCGCTCATCCGGCGACCTCGGCTCCTGCCGCCCGGTGGATGCCGGAACAAGTCCGGCATGACGAAATCTTAGCGCGCGTTCAACAGATCGTGGCGGCGCAGCGCGTGGCGCAGTTGATCGTAGCTCAGGCCCAGCGCCTCGGCGGTGGCGCGCTGGTTGAAGCGGTGTTCGACGAGCGCCTTCCTGAGCAGTTCGCGCTCGAATTGCGAGACGCGCGACTTGAAATCGGACGGTCCTTCCTCGCACGCCGCGACGGGCGAGTCCTCGGGCGCGGCATTGGCGGCCACCGGCTCGACGGTGCGCGCATTGACCGCCGCCGGCCGCCACGGCGAGTGGAACGGATCGAACTCGATCTCGTCGATCGGCCCTTCGCGCTCCCAGCGATAGACCGCGCGCTCGACGACGTTGCGCAGCTCGCGGACATTGCCCGGCCAGTTATAGTCGGTCAGCGCGTCGGTCGCGCCCGCACCGAAGCCGGGCCATTCGTGCCGGCCCATTTCGGATGCCATGCGCCGGCCGAAATGGTCGGCGAGCACCAGCACGTCGCCCTTGCGCGCCCGCAAGGGGGGGAGCGTCACCACCTCGAAGCTCAGCCGATCGAGCAGGTCGGCGCGAAACTCGTTCTTCTCGACCTTGTCGGGCAGGCTCTCATTGGTCGCGGCGACGATGCGGACATCGACGTTGATCGGCCGCGACGAGCCGATCCGGGTGATCTCGCCATATTCGACCGCGCGCAGCAGCCGGTCCTGCGCCGCCATCGACAGCGTGCCGAGCTCGTCAAGGAAGAGGGTGCCGCCATCGGCTTCCTCGAACCGCCCTGCCCGCGCCTTGGTCGCGCCGGTGAAGGCGCCTGCCTCGTGCCCGAACAGTTCGGCCTCGATCAGCGTTTCGGGGAGCGCCGCGCAATTCATGATGACCAGCGGCTGATCCCAACGTGGGCTCAGGCGATGGAGTCGTTCGGCGACCAGCTCCTTGCCGGTGCCGCGCTCACCGATCACCAGCACCGGGCGATCGAGCGCCGCGGCACGGCTGGCGCGTTCGAGCGCGTCGAGAAAGGCGCCCGATTGACCGATGACCTGCGTCGTTCGTTCCATCCCCGACACTTGGCGCATTCCGCCAATACTTGGCAAGGACAAAGTGTATTACTCGAAGAAACACCGCGAAAATCCGCCATTTTTAAAATTGGCACGTCCCCTGCAAAGTAATTGGCAAGCCCGTCGCCACGACGGACCCCACGGACTTTCAGGGAGGACACCATGTTCAACGCCACCACCGCCGGCCGCACCCTCGCCGCCATCGCCTGCACCGCGCTCACCAGCGCCGTGTTCATGCTTGGTGCATTGGGCCCCGCAGTCGGGCATATTGCCGCAGGCAGCTTTGCCTGATCGGCAGCCGGGGCGGGAATCCCTTGCCCCGTCCCGGCACCCTTTTTGACCCAGGAGCACCTTGATGGGTATTTTTTCACGAACCCGAGACATCATCGCCGCCAACGTCACCGACCTTCTCGACAAGGCCGACGACCCGGCCAAGATGATCCGCATGATCATCCTCGAGATGGAGGAGACCCTGGTCGAGGTCCGCGCGTCCGCCGCGCGCACCATCGCCGACCAGAAGGAAATGCGCCGCCATATCGCCAAGCTCGAAAAGCTCCAGGAGAACTGGACCGAGAAGGCCGAGCTGGCACTGTCGAAGGATCGTGAGGATCTCGCCAAGGCGGCGCTGATCGAGCGCCAGAAGGCCGCCGACATGAGCGAGCAGCTCCATGGCGAGATCGCGGTGCTGGACGATGCGCTGCGCGTGTCCGAGGAGGACATCGCCAAACTGCAGACCAAGCTGCGCGAGGCGCGCAACCGCCAGAATACGATCATGACCCGGCTGGAAAGCGCCAACAACCGTGCCCGGATGCGCGAGGTCTATGCCGGCCCCAAGACGCAGGAGGCGTTCTCGCGCTTCGACGTGCTCGAACGCCGGGTCGATCTCGCCGAGGGCCATGCCGATGCGCTGTCGCTGGGTGCCCCCGGCAAGACGCTCGAGGAGGAAATCGCCGAGCTCAAGACCAGCGACCGGGTCGAGGCCGATCTCGCCGCGCTCAAGGCCAAGCTGAACAAGGAGGGCTGAGATGGACGATCTGATGCCCGTCCTGATTTGCGCCGTCCTGTTCATCGGGCTGCCGTGGATCATCTTCCACTACATCACCAAATGGAAGCAGGCGCCCAAGATGACCGACGAGGACGAGCGGCTGCTCGATGAGATGTACAATCTCGCCCGTCGGCTCGAGGATCGCCTCAATACCGTCGAGCGGATCGTTGCCGCCGACCACCCCGACTGGAAGCCGCTGCCGCCCGCATCCGAGCCGGTAGAGACCTACCAGTCTTTCGAGACCTTCGAACGCTCCAGGAGGAACTGATGTCCGCCAGCCGCACCCAATTCTATCTCGACAAGCAGAACGCGAAGTGGATGGGCGTCTGCGCAGGGATCGCCGATTATACCGGCCTCGACATCACCCTGGTCCGCGTCGGCGTCATCGTGCTGACCTGTGTGACCAGCGGCTGGGTCCTGCTCGCCTATCTCGCGGCCGGCTACCTGGCGCCGAAGAAGCCGATCGGGCTGTACCAATCGGAGGACAACGCCAAGTTCTGGCAGGGCGTGCGGACCAACCCCAAGCGCTCGACCGCCGAGGTGCGCTCCAAGTTCCGCGACATCGACCGCCGGCTCGCCGATATCGAGCTGATGTACACCAGCCGCAACACGCGCCTCGCCGACGAGATCGAGCAGTTGCGCTGAGCACCGGCGAGCGAAAGGGAGTTTGAGTGATGGATCAGGGACAGGTTTTCGTACTCGCCCTCGTTGCGATCGTGATGTTCGCCGGCATCGTCCGCATGTCGATCATGGCCAAGCACGGCTATCCGCTCGACGAGAACCGCCGGATGCGCCGCGCGATGCGCCGGGGTCGCCACCCGTTCATGATGTTCGACTGGTGGAACCCCCAGGGCCGCGGCCGCGCCGACGATGATGGGGACGAATACGACCCGCGCGCGGCACGCAAGATCGAGCTCTTGTCGGCCGAGAACGAGCGGCTGACCGGCCAGCTCGGCCGGCTCGAGGAGCGGCTGCGCGTGCTCGAACGCATCGCCACTGACCCTGCGACACGCACCGCGCGCGAGATCGACGCGCTGCGCGACGCCGACTGAACGAGAACGCGAGGGAGGAAGACAATGAACGCAGCCGACATCATCATGCGGATCGGGCCGCTGATCGTGATGATCACCTTCATCGGCGTGGTCGGGTGGATGTTCACCACCTGGCTCCGCATCAAGAACGGCTATCCGCTCGACGGCGCGTGGGGCCAGGCGATCTATCCGAAGGCGACCAACGAAACGACCGAGCGAGTCAAGCTGCTGAGCCAGGAAAACGCCCAGCTGCGCGCCGAGCTCGGCTCGATCAAGGACCGCCTGTCGAACGTCGAGCGCATCGTCACCGACAGCTCGCATCTCCTCGACGAGGAAATCGAGCGGCTGCGCCAGCCGAGCAAGTGAGGAAAAGCACATGGAAATCAGCCCGCTCCTGATCCCGATTCTCGCGCTGAGCATCCCGGTCGTCGCGATCGTCAGCTCGATGATCGTCCGCCCGTGGATCAAGCTGCGCGAGCGCCAGATGGAGATCGAATCGAAGATGGTCGCCGAGAAGGCGGCGCAATATGCCGCGCACAGCGACCGCCTCGAACAACGAGTCCAGGTGCTCGAACGGATCGTCACCGACAAGGGCCTGGCGCTGTCCGACGAGATCGAGCGGCTGCGCGGCGAACCGCTCAACTAAGAACAAAGCAAAGAGAAGTCAGGAGGAACTGGACCCATGAACCCGTTTGAAATGGTCGTTGCGATCATCATCGTCGTGACCATCGGCCGCGTTCTGCAATCGCGCTATCGCTATCACGGCAGCGCCAAGCCCGCCGATCCCGCCGAGGCGCTGGAGAACCGGCAGCTGCGCCAGGAAATGCAGGCGCTGCGCGAACGGGTCCAGGTGCTCGAACGAGTTATCACCGACAACCATTCGTCGAACGACCTCGATCGCGAGATCGAGCGCTTGCGCGACAAGAGCTGAATTTACGCGAAGGAACCGTGTCATGAACGACCCGAGCTTCTATCTCACCATGGCCGTCGCCGGCCTTGCCGGCCTCGCGATGCTCAGCATCGCGGCGCTCGCCGGGTGGCGCGGCTGGCTCCAGCTCAAGCAGCAGGAGCTCGACCATCACCGCGGCCCCGGCCACGACCCCGCCGTGCCGAGCGCCACCCAGCGCATCGAGATTGCCGACCTCAAGGAGCGCATCCGCAAGCTGGAGGCGATCGCGGCGGGCGTGGATTTGTGATCCTATCCGTCACCCCGGCCCCCGGATCGGGCTGCGCCCGTCCGCGGACAGACTACGGCTGGGGCCTCCTGCGGCCTGAGATGCCAGCCTTCGCTGGCATGACGGTTTGATTTGAGAGGCTACCCCGCCTACCTGCCGCGAATGACCCGCCTCTCCGAGCTTCACGACGAATATGAATTTCTCGATGCCGACGATCGTTATCGCCTGCTGATCGATCTCGGCCGCGCGCTCGAGCCGATGCCCGAGCCGCTCAAGACCGACGCGACTTTGGTGCGCGGCTGCTCGGCGGCGGTGTGGGTCTATCCCACGGTGCGCGATGACGGCCGGCTGCATTTCCTCGCCGATTCGAACGCGGCGATCACCAAGGGGATCATCGCGCTGGTGTTGCTGACGGTGCAGGACCGTTCGCCAGCAGACATCCTCGTCACCAATATCGAGGCGGCGCTGGCACCGTTCGATTTGCGCAACCAGCTGAGCTCGAACCGGACGCAGGGCATTCCCAACATGATCGCCCTGATCCGCGCGACCGCGAAGCGGTACGCGTAGGCCGCCAAACAACTACCGTTCGTGCTGAGCTTGTCGAGGCACGCTCCTCTTCCGACGATATGCCTGGGGCGCGGCGCCCTTCGACAAAGCTCAGGGCGAACGAGAGCGATCGATCAGGCCGGGCGCCAGGTCTTCGCCTCTTCGGCGGCGCGGAGAACGTCGTAGGCCGCCTGCCCCGCCTGGAAGCGCTTCGCCGCTTCGGCGTCGCCGGGGCGAACGTCGGGATGGTTTTCCTTGGCGAGGCTCCGCCAGGCGCGGCGCACCGCCTCGAAATCGGCGTCCGGCTCGAGCTCGAGCACATCGAGCGCGCGCATCTCGTCGCGGCTGCGGCTGCCGTCGCCGGGGCCCGCCCAGCCGTGATGCTTCGAGGCGGTGTAGCCCGAAGCGTCGCGCCGCTCCTCGGCCTCGCGAGCCTTGGCTTCCTCCTCGCTCAACCCTTCGAAATAATTCCAGCCGCGATTATATTCGGCGGCGTGCGCGGCGCAGAAATACCAGCGCTCCTTGCTGTTCGGTGACTTCGGCGCGGGGCAATCGCCGGGCTCGGTGCAGCCGTGGCGGTCGCACAGCCGCACCTTGACCGCTTCGCGCTCGGCACCATAGCCGCGCCAGCGGGGAAAGCCCCAGTCATGTGATCGGGAGGAACGTGGCATCGTTTCCCGACATAAGCGGCGGGCCGCGCAGCGCAAGCGGCGATGTCAGCCGTGATCGGGCAATTGGAACCGAACCCGGCTGGTGTCGCCGCCGCATCCCAGCCCGCCGTCGGGCCGATAGCTTTTGGAGAAGCGAGCGCCTTGAAGCACCTCACTGCCCGCCTCGGTGAAAACGAACGGGGGATAGGAGACGATCGCGCGGACGTTCCGGGTATGGCCATCGGCCGTCACATCAAACTGCAGTTGCGTCCAGCCTTCGAAGCCCCAGCGCAGTGCCTCCCGTGGGAAGTCGGCCGAGGAAGAATTGGTCGCCACCATGTGCGGTTCGGCATCGAGCAGCGCGCATTGATCGGCTGAAAGCCCGGTCTTCTGGAAGGTGGCGCGCGCCTGATCGACATGACCATGGGCCGTCTCGATCGATGCGAGCCGGATCAGCGCGCCGACCTTGAGCGGATCGTTCGCCGCAAGGGCGTCGTCGCTCGCGACCTGCCGGAGCAAGACCTGCGCTTGATCGCCGTCGTGATGAACCAGGCGATCGGCGAGCAACAGCCGGATCGCCGCACGCGCTTGAGGATCATCGGCATAGAACGCCTCGGCGAGCCGCGGCTGGACATTGTCGGCATAGGCCTCCGGCCGCCACCCCTCGGCACTGCCGGTATCCCAGACCAGCCGCTCGGCAGCGAGCCGCGCCATCGGTGGTGCGCCGTTGGCAGCAAGGATCGCGGCGGCGCGCGAGGCCATCGCATTGGTCTCCTCGCGCCCGCTCACCGCATTTTCGGCGATAGCTACCAATGTCGGCACCAGGAGCAGTGCATCGGGCCCGCTTGCCGTCTGTTGCTCCGCGAGCCGCACGCGTTCCTGCGGCAGGGCCACAGCGTCGCTGCCGGTAATCGGCGGCGGCAGCGGCACTCCCTTGCTCATCAGCCAGGCTCCAAGCGCCTGATCGAGAAAGCTCTCTATCGACGGCCGCTCGAACGCCGTCGAGCAGCGCAGCTCAACTCTGGCGCTGTAGCGGAAGAAGGGCGGTAGATCTTTGACCTGCTCGGGCGCCCACGACCAGTCCCGCGCGGCCTTGGCGAAGGCAAGCGCTGCTGCGCCGCCGCCCGCCGCATAGACCGGCTGGCTGTCGACCACGCGGCCATTGTCGTCGACGCGGAATTGGATCACCGCGGCATCGGCGGGCTTGAGGCCGTCGTCGCCGCCGCATGCCGGCACCTTCATCTGAAGGCCGGGATCGAATTCTCCGCGCACCGACCGGCCGGCGCCGGTATAAGCCATATATTCGCGCGCATCCTCAGACTTGCCCGCGAGGAGCAACGCGATCGCCGTATCCGATCGTGCCGCCGCGTCGTTGAGGTCGGTGCGCTGTGTGAGCCCGCCCAGATCGTTGACCGCTTGCTTGGCGACCTTCGCCGCTTCGTCGAAACGCCCTTGCGTCAGCAGCCATTGATCGCGCAGCCGCGCGAACAGCGCCTTGAGCGAGCCGTCCGCCTTGACTTGGCCGAGCAGCGTATCCGCCTGATCGAGCTCGGCGCGGACGGGAGCAGGATCGGTGAAAATCTCGGTCTGGATCAAGCCGCGCAGCACCGCGAGCTTGTCGACCGGCGAGGCGGCAAGCGGGAGCGCCTTGCGATAATAATCGGCCGCTCCGGCATAATCGAGCGACGCCTCGGCGACATTGCCGAGGTTGCGGTAAGCGCGCATGCGATCGTCGTCGAGCGTATGGTCGCTGGGCGGCAGGTCGGCGAGGCCTGCTTCGGCAGCAGCGATCGCGTCGTCCTTGTGGCCGAGCGCGAAGAGTATCTCGCTCTTGCGCACCAGCACGATCGCATGATTGCGCTTGTTTCCCGCGGTGCGCCGCTCGAGCGCCTGCCAGACCGCGAGCGCGGCGGGCATGTCGGTGCCGCCGCTGAGTGTTGCCGCGCGTTCGAAATCCTGTTGTATCGTCGTCGCAGCCTGCTGCCCCGGCAAAGCCGCTGCGCTGGCCAGCAACGCGGCGAGAACCATCCCCCTCATGGCGATCCCCCTGTTTATCGAGAGGAACTATGATCGCCTCGAAAGCCAAATGCGAGTCGTTTCGACGGGCGGCGTGCGAGTGAATCGCACGCCGTCGGTCCTCGCTTCGCGAGGCCGGCCGTGCCGATGCGCGGGCGGCGATTAGCTTCGCTAAATCGCCTCGCATCGGCAGCGCCAGAGGGTCTGTAAGCCGGGTTCTGTCCTCCCGCGAACGGGATGGGCGACCATTCCTCTAGGCCCGCAGTCGCCTGCGGGCTCCAGCAACCAACCCGGGCGCCGGGCCGGAACATGCCCATCTGGCGCCCCTATTCGGTCTTGCTCCCGGTGGGGTTTGCCGTGCCGGCCCTGTTGCCAGGCCCGCGGTGCGCTCTTGCCGCACCCTTTCACCCTTGCCTGCCCCGAGGGGCGTCGGCGGTCTGCTCTCTGTGGCACTTTCCCTGGGGTCGCCCCCGCCGGCGGTTAGCCGGCACCGTCGTTTCCGTGGAGCCCGGACTTTCCTCGCCTCCGCTCGCGCGGAGCCGCGGTCGCCCGACCCTCTGGCGTTTTGTCCATAGCGCCGGGCCGGCGCTATGGGAAGCGGGAACAACCCCGCACCCCCCCCCACCAACCAATAAGCCAAAATGAGTTGGGGGGTGGGGGGGGGGTGGGGGGTGGGGCCGCTTCCCATCGCGCGGGCCGGGGGCTATGGACAAAACGCCTGAGGTTCGGGCGCCCGCGGCTCGGGGGGAGCGGAGGCGAGGAAAGTCCGGGCTCCACGGAAACGACGGTG
>JBQCHQ010000032.1:0-23800 GCA_051954515.1 Sphingomonas sp. | reverse complement strand
AGCGGCTCGGATACAGCCGCAATTCGGTCGCAGCGAGCCTGCGCACGACGCGCACCGGACGCATCATCGTCACCGTGCCCGACATCTCCAACCCGTTCTTCTCGCGCGTCATCCGCGGTGTCGAGGAAGCGGCGCAGGAGGCCGGTTACGCCGTGCTGCTCGGCGACACCCGCAACGAGCGCGAGCGCGAAGAGCAATATGCCGAGATGCTCAACCGGCGCGAGGCCGACGGGATCATCTTTCTCGGCCACCGCCTGCCGACGACGCTGACCCGCGTGCTCGACCGCGACGGCAGCCGTGCGCCGATCGTCAACGGCTGCGAATTCACGCCCTCGCTCGGCGTGTCGAGCGCGCATATCGACAATGCCGGCGCGGCCTATGAGGTGATGGATTCGCTCTATGCGATGGGGCACCGCGACATCGCGCTGGTGCTGGGGCCGCAGGACAGCCCGCTGACGCGCGACCGCCTGATCGGCGCGCAGCGCGCCGCCGAGGATCGCGGCCTGGTCGGTCGGCTGGTCGTCGAGAGTGGCGATTTCTCGGTCGAATCGGGGCGGCGCGCCGCGAACGCGTTGTTCGCGCGCACGCCCCGCCCGACCGCGATCTTCTGCTTCAGCGACGAGATGGCGATCGGCACGCTCGCCGCCGCGCGATCGGCGCAGATCGCCTGTCCCGAGGCGCTGTCGGTGGTCGGTTTCGACGATATCCAGATGGCGCGCTATGTCGATCCGCCGCTCACCACGATCCGCCAGCCCATGGCCGAGATCGGGCGCAAGACCGTCGAGCTGCTGATCGCCATCCTGCAGGGGCGCCAGGCCGCGCCCGTTTCCGCGACGCTGCCGCATCGCCTGATCATCCGGCAGAGCGTCGGGGCCGGGCCGTTCGGGCGCATCGCGGCGCTCGACCAGGGCGGCTGAGCCCGCAAAAATGTGCTTGCAATGAGATCGATCTCATGATTGGTTCGATAAATCCGGCAAAGACCGGACGGTGGGGTGGATGTGAACGGGCGCGAGCGCCAATTCGCGCACCCCGCGATGACGAGAGCGGGATAATCGGCATGGCGATGCAAACATGGTGAAACTGCGCCTCTCCGCGATGATGTTCGCGCAGTATTTCGCCTGGGGCGTGTGGCTCGTCCCGCTCGGCACCTATATGAGCAAGGGCCTGCATTTCGACACGATCATCGGCACGACCTTTGGGCTGATCGGGATCGCGACGATCCTCTCCACCTTGTTCATCGGCATGGTCGCGGACCGCTTCATCGCGGCGCAAAAGCTGCTCGGCATCCTGTCGCTCGGCGCCGGCGCGGCGCTGTTCTGGGTGACGACGATCCATAACTCGCCGTCGCTGTTCCTGATCGGCTGCCTGGTCCACTTTCTATTCTACGCCTCGACGATTCCGCTGGCGACGGCGATCGCGTTCAATGCGATCGACGATATCGGCCAGGAATTTCCCGCGATCCGCGTGTGGGGCACGATCGGCTGGATCGTCGCCGGGCTGCTGGTGGGCATCATCAGCGGCGCCGCCGAAACCGCGCTGCCGATGATGATGGCGGCGACGGTCTATATCGTGCTCGGGCTCTACGCCTTCACGCTGCCGGACACGCCGCCCCGCGCGCGGCACAAGGTGGTCAGCGTTGCCGCGATCTTCGGGCTCGACGTCATCTTCCGTCACAAGGAGGCGTCGTTCTGGGTGTTCATCGTCTGCACGCTGGCGCTGATGGTGCCGAAGAGCTTCTACGATACCTATGCCAACGCGTTCTTCGCCGACAAGGACCTCCATCTGACGCTGTTCGGCGCGCGGCTGGAGGCGACCGGCATCCAGACCGCGGGGCAGATTTTCGAGACCTTCTTCCTGATCAGCCTGCCGTTCCTGCTCGCGCGGCTCGGCATCAAGCGCGTGCTGGTGATCGGCATGGGCGCGTGGGCGGTGCGCTTCGTGCTGTTCGGCTTCGGCTATCATGGCGGCACCGCGATCATGCCGATGCTGCTGCTCGGCATCATCATCCACGGCATCTGCTACGATTTCCTGATCGTCTCGGGGCAGATCTATGTCGACCGCAAGTTCGACATCGCCTCGCGCGCCCGTGCACAATCGTTCCTGACGCTGATCACCCAGGGGATCGGCATCGTCGTCGGATCGAACATCGCCGGGCTGGTTTACGGGATGCACACCGATCCCGGCGGCGGGCATGACTGGCGCGCGATCTGGCTGGTGCCGGCGGCGATCGCCTTCGTGACGATGGTGGTGTTCGCGCTCGCCTTCCGCGAAAAGCTCGCCGCCGCGCCGGCCGAGGAAGAGGGGGCCGTCGCGCCCGCACAGGCCTGATGGCGCTGCGGCTCGGTCTTGTCGGGGGTGGCCCGGGGAGCTTCATCGGGCCCGTTCACCGCATGGCCGCGTGCCTCGATGCGCGCTTTACTTTGACCGCGGGCGCGTTCAGCCGCGACCTCGCCAAGTCGCAGAACCAGGCGGCGGTTTGGGGTCTGGCCCCCGACCGCGCCTATGACGGCATCGAGGCGATGCTCGCCGGCGAAACGGCGCGCGACGACGGCATTCAGGCGGTCGCCATCGCGACGCCCAACGACAGCCACTTCGCGATCGCCAAGGCCGCGCTCGAGGCCGGGCTGCCGGTGATCTGCGACAAGCCGATGACCGCGACGCTGGCGGAGGCCGAAGCGCTGGCGCCGATCGCCGCCGCGAGCGGCCGCCCGTTCGCGCTGACCTACACCTATACCGGCTATGCGATGATCCGCGAGGCGCGCGCGCGCATTGCCGCCGGCGCGATCGGCCGCGTGCGCAAGATCATGGTCGATTACCCGCAAGGCTGGCTCGCCGAGCCGATCGAAGACGACAACACGCAGGCGCGCTGGCGCACCGATCCACAGCGCGCCGGCCAGGGCGGCGCGATCGGCGACATCGGAGTCCACGCCTTCCAGCTCGCCGAATATGTCAGCGGCCTGCGCGCCGAGGAATTGGTCGCCGATCTGCCCCGCGTGGTGCCCGGCCGGCAGCTCGACGACGATTGCAACATCCTGCTCCGCTTCGAGGGCCGGGTGCCCGGCGTGCTCACCGCCTCCCAGATCGCCGCCGGCGAGCGCAACAGCCTCCGCCTGCGCATCTACGGCGAAAAGGGCGGCATCGAATGGGACCACGACGCGCCGGGCAACCTGACTCTGCGCTGGCCCGACGCGCGCACCGAAATCCTGCACGCCGGCGGCCCCGGTCTGCACCCGACCGCGCAGCGTGTGACACGCTTGCCCGCCGGGCACCCCGAGGGCTTCATCGAAGCCTTCGCCACGCTCTACGCCGGTTTCGCGGACGCCGTGGCCGGCAAACAAGACGAGGTGGACGGCCTGCTGCCGGGCATCAGCGACGGGCTCAGGTCGATGCGCTTCATCGACCTCGCGGTGCGCTCGAACGAGGCCCGCGCGTGGCTGCCCTTTCCGGAAGACAGGCCATGAAGACGATCAAAGGTCCAGGCATTTTCCTGGCACAATTTCTCGGCAACGAGCCCCCCTTCGACACGCTCGACCATCTGGCTGAATGGGCGGCGGGTCTCGGCTATAAGGCCGTACAAATCCCCTGCACACCGCAGCTGATCGACCTCGCCACCGCCGCCGAGAGCCAGGCCTATTGCGACGACCTCAACGCCCGCCTCGACCGCCACGGCATCGTCGTCAGCGAGCTCTCGACGCACCTGCAAGGCCAGCTCGTCGCCGTCCATCCCGCTTACGACAGCCTGTTCGACGGCTTCGCGGCCGAGCACGTCCGCGGCAAGCCCGCCGCGCGTCAGGCCTGGGCGGTCGAACAGGTCAAACTCGGGGCACAGGCAAGCCGCCGCCTCGGCCTTTCGGCGCACGCAACCTTCTCCGGCGCGCTCGCCTGGCCCTATGTCTATCCCTGGCCGCAACGCCCCGCCGGCCTCGTCGAGGAGGCCTTCGCCGAGCTCGGCCGGCGCTGGCGCCCGATCCTCGACGTGTTCGAGGAGAACGGCATCGATCTCGCCTACGAACTCCACCCCGGCGAGGACCTGCACGACGGCGTGACCTACGAGCGCTTTCTCGATGTGGTGGGCAAACACCCACGCGCGCGGCTGCTGTTCGATCCGAGCCATTTCGTGCTGCAACAGCTCGATTACCTCGCCTTCCTCGACATCTACCACGAGCGGATCAGCGCCTTCCACGTCAAGGACGCCGAGTTCCGCCCCACCGGCCGCTCGGGCGTCTATGGCGGCTATCAGAACTGGGTCGATCGGCCGGGGCGCTTCCGCTCGCTCGGCGACGGCCAGGTCGATTTCGGCGCGATCTTTTCCAAAATGGCCGCCTATGATTATAAGGGATGGGCCGTGCTCGAATGGGAATGCGCGCTCAAGCATCCCGAGGACGGCGCGCGCGAAGGCGCTCCCTTCATCCGCGATCACATCATCCGGGTGACGCCGCACGCCTTCGACGATTTCGCCGCAAGCGGGGTCAACCACGCCGCCAATCGCCGATTGCTCGGGCTGGGTAATGAGTAGGAGAGTTCGAATGAAGGGTATCTACGGGATAGCGGGGCTTTCGTCGCTGATCGTCGGCTTGGCTGCCGTCGCGGCGCCCTCGGTGGCGCAAAGCTCGCCCAGCGGCGCGCAGACCTTCGTCATGTGCAAGGGCTGCCACACACTCGACAAGGGCGGCCGCAACGGGATCGGCCCGAACCTTCATGATCTGTTCGGCCGCAAGGCGGGCACGGTGCCGGGCTACGCCTATTCGGCGGCGATGAAGAAATCCGGCCTCACCTGGGACGAGAAGACGCTGAGCGAATTCCTCGCCGCCCCGACCAAGAAGGTGCCGGGGACCAAGATGCCGATCAGCGTCGCCGATCCAGCCAAGCGCGCCGCGCTGATCGACTATCTCAAGTCGGCGACCGCCAAGTGACGCCGTCGCGCCGCTTCGTCCTCGCCGCCTCCGCGCTGGGGCTCGGCGCGGCGACGGTGGCGCGTGCGGGCGCGCCGCTCGGCAACGCCGCGCGCTTCTCGCTGAAATACGCGCCGCACGAAGGCAGCTTCGCCAGCCGCGGCGGCCTCACCGAGCAGATCGCCTATGCCGCCGACCAGGGTTTCACCGCCTGGGAGGACAATGAGGCGGTCAGCCGCCCCGTTTCCCAGCAGGAGGCAATGGCCAAGGCGCTGCGCCAGCGCGGCATGACGATGGGCGTGCTGGTCGCCAGCATGCCCAAATGGTCGCAGTTCCGCCCGATCCTCGGCGCGGACGACGGCGCCGAGCGCGAGGCGATGCTGGCCGATCTCAATGCCGCGCTCGAGGTCGCCAAGCGCCTCGACGCGAAGTGGCTCACCGTCGTCACCGGCTTCATGGACCCCAAGGTCCCGCTCGACCTGCAGACCGCGCGGGTGATCGAGCTGATGCGCCGCGCCGGCGACATCGCCGCGCGCGCGGACCGCGTGCTGGTGATGGAGCCGCTCAACACGATCACCAACCATCCCAACATCTTCATGCGGACGATCCCGCAGGGCTATCTGGTCGCCAAGGGCGCCAACAGCCCGGGTGTGAAGGTTCTCGCCGACCTCTATCACGCGCAGATTCAGGCCGGAAACCTGATCCCGACGCTCGACAGCTGCTGGGACGAGATCGCCTATATCCAATTCGGCGACAATCCGGGCCGTCTCGAGCCCGGCACCGGCGAGATCAACTACAAGACGATCGTGCAATGGCTGCGCAAGCACGGCTATGCCGGCGTGATCGGCATGGAGCACGGCAATTCGCTGGAAGGCCGCGCCGGCGAGGACCGGCTGATCGCCGCCTATCGCGCGATCGACGCGGCATGAGGATTTCGGGAGACGGAGAATGATCGATCGCAGAAGCGCTCTTGCGGGCATGGCGGCGCTGTTCAGCGCGCCGCTGTTCGCGCCGATCGCGCGCGCCGCGGGGCTGGCGGGCAAGGCGACGCGCCCGGTCATCAGCGACGGCCCGCCCAGCGTGCAGGTCTTCACCCCGGCGCAGCACGAGCTGATGACCGCGCTCAGCGAGCGCGTCATGCCGACCACCGATACGCCGGGCGCGATCGCCGCAGGGGTGCCGGAGTATATCGAGAAGCTCCTCGCCGACTGGGCCTGGCCCGACGAACGCAAGCCGATCATCGCCGGTCTCGACCTGCTCGACGCCAAAAGCCGCAGGGACAACGGCGTCCCCGCCGCCAAGGCCACGCCCGAACAGCAGGACGCGCTGCTCACCGCCGCGATGACCGATCAGTTTCCCAATGGCGCGGCGTTCTTCGAGAATTTCCGGCAGCTCGTCCTCACCGGTTACTACACCTCGGAGATCGGCATGACGCAGGAGCGCGAATATCTCCCCGTGCCCGGCGAGTATCACGGCGATTACCTTTATTCCAACGTTAACAAGGTGTTTTCGGCATGACGATGAACAGACGCGCCTTCATCGCGGGCGCCGGCGGCGTGATGGCGATGAGCGGGCTTGGCATGACGGCGACGGCGCGCGCCGCGCGCGTCCGCGCGGTGGGGCTCCAACTCTATACCGTGCGCGAGCTGTTCGCGAAGGATCCCGTAGGTACGCTCGAGAAGGTCGCCCGCATCGGCTATCGCGAGGTCGAATTCGGCGGCGGCAATTACGACACGATGGACCACGCCAAGCTGCGCAAGGCGATGGATCGCCTCCAGCTCCGCGCGCCCTCGGCCCATGTCCCCTACGACCTGCTGGCCAAGGACTTTCCCGCCGCGGTGAAGATGGTGAAGACGCTCGGCGCGCAGACCATCGTTCTGCCGTGGCTGGCCGAAGACCAGCGCACCGACGCGGGGTTCGGATCGGTGGTCGCCGGCATGAACCGCTTCGCCGCCCAGGCGCGCGATGCGGGGCTCGGCTTCGCCTATCACAACCACGATTTCGAGTTCCTCACCCAATCGGGCGGCAAGACGCTCTATGACCGCCTGCTCAGCGAAACCGACCCCGCTTTGGTCAAGATGGAGCTTGACCTCTATTGGGCGACCCACGCCGGCGCGGACGTGCCCGCCCTCATCGACCGCCTGTCGAACCGGGTCTACGCCTTCCACGTCAAGGACATGAAGGCGGATAAGTCGATGGCCGCGGTCGGGACCGGCACGATCGATTTCGCAGCGCTGTTCAAGCTCCCTGGGGCATCGGGCGTCCAGCATTTCTACGTCGAGAACGACGCGTGTCCCGCGCCCTACATCCCGGACATCACCACCAGCTTCAGGAACCTGAGCGCGCTGCGCTTCTGATGGCACTCACGAGAAGGCACACACGGAAATGGCATCGACCAACAGCTTCGACGCGATCGTCATCGGCTCCGGCGTCAGCGGCGGCTGGGCCGCCAAGGAGCTGACCGAAAAGGGGCTGCGGGTCCTGATGCTCGATCGCGGCTTCATGGTCGAGCACGGCTCGGGCTATCCCTATGACGGCACCCCCGCCTTCGAGTTGCCCGCGCGCGGCACCGTGCCGCCCGAAATCGTCGAGAGCGACTATTTCATTGCGAAATACGGCTATATCTCGACGAGCAACCTGCAATTCTACAACGACGACCGTCTCAACCCCTATGCGGTCGACGATGGCGACGAATTCCGCTGGATCAGACCGGCGGCGGTCGGTGGCAAATCGCTGATCTGGGGCCGCTGGTGCTTCCGCTGGAGCCCCGCCGACTACGAGGCCAACAAAAAGGAAGGCGTCGGCGGCGACTGGCCGATCCGCTATGACGACGTCGCCCCCTGGTACAGCTATGTCGAGAAGTACGCCGGCGTGTCGGGCTCGCGCGAAGGGCTGCTCTATCCCCCCGACAGCGAATTCCAGCCGCCGATGCCCATGAACGTCGCCGAGAAGTGGCTGAAGCAGCGCCTCGAAGCCGATTTCCCCGGCCGCAAGCTCATCCACGCGCGCCTGTCCAACATGACCGAGGACAAGCCCGAGCAGAACCGCACCAAATGCCAGTTCCGCAACCAGTGCGGCAACGGCTGCTCGTTCGGCGCCTATTTCTCGACCCAGGCGGTGACGCTGCCGGCGGCGCGCGCGACGGGGCGGCTGACGGTGCGCTCCGACGCAGTCGTGTCGAACCTCGAATACGATCCGGCGCGCAAGCGTGTGACGGGTGTCCGCTTCATCGACGCCAAGACCGGGCAAGCCGAGGTGGTGAAGGCCAATCTCGTCTTCCTGTGCGCCTCCGCGATGGCCTCGGTCCAGATCCTGATGAACTCGCGCGCGCCCGGCGCCGAGCGGAGCTGGTTCGACGCCAGCGGCACGCTCGGGCGCTACGTGATGGACCACATCTTCCGCGTCGGAATCTCGGGCGAGATTCCCGGCATGACCCAATATATCGAATATGGCCGCCGCCCCGGCGGGGTCTATATCCCCCGCTTCCGCAACGTCGGCAAGGACGACGATGTCGGGTTCAAGCGCGGCTATGGCTATCAGGGCGGCGCCGGCCGATCGGCGGCGCAGCCGGAGGGCTTCGGCGCGTCGATGAAGCACGGTATGCGCCAATACGGCCCGTGGCGCTTCTCGATGGGCGCGTTCGGCGAATGCCTGCCCTATGAGGACAATCGCGTCTCGCTGCACCCGACCAAGCGGGACCGTTTCGGCATCCCGCAATTGCTGTTCAACGTCACCTTCCGCGACAACGAGCTGCGCATGATGGCCGACGCCCGCCAGCAGGGCGAAGCGATGCTGCGCAAGGCCGGCCTCACCAACGTGACGAGCAGCGAGGACAAGCATGTCCCCGGCGATGCGATCCACGAGATGGGCGGCGCGCGCATGGGCGCCGATCCCCGTGCGTCGGTGCTCAACAAGTGGAACCAGGCGCACGAGGCGGCCAATCTGTTCGTGACCGACGGCGCGCAGATGAATTCGACCTCGTGCGTCAATCCGTCGCTCACCTACATGGCGATGACCGCGCGTGCGGTGGATCACGCGGTCAAGGCGGTGAAGGCGGGCGCGGTCTGAGCCGCGCCCCGCAACCGGCAAAATAGCGCCGGGCAAACCATCGGTTAACCGCGCGCGGCTAGAGCGATCGGCAATCCGCCGAGGAGTCGATGCCGCGCACCCCCCGCTCTTCCCCGCTTCGTCCCTGGCTGATCGGGCTGCTGTACGGCATCGTCGCGACCGTGACGATTCTGCTGACGCGGTTCGACGGCGGGGTCGCGCACCTGTGGGTGGCGACGGCGGTGCTGCTGGCGGAGCTGACCATAGTGCCGCGCCGACGCTGGCCGCAAACCTTCGCCGCCTGCGGCGTGGCGAGCTTCATCGCCACCGCCGTGTTCGGCTTCGGAATCGCCGCCGCGGTGCCGCTGGTCGCGATCAACCTTGCCGAGGCGCTGATCGGCGCGCTGCTGCTCGAGCGGCTGATGAAGGGCAGCGCCTATCTCGAATCGCTCGCCGGTGTGACCTTCTTCGCCCTCTCCGCGGGTGCGGCGGGACCGATGCTGACGGGCATCGCGGGCGCGGCGGTTGCCGCCTGGGCGAGCGGCATCGCTTATGGCGAGAGCTGGACCGGCTGGGTGATCGGCCACGGACTCGGCACGCTGACCTTTGCGCCGATCGCGATCATGCTGCTGCGCGGCGAGATGGAGCAATGGCGACGCACTGCCACGCTCGCCATGAAGACCGAGGCGGCGACGCTGATGCTCGCCATGATCGCGGTGTGCTGGCTGGTCTTCGCGCAACGCAGCCTGCCATTGCTGTTCGTTCCGATCCTGCCGCTGATGATCATCACCTTCCGGTTCGGGCGACCTGGTGCGGCGGGCGCGCTGGTGATCCTCACGCTTCTCGGCGGCATCCTCACCGCGCGCGGTTTCGGCCCGATCAACATGGTCGTCGGCTCGGTTGCGGCGCGCAGCGCCTGCTTCCAGCTCTACCTCGCCACCACGGTGCTCACCGTGCTGCCGATCGCCGCCGAGCTGCGCCATCGCAAGATGTTGTTCCAGCGCCTCCAGGAGAGCGAGGCGCACCACAAGCTCATCACTGAGACGGCGACCGACATCCTCGTCACCTTCGCGCTCGACGGAACGATCCTCTATGCCTCGCCCTCGACACGCGAGATCGCCGGCTATTCGCCCGAAGAGGTGATCGGCCGCCCCGGCAGCCTGTTCGTCGATACCAGCGACATCGCCATCGTGCTCGACGCGCACCGCCGGGCGCTGGCCAATCCCGGCGTCACATGCAGCGCAGTCTATCGCGGCCCGACTGCGACGATGGGCACGCGCTGGTTCGAGGCGCGCACCCGCGGCATCGCCGACGAACAGGGGCGGCCGACCGGCGTCGTCTGCGCGATCCGCGATATTTCCGAACGAAAGATGGTCGAGGCGCAGCTTTCGCACGCCGCGAGCACCGACGCGCTGACCGGCCTCGCCAATCGCCGCGCGTTCGATCGCCGGCTCGATACCGAGATTGCGCTGGCCGCGGCGAACGGCAGCGGCGGCTGTGTCGCCATCTTCGACCTCGATCATTTCAAGCGAGTGAATGACGATCACGGCCACCCCGCCGGCGACGCGGTGCTGCGCGCCTTCGCCGAGGCCGCCTTGCAGGTCATGCCGGCCGATCACCTCGTCGCGCGGCTCGGCGGCGAGGAATTCGGCGTGGTGCTGCCCAACGCTTCGCCCGAGCGCGCCGCCGAATTGTGCAATCGCCTGCGCCGACGCACCGCCGCGCTCGAGATCGATAGCGGCCAGGGCCGGATCATCACCGTCACCGTCTGCGCCGGCATCGCCGATTTCGCGGCGGAAACCAGCCGTGTCGAGGTGATGCGCGCCGCCGACCACGCGCTCTACACCGCCAAGGCCGCCGGCCGCGACCGCCTGCGCATCGCTGCCTGATTCTTGGCGTCCTTCCAGCGGCGCTGAATCGGTTCCGGCACCGGCCCGCTCCCCCACCCCACCTCCCAAGTCATTATGCTGAATGGGAGGCGGGGTGGGGGAGCGGGCTGGTGCCGCTTCCGCGCAAGCGGATCAAAGCCTAGAATGGCCGAATGCAGGAAGCGATCCCCGCCGCCACCGTCGTCATCTTCCGTGACGTTGAAGGCGGCGCGCCCGAATTGCTGATGGTCGAGCGTGCCAAGGCGATGGCGTTCGCCGGCGGGGCGCTGGTCTTCCCCGGCGGCCGCATCGATCCCGGCGACCATGCGCTCGCCGCGACGCTGCCCGACGCGGCCGATGATGCCGCCGCCCGGATCGCCGCCATCCGCGAGACGGTCGAGGAAACCGGGCTTCCTCTCGGTCTCTCACCGATGCCCGATGCCAGCGCCGTCGCGACACTGCGCGCCGGTCTGCACCGGGGCGAGGCGTTCGGCGCGCTGCTCGCTGGCCACGGGCTCGAACTCGATCTCGCGGCGCTCACCCGCTTCGCCCGCTGGCGGCCGGCGCACGAGCATGCGCGGATTTTCGACACGCATTTCTATCTCGCCGCGCTTCCCGCCGGCGCGCCCGAGCCCGAGGTCGATTCGACCGAGAATGTCCGGCTGTTCTGGGCGAGCGCTCGAGCTGTGCTCGACGACGCCGATGCCGGCCGCGCGCGGATCATCTTCCCGACGCGGCGCAACCTCGAACGGCTTGCCGGCCACGCCAGCTTCGCCGCCGCGATCGACGATGCCCGCCGCTATCCGGTGCGCACCGTCACGCCGTGGATCGAACAGCGCGCCGACGGCCGCTACGTCTGCATCGACGCCGACCTCGGCTATCCCGTCACCGCCGAGATCCTCACCGACGCGGTGCGCGCCTGAGGCTCAATCGGCTGCTTGGATGCTCACGTTCACGGTCTCGGTCATCACCGAGGCGACGGGCTTGCCGTCCTTGACGGTCGGCTCGCGAGACTGGCGTCCCACCGGGAAATCCGCGCAAGGGCTCGGCCCGCCCACAACGCTTACCGCCTTGCAACCGGTAACCGTTCCTTCCGAATCGAGCGAGACTTCGATGGTCGCTGAAAATCGCTGGACCGGCCCCTTCGACAGGTCGACCGCCGGCGGTTCGGGAATCCGCCACATGACCGAGCCCGACCAGGTCGAGGCGACCGCTTTTCCGGCGGGACCGTGCGCCGGCTTGAAATGACTCTTCTTCATGATCACGGCGCAAGTGCCGTCGTCGAGCGCACTCGATCCGCTGCTCGTCAGGATATAGCATGCCGTCGGAGCACCGCTGACGTCGACATTGACGAAAAAACTGACTCGGCCTTCGTCGTTCTTCCTGAGCGCTTCGGGCGGATAGTCGTCGGTGGTGAACCACGCCGCCGGGCTCCCTACCGGCGTCGCGGCCGGTCGACCGCCACCACCGCCGCCGCCACCGCCGGCTTGCAGAAGCAGAAGCAGCATCGCGATTCCGGTCATCATACGCCCCCCAAAAACTCCCTCAGGGGCGGAGGATGGCGCGCCGCGACGGCGCGCGCAACGTCAATTCGGCAGCGCGGCGGTATCCACCTTCTCGACCCATGCCGGATAGAAGATCGGCTGCCGGTTCGACCAGCCCGACGCAGTCGCGGCAGCTTCGCTGATCGACTGCAGCAGCTTTCGCCGCAGCTCTGGATGGAGGTGCGGCAGCGCCGCCGCGGCGCAAAAGGCGGCGGGCAGCCACGGCCGGACCTCGGCGCCGATCAGCCGCTCGTAGAGGAAGCGATAGGCCGAAAAGGTGGTCAGCCGCCCCTGCCCCAGATCGAACGCGCTGATCGTGATGAGCGGGGTCATGAACGGCTCGACCGCGTCGAGCCCGCTGTCGTCAGGGACGATGGCGCGCAGTTCGGGAAGGCGCTCGTAGAGCCGGGCCTGGGCGCGGATGCTGGCAGCTTCGACGACGTCGCGCGACCAGATCGCCATTGCGTCGTCACGATCGAGGCCGACATCGAGCGAGCGGCGCACATAGCGCTGTGTCGCTGCCGAGAAGCCGGCAAATTCGCGCATCTCGGCCAAGGCCATCGATCCTTGCGGCTGCTTCGTCTTCGATCCCATCTCCAGTCACCCCGCCATCATCGGATCGGGCAATTGCCCGACTGTGCCGAACATGCGCCAAGATGGTTAACACCGCCCTTAACGCTGTGTTCTCCCCGCATTCAGGAGGGAATCACGGAAGCCGCTGCGTTGCAACGAAGCTTGCGACGAACCGAGTCGAGGCGTTCGGAAATCGCCGCGAGGTGCGGCAGATGGGCAACAATCTGGCGCGCGCGCGCTTCGTCATTCCCGGGAAAGAGGGGCATGACGCAGGTGAAGAGCGCACGACGCGAACGGCTGCGTTGCTATCCCTTCCGCCGCTCCTCGGCTTCGGGATCGTATCCCGAGGAGGGCGCCGGCCCATGATTGTGGACTGGCTGGGTCGAGGCGGGCGGATCGGAGGCATCCATCGATTCGTCGAGCGCGGCGTCGAGCCGGGCATCCTTGCTCTCGGGATTGCGCTTGAGGCGCTTGTTGATCGATTCGTCCTGGCCGGCGTCCTGATCGGGCCGGTTGCGCGGCGCGGCCTCGGGGTCTGGTGGCGTCACCGCCAGGTGGTCGAGCGGCGTGTCGTCGGTCGAATTACGGTCGGCCATCGTCTGTCTCCTGCTGTCGCCGAAACAAACGAGCGATGCGCGCCGCCGTTCCTGCACGCAGCGCAGGCCGGCCACGAAAAAGCCCGGCGAGTCTCCCCGCCGGGCCTTCCGTTTCGAGTCGATCCCTGCCCGATCAGTTGCGGCTGCCGCCGCCCTGCAGGCGCAGGATGAACAGGAACATGTTGATGAAGTTGAGATAGAGGTTGAGCGCCGACATGATCACCACGCGCGCCATCATTGGCGTGCCCGCGACGTGCGCGTAGATGCTCTTGGTACGCTGCGTGTCATAGGCAGTCAGCCCTGCGAACAGCAGCACGCCGACCAGCGAGATCACCATCGACAGCCCGCTCGACTGCACGAACAGGTTGATCAGCATGGCGACGATCAGCCCGATTAGCCCCATCAGGAAGAAGGTGCCCATCGCCGACAGATCGCGCTTGGTGGTGTAGCCGTAGAGGCTGAGGCCGGCGAACGCCGCCGCGGTGCCGAAGAACGACGTCGCGATTGCGGTCGAGCTATAGACGAGGAAAATCGTCGACAGCGACAGACCCATGACGACCGAGAAGCCCCAGAACATCATCTGCAGTGTGCTGGTCTTCATCCGCGCCTGGCCGAAGCTCATGGCGAACACGAAACCGAGCGGCGCGAACATGATGATCCAGGCGAGCGGCCCGCCGCCCAAAAGCACGCGCGCCGCCGGCGAGGTCATCCCGCCCCAGGCGAACAGCATGGCGACGATGCCGGTCAACAGCACGCCCGAGGTCATGTAGTTGTAAACCGACAGCATGTAGGACCGCAGCCCCGCGTCGTACGCATCGCTGCGTGCGGCGGCACCCGTCGTGAACGGTGCGGCGCTCTGCCGGGGGTCAGACCAGTTGGCCATTAGCGAATAACTCCTTTTCCCGGCATATGGCCGGATACTGGGAATATCGCCCTTCGGCCCCCGCTTTTCAAGCGAAACCGGACAAGCCGCGCCCCGGGCGAAGTCTCGTCGTCCCCACGCGAAGGGGGGCGGAGGGATCGACCCCCAACGAAAAACCGTTAGCGTCATCCCATGCACCGCCTGTTCGTCGCCCTGCGCCCGCCGCCCGCGATCCGCGCCTCGCTCGCCGCGGCGATGGGCGGCGTGCCGCACGCGCGCTGGCAGGACGACGAGCAGCTTCACCTCACGCTGCGCTTCATCGGCGAGGTCGATCGCCCGCAGGCCGAGGATATCGCCGCCGCGCTCGGCCAGGTCCATGCCGAGGCGCCGGTGGTGGCGATCGCCGGAGTCGGCCGCTTCACCAGGGCCGGTCGCACCGATGCGATCTGGGCGGGCGTCGCGCCGCGCCAGCCGCTCGCCGATCTCCATGCCCGCGTCGATCGCGCGCTGGCGCAGGCCGGGCTCGCGCCCGACAATCGCGCCTATCTGCCGCACGTCACGCTTGCCCGGCTGCCGCGCGGCGCCGCCAGCGAACCGGCGATCGACCGCTTCCTCGCCGAGCGCGCCGGCCTGACAAGCACACGCTTCGCGCTCGAGGCCTTGTTGTTGTTCGAAAGCCGCCTCGGCCATGAAGGCGCACGCTACGAGGCGATCGCCCGCTATCCGCTCGGCTGATCGCGCAAAATGCGACGAATGGCGGTGAACCCGATGCACGCCCTGGCGTTGGTGCGGTGACAAAGCCAGTAATCGAGTATCGCCAGAATGCCCTCCCATCGTGAACGCCTCCAGGCGCTCGGCGGTAGCCTGCGCAAGGGCTATCCGCTCGACGATCGCGTCAGCAACCGCCAGTTCGAGACGCTGCTTCGCAAGCTCTCGCGCATCCCCTCGACCAAGCGGCGCAGCGAAGAACATTGACGCGCCAGCGCGGCCGACGACGCTTGACCAGCGCGGCGCCGGAGGCGATCCAGGCGGCATGATCGGCCCGTCGCTCGCCCATCGCCTGCGTGTCGAGGCGCATGCCGTCTGGCTGGCGGTGCGCGATCCGCGGACGCCCTGGCGCGCGCGGGCCGTGGGACTGCTGGTAGCCGCTTATGCGCTGTCGCCGCTCGACTTGATCCCGGACTTCATCCCCGTGCTCGGGCTGGTCGACGATGCGATCCTCATCCCCGCCGGGCTGTGGCTGTTCGAGCGGCTCGTCAATCCCGAGCAGATGGCCGAGCATCGCGCCGCCGCCGAGCGCGCCTCGGCGCGGCCGGTGAGCTGGCTGGGGCTGGCGCTGGTGCTGCTCGGCTGGGTGGCGGCGTTCTGGCTGGTGTGGCGCGTCGGCCGAGCAATCTATGATTAGGCTTGCTTGGCGTCGAAGCGCTCGATCCACTGCTCAAGGACCGGCGCGATCCGGGTGCGCCATTTCGAGCCGTTGAAAATGCCGTAATGGCCGGCGCCCTGGGCGAGATGGTAATGCTTCATCGCCTCGGGCAGGTTGGGCGTCAGCTCGAGCGCGGCCCTGGTCTGGCCGATCCCCGAAATATCGTCGCGCTCGCCCTCGATGGCGAGGATCGCGATATCGGTGATCGCGCCGAGATCGACCGCGCGGCCGCGATGCGTCATCTCGCCCTTGGGCAGTGCGTGCTGCTGGAACACGAGATCGACCGTCTGGAGGTAGAATTCGGCGGTCATGTCGCACACCGAAAGATATTCGTCGTAGAATTCCCGCGTCGCTTCGGCGCCCTGCTCGTCGCCCTGGACGAGATGCTTGAACATCTCCCAATGCGACATCAGATGGCTGCCGAGGTTCATCGACATGAACCCGGCAAGCTGCAGGAAGCCCGGATAGACCTGCCGCCCGGCGCCGGGATAGGTCATCGGCACGGTGGCGATCGCGTTCTGCTCGAACCAGGCGTGGGGGCGCTCGGTGGCGGCGAGATTGACCGCGGTGGGCGCCTTGCGGGTGTCGATCGGTCCGCCCATCATCGTCAACGTTTTGGGGCGGCGGGGATTTTTGTCCGCGCTCATCAGCGCTGCGGCGGCGAGGCACGGCACCGAAGGCTGGCACACCGCGAGCATGTGCGCGCCCGGGCCGACGGCTTCGAGAAAGTCGATCACGTAATCGACATAATCGTCGAGATCGAAGCGGCCTTCGGCGACCGGCACCAGCTTGGCGTCGCGCCAATCGGTGATGAACACGTCGGCAAAGGGCAGCATGCGCTCGACCGTGCCGCGCAGCAACGTCGCATAATGGCCCGACATCGGCGCGACGATCAGCAGCTTCGGTCCGCCTTCGACACCGTCGCGAACGAAGCGCTTAAGTTGGCCGAACGGCTTCTTGACGACAATTTCCTCGCGCACAGCGACCTCGCGGCCGTCCACCCTCGTCGTGTCGAGCCCGAATGCCGGCTTGCCGTGCGGCGCGGCGGCGTGGGCGAACACTTCGAGCGCCGAGGCGAGCACCGGACCGCCACCGAAATAGGCGAAGGGATTGGCCGGATTGTTGAGCAGCCCCGCGCCGACATTGGCCATCGCGCTGGCGCCTGCCAGCCATGATCTCTGCCATTCGTACGCGTCGTAGAGCATGCCCGTCCTTCTATCGGCCCACCGGTTACCGGCGGGTCAACGACTTAGGAGCGGTTTCGGGCTCTGGCAATCGTCGATGCGCCGAGTTGACGGCGGCGGGGCAACGCCATACCCGCGGTTCAACCATCAACGAAATCGGGGGAAAGCATGCACCGTCGTCTTGGTCTGGGAGCGGCGGCAATCGCCTTGTCGATCGCCCTGCCCGCCGCCGCGCAGACCGCCGCCAGCGTCACCGAACGCTCGGTCGCGGCGCACGAGGCGTTCCTCGCCAGCGATGCGCTTCAGGGCCGCGGCAGCGCGACTCGCGACGAGGCAATTGCTGCCGCTTACGTCGCCTCCGAATTCCAGTCCTACGGCCTCGCTCATGCGCCGGGCATGGACTCGTATCTCCAGACCGCGACCGTGATCCGCGAGTCGCTGGCGCGGCCGGCGAGCCTTTCCGCGCCGGGACTGCCGGCGATCGCGCCGACGATCATCGCCGGATCGGGCGGCAGCGTCTCGGGCCCGCTCACCGTCGCGGCATCGGCCGATCCCAAGGCGTTGCCCGAGGGCGGCGTCGTGCTCGTCACCGCAGCCGATGCAGACCCGCTGGCGCTGTTCCGTGCCGCCTCGGCCAAGCACCTCAAGTTGCTGCTGCTCGCCGAGAACGACGCGACAGCCAAGCTCGTCACCGTCGTCGGCGGCAAGCCGCGCCTGCCGACCTATCTCGACGGTACGCCGCCTCGCCCCCGCACCGCGGTCGCGATCGTACCGGCGGGCGACGTCGCCGCCCTCGCCAAGCAGGCGGGTAAGGCGGTGACGCTCGCCATCGAGACGACGCAGGAGCGCGCCACCACGACCAACGCAGTCGGCTACCTGAAGGGCAGCGACCCCAAGGCCGGCACGCTGCTGCTGTCCGCGCACCTCGATCACCTCGGCGTGATGCCCGACGGCACGATCATGCACGGCGCCAATGACGACGCATCGGGCACAACCGCAGTGCTGGAGCTGGCGCAAGCGCTCTCCGGCGGCAAGACGCCCAAGCGCAGCATCCTGTTCGTCTGCTATGGCAGCGAAGAGATCGGCGGGTTCGGCTCGCGATATTTCGGCGAGCATCCGCCCGTGCCGCTCGACACGATCGTCGCCAATATCGAGTTCGAGATGATCGGTGCGCAGGATCCCAAATTGCCCAAGGACACGCTGATGATGACCGGGTTCGATCGCTCGAACCTCGGCGAGGCGTTGAAGGCGCATGGCGGGCTGGTGACGGGCGATCCCTATCCCGAGCAGCATTTCTTCCAGCGATCGGACAATTACTCGCTCGCCTTGAAGGGCGTCGTCGCGCACACCGTTTCGGGCTGGGCGGTGACACCGACCTATCACCAGCCGACCGACACCTTCGCCAATCTCGACATTCCGTTCATGACCAAGGCGATCCAGTCGCTGGTCGCGCCGGCCGAGTGGCTCGCCAACAGCGATTTCGTGCCGGCCTGGAAGCCCGGCGGCAAGCCGGGCGGCGAATAACTTTTATCGTCACCCCCGCGAAAGCGGGGCCCATCTCCTGCGGGCTCGATCCGGCGCTACGGTCGGGAGATGGGTTCCCGCTTTCGCGGGAAGTGTCGACGCCGTTGAGCGCTGCCTGGCGGCTGGTGCCATCCTCGACCGAGGCGGCGAGCAGGTCGCGCATCTCGTCCTGGATGCGGCCGGGGATCGGATGGGTTCCGTGGGTGAATTGCTCGAGCCAGCCCTTTTCCTTGGGATCGGCGAGGCCTTGCGCCTGATGACGCAGAGAGTCCCGGCACCCCAAAGCGCGAAGCGCGTCCGGCGGGTACGCTCAAGCCGCCTGCTCGCTGACGAACAGCCCCTTCAGGTCGCGCTTCATGATCTTGCCGTTGGCGTTGCGCGGCAGCGGGTCGACGGTGAAGCGGATCGCCACCGGCACCTTGAAGCCGGCGAGCCGCGCGCGCACCCATTCCTGCAATTCAGCCTCGCTCGCGCCGGTGCCCGGCGCGAGGTGCACCACCGCTGCGGGCTCCTCGCCCAAGGTGCGGTGCGGGATGCCGATCAGCGCGCAATCGGTGACCGCCGGGTGCGCGTAGAGGACGTTCTCGACCTCGATCGAATAGATGTTCTCGCCGCCGCGGATGACGATGTCCTTGGCGCGATCGACGATGTAGAGGAAACCCTCGTCATCGAGCCGCGCGAGGTCGCCGGTCCTTACCCAACCATCGACGAACGTTTCGGCGGTGGCTTCGGGCTTGTTCCAATAGCCCTTCACGATCATCGGCCCGCGCGCCCACAATTCGCCGATCTCGCCCGTCGGCAGTTCGCGGCTGCCATCCTCCGACATGATCTTGAGATCGGCGGTCGCCACGGGTGGCCCGGCGCTGTCGGGGCGGTTGAGATAATCCTCGCCGGAATGACTGGTAACCGTCGCCATTGTCTCGGTCATGCCCCAGCCGTTGCCGGGAAGCGCGCCGAATTCCTCATAGATTCGTTTCACGAGCTCGGGCGCCGAGGGGGCGCCGCCATAAGCGATCGCCTCGATGCTGGAGAGATCGTACTTGGCGCGGTCGGGATGCTCGAGAAGCTGCCAGGCGATCGTCGGCACGCCGCCGGTGAAGGCGACTCGTTCGCGCTCGATGATCTCCATCGCTTCGACCGGATCCCATTTGCGCATGAAGATCAGGGTCGAGCCGGTCGCCAGCGCGCCCATCAGTACCGCGCTGCAGGCGGTCACATGGAATAGCGGGATGACCAGGAGTATGGTGCGCGGCTCGGGCGGGGGCGGGGTTTCGCCACGGCGCAGGAACGACCGCGCCGACGAAAAGCCGCCCGACAGAATGTTAGTGACGAGATTGCGATGCGTGCCGAGCGCACCCTTGGGGCTGCCGGTCGTGCCGCTGGTGTAGAAGATCCCTGCGGGATCATCGGGCGCGATCGCCGCTTCGGGCAGGGTGGTATCGGCGAGCGCCTGCCAGGCGTCGGGGGTGCCGATCACCTCTTCGAGCCGGCGTGCCTTGCCGTCGAGCGGCGCCTTAGCGCGCGCGACGAGGACGTGTTCGAGATCGGGCAAGCGATCGTAATGCTCGGCCAGCCGCTCATGCCGGCGGCCATCGATCACCAGCACTTTCGCGCCTGAATCGGCGAGGCCGTATTCGAGTTCGGCGCCGGTCCACCAGGCGTTCAAGGGCACGACGACCGCGCCCAGGCTGACCACCGCGAAGAACGCCGCGGGCCATTCGGGCATGTTGCGCATGGCGAGCGCGACTCGATCGCCCTTGACGACGCCGAGCGCGCGCAAATGGTTTGCCAGCGTCGCCGTCGCGCGGAAATTCGCCTCGTAGCTGACCCGCTCGTCCTGATGGATGGTGAACAGGCGATCCCCGTGCGTCCGCGAGAATTGAAGCAGCACGGCGAGATCGGCCGGCGCATTCTTCCAGATGCGCGTCGACACGCCATCGATCTCGGCCACGTCCATCTCGAACCGCGCGCCGGGCGCTGTGAGCAGCGCGGCCGCTTCGGCGAGCGTGCATTTCGGCCAGGCGGGATCGAGCGGAACGAGTGAGTCGCTGGCCACGGGCATTCTCTCCGTCTTGAATGTCGGGTTTGGCTTTATTGCCGTTTCCGTAAACGATAGTGTTGATTCTCGCGCCGCTCAAGGCAATAGGGTGATACAAGTTTGAATGAGAGGTATGGCGAGGCGATGCACGGCGGCACGGCCCGGAACCGGGGTTTCGACAGCGATCGGCTGGAGCGGATCGATACCTTTCTGAAACAGCGTTATTGCGACTCGGGCCTGTTGCCGCACGCGCAGATCTTGGTCGCGCGCGACGGCGAGATCGCGCATTTTTCGAGCATGGGGAGCGCGCGCGAGGGCGGCCCCGCGGTCGACGAGACCACGCTGTTCCGAATCGCCTCGATGACCAAGCCGATCACCTCGATCGCCTTCATGATGCTGGTCGAGCAGGGCAAGGTCGCGCTCGACACGCCCGTCCACCACGTCCTGCCCGAGTTCGAGCAGGTCGGCGTCTATGACGGCGGCGGCGGCGACCTGCCGTTCCGCACCAAGGCGCCGGCGCGGCCGATGCTGATGATCGATCTGATGCGGCATACCTCGGGGCTGACCTACGGTTTCCAGAACCGCACCAACGTCGATCTCGCCTATCGCACCGGCAGGCTGGAGCAATGGCACGGCAATCTCTCGCTCGACGAGTTCGTCGCCGAGGTGGCGAAGCTGCCGCTCGAATTTTCGCCTGGGGAGGCGTGGAACTATTCGGTCTCCACCGACATACTCGGCGCGGTGGTGCAGCGCCTCTCCGTTCTGCCGCTCGACCGCTTCTTCGCCGAACATATCTTCGCGCAGCTCGGCATGGACGACACCTTCTTCGCGGTGCCCGAGGACAAGATCGGCCGGTTGGCCGATTGCTATGCGCTGAAGCCCGGCGAGGGCCGCGTGCTCTACGACCGCGGCGCGGCGAGCGCCTGGGCGGCGCGGCCGACGCAGCTGTCGGGGGGCGGCGGGCTGGTTTCGACCGCGCTCGATTATCATCGTTTCTGCCGCATGTGCCTGAATGGCGGCGAACTCGACGGGGTGCGGCTGGTCGGCCGCAAGACGATCGAGCTGATGACGATGAACCATCTGCCCGGCGCTTCCGACCTCGCCACGCTGTCGCGCTCCTTGTTCAGCGAGGCGACCAACGCCGGGGTCGGCTTCGGGCTCGGCTTCGCGGTGACCGAAGATGTGGCAAAGACGATGATCCCGGGCAGCAAGGGCGAATATTATTGGGGCGGGATGTTTTCGACGGCGTTCTTCATCGATCCGGTCGAGCGGGTGCACATGGTGTTCATGACGCAGCTCAGCCCGAGCAATTTCTACCCGATCCGGCGCGAGCTGAAGACGCTGATCTATTCAGCGCTGACCTGATCCACACCACCCCGGCGAAGGCCGGGGCCCAGTTGGGAAAGCTGTCGTGACGACGCGCAGCATCAACCAACTGAGACCATCGCTACTGGACCCCGGCCTTCGCCGGGGAGGAGAGACAGAAGAATGACCAACCCGATCACCACCCGCCGCGACGGCAACATCCTCGTCATCACGTCGAACAATCCGCCGGTCAACGCGCTCGGCGCAGCGGTGCGGCAGGGGCTGGAATCGGCGGTCAAGGAAGGCGTTGCCGACGATACGGTCCACGCGATGGTGATCCGCTGCGATGGGCGCACCTTCTTCGCCGGCGCCGACATCACCGAGTTCGGCAAGCCGATGGCCGAGCCGGTGCTGCCGATCCTCGTCGACATGATCGAGGCGGCCGACAAGCCGATCGTCGCCGCGATCCACGGCACCGCGCTCGGCGGCGGCTGCGAGGTGGCGCTCGCCTGCCATTACCGGATCGCCGTGCCCAGTGCGAAGCTTGGATTCCCGGAGGTCAAGCTCGGCCTGCTGCCCGGCGCCGGCGGCACGCAGCGGGCGCCGCGGCTGGCGGGGGTGCCGCTCGCACTCGAAATGTGCGCCAAAGGCGACCCGATCCCGGCAAAACGCGCGCTCGACGCCGGCCTGATCGACAAGCTTGCCGACGAAGACAGTCTGAAAGCCGATGCGATCAGTTTCGCAAAGGACGTGATCGGCAAGCCTCTCCCCCGCGCCAGCCACAAGATCGCCAAGCCCGATCCCGACGCGGTGGAGGCGTTCAAGAAGGCCAACGCCCGCCGCTTCCGCGGCTTCGACGCCCCCGCCGCCAATATCGCCTGCGTCGTCAAGGCGACCGAGGTGCCTTACGAGGAGGGCGTTCAGTTCGAGCGCCAGGAATTCATGAAGCTGATGATGGGCGTGCAGTCCGCTGCGCAGCGCCACATCTTCTTCGCCGAGCGCAAGGCGGCGAAAATCGACGGCATCGCCGACGACATCAAGCTACGCGACATCCGCAAGGTGGGCGTGATCGGCGCGGGCACGATGGGCGGCGGCATCTCGATGAACTTCCTGTCGGCGGGCATTCCCGTGACGATCGTCGAGATGGCGCAGGACGCGCTCGACCGCGGCACCGGAATCATCCGCAAGAATTACGAGGCGACCGCCGCCAAGGGCCGCATCAAGCCCGAGCAGGTCGAACAGGCGATGGGCCTTCTCACCCCGACGCTGAAGATGGACGACCTCGCCGATTGCGACCTCATCATCGAAGCGGTCTATGAGAATATGGACGTCAAGAAGGACATCTTCACCAAGCTCGATGCCATCGCCAAGCCCGGCGCGATCCTCGCCTCGAACACCTCCTATCTCGATATCAACGAAATCGCTGCGGTCACCAAACGCCCCGAGGATATCCTCGGTATGCACTTCTTCTCGCCAGCCAACGTGATGAAGCTGCTGGAGGTCGTCCGTGGCGACAAGACCGCCGACGATGTGCTGGCGACGGTGATGGCGCTCGCCAAAAAGATCAGGAAGGTCGCGGTGGTGGCGGGCGTCTGCCACGGCTTCATCGGCAACCGGATGCTGATGCCGCGCCAGGTCGAGGCGATGAAGCTGCTGATGGAGGGCGCGACGCCCGAGCAGATCGACAAGGTCCATGTCGATTTCGGCATGCCGATGGGGCCGTTCCAGATGAGCGACCTCGCCGGCGTCGACATCGGCTGGCACCGCGACCCGACCCGCATCGAAAGCATCCGCGACGCGCTCGCCGCCGAGAAACGCTGGGGCCAGAAGACCAAGGCCGGCTTCTACGATTACGACGACAAGCGGAACCCTTCGCCCAGCCCCCGCGTGGCGGAAATCATCGAGGATTTCCGCAAGAAGACCGGCGCCCCGCAGCACGAG
>JBQCHQ010000031.1:0-5855 GCA_051954515.1 Sphingomonas sp. | reverse complement strand
CGCCATCGACCAGCGCGCCGGGGCCTGCCGAAGCGGCGACATCGAGCCTCGGCACGCGGATCAGGGGCGGGGCGGCATCGAAATCGGCGCCGAGCTCGGCCTCGCCCACCCCGAAATAAGCGGCGAGCAGCTTGCGATCCTGCTCGGCGAGGCGGCGCGGCGAGCCGCGCGCGACGAATTGCTGGAGATAGGCGGGATTGCGGCCGAGCAGCCGCGACAGCGCAGCGTAACTCGCGCCCGAGCGAGCGATCAGAGCCGCCAGCGCGGCGCGCGGATCTCCGGCTGCCATCATTGCTCCATAGCCGTAGGATTTTTCCTAGACAAGTTGGAAATGTAGGAACAGATCAGGAACAGACGAGTCGCAACGGAGAGAATCGGGCATGTCGCTGATCTGGAAAATCGAGTGTTTCCTGCGCGCATCGGGGCTGCCGCCGACCAAGTTCGGCCGGCTGGCGATCAACGATCCGCGGCTGATCGACGATTTGCGCAACGGCCGCGAACCGCGCGCGGAGACGGTCAGGCGGATCGAGGCATTCATCGCGCGCGCGGAGCAGGCGCGATGAGCCGCGGGCCGGACGCCGCGACCCAATTGGCGCGCGCGATCGAGCGGAGCGGGCCGGGCGTGACCGTCTCGAAGAGCGAGGCGGCGCCCTGGGCGAGCGTCACCTTCGCCGGGGCGCGGCATCGCCTGACGGTCGAGGCGCGAGCGACCGCCGGGTTCGACCGCTGGCTTGCCGCCTTGCCGGAGGCGGAGTTCGCGTTGCGCGGCCATTTGGTCGCAGAACTGGCGGTGACGACCCTCGGGCATTGCGAGGGGCGCGCAAAGGTGATGGTCGAAGCGCTGACGGTGGAGGATTGAGGGGTGACGGGCTTAAGAGGCGAGCCGCTGGAGATCGCCCAGCGCCTGATCGAGGCTGCGGGCAACGCTCGGGCGGCGGGCGATGCCGCGTTCGAGGCGGTCGAGCAGGGCGTGGAGCGTCGCGGTCGGCTCGATCTGGGCGGCGACCGGTGCTGGATCGAAGGTTTCGAAGCGGTCGCCCGGATCGATCAGCTGCGGGCGCTCGAAGCGGACCAAGGGCGCGACGGCGGGAACGGGCTGGCGCGGCACGTCGGGGATCGCACCGGGATCGTAGGCGGCGAGCGGCGCGTCGAGATCGGCCGGCAGGGCGCGTTCGGGCAGGACGGCGGGCGGCGGCGTGCCGAGGTCGCGATTCGCGCGGACCAAGGCGCGCGGCGGCGCGTCGGGGTGCGAATCGGCGCGGCGCAATTGCGGCAGATCGGGATCGGCCGGCGCGCGGCCGAGCACCAGGCGGCGATCGCCGAGCGTCAGCCACAGCCCCAGGCCGGCGAACGAGGCGATGCCGCCGCCGGCGATCAACAGCAGCAGCACGCGCGCGGTCGCGCCCAGCGGCGGCGCGGCGGCGGCGAGCACGGCGGGAATGTCGCTCCGCATCACCAGCGATTCGAGCAGGCTCGCGGGCATCACTGCGATCGCCGCGGCGACGATGAGGCCGAGCGCGCCGCCAAGGGCAGGCGCGAGCGGCAGGATCAGGCGGCGATGGCGATAGGCGAACATTGGCGACCCGTTGTTGCGGCGTCTGTGAGCGCCCCATAGACGGGGGCGTAGCGCGAAATATTTGACGACCAGTTACGCTCGGCCTCGACGAAGGCGCGCGCGCGGTCGCGGCGCGCATCCCAGCCCGAGCGGTCGGCGAGCAGGCCGACGAGCGCGGCGGCGATCGCGGCCGGATCGCCGGGGGCGAACAAGGTGCCGGTTTCGCCGTCGCGAATCAGCTCGCGATGCCCGCCGACGTCCGACGCGGCGACGAGGCGGCGCTGCGCCATCGCCTCGAGCGGCTTGAGCGGCGTGACGAGCTCGGTAAGCCGCATCGCCTTTCTGGGATAAGCGAGCACGTCGACCAGACTGTAATAGCGCTCGACCTCGTGATGCGGCACGCGGCCGACGAAGCGGATGCGATCCGCGGCCGGCGACGCCGCGGCCTGCGCGCGAAGCGCCGCCTCCATCGGACCGCCGCCGACGAGGAGCAACTGCGCCGCGGGGCGCGCCGCGACGAGCGCCGGCATCGCCGCGATCAGATCATTGATGCCTTCATAGTCGTAGAAGCTGCCGATGAAGCCGATCACCTCGCCATCGAGCCCGAGTTCGGCGGCGAGCGCGGCATCGCGTGGCACGGGATTGCCGAACAAGGTGAGGTCGACGCCGTTGGGGGAGACCATGATTTTCGCGGGATCGACGCCGCGGCCGATCAGGTCGTCGCGCAGCCCTTCGCAGATCACCGCGACGGCATCGGCGCGGTTGACCGCCCAGGTCTCGACCGCCCTGGTCAGCCGATAGCGCGGCGAGCCTTCGCGCCCCGTGCCGTTGCCGACCGCGGCGTCTTCCCAGAAGGCGCGGATTTCATAGACCAAAGGCAGCTTGCGGCGGCGCGCGACTCGCAGCGCGGCGAGCGCGTCGAGCACCGGGGAATGGGCGTGGAGGATATCGGGGCGGAACTCCTCGACCACCGAGTCGATGCGCCGGGCGAAGGCGGCGATCTCGCGCGCTTCATTGACGAGCGGTGCGATGGGGCGGACGGGCGGGGTGCGGTGGAAGGTGAGGCCGTCGACCTCTTCGACCGACGCCGGCGCGGTGCCGTGGCGCGGGCCGGTGACCGCGGCGACGTCCCAGCCCAGCGCTTGCTGCGCCTTGAGGATCGCGCGGGTACGGAAGGTGTAGCCGCTGTGCAGCGGCAGGCCGTGATCGAGGACGTGGAGGATGCGCATGGCGCCAGCACACATGCACCGCGACTGTTTAACGGCGCGTCAACCCCGTGGGGGTAATCGGGTGCGAATACCAGCACCGTTCGTGCTGAGCGTGTCGAAGCACGGTGACCGAAACCCGCCCTTCGACAGGCTCAGGGCGAACGGGGCGTAAGTGGGATGGGAACAACAACTCCATTCGCCCTGAGCTTGTCGAAGGGCGGTTCTCCTTGGCCAGGTTCGGGAGAGCGTGCTTCGACAAGCTCAGCACGAACGGCTGTAGGTGCTGAGAAGGCGAAGGCCGTGATCGACAATTTCTCGCTTGGCCTCACGCATGCGCTGATGCTGCTCGCCGCCTTCCTGCTGATGCGCCGCCGCGATCTCGATGACGAGCCGCCCGCGAGCCCGAAGGACGCGCCCGGTGCGTGACCTTGCCTTCATCGCTTTCCTGCTCGCGATCTTCGGGATGGGCTTTCGCAAGCCGTTCCTGTTCGTGCTGGCGTATGTCTATATCGACATCGTCTCGCCGCAGCGGCTGACCTATCTGCTGCTCAACTCGGTGCCGATCTCGATGATCGCGGTGGTGCTCGCGGTCGGCGGCTGGGCGGTGTTCGACGACAAGAAGAACGTGCGTGTCGCGCCGCGGCAGTTCCTGATCCTGCTGCTGCTCGTCTATTGCGGCGTGACGACGCTCCATGCCGACTTTCCGGTGAACGCGCTCGATAAATGGGCGTGGGTGTGGAAGAGCCTGGCCTTCGCCGCCTTCCTGCCGCTGACGCTGAGGACGCGGCTCCGGATCGAATCCTTGCTCTTGTTCATGGTGCTGTCGGCCGCCTCGATCATCATCGTCGGCGGGATCAAGACGCTTGTCTCGGGCGGCGGCTATGGCGAGCTCAACCTGATGGTGACCAACAATTCGGGGCTCTACGAGGGCAGCATCATCTCGACCGTGGCGATCGCGATCATTCCGCTGATCCTGTGGTTCACGAAGCATGGCACGATCTTCAAGCCCGACTGGCGGGTGAAGCTGTTCTGCTACGCGCTCGTCTTCGCATGCCTGCTGATCCCGGTGGGGACGCAGGCGCGCACCGGCCTGCTGTGCATCGGGCTGCTCGCGGTGCTGATGCTGCGCGAGACGAAGCGGCGCGTGCTCTATCTCGTCGCGCTGGGCGCCGCCGGGGCGCTGGCGGTGCCCTTCCTGCCGGCAAGCTTCACCGAGCGGATGGCGACGATCGACAGCTACCAGGCCGACGCCTCGGCCTCGACGCGCATCCAGGTGTGGAAATGGACCCTGGGCTATGTCCACGACCATCCGTTCGGCGGCGGGTTCGACGCCTATCGCCAGAACCAGATCCGCTACGACACGGTCGAGGTGGTCGATCACGGTGCGCAGGCGACGGTCGACAAGACGTTGCAGGTCGATTCGGCGCGCGCTTATCACAGCAGCTATTTCGAGATGCTGGGCGAGCAGGGCTGGCCCGGCCTCGCGCTGTGGCTGGCGATCAACCTGGGCGGGCTGGTGCGGATGGAGGTGCTGCGGCGGCGCTATCGCCGCTCAGCCGATCCCGACGAGGCGTGGATCGCGCCGCTCGCCGGCGCGCTTCAGGTCGCGCATCTCGTCTACCTGCTGGGCGGTGCGTTCGTCGGGATCGCCTTCCAGCCGTTCGTCTATCAGCTCGTCGGCGCGCAGATCGGGCTCGACACCTATGCCGGCCGGCGGCGGCGCGAATCCGCGTGGCGGTCGATGCGCGCGAAGCGGCCGCGACTCGATTTGATGTCGGCAGGGTAGGGAGTTTTCTCCGCTTCCGCGGAAGCGGCACCGGCCCTCTCCCCCACCCCGCCTCCCAAGTCATTATGCTGAATGGGAGGTGGGGTGGGGGAGAGGGCCGGTGCCGGCAAACGACGTGTATTGATTCGATAACACACAAGGCGTAGAACTGGTCGATCAACAGGGAGGATCGGCCCGATGTACAGCGAAAGCGATATCGATGGCGCGGTGGCGGCGGGGGTTCTGCCGCGCGAGATCGCCACGGCATTCCGAAACCATGTCGCCGGCGGACGAATGGCGCCCGCGGTCGACGAGGAGCATTTCCGGCTCCTGACCGGGTTCAACGACATTTTCGTGACGATCGCGATCGGGCTGCTGCTCGCGGCGGTGTCGCAGATCGGCGGCTGGATCATGGAGCCGCTAGGCGGCGCGTTCGTCGCGATCGCCGCCTGGGGGCTGGCCGAATATTTCACGCGGGTGCGGCGCATGGCGCTGCCCTCGATCGTGCTGCTGCTCGCCTTTGTCGGCGGCGTCGCGGCGACGATGATCGGCGTGCTGGTGCATGCCAACCCCGACTTTCCGGATCGCATCAACGCGCTGATCGGCGCGGGCATCGCGCTGGTGACGGCAGGCGCGGCATGGCTGCACTGGCGGCGCTTCATGGTGCCGATCACGGTGGCGGCGGGCGCGGTGGCGCTGGTCGGCATGGCGGTGGCGCTGGCGCTGGTCGCGGTGCCGACGATTAAGGACAGCTTGTGGCCGCTGCTCCTGATCGGCGGGCTTGCCGTGTTCGCGCTGGCGATGCGCTGGGACATGAGCGACCGCGCGCGAGAGACGCGGCGCGCCGACGTCGCCTTCTGGCTGCACCTCGCCGCCGCGCCGATGATCGCGCATCCGATCTTCCAGATGCTCGGCGTGTTCGATCCCGAGGTCGGGATCGGCACCGCGGCGATCGTCATCGCGCTGTACCTCGCCTTCGCCTTCGTCGCGCTGGCGATCGACCGGCGCGCGCTGCTCGTCTCGAGCCTCGTCTATGTGCTCTACGCGATGTGGGCGATGTTCCGCAGCGCCGGCGCGATCGAGCTCGGCTGGGCATTCACTGCGCTGATCATCGGCGCGGCGCTGCTCACGCTTTCGGCCTTCTGGCATCCGATGCGGCGCTGGGTGGTGGGAACGCTCGGTGGCCTCGCCGATCGGCTGCCCCCCGTGCAGACGATGTTGCCGGCGTGATTTGAGGCGGCACCGGGCCGCTCCCCACCCGTGCGCCCAGAGCGTGGAGGAGGGCGATATCCTCGACCGCCACGTGAGCGGTTCGTCGCCCATCGAC
>JBQCHQ010000030.1:0-63984 GCA_051954515.1 Sphingomonas sp. | reverse complement strand
TCTACGCAGCCTCGCCTACCGGATCGCGAAGAACCGCAAGGCGCACTACGTGATGCTCGACATCGACGCCCCGGCGGCAGCGATCGCCGAGCTCGAGCGCCAGTCGAACATCAACGAGGACGTGATTCGCTTCCTCACCATCAAGGTCGACGAGCAGGAGAACGGCCCGTCGGCGATGATGCGTCGCGGCGACAAGGATCGCGAGCGCCGCGGCGACCGCGGCGATCGCGACGAGCGTCCGAGCTTTCGCGCCCGTGAAGAGGAGGTCGAGTAATGGCCCGCGCATTCTTCCGCCGCCGCAAGTCGTGCCCCTTCTCGGGCAAGGACGCGCCGAAGATCGATTACAAGGACGTGCGCCTGCTGCAGGGCTTCGTCTCCGAGCGGGGCAAGATCGTCCCGTCGCGAATCACCGCCGTCTCCTCCAAGAAGCAGCGTGAGCTGGCCCGCGCCATCAAGCGCGCCCGCCACATCGGCCTTCTTCCCTACATCGTGAAGTAAGGAGAACGACCGATGGAAGTTATCCTGCTTGAACGCGTCGAGAAGCTCGGCGCCATCGGCGATGTGGTGAAGGTCAAGGACGGATTCGCCCGCAACTATCTCCTGCCGCGCAAGAAGGCGCTCCGCGCCAACGAAGCCAACCGCAAGGTCTTCGAAGCGAACCGCGCACGCATCGAGGAAGAGAATGCCAACCGCCGCACCGACGCCGAGAAGTCGTCGAAGGGCGTCGAAGGCAAGACCGTCCAGCTGATCCGTCAGGCGTCGAACACCGGCCAGCTTTACGGCTCGGTCAGTGCACGCGACATCGCCGAAGCTCTCGAAGCCGAAGGCGCACATGTCGCAAAGAGCCAGGTCGTGCTCGATCGCCCGATCAAGGCGATCGGCGTTCACGAGGTCAAGGTCGCGCTGCACCCCGAGGTCGCGGTGACGATCAAGGTCAACGTCGCGCGCTCGCCCGAAGAGGCCGAGATGCAGGCGTCGGGCGTCGACGTCATGGCGCAGATGTTCGAGGAAGGCCGCGACGTCGCCGGCTTCACCGAGGACTATGACGCCTCCGCCGAGCCCGGCGAAATCCTGGGCGAAAGCGACACGCGCGAGGACCGCGCCGATGCGGCGGTCGAAGCTGCCGAGGCCGACGAGTCGGCCGAGGGCTGATATTCCTTCGTCGTCACCCCGGACTTGTTCCGGGGTCCACGGTGCCGCGCAACCGGCGGTCGCCGCTCCTGTCGAACGGTGGATGCCGGAACAAGTCCGGCATGACGAAACGGCGAAAGGGCCGTCCGGAGCGATCCGGGCGGCCCTTTTCTTTGTCGTGATCATCTGAGGGGGATCGACGGCCCCAGCACGATCGCGAACCCGAGGGTGACGATGATCCCCACCGCCAGGATGCCCCAATAGCGCTGCACCACGAACGGCTTCACCGTCTCGCCCCGTCCGCCGGCATAGCCGATCGAGATGAAGCCGGCATTGCCCCCGAACGACGAGGCCGCCGCCGACAGGATGGTGATGAACAGTCCGACCGGGTTAAGCAGCCCGACCAGCACCGCGGCGCACCCGATCGTCGCATAATAGACATGGGCGATTCGCTTGCGGCTGGCGTTGGTCGCCGCGCCATCGCCGAGCATCGCGGTGAGCGTGCGGATGCCGAGCATGATCAGCCGCCAATAGACCAAAGCGCCGACCACGGCGATCGCGATCCGCCACAAAACCGGGTGCGACATCGGCCCGAGCGCATCGAGGCCGGGGCCGAGATCGCCGACCCCGCTGACACCCGAGAAGAGAAGATAGCCCGTCGCGACGAAGCTCTTGGTAAGCGCGACCAGCCACCAGAAGAGCCGCGCCATGTCGCCGCGCACCTTGCGCCAGACCAGCCACCCGATCACCGCCAGGCAGCCATCGACGAAAGGTCCGGCGCAGGTGACGATCCGCTTGGCGAGCAAGGTGATCGACTCGCAATCGACATAGAAAGCACCGATTGCCTTGAGCCTGCCGCCAGTCAGCAGGCAAGCGGAGGCATGGCCGCCGATCTCATGCCACATCGTCAGCACCGGCATCAGGATTAGCCCAAGGCCGATGATGGTGACAGGATCGATGCGTTGCTGCTCAGCCACTTTCATCTCCTGTTATTGTCGCGCCGACACAGCACGACCTGTGAGGGCGTGAGCGACAACTACCTGTTTAATTAAGGCGGAACTCCGGAATTGGTGGACAGCGGACTTTAAGCGTCGCCTAACGAGACCGCCAGGTTCGATACGCGGACCACGCAACGAGCGCAGTGAATAATCCTTGGAAGATGATTTCAAACCAGTACAGGCCGGGGCCGGTAGCTCGATACGAAGGCCCGCCGGTCTTGTGAATTGCGACACCGCTATAGAGTTCCCAACCGACCCCCAGCACGAGAACTAGAGCGAATGCAGTCAGGATCATCCGAGCTCGTTTGAATTTGGCAGGCTTGTCCGACATTCCGCTACAATGACTGCTTGCCTCACGTTCGCCAAGTGGCAACTTTTGGAGCAAAAGCCACCGCTGCAATCACCGCCGCCCGAACAACTTCTCGATGTCGCCGTGGGCGAGTTTCACCCAGGTCGGGCGGCCGTGGTTGCATTGGCCGGAATGCGGGGTCGCCTCCATCTCGCGGAGCAGCGCGTTCATTTCGGCGACCGAGAGGATGCGCCCGGCGCGGACCGAGCCGTGGCAGGCCATGGTCGCGGCGACATGGTCGATCCGTTCCCTGAGGCTCAGCGCCTCGTCATAGGCGGCGAGCTCGTCGGCGAGATCGGTGACGAGGCCGGCGACATCGCTCTGGCCGAGCGGGCCAGGAACGGCGCGCACCAGCATCGCCTTGGGGCCGAAGCGTTCGAGCTCGAGGCCCAATTCGGCAAGCTCGGGCAGGCGCGCTTCGAGGCGGTCACAGGCGGGTTCCTCCAGCTCGATCACCTCGGGGAGCAGCAGCGCTTGGCTCGGCACGCCCTTGCCGGCGAGACCTGCGCGCATCCGTTCGAGCACCAGCCGCTCGTGCGCGGCGTGCTGGTCGACGATGACGAGGCCATCCTCCGCCTCGGCGACGATATAGGTCTTGGCCACCTGTCCGCGCGCGACGCCGAGCGGGAAGTTCGCGGTTTCGGGCGGCGGCGCATAAGCCGGATCGGCGCGCGCTTGCGGTGGCGGCGTGAAAAAGGCCGGTCGCCTGTCCCCTACCCTCGTCACCCCCGCGAAAGCGGGGGCCCAACTCCCGCCATCTCCGCTCGTTGACAGCAGAGGAGATGGGTCCCCGCTTTCGCGGGGATGACGGATGGGTTCGGCGGTCCACATCGCCAGAGCCGCGTCGCTCGGGCGTTGGACGCTGCGGAACCCCTCCGCATCCAGCGCTCGCCTCAGCCCGCTGACGATCAGCCCGCGCACCAGCGACGGATCGCGGAAGCGCACCTCGGTCTTGGCGGGATGCACGTTGACGTCGACCGCCTCGACGGGCACGTCGAGGAACAGCGCCACCACCGCATGGCGGTCGCGCGCCAGCAATTCGGCATAAGCCCCGCGCACCGCGCCGGCGAGCAGCCGGTCTTTCACCGGACGGCCGTTGACGAACAGATATTGGTGGTCGGCAATGCCGCGGTTGAAGGTCGGCAGGCTCGCCACGCCGCCGAGCGCCAGCCCCTCGCGCTCGAGGTCGATCCCCACCGAATTTTCGGCGAGCGCCGCGTCGGTCAGCGCCGCGACCCGCGCGGGCCGCGTCTCGCCGCCGGCGACCGACAGCACGCGCCGCCCGTCATGCTCAAGGCTGAACGCGATGTCGGGTCGCGCCATCGCCAGCCTTTTCACCACATCGAGGCACGCGCCATATTCGGCGCGCGGCGTACGCAGGAACTTGCGCCGAGCGGGCACCTTCTCGAACAGCCGCTCGACCCGCACGCGGGTGCCGGGCGGGAGCGCGGCGGGCCCCTCTTCTTCCAGCCGGCCGTTATCGACCACGCGGCTCCAGCCGTCGCTCCCGCGCACCCGGCTTTCCAGCGTCAGCCGCGCGACGCTGGCGATCGAGGGCAAAGCCTCGCCGCGGAAGCCGAGCGTCGTCACCGCCTCGATCGCATCGTCCGGCAATTTCGAGGTGGCATGCCGCTCCAGCGCCAGCGCCATCTCTTGCGGATCCATCCCGCAACCGTCGTCGGTCACCTCGATCAGGTCGGTCCCGCCAGCTTCCAGCCGCACGACGACCCGTGCCGCTCCTGCGTCGATCGCATTCTCGACCAGTTCCTTCAACGCACTGGCGGGTCTTTCGACCACTTCACCGGCAGCGATACGATTGACTAGCTGTTCAGGAAGGCGGCGTATTGACATGTATGTTGCTCTAGCCCAAGCGGCGGCATCCCGCGACCCGCATCTGAACGGCATCCCGGCGTGGATTTCCAGCCTCGGGGCGCGAGCGGGGAACTATTGTGCGAACCGCCGCCCCCGCGCGGCCACTGACGGATGGCTCGATGCTCTTCTCGCGTTTCTTCAAACTGATGTCCCACGACATGGCGATCGACCTGGGTACCGCCAATACCGTGGTTTACGTGCGCGGCCGCGGCGTCGTCTTGAACGAACCTTCGGTGGTGGCGATCGAGACGCTGAACGGCGTCCAGAAGGTCAAGGCGGTCGGCGACGACGCCAAGCTGATGATGGGCAAGACGCCGGGCACGATCGAGGCCATCCGCCCGCTTCGCGATGGCGTGATCGCCGACATCGACGTCGCCGAGCAGATGATCAAGCATTTCATCCAGAAGGTTCACGGCCAGCGCAAGTTCGCCCGCTGGCCGCAGATCGTGATCTGCGTTCCCTCGGGCTCGACCAAGGTCGAGCGCCGCGCGATCCGCGACGCCGCGCAGAATGCCGGCGCATCGCAGGTGTGGCTGATCGAGGAACCGATGGCCGCGGCGATCGGTGCCGACATGCCCGTCACCGAGCCGATCGGCAGCATGGTGGTCGATATCGGCGGCGGCACCAACGAGGTTGCCGTCCTCTCGCTGCGCGGCCTCGCCTACTCCACCAGCGTCAGCGTGGGGGGCGACAAGATGGACGAGGCGATCGTCAGCTACGTCCGCCGCAACCACAACCTGCTGATCGGCGAGGCCACCGCCGAACGGATCAAGCAGGAGGTGGGCGTCGCCAAGGCACCCGCCGACGGCATCGGCCAGACGATCCACATCAAGGGCCGCGACCTCGTCAACGGCGTGCCCAAGGAAATCCAGATCAACCAGGGCCAGATCGCCGAGGCGCTCAGCGAGCCGGTCGGCACGATCGTCGAGGGCGTGCGCATCGCGCTCGAGAACACCGCGCCCGAGCTCGCCGCCGACATCGTCGACCAGGGCATCGTGCTGACCGGCGGCGGCGCGCTGCTTGCCGGGCTCGACGAGGTGCTGCGCGACGAAACCGGCCTCCCCGTCACCGTCGCCGAGGAACCGTTGACCTGCGTCGCCTTGGGCACGGGCCGAGCGCTTGAGGACCCGACGTTCCGCGGCGTCTTGATGACCGGCTGAGGGGGTAAGGAGGATGGCGCCGCCAAAGAACCGGCGCCCCGGATTTTCGCGGCGGGCGCAATACGGTCTGTTTTTCGGCTATGTCGTCGCCGCGCTCTGCGCGATCGTCGGCGTGGCGCTGCTCGCGCTGTCGACGGTCAACCCGCCCGCCTTCGCCGCGCTCCGCAGCAGCGTTGCCGAGTTGACCGCGCCGGTATCGTCGGGAATCGCCAGCGTCGCCAACGGCATCGGTTCGATTCCGGGCGCGATCGGCGATTATTTCGGGGTGAAGGGCGAGAATGCCCGGCTGCGCAAGCAACTCGCCGCTGAGCACGAGCTGCTGATGCGCGCGCGCCTGCTCAGCTACGACAATCACCGCCTCAAGCATCTGCTCGACCTGCGCGACCGCTCGACCGCAACCGTCGCGGCGGCGCGCCTCATCAGTTCCTCGGCGACCAGCACGCGCCGTTTCGCCTTGCTCAACGCGGGCTTCCGCCAAGGGGTGCAGCCCGGCATGCCGGTCAGCGGCCCGCACGGCGTGATCGGCCGCATCCTCGAAACGGGGCCGGATACGGCGCGCGTGCTGCTGGTCACCGATCCAGAAAGCGCGATCCCCGTCCGCCGCACCCGCGACGGCGTGCCCGCGATCGCCAACGGCCGGGGTGACGCGCTGCTCGAAATCCACCCGGTCAGCCTGGTCGACAAGCCCCTCCAGATCGGCGACGTGCTCCTGAGCTCGGGCACCGGCGGCCTCTATCCGCCCGATATCCCCGTCGCCCGCGTCATTCGGCTCAACCGCGACGGTGCGCTCGCGGTGCCGTTCGAGCAGCCCGACACGCTCGATTACGCGATCGTCCAGCGCGCCTTCTTCCAGGCGCCACCCGCGCCATCGCCCACGCCTGCGCCGTGAACGAGCCGCCGCCCGAACGTTTCGCACCCTCGGCGCCGCGCTGGCAGCGGATCGGCGTGCCGATCGCCTCGGTGCTGCTCGGCTCGCTGGTGACGATCGTGCCGGTGATTGCGCTCAATCCCGTCTTGCCGCCGTTCGGGCTGCTGGTGCTGCTCGGCTGGCGGCTGCTGCGTCCCGAGCTGTTTCCGATCTGGGCCGCGGCGCCCTTCGGGCTGTTCGACGATCTCGTCAGCGGGCAGCCCTTGGGCAGCGCGATCTTGCTGTGGACGGCGGCCTTCTTCGCCATCGAATTGTTCGACACGCGCCTCGTCTGGCGCGATTTCTGGCAGGATTGGCTGATCGCGGTCGGGGCAATTGCCTTCTGCCTGATCGGCGGCCGCCTGATCGCCTCGCCGATCGCCGCGCATGTCGATACAATGCTGCTCGTGCAGATTCTCTTGTCGGTGTTGCTGTTCCCGCTGATCGCCCGGCTGGTCGCCTGGCTCGATCGGAAGCGCGGGCGCGCATGAAGCGGCCGACGCGCATCGTCACCGAGGCGGCGCAGACCTACAGCTTTTCCCGGCGCGCGGTGTTCCTGGGCGGTGCGCAAGCGACCGTCGGCGCGATCCTCGCCGGGCGGATGGCGTGGCTGTCGATCGCGGAAAACCAGCATTACGAGCTGCTTTCCGAAAGCAACCGCGTCAACCTGACCATGGTGCCGCCGCGCCGCGGCTGGATCATCGATCGCTACGGGAAGCCGATCGCCAACAACCGCACCGATTTCCGCGTCGACATCATCCCCGATCAGTTGCGCGACAAGGATCGCGTGCTCGGCCAGCTTCAGGCGATGCTGCTGCTCTCCAACGAGACGATGGAGCGGATTCGCGCGGATCTGAAGCAGGCGGCGGGCTTTCAGCCGGTCGAGGTCGCCGACAAGCTCGATTACGAGCAATTCGCGCGCGTCTTCGTCCACTGGCCCGAACTTCCGGGCGTCGCGCCGACTCAGGGCTATGCGCGCAACTACCCGGCGGGCGCTGCCGTCGCCCATCTGACCGGCTATGTCGGCGCCGCGTCGGCCGAGCAATACGAGAAGACGCACAACCCGCTGCTCATCACGCCCGGCTTCAAGATCGGCAAGGACGGTCTTGAGAAGACCTTGGAATCGCGTCTTCAAGGGAAGCCCGGCGCGAAGCGGGTGGAAGTCACCGCACGCGGCAAGGTCGTCCGCCAGCTCGCGACTCGCCCCGATACGCCGGGCGAGAATGTCCGCCTCGCGATAGACGTCGGGCTGCAGGAATATGTCGCGCGGCGGCTGGGCACCAATTCGGGTGCGGCGGTGGTGCTCGATTGCACGACCGGCGACGTGCTCGCGATGTGCTCGATGCCGGCTTACGATCCGAATATCTTCTCCGATGGGATCAGCCATCTCGAATGGGACATGCTGTCGGCGAACGACCATGTGCCCCTCATGAACAAGGTGCTTCAGGGCCTTTATCCGCCCGGTTCGACGGTCAAGCCGATGAATGCGCTCGCTTTGCTGCGTGCTGGCGTCACCCCCGACGACAACGTGCATTGCAGCGGTGCGTTGCGCGTCGGCACCGGGCTGTTCCATTGCTGGAAGAAGGGAGGTCACGGCCCGATCAACATGCGCCGCGCGGTGGCGCAGAGCTGCGACATCTATTTCTACGAGATGGCGCGTCGGATCGGCTATGATCGCATCGCACCCGTCGCGCGCGAGCTCGGGCTTGGCCAGGAATTCGACATCCCCTTCCCGAGCCAGCGCTACGGCACCGTCCCCGACCCGGCGTGGAAGCTTAAGAAATACCACCACGACTGGACCGTCGCCGACACGATGAACGCATCGATTGGCCAGGGTTATGTGCTCGTCAATCCGCTTCAACTCGCAATCATGGCGGGCCGCATCGCCTCAGGGCGCAAGATTGTGCCGCGCGTGCTGCTCGATCATCGCCACGGCGTTCCGGCGGCGCTGGACAATCTCGATCCGCAACACATCGCGGTCATTCGCGACGCGATGTATGCGGTGGTCAATGACGGCGGCACCGGCGCACGCGCGCGTCTGCCGATCCCCGGCGTTACCCTCGCGGGAAAGACCGGCACCGCGCAGGTCCGCCGCATTACGATGGCCGATCGCGCCGCGGGCCGCACCGGCAATGCCGGCGTCCCCTTCAAGCTGCGCGAGCACGCGTTGTTCATCTGCTTCGCGCCCGCCGACAATCCGCGCTATGCCGCGGGCATCGTGCTCGAGCATAACGGCCATCTGATCGGCAATCTCGATACGCCGGCCACCGGGCGCGACATCATGACTTATCTGTTCGATCGCGACCGCGCGCTCAAAACGCTCGCCGAAATCGAGCCGACCTGGGGTGGCGACATTCGCACGCGCATGGCCGAGCAGGAACTCGCCTGGCGCGCGGCGCACCAGATCCCCGAAATGCTCGGCACCAAGACCGACGCGGCGGCGGCGACCAAGTCGACCGCGGTGGAAAAGGCGACCGCGGCGAGCAGCGCAGCGGCCGAGGCGGTCGCCAACAGCGCGGCGCCCGGCACGCCCGCCGAACTGGGCTCGCCGGGGGACGGCGAATGACTCGCCCCGATTTCATTCCCGCGCCGTTCGCGCAGATCCCGTGGCGCGTGATCCTGACGGTCGTCGCGATCGGAGGCTTCGGGCTCGTCGTGCTCTATTCAGCCGCGGGCGGACATTTGCGGCCCTGGGCGCTCTCGCAAGGCATTCGCTTCCTCGTCTTCCTCGCCGGCGCGCTCATCCTCTCGCGCGTCCCCGAATGGGTGTGGCGCCGCGGCGCACTGCCGGCCTACGGCATCCTCATCGTCCTCCTGATTCTCGTCGAGCTGATCGGCGCGGTGCGGGGCGGCGGGCAGCGCTGGTTGGGCGTCGGCCCGTTCCAGCTCCAGCCGTCCGAATTCATGAAGCCGGTGATCGTGCTCGCGGTGGCGATGATCTACGATCGCATGCCGCCCGCCGAGACGCGCCGCTTCATCGCCGTCTGGCTACCCGCCGCGATGATCCTCTTCCCCGCCGCGCTGATCGCGCACCAGCCAGACCTCGGCACCGCGCTGATGGTGGTGTTCAGCGGGGTGATCGTCATGTTTCTCGCCGGCGTGCCGCTCAGGCTGTTCGTGGGCGGCGCACTCGCTGCCGCGATCGCCGCGCCGCTCGCGGTCAATTTCGTGCTTCATGGCTATCAGCGCGACCGCATCATGATCTTCCTCGATCCGAGCCGCGATCCGCTCGGCCTCGGCTACCATATCAGCCAGTCGAAGATCGCGATCGGCTCGGGCGGCGTGCTCGGCAAGGGCTTCCTGAACGGCACGCAGAGCCACCTCGATTACCTTCCCGAAGGCCATACAGACTTCGTGTTCGCGACGATGGCCGAGGAATGGGGACTGATCGGCGGCGTCCTCCTCATCATCGCCTTCTTCTCGGTGATCCTGTGGGGCATCCGCGTCGCACTCGCCGCGCCGACGCGCTTCGGCCGCCTCGCCGCCGCCGGGCTGGCCTCGACGCTGTTCTTCTATGTCGCGATCAACCTCGGCATGGTGATGGGCCTGGCGCCGGTGGTCGGCATCCCCCTCCCCCTCGTCAGCTTCGGCGGCTCGGCGCAGATGACGGTGCTGATCTGCCTCGGCATCCTGATGTCGATCGACCGCCAGAGCCGCATCAAGCCGAGATTTTAGAAAAAGTCGCAGCAAGGGGTTTGCAATCGCCAAAAGCGATGCTAACGCGCGCCCTCCAATCGACGGACGGCCCCAGCGGCCACCGCCCTTTCGATCGGCATGGACGCATAGCTCAGTTGGTAGAGCAGCTGACTCTTAATCAGCGGGTCCTAGGTTCGAGCCCTAGTGCGTCCACCACCCTCTTCGACATTGCCGAGCGGCGCGGCTGGCCATGGCATCGCGTTTGGGATCGACGCCGCGGCCTTCCCAAGGCTTGGCTGCAATGCTTGCCATATGTCCGCGCTCGCGATCGGGCTGTGGCCCCCGCTCAGGCGAGGCGACGCGTTCCGCGGCGCAGGCACGGCTGGTCGACGATCAGCTCACCGCCTAGGGCGGCTGGGAATAACTTACGCCTCGCTCCAGCCGCCGCCCAGCGCCTTGAACAGCGCGATCTGATCGTCGGCGATCTGCGCATCGGCATCGGCCAGCGCGGCTTCGGCATCGGCGAAGGTGCGCTCGGCGTCGAGCAGGTCGAGCGAGTTGACCGCGCCTTCGCGCTGCTGCGCGCGCGTGATCGTCACTGCCTTCTCGGCCTGGTCGTGCGCCGCCTGCAGTGCGGTGCGGCGGTCGAGATCATGGGCATAGGCCGACAGCGCCGTCTCGGTCTCCTGAAGTGCGGTCAGCACCGTGCCGTCAAAGGTCGCTAGCGAGGCCTGGGTGTCGGCCCTGGCGCTGGCGATCTTGGCTCGCGCGGCGCTGGTGTTGGGGAACGACCAGCTGATCAACGGGCCGAGCAGCCAGCGCAGCGGGCTCGCGCCGAAGATGTTGCCGAGCGAATTTCCCGTCGATCCGATCGAGGCGCCGAGCGAGATGTGCGGATAAAGGTCAGCCGTCGCCACGCCGATCCGCGCGGTATCCGCCGCCAGCCGCCGTTCGGCCGCGCGCACGTCGGGGCGGCGCGCGAGTAACGCCTGCCCGTCACCGACCGGGATCGGGGAATCGAGGCGAAGCGTCGTCATACGCTGTGCCGCGATCGGCGGCAGCTCGGCCGGGGTGCGCCCGGTCAGCGTCGCCAGCCGGAACAGGGCGGCCTGGCGCTCGGCCTCGATCGTCGGCACGTCGGCGGCGCGCTGGTTGCGCAGCGCCGCGATCCGCGCGGTGTCGAGGCCCGTCGCCAGCCCCGCCGAGTGGCGGCGCTCGGTAAGCGTCAGCGATTGATCGAGCAAGGCGACGATATGCTTCGCCACCGCCAGCCGCTCGGCCGCCGAGGCAGCATCGGCATAAGCGCGGGTGGTCTCAGCGACGACGGTGACGCGCACCGCATCGGCATCGGCGCGCGCGGCGTCGACATCGCCGTTGGCCGCTTCGACATCGCGGCGGACGCGGCCGAACAGGTCGACCTCGTAGGAGACGTCCAGCCCGGTATCGATCGCCCAATCCTCGCGCTTGGCGCCGGGCGCGCGCTGGTCGGCGGGGAGCCGGCCATAGGTGCCGCTCGCGCCGAGATTGGTCTGCGGCAGCTCGTCGGAGCGGGCCGCCTTCAGCGCGGCGCGCGCCTTGGCGATATGCGCGACGGCAACCCGGACATCGGTATTGGCCTTCAGCGCGTCGGCGACGAGACCGTCGAGCACCGGATCGTCATAGAGCCGCCACCAATGGTCGTCGGCGGGCGCATCGGTCACCGCGGCGGTGTTGGCGGAGAGGAAGGGGCCGGACGCCGTCACCGGTGGGTGGGGAGCAACATAGTCCGGCCCCGCCGCGCACGCGGCAAGCGCGAGCGCGGATAGCGAGGCGAGGAAGGGTTTCGCTCTCGCAATTGTCGTCATCCCCGCGAAAGCGGGGACCCAGCTCCTGCGTTCCGAGCCAGATGCAACGTTCGGGAGATGGGTTCCCGCTTTCGCGGGAATGACAGTACGGGGATGCATTCCGATCTCGCGGGAAGACTGCACGGGATTCATTGACTTATCCTCATTCGGCTGGCAGCAGCACGGGATCGGCGTCCCGGTGCGGGCGGCGGCGCGCGAGCCGGTCGCCCAGCGCGCGGCACACCACGTAGAAGGTCGGCGTGAAGATGAGGCCGAACCCGGTCACCCCGATCATCCCGAAGAACACCGCGGTGCCCAGCGCCTGGCGAAGCTCGGAGCCCGCGCCGCTGGCGATCAGCAGCGGCACCGTGCCGAGGATGAAGGCGAAGCTGGTCATCAGGATCGGCCGCAAGCGCGTCTGCGCCGCGCGCACCGCCGCCTCGACCGGCGACAGCCCATCCTCGACCTCGCCCTGCCGCGCGAACTCGACCACGAGAATCGCGTTCTTGGCGGCGAGCGCGATCAGCACGACCAGCCCGATCTGCGTCAGCACGTTGTTGTCCATGCCGCGCAGATTCACCCCGATCATCGCCGCGAGCAGGCACATCGGCACGATCAGAATGATCGACAGCGGCAGCACCAGGCTTTCATATTGCGCCGCGAGCACCAGGAAGACGAACAGCACCGACAGGCCGAAGATCAGCCCCGCGGTATTGCCCGCCGCCTTCTGCTGGAAGGCGATCCCCGTCCATTCGTGGCCATAGCCCGAAGGCAGCGTCTGGTCGGCGAGCTTCTCCATCGTCACCAACGACTGACCCGACGAATGCCCCGGCGCGGTATCGCCATCGACCTCGACCGCGGGGTGGAGATTGTAGCGCACCACGCGATACGGCCCGGTCTTGCTCTCGAACGTGGCAACCGATCCGATCGGCACCATGCTGCCCGAATTGGAGCGCGTCTTCAGGTTGGCGATATCGGCCACCGTCCCGCGCGACGCGGCATCGGCCTGCGCGGTGACGTGATAGGTGCGCCCGAGCAGGTTGAAGTCGTTGACGTACGCCGAGCCGAGATAGACCTGCAGCGCCTCGAACACGCGCTCAGGCGGCACGCCGAGCATGTCGGCCTTGCGACGATCGATATCGGCGAAGATTCGCGGCGTCGCGGTCTCGAAGAAGGTGAACACCTGCTTCAACCCCTTGTCCTGATTGGCCTTGCCGATCAGCCCGCCGGCGACCTGGCCGAGCGCCTGATAGCCATGATCCTGCAGATCCTCGACTATCATGCGATAGCCGCCGGCCGAGCCGATCCCCTGGATCAACGGCGGCGGAATGATGAGCAGCCGCGCGGAGTTGATGTCGGCGGTGCGCTTGCGCGCCTCATTGACGATATCCTCGAAGCTGACGCCCAGCTTCTTGCGCTCCGCGAACGAGTCGAGAGGCACATAGGCAGCGGCAGCGTTGGGCGCGAGCGTCTGCGACGGTCCGTCGAAGCCTGCGAGCATCACCGAACCCTTGACGCCGGGGATCGGCAGGATGCGCTTCACCACATCCTGCATCACCGCGTCGGTGCGCTCGAGCGAGGAGCCCGGCGGCAGCTGGATGACAGTCAGGAAATAGCCTTGGTCCTGCGCCGGGATGAAGCCGGTCGGCGTCACCCAGAACAGGCCGACCGTCGCGGCGATCAGCCCGGCATAGGTGATCATCATGCTCTTCGGCCGCCGCACCAGCTTGGCGGTCAGCGCCGCATAGCCCGTGCTCAGCCGATCGAACCCACGGTTGAACGCATCGCCCGCCCGACGGAAAGCACGCGTCACGCGGTTGCCCTCGCCTTCGCTCTCGTGCGGCCGCAACAGCAGAGCGGCAAGCGCGGGCGACAGCGTCAGCGACAGGATCAGCGAGATGATCGTCGCGGTCGAGATCGTCACCGCGAACTGGTGATAGAAGGCGCCCGACAGGCCGCTCAGGAACAGGGTCGGCACGAACACCGCGCACAGCACCAGCACGATCGCGACCAAAGCCGCCGACACCTCGTCCATCGAGGTCATCGCTGCCTGCACCGGCGACAACCCGCGCTCGAGGTTGCGCTCGACATTCTCGACCACGACGATCGCGTCGTCGACCACCACGCCGATCGCCAGCACCATCGCGAACAGCGACAGGTTGTTGAGCGAATAGCCGACCGCCAGCAGCATCGCGCAGCTGCCGAGCAGCGACACCGGAATCGCGATCACCGGGATCAGCGCCGCGCGCCATTTCTGCAGGAAGACAATGATGACCAGCACGACGAGGATGATCGCTTCGAGCAACGTGTGCATCACCGCGTCGACCGACTGCGAGATGAACTCGGTCGGATTGTAGATGACGTGATAGGCGAGGCCCTTGGGGAAGCTCTTCGCCGCGGTCTTCATCTCCGCCTGCACCGCTTCGGCAGCGGCGAGCGCGTTCGATCCGGGCCGCTGGAACACCGCCAGGATGACGGTCGGCTTGCCCGAAAGATAGGTGTTCGAGGCATAGTCAGCGCCGCCCAATTCGACCCGCGCGACATCCGACACGCGCACCTGGTGCCCGTCGGCATCGGTGCGGATGACGACGTCGCCGAATTGCTCGGGATCGGTCAGCCGACCCTGCGTCTCGACATTCAGCTGGAAGGCCTTGCCGCTGGCATAAGGCGGCTGGCCGAGTGCGCCGGCGGCGACCTGCACGTTCTGCGCGCGCAGCGCCGACACGATATCACCCGCGGTCAGCCCGAGCGCCGCGGCGCGGCCGGGATCGATCCACACCCGCATCGCATAGTCGCGGTTGCCGAACAGCCGCACGTCGCCCACCCCGTCGATCCGGCTCAGCCGGTCGCGCAGCTGGGTCAGCGCGTAATTCGAGATATAGCCGCGATCGAGCGAATTGTCGGGCGAGACGAGATTGACGATCAGCAGGAAGTCCGGCGAGGTCTTCTGCGTGATGACGCCCAGCCGCTGCACTTCCTCGGGCAGGCTCGGCGTCGCAATCGCCACGCGGTTCTGCACCAGCACCTGCGCGGCATCGAGATCGGTGCCGATCTTGAAGGTGACGGTGATCGTCACCTTGCCGTCGCCGGTCGATTGCGACGACATGTAGAGCATGTTGTCGACGCCGTTGATCTGCTGCTCGATCGGCGCGGCGACGGTCGATGCCATCGTCTCGGCCGAAGCGCCGGGATAGCTGGCGGTGACCGTCACCGTCGGCGGCACGATGTCGGGATATTGCGACACCGGCAGCCCGAAATACGCGATCGCGCCGACGATCGTGATGACGACCGCGATCACCGCGGCGAAGATCGGCCGCGTGATGAAGAACCGTGAGAGGCGCATCTGCCTGCTCCTGAATGAGAGAAATCAGTTGGCGGCGAAGGTCGCCTCGCCGGCGATCGGAGCGTCGAAGCTGGACGGCGCGGGATCGGCATCGACCGGGGCAATCTTGCCCGGCTTGGTCAGCACCTTCATCCCCGGCATCGCCAGCTGCGGATCGCTGATCACCACGCGGTCCGTTGGCGTCAGGCCCGAGCGGATCACGCGCAGGCCATGGACGACCGGCCCCAGCGTCACCTCCTTGGTCGCTGCGGTCCCGTCCTTGCCGACGACTACCACCAGCTTCCGCGCCTGATCGGTCTCGATCGCGGCGTCGGGCACCAGCATCGCCTGCTCGGCCTGGCCGTTCGACAGCCGCATGTTGCCGAACATGCCGGGCGTGAGGAACAGCTTGGGATTGTCGATCACCGCGCGACCGCGGATCGTCCCCGAGCGCGGATCGAGCCCGTTGTCAGTGAAGTCGATCCGCCCCTTCCAGCGATAATCGCCCTCGTCCTGCAGCTTGACCTCGACCGGCGACGACGTCGCTCCCGCCTGCTCGGCACGCTTGGTCTTGAGGAACAGGCCTTCCGAGGCATCGAAGCTGAAATAGATCGGATCGAGCGCGTTGATCGTCGTCAGCAAGGTCGCCGCGCTGCCGTCGCCGCCGGCGACAAGGTTGCCGGCATCGACGCGGCGATCGGAAATCCGCCCGCCGATCGGCGCACGCACCTGGGTGAAGCCGAGATCGAGCGACCGCGCGCGCACCTGCGCCTCGGCGCCGGCGAGCGCCGCTTGGGCGGCTTGCTGCTTGGCACGCAGCTGATCGACGTCGCTCTGCGACACCGCGTCGACATCGACCAGCTTGAGCGCACGCGCGAGATCGGCGCGCGCGAGGCTGAGCTGGCTGCGCGCGCTGGCGACGCTGGCCCGCGCCTCGGCAAGCGAGGCGGCGAAGGGCCGCGGATCGATCGTGAACAGCAGGTCGCCTTTGTGGACGATCGCGCCGTCCCTGAAATGCACCCCGACGATCTGCCCCGAGACGCGCGGACGCACCTCGACCGACTTCGACGCCTCGAAGCGGCCGACATAATCGTCCCACTGGTCGATCGAGCGGGTGATCGGGGTGGCGATCGTCACCGTCGGCGGGGGCGGCGCGGCGGCCGCCGGATCGCCCTTGTGCGCGACCTCGTACCCGCCCCACGCTACCAGCGCGAGCGGCACCGCGATCAGCGCGCCGCGCCGCCAGCGACTGCGTGGCTGCGCGTCGGTCGCGGAATCGTCGACCCGCGTGATCTTGCTCAACATGTTCATCAATGGACTCGCTGATTGAGGGCGTCGCGGCCGCGACTGATGCTGGCGAGCACCAGTTCGTATTGCGCCATGGTGAAGCCGGCGGCCTTGAACGCGTGGATTTCGGAGGAATGGATGGCATAGCCGCGATGCCAGGCGATCACCGCCAGCCGCCGCAGCGCCTCGAGCCGCGGATCGGCGAGATCGGGGTTGCGGCGATGACCGAACAGCCGGCCCATGGCGATCGAGATGGGGCCCGGCCGATTGATGCTCGACAGGCGATCCTTCTGCGCCAGCGCAACCACCGACCATTCGAGCGGCGACAGGCTGGCCGGCACCGGATCGGCGACGGGGCGCGCGGCCTGCGGCGCGAGAGCCGCCTCGTGCGGCTCGGCGAAATTGAGATAAGCCATGTGACTGTCTCCCTGGCTCGGGCGAGGCGCGGGCGAGCGCCATCGCGTTCCGAAGCGCGCCTGTCCCCGGCGGCATCGGCGGTGGATACGGACACGCCCTCGACGCACCCGAGGGCACGGCATGAAGGCGTCGGAATGTGAAAAGGATCGGCCGGATACCCTTTACATGTGGCCGATCGTCGGTGCCGTCGCTGCCCGCTGCAGTTCAGCTTGTGGGCGTGGGCGTCAGAACCTCATGTCGATGTGATGGGGGCGACAGTGCATCGCTGATCCCTTCGCTGTTTCGTACTGAACGGTATATAAATCGCAGATGAACAGCGTCAAGGCCCGTTTCTATACCGATCGATATTTTTTAATGCAAGTTGTGTTTTTTGAGCCGAGGCGACGTGCTGGCCGCGTTTATCGCACTTCAGTGTCGCTTCATCGCCCGCGCGGTCGCCGAGGTTGCCGGACCAACGGAGGATCACGCCACGGATGGCGGTCGCCGGGCGCGGTCACCGAAACGATCCGCCCGCTCGCCAGGTTGATCGCCAGCCCTCCGCTCCGCGCCAGCAGATCGCGATCGAGCCGCAGCCAGCGCGGTCGGCAATTCTTCGGCAGCCATCGCTCGGAAATGACGATGTCAGCACCGCGGCACGCCGCGACGAGATCGGCGATCGGGATCAGATAGGCGCTGCGCGTCGCCATGATCCGCCAGATCCGCCCGCCGGCACGATGATCGACGATACAGGCATCACGGCTGCATTGCGCAGTGGCGAGATCGGCGATCGCCATCGGCTCCTCCTCGCCGTCGACCCCGCCATTCTCGCTCAGCATTGCCTGGGTGTAATCGCCCGCCCGATCGCGCAGGATGGCGATCCCGCCGTCAGTCCTGATCGCGACATGGCGCCCGTCGCCGGTCACCAGCAGATCGGGCCCCGGCGTCGCCAGCGCCCAGACGGCGCCGATGGCGAGCGGCACCAACCCCAATCGCCGCAGTCGCGTCCGCCACAGCGCCAGCCATAACCCGCCGACAACCATCAGGGCGAAGGCGCCGCCCGGCATCGACGGCAGCATCGTCACCGCGCCGGGCGCATCGGCAGTGGTGTGCGCGATCCACAACAAGGCGCGCATCGCCAGCCCGACCAGCCACCACAACGGCGCGCCGAGCCCGATCGCGTCGCCAAGCAACGCCAGCGCCTCGATCGGCATCACGACGAAGGTGGTGAGCGGAATCGCGACGATATTGGCGACCGCGCCATACATGCCCTCGCGGTGGAAATGGTAGAAGGCGATCGGCGCCAGCGCGGCCTCGACGAGCAGCCCGGTGAGCAGCAGCATTCCCACCTCGCGCAGGCCCCGGCGCCACCACGGCTCATCGCGCTTGGCCGCCCAGCGTCGCACCGCGGGATGCTCGTGCAGCGCCACGATCGCAGTCACTGCGGCAAACGACAGCTGGAAGCTCGGCCCCGCGAGCGATTCGGGCCACAGCACCAGCACGATCGCCGCCCCCGCCGCGACCAGCCGCAGCGTGATCGCCTCGCGCCCCATCATCAGCGCCGCAAGCACCAGCAAGGCCGCGACGCACGAACGAACCGTCGGCACCTCCGCGCCGGCGAGCAAGGTATAGCCGACTGCCGCCACCGCGCCCGCGCCTGCCGCGACCATCGGCAACGGCAGGCGCAGCGCCAGCGTCGGGCTCAACGCCAGCAGGCGCAGCACGAGCCACATCGTGATGGCGACCACCGCGGTGACGTGCAGCCCGCTGATCGACAGGAGATGCGCGAGGCCAGCGCGCCGCATCGCATCGGCGTCGCTCTCCGCAATCGCGCCGGTATCACCGGTGACGAGCGCGGTGGCGATGCCGCCCTCGCTCCCCGGCAGCATCGCCTCGATATGTCGGGTGAGCCGCGAGCGAATGCCGCCGCCCTCGGCCTTGCCCGGCGAAACGATCTCGACCGGCGCGAAGCCGCGGCCGGTGGCGCCGATCCCCTGGAACCACGCGACTTGCGCGAAATCATAGGCGCCCGGCACCCCCGGCGGGGGCGGCGGCATCAGCCGTGCGCGTAATCGGACGATCGCGCCGGGGCTCAATCCGGCCGGCATGTCCTGTGCAGCGAGATTGACCCGAAGGTGCGGCGGCAGCGCTGCCGGCGGACACTCCGCCCGTCCACACGGCGTCGGCAACGCCGCAACCGGCGTCAGCCGCAGCCGCACCAGCTCGCGCGCCGGCAGCGGATCGATTGCCTCGACGCGTGCCGTGAACCGCGCGATCACCGCTCGATCGAGCACCGGAGCCGACACCCGCTCTGCACGCGCCCAGACCAGCGCGAGCCCCGCGGCCGCCGCCAACGCGGCGATCGCAACCACGCGCGCTGCCCGCCCATGCCGCCCGCGGGCGAGCGCCGCCATTCCGATCGCGCTCAGAACCAGTCCCGCCGCGAGCCACTGGCGCGGATCGTCGAGCAGATACCAGGCCGAAACCCCCGCGCCGATCGCCACCGGCAGCCACAGAACCAGCTGGTCGCGTTCGGCCTCCAGCCACGTCTCGATCGCGCCGCGAATACGCGCGGCGATGCCTTCGCCGCCGATTTGAAGCGGTCCAGATGCCGTGCTAGGGGGCTCCGCGGCTGAACTGGCCATCGATTTCACAGCTTGGGAGCATGCGCGCTTGGGCGCAACAACCGAATCGAACGCGGTCGTCACCCGCTTCGCCCCGTCGCCGACGGGGTTCCTGCATATCGGCGGGGCGCGCACGGCGTTGTTCAACTGGCTCTACGCGCGCCACAATGGCGGCAAGTTCCTGCTGCGCATCGAGGATACCGACCGCGCGCGCTCCACTCAGCCCGCGATCGACGCCATCCTCGACGGCATGCGCTGGCTCGGCCTCGATTGGGACGGCGACGAGGTCTATCAATTCGCCCGCGCCAGCCGCCATGCCGAGATAGCGTTCGACCTGCTCGAGCGCGGCCACGGCTATAAATGCTTCGCCACCGCCGAGGAACTCGCCGAGATGCGCGAGCAGCAGCGCGCCGCCAAGCTGCCGCTGCGCTATGACGGCCGCTGGCGCAACCGCGACCCGAAGGAAGCCCCCGAGGGTGCCCCCTTCGTCATCCGCCTCAAGGCGCCGACCGAGGGCGAGACGACAATCGAGGATCGAGTTCAGGGTCCCGTCACCGTGCGCAACGCCGAGCTCGACGACATGGTCCTGCTGCGTTCGGACGGCACGCCGACCTACATGCTCGCCGTGGTCGTGGACGATCACGATATGGGCGTCACGCACGTCATTCGCGGCGACGATCACCTCAACAACGCCTTCCGCCAGCTCGCGATCGTCCGCGCGATGGGCTGGGCCGAGCCCGTCTATGCCCACATCCCGCTGATCCACGGTGCCGACGGTGCCAAGCTTTCCAAGCGTCACGGCGCGCTTGGCGTCGATGCCTATCGCGACGAGCTCGGTATCTTGCCCGAGGCGCTCGATAATTACCTGCTCCGCCTCGGCTGGGGCCATGGCGACGATGAGATCATCAGCCGCGCGCAGGCGACCGAGTGGTTCGACCTCGCCGGCGTCGGCAAGTCGCCGTCGCGCTTCGACCTGAAGAAGCTCGAGAACCTCAACGGCCATTATATCCGCGAGGCGGACGACGCGCGCCTGACCGAACTTGTCGCCGCGCGCCTGCCTTTCACGCCTACCGACGAGCAGCGCGATCTGCTGCGCCGCACCATGCCCGTACTCAAGCCGCGCGCCGCCAATCTCATCGAGCTCGCGGATGGGGCGATGTTCCTTTTTCGCACCCGCCCACTGGAAATGGACGCCGCCGCCTCCGATCTGCTAGGGGGCGACGCGCCGGCGTTGCTCGGCAAGGTTCATGCCGCGCTGGCGGCCGCCGAGCATTGGCAGGCGAGCGTTCTCGAAGCCGCGGTCCGGCAGGTCGCCGAAACCGCGGGCGTAAAGTTGGGCGCCGTCGCGCAGCCGCTTCGAGCGGCGTTGACCGGGCGCAAGACGTCGCCCGGTATTTTCGACGTGCTCGAACTGCTCGGGCGCGACGAGAGTTTGGGGCGGATCGCCGATCGCATGGCGGATCGGCCGAACCGGAATTAAAGAAAAAGGAAGAACTGGATGAGTGATACCGCGAAACTGGCCCTGGGCGGCAAGGATACCGAATTCCCGGTGCTGCATGGCAGCGTCGGCCCCGATGTGGTCGATATCCGAAAGCTCTACGGCCAGACCGGTGCGTTCACCTACGATCCCGGATTCACCTCGACCGCGAGCTGCGAATCGGGCCTCACCTATATCGACGGCGACGAGGGTGTGCTGCTCCACCGCGGCTATCCGATCGGCCAGCTCGCCGAGCAATCGAGCTTCATGGAGGTCGCCTATCTCCTCCTGAACGGCGAACTGCCGTCGAAGGACGAACTCGACACCTTCAAGACCACCATCACGCGCCACACGATGGTCCACGAGCAGCTCGCGACCTTCTTCCGCGGCTTCCGGCGCGACGCGCATCCGATGGCGATCATGTGCGGCGTGGTCGGCGCGCTCTCGGCCTTCTATCACGATTCGACCGATATCGCCGATCCCGAGCAGCGCACCATCGCGAGCCACCGCCTGATCGCCAAGATGCCCACCTTGGCGGCGATGGCGTACAAATATTCGGTCGGCCAGCCGTTCGTCTATCCGAAGAACGACCTTTCCTACACCGCCAACTTCCTGCGCATGACCTTCGGCGTTCCGGCCGAGGACTATCATATCGATCCGGCGGTCGAGAAGGCGATGGACCGCATCTTCATCCTCCATGCCGATCACGAGCAGAACGCCTCGACTTCGACCGTGCGGCTCGCCGGCTCGTCGGGCGCCAATCCGTTCGCCTGCGTCGCGGCGGGCATCGCCTGCCTGTGGGGCCCGGCGCACGGCGGCGCCAACGAGGCGGCGCTCAACATGCTCCGCGAGATCGGCACGCCCGACCGCATCGCGCATTATATCGAGCGCGCCAAGGACAAGGACGATCCGTTCCGCCTGATGGGCTTCGGCCATCGCGTCTATAAGAATTACGATCCGCGCGCGACGGTGATGCAGCAGACGGTGCGCGAGGTGTTCAAGGCGATGAACGTCTCCGATCCGGTGTTCGAGGTGGCGCTGAAGCTCGAGGAAATGGCGCTTCACGACGGCTATTTCATCGAAAAGAAGCTGTTCCCGAATGTCGACTTCTATTCGGGCGTGATCCTCTCGGCGATCGGCTTCCCGACCTCGATGTTCACCGTGCTGTTCGCGCTCGCCCGCACCGTCGGCTGGGTCGCGCAGTGGAACGAGATGATCTCGGATCCCGCGCAGAAGATCGGTCGCCCGCGCCAGCTCTATACCGGGCCGACGCAGCGCGATTACGTGCCGCTGGGCAAGCGCTGAGCGATGCGCTGGCTCCGGCCGATCCTCACCGTCATCGGCGCCATCGCGCTGCTGATCGGGCTGTTGTGGATCGGCCAGGGCCTCGGCGTCGTGAACTGGCCGAGCTCGAGTTTCATGCTCGGCCGACAGGAATGGGCGATCCGAGGCGCGGCACTGGCGGTGATCGGCGTGATCGTCCTGCTCCGCGCGCGGCGGCGCTGACGCGCCTTAGTCCCACCCCGGCAGCGTCAGCGTGAACCGCGCCCCCTGCCCCGGCGCGCTGTCGACTGTAATATCGCCACCCATCGCCTGCGCCAGCCGCCGCGATATATAGAGGCCGAGCCCGCTGCCGCCCGGCTCGCTGGGATCGACGCGCGCGAATTTCTCGAAAATCCGCGCTTGATCGACGGCGGCGATCCCTTTGCCCTGATCAGCGACGATCACCGCGGGCTGCCCGTCGACCAGCTCGGCACGAACCCAGACGACGCTGCCCGGCGGCGAATAGCGCACCGCATTGCCGATCAGGTTGACCAGGATCTGCAGCACGCGGCGGAATTCGCCGCTCGCCGGCAGATGCTCGCCCGCAGCGGGCCGGTCGATCTGCACCTGCCCACTGCTCGCGCGCACCTGGAGCAATCCCGCCGCCCGCCGCGCGAGGTCTGCGAGATCGACCGCTTCGGCCTCGACGCGGAAATCGCTGCGCTCGATCGCCTGCAGATCGACGAGGTCGTCGACCAGCCCCAGCAGATGGCGCCCCGCCGTGGCGATGTCGCCGGCATAATCGACATAGGTCTCGCTGAGCCCGCCATCGAGCTGGCCCTGGATCGCGTCCGCATTGGCGATGATCGCGCCCAGCGGCCCGCGCAGCGCGCGGTCGAGCCGGTCGCTGAAGGCATCGACCGAAGCCCCGCCGCCCTCGCCATCCAGCCGCGCCGCGCCCAGAAAGCCGGCGAAATGCCCGCTCCGATCGAAACGCGGCGCCGCCGCGAGCCGCACGCTGCGCCCGCTCGAGCGGATCACCGCCGGCTGGTCGTCGAAACGCTCGCGCAGCGCCAGCGCGCGCAGGATCGGCGGATCGCCGGCGCTCGCCGAATCGATGGCGAACAATCGAGTCAGGGGCTGGCCGAGCAGCGCCTCGATATCGCGCCCGTCATGCACCTCGGGCGCGACCGACACATAGGTCAGGTGCAGCGCCGCGTCGGTTTCCCACAGCCAGTCCGCGCCGGCGCGGACGAAATCGGCGTCGCGCGCCTCCTCGCTCGCCGCCGGCGTCCAGGGAACGCGAACGCGCCAGCCGGTGAGCGTCAGGCGCACGCCGTCGCTGCCCGGCTCCGCGGTCACCCAAAGGTCGATGTCGCGCTCGCCGTCGGCAGCGACGATGCCGCGCGAGATCGGCGTCTCGAGCCGCCGCGCCAACCGGATCACGGCGGCGAGCTGCGGCACCGCCGGCGGCGCCCCGATCCGCCCGCCGGCGCGCGCGTTCAATTCGGCAAGCCATGGATCGGCTTCGCGCAGCGCACCCTCCGGCCCGACCAGCCCGCGCACGATCGGCTGCATCGGCTCGATCGCGCTCATCCGCAGCGCTCCAGCGCGGCGCAAGCCTCATGATAGATTGCCGGCAGCTTGAACCCCGTCATCGCCGCTTCCACGGCAGCAGCGGGCATTGCCATCAGCGGATCGACCAACTCGACGAAGCCATGCGGATCGCGCCGGCGATCGGCCTCGGCCAGCACCAGCCCGATCCGTGCGATCGTCACGCGCGGCAAGCCGATCGCACGCAGCATCAGCCACAACCGGTCGCCCGCCGGATCGAGCAGGATGGCGCGGGCAAGGCCGTGCTCGATCCCCGCGGCATGCGCAAGCAGCGCGGCGAGCAACACCAGCCGTCGGTCGCCGAGCGCGGCGTCGACCAACTCGGGCAAAGTGATGTCGTTCGGATCGAGCGCGAGCACCAGCCTGTCGGCCGCCGCCTCGAGCCGCGCGCCCTCGTCATGCGCGCCGAGCGCTCGTCGCGCGCCGTCGACCAATGCGAGATCGACCGCGCTCGACGCCGCTGCCGGCCGCAAGGCCGCTGCAACCCACCAGACCAGCCGGTGATGCAATTCGGCGGGCAGATCGTCGCGGCCCGCGTCCGGGCCGCCGCCGCGCCGCCGCGCCTCGGCCGCAAGCATTGCGCCAGCGGCGCTGGCGATCACTCGGTCAGGGCCGTTGGCGAGCCGCGGCAACAGGCTCGGCCGGCTGTCGTCGAGATCGGCGGCGAGCGGCAGGCGTGCCGCGATGATGGCGCCCCAGGCGCGATCGGTCAGTTCGCCGATCAATGTGCCGTCATCGAGCAGCCCGGCCGCGATCATCCGCGCGACGAGCCGCTCTGGCGGCGCCAGCGCGGCAACGGTGCGGCCGGCGGCGCCCCGCCCGGCATAATGGCGCAGATCGGCCTCGATCGCACCCGTCAGGCGATCGAGCTCGCCGCGGATCGCCTCGCGCACCTCGTCGTCGAGCCGCGCGGCGTCGGGCATCGCGAGATCGAACGCCGCGGCGCGCCGGCGCGCGCCATCGCGCGACGCGGCCGCCGACGCACGCGCGATCAGCGCGCCCGCGGCGTCGTCGGCGCCGGCAGCGGCGTCGTGAAAGTCGACCGACATGGTCCCAGGCTAAAGCAGTCGTCGTTAAAGCGATGCTAAGGCTAGGAGCCGCTATTGACCCTCGCAAGAGCGGGGGCTGTCCAGAAAAAGGACAGGTTGGACAGTCATTCGGCGCGGTCGCGCAACCGCTCCACCGCCGCGATCAGGCTGGCCGCGGCATAGCCCGCGCCGGCGATCAGGCCGGCCAGCGGCACATGCGCCAGGGTCAGGATCGTGAGCAGGACGAGATAGGCGATCGGGCTGCCCCACCAGTGCGGCCGCGCCCGTGCCGGGGCGGCACGCTCGACCAGCGCGCCGGCGACGAGCAGCCCCGCTGCGGCAAGCCATCCGGTCGCCGTTCCGCTATCGTGGCTCAACGTGCCGCCGAGCAGCAGCACGGCGAGCGCGACCAGTCCGCCGATCGCCCAATCGTGCCGCTTCGCCGGCCGCTCGGCCCCGCCGAGCCAGGCCAGCCCCTGCCCAAAGCTCAATCCGATGGCGCCCAGGCAAGCGAGCACAAGCCCGGCGCCGGGCAAGCGCCACACGATCAGCGCCGCCCCGATCGCCCCGAGAACCCCGCCGACGGCCGAGACGCCCGGCCAGGGCACGCGCCGATCGACCAGCGGCGGCAGCGCCACGCGCGCGATCGGCGTCAACACGAAACGGTCGATCCATGGCCGCCGCTGCGCCAGCCGCGCCCCCAGCGCGCGCCGGCTACGCTGCGCCAGCGCGCGCGAATCGCGTTCGATGCCAAAGCCCGCGCGCACCGCGCCCGGATCGAGCTCGACGAGTTCGGGATGCCCCTGGGCGACCACGCGCAACAGTGTCGATTGCAGATCGTATTCCTCGGGCAACCGCGCCGCATCGGCCAGCCGGCGCGGCCCGACGCGCGCGATTCCCGCCCATAATCGATGCGAATCGAGCCGTTCGAGCCCCGTCGCTTCGGCCGAATCCTCGACGATCAGCAGCGCATCACCCTCGCCTTGCGCCATCTGCTGCATCGTCTCGTCATCGGCGATCAGCCCGTCGGCGACGACGATCAAAGTGGCAAGCGGATGCGTCTTTTCCAGCGCCTCGCCGGCGGTGCGCACGACATCGACCGATATGCCGCCCTTGCGGATGCGGTTGACCGCGCCGACCAGCTCGGGGGTCGCTCGGCTCACCGCGACCAGGATCTGTACCGCGCCAGCGGCGATCAGCAGTCGCGCCTGGAATTCGATCAGCGTCGCCGCGCCGAACGGCAGCGTCGCCGCCAACAGGTTCGGACGATCGTCGGCGTCGTGATTGGCGAACAACAGCCCAGCTAGCATTCGCTGGCTGTTAGTCGGTGATTGCCGCCAAGGCAAAGCGCCATTCGATGTCTGGGGTTACTCTTGCGAGGAATTCGGCCCCTGCATCGAATGCCAAAGCGCCCCACTCTGTTCGCCCTGAGCTTATCGAAGGGCGTATCGCCACAAAACGTGCTTCGACAGGCTCAGCACGAACGGCGCTGATCCAAGCCCGATGCTAAAGCCGTTCGATCGCGCGGCGAATGCGATTGATCGTCAGGATGTCGCCCGGCTGCGCCTGGCTTGCATCGCTAGCGAGCCCCATTAGCCGCACCGCGCCGAAGCTCGCGGCGAGCCCCTTGAGCCGCCATGCGGCGCTGCGCCATGCGTCGTCGGTGTCGGCGGCTTCGAGCGCTTCGACCACTCGATCCGCACTGTCGAGGAATGCCTCGCGAAGCTCGGCGATCAGCGCCGGGTCGTCGCCCACCGCCGCCGCCAAGGTCGCATCGATCGCACCAGGATCATAAGCCATGCATTCGACGCTAATCGAGAACGGGTTAAAGCATCGTTTAGCTATTCGCTTTGCGCCCCCGCTTTCTGTGATAAAGTTGCCGCCATGAATGGGGGCTCACGCATCTACGACCTTCGCGCCGGGCGCGACGCGGTCGATTCGCCGGCCGACGAGGCCCAATCCGCTGTCGAGATCGAGGAGGACGCCCTTCCCGACGCCGAAGCCGAGGCGCCCGTCGGCTATGAGGAAGAGCCCGAAGAACCGCGCGCGCCGCGCTGGCCGCTTGCCGTCGCGCTGATCGTCGCCGTGGCGTGGCTTGCGGGCATGGTATGGCTCGCCGCGCCGTCGCTCGCCGCCGGCCTCGCCCCCATCGCGCTCGTCGAGTTCGTCGCTGCGCTCTGCGTGCCGCTGGTGCTGATCGGCATCGTCTGGCTGCTCGCGCTGCGCAACAGCACCGCCGAGGCCCGCCGCTTCGGCCGCACCGCGGCGGCGATGCGCGCCGAGGCCGCCAGCCTCGAGCGCACCATCGCCGTGCTCTCGACGCATCTCGACGCCAATCGCGAGAAGCTCGCCGACCAGACGACGATGCTGATGGCGATGGGCGATGCCGCTGCCGAGCGGCTCGCCGCGGTGCGCGACTCGATGGCTGACGAGGTCGCGCGTGCCGACATGCAGGCGTGCCGCCTCACCGACGCGACCAACGCCGCGCAATCGAGCTTGGGCGTGTTGCTCTCCTCGCTCCCCCGCGCGCATGCCGAAACCGCCGAAATGGCCAAGACGCTCGCGACGACCGGCCTGACCGCGAGCGAACATGCCGCCGCGCTCGATGCGCAGCTCGTCGCGCTCGCCGAACGCGGCCGCGAGGCCGACGCCGTTGCCGGCGGTGCGGCGCAGAAGCTCGCCGCGCACATCCAGCGGATGGAAGCGACCAGCGATGCCGCCGGGGCCCGCCTCGAATCGGTCACGGGGAAGATGTCGGCCGCGGTAGACGGATTGCTCGATCGCACCGCCGGCGCGGTCGACGAGGCGCGCAAGGGCATCGCCACCCAGGGCGAAGCGATGCTGGCGATGCTCGAAACCAACCAGGCCGCGCTCGATCGCGCCAGCCGCGATTCGGTCGAGGCGCTGGCCGAACGCATCTCTGCGGTCGAGGAAGTGATCGATCGCCTCGCCGGGCGCCTCGCCGAGCAGCACGGCTCGGCCAATACCTTGTTCGGCACGCTCGACACGGGCGTCGCCGAGATCGACGGCAAGCTCGACGCGCTCCATCGCGACGGCAGCGCGCGCGTTCAGGAGCTTGCCGCGTCGCTGAGCGCGCTCGGCGGCTCGTCAGACGCCATGACCGAATCGCTGCGCACCGGCGACGGCGTCGCGCGCGAAGTGATTGGCACCGCGGAACGCTTGCTGCTCGCGCTCGACGCCGCCGCGCGCGAGATCGACGAGACGCTGCCCGAAGCGCTCGCCCGCCTCGACCAGCGGATCGGTGCCAGCCGCGAGGTCGTCGCCTCGGCCAAGCCCGAGCTGCTCTCGCTGGTCACTGCCGCCGAAAGCACGCACGACGCGATCGAGGCGATCGCCGAGGTCATCGCCAGCCAGCGCGCCACGCTCGACCAATTGTCCACGACGATGGCCGAGACGCTCGACGCCGGCCGCGACAAGGCCGAGGCACTGGGCGGCGTGATGGACGAGACGATCGGCCGCACCCAGAGCTTCGCGCAGGATGCCGCTCCGCGGTTGGTCGAAGCGCTGATCCGAGTCCGCGAGACCGCCAGCACCGCCGCCGATCGCGCGCGAGAGACGCTCGATGCGGTCATCCCCGAAGCCGCCAAGTCGCTCGAAACCGCGAGTGCCGAGGCGATGCGGCGCGCCACCGACGAGAGCGTCAGCCGCCACGTCGCCGCCATCATCGAGGCGGCGCAGGCCGCGGTCGAGGCGTCGGGTCGAGCGTCCGAGCGCCTCACCGCGCAGCTCCAGGCGATCGAGGCCGCCACCGCGACGATCGACCTGCGGATCGAGGCGGCGCGCAGCGAGCGCGAGGAGGCCGAGCGCGACACTTTCGCCCGCCGGGCCTCACTGCTCATCGAAGCGCTCAATTCGGGCGCGATCGACATCACCAAGGCCTTCTCGACCGAAGTCAGCGACAGCGCCTGGGCAGCCTATCTCAAGGGCGACCGCGGCGTTTTCACACGCCGCGCAGTGCGCTTGCTCGACGGCAACGACGCGCACGCGATCGCGACGATGTACGACGAGGACGAGCGCTTCCGCGATCAGGTCAACCGCTACATCCACGATTTCGAGGCGATGCTGCGCGGCATCCTCGCCGAACGCGACGGCTCGCCGCTCGGCGTGACCCTGCTGTCGTCCGACATGGGCAAGCTCTACGTCGCCCTCGCCCAGGCAATCGAGCGGTTGCGCACCTGATCCAACGCCCGTTCGCCCTGAGCTTGTCGAAGGGCGAGGAGCGCGACAATCGTGCTTCGACAAGCTCAGCACGAACGGGATTGCCTAGGGCCCGATCGACATTCAGAGGATGGCGAGTCGAAAATGGTGGGTTTCCGTGACCCGGAGCGCAGCGGACTATAGGTCCGTGAGCACCGGAAGCGCGGAAAGCCGCCATTTGCAGGCCGTTAGAGCTGAATGTCGATCGGCCCTAAGCGCCGCCCGTCACGTCGAGCATCTGCCACGTCACCCAGCCGAAATGCAGATCGAGCATCAACAAGGCGAACAGCACGGTTCCCAAAATCGTCGCGCGGATCACCGTCGCCTTGCCGTCGAAATGCGACGGCGCGCTGTCGGCCTGCCCCGGCACCAGCGCTTCGCCCTCATCCTTGCGATAGGCGAAGGGCAGCACCAGCAGCAGCGCCAGCGTCCATAGCGACACGTAAACCGAGATCAGCCCGACTGCGCCCATGCGGCGTCAGCCCTCGATCACCAGCACGTCGACGATCGGCTTCTTGCCCGTCCAGCGAGTCGCGACGTGCCGCACCGCAAGGCGGATCGCCTCGCGCAGCGCATCGCCGCCGCGCTTGTCGTCGCGCACCGTATCAGCCACCGCATCGATCGCCTCGTCGAGGAACGGCTCGCGTTCCTCTTCGATCGGCACGCCCTGCAGGCGCACCTGCGGTTCGCCGAACAAGGCGCCGTCTTTCAGCGCCACCGCGACCGAAATCTGCCCGTTGAGCCCAAGCTTGCGCCGCTCGTTGATCGTTGCGCCGTCGGCAGGCAGGATGACGTCGCCGTCGAGCACCAGCCGCCCGACCGACGCGTGCCCGACCTTTTCGGGCGTGCCCGGCGCAAGGCGGACGATGTCGCCGTCGGTCTGCACCAGCGCTTGCGGAATGCCCTGCGCCAGCCCGTAGCGGGCATGCTCCATCAGGTGCCGCATCTCGCCATGCACCGGAAGCAGCAGCTCGGGCCGAATCCACTCATACATCCTGGCGAGCTCGGGCCGCCCCGGGTGCCCCGAGACGTGAATGTGCGCCTGCCGCTCGGTCACCGTCTCGACACCCTTGGCGGCGAGCTGGTTCATGATCCGCCCGATCGCGACCTCGTTACCGGGGATTTGCTTGGACGAAAACACTACGCGATCGCCCGCATCAAGCTTGATCGGATGCGTATCGTCGGCAACGCGCGCCAGCGCCGCGCGCGGCTCGCCCTGTCCGCCGGTGGCGATGATCATCACCTTGTCGCGCGGCAGGCGCATCGCGGTGTCGAAATCGACGGTCTCGGGGAATTTCTTGAGATAGCCGGTCTGGCGCGCCACCTTGAGGATGCGATCGAGCGAGCGTCCCGCGACGCACAATTTGCGATCGGTCGCCTGCGCGACCTCGCCCAGCGTCTTCAGCCGCGCCGCGTTCGAGGCGAAGGTGGTCACCATGACGCGCCCCTTCGCCGCCGCGACGACGTCGTGCAGCCCCTGGCGGACGCTCGCCTCTGAACCCGACGCTTCGGCGTTGAACACGTTGGTTGAATCGCACACCAACGCGAGCACGCCCTTGTCGCCGATCGCGCTCAGCGTCTCGGCGGTCGCCGGCGCGCCGAGCACCGGCGCCTCGTCGAGCTTCCAGTCGCCGGTGTGCAGCACGCGGCCATAAGGCGTCTCGATCAGGATCGCATTACCCTCGGGGATCGAGTGCGAGACCGGCACGAAGGTAACGCCGAACGGCCCTAGGTCGAAGCGCTCGCCCGGCTCGATGATGCGCAGCGTCACCTTGTCGGCGATGCCCTCTTCCTCGAGCTTGCCGCGGATCAACCCCGCTGTGAACGGTGAGGCATAGAGCGGCACGTCGAGATCGAGCGCGAGATAGGGCAGCGCGCCGATATGGTCTTCATGCCCATGGGTCAGCACGATGCCCGTCAGGCCGTCGAGTTGGTCCTCGATGAAGCCCAGGTTAGGCAGGATCACGTCGATGCCGGGATAATAGGGATCGGCGAAGGTCACGCCGCAATCGACCATCATCCATTGGCCCCGGCAGCCATAGAGATTGACGTTCATGCCAATCTCGCCCGAACCGCCGAGCGCACAGAAAATCAGTTCGTTATCAGGAGTCATTCAAGTCCTACTTCGTCATCCCAGCGAAGGCTGGGATCGCGTGCCGCACAGGGCACGACTCAAAACAAAAAGACCCCCGCCTTCGCTGGGGTGACGGGTCTAGATATGGGCCCGCGCGTACATCATCGCCAGCCCTTGGATAGTCAGATCGGGCTCGATCACGTCGAAAGCATTCGTGTGTTGCTCGAACAGCACGGCGAGCCCGCCGGTGCTGACCACGGTGACCGGCCGCCCGATCTCGGCCTTGAGCCGCGCGATCAGCCCCTCGATCATCGCGATATAGCCCCAATAGATGCCGATATGCATCTGATCGACCGTATTGCGGCCGATCACGCTCATATTGTCCTTGGGCGCGGCGATGGCGATGCGCGGCAGCTGCGCGGCGGCGGAAACCAGCGCATCGAGCGAGAGGTTGATCCCCGGTGCGATGATCCCGCCCTTATAGGCGCCGCGATAATCGACCACGTCGAAGGTCGTCGCGGTGCCGAAATCGACCACGATCAGATCGCCCTCGTGAAGCGCATGCGCCGCAATGGCATTGACCGCGCGGTCGGCGCCCAGGTTCTGCGGCTCGTCGACGTCGAGCGCCATGCCCCATTCGACCGGCGCGCGGCCGGCGATCAGCGGCGTTACCCCGAAATATTTCTCCGCCAATACTTCGAGATTATGCAGCGCGCGCGGCACCACGGTCGAGATGATCACCGCCTCGATATCGGCGCGGGCATAGCCTTCGAGCTGGAGCAGCTGGTTCAGCCACACGGCATATTCGTCGGCCGTGCGCCTGGGATCGGTGGCGATCCGCCAGCGCGCCTTGATCGCATTCCCCTCGACCAACGCGAAGACGACATTGGTATTGCCGAGGTCGACCGCAAGCAGCATGGCAATCCTTCCTCAGATCAGGAACACGTCAGCGGCGTGAATGACACGCCGAGTGCCGTCCGCCAAGCGCAGGATCAGCGCGCCGTCGCCGTCGAGGCGCTCGAACAGGCCGTCGAGGCTCGTGCCATCGGGCAGCCGTGCGGTCAGCGCGGTGCCGGCGGGATGCGCACGCTCGATCCAGCGATCGCGAATCGGCGCGATCCCCTCGCCCCGCCACCGCGCGAGCCAGCGACCGAAGGTTTCGGCGAGAACATCGAGGAAGGGTGCCGGCTCGACGAGAATGCCATGCTCGGCAAGGCTCGTGGCGGGCCGCTCGGTATCGTCGGGATGATGCGCGAGATTGACGCCGATCCCGATCACCACCGCATCATCGACGCGCTCCAGCAGAATTCCGGACAGCTTGGCGCCGTCGAGCAGAAGATCGTTAGGCCATTTTAATACCAACCCACCCCGGCGAAGGCCGGGGCCCAGTTGGGAAGGTTGTGGTTGGCTGGCGCTGTGCTCCGTTTCCTCGGCTTTCCCAGCTGGGCCCCGGCCTTCGCCGGGGTGGTAATATAGAGAAACTACCTCCTCCAGCGCCACCGCCGCGACCAGCGCCAGCGTCGCCGCGGGCGGATCGCTCGGCCGCAGCCGGACGATGGTGCTCGCATAGAGGTTGCCGCCCGGCGACACCCACGCCCTGCCCTGCCGCCCGCGCCCTGCGGTCTGGCGCTCGGCGCGCAGCCACAGGCCTTCCGCCGCGCCGCCGCGGGCCAGCGCCAGGCAATCGGCGTTGGTCGAGCCGGTCTCGGGAACCGTTCGTATCGTGCCCGTCAGAACAGCGCCTTGGCCGCGACCAGCGACGCGCCGCCGATCGCGGGGATCAGCAGATAGCCGAGCGGCGAGACGAACAGCGCAGACGCCGCGATCAGCCCGCTCTCGACCACACCCCGCGGCCGACCATAGGCGCCCGCCGGCTCGTCGAAATACATCGTCTTGACGATCCGCAGGTAATAGAAGGCGCTGATCACCGACGCCGCGATGCCGATCACCGCCAGCGGGAACAGCCCGGCCTCGACGGCGGCGCGGAACACCGCGAACTTGGCGTAGAAGCCGAACAGCGGCGGCACGCCCGCCAGGCTGAACATGAACACCGCCATCGCGAAGGCCAGCCCCGGTCGCGTGCGCGACAGGCCGGTCAGGCTGGCGATCGTCTCGATCGGCCGTCCCTCGTCGTCATGCATGCGCAGCACGACGAGGAAGCTGCCGAAGGTCATCACGATATAGATGGTCAGGTACATCAGCACCGAGGCGACGCCGTCGGCGGTGCCCGCGGCAAGCCCGATCAGCGCGAAGCCGACATTGTTGATCGACGAATAGGCCAGCATCCGCTTGATGTTGGGCTGCCCGATCGCCGCAACCGCGCCGAAGATGATCGAGGCGAGCGATGCGAAGATCACCACCTGCCGCCATTCGTCCCCCGCCGGCCCCATCGCCTCGACCGCGACGCGGACCAGCAGCGCCATCGCCGCCACCTTGGGCGCGGTGGCGAAATAGCCGGTCACCGGGGTCGGCGCGCCCTCATAGACGTCGGGGGTCCACATGTGGAACGGCACCGCCGAGATCTTGAACGCCAGCCCGGCGAACACGAACACCAGTCCGAACAGCAGCCCCAGCGAATGCACGCCCGCATAGGCGGTGGCGATGCCTTCGAACAGGGTCGTGCCGCTGAAACCATAGACCAGCGAGATGCCGTAGAGCAGGATGCCGCTGGCGAGCGAGCTCAGCACGAAATATTTGAGGCCGGCCTCGGACGAGCGCGTATCGCGCCGCATGAAGCTCGCCAGCACGTAATGCGCGAGGTTCTGCAGCTCGAGCCCGACATAGAGGCTGAGCAGGTCGCCCGCCGAAACCATGATCCCCATGCCGACCGCCGCGAGCAGGATCAGCACCGGATATTCGGGCCTCAGGTCCTCGCCCGAGGTCCGCTCGAAGAAGCCTGGCGCCATGATGATGCCGCCCGCGGCGCCGGCATAGACCAGCACCTTGGCGAACACCGCGAAGGCGTCGCCGCGATAGAGGCCGTCGAACGCCACGCCGCGCGGCACCGCGAACAGCGCGATCCCCGCGCCGAGCAGCACCGCAACCGCGCACCAAGAGACGGCGCGGGTCGAGCGCTGTCCGCCCCACGCCGCGACCAGCATCAGCGCCAGCGCGCCCAGCGACAGGATATCCTCGGGCAACGCCATCTGGAGGGAGGCAAGGTAATCCATTACTCGGCCTCCGCCGCGGCCTTGGGTGCAGGCTGCGCACCCTTGGTGATGATCAGGTGCGAATCGCCGGCCGGTTTGGCCCGCTCGATCCGCGCGGCGAGAATGTCCGCGTCCTTGCGCATCGGGGCGAGGAAGCTCTCAGGGTAAACGCCCATCCACAGCACCACCGCCGCGATCGGGGCGAGCAGCGCCACCTCGCGCAACGACAGGTCGGGCATCAGCTTGACGTCGTCATGCTTCACCTCGCCGAAGCAGATGCGCCAGTAGAGATAGAGCATGTACGCCGCGCCGAGGATGATGCCCGTCGTGCACAGCAAGGTCGTCCAGGTCGAGACCTGATAGGTGCCGAGCAGCGACAGGAACTCGCCGACGAATCCACTGGTCGCCGGCAGCCCGATCGAGGCCATGGTGAACAGCAGGAACAGCACGGCGTATTTGGGCATGACGAACGCGACGCCGCCATAGCGGCTGATCTCGCGGGTGTGCAGCCGATCGTAGATCACCCCGACGCACAGGAACAAGGCGCCCGAAACCAAGCCGTGGCTCAGCATCACGATCATCGCGCCCTGGATGCCATAGACGTTGAACGCGAACAGCCCGATCGTCACGATCGCCATGTGCGCGACCGACGAGTAGGCGATCAGCTTCTTCATGTCCTGCTGCACCAGCGCGACGAGGCTGGTGTAGATCACCGCCACCGCCGACAGGCCGAAGATGAGCCAGATGAACTCGTGGCTCGCCTCAGGGAACATCGGCAGCGAGAAGCGCAGGAAGCCGTATCCGCCGAGCTTCAGCAGCACGCCCGCCAGGATCACCGAACCGGCGGTCGGCGCCTGCACATGCGCGTCGGGCAGCCAGGTGTGGACCGGCCACATCGGCATCTTCACCGCGAACGAGGCGAAGAAAGCCAGCCACAGCCACATCTGCGCATGCACCGGGAAATCGTAATTGAGCAGCACCGGAATGCTGGTGGTGCCGGCATCGACCGCCATCCAGAGCATCGCGATGAACATCACCACCGAGCCGAGCAGCGTGTAGAGGAAGAACTTGTAGCTCGCATACACTCGGTTCTGCCCGCCCCAGATGCCGATGATCAGGAACATCGGGATCAGGCCGCCTTCGAAGAAGATGTAGAACAGGAATAGGTCCTGCGCGGCGAAGGTGCCGATCATCAGCAGCTCGGTCAGCAGGAACGCGGCCATGTACTCGGGGACGCGCTTGGTGATCGCCTGCCAGCTCGCGCCGATGCAGATCGGCATCAGGAACACGCTGAGCATGATGAGCATGAGGGCAAAGCCGTCGATGCCGAGCGCCCAGCCGAAGCTGCCGAACAGCGGCAGATATTCCTGGAACTGCCACTGCGCGCCGCCAATGTCGAAATTGGCCCACAGCACGATGCCGAGCACGAGGTCGACCAAGGTCGCAAGCAACGCCAGCCAGCGCGCGCCATTGGCGCTGAGGAACAGGCAAGCGATCGCCGCCACCGCGGGGATCGCGAGCATGACCGAAAGGATAGGAAAGCCGTTCACTGCATAGTTTCCGTCACCCCAGCGAAGGCTGGGGTCTTGATGAGAAAAGACGCGCCATTGCGGCACGAGACCCCAGCTTTCGCTGGGGTGACGAAACAGAGACGCGCACTCACGACGCCATCGCCCAGGTGACCGCGGCGGTCAGCCCGATCAGCATCACAAAGGCATAAGTGTAGATATAACCCGACTGCAGCCGCGCCGTGATGCGACTGCCGCCGACTACCGCCCACGCCGCGCCGTTGGGCCCGAAGCGGTCGATCGTCTTCTCGTCACCGCGATGCCAGAAGAACCGGCCGATCGCGAAGGCAGGACGGACGAACAGGAAGTTGTAGAGCTCGTCGACATACCATTTGTTGAGCAGGAAGCGATACAGCACCTCGAAGGTCGAGGCCGCCCGCGCCGGCACGCTGGTATTCCGGATATAGGCATACCAGCCGACATAGAGCCCGATCAGCATCGCGATCGTCGGCCCGAGCTTCGCCCACAGCGGAATCGTCTCCATCGCCTCCATCAGATGCTCGGAGAACCAGACGCTGCCGTGCCAGTAATCCTTACCCGCCTCGGGGCTGATGAAATAATGCTGGAAGGCGAAGCCCGCGCAGACCGCACCGATCGCCAGCAGGATCAGCGGGACCAGGATGTTGAGCGGGCTTTCGTGCGGATGATAACCGCCTGTGCCGTGCGCCACGCCCTCGACGCCCGGGCCGTGGACGTGCGGCTCATGCCCGGCATTCTCGTGGACCGCGTGGTCGCCGTGGCCATGCGCGTCGTGCACCGCGTGCTGGATATGCTCGGAACCCGCCCAGCGCGCCTCGCCGAAGAAGGTCATGAAGATCAACCGCCACGAATAGAAGCTGGTCAATAGCGCCGCGAAGGTGCCAACCCACCAGGCGATCTGCCCGCCGCCGCCGGCCGCATAGGCCGCCTCGAGGATGCCGTCCTTCGAATGGAAGCCCGCAAAGCCGATCTGCGGCAGCCCGAAGATGCCCGGAATGCCGACCCCGGTTATCGCCAGCGTGCCCGCGACCATCGCCCAGAACGTTACCGGGATTTTCTTCCGAAGCCCGCCATAATAGCGCATGTCCTGCTCGTGGTGCATCGCGTGGATCACCGAGCCGGCGCACAGGAACAGCAAAGCCTTGAAGAAGGCGTGCGTGAACAAATGGAACATCGCCCCGCCGAACGCGCCGACGCCAGCGGCGAAGAACATGTAGCCGAGCTGCGAGCAGGTCGAATAGGCGATCACCCGCTTGATATCCATCTGCACGCAACCGATCGTCGCCGCGAACAGGCAAGTCGCCGCCCCGATGAAGGTGACGAAGCCGAGTGCGGTCGGGCTCGTCTCGAACATCGGCGACAAGCGGCAGACCATGAACACGCCCGCCGTCACCATCGTCGCCGCATGGATCAGCGCGGAGACCGGGGTCGGGCCTTCCATCGCGTCGGGCAGCCAGGTGTGCAGCCCGAGCTGGGCCGATTTGCCCATCGCGCCGATGAACAGCAGGATGCACAGCACCGTCATCGTGTCGGCGCGGAACCACAGGAAGCCGATCGTCGAATGCGCCATCGACGGCGCGGCGGCGAGGATCTCGGGGATCGAGATGGTGTGGAACACCAGATAGGTCCCGAAGATGCCGAGCATGAAGCCGAGATCGCCGACGCGATTGACGACGAACGCCTTGATCGCCGCCGCATTGGCGCTCGGCTTGTAGAACCAGAAACCGATCAGCAGGTAGCTCGCCAGGCCGACGCCTTCCCAGCCGAAGAACATCTGGACGATATTGTCGGCGGTCACCAGCATCAGCATCGCGAAGGTGAACAGCGACAGATAGGCGAAGAACCGCGGCTGATCCGGGTCCTCCTCCATATAGCCCCAGCTGTAGAGGTGGACGAGCGCCGAGACGCTGGTGACGACCACCAGCATCACCGCGGTCAGCGAATCGACGCGTAGCGCCCATTCGACATGCATCCCGCCGACGTTGATCCAGTCGAACACCGGCGTGACCGTCGGCCCGGCCACGCCGGTGAGATACGAGATGAAGATGGGCCACGACAGCGCGCAGGAGACGAACAGCGCGCCCGTCGTCACCGACTTGGCGGCGACATTGCCGATCGCGCGATTGCCGAGCCCGGCGATCACCGCCGCCAGCAGCGGCAGGAAAACAATGAATAGGATCGAAGTCACCGAACGATCACCCCTTCATCCGGTTGACGTCATCGACCGCGATCGTGCCGCGGCCACGGAAATAGATCACCAGGATCGCAAGTCCCACCGCCGCCTCGCCCGCCGCGACCGTCAGCACGAACATCGCGAACACTTGCCCGACGAGATCGTGGAGATAGGCCGAAAAGGCGACGAGGTTGAGGTTCACCGCGAGCAGGATGAGCTCGATCGCCATCAGGATAACGATGATGTTCTTCCGATTGAGGAAGATGCCAAGCACCCCCATCACGAACAGGATCGCCGCAACGACGATGTAATGCGTAAGGCCGATCATGCCGGAACTCCGTTCGTTTCGAGCGCAGTCGAGAAACCGACGCGAGCGCTCCGCCGACGCTTCTCGACTTCGCTCGAAGCGAACGGACAGGTGGAGAAAATCACAGCTCCACCCCCTGCCCGACGGGCGGCTTGACGTTGCGGATCGCTTCCCACGGCCGCCGCGCGTTCTGGCGCGAAATCTTCTGCGGACGCACCCCGCCGCGCTTGCGGTGGGTCAGCACGATCGCGCCGATCATCGCCACCAGCAGGATGAGGCCCGCGCCCTCGAACACGAACAGATAGCGCGTGTAGAGCAGGTTGCCGACCGCCTCGATATTGGGCGTTGTGTCGGCGATCGGCGCGATCCGCTTGCCGAGATTGACCCCGCCGACCGCCCATGCGCCCGCGCCGATCACCAGCTCGGCGGCCAGCGCAACCGCCACCGCCAGCCCGACCGGCAGATAGCGCACGAACCCGGCGCGCAACTCCGAGAAATCGATGTCCAGCATCATCACGACGAACAGGAACAGCACCGCGACCGCGCCCACGTACACGATCACCAGCAGCATCGCGATGAACTCGGCGCCCGCGAGCACCATCAGCCCGGCGGCGTTGAAGAAGGCAAGGATCAGCCACAACACCGAATGCACCGGATTGCGCGCGGAGATCGTCATGCCCGCCGACACGATCGTGACGATCGCGAACAGGTAAAAGGCGATTGCTTGGATCACGGAATGTGCGAGCCCCTGAAAGTCGGTTGGCGCTTAACGATACGGCGCATCGGCGGCAAGGTTCGCGGCGATCGCGCGCTCCCAGCGGTCGCCGTTGTCGAGCAGCTTGGCCTTGTCGTAGATCAGCTCCTCGCGCGTTTCGGTCGAAAATTCGAAGTTCGGCCCCTCGACGATCGCATCGACCGGGCACGCCTCGGCGCACAGCCCGCAATAGATGCACTTGGTCATGTCGATGTCGTAGCGTGTCGTGCGACGGCTGCCGTCGTCGCGCGGCTCGGCCTCGATCGTGATCGCCTGCGCCGGGCAGATCGCCTCGCACAGCTTGCATGCAATGCACCGCTCCTCGCCGTTGGGGTAGCGGCGCAGCGCATGCTCGCCCCGGAAGCGCGGGCTGATCGGGTTCTTCTCGAACGGATAGTTGATCGTCGCCTTGGGCTTGAAGAAGTAGCGGAGCGTCTTGCAGTGCGCGCCGATGAACTCCCACAAGGTGAAGGCTTTGAGGACTTGAGCGACGCTCATGCAGCAGCTCCCATGTGGGTCAGCATCAGGAACCCGGAAACGAGGAACACCCAGAACAGCGACAGCGGCAGGAACACCTTCCAGCCCAGCCGCATCAGCTGGTCATAGCGATAGCGCGGCACCGTGGCCTTCACCCACGAGAAGACGAAGAAAAAGAACGCCATCTTGGCGAACTGCCAGATGATCCCCGGCACGTAGTAGAGCGGCGCCCAGTCGAACGGCGGCAAATACCCGCCCCAGAACAGGATGGCGTTCAGCGCGCACATCAGGATGACGTTGGCATATTCGCCGAGCCAGAACAGCGCGAAGCTCATCGACGAATATTCGGTCTGGTAGCCGGCGACCAGCTCGCTCTCGGCCTCGGTCAGGTCGAACGGCGTGCGCGCCGTCTCGGCCATTGCCGAGATGAGGAACACGATCGCCATCGGAAACAGCAGCGGATTGAACGCGAAGCCGTTGATGAAGCCGTACAGCCCCTTCTGCGCCTCGACGATACCGGAGAGGTTGAACGTCCCCGACCACAGCACCACCGAGATCAGCACGAAGCCGATCGACACCTCGTAGCTGACCATCTGCGCGGCCGCGCGCAGCGCCGAATAAAAGGGATATTTGGAGTTGGACGCCCAGCCCGAGATGATGACGCCATAGACGCCGATCGACGAGGCCGCGAGGATGTAGAGCAACCCGACATTGATGTTCGAGAGCACCACGCCCGCCTGGAACGGCACCACCGCCCAGACGATCAGCGCCACCGTGAAGGTGATGATCGGCGCCATCAGGAACAGCCCGCGGTTCGCCGCCGCCGGGATGATGGTTTCCTGGAGGAACACCTTGAGGCCATCGGCGAAGCTCTGCAGCAGCCCTAGCGGCCCGACCACGTTGGGGCCGCGGCGCAGCGCCATCGCCGCCCAGATCTTGCGATCGACATAGATGATCATCGCCACCGCGATCATGAGCGGAACCGCGATCGCAATGATGCCGATGATCGTGGCGATGAACCACGCCCAGCCATATTCCAGGCCCCAGGATGTAAACAGCGCGGTCATTCGCAATCACCCGTCACCCCAGCGAAGGCTGGGGTCTCTGCGTTATCGAGCGCGCGCTTGCCGCACGCGATCCCAGCTTTCGCTGGGATGACGAACAAAGCCATCACTCCGCCGCCTCCGCAAATTCCTCTCCGTGGACCAGCTCGGCGGAGCAGCGCTGCATCGTCGGGCTGGCGCGGCAGATGGTGTTGGTCAGGTAGAAATCCTTGATCGGATAGGCGTCGATCGTGCCTTCCGCGGTCTCGCTCAACGCCGGCGGTTTCCACTCGAACGTTGCCAGCCCTTCCTGCGCGAGCGCCGGCACGTCGCGGCCCATATCCGCACGCAGTTCCTCGATCGTGTCGAACGGCAGCGTCTTTCCGAGCTTCTCGCTCAAGGCCCGGAAGATCGTCCAGTCCTCGCGCGCGTCGCCCGGCGGGAACACCGCGCGCTCGCCGCGCTGCACCCGGCCTTCGAGATTGACCCAGGTGCCCGATTTCTCGGCATAGCTCGCGCCCGGCAGGATCACGTCTGCATGGTGCGCGCCGTGATCGCCGTGATGGCCGACATAGACCTTGAAGCTCTTGTCGAACTTCGAGAAATCCACCTCGTCCGCGCCGAGGAAGAACACCAGCTTCGGCTTGCCCGCGACCACATCGGCGATCCCGCCCTTCTGCGCATAGCCAAGCATCAGCCCGCCCATCCGCGCCGCCGAGAAGTGGAGGACGTTGAACCCGTTCCACCCGTCCCGGACCAGCTTGAGCGTCTTGGCAAGCTTCAACGCCGCGCCGTGCCCGCCCTTCAGCGCCGCGCCGCCGACGATCACCATCGGCTTGGCGGCGCCCTTGAACGCATCGGCTGCCGCCTTGGGCAGCTTGCCGAGCACCGACAGATCGTTGCCCAGCCATTCGACGCGATAGGTGAGATCGACCTCGGGGCCGATCGCGAACACCTTGGCGCCCTTCTTGATCGCCTTCCTGATCCGCGTGTTCACCAGCGGCGCTTCCCAGCGCAAATTGGTGCCGACCAGCAGGATGACGTCGGCCTCTTCGGTGCCGGCGATCGTCGTGTTGAAATTGACCGCCGCCAGATTCGACGTGTCGTAATCCATGCCCGTCTGCCGACCCTCGAGCAGCGAGCCACCCATCGCCGTCACCAGCGCCTTGGCGGCATACATCGTCTCGCAATCGACCAGATCGCCCGCTACCGCTGCGACGCTTGCGCCCGCCTTCACCGCGGCGATCGCCTCGAACGCCTCGTCCCAGCTCACGGGCACCAGCTTGCCGTCGCGCCGCACATAGGGCCGGTCGAGCCGCCGCCGCACCAGCCCGTCGACGGCATGGCGGGTCTTGTCGGTCGCCCACTCCTCGTTGACGTCCTCGTTGATGCGGGGCAGCGCGCGCAGCACCTGCCGCCCGCGGCTGTCGAGCCGGATATTGGTGCCGACCGCGTCCATCACGTCGATCGCCAGCGTCTTCTTCAATTCCCAGGGCCGCGCCTCGAACGCATAGGCCTTGGAAGTCAGCGCCCCCACCGGACACAGATCGACCACGTTGCCCGAAAGCTCGCTGGTCACCGCGCGTTCGAGATACGAGGTGATCTGCATGTCCTCGCCGCGCCCGATCGCGCCGATCTCCTCGACGCCGGCGACTTCCTCGGCGAAGCGGATGCAGCGCGTGCACTGGATGCAGCGGGTCATGATCGTCTTGACGATCGGCCCCATGTACTTCTCGGTGACGGCGCGCTTGTTCTCCTCGAAGCGCGAATGACCGCGGCCATAGGCGATCGCCTGGTCCTGCAGGTCGCACTCGCCACCCTGATCGCAAATCGGGCAATCGAGCGGATGGTTGATCAGCAGGAATTCCATCACGCCCTCGCGGGCATGCTTGACCATCGGCGTGTTGGTGAAGATCTCCTGATTGTCGGCGGCCGGCAGCGCGCAGCTCGCCTGCGGCTTGGGCGGCCCCGGCTTCACCTCGACCAGGCACATGCGGCAATTGCCGGCGATCGACAGCCGCTCGTGATAGCAGAAGCGCGGGATCTCCTTGCCGGCAAGCTCGCACGCCTGCAGCACGGTGGCGCCCTGCGGCACCTCGATCTCAACGCCGTCGACTTTAACCTTGGGCACGCCCGGAATCCTTCGATTGAATCACCATCGCGCGATAGGCGCCTTCCGCGAGATATCCGCGCAATTGAAAGCGTTTGAGCTTCAAAGAAACGCCCTTCTCAGCACAATTGCCCAGCGTCGGCCCGAGTTTGGCGAAAGCCGCGCTTTCCTCAGCGCTATTTGGTCGCGTTGCCATCAGCGCTTTGACGGATGCCATGTCCTTCGTCGCTACGCACTGACCGAAATCTATAAGTGCTACTTCCATGTTTTGGGCCGGATCATCTTGGCCCGGAGAGTTCGCATCGGGATCGGGAAAAACGGATAGCCTCGCCCAATCATTTGGCGTGGCCAAGTCCATCCGGCTCAACAAATACTCGGCGACGACGCCTCGCAGAAGCGTGGATTGAAAACGCAACCTACCGCCGTTCAGGCATTCGGGTTTCGACATCCATTCAGCGGCAGAGTGTTCTTGCTCGCTTCCGGGAAACGACGCCAAGAGTTTTGCCGCCGAGCTTCGATCTTTGGCCGCGCATTGCCCAAACGCCCGCAAAACTCTCAACGCCGCCGCATCGTTGTTCGGACCGTCGGGTATGCTGGCAGCCTGAGGCGACGGGATGATCGACCCCGTCGATGTGCCCGCCTGCGGCATCGCCCACGTTGAAGTGGGGATCCCTACCGCTGCCAGCGTCGTGATTGCTACGCGCAGTATCACTCCGCCGCCTCCATCATCGGCTCGAGCCCTCCACCGCGGTTTTCCGTGATCCGCCGCTCCATCTCGGGCCGGAAATGGCGGATCAGGCCCTGGATCGGCCAGGCCGCCGCGTCACCCAGCGCGCAGATCGTGTGGCCCTCGACCTGCTTGGTCACCTCGTAAAGCATGTCGATCTCGCTGATGTCGGCGTCGCCGGTGCGCAGCCGCTCCATCACGCGCCACATCCAGCCGGTGCCCTCACGGCACGGCGTGCACTGGCCGCAGCTTTCATGGCGGTAGAAATAGGAGATGCGGCTGATCGCGCGGACGATGTCGGTCGACTTGTCCATCACGATGACCGCCGCGGTGCCGAGGCCCGAGCCGAGCGCCTTGAGCCCGTCGAAATCCATCGGGCAGTCCATGATCTGCGCCGCGGGGACCAACGGCACCGACGAGCCGCCGGGGATCACCGCGAGCAGATTGTCCCAGCCGCCGCGGATGCCGCCGGCGTGCTTTTCGATCAGTTCGCGAAACGGGATGCTCATCGCCTCTTCGACGACGCACGGCGTGTTCACATGGCCCGAGATCTGGAACAGCTTGGTGCCGCGGTTGTTTTCGTTGCCGAAGCTCGCGAACCAATCGGCCCCGCGGCGCAGGATGGTCGGCACCACCGCGATCGATTCGACGTTGTTCACCGTCGTCGGGCAGCCATAGAGCCCCGCCCCCGCGGGGAACGGCGGCTTGAGCCGCGGTTGCCCCTTCTTGCCCTCGAGGCTTTCGAGCATCGCGGTCTCTTCGCCGCAGATATAGGCGCCCGCGCCGCGATGGACGAAGACGTCGAAATCATAGCCCGACCCGGCCGCGTTCTTGCCGAGGAAGCCCTTGTCATAGGCTTCGGCGACCGCGGTGAAGAGGTTCTCCGCCTCGCGGATGAACTCGCCGCGGATGTAGATGTACGCGGCGCGCGCGCGCATCGCATAGCCGGCGATCAGCGCGCCCTCGATCAGCTTCTGTGGATCGTGGCGGATGATCTCGCGGTCCTTGCACCTACCGGGCTCGGATTCGTCGGCGTTGATGACCAGGAAATTGGGCCGCTCGGGCTTGGGCTCCTTGGGCATGAACGACCATTTGGTGCCGGTCGGGAACCCTGCCCCGCCGCGCCCGCGCAGGCCCGACGCCTTGATCGCGTCGATGATCGCGTCCTGCCCGATCGCCATCAGCCCCTTGGTATCGTCCCAATCACCGCGCGCCATCGCCGCGTCGATGTGCCACGACTGGAAGCCATAGACGTTGGTGAAGATGCGGTCCTTGTCAGCGAGCATGACGCCCTCCGAAGGCGGGCGTCACCCCAGCGCAGGCTGGGGTCTCGTGCCGCGAAGGCGCGCCCTGAAACAGAGAGATGCCAGCCTTCGCTGGCATGACGGAATAGGTTGGCGCGGCGGAATGAAAGCTCATCGCCCCTTCCCCAACAATTTCTCGGCGACGAAATAGACGATCACCGCCGCGGCGAGGCCGAGCACGATCGCCAGCACGCCGAGCGCCAGCTTCAGAAAGATGATGAGGACAATGATCCCCAGAACGATGGCGACGAGCGCGCTCATGCCCATTCGTTCCGGTAATCGTGGTTCTCGGAGACCATTTCCTTGAGCGTCGTCGGGCCGCCTTCGGGGCAGCTCGTCTGGCGATCGACCTGCGGGCCGGGCTTCGGCGTCTCGCCGCGCGCCAGCGCCTCGAGGATCGCGGTCATGCTGTCGTAATCGAGATCCTCGTAATTATCGTCGTTGATCTGGACCATCGGCGCGTTGGCGCAGGCGCCGAGGCACTCGACCTCGCTCAAGGTGAACAGCCCGTCGGGCGTGGTCTTGCCCTTGGCGAGGCCGTGGTTCTTGCACGCCGCCATCACGTCGTCGGAGCCGCGCAGCATGCACGGCGTCGTGCCGCACACCTGCACATGCCAGCGCCCGACCGGAACGAGGTTGAACATCGTGTAGAAGGTCGCGACCTCGAACACGCGCATGTACGGCATGTCGAGCTGCTTGGCGACGAACTCGATCACCGGCACCGGCAGCCAGCCTTGCGTCCTGGTCTCCGCGCCGACCTGGCGCTGGGCGAGGTCGAGCAGCGGCAGCACCGCCGACGCCTGCCTGCCTGCCGGATAGCGGCCGATGATTTCCTTGGCCTTCTTGGCGTTGTCCGCCGTCCAGGCGAAATCGCCCCAACGCGCGCGGACCTCGTCCTCGGGAGGAAGTTGCGGGGATTCAGCCATTGTTCTTTTCCTGACCGGACATCACGCCCGCACTCGTCATTGCGAGCGTAGCGAAGCAATCCAGAGTGGCGCCCGCAACGCTGGATTGCCGCGGGCCTTCGGCCCTCGCAATGACGGCGACAGGCATAATTCTACTCACCGGTCACACTCCCCGAACACGATGTCGATCGCGCCAAGGATGGCGGTCGTATCGGCGAGCATGTGGCCGCGGGACATGAAATCCATCGCCTGCAGATGGCTGAACGCGGTCGGCCGGATCTTGCAGCGATAGGGTTTGTTCGAACCGTCCGACACCATGTAGATGCCGAATTCACCCTTCGGGCTCTCGGTCGCGACATACACTTCGCCGGCGGGGACGTGATAGCCTTCCGTGTAGAGCTTGAAGTGATGGATCAGCGCTTCCATCGACTGCTTCATCTCGCCGCGCTTGGGCGGCACCACCTTGCGGTCGAGGCTGGCGATCGGGCCTTCGGGCATCTCGGCGAGGCACTGTTTGATGATCCGCGCCGACTGGCGGACCTCCTCGACGCGCACCATGAAGCGATCGTAGCAATCGCCGCGCGTGCCGACCGGAATCTCGAAATCCATCCGATCATAGACGTCATAGGGCTGCGACTTGCGCAGATCCCACGGAATCCCCGCGCCGCGGATCATCGGGCCGGAGAAGCCCCAGCGGATCGCATCCTCGCGGCTGACGATGGCGATATCGACGTTGCGCTGCTTGAAGATGCGGTTGTCGGCGACCAGGCTGATCGCGTCCTCGAACAGTCGCGGCAGCCGCGTGTCGAGCCAGTCGCCGATATCGGCGAGCAGCTTCAAGGGCGCATCCTGATGCACCCCGCCGACACGGAAATAGTTCGAGTGCATCCGCGCGCCCGACACGCGCTCGAAGAAGTTGAGGCAATCCTCGCGGATTTCGAACAGCCACAGGTTCGGCGTCATCGCGCCGACATCCATGATGTGGCTGCCCAAATTGAGCATGTGGTTGGCGATACGCGTCAGCTCGGCGAACAGCACGCGTAGATATTGCGCGCGCAGCGGCACTTCGAGGTCGAGCAGCTTCTCGACCGCCAGCACGAAGCTGTGCTCCATGCACAAGGGCGAGCAATAATCGAGGCGGTCCATATACGGGAGCGCCTGCGCATAGGTCTTGTATTCGATCAGCTTCTCGGTGCCGCGATGGAGCAGGCCGACATGCGGATCGATCCGGTCGATGATTTCGCCGTCCAGCTCCATGACGAGGCGCAGCACCCCGTGCGCCGCGGGATGCTGCGGGCCGAAGTTGATCGTGTAGTTCTGGATCGTGACGTCGCCGGTCGTCGGATCGGCCGCGTTCTCATCGCCGAGCAACTGCTCGACATAGGGATCGCCATCCGAATTGAACGGCGGCGCGGGATGATGGATCAGGGTTTCGTCAGCCATGAATCACCCCAAAACCGTTCGGGCTGAGCCTGTCGAAGCCCGGCCTCGCGATCATCAACCGCCCTTCGACAAGCTCAGGGCGAACGGTTGCGTAATTGGTCATTGATTCTGCCCCTTGCCCGGGGTCGGCACCACATCGGGGTCCTTGGGCTTCTCTTCGGGCTTGTTGTCGGGATCGGCCTTGCCCGCGCCGGTCTGCGCCGGGCTGTCGGTGGTCTTGGGCTGCTTCGCCTTGGCCTTGGGAGACTTGGCGGCGTCGGCCTTCTGAATCTGATCGGCATTGACCGGAGACGGCGCACCCTTGGCTTCGGGCAGCTTCGCCTTCTCGTCGCCGGGCAGGATGTATTCCGCCCCTTCCCACGGGCTCATGAAGTCGAAGGTGCGGAAATCCTGCGCCAGCTGCACCGGTTCATAGACGACGCGCTTTGCCTCTTCCGAATAGCGCAGCTCGACATAGCCGGTCAGCGGAAAATCCTTGCGCTGCGGATGGCCGCGGAAGCCGTAATCGGTGAGGATACGACGCAGGTCCGGGTTGCCCTCGAACAGCACGCCGTACATGTCGTACACCTCGCGCTCGAGCCAGCCTGCGACCGGCCAGATGCCCGTCACCGAAGGCACGGGCTTCATCTCGTCGGTGTTGACGCGGACCTGAATGCGGTGATTGCGCGTCAGGCTGAGCAGGCAATAGACGCACTCGAACCGCTCCTCGCGGTCGGGATAATCGACGCCGGCGATCTCCATCAGCTGCTGGTATTCGAGCCCTGGCGTATCGCGCAGCGCGACCATCGCCGGCAAGAGGCTCGCGCGATCGACGTACAGCGCCACCTCGCCGACGCGATCCTGCGCGCGCAGCAGCATATCGCCCAGCGCAGCGGTGGCCGCGTCGATCACCCCGTCATTGGCCGCAAAAGCGGGAGCCGGCGCCCTCATGCGAGACCTCCGTTCGGGCTGAGCCTGTCGAAGCCCGTTCGCGCCATCACTCGCCCTTCGACAAGCTCAGGGCGAACGGGGTTGAGGATGCACCCGCTCATCGTTCGATCGTCCCGCTGCGGCGAATCTTCCGCTGCAGCTGCATGATCCCGTACAGCAGCGCCTCTGCCGTCGGCGGACAACCCGGCACGTAGATGTCGATCGGCACAATGCGGTCGCAGCCGCGCACCACCGAATAGCTGTAATGGTAATAGCCGCCGCCATTGGCGCAGCTGCCCATCGAGATGACGTATTTGGGGTTCGACATCTGGTCATAGACCTTGCGAAGCGCCGGTGCCATCTTGTTGCACAAGGTCCCCGCGACGATCATCACGTCCGATTGCCGCGGGCTCGCCCGCGGCGCGGCGCCGAACCGCTCCAGGTCATAGCGCGGCATGTTGACGTGGATCATCTCGACCGCGCAGCAGGCGAGGCCGAAGGTCATCCACCACAGCGAGCCGGTGCGCGCCCATTTGAACAATTCCTCGGTCGAGGTGACGAGGAAGCCCTGATCGGTGAGCTCGCCGTTCAGATCGTTGAAGAACGTCTGGTCGGGCGGCACGATCGAGGTGCCGGCGGAGCGCGGAAGCTCGACGGGGCCGGAATGCGGTTTCATTCCCAATCCAACGCTCCCTTCTTCCAGGCATAGGCGAGTCCCAGCGCGAGCTCGACGATGAATATCATCATCGCGCCCCACGCGACCCAACCCAGGTGAAACACGGAGACTGCCCAGGGATAGATGAACGCCGCCTCCAGATCGAAGATGATGAACAGAATCGCGATCAGGTAGAAACGAACGTCGAACTGGCTGCGCGGGTCCTCGAAGGCGGGAAAGCCGCATTCATATTCGCTGAGCTTGTCGGGGTTGGGTTGGTGCGATCCGGTCGCGCGCGCGGCCAGCATCGGCAGCACCACGAAAGCGGTGGACAAGAGCAGGGCGACGCCGAGAAACAGCAGGATCGGCAGATATTGCGACAGGTCGACCAAAGGCTTTCTCGCAGGTGCGAATGGGGATTGGCCGGGCTTCTAGGACGATGACCCGAGAGGGGCAAGGCCGCAAAACCGTGAGAATGACTCGCAACAAAAAGGCGGACGCGTCAGGCCGCGGCAATGCTCCGCCCGTGCGGCGGTTCGGCCAACTCATAGCGGTTTCGGCCGTCCAGCTTGGCGCGATACAAGGCCGCGTCGGCAGCGAGCACGAGATCGTGCAGCGTGCCGCTTTCTCCCGGCGTCGCCAGCGCCACCCCCAGGCTCACCGTCACGCGCTCGGGCAGGCCCAGCGCCGGATCGCTGGTGCCGAGCGCGATCCGCGCGCGAATCCGTTCGGCGGTCGAGGCAGCGGCGTTGGCGTCCATATCGGGCAGGATCAGCATGAATTCCTCGCCGCCATGGCGACAGGCGAGGTCGATCGCGCCGCGCGTCGAAGCTTCGAGCAGGTTGGCGACGGCAACCAGGCAGCGGTCGCCCGCGGCATGGCCGTGCGCGTCGTTATAGCGTTTGAAATGGTCGACATCGATCGCCACGATCGCCAGCGTCGAGCCGATCCGAACCGCGCGATCCCATTCGGCTGCCAGCCGGAGGTCGCGCGACCGCCGGTTGGCGAGCCCGGTCAGCGGATCGGTGCGGCTCACCTGTTCCAGCGTGCGGCAGGCCTCCTCGAGTTCGCGACTGCGCTCGGCGAGCGAATCGATCAGCGCCTGATTGGTCTCGGCAAGCCGATGCGCGCGCAGCACCGCCAGTGACAGCCGCTTGCTGGTGACAAGCAGCGCGATCGTCATCATCGCCGCGCCGAACGCCAGCACCGGCCCGCCCGGCCGATGCGACAGCGCGAAGCCGACTGCCGCGGCCAATGTCACGGGCGCCGCGAAGGCTGCATAGGTCGGCCAATAGGCAATATTGGCGATGCTGAGCGTGAGCCCCGACAGTGCCACGCAGACGACGAAGGTCGCCTGGTTGTCGCTGCCCACCGCGAGCATCCAGGTCAGCGCCCCGCCCCACATCACGCCCGAAAGCCCGGCGAACAGCGCGATCAGCCGCCCCCAGGTCCTGGCCCTCACGTCAGGGAAGCGATCCGAGCGGTAGGCGACCGCGACGCCCGCCCGCGCGACGACGATCGCCGCGCACCCGCAAAGCCACACGCCCAGCGCGGCCGCGCTCGTCGGGGTCCAATAAAGCCAGGCGATCAACGTGCAGCCGAGCAGATCCATCACGCTCATCGGCGCGACGAGCGGATACACCGCGTCGAGCCGCGTCTTGAGCAGCGTATCGGGCGCATGGCTCGCCATGATCCGGCCTTAGCCGGCCGAGGGTTAAATCGGCGTTAGCCGCCCCTCGGTTCTACGGCTTGAAGGCGTTGTTGCTCCGGTCCTTGTCGGGCAGGTGGTGGTCCGGATCGACGACGGCGCTCACCACCTTCGACGTGCCGCCGACGGGCACAGCGGTCGCGGCCTGGCGAATCCACGTTTCGGCGGGCAGCTGCATGTCCTTGCTCGATCCATCGGCGAAGGTGACACGCAGCATCGCCGGCATGACCAGCTTGTCCTTGGCCGCCACCGTCACCAGCGCGCCCTGCCTGGGATCGTCCTTGACGTAGGAAACCCCCGTCACCGCCAGGTCCATCTGCCAGTTGTTGTAGAACCAGCCGCGCCAGAAATAGCTGAGATCCTCGCCGGCATCGCTTTCCATCGCGCGGAAGAAGTCGGCCGGCTTGGGGTGCTTGAACGCCCAGGCGGCGATGTAGCGGCGGAAGGCGTGATCGAACCGCTCGTGCCCCAGGATGTCCTCACGCAGCAGCCGCAGGCCGAGCGCGGCCTTGAAATAGCTGATCGGGTGGCCGAGCTTGCGCGGGATCGTATCGGCGCGGCTCATGATCGGCGGCGCGTCCGTGTTGGCGAGCAGCGGCAGGATCTCGTCGACCGGATTGCCGCCGCCCGGCGCATATTCGCCGTCGCGCTTCGGCCCATATTCGCCGTGGTTGAAATCGTCCGATTCATAGGTGTCGATGAAGGTGTTGAAGCCTTCATCCATCCACTGGTCACGCCGCTCGTCGGAGCCGACGATCATCGGGAACCAGCCATGGCCGATCTCGTGCGCGCTGATCCAGAACAAGGTCTTGCCGGCATCGTCGATCCCGTCGAACACGATGCCGGGATATTCCATCCCCGTCGCCGGCCCGGCGATGTTGATCGCTGCCGGCCAGGGATAGGAATACCAGCGCTTCGAGAAGTTCTCGACCGCATCCTTCATATATTCGGTCGATCGGCCCCAACGTTCGCGGCCCTGACTCTCGGCCGGGTAGAAGCTCTCGGCGAGCGCGGACTTGCCGCCGGGCAGGTTGATCCGCGCCGCGTCCCAGGCGAACACGCTCGACGCGCTCCACGCCACGTCGCGGGTGTCGTGCATCCGGTAATGCCAGGTCAGCGTGCCGCCCTTCTTCGGCCGGCTGGCGGGATCGGCGATCTCCTGCGGCGATCGGATCATCACCGTCGCGTCGCTCGCCCTGGCGCGGTTGAAGCGGTCGATCTGCGTCTTGGTCAGCACCTCCTCCGGGTTGACCAGCTCGCCCGAGCCGGCGACCAGCATGTCCGACGGCACGGTGATCCAGTAATCGAAATCGCCATATTCGAGGTAGAATTCGTTGCCGATATAAGGCGCGGTGTCCCAGCCGCGGATATCGTCATAGACCGCCATGCGCGGATACCATTGGGCGAGATCGTAAATCTCGCCGTCGCGCGACTTGCCCCAGGCCATGCGGCCGCCGAACTCGCCGGGAATGGTGAAGTGATAGCGGATCGTGACCACCGCCTTCTCACCATGCGCAAGCACCTTGGGCAGCGTCAGTTGTGCGCGCGTGTCGCTGACCAGCGGCGTTACCGTGGTGGTCGGGCCGCCCGCGACCGACACCTGCACGGCGTCGAAGATCATGCCCTCGGTGGTGCCGGGGATCGGCCCGCCCGACGACAGATGCCCGCGCGATTCGGTCTTGTAGGCGTTCTGCTCGACCTGCAGCCACAGCACGTCGAGCGTATCGGGGCTGTTGTTGGTGTAGGTGATCTGCTCGGTCGCGATCAGCGTCTTGGCTGCCGGATCGAGCGTGGTGTGGATCTGATAATCGGCCTTGTTCTGCCAATATTGCGGCCCCGGCACGCCGCTAGACGAGCGATAGACGTTGACCCCCTGCCCCAGATCGAGCGGCGCGAAGGTCTCGGCCGGATCATAGCCCGATTTGGGCGCGCTCGCCCCGGTGAGCGCCACCAGCGCCGCGGCCATCGCCGCGCCCCGCAACCAATCCGTCGTCCGCATGCGCCCATATCTCCCTGCCGAGTCTCGTTTGGCGCGCATAAGCCCACACACGATCGCGCCTGTCGAGGCCAACGCAACAAAATTTCCTGCAGAACTCGGGAGTCGCAAACCCAACCCGTCATTCCCGCGAAAGCGGGAACCCATCTCCCGACGCTGCATCCGGACAAGGCCATAGGAGTTGGGTCCCCGCTTTCGCGGGGATGACGATTATTCCGACGGGGTGGCGCCAGCGGCGAAACGGTGGTTTAGAACGACCCATGACCATCCAGACCCCGACCCTCTCCTGCCGCGACTGGCTCGATTGGGCGATCGGCGAGATCGAGGCTGACCGCACCCGCTCCGCCGACACTCACCTCGTCAAGCTCGCCGCCAGCCCGCACCCGGGCGTCGACCTCTATCTCAAGGATGAATCGAGCCACCCTTCGGGCTCGCTCAAGCACCGCCTCGCCCGCTCCTTATTCCTCTACGCCCTCTGCAACGGCTGGATCGGCCCCGAGACGACGGTGATTGAAGCCTCCTCAGGCTCCGCCGCCATCTCGGAGGCCTATTTCGCCCGCCTGCTCGGCCTGAAGTTCGTCGCGGTCGTGCCCGCCTCGACCGCCCCCGCCAAGCTTGCCGAGATCGAGCGGCTCGGCGGCGCCTGCCACCCCGTCCCCGCGGGCGAAATCTACGCCGCCGCCCAAGCCCTCGCCGACGAGACGAACGGCCATTACATGGACCAGTTCACCTATGCCGAGCGCGCCACCGACTGGCGTGGCAACAACAACATCGCCGAATCGATTTTCGAGCAGATGGCGAGCGAGCGCTTCCCGATCCCGACCTGGATCGTCGTCGGCGCGGGCACCGGCGGCACCTCGGCGACGATCGGCCGCTTCATCCGCTACCGCCGCAGCTGCTGCACGCGCACCCGCCTCGCCGTGGTCGACCCCGAAGGCTCGGTCTTCGCCGAACATTGGGCGACCGGCCGCACCGACTTGCACGCCTGCGGCAGCCGCATCGAGGGCATCGGCCGCCCGCGCGTCGAGCCGAGCTTCCAGCGCCATGTCATCGACCGCATGATCCCGGTCGCCGACCGCGACAGCTTCGCCGCGGCGCGCAAGGTATCGGCCGAGCTCGGCAAGCGAGTCGGCCCCTCGACTGGCACCAACATGGTCGGCGTCCTCACCCTCGCCGAGGAAATGGCCAAGCGCGGCGAGGAAGGCAGCATCGTCAGCCTCATCTGCGATTCGGGCGAACGCTATCTCGACACGCTCTACGACGACGAATGGTTTACGCAGCACGGGAACTGATCTCAGGCGTCGGCGGTATTCCAACAAAACCGTCATTCCCGCGAAAGCGGGAACCCATCTCCTACGGGTTCGTCAGGAATCACGGTGGGAGATGGGCCCCCGCTTTCGCGGGGGTGACGGGAAGGCATAGCGCCGCCTCGTCATCTGCCGTAGAGGTCCGGCTCACTCAAACGGGGAGCATCGCCAGCGTGGTCGAGACGTCGTCACCCTCTCCCCGCGTCTCCCCCTTCCGCCCGTTCCGCCACCGCACCTTCCGCTGGGTGTGGATCACCAGCACCATCTCCAATTTCGGCGGCCTGATCGAGGGCGTCGGCGCGGCGTGGATGATGGTCACCCTCGCCGCCCCCGCCAGCATGGTGGCGCTGGTGCAGGCCTCGCGCACGCTTCCGGTCATGCTGCTGTCGCTCGCCGCGGGTGCGATCGCCGATCAATATGACCGTCGCCGCGTGCTGATCGGCGCGCAATGGTTCCTGTTCCTCGTCTCAGCGGGGCTGATGCTGTCGACCTTCTTCGACGTCATCACCCCCTGGCTGCTCCTCACCTTCACCTTCCTGATCGGCTGCGGCAACGCCTTCAACCGGCCCGCCTGGCAAAGCTCGGTCGGCGAGATGGTGCCGCGCGAGGACCTTGCCGGCGCGGTCGCGCTCAACTCGATGGGGTTCAACGTCGCGCGCAGCGTCGGCCCCGCGGTCGGCGGCATCATCGTCGCCGCGGCAGGGGCTGCGGCGGCCTTCGCCTTCAACGTCCTGTCCTATCTCGGCCTGTTTGCGGTCTTGTGGCGCTGGCGCCCCGATCTGCCCAAGCAGACCCTCCCGCGAGAACGCCTCCACCACGCGATGGGCGCCGGGCTGCGCTATGTCGCGATGTCGCCGCACATCCTCGTCGTGCTGGTCCGGAGCGCGCTGTTCGGGCTCGGTTCGATCGGCGTGCAGGCGCTGCTTCCGCTCGTCGCGCATGATTCGCTGGGCGGCGGCTCGCTGACCTACGGCGTCCTTCTCGGCGCGTTCGGCATCGGCGCGGTCGGCGGCGCGCTGACCGGCAGCGTCGCCCGCCGCCGCTTCTCGACCGAGACCATCGTCCGCCTTTCGAGCATCGCCTTCGCCGCCGCCACCGCCGCGGTCGGCCTCAGCGCCTTTCTCCCCCTCACCCTGCTCGCTCTGGCGGTCGCCGGCGGCGCCTGGGTGGTCGCGCTCTCCAGCTTCAACGTCGTCGTCCAGATGGCCTCGCCGCGCTGGGTCGCCGGCCGCTCGCTGGCGCTCTACCAGATGGCGACCTTCGGCGGCATGTCGCTCGGCAGCTGGCTCTGGGGCGTCGTCGCCGAAAGCCACGGCATCGGCCGAGCGCTGCTGATCGCCGCGGTGGTGCAGGGTGCCGCGGTGATCGTCGCCCTGCCCTTCCGCCTCGCCGAGGTCGAAGACCTCGATCTCGCGCCGCTGCGCGAGTTCGCCGAGCCCGAGACCGCCGTGCCGGTCGATGCGCGCAGCGGCCCGGTGGTCGTCACGCTCGAATACACGATCGACCCCGCCGACGAGGTGGCCTTCCTGACGGTGATGGCCGAGCGCCGCCGCATCCGCCGCCGAGACGGCGCGCGCCACTGGCACTTGCTCCGCGACCTCGCCGACCCGACCCGCTGGATCGAGCGTTATCATGTGCCCACCTGGCTCGATTACGTCCGCCACAACCAACGCCGCACCCGCGCCGACGCGACGGTGAGCGAACAGCTCCGCGCCCTCCACCGCGGCGACGGCCCACCGGTGGTCACCCGCATGCTCGAACGCGACATCGGCGCGACTTTGGGCGACCGCCTCCACGGCATCCTGCCGGGGCTGCGTCAGGTGCATTGGTGAGTCATCCGTCGCCCTGGCCGCCGAGTCGGCGCCCTTCACTTTTTTCTGCGGTCAGGACTCCGCTTGGTTCTTTCGGCGTGATCGCCCCGCGACAGGCAGCGGCAGCGGCGCCGGATCCCATGTCGGGACGAACACCCCGAGGTTACGGCCATTTCCGCCGGCGGGAGCGGCCGCCCCTTTCAGCCGCAGCGCCTTGTCGCGTTCGCTCGCTCCCTGCGTCGCCGCGATGGCGCGGCGAGCGACTTCCTTTGGAAAGGTGCCGCGCACCTGGCGCTGATCGAGCACGTCGGCCTCGGCGACGAGCAAGGTATATGCTCCCGAGGGAACCTGACACCACTGCAGCCGCCCGTCGGCCATCATCGCCTTCACCGTCGCCATGTTGGTCATCAGCAATTTCGCCGCGCGCGGGATCGGCATCCAGCGCGCGCCGTCAATGACATAGATCGACTTCAGCGGCATGAGCGCCTCTTCGGCTTCATTAGGCCCCCTCCTCCCATCCGTCGCGATCGAGCGCCCGCATCGCCTCGGTGATCGCCACCGTGTCGAGGCTCACCTGCACCACCTTGGCGAGCAGGTCGATCATGCTCTCCTTGTAATCAGCGAAGCGATAGGTGTTGAACTTCGCGCGGATCGTCGGGTCGCGCGGGGTCTTCTCCTTGTGCTGGTCGAGCACCCAGTCGATCGCGCTCCGGTTGCCGAGGCGATAGGTCCACGCCTGCTGCGGAATCCCCGTGATCTGCGTCTCGGCGTCGACCACGACCAGCCCCTTGTCGGGATGGGACTTGAGCACCGGCTTGGGATGCGTTCCCTCGGCCCGCTTCGGATCGGGCGTGTCGACGCGCTCGACCGGCCAGGGCTCGACCTCCTCATAGCCGATGTGCATCGCCATCAGCGCCTCGCCCCACGCCGCCCATTGGGCGAAATCGGGATAGAAGGGAATGCGCGGAAACTCGCGCTTGAGATTCAGCGCATAGGTCTCGCGGTACACCGGATCGTGGAGCACGGCGTAGACGTAATGGAAGATCGCGTCCTTTTCCTTCTCCCCTTGCGGGAGAAGGTGGCTCGGCGAAGCCGAGACGGATGAGGGGGGCGGCGCGTCGGCGCCGCGCGGCCGCTGCGCCGTCGCCCCCTCACCCTTCCGGCCCTTCGGGCCTCCCTCCCTCTCCCGCGAGGGGAGAGGGGCGCCGTAATGCGCCCTGAACTGCTTCACCGCCCAATCGGTGATATTGTCCACCCGCTCGCCGGACTTGGTGTAGCGGTAGCGAGCAACCTGCTGATAGGCATCCACCGCCGCGCCGAAGTGCAGGTCGGCGATGCCGTTGATCGCAAGAACGCAATAATTGGTGCGCGAGCCGATGTCGCTGAAACAAATGGCTGCGTTTGTCGCGCCGTGCGGAAACAGCGCGTCGGCCAACCCGGGTCTGTCGATGAACAGATCGGATTGATAAAGCCACTGTGGACTGAACGGACGGTAGGCAGCCTGCCTGATGTATTCGGAGTCAAACGCCTCGACAGTCGCTGCACGTTTCCGCCGCTTGAGCGTTTCCGACCATTTCAAAGTGTCGGGAAAAACGTCGGTGTTCGGCCGCACCGCCTCATACATGCTGACCAGCAGTTCCGCCTTGCTCTCGAGCTGCTCCTCTGACCGGTCGTAAAGCCAGTCGTCGCGGTTGGTCGAAATTCCCAGTGAATAGAGCTTGAAGATTGCCCGATCCCGAGACGACGAGGCAGCCGCCTTGGTCTTTTTGTCCGCGATCGGCAGGAGACCGTCAGCGCTCTCCGATACTTGCCCCAACCAAACGTGAGACGCATCGGGTTTGATCGCAGTCATCCGCCGTTGCGACAGCACGTCAGTCAGGAACGACGCCTTGTCGTCGGCCCTCACATAATCGTCAACGGCATCGTAAAAGATGCGAAATCCCTTCACCCCCTTTTTCTTGACGAGGATGTATACGGCGACGCCCACCTTGATCTGGTCGCCGAAGACATTGCCGCCCTGACGTTTGCGCGCCTCGCCTGACGAACGCGCATCGCCTTTCAGGTCGATGGCCCAGAGTTCATTGAAGTCCCGCGCCAGCATTGCTCGCACGCCATCAAAGCTATTTTTGTGCAGGAACGACGAATTGCTGACGAAAGCGAGGATACCGTCGTCACCAAGCCGATCGCTCGCCCAACGCAGGAACCGCACATACATATCATAGAGCTTGGTCTTCTGCGCCGTGCTCGCCTTGATGTACGTGTCCTTGATGCGCTTATCGATATGCGCATAAGCGCGGTTCTTGTTGTTGTCGTTTTCGTTCTGCTGGTTGGCGTTGTAGGGCGGGTTGCCGATGATGACGCTGATCTTGCGGCGGTTCTGGCGCTTGATCCGCTCGATATTCTCGTCGCTCAGGCTCCCCAGCAGATCGAACTGGTGCCCGGCATGGATGCCCAGCGCATCGACATTGTCGAGCGTGTCGACCAGGCACAGATTCTCATATTCGGCGAACTGGCCGGTGATCGCCTGATAGGTCGCTTCGATGTTCAGGTTGGCGACGTAATAGGGCAGGATCGCCACCTCGTTGGCGTGCAGTTCCTCCTTGTATTTGTGCCGCAGCTTGTCGTGATTGCCGCGGAAATGCTCGAGCAGCTCGACGATGAAGGTGCCCGTCCCCGTCGCCGGATCGAGGATTTCCACGCCGCGGTCGATCAAATTCTTGCCGAAATGTGTTTCGCACAGCCAGTCGGCGCTGCGGATCATGAAGCGCACGATCTCGCCCGGCGTATAGACGACGCCCAGCCGGTCGGCCGCCTTCTTGTTGTACGCTTTGTAGAAATCCTCGTAGAGCGCCTTCAGGAATCCCTGCTTTTCCGAATGGCTCTGGATCAGCGCCGCAGTGCTGGCGATGCCGGCGTAATAAGGATCGAGCGCCTTCAGCAGCGTCGCCTTCTCGCCGCGGTCGAACAGCGCGTCCTCCAGCCTGTAGAGCTCGGCGGCGACATTGTTCTTGCGGTGGAATTCGGGGTCGTTGAACACCTTGGCGAAAATGTCCTCGGTCAGAATGTGCTGGATCAGCATCTCGCGCACATCGTCTTCGCTCACCGCCGGATTGATCGCGTCGCGCGCATGGGCGAGGAACGCGGCGAGCGCGGAAGCGAAGGCGCGGCTGGCGGCGTGCTTCTCGGCGATCCGCTCACGCAGCGCCGTCAGGATGTGCGGCAGATCCTGCGCGAACTGCTTCACCGCCTTGTTGAAATCGGCGATCTCCTGCCGCTCGTGCGCGAAGAAGCGCGTCAGCAGGTCGAGCAGGCTGTCGTCGTCGGCCTGCATAGGGGCGCGCATCACCTCGCCGCCGTCCTGCCACAGCACCGCGGTCACATCGTCGGTGAAGACGATGTTGTCCTTCGGGTAGCCCTTGCGGAACTTGGCCGCGATCTCGGCATCGAGATCATCGGCCTCGTCCTTCGCCTCCCAATAGCCGAACGGCACGCGCAACCCGTGGAGCAGCGCGCCGTCGACATAGATTCGCGTCATCTGCTTCGTCAGCATGTCGTGCTCGGCGACGAACTGCAGGTCGTGGGCGCGGCCCCACCGCTTGAGCAAATCCTTGAACGCCTCGCGCAGCACGCTCTCGCGCCGGCTGCCCGAAACGGCACGCAACCGGTCGAGCTCGGCGCGATATTCGTTGATCAACTGACGGCTCATCGCTCCCCCTCGCCGGCGCACACTGGCCGCGAAACACATTGGCTGGCAAGGGCGGCGCTGCTATTTATGAGCGAGAGGCGTGGGCATCGTCGCACCGGGCCGTTAACCTGGGACGTTTCGGGCGTTCAGCACGGGGACGCGCCTCACTCGCGGCGGTGGCGAACCCGTCGCTCCCTCCCTATCTCCCCCCTAGCTTCCCAATCAGAACAAAGCTAGAACCAGCTACATGCCCCTCACCACGATCTCCGTCCGCGGCGCGCGCGAGCATAATCTCAAGGGCGTCGACATCGACATCCCGCGCGACACGCTCACCGTCATCACCGGGCTCTCCGGATCGGGCAAGTCGAGCCTCGCCTTCGACACCATCTATGCCGAGGGCCAGCGGCGCTACGTCGAGTCGCTGTCGGCTTACGCGCGCCAGTTCCTCGAGATGATGCAGAAGCCCGATGTCGACCACATCGAGGGCCTCTCCCCCGCCATCTCGATTGAGCAGAAGACGACATCGCGGAACCCGCGCTCGACGGTCGCCACCGTCACGGAGATCTACGATTACATGCGCCTCCTCTGGGCGCGCGTCGGCATCCCGTACTCACCCGCCACGGGTCTCCCGATCAGCGCGCAGACCGTCAGCCAGATGGTCGACCGCGTCATGGCGCTCCCCGAAGGCACACGGCTCTATCTCCTCGCCCCGGTGGTCCGCGGCCGCAAGGGCGAATACCGCAAGGAACTCGCCGAGTGGCAGAAGGCGGGCTTCACCCGCGTCCGCATCGACGGCGAGCTCCACGAGATCGACGAAGCCCCCGCGCTCGACAAGAAATACAAGCACGACATCGAGGTGGTGGTCGACCGCCTCGTCGTCGGCCCCGACATCGCGACGCGGCTGGCCGACAGCTTCGAGACCGCGCTCAAGCTGGCCGACGGGCTGGCCTATGTCGATCTTGTCGATACGACCGTCGCCCAACTCGTCACCCCAGCGCAGGCTGGGGTCTCAGGCGAAGGCACGATATCGCCTGAGATGCCAGCCTCCGCTGGCATGACGGGTGGCGCAATGAAAGGCGCCACCCTCCCCCCCAACCGCATCGTCTTCTCCGAACGCTTCGCCTGCCCCGTCTCGGGCTTCACCATCGCCGAGATCGAGCCGCGCCTGTTCTCGTTCAACGCCCCGCAGGGCGCCTGCCCGGCGTGCGACGGCCTCGGCGAGAAGATGCTGTTCGACGAGGAGCTGGTCGTCCCCAACCACGATCTCTCGATCAAGAAGGGCGCGGTCGTCCCCTGGGCCAAGTCCAACCCGCCCAGCCCCTATTACATGCAGGTCCTCGGCAGCCTCGCCCGCGAGTTCGACTTCTCGCTCGAAACCCCGTGGAAGGACCTCCCCGAGGAGATCCGCCAGATCATCCTCCACGGCACCCACGGCAAGCCCGTCACGCTGCGCTTCGTAGACGGCCGCAAGTCCTACGAGGTCCGCAAGCCCTTCGAAGGCGTGATCGGCAACCTCAACCGCCGCCTCCTCCAGACCGAATCCGCCTGGATGCGCGAGGAGCTCAGCAAATACCAAACGGCGCAGCCCTGCGAGGTCTGCCACGGCGCCCGCCTCAAGCCCGAGGCGCTGGCGGTCAAGGTGGCGATGCGCGACATCTCCAGCGTCACGCGCCTCTCGGTGGTCGACGCGCTCGCCTTCTTCGCCCATCTCCCCGCCGACCTCACCGATCAGCAGAACGAGATCGCCCGCGCCATCCTCAAGGAGATCGACGAGCGCCTCGGCTTCCTCAACAATGTCGGCCTCGACTATCTCAACCTCGACCGCACCTCGGGCACCCTCTCGGGCGGCGAAAGCCAGCGCATCCGCCTCGCGTCGCAGATCGGCAGCGGCCTGTCGGGCGTGCTCTACGTCCTCGACGAGCCCTCGATCGGCCTCCACCAGCGCGACAACGACATGCTGCTCGCCACGCTGAAACGCCTGCGCGATCTCGGCAACACCGTGCTCGTCGTCGAGCATGACGAGGACGCGATCCGCGCCGCCGATTACGTCATCGACATGGGCCCCGGCGCCGGCGTCCACGGCGGCGAGATCGTCGCCCACGGCACGCTGAAGCAGCTCCTCAAGGCGAAGAACAGCATCACCGCCGACTATCTCAACGGCACCCGCGAAGTCCCCGTGCCGGCCAAGCGCCGCAAGGGCTCGGGCAAGCACCTCACCATCCACAACGCCACCGCCAACAACCTGCAGAACGTCACCGCGAAGATCCCGCTCGGCACCTTCACCTGCATCACCGGCGTCTCGGGCTCGGGTAAGTCGTCGCTCACCATCGACACGCTCTACGCCGCCGCCGCGCGACAGCTGAACGGCGCCCGCGTCCTCGCCGGCCGGCACGAGAAGATCACCGGCCTGCAATATCTCGACAAGGTGATCGACATCGATCAGTCGCCGATCGGCCGCACCCCGCGCTCGAACCCGGCGACCTATACCGGCGCCTTCACCAACATCCGCGACTGGTTCGCGGGCCTCCCCGAGGCGCAGGCGCGCGGCTACAAGCCCGGCCGCTTCTCGTTCAACGTCAAGGGCGGCCGCTGCGAGGCGTGTCAGGGCGACGGCGTGCTCAAGATCGAGATGCACTTCCTCCCCGACGTCTACGTCACCTGCGACGTCTGCCACGGCGCGCGCTACAATCGCGAGACGCTGGAGGTGAAGTTCAAGGGCAAGTCGATCGCCGACGTGCTCGACATGACGGTCGAGGACGCCGCCGAGTTCTTCAAGGCCGTCCCCCCGATCCGCGACAAGATGGCGATGCTGGCCGAGGTGGGCCTCGGCTACATCAAGGTCGGCCAGCAGGCGACGACGCTGTCGGGCGGCGAGGCGCAGCGCGTCAAGCTCGCCAAGGAACTCAGCCGCCGCGCCACCGGCAACACGCTCTACATCCTCGACGAGCCGACCACCGGCCTGCATTTCGAGGACGTGCGCAAGCTCCTCGAAGTGCTCCACGCGCTGGTCGAGCAGGGCAATACGGTGGTGGTGATCGAGCACAACCTCGATGTCATCAAGACCGCGGACTGGATCATCGATTTGGGGCCGGAGGGGGGCGTCAAGGGCGGGGAGATTGTGGCGGAGGGCGTGCCGGAGGAGGTGGCGAAGGCGCCGCGGAGCTTTACCGGGCGGTATCTGGCGCCGTTGTTGGGGATGGGGGACAAGAACGCAGCGGGTGTGGATGCCGAGGGGGAGCGAGTTGCGGCGGAGTGAGCTTATTATGCTCTTGCCAAAGCTTCCACCCTCGCCAGATTAGGGAGCAACTTAATGCTCTCCATGCAACTGGCAATCGCCAAGTGAATAAGCCTTATGGCTTCCAAATAAGACACACCTAACATACGCGAGAAAATTGCGGCGGCATCCTTTCCATTTGTTAATTGTCTCGGCTCAACACCACCATATCTGTCTGTAATATCACTCAGATGTTCTTCGAAATTAGCTAAATGCCCAAGTAGATTTGCACCACTAAGCAGCCTCCTTAGTAAGGAAGCTTCATCTAATTGGCATGATTTGCCAGCAGGATTTAAAACGCGTTGAGGATGATCTATAAATATACCTCTAAATGGAAGACAAAAATCCAACTCAAAATCTGCCAATCTCATTAAGCCAAGTCGAGTTGCAATATCAAACAGCCGATTTTCATAATCGATGGAATCTTCCGGATCGCGTCCAACAGCATATAAAATTGAGCGAAAACCCTGCCGATTCAAGGCGTAAGATTCGTGATCTCTATAGTCGGTTAAAATGACATTGTCTGGAAGCGGCTTTCCCAATATTCTGTCATTATCAGCGTCTAAAAAGAATATAATTCGATCCGCGACTGGCGTATTCAGAAGTCGCTCCGCCAGATTTACCGCCCGGCCACGCTCACCCCCTTCACATTGTTCACATTCGATACTAGTGACCGGGATGATGGCCGCTCGCTTACGCTCGGATATGGGTACTAACAGCGACCAAAAATTCGTATCCCGAGGACCTTCCACAACAATATATTGCGCCTCCGTGTCTTGACGTTGAAGCAAATATATTAGCTCATCTACGGTAATACGACTCATTCTAGTCGATCGCCGATAAAGTTTGAACTGAGTGCGCATGAGCCGCCGAGATTGAAGTCGAATGCGTTGCCAAAAAGAATATGGGTGACGCGCCACTAGAACATTTAGACAACGCGGATACCAACTTTCTTTGCCACTTCACATGAAGAGACAATTCAGGTTCATCAATAGCAAGTATCGTACCAGTCCGTTGACAGAGCAACGCCGCGACCATCATAAATAGGAAATGAAATTCGCCCGAACTTAGCTCACGCTCATCAAGTTTTCCGGTGGACCCAAGTATTTCCAAACCTGATCTTGACTTTATACTGACAACTTTTCCTACCAAGAAGTCATCCATAATTTGCTCAAATAGACTCAATCGTCGCGCAATTAGCCCACGAGCTTCACTGCGATTTTCATGAATTTCTATATAGCTCGATATCAAGGTTAGAGCATGTTGCTCATTATGATAGAGCGGATTGTCGAGTAAATTCGAAAGGGTTTCCAATTCGGTTTCATCGCTCTGGAGCCCGAAACGATTAATTTCGCCGTTTCGATCTCGAACAACCGAAATTCTATTTTTTAAATCGTCGACTGTAAGCGTCGCTTCCAAACTCTCAAACCGTTTCAAAATTCTAGGCAACAATTCTAACTCGGCAGCTTGAAAAAACTGCCTGTAATTAACTTGAGCATCCCTTAGGAAATCGCGCACTCGATT
>JBQCHQ010000029.1:0-20266 GCA_051954515.1 Sphingomonas sp. | reverse complement strand
GGTCGATTTGCCCGTCCCGCCCTTTTCGTTGGCGAAGACGATGACATGGGTCTTTTCCCGCCCTTGCGACAAGCCGTGTGATCCTCTGTTGATCGGTGTCCCCGCCCCCCATAGAAGGCCCGCCGTCTGTATCGAAGGGGGCAAAGCCGTGCAAACCATCCGTGACATCGCGGGCCTGAGGGAGGCGATCGCAAGCTTCCGCGCCGCCGGCGAGCGAGTCGCTTTGGTGCCGACCATGGGGGCGCTCCACGCCGGCCACATGGCGCTGGTCGAGGAAGCCAAGCGCCATGCGAGCCGAATCATCGCCTCAATCTTCGTCAATCCAAAGCAGTTCGGCGCGGGCGAGGATCTCGATCGCTATCCGCGCCGTGAGGCCGCCGACGCGCGCCTGCTCGCCGAGGCGGGCTGCGACGTGCTGTGGATGCCCGCGGTCGAGACGATGTATCCCGAGGGCTTCGCCACCAACGTCTCGGTCTCCGGGATCAGCAACATGCTCGATGGCGCGGCGCGGCCGGGCCATTTCGACGGCGTCGCGACGGTGGTCGCCAAGCTGTTCAACCAGGTGCGCCCCGACGTCGCCCTGTTCGGCAACAAGGATTTCCAGCAGCTGACCGTCATCCGCCGCATGGTCGTCGATCTGGATTTCGGCATCGAGATCGTCGGCGTGCAGACCCAGCGCGACGATGACGGACTCGCGCTCTCCTCGCGCAACATCTACCTTACCGACGAGGATCGCGGCCGGGCGGTCACCCTGCCGCGCGCGCTCGGCGTCGCGGCGCGGGCGATCGCGCGCGGCGACGAGGCGAGCGAGGCGCTGGAAAACGCCAAGGCGGCATTGCTCGCAGGCGGGTTCGATTCGGTCGACTATATCGCGCTGGTCGATGCCGAGACGCTCGACCAGAACCCGTCCGCCGATCGCCCGCGCCGGTTGCTCGCTGCGGCGCGGATCGCCGGAACGCGGCTTATCGACACCATTCCGATCGAGGACGGCGAACAGGGTTAATCGCGTTAACCATTTGTTGAAACCATCGCGCCAGAGTGGCCCTGTCAATTGGGGTTACTGGGGGGTGCGACATGGCCAACGGCCTGAAGAGCGCGACGTTCCTGATCGAAAGCCGGCTGCGCGACGCCGCGCGCGGCGACATGCGCGCTTATTACGATCTGGGCATGATCTATTCGAGTGGATCGGGCGGGGGCAATATCGATCTCGTCGAGGCGCACAAATGGTTCAACCTGGCGGCCGTCGCCGGCAGCGAGGAAGCCCAGCATTGCCGCGCCGAGATCGCCGAGGACATGACCGCGCGCGAGATCGCTATCGCCCAGCGCGCCGCGCGCGACTGGCTGGCGCTGACGGGGCGGCGGGCCGCCTGACCTTTCAACAGTCTCCACGATGAAACGCCGAACGGCGGCACCGGCAGCGGTGCCGCCTTTTTCGTGCTTGGCCGCTTCAGGCGGCATGCAAGTGAGCGCGGGCGAGCGCCTCGACGATCTCCGCCTCGCCGGGCACATGCTGCTCGATCACGCAGCGCATGCCGAGGCCGTCGAAACCGTTGATGACGCCCGCGCAGGCCTGCGCGACGATCGAGGTGTCGCGGCGCTCGACATGAGTCGCGCCCGGTATCGCAACGCGCTCGATCGCGATTCGCTCATGATAGCGATAGCTGCCGGTGGTCGCGACCACGCGATGCTCGTCGTCGACGATCGAGATCACCGATCCGGGCCGCACCAGCGATTGCAGCACCGCCTCCACCTGGCCCTCGAAATCATATTCGAGATACGACACGCCGACCACGGCGCCGTGCGTGCGGATCGGCGCGACATAGACCAGCACCTTGCGGTTGTTCGAATAGGGATTGTCCCACACCGCGTCGGTGAACCAATCCTCATGCGGCGCTGCGTTCATCGCCTTCCTGTATTGCTCTGCGCCCGACAGATTCTCCTTGCGCACCTCGGCATTGGCGTGCGCGCAGACCACGATGCGGCCCTCGCCGTCGACGACGAAGGCGTTGATGAAATAGGGCGAGAAATTGAGGAGCGTGGTGAGCCGCACCAGCGCGCGCCGCTCGACGGTTTCGTCGGCAAGCGCGTGGGCCGGGGCGACCGCGATCGCCGGATCGCTCGCCAGCATGCGCACGTCGATCGAGCGATCGTAGAGGGAGCGCGCCACCGTGCCGATCACCGATTGCGCGAGCTCGGCGAGCCGCGCGCCCTCGACCTCGGCGACCAGTTCGTCGGCGATGATCGCGCCCTGGGCGAGCCGATCGAGCACCTCGGCGCGGAACTTGGCCGCCGATTGCCGCGCCTGGCCCGCCAGCGCCTTCACTTCCTGCGCCACCACCGAAAAGCCGCGCCCCGCCTCGCCCGAGCGCGCCGCCTCGATCGTCGCGTTCAAGGCGAGCAGGTTGGTGCGATTGGCGATCGCCTCGCTCTCTGAGGCGTAATCGCGCACATCGTCGCGCAGGATCGACAGCAAGGAGCGCAGGCGCCGCGGCATCGTTCAGCCTCCCCTGCAGCCGGCAAGACGTGCGTTGCGACCCATCATTGCTTCCTGTTTTCCCAACGACGCGTCCTGCGCTCGAAATGGTAAACAAGCGATAAAGTGACGCGATCAACCAGTTTGCCAATCGATCCGTCGCGTTAGCCACATCGTCGCGGCAAGCCCCGCGAACAGCAGAAGCGAGCCGATCAGCAGCGAATAGGCTTCGAGCCCGAGCAACACATAGAGCACACCGTAAAGTGCGGCGAGGAGCGCCCCGACGATCCCGGCACGCGTGCGACTGGCGAGCACGGCCGCCGAATAGGCGGAGAGCAGCCCGACGATCGCGCCTGCTGCGACCAAATATGCAAAGCCAAATCCGACCACTTCGGCGAAGGCGTTATTATACTTGACGTACCCACGCTGACGGCGTAGGGTCTAACGATAGGAGTTAGACCGATGGTTTCCGCACTTTCCGCCCCGCATTTCCACAACGAAGAAGCCGCCTACGCGTATGTCGAGGCGCGCATCTGGCCGGAAGGTCCGGTTTGCCCGCATTGTGGCGGCGTGGAACGCATCAGCAAGATGCAGGGCAAGAGCACCCGCATTGGCGCGTACAAGTGCTACCAGTGCCGCAAACCCTTCACCGTGAAAATCGGCACTATCTTCGAGTCGTCGCACGTTCCAATGAACGTTTGGCTTCAGGCGATGTACCTGATCGCCGGATCGAAGAAGGGCATCAGCTCGAACCAGCTTCACCGCACCCTCGGCGTAACCCTCAAAACCGCTTGGTTCATGTCGCATCGTATCCGTGAGGCGATGAAGTCGAACGACCCCGGCATGTTTGGTGAAGATGGCGGCTTTGTGGAGGCCGACGAAACCTTCATTGGCCGTGAACCCGGTGCAAAGGTGAGGTCGTCATTCTTTCACAAAATGAAGGTTCTCGCGCTGGTAGATCGCAACACCGGCCGAAGCCGCGCCGTTGTAGTGGACGGCGTAACCGCAAAGCATCTGGCGTCCGACGTGTTCTTTAACGTCGCTCGCGAGGCAACCCTGATGACCGACGAGGCGACCGCGTACAAGGTGCTCGGGCGCCATTTCGCCGCACACCATACTGTCAATCACGGCGCGCTAGAGTTTGGCCGCGGTGAGCAGCGCACCAATACCGTGGAGGGTTATTTCAGCATCTTCAAGCGCGGCATGAAGGGCATCTACCAGCATTGTGCGAAGAAGCACTTGAACCGCTATCTCGCCGAGTTCGATTTCCGTTACACTCACCGGATTTCGACCGGCTACAACGACATCGACCGCGCCGACCAACTGTTGGCCGGTATCGTGGGGCGCCGCCTCACTTATCAAACAGCTAATCGCGAGGCCTAGGAGACATGCCAAAGAAGAAGAAACCGCCCGAGACCAAGGAAGCGCAAAGCGGGCGTTTCAGGGCCGAGGTCCAGCGTCTCGTCGACGCTGGAGAACTAGACCTCACCGACGCCGAGGAAGCATTTGAGCGTCTAGCTAGGAAGTTGTCCGCCCAAAAGCCGCATTAGTCTGATAGTGAAATTTACCTCGTCTGCTTCTCGCCTCTGTTCCTCACTCCAGTACCGTGCAGTATTGAATAGACCAGACGATCCTCCTGAAAACCAAACAGGATCATTGACGAAAGTTTTTCCTTCATACTCTCCTAGCATCGCCAAGCAAAGTTCCGATCCGTAGCTCTTTTTAGATAAAAAACGCCTAAAAGAAAACGCGCAGGCGTCCGCCAATTGCAATAGCGGTGCGCCCGATTTTGGCACAAAGTGCGGCACATCCACAATGTTTTTTATCGTATATAAATGAGGTTTAGGGGAGGCGTTCAGCGCCTTTTCCCAAGAAGATTGCAGCAAAGCGCCAGAGGAAAGGTACAGAGGCTCTTTCCTAAGCCGTAATGACACAGCGGATAACAACTTTTTTCGCTCGTTGGCCTCTTCCGCGATCACGGTTCCGATCTCTCTACCATCGAGATATTTTCTCAAAAACAAATCAGCTCTCTCCAAGCATTTCGCAAACGCTTGTGCGTGCTCAAAGGCAGATATACTGATATTTTTACTTTTTAAAACATCCTGTATTTCGTCGGATAAATGAATTACATTAGTAAAATGAACACCGACCGATATCGGCACTCCAAAAATACGTGGAAGGCCGACGATCTTTTTGAAGAACTCTAGTCTCTCTGCGAATGACCAAACTCGGCGATTTATCTTTCGCCCACCATTGAAAACTTCAAGGCCGTGAAATACGAATCCGTCTCGTATGTTTGATGGAACGCTCTCGTCAAATATCTTTTCCATTTCTTCGGCTATTTGCCGTACATGATCATCGCCGTGTGCAATAATAGCCGCCACGACTCTTACCGGCTCCGCAGGGGAAGTTCCGGCTTCGTCAACGTAGATGAAACGCGCCAATCGCCCGTCCTCAATCGTCTGCCAGCGCACGAAGGTGAGTGGGGCGCCTGAGTTACGGATTGCCATCTAGCACATTCCTTGGGTATGTGAAGTATAACAACGCCTCGGCGAAGGCGAGCAGCATGACGAAGAACAGCACCAGGCCTGCGCCGGCGAGCAGATATTCGACCGTCGCCACGGCGACCCCGCCGACCACATCGAACAGCCAGAACATGAGGAAGGTGAAGCCGATGAACAGGAAGCCGTATTTCACCGAACGGTTGATCTCGCTGTAGAGATCGACCGGGGTAACGAGGTCGACCTCGGCGACCTGGCCGGGATCGGCCTTGGGCGACTCGGTCGAGGCGAGTGCGCTGCCAAGCGCGAGATTGCCGATCCGCCAGGCCGCGGCGAACCCGTCGGCGCTCACCTTGTGCGCGATCGGCAGGAACGCGCCGGTGAAGCCCGGGTTCGGCCAGGGCGAGGTCAGCCGCCAGCGCGTGTCGCCGCCGCGCGGGATCAGCGCCAGCGATTGCGAGCCGCGCAGGCGGTAGGCGAAATCGACCGCGAGCGGTCGTGCGGCGAGTGCCGAGGCGTCGAGCCAGGCGTGGAAGCCGGGCGTTTCGTTGTCACCGCCGGCCCCAGGTTGAAGCGCGAGCTTGATCCCGTCGGCGCGGATCGCCGGCGGCGCGCCAACCAGGCCGCGCGCGTCGCCGATGTCGAAGCGCAGCTCAGCACGGTCGAATGCAAGTGCGTCTCGCGTGATGCCGAGTCGCGCGAGATCGGCGGGAAGCGAATAGCGCGCCCGGCCGGTCAGCGCCGCCTGATAGACCACTGCGTCGTAGATCGAGCGATGCCGCCGCTCGGGCGCAAGGCTGGCGGAGAGATCGGCGGCTTCGGGGGCGATGCTCAGCTCCCGCCAAACCGTGCTGGTGCGAGTCACCGCTCTGCCGTTCTCGGTCGAGGTGACCGAGGCGGCGGTGCTGTAGGGGATCACCAGAAGCGGCGCCGCAACATGCTGCGCCCCGCCCCAGCCGGCGACGATCGACTGCTCTGCCGTCTGCGATTGGCTTTCGCGGTCGAAGATCAAGAGATAGGTCGCAAACAGTGGGATCGCGAGCAGGCCGGCGATCAGCACCGCGAGCATCAGCTTGGCGCCAGGCGTGCGCGAATCGGAATCGGCGAGAAAGGGCATGGGACAGGCTCCTCGAACGAAGGTTCGTCCTGCTATCCAGCTGCGATCGTCCGATGATCCGCGGCGCGTGACGCTTCAGCGTGCGATCGGCGCAAAAAGCGTGCAGATGGACGAAAGCGCCTCGTTCCGTCCGTGTTGAGCTTGTCGAAGCACGGTGTGCACGAATCGCCAATCGCCCTTCGACAGGCTCAGGGCGAACGGATGTTCAGCTATTCCGCCGCGAGCAATGTCTCCGCGCCGCCGAGATCGACCGAGACGAGGCGGCTGACCCCCTTCTCGATCATCGTCACGCCGAACAGGCGGTGCATTCGGCTCATCGTCACGGCGTTGTGGGTGACGATCAGATAGCGTGTCTCGGTTTCCTCGGTCATGCGTTCGAGGAGGGCGCAGAAGCGTTCGATATTGGCGTCGTCGAGCGGCGCATCGACCTCGTCGAGGACGCAGATCGGCGCCGGGTTGGTGAGGAACAGGCCGAAGATCAGCGCGACGGCGGTCAGCGCCTGCTCGCCGCCCGAAAGAAGGGTGAGCGATTGCAGGCGCTTGCCGGGCGGCTGCGCCATGATTTCGAGCCCGGCTTCGAGCGGGTCGTCCGAATCGATCAGCTCGAGATGCGCTTGCCCGCCGCCGAACAGGGTGGTGAACAGCCGCTGGAAATGGCCGTTCACCGCCTCGAACGCGGCGAGCAGGCGCTGGCGGCCCTCGCGGTTCAGGCTGCCGATCGAGCCGCGCAGGCGATTGACCGCGAGGCCCAGCTCCTCGCGTTCGGCGGCGTTGCTGGTGCGGCTTTGGTCGAGCTCGGCGAGCTCGGCTTCGGCGACGAGGTTGACCGGGCCGATCCGCTCGCGATCGAGCACCAGTTTCTCGTGGCGGCTCGATTCGTCGGCGGGCGGACCGACCTCGGCGCCGGCGAAGCCGATCCGCTCGGGCAGCACCGGGGGCGGGCATTCGAAGCGCTCGCCCGACAATCGGCCCATCTCGATCCGGCGCTGCTCCTGGTTCTCGGCGCGGGCGACCGCGCCGGCGCGGCCTTCGCGCGCCTCGGCGAGCGCTTCGCCGGCGATGCGAAGGACCTCGTCGGCCTCGCGCACGCTGCCGCTTGCGCCGGTCTCGGCAGCGAGCGCCATTTCGGCGGCGGTGCGGGCGGCTTGATGATCGGCGGTCAGCGCTTCGATCTCGGCGTCGAGCGCTGCGGGGCGATCGGCGAGTGCGGCGCGTTCGGCGGCGAGCGCCGTCTCGCGTTTGTCCATGTCGGTGATCCGCCGCGCCGCCTCGCCCGCGCGCGCCTTCCAGTTGCGCTGCTCGGCCTCGGCGGCGGCGCGCCGCTCGCGCCGTGCGGCGATCTCGCGGTCGAGCGTCGCGCGCTCGGTGCGCGCCTGCGCGACCGACGCGCGGCGGCCCTCGGCCTCGCCCTGCAGCAGCCGGACGCGCTCGGCGGTGGCGCTGCCGTCGGGGAGCGCGGCGATTGCCGTTTCAGCGCGGGCGTGCTCGGCCTCGGCCTCCTCCTGCTCGCCGGCGATTCGGGCGGTGCGCGTATCGAGATCGGCGGCCCTGGCGGCCAGCCGTTCGATCGCTGCCGCGGCGCGGTCCTCGGCGCGCGCCGCATCGCGCTGCGCCGTTTCGGCAGCGACGAGCGCGGTGCGCGCGGCCTGCGCGCGCTGCCGCGCCTCCGCGATCGCCTGCTCGGTCGCGGCGAGCCTGGCCTCGGCCCCGTCGACCGCCTCGGCAATTGCCGGCCGCGCATCGGCCAGCGCGGCGAGGCGGTTGACGCGTTCGAGCCGCTCGGCCGCCGCCGCGCCGCCCGAGCGCGCGACATAGCCGTCCCAGCGGCGCAGCACGCCGTCGCGTGTCACCAGGCGCTGCCCGACCGCGAGCGGCTGGCCGCGATCGGCGTCGGCGACGAACACCTGCGCGAGCCGCCGCGCCAATGCCGGCGGCGCGGTGACGTGATCGGCGAGCGGCGCCGTCTCCTCGGGCCGCGAGGGATCGGCCGCTTGTGGCGCGGCGCCCTGCCAGAAACGCTCCGCCGCAGCGTCGAGCCCGGCTTCGAGATCGTCGCCCAGCGCCGCGGCGAGCGCGCGCTCATAGCCCGGCGCTACCGTCAGGCGATCGAGCACGCGGTCGCGGCCGGTCGGAGTCACCGCCTTTTCGAGCGCTGCCGCTTCGCTGTCGAGCGTCGCCAGCTCGGCCCTGGCTTCGGCCCGCGCCGCCTGCGCCATGTCGCGCGCTTCGAGCCCCGCCTGCTCGTCACGATCGGCGGTTGCCTGTGCGGTGCGTGCGGCTTCGGCGTCCGTGCCGCCCCTTGCCCTCGCGGCAGCGGCGGCCGCGCGCTCGGCTTCGAGCGGCGCCGCGTCGCCGAGCGCCGCCCGCTCGCCATCGAGCTGCCGGCGGTCGCGCAGGGCGCGATCGAGCCGCGCGCGCGCGGCATCGAGCGCGGCACGCGCCACGCGCGCGTCGGCGGCTTCGCTGGCTTGCTGGCCGAGCGCCTGGGCGAGCGCGACTTCGGCGTCGCGCGCCTGCCGCTCGGCCTCGGCGAGCGCGGCGTCGAGCTGCGGCAGCCGCTCGGTGGCGCGCGCGATCTCGCCGTCGAGCGCGGTCATTTCCTCGGCAAGCCGCGCCAGCGCAGCCGCCGCGTCATTGGCCAGCGCGCCTTCGCGCTCGCGGTCGGCGGCGATCCGCGTTGCGGCATCGGCGAGGTCGGCGAGGCGGCGGTCGATCGAGCCGCGTTCGGTGCGCAGCGTTTCCAGCCGATGGCCCAACTCGCTCGCGCGGTCGCGCGCCGCCAGCGCGGCGTGGCGGGCCGTCGCCAGCGCCTCGCTCGCCGCGCGCTGGTGGGCGGCGGCGGCGCGTTGCGCTTCGGCGGCGGCGGCGACTCGCGCCTCGGCGGCCTCCGCCTCCTTTTTCGCGGCATCGGCAGCCGCGGCGGCATCGCGCCAGCGGGCGAAGATCATCCGCGCCTCGGCGACGCGGATCTGGTCGGAGAGCGCGCGATAGCGCTCGGCCTGGCGTGCCTGCCGCCGGAGAGCGCCGGCGCGTGCGTCCTGATCGGCGATCACTTCGTCGAGGCGCGCGAGGTTGGCTTCGGTCGCGCGCAATTTCTGCTCGGCGTCCTTGCGGCGGACGTGGAGGCCGGCGATCCCCGCCGCCTCTTCGAGAAGCGCTCGGCGCTCGGTCGGCTTGGCCGCGATCACCGCGCCGATCCGGCCCTGACTGACCAGCGCGGGCGAATGCGCACCGGTCGCGGCGTCAGCGAACAGCAGCGCGATGTCCTTGGCGCGAACGTCGCGGCCGTCGAGGCGGTAGGCCGAGCCAGCGCCGCGTTCGATGCGGCGGACGATCTCGGTCTCGTCGCCATCGCCGATGCCGTCGGCGAGGATGGAGACTTCGGCGAAATCGCGCGCCAGCCGGCTGGCGGTGCCGGCGAAGATCACGTCCTCCATCCCGGCGCCGCGCATCGAGCGCGCCGAGGTCTCGCCCATTGCCCAGCGCAGCGCTTCGAGCAGGTTGGACTTGCCGCAACCGTTGGGGCCGACGATCCCCGTCAGCCCCGGCTCGATCCGAAGATCGACCGGGTCGACGAAGCTTTTGAACCCCGACAGCCTGAGCCGCTTTATCCGCAAGAGCGCGTTACCCCCTGGACACGCCCGAGCCGGTCAAATCAGGCCCCCGCTGCCTTCAGCCTCGGCTCGAGCTGCTCCCACGTTGACACATTCTGGAGCTGCTGACCATTGAGGAAGAAGGTCGGCGTGGCGTTGACGCCCTTGCTCTGCGAGGCGTCCTGCATGACCTTGGTGATCTCGTCCAACGCCTTGCTATCATTGAGGCAGGCGCGCGCCTGCGCCTCGGGAATGCCGCGCTGCTTCACGAAATCGATATAGCCGAGATATTCGGCCCAGGCAGTCGCCACCTTCGACGGCGGCGCACCGACGAGCGAGCGCTGCAGCGCCGCGGTCGCCTGGGTGTCGGCGAGCTTGGGCTCCATCTGGTCCTGCGCCTGGAACATCGCTTCCAAGAGCGGGAAGAACGGCCCCGGTCCGGCGCAGCGGCCGAGCAGCGCGCCGGGGATGTCGGGCGCGCCGTGGACGAGGAACTCGCGGAATTCGTACGAAACCTTGCCGGTCTTGACGTAATTGTTGGTCAGCGGTTCCTGGCCCGTGCGGCCGAAATAGCCGCAGGTCGGGCATAGCCGCGAGCCATATTCGACGAGCTTGATCGGCGCATCGGGGTTGCCCATCCGATACCCGCCGTCGGCGGTCTTGCTGACGATGTCGGTCCATTGCTGGCCGGCGGGCGGCGGCACCGCGGCGACGGGGGCCGCCGGCGCGCTCGAATTGGCATCGCCGCCCTTGCCGCCGCACGCGGCGAGAAGCAGGAGCGGCACGGCGAGGAAAGCAAATCGCATCGTCATCATTGATCCTTCAGGCGGAGGGAAAGGGTCACGCGCCGGCCTTGGCCAGCGCTGCCTTCAAATCCTTTTCGAGTTCGGGCCACAGGGCAGCATCGACGACCTTGCCGTCGATCAGGAAGGTCGGCGTCGCTTCGAGGCCGAGGGCGTCGTGCGCGCGCGCGTTCATCGTGCCGATCGCCTCGATCGTCGACATATCGGCTAGGCACTGGCGCGCGAGTGCGTCGTCGATGCCCTGCGCGTGCGCGAAATCGAGATAGCCGATCTGGCCGGCCAGAACATAGGCCTGCTCCTTCTCGGGCGCCTTTTCGACTGCCTCGGCCATCGCCTTGGTCTGGAGACCTTCCTTGGCAAAGATCTGCGGCTGATACGCGAACTCCGCGGCGAGCAGGGGGAAGAAGCCGTTAGTCCCCTTGCACCGCCCGATCAGCGCCGCGGCGACGTCACCGCCGTCGCGCAGCCAGTCGCGGAACTCGTAGGAAACCTTGCCGCTGCGGACGTATTTCTCGACCAGCGACTTCATTCCGCTGGCGGCGAAGGCGGCGCAATGCGGGCACGTCCGCGAGCCGAACTCGACGAGTTGGACGGGGGCTGCCGGATTGCCCATGCGATAGCCCGTCTCGGCCGTGCGCGTCACGACAGTCGACCAGCCGCGTCCACCCGGCGCGGTGGCAGCGACGTCGGTTGGAGCAGGGGCCGTCACGTTCGACGGCGCCGCGGGCTGGTGGCATCCGGCGAGGGCGGCGAGCGGCAGCAAGGCGAAGGCCAGCCGGCGGATCATCCTCGTCCGCCTCACCGTGCGCCTGCGGCACGCAGCGCCGGCTCGAGATCGGCCCAACTATAGGCCTTGGCCTGCACCTTGCCGTTGATGACGAAGCCCGGCGTGCCGGTGATTCCCGCGGGCACATGCTGCAGCAGGTCGGTGATCTGCTTGAGCCCGGCAGGATCGGCGAGGCAGGCATCGACCTGCGTCTGGCTCATGCCGTTGGCACGGGCGATCGCGGTCAGCCCGGCCCCCTCCGCCGCCGCCTTGAGCCGCGCATCCTTGGGATACATCGCCATGCGCTGGCTGTTGTCCTGCTCCCATTCGATGCCGTTGCGCAGCCAGGAGTCCTGCTGCCCGAAGAAGGTTGTCGAGAGCTTGTCGAAGCCCGCGGGCCCGGCGCAGCGCGCGAGCAAGGCGGCGGCAAGGTCGAGCTGGTCGCGCACCAGGTTGCGCTCCTCGAGGCTGACGGTGCCCGACTTGATCATCCGGCCGCGCAGCACGGCGGCCGATTCGCGCGAAAAGGCGGCGCAATGCGGGCACGTATAGCTCATATATTCGACGAGCTTCACCCGCGCATTGGGGTTGCCGATCAGGAAACCGCCATTGGCCGTCTTGACGACGTGCGCCTGCCAATCGGGCGTGGCGGCGGAGGCGGGCGGGGAGAGGATGAACACCGCGCCCAGCAGCGCGAGCAAACCGACGACAAATCGCATCAACGCTCCTTAGTTTCGATCACGGGGGCGCCGCTGGTCGCCGCGACGCCGGCGGCGAGCGCTTCGAGCACCGCCTTCAATTCGGGATCGCCGATCGCGCGTAGGCTGCCCCCGAGCTCGATCGGCGCAGGCTTGAGCGACGGCGGCGCGGGCCGCGGCGCGCGCTTCGCCACCTCGCCCTGGCGGATGGTGACTCGCGCCACCGCGCCATAGCCGAAGAAGCGATTGACGCGCTCGACGATCTCGGGGGTGATGTGCTGCATCATCGCGGCATGCGCGCCGCGCACGACGAGGGTGAGATTGCCGTTGGCGCGCTCGCCATGCGGGAAGCGAAGCGATTCGGGCGCGGAGACTTCGGCGTAGCGCGGGCCGACGATCTCCGCCCAGCGGCTGACGATCGAGCTCTGCACGAAGCCGAAGCGACGGAACGCCGCGCGCCCGACATCGGGCAGCAGCTCGGCGACCGCGCGCGCGCGATTGGCGCGTTGCGGTTCGGGCCGGGGCTGGCGCGGTTTGCTCATCCGCCAACCCATGCCATAGCGAGGGCGTGCCCGCCAACAGTTCATCCACGATTTCGCGCGATCTGCTGGCCTGGTACGATTGCCATGCCCGCGACCTGCCGTGGCGCGCGCCGCCGGGCGCGCCGGCGCCCGATCCCTATCGCGTGTGGCTGTCCGAGATCATGCTGCAGCAGACCACGGTGGCGACGGTGCGGCCGCGCTTCGAGGCGTTCGTCGCGCGCTGGCCCGACGTCGCCGCGCTGGCAGCGGCCGACGAGGCCGAGGTGATGGCCGCCTGGGCAGGGCTCGGCTATTATTCGCGGGCGCGCAACCTGATCGCCTGCGCGCATGCCGTCGTCGCCGAGCATGGCAGGCGCTTTCCCGACGGTGAGCAAGGCTTGCGCGCGCTGCCGGGGATCGGCGGCTACACCGCCGCGGCGATCGCGGCGATCGCGTTCGGCCGGCGCGCGGTGGTGGTCGACGGCAATGTCGAGCGAGTCGTTGCGCGGCTGTTCGCGATCGAAACGCCGCTCCCTGCCGCCAAACCGCTGATCTATGAGGCCGCCGAGTCGATCACGCCCGATGCCCGTGCCGGCGATTTCGCCCAGGCGATGATGGATCTGGGCGCGTCGCTCTGCACGCCGCGCGAGCCCAAATGCCTGCTCTGTCCGTTGCGCGGGGAATGCGGCGGCCACGCGCTCGGCACGCCCGCAGCGTTTCCCGTCAAGGCTCGCAAGGCCGCCAAGCCGCAGCGTTACGGGACGATCTTCTGGCTCGAACGCGACGGCGAGGTGCTTCTCGTCCGCCGCCCGCCCAAGGGGCTGCTCGGCGGCATGCGCGCCTTGCCGACCGGGCCGTGGATCGAGACGCCCCCCGCGCTCGCCGAAGCCCCGGCGAGCGGCGACTGGCAATTGCTCGACGCGACCGCGTCGCATGTCTTCACCCATTTCCGGCTCGAACTCGCGCTTGCGGTGGCGCGCGCGGGCGCGCATGTCTCTGCGCCGCAAGGCGAATGGTGGCCGATTGCCGAGCTCGACTCGGCGGGGCTGCCCACGGTCTTCGCCAAGGCGGCGACGGTGATCGGGAGGACGCGATGAAGCGATTGTTGGTTTCGGTTCTGGGGGCGACGCTGGTGTCGAGCGCCGCGTTCGGCGCGCAGGCGGTACTGCCCAAATCGTCGGTCGCGGTGCCGGCACCGACGCTCGCGCATCCGCTGCCGCACGTCCAGGCGCTGTTCGATTCCTATGTGGTGAAGGGCGAGATGCCCGGCATCGTCGGCGCCTTCGGCGTCGGCGACCTGCCGACGGTGTTCGTCTCGGCGGGCCATCTCTCGGACGATTCCGGCGCGCCCGCCGCAGGGCCCGATTCGCTGTGGCGGGTCTATTCGATGACCAAGCCGATCACAGCGATGGCGGCCATGTTGCTGATCCAGGACGGCAAGCTGAAGCTCGACGAGCCGGTCAGCGACTTCATCCCCGGCTTCAAGCACATGACGGTGCTGACCGATCCCGAGCACAGCCTCGCGTCGCGCCCTGCCAAGCGCGAGATGACGATCCGCAACTTGCTGACCCACACCGCCGGGCTCGGCTATACGATCGTCACCACCGGCCCGCTGCAAAAGGCCTATGAACAGGCCGGCATCGTTCCGTTCGCTGCCAATGCGCAAGTCGAGCAGAATATGCGCGCGGTTCGCCCCAGGACGCTCGCCGCGTTCGCCGACAAGGTGGCGACGCTGCCGCTGATCGCCGATCCGGGCACCAAGTGGAGCTATTCGATCGGCCTCGACGTGCTCGCGCGAGTCGTCGAGGTCGCGTCGGGCATGCCGTTCGACAAGTTCGTCCAGGCGCGATTGTTCGATCCGCTCAAGATGAATTCGAGCTATTGGCAAGTGCCGGCGAGCGAGAAGGGCCGGCTCGCGACCAATTACGTCTTCGTCGGCGACAAGCGAACCCCGCTCGATCCCGGCGCGACCTCGGTATTCCTCGATGCGCCGAGCTTCCCTTATGGCGGCGCCGGCCTCGTCATGTCGGCGCGCGATTACGACCGCTTCCTGCACATGCTGCAGGATGACGGGACGCTCGATGGCGTTCAAGTGATGAAACCCGAGACGGTCGCGCTGGCGACCTCGAACCTGCTTCCCGCCGGCGTTACCTTCGGCGGCGTGGGCGGCACCACCGGCGGCACCCAGGCGGCGCACCCGATGGGTTTCGGCGCGGGCGGATCGGTGACGCTGACCGACGATCCGGCCGGCGCCGGCAAGGGGACGTACGGCTGGGGCGGCGCGGCCGGCACGGTCGCCTGGGTCGATCGCGCGCGCCATGCCCGCGGCACGATCATGGTCAATTACATGCCCGCCGACAAATGGCCGGTGCGGCAGGAAACGGTGAAGGCGCTGGTGGCCGACTATTCTTATTGGAAACAACAACGGCGATGATCCCCGGCTTCACCGGCGGCACGCTCGACCGCGCCGATCACCTGCGCCATGATTCGGAAGCTTTCGCCGCCGTCAAAAGCGACTGGCGCGGGCGCGTGCTCAAGCTCGCCGGCGACACGCCCGAAGTGAGCGAGGACGGCCGGCTCGGTTGGGCGAGCCTTGCCGAGGCGGCCGAGGACGCCGAATTGCTGCTGCTCGGGCTCGATGGCGACCGTCCCCATTTCGTCGCCTATCGCCCCGGCGAGCGCATGCCGCCGACCCGCTCGCCCGCTTTGTTCACCGCGCTGGCCCAATTGCGCACCGGCGAGGCGGCGACCTATGCCGCGGCGCGCAGCCTGCTCGATTGGCATGCGCGTCACGTCTTTTGCGCGAACTGCGGCACGCCGACGACGATCTTCCGCGCCGGCTGGGGGCGCACCTGCGGCAATTGCGGAGCCGAGCATTTCCCGCGCGTCGATCCGGTCGTCATCATGATCGCCGAGCATGACGGGCGGGCGCTGGTCGGGCGGCAGGCGGCGTGGCCTGCGGGGCGCTATTCGGCATTGGCGGGCTTTCTGGAGCCCGGCGAATCGATCGAGGAGGCAGCCGCGCGCGAGATCGCCGAGGAATCGGGGGTGCGCGTCGGCCGCGTCCGCTATGTCGCCAGCCAGCCCTGGCCGTTTCCCTCGCAGCTGATGATCGCCTGCATCGCCGAAGCGGCAGACGATGCGATCACGATCGACGCCAACGAACTGGAGGACGCGATCTGGGTGTCGCGCGAAGGCGTCGTCGCTGCCTTGGCCGGCGCGCCCGGTGCGCCCTTCCTGCCGCCGCCGCCTTACGCCATCGCGCACACCCTGCTCACCGCCTGGGCAAATCAGGCGTAGCGACTCGGCGCGATCGACGCTAACCTGGATCAATCTCTAACAGGAGAGTTGGTATGGCGCACAAGTTCGTGATCGAGCAGAACAAGAAGGGCGAATATGTCGCCAAGTTCAAATACAATGCCGAAACGATCTTCTGGACCGAAGGCTATGACAGCAAGGCGAGCGCTCGCAACGCGATCGCCTCTGTGCTGAAGAACGGCCCCGGCGCCCCGATCGAAGAGGCCTGATCCCCCCTAAACCCCCGCGGCGCGCCGGCCGGCAGCGATCGCCGCATCGCTGGCGAGACGGTCGGCGCGCTCGTTGTCGGGGTGGCCGGCATGGCCCTTGACCCATTCCCAAGCGATCTTGTGGCGCGCGGTCGCCTCTACCAGCGCTTGCCACAGATCGGCGTTCTTGACCGGCTGTTTCGAGGCGGTCTTCCAGCCGTTCCGGCGCCAGCCGTGGATCCATTTGGTGAGGCCGTCCATCACGTAGCGGCTGTCGGTCGACAGCGCGACCGCGCAGGGCCGCTTGAGCGCGTTCAGGGCCTCGATCACCGCGGTCAATTCCATGCGGTTGTTGGTGGTGAGCGGATCGCCGCCCGACAGCTCCTTCTCGCGCGTGCCCGATCGGATCACCGCGCCCCAGCCGCCGGGACCGGGATTGCCCTTGCACGCGCCGTCGGTGGCGATCTCTACCCGTGACAGTTCGCTCATGCGAGCGCCCCGGGATTGGCGCGATACCAGTCGAGCCGGCGGACATAAGCGAGCGGGTCCTTGCGCGTCACCAGCGCGTCGGCGGGGGTGTTGAGCCAGTCCCACGCCCGCGTCAGCGCGAAACGCAGACACGCCCCTTGCGCGAGCAACGGCAAGGCGGTCCGCTCGGCCCCCGTCAGCGGCAACGCCGCCTCATATCCCTCGATGAGCGCGCGGCCGACCGCGGGGCCGGCGGGCGTGCCGTCGTTCTCGAACGCCCATGACGAATGCATCACCGCGAGGTCGTAGGCGCGGATATCGGTACAGGCGAAATAGAAGTCGATCAGGCCGGTGACTCGATCGCCCTGCATCAGCACATTGTCTGGAAACAGATCGGCGTGAATCGCCGACCGGGCGAGATCGTCCGGCCACGCCGCGAGCACTTCGTCGAGCGCCTGCGCCAGTCGCGCCCTCAGCCCCGGCGCGATGCCATCGAGATCGGCGCCGCAACGATCGAGCAGCGGCGCCCAGCCCGCGGCGCCGAGCTCGTTGCGACGCTCAAGTGTGAAATCGGCGAGCGCGCGGTGCATCTCGCCCATCGCCCTGCCCGCGGCCAGGGCTTGCGCCGCCGTAGGGTGCGACAGCGAGACGCCCGGCAGGAACTTGATGAGGCACGCCGCACGCCCCGCCAGTTCCTGGATCTCGATGCCGTTACGGTCCTTGATCGCCGGCGGCACGGGCAGGCCCTTGGCCGCGAGATGGTCGAGCAGCGCCATGAAGAACGGCAGATCGTCCGCCGAAACCCGCTTTTCATAGAGCGTCAGGATGAAGCGGCTTTTGGTCGTGTCGACCAGATAGTTGCTGTTCTCGACGCCCTCAGCGATGCCCTTGGCCGAGACCAGCTCGCCGACATCGTAGCGCGCGAGGAACGCCGCCAGCGCCTCGGCGGAGACGTGCGTATAAACCGCCATTTACGCGGCTTCGAGGCTGCGCGGCAGCTTGAAGGCGATGTCCTCGCGCGCGGTTTCGATCTCGCGTTCGGAGACAATGAAATGCTCGGCGAGGCGGTCGACCAATTCGCGGACCAGCTCCTCGGGCGCCGAGGCGCCGGCGGTGATGCCGAGCGTCGCGACGCCTTCCAGCCAGCCAAGGTCGAGATCGCCGGCGCGCTCGATCAGTTGCGCGCGCACCCCCTGCCGCGTGGCGACGCCGACCAGCCGCTGCGAATTGGACGAATTGGGCGCGCCGATCACCAGCATCGCGTCACACTGCGCCGCGATCGCCTTGACCGCGGCCTGGCGATTCGAGGTGGCGTAGCAGATGTCCTCGCCGCGCGGCGCCGCAATCGACGGGAAACGCCGCTGCAGCGCGGCGACGATCGCGGCAGTGTCGTCGACCGACAACGTCGTCTGGGTGAGGAAGGCGAGATTGTCGGGATCGGCCGGCGCGACTTTGGCGACATCGTCGATCGTCTCGACCAGGGTCATCGATCCCTCGGGCACCTGGCCGAACGTGCCGATCACCTCGGGATGGCCGCGATGGCCGATGAACAGGATGTGCCGCCCGGCCTGGACCAGCCGCTCGGCCTGGCGATGGACCTTGGAGACGAGCGGGCAGGTCGCGTCGAGATAGTCGAGCGCGCGCGCCTCGGCATCGGCGGGCACCGATTTGGGGACGCCGTGCGCCGAGAACACCACCGGGGCGCCGGCGGGAACCTCGTCGAGTTCCTTGACGAACACCGCGCCCTTCTTGCGCAAGCTGTCAACGACGAACTTGTTGTGGACGATCTCGTGGCGGACATAGACCGGCGGGCCGTGCTTCTCGAGCGCCAGCTCGACGATGCGGATCGCGCGATCGACGCCCGCGCAAAAGCCGCGCGGGGCGGCGATCAGCAGGTCGAGCGCGGGTTTTCGGGCGGCGGCCATGATCGCGGCCTCTACGCGATTGCTTGCCTCGGCGAAAGCCGCTTCCTATGGTGCGCGCCGATTGGGGGCCGGCGCCCGACCGTGCCGGCCCTTTGCTTCGCTTGAAAAGGTTCGCGTGCCCGTGACAGCCCGGAAAATCCTGCTTCCCGTCGCCCTCGTCCTCGCCGTCGGCGGCTGCGCGCATGCCGGCGACATCACCGAAGGCGGCATCACCGCCGTGCGCACGCCGTGCCCCGAAGTGGCTGTTCCCGCGGGCACCGGCGACATCACGCTGTTCAACCCGGCAACGAGCCGCGACGCCAGCGCGATCGACGTTTCGGCGACGATGACCGACGTTCGCTCGACCTGCGACGCGACCGGCGCGCAGGTCGTCACCAACGTCACCTTCCAGGTCAATGCCATCCGCAGCCATACCGAGGCGGCGCGCGACGTGACGCTGCCTTTCTACATCGCCGTGGTGCAGGGCGGCACGGTGGTCGTCGCTAAGCGCACCAGCCAGGTCGCGGTGCATTTCGACGCCGGCCAGGCGCGCGCCTCGACCAGCGGGCAGGCGACCGCCAACGTGCTGCGCTCGGCGGCGACTTTGCCCGAGGACGTGCGCGACATGCTGACCAAGCCGCGCAAGGCCGGTCAGGAGGACGCCGCGGTCGACCCCTTGTCGACGCCCAAGGTCAAGCAAGCGGTGCAGCGCGCGACCTTCCAGGCCTTGGTCGGCTTTCAGCTGACCGACGATCAGCTCAAATACAACGCCACGCGCTGATTTGGCGCACGCGAGCAATTGACTCGGCTTCGCGGCTGCGTCAGGGGCGGGATCGCCGATGGCGGGCGACCGCCATGGGCTTCGCGCGGGAGAGTGGCCTGGCGACAGGCCCGCCGAAGGAGCAACCGCCCCGGAATCTCTCAGGCACCCCAGACCGCGCGGGGCTGATCGGCACTCTGGAAAGCGGGCGGGCCCTTCTGGGCGCGCTCCACCGAAGGGGTAACTCCGGCGTGCCGGAGGAAAGCTCTCAGGTTCCGTGACAGAGGGGGCGGCGCGAACGGGAACCGGGTCACCGGCCGAAGCGTCGTTTCCAATGGCGATCGGAGGCCCGAATGAGCGACGACACCGACACGATCGACGATATCGAGACGGCGACGCTGCCGCTCGACGCCTGGCACCGAGCGCGGGGCGGCCGGATGGTCGAGTTCGCCGGTTACTGGATGCCCGTCCAGTACGAAGGGATCATGGCCGAGCATCTGTGGGTGCGCGAATCGGCCGGATTGTTCGACGTCAGCCATATGGGCCAGCTCCACTTGGCCGGCGACGGGCTCGACGACGCGCTCGAAGCGCTGATCCCCGCCGACGTGAAGGGCGTGAAGCCGAATGCGCAGAAATATTCGCTGCTGCTCGCCGAGAACGGCGGCATCCTCGACGATCTGATGCTGACGCGCTGGGACGACGGCAGCATCTATATGGTCGTCAACGGCGCGGTGAAATATGACGACATCGCGCATCTGCGCGATCACCTGCCCGACGCGATCACGCTCAACCATATGGACGAGCAGGCGCTGCTTGCGCTGCAAGGCCCCAAGGCGGTCGATGCGCTGACGCGGCCGGTGCCGGGCGTCGCCGACCTCACCTTCATGAAGGGTGGCCGGTTCGACTGGAACGGCGTGTCGCTGTGGATAAGCCGCTCGGGCTATACCGGCGAGGACGGGTTCGAGATTTCGGTGCCCGCCGATCATGCCGAGGCGCTGGCCGACGCGCTAACTGGGCAGCCCGAGGTCAAGCCGATCGGCCTCGGCGCGCGCGATTCGCTGCGGCTCGAGGCGGACCTGCCGCTCTACGGCCACGACCTCGATCCCGAGACGACGCCGATCATGGCTGCGCTCAATTTCGCCGTCGCCAGCAAGCG
>JBQCHQ010000028.1:0-39380 GCA_051954515.1 Sphingomonas sp. | reverse complement strand
GGGCTCGACGGATCGGCGTAGCGGCGATTGCCCAAACGGCCGGCTCTGAAATCAAGCCGCCCCCATTAGATCGCGCCCTTCATCGCGGTGGCCATCATCACCGGATCCTTGGCCTCGGCGATCGCGGTGTTCATCAGCACGCCGTCGCAGCCGAGCTCCATCGCGCGCGCCGCGTCCGACGCGGTGCCGACCCCGGCATCGACCAGCACCGGCACGCTAGCGCCCTCGACGATCAGCCGGATCGTCACCTCGTTCTGGATGCCGAGCCCCGAGCCAATCGGCGCGCCGAGCGGCATGATCGCCACCGCACCGGCATCTTCCAGCCGCTTCGCCGCGATCGGATCGTCGACGCAATAGACCATCGGCTTGAAGCCCTCTTTCGCGAGCACCTCGGTCGCGCGCAGCGTCTCGACCATGTCGGGATAGAGCGTCTTCGCCTCGCCGAGCACTTCGAGTTTGACGAGCTCCCAGCCGCCCGCCTCGCGTGCCAGGCGCAGCGTGCGGATCGCTTCCTCGCCGGTGAAGCAGCCCGCGGTGTTGGGGAGGTAGGTGATCTTCTTCGGATCGATATAGTCGGTCAGCATCGGCGCCTTGGGATCGCTGACGTTGACGCGGCGCACCGCGACGGTGACGATCTCGGCGCCCGACGCCTCGAGCGCCGCGGCGTTCTGCTCGAAATCCTTGTACTTGCCGGTGCCGACGATCAGCCGCGAGCGGAAGGTCTTGCCGGCGACCGACCAGCTATCCTCGTCGATCGGCCGTGCATGATCGCCGCCGCCGACGAAATGGACGATCTCCAACTCGTCGCCATCCTCGACGCATACCTGCGCGAGCGTCGAGCGCGGCACCACTTCCAGGTTGCGCTCGACCGCGACCTTTTCCGGCACCAGCCCGAGTTCGGTCGCGAGGTCGGCGAGGCTGAGCCCGGCGGCAACGCGCTTGTGCTCGCCATTGACGGTGATCGAGACGGTTCCATCGGTGTGCAAAAGCGGATCCTCGAAACGGTGGGTGAGCCGGCCCTTCGACAAGGGCGAAACGACCGGCTAAGGGGTCTGCCACGATCTAGGCGCGCCCCGCGCCAGCCGCAACCAAGGGACTCGCATGGCGGACACGATCTTCGTGCTCAACGGCCCGAACCTCAACCTGCTGGGTCTGCGCGAGCCCGAGGTCTACGGCCACGACACGCTCGACGACATCGCCGATGCATTGGCGGATCGCGCCAAGGAGCTCGATCTGACCATAGACATGCGCCAGTCCAACCACGAGGGCCATCTCATCGACTGGCTGCACGAAGCGCAGGCCTTGTCGGCGAAGGCGGTGATCCTCAATCCGGGCGGCTACACGCATACTTCCGTCGCGCTGCACGATGCCGTCAAGGCGATCACCACGCCGGTGATCGAGGTGCATCTTTCCAACCCGCATGCGCGAGAAGATTTCCGCCACACCAGCTATGTCGGTCGCGCGGCGAAGGGAACGATCGCGGGCTTTGGGGCGCTTTCCTACATCCTCGCGCTTGAAGCGGCGGCGCGCTTCTGACAGACGGCGCCGATTGACAGGGAAAGGGTCGCATGACCGAGGAACATAAAATGCGGGTGGACGTCGATCTGGTCCGCCAACTGGCTGAAATGCTCGACGCGACGGGCCTGACCGAGGTCGAAGTCGAGGACGGCGATCGCAAGATCAGAATCGCGCGCAAGGCCGCGCCCGCCGCTGCGGTGCATTATGCGCCCGCCCCGGCAGCCGCGTCAGCGCCCGCGACGCATGTCGCGAGTGTGCCATCGGCCGATCCGGCGCCCGCCGCGCCGAGCCACGCCAACGCGGTCAAGTCGCCGATGGTCGGCACCGCCTATCTCGCCGCCGAGCCGGGCGCCGCGCCGTTCTCCAGCGTCGGCAAGCAGGTCGCCGCAGGCGACACGCTGCTGATCGTCGAGGCGATGAAGGTGATGAACCCGATCACCGCGCCCTCGGCCGGCACGATCAAGGCGATCCTGGTCGAGAACGGCCAGCCGGTGGAGTTCGACCAACCTCTCATCGTCGTCGAATGAGCGGGGCGCCCCCTCTCTCGATCATCTCTCCACCGTTCGGGCTGAGCTTGTCGAAGCCCGATTGCGACGTCCCGCACATCGCCCTTCGACAGGCTCAGGGCGAACGGATGGCGCGCACATTTCGCGGGACAATTTCCCATGCCTGAGATCAAAAAACTGCTGATCGCCAATCGCGGCGAGATCGCGCTGCGCATCCATCGCGCATGCCATGAGATGGGCATCAAGACGGTCGCGGTGCATTCGACCGCCGACGCCGATGCGATGCACGTCCGGCTTGCCGACGAGGCGGTGTGCATCGGCCCGCCGCCGGCGATCGAATCGTATCTGAACATTCCGAACATCATCTCGGCGGCGGAAATCTCGGGCGCCGATGCGATCCATCCGGGCTACGGCTTCCTCTCAGAAAACGCGCAGTTCGCCGAGATCGTCGAGGCACACGATCTGATCTTCGTCGGCCCCAAGCCCGAGCATATTCGGATCATGGGCGACAAGGTCGAGGCCAAGCGCACCGCCGGCGCGCTCGGCCTGCCGCTGGTGCCCGGTTCGGACGGCGCGATCACCGATGTCGAGGAAGCCAAGAAACTGGCGCGCGAGATTGGCTATCCGGTTCTGATCAAGGCCGCCTCGGGCGGCGGCGGGCGCGGCATGAAGGTGGTGCCGGAGGAAAGCCAGCTCGAAACGCTGATGAAGCAGGCGGGCTCCGAGGCGAAGGCGGCGTTCGGCGACGCGACCGTCTATATGGAGAAATATCTCGGCAACCCGCGCCACATCGAGTTCCAAGTGTTCGGCGACGGCAACGGCGCCGCGATCCACTTGGGCGAGCGCGATTGTTCGCTGCAGCGCCGCCACCAGAAGGTGCTCGAAGAGGCCCCCTCGCCGATCCTGTCGGCCGAAGACCGCAACCGCATGGGCGGGATCGTCGCCAGGGCGATGGCCGACATGGGCTATCGCGGCGCGGGCACGATCGAATTCCTGTGGGAAGACGGTGAGTTCTACTTTATTGAGATGAACACGCGTTTGCAGGTCGAACATCCGGTGACCGAGGCGATCACCGGGCTCGATCTCGTCCGCGAGCAGATCCGCGTGGCCGAAGGACACGGCCTGTCGGTCACCCAGGACCAGGTGCAGTTCCACGGCCACGCGATCGAATGCCGCATCAACGCCGAGGACCCGCGCACCTTCGCGCCCTCACCGGGCACGGTCACGCAATATCACGCGCCCGGCGGCATGCACGTCCGCGTCGATAGTGGGCTCTACACCGGCTATAAGGTGCCGCCTTATTACGATAGCATGATCGCCAAGCTGATCGTCTATGGCACGACGCGCGAGCGCTGCCTGATGCGGTTGAAGCGCGCGCTCGAGGAATTCGTCGTCGAGGGTATGAAGACGACGATCCCCTTGCACCAGGCGCTGCTCGACGATCCCGAGTTCCAGGCAGGCGCGTACACGATCAAGTGGCTCGAAGAGTGGTTGGCGAAGCAGGGGGTATAAGCCCTCCATTTGTCATTCCCGCGAAAGCGGGAACCCAGCTCCCGCAGTTGGAGCTTGGTGAGGCCGCAGGAGATGGGTCCCCGCTATCGCGGGGATGACGTGAGGAGAAGGATCGCCCATGTCCCTGATCGCCGACCTTAAATCGCTCGATAAATCGCAGAAGAGCGCGATCTGGGCGAGCTATCTCGGCTGGACGCTCGACGCCTTCGACTATTTCCTGATGGTCTTCATGCTGAAGGCGATCGCCGCCGAGTTCGGCAGCGACATCAAGACCGTCACGCTCGCCGTTACGCTGACGCTGGCGGCGCGGCCGTTCGGGGCGCTGCTGTTCGGCTACCTCGCCGACCGTTTCGGGCGACGGCCGGTGCTCATGATCGACATCGCCTTGTTCTCGGCGCTCGAATTCGCCTCGGCCTTCGCGCCGAGCCTCGCGGTGCTGTTTGTCCTGCGCACGCTGTTCGGCTTCGCGATGGGCGGCGAATGGGGGATCGGTGCGAGTTTGGTGATGGAATCGATTCCCGCCAAGCTGCGCGGCGCCGTTTCCGGCCTGCTGCAGGGCGGCTATCCGACCGGATACCTGATCGCGAGCCTCGTCTATTACCTGCTGTTCGATCGGGTAGGCTGGCGCGGCATGTTCATGGTCGGGATCATTCCGGCGCTGCTCGTCATCCTGATCCGCATGCACGTCCACGAGAGTCCGGCATTCGAAGCGCGCAAGGGCGGGCCCAAGGCCAACGCGGTCAGGGAGCTCGCACGCCACTGGAAGATCGCGCTCTATCTCATTGTGCTGATGACCGCGTTCAACTTCTTCAGCCACGGCACGCAGGATATCTACCCGACCTTCCTCCAGGTCCAGCACGGCTTCGACACGCACACCACGGGCACGCTGGCGATCGTGATGAACGTCGGCGCACTCGTCGGCGGGATCGGCTTCGGCATCTGGTCGGAACGGATCGGCCGCAAGCGCGCGATCATCGTCGCCAGCCTGCTCGCGCTGCCGATCATCCCGCTCTGGGCATTCACCGCGACCCCGCTGCTGCTCGGCCTCGGCGCGTTTCTCGTCCAGGTTGCGGTGCAGGGCGCGTGGGGGATCGTTCCGGTGCATCTGAACGAGCTGTCGCCGCCGCTGGTGCGCGGCATGTTTCCGGGCTTCGCCTATCAGGCGGGCAATCTGATCGCCTCGGTCAACCTGCCGATCCAGGCGGGGATCGCCAAGTCCAATGGTGGCAACTACGGGTTGGCGCTGGCGATCGTGTGCGGCGCGATGGCGGTGATCATCGCCGCCTGGACGGCGATTGGGCCCGAGCGGCAGGACGCCGACTTCACCGCAGAAGCGCGCGCACTGGGGGCCACATGAGGAAACGGGAATGAAGGCAACGATCTGGCACAATCCTCGCTGCTCCAAATCGCGTGAGACGCTGGCGATCCTGGAAGCGACGCCAGGCGTCGAAGTCGAGGTGGTGAACTATCTCGACACGCCGCCGTCGCGCGCCGAGCTGTCGCGCCTCTATCAGCGCGCCGGGATGACGCCGCGCGACGGCCTGCGCGCGGGCGAGCAGACCGCCAAGGACCTCGGACTCGCCAAGGCTCCCGATGACACGATCCTCGATGCGATGGTCGAGCATCCGATCCTGATCGAGCGCCCGCTGGTCGAGACCGAAAAGGGCGTCCGCCTCGGCCGTCCGCCCGAAAAGGTCCGCGAAATCCTGTGAGCGACGCCCGCGCGCTCGTCCCCGGCCGCAATTGCTGGCGGATTGAGGCCGCGACCCGCGCCAGCGTGATCGTCGATGCCGAGGGCTATTTCCGAATCGCGCGCCAGGCGATGTTGTCGGCGAAGCACCAGATCCTGCTGATCGGCTGGGATTTCGACGCGCGGATCAAGCTCGTCCACCACCCCGACGATGGCGCGCCCGCCGAGGTCGGCGCGTTCATCGACTGGCTCGTCGCGCGCACGCCCGGCTTGCAGGTTCATATCCTCCGTTGGGACATGGGTGCGCTCAAGACGCTGTTTCGCGGGCGCACGCTGTTCACCGTCATCCGCTGGATGTTCAAGCGGCGCATCCACCTGAAGCTCGATTCGGTCCACCCGACCGGCGCGTCGCACCACCAGAAGATCGTCATCATCGACGATTGCCTCGCCTTTTGTGGCGGGATCGACATGACCGACGACCGCTGGGACACGCGCGCGCATCGCGATCATGATCCCGAGCGGCTCAATGCCGGCGGCAGGCCCTACAAGCCGTGGCACGACGCGACCACGGCGCTGTCGGGGCCTGTCGCCAAGGCGCTGGGCGAACTTGGCCGCGAGCGGTGGAAGCGCGCAGGCGGCCGGCCGATCGCGCCGCCCCCGCCGGTTCCTGCTTGCTGGCCCGAGAAGCTGCCGGCCGATTTCATCGACACCGCGGTCGCCATCTCGCGCACTCAGCCCGAGATGCCCGATATCGCACCGATTCACGAGATCGAGGCGCTCTATCTCGACCTCATCGCGCGCGCCGAGCGCTGGATCTATGCCGAGAGCCAGTATTTCGCTTCGCGCCGCGTCGCCGAGGCGATCGCCAAGCGGATCGAGGAACCCGACGGGCCCGAGATCGTGCTGCTCAACCCGGAAACCTCGCAAGGCTGGCTCGAGCCGCTGGCGATGGACACTGCCCGCGCGCGGCTGATCGAAGCGATCCGCCCGCATGATCGCCACGGCCGCTTCCGGGTCTATCATCCGTTCACCGCGGAAGGCGCGGCGGTGTACGTCCACGCCAAGGTGACGGTGATCGACGGCAAGGTGCTGCGCGTCGGCTCTTCCAACTTCAACAACCGCTCGATGCGGCTCGATACCGAATGCGACGTGACGGTCGATTCGACGCTGCCCGGCAGCCACGCCACCGCCGATCGAATCGCTGCAATCGCGCATGAGCTGATGGCCGAACATCTCGGCGTCGAACCCGAGCTCGTCGAGCGGCGCCTGGCCGAAACGGGCTCGCTGATCGCGACGATCGAGGGGCTGCGCGGGCCGGGCCATTCATTGCGCCCATACGAAACGCCCGAGCTCGACGGCCTTCAGGAATGGCTTGCGGACAATGAAATCCTCGATCCCGAAGGTCCGGAAGAGATGTTCATGCCGCTCGCCAAACGCGACCTTCTGAAGCGGCTGCGCGGGCGTCTCACCCGTCGCGGCGGGCCCGCATCTCGGCAGTGACATCCTGCTTGGTGCCATAAAGGTGAGTCGCGCGGCCGTCCTTCGCGACGACGTCGGCAGCGATTCGAATCCAACGCAGCTCGCCGTCCAGGCGGCGAATCTCGGCTTCGAAGGTGAAGCTGCCGCAGGTGGCGATGGCGTGGCTGCGCAGGTGATCGAGCAAGGCGCGCGATTCGGGCGTGTATTGGAGAACGACGTCCCCCCGCTTGAGCGCCGAGCCACGCTCCAGCCCGAACAGGTCGAACACGCCGGGCGCCCAGCGCAGCGAATCGTCGGCGAGAGTGCATTCCCATGCCGCGGCCAAGGCGGGCGGGGCGACGAACATCGCCGGGGCAAGCTCGATTCCGGCCTTGATCGCGGCACGCACCATCAGCTCATTCTGCTCCTTCGGAAACGGGATCGCCAGCGTAACGAGCAACCGTCAAGAGCCGGTGAATGCGCAATCGGGGTGACGCCGCGAACGCAGCCCGCTAAAGGCGCGCGCATGACCGAGATCACGCCAGAGATCGTCGCCCAGCACGGGCTTTCCCCGGAAGAATATGACCGCGTGCTCCACGCGCTGGGCCGCGAGCCCAACCTGGTCGAACTCGGCATCTTTTCGGTGATGTGGTCGGAGCATTGCAGCTACAAATCGAGCCGGATCCACCTGAAGAAGCTGCCCACCACCGGCCCGCAGGTGATCTGCGGCCCCGGCGAGAATGCCGGCGTGGTCGATATCGGCGACGGCCAAGCCGCCATCTTCAAGATGGAGAGCCACAACCATCCGTCGTACATCGAGCCCTATCAAGGCGCCGCGACCGGAGTCGGCGGCATCCTGCGCGACGTGTTCACGATGGGCGCGCGGCCGATCGCCAATCTGAACGCGCTGCGCTTCGGCCGGCCTGACCACCCCAAGATGCGCCACCTGATCGCCGGCGTGGTCCACGGCATCGGCGGCTATGGCAATTGCGTCGGCGTTCCGACGGTCGGCGGCGAGGTGAACTTTCACCCGGCTTACGACGGTAATATCCTGGTCAATGCGATGACGGTGGGCGTCGCGCAGACCGACAAGATCTTCTATTCGGCGGCCTCAGGCGTCGGCAATCCGATCGTCTATGTCGGTTCCAAAACCGGCCGCGACGGCATTCACGGCGCGACCATGGCCTCGGCCGAGTTCGACGAGGATTCGGCGGAGAAGCGCCCCACCGTCCAGGTCGGCGATCCGTTCACCGAGAAGCTGCTGATCGAGGCGTGCCTCGAGCTGATGGCCAGCGACGCGATCGTTGCGATTCAGGACATGGGCGCGGCGGGCCTCACCTCCTCCAGCGTCGAGATGGCCTCGAAAGGTGGTGTCGGCATCGAGCTCGATATGAACGCCGTGCCGCAGCGCGAAGAGGGCATGACGCCCTACGAGATGATGCTCTCCGAATCGCAGGAGCGGATGCTGATGGTCCTCAAGCCCGGCCGCGAGGCGGAGGCCGAGGCGATCTTCCGCAAGTGGGAGCTCGATTTCGCGGTGATCGGCCGGGTCACCGATACCGGCCGTATGGTGCTGACCTTCAACGGCGAGACGGTCTGCGACATTCCGCTCGGCCCGCTCGCCGACGAAGCGCCGAGCTACGACCGGCCCTGGGTTCGCACCGAGCCGCCTGCCCCGCTCCACGACGTGCCCGAATGCACCGACATCGCCGCCGATCTGGTCAAGTTGATGGGCTCGCCCGACCTCGCCTCGCGCCGCTGGATTTGGGAGCAGTACGATCACATGGTCGGCGCCGACACCGTCCAGCGCCCCGGCGGCGACGCGGCGGTCGTGCGCGTCCACGGCACCGACAAGGCGCTGGCGATCACCACCGACTGCACGCCGCGCTATTGCAAGGTCGATCCGGTCGAGGGCGGCAAGCAAGCGATCGCCGAAGCGTTTCGCAATCTGACGGCGGTCGGCGCGAAGCCGCTCGCCACCACCGACTGCATGAATTTCGGCAACCCGCAGCGGCCCGAGATCATGGGCCAGTTCGTCGGCTGCATCGAGGGCATGGCCGAGGCGTGCGCGGCGCTCGACATGCCGATCGTCTCGGGCAATGTCAGCCTCTACAACGAAACGCGCACCGATGACGGCCAGACCAGGGCGATCCTGCCGACCCCGGCGATCGGCGCGATCGGCCTGCTCGCCGATTGGCGCAAGTCCGCTACCATCGCGTTCAAGCAGACCGGCGATGTCGTCATGGTGATCGGCACCCGCGGCGGCAATCTCGGCCAGTCGCTGTGGCTGCGCGAGCTGCACGGCCGCGAGGACGGCCCGCCGCCGCCGGTCGACCTCGCTGCCGAGCGCAAGACCGGCGATTTCGTCCGCGCGCAGATCGAGGACGGCGCGCTCACCGCGGTCCACGACGTTTCCGACGGCGGCATCGCGGTGACGCTCGCCGAAATGGCGCTCGCCGGCAATATCGGCGTGCTGGTTCAACCCGCCGGCCCCGGTTGCGTCGCCAAGCAGTTCTTCGCCGAGGATCAGGGGCTTTACATTGCCACCGTCGACGACGGCGCGCTGATGGATTTCCTGATCGCCGCCGACGCCGCGCATGTCGAGGTCGAGACGCTCGGCCGCACCATCGCCAACCGCCTCGTCTTCGAGCTAGCCGAGGGCGACTTCTGCGTGCCGCTCACCGAGCTCCGCAAGGCTTACGAAGGCTTCTTCCCGACACTCATGGGAAGCGACGCCGCGCTCGCCTGAGACTCATGGCGCCGCGCGAACCCGACCGCATCCTGACGCTCGATGCGGTGCGCGGCGTCGCTGTGATCGGCATCCTGCTGATGAACATCGTCGGCTTCGCGATGCCCGACGCGGCCTATGCCAACCCCTACGCTTATGGCGGCCATAACGGCGCGGATTTAGCGGTGTGGCTCGTCAATTACGTGCTGGTCGACGGCAAGATGCGGGGGCTGTTCTCGCTGCTGTTCGGCGCGTCGCTGCTGCTCGTCGCCGAGCGGGCCGAGGCGAAGGGGGAGAATGCGGCGATCGTCCATTATTCGCGGATGGCGTGGCTGTTCATGTTCGGCATGGCGCACCTCTTGCTGCTGTGGCCGGGCGACATCCTCAACCATTATGCGCTGGTCGGCGCGGCGGCGTTCCTCTTCCGCAAGCTGCCGCCATACAAGCTGGTGACGCTGGCGATCGTGCTGCTCGCGGTCGAGTTCGGCCTCGTCTTCAACGCCGGCTACCAGATCGCAGCGCAGGAAGCCGCAGTCCGCGCCGGAAACGCTTCGCCCGAGGTGCTGCGCGCTTATGCCGCCAACCGCGCGACACTCGGCGTGCCATCGCCGGACGAGATCGCGCGCGACCTTGCGGTGCATCGATCGGGCTATGGCGCGATCTTCGCCGATCGCTGGCCAGAAGCGTTGCGCGCGCCTGTGCAGGCTTTTTCGTTCCTCGGCACCGAAACGCTCGCTTATATGCTGCTCGGCATGTCGGCGCTGCGCTCGGGGCTGCTGACCGGCGCCCGGCCGCGACGGCATTACGGTATCGGCGCAGCGATCGGTTTCGGGATCGGCATTCCGGCCTATGCGCTGATCGCCTTGGTCCCGATCCGCCACGGCTTCGACGTTGCTTCGGTGGCGGCGAGCGATCTCGTCTGGTCGGAGCCGTTCCGGCCGGTGATGATTATCGGCTGGGCGTGCCTGATCTTGCTGCTGGTCCGCCCCGGCGGCGCGCTGACGGCGCGGATCGCCGCTGCGGGCCGCATGGCGTTCAGCAATTATCTCGGCACGACGCTGATCTGCACGACACTGTTCTACGGCTATGGCTTCGGCCTGTACGGGCGGCTGTCCCGCGCCGAACTCTATTTCGCCGTCGCGGGCGTCTGTGCGCTGATGCTGTTGTGGTCGAAACCCTGGCTTGCCCGATTCCAGTACGGGCCGATGGAATGGCTGTGGCGCAGCCTTGCGCGCGGGTGTCTTCAGCCGATGCGCAAATCTGCAAATGCCTCGCAATAGAGCTTGCGACTCGTTCTCATTATCCCTAAAAGGCGCGTCAGAGCGAGGAGCACTTATGGTCGTCTGCGTCTGCAATGCCATTCGGGAACGCGAAGTCCGCGAAGCCGCGCGCGGCGGTGCGACCAGCGCCTGCCAGGCTTATCGCGCGCTCGGCCGGCAGCCCAAATGCGGCCAGTGCGTGCCCTTCGCCCGCGCGATCATCGACGAGGAGCGCGCGGCTGCGTAGCATTCGCAGGTTGTAAATCCGCTGATTTCCGCCATTTTCCGGCTGTCGCCACGCGGCGCCTTGCGCTACACTGCCGCCACCGCAACGGGAGATCACCGGTGAAGGGCGACGACAAGGTCATCGAGCTGCTCAACGAGGCGCTCAAGAACGAACTGACCGCGATCAACCAGTATTTCCTGCATTACCGGATGCTCGATCACTGGGGCGTCAAGCGGCTCGCCAAGTTCGAGTATGACGAGTCGATCGACGAGATGAAGCATGCCGACCGACTGGCGGAGCGCATCCTGTTCCTCGACGGCCTGCCCAATTTCCAGATGCTCGGGCGGCTGCGCGTCGGTGAGACGGTCGAGGAGGTTCTCAAAGGAGACCTCGCGCTGGAGCTCGACGCGGTCAAACAGCTCAAGGGCGCGATCGCCCATTGCGAGGCGGTGCGCGATTATGTCAGCCGCGACCTGTTCGCCGATATCCTCGCCAGCGAGGAGGAGCATGTCGACACGCTAGAGCGGCAGTTCGACATGATCGAGCGAATGGGGTCCGAAAACTACATCCAGCTCAACGCCAAGTCCGAAGGCGACGACTGAGCCGCCTCAGCGCTGGCCGAATACCGCGCGGCGGCCGAAGCCGGTCTGGCGATGCTGCACCAGCGGATTCGATTCGCGCTCCAGCGCGGCGAGGGTCTTTTCGAACAATGGACGCAGGCGGACGACGTGTTCGAGCGCCTGATCGGGCGTGTCGTGGGTCTCGACGCACGAGCGGCCGATCATCTCGATCGTCTCCGCGCATTCGGCGAGCGGCTCGGCGCCGAACTGGCGCGATTCGCCCTTGAGCGTATGCGCGGGCAGCACCAACGCGGCAGCGTTGCCCGCGCGCATTGCTTCCTCGATCTGCGTCAGCGACTTGACGCCGTCTTCGGTGAAATAGCCCAGAATCCGCACGAAACTGGCGCCCAGTTCGGCGCGCGTCCGTGAAAAAACCGACCAGTCGACCAATGCTCCGTCGTCAGCCACCTGCTCGCGTCCCCGTCAGTCTATATCCGCCTGTTACCAAGCGGCTTTAGCCGATCGCGGTAAATGAGCTGTAAAGCCGAGGGGCGGAATCAGTGTTTGGCGCCGTTGGCGGTTTTCGCCACGGTGTGGCCGACTGATGCGACGTCTTCGCCGGCGCCCTGAATCGTGTTGCACGCTGCCAGCGCGAAGCAGCCGGCGACTACGATCAATGTCAAAGCACGCATGGTTTATGTCCTTTCCGTTCAATGAATTACGATCGGCCGTAAGGATTCTTCGGCGCGCGCAGCGTCAAGCGCACCGGCACCGCGCCGAAACCGAGATCGCGGCGGATGCCGTTCAACAAATAACGCTGATAGCTGTCTGGAAGCTGATCGACCCGCGTACCGAACAGCACGAAGCCCGGCGGGCGGGTCTTGGCCTGCGTGAGGTAGCGCAGCTTGATCCGCTTGCCGCCGGGCGCTGGCGGCGGATTGGCCTCGACCGCGCGCTCGAACCAGCGGTTGAGCTCGCCGGTGCCGACGCGGCGCGACCAGGCATCGCGCGTGGTGAAGGCGACCTCGAGCAACTGATCGACGCCCTTCCCCGTCGCTGCCGAGACGGTCATCAACGGCACGCCCTTGACCTGGCTCAGCCCTTCGTCGAGTGCGGCGCGAACGCCGTTGAACAGCCGGCTGGCGTCTTCGGCGACATCCCATTTGTTGAGCGCGATGACCAGCGCGCGGCCTTCGTCGAGCACGCGCGCGGCGATCTTGAGGTCCTGCACCTCGAGCCCGCGGGTCGCATCGAGCAGCAGCACGACGACCTCGGCGAAATCGACCGCGTGCATCGCATCGGCGACCGAGAGCTTTTCGAGCTTCTCCTGAACCTTGGCGCGCTTGCGCATGCCGGCAGTGTCGATCAGGCGGACCTTGCGGCCCTGCCATTCCCAATCGACCGCGATCGAATCGCGGGTGATACCGGCTTCGGGGCCGGTGATCATTCGGTCCTCGCCGAGCATCCGGTTGACGAGGGTGGACTTGCCCGCGTTCGGACGCCCGACGATCGCCAGCTTGAGCGGCGCATCAGGACTCTCTTCGTCTTCCTCGGGCTCGTCCTCGCTCTTGCCGTCGAGGTGCGGCAGCAGCGCCTCGAACAGATCGGCGACGCCCTCCCCGTGCTCGGCGGAGAGCTGGACCGGATCGCCGAAACCGAGCGCCAGCGATTCGAGCACGCCGGCCTCGCCAGCGCGCCCCTCCGCCTTGTTGGCGACGAGCACCACCGGGGTCGTCGCGCTGCGCAACCAGCGGGCGATCTCCTCGTCGAGCGGCACCACGCCGGCGCGCGCATCGATCAGGAACAAGGCGACATCGGCCTGGCGCACCGCCGCCTCGGTCTGCTGGCGCATGCGGCCCGGCAGGGTGACGGCGTCCATGTCCTCATAGCCAGCGGTATCGACCACGCGGAAATCGAGCCCGAGCAGGTGCGCGTCCCCCTCGCGCCGATCGCGCGTTACACCGGGCAGGTCATCGACCAGCGCCAGCTTCTTGCCGACCAGGCGGTTGAACAGCGTCGATTTGCCCACATTGGGCCGGCCGATGATCGCGACGGTCGGAAGTTTGGCCATGATTCGTCTTTCACCCGCGCCCGTTCGCGGCGTTGTCAGCACGGGTGAAGTGGAGAAAGTGGAGAGCGTCGCGCACCTCTTTCCCCTCGTGCGCGATGCCGAAGCCAAACCATGTGGTTGAATGACAGATACCGCCGCTCATGCCGTCCCTGTGGCAGGGATTTTCCAACATTGATAGCCACTCCGCCGGAACACTCGGGGATGTAGAAGAGGCATATTCTCGAAACAGATTTAGGGTTCGCTACCCTGCTTCCGACAACGCGCCTGTTCCTCGATCACCATATCTCTGATCGGCGCCAGCCTCATTGCGGCCTGCCAAACCAGATGGGCATCCACGCCGAAATAATCATGGCTGGCGAAGTTGCGGAAGGTCGCCATTTCGCGCCACGGCAGATGGGGATGTCGGCCTTTGAGGTCGTCCGGCAGCTTCTTGCTGGTTTCCCCGATCATGGCGAGGCGATAGGTCAAAGCGTCATAGGCTTCATCGTTCGCTACGAGTTGGTCGAACGTTCGGCCGTGAACCGACTGCTCCGCCCGCGCGATCAGCAATGCGAGATCATCCAGCGTATCCGGCAGGGCGGCCATCAGAAAACCCGAACCATCTCGCCTTCGATGCGCGCCCGCAAACGGGGGCGCAGGCCGATACGCGACACCAGATCGACCCTGGTTCCAAGCTCGTCGGACAATTCCAGCATCGCACCCGCTTGATCGAACAAGCTGAATTTCCGTGACGAATCGTATTCGTAGAGCAAATCAAGATCGGAAGCCTCGCCAGCTTCGTCCCTGGCGGTCGATCCAAACAAGTACAGCGCCATGATGCCTCGCTCGCGCAAGCGGCTCTCAAGGGGCTTCAGCCGGGTAATCGCTTCGGCCTTTTTCATGACCCCTTTATGCACCGGCCCCGCGTGACGCGCAATTTGCCGACCGCATGCCGATCGCTGGCTTGGCTTTCGCGCGTGACGACGGAAACCCGATCAGCGGAACGCCATCACCTGGCCATCGTGATCGAGGAGATAGAGCGTGTTCTCCGCCACCACCGGGGGCAGCGAGAAGGACGACTTGGTCTCGATCGTGCGCTGGATCTCGCCGGTCTGCGGCGAGACGAAGGCGATCTGGCCTTCCGAATTGACCAGCACCAGCTTGTTGCCGGCGGCGACCGGCCCGGTCCAGGTGATCGCGTTCTTGTGCTTCTTCATGTTCTTGAAGCCGGGAAGCTGGCTGATCCAGCGGATCTTGCCCGAACCGCGCGCGATGCAGATGAGACGCGCGTCATCGGTGACGACGAACACCCATTCGCCCGCAACGTAAGGCGTCGAGAGGCCGGCGAAATCCTGTTCCCACAGGCGCTGACCAGTGACGATCTCAAGCGCTACCATGCGCCCGCCCTGCCCCACGGCATAGACCTGCCCCTGATCGATCACCGGATCGGCGTCGATATCGGCGAGGCTGGAGACCGAGGTCGAGATCGAGGTGCGCGACAAGGCATCGCCCCACAGCGAGCGGCCATTCTCGTAGCGATAGGCGTTGAGCTCACCCGACGAGAAGCCGGCGACCACCGTCCCTTGCCCCGCCGCCGGCGCCGCGACGCCGAACACGCCCTGCGATTCGAGCGAGCCGGTCGCGGTCCACACCACCTTGCCGTCGGTTTCGGAGAGCGCGAACAGCTGATTGTCCTGCGTCACGACATAAACCTGGCCGTTGGCGAGGGTCGGCGCGCCGCGCAACGGGGAGCCGGGCCGTGCGCGCCAGATTTCCGAACCGTCATTGGCATTCAGCGCGACCACGTCGCCCAGCCCGTCGGTCGCATAGAGCTTGCCGTCGTCATAGCTGACGCCGCCGCCGAACCGCGCTGCGGTATTCTTGTCACCCTTGGCGATCTCGGTCGACCAGCCCGCCGCGCCCGTGGCGGCGTCGAAGCTGTGGACCACCGCATTGGTGTCCTCGACATAGAGATGTCCGTCTGCGATCACCGGCGCGGCGCCGAGCCGCTCACGCTTTGAGCCGCCGGCAATGCGCGCGGTCCAGGCGCGCTGCACCGAATCGCCGAGCGCGAGGTGGCCCATCGCCTTGGTCGCGTTGCCCCCGGGCTGAGTCCAATTGTTGTTGGCGGTCGGATCGGGGAGCAGCACCTGCACGTTGGCGAGCGAGGGATCCGCCTTGGCGTCATCCTCCGAGACGAGGATCGGCACGCGGTTGCCGAGCACCGGGGTGGTCTTCTTGCCGCCCTTGAAAATGCCGCAGGCGCTGAGCGCCATCAGCGCCGCGACCGCGACCGACGCCCTCACCGAAATCTTCATCGTGCTGCCTTCTTGTTGCCGCTGGTGGCGTCGCCATTGAGTAGAGCGGCCATCTGAACCGCGCGTTGACGGAGCGAATCGGGCGCCGTCGCGTCCTGCGCGATCTCGCCGAACAGCTTGCCCGCCTCGGCGCGCTTGTTCTGCTGCAGATAGGCCATCGCCACCATCTCGCCGGCGCTGCCGAACCACGGATTGCCCTTGACCGCGAGCGGCTTCAGCCGATCGATCACCGTCTGCGGATCGAGGCTGTCATATTCGGCCGAGGTCTGGCGGATCAGCGCGAGGTTGCGGAACGGCGCGTCGAGCGAGCTATCGTTGGCGACCGCCGCGAACTTGGCGGCCGCGCCCTTCAGGTCGTTGTTCTTGAGCAGGATATCGGCCTGGGCGAACTGCGCCATCGCGCGATAGCCATCATGGCTCGATTGCGCGAGCTTGGCGATCGCCGGATCGGCGGCCTTCATATTGCCGCTGCCGATCGATTCGAGCGCCGCCTGGAACTGCTCGCCCTGCATGCCAGCGACCGCTTCCTTGTGGTGCCGCCACCACAGGCTGCCGCCGAGTGCCACGAGGAACAGCACGATCAGCGCGCCGACCAACACGCCGTATTTGCGGCCGAACGCGACCATCTCGTCGCGGCGGAGCTCCTCGTCCACCTCGCGCATGAACACGTCGTTATTCTGGGGCGTGATCGCCAAGGCTTACTCCATCGGGCAGTGGAAAGGCGCGGACCTTAGCGAGGCGCGCAGGGAAACGGAAGCGGCGTCAATCCTTCGGCGCGTAAGTCTGGTCCGATCCGGGGAAAGCGCGTGACCGGACGTCCTTCGCATAGGTTTCGACTGCGGCGGAAATGCGGTCGGCCATCTGCTCGAACTTCTTGACGAAGCGCGGCGTGCGCTCGAACAGCCCGAGCATGTCCTCGGCGACGAGCACCTGCCCGTCGCATTGCGCCGAGGCGCCGATGCCGATCGTCGGGCAGTCGATCGAGCGGGTCAGCTCGATCGCGATCGGCTCGACCACGCCCTCGACGACGAGGCAGAAGGCGCCCGCCCGCGCGATCGCCTGGCCGTCGTCGATGATCTTCGCCGCTTCCTCCTGGCTGCGCCCGCGTGCGCCATAGCCGCCGAGCAAGTTGACCGCCTGCGGCGTGAGGCCGACATGGCCTATCACCGGAATGCCGCGCTCGGTGAGGAAGCGAACCGTCTCGGCCATCGCCGCGCCTCCTTCCATCTTCACCGCCGCCGCGCCGGTCTGCTTGAGGAGCCATGAGGCGCTTTCGAACGCCTTTTCGGGTGAGGCCTCGTAGCTGCCGAACGGCATGTCGATGATGACCAGGCTGTGATAGCTGCCGCGCACCACCGCACCGCCATGCGCCGCCATCATCTCGAGCGTGACCGGCACCGTCGACGGCAGGCCGTAAATCACTTGCCCCAGGCTGTCGCCGACCAGCAGCATGTCGCAATGCGGATCGAGCAGCTGCGCCATCCGGACCGTGTACGCTGTCAGCATTACCAGCGGCTCGCCCGCGCCCTTGCGCTTGCGGATCGCGGGCACGGTGACTCGCTTCATCGGCGCCGAGACCGGGGTCGCGCGGCTGGTCGAGCTGTCGATCGTGTAGGTGGTGGACATCGCGCGTCCTTAGCCGCTCGATCATGGACGCGCCAGCGCCTGCGCCTTCAGCAGATCCAGCCGAAGCGGCGTGCCCTGGCGGCGAAGCGGATCGAATAGATGGCGATGCCGAGGATGACGAGCGGTAAAATCGCGGTCACAACGCCCTTCGCCGCGAGCAGATCGGTGGTCGCAAAGAGCCAGCCGAACTGGACGACCACGGCGATCGCCGAGACGACGAACAGCACGCGCGCCGCCATCGCCCGGCGCAGCAGCGCCAGCCCGCCGAGCAGCGCCGCGCCGGTCGCTACCGCATAGACATAATCGTACCAGGCCGGGAGCGAGGCGTAGAGGGTGCGCCGGTACTCGTCGGCCGGCCCCATCGCGTCGGCGCCGTAGAGGAATTGCCGCAGGCAGAAATAACAGCCGAGCAGCCCCCACAACGCGAGCAGTGCCGATATCCACCAGAACCAACCGGGCGGCCGTTGCCTGACGAACGCCATCCGCGCTCTCCCCTCGCGATCACGCCGACACGCTGCGCCCGCTTGCCCGCGAATTCAAGAGTCGAATGGTGTCAACCGTTGCGCTGGCCGCGGCCAACGCCGTTCGATCGGCAATGGGCGGAAACGATGGTCGGGGAGAGAGGATTCGAACCTCCGGCCCCTGCCTCCCGAAGGCAGTGCTCTACCAGGCTGAGCTACTCCCCGACGGAGTTCGCCGGCGCGTCAGAAGGCGGCCGTCTCGCTGGAAGGCGCGCCTATAACCAGCGGGCGCGGGCCGCGCAAGCGCTGTCGCGCGCTTTCTGCACATCCGCGCAAAAGCATGTCGATCACGCCGGCAGGACGACGATTTCGCGGCGTGCGAGCGCGTCGGGCAAGTCGATCGTGAGCGTCCCGGTGGCGGCATCGTAGCGGCTGGCGATCGCGCCGCCTGGTCCTGTCACGCGCGCCGGGCCGTGCCAATCGTGGATCGTCACCGCGATCTGCTTCCACCAGGCGGGGTAAGCGCCCTCACGGGGGCCGAAGGCGAGCGTCAGGCGGCCCTCGGCATCGCGGGCGCAGCGGATCGTCTGGCGGAGATAGGCGCCCTTCTCGAACGCCGTCGAATGGCCGTCGTCGAGGTAGAGCGTGCCGGCGCAATCGGGGCCGGGATAAACGTCGAGCGACAGCGGGCCTTGCGGCGTTTCCGCCGTGCTCTGGACGAGCGGCTGGCGCGGCAGGATCGTGCCGGCGCGGACGAATACCGGCAGTCGGTCGAGCGCGGGATGTTCGGTGAGGCGGATCGCCTCGTCCGCCTGCCCTGCGGCGCCTTGTTCGTTGGCGGGCGAGCCGGGCTCGCCGGCCGCGGCTGCCGTCACCGCCTTGCCGGTCCAGTAATCGTACCAGCCGCCCTTGGGCAGGCAGACGTCATAGACTTCGGGCGATTCCATCTTGGGCGGCGGCGCGACGAGCAAAGCGGCGCCGAGGGTGAAGGCCATCGATTGATCGCACGATGCGCCGATCGCTTGCGGATAATCGTAGAATATCGGACGCATCAGCGGATCGCCGGTGCGCGCGTTCTGGTCGGCAAGCGCGTAGAGATAGGGCAGCAGCCGATAGCGCTCCTCGACGAAGCGGCGGCGGATGGCGAGCTGTTCGGGGCCGTCGACCCAGGGCTCGGCGCGCGGCGTGCCCTTGGCAGCGTGATCGCGGAAGATCGGCGTGAAGGCGGCGATTTCGAACCAGCGGGTCAGCAGCTCGGGGCTCGGCCCGCCGGTAAAGCCGCCGACATCGGCGCCGGCATAGGCGAAGCCCGACAGGCCGAGGTTGAGAAGCTGGTGGACCGAGAGCTTGAGGTGATCCCAGGTCGAGCTGTTGTCGCCGGTCCACGTCACCGCGTAGCGCTGCCCGCCGGCATAGCTTGCGCGCGTCATCACGAAGCCGCGCTCGTCGGGGCGCAGCGCCTTGACGCCGTCAGAGGTCGCGCGGGTGTTCTCCATGCCGAACACGTTGTGAATCTCGGCATGGCTGGCGTTGCGCGGGGCGAAATCGTCGCTGGCGATGTGGTGGACGGTGTCGAGCGGCATCGTCATCGTCGGCGTCTCGAATACCGAGGGCTCGTTCATGTCGTTCCAGAAGCCGGCAACGCCATCGTCGACGAACGCCTTGAAGTTGGTGCCCCACCATTTGCGCGCCTTCGCGTCGGTGAAATCGGGGAACACCGACGCGCCGGGCCAGACAGGCCCGACGAATACCGAGCCGTCGGGATTATGGACGAAGGCGTTCGCCTTGATGCCGGTATCGTAGGGGGCATAGCCCTGGTTCGGCGCATCGGCGACGTGGAGATCGGTGATCGTCACCAGCTTGATGCCCTGCGCGCCGAGATCGCCGACCAGCGCCTTCAGATCGGGGAAGGCCTGCGTGTTGACCGTGAACGGCCGGTTGCGATCCTGGAAATCGATGTCGAGCCAGATCGCGTCGGTGGGCACGCGATCCTTGCGCAGCCGATCGGCAATTTCCCGCGTCTCGTCGGCGGTCATGTAGCTGTAGCGCGACTGCTGGTAACCCAGCGCCCATTCGGGCGGCAGCGGCGCCTTGCCGGTCAGATCGGTGTAGCGACGCACCACCTCGCGCGTCGTGGGGCCGGCGATGATGTAGTAATCGATCGGGCCGTCGGGGCCGCCCATCGCCAGCGTGTCGGCAGCGCGGTGGCCGAAATCGAACCAGGTGCGCCAGGTGTTGTCGAGCAGCAGGCCGTAGCTGCCCCCTGCCCCGCCGACGCCGATGAAGAAGGGGATCGACTTGTAGATGGGGTCGGTCGAGCTGTCGAAGCCATAGGCGTCGGTGTTCCAGTCGACATAGGATTTGCCGCGCCGATCGAGCGTGCCGCCGGTCTTGTCGCCAAGCCCGTAGATGTGCTCGCCGATCGGCAGGGCCTTGCGCAAGGTGAAGGCGGTGCCGGCGAGATCGATCGGCTGCGCAGCGTCGGCGGAGATCACTTTGCCGGCGGGATCGGTGACGGTCAGCGCCAGCGTCTTCGGATCGAGATGGACGATGAGCGCGCCGGTGCGGAAGCCATCGGCGGTCGGCGTCACCTTGGCCGAGGCGGCGCGCATGGCCGGCAATACCGCCCAGCTCGCATCCTCGGGCAGCTTGCCGTCGCGGCCGATCCGCACGCGGAGGATGCTGTCGGTCAGCGCCGTCACGCGCATCACGGTCGAGCCGAGATGCGCTTCGATGCCGCCGGGTTGCTGCGCCACCGTCGCGGCCGGCGCGGTGGCCGCGTGCGCCTGGGCGGGTAGCGCCGCACCCGCCAGCAAGGCGGCGGCGAACAGGCGGCAAGCGGGGTTACGCATAGTCATTACTCCCTGCCCGCCGGGCGACGGGATTGTCACGATCGGATGACGACAAAGTGCCGCACCGCCGTCAGCGACTCGGCGGTGCGGCAGGGGAGGTATCGCATCAGAATTTCGCGCGCACCCCGAACTGGAAGCGGCGATCGACCCGGCTCCACGAGGAATCCATGTAAACCGGCTTCACGCCCGGCGTCGCGGGCGAGTCCCCGAAGACTTCCTGCTGATAGACGGTGGTGGTGCCGAGCAGGTTGGTGCCCTCGATCGACAGTTCGAAATGGTCGTTCAAGGACCAGCGGATCGAGCCGTCGAGGAACCCGGCCGCCTTCTGGAACACCGGCAGGCCGATGCAGCAATCGAGGTTCTGCGTCAGATAGCGCGAGCGCCAGTTATAGGCGAGGCGAAGGCCGATCGGGCCCTTTTCATAGAGGCCGACGACGTTGAACGTGTGCTTCGAAATGCCCGCGAGGCGGTGCGAATCGATCACGTTGCCGTTGCCGCCCGCTGCCGGCTGGCCCGCGCCCTGCGCACCGACATCGCCGCCCGAGGTGGCGTCGATCAGGTTCGAATTGTTGATCCCCGACTGCTTCACGAAGGTGTAGTTGAGCTGCATCCCCAGCCCGTCGAGCAGGCCCGGCAGGAAGGTGAAGAAGGTCTGGTATGCCGCCTCGAAACCATAAAGCTTGCCGGTGCCCTGCGCGTTGATCGGGCCGTTGATCTGCACCGTCTGGGTCGAGCTGCCATTGGTGAAGGTGCGGAACGACTGGCCGTAGGAGATGAGGTTGGTGAGCCGCTTGTAGAAGGCATCGATGGTGAACGACGAGCTGCGGCCCATATAGCGCTCGAACGACAGGTCGAACTGGTCGGCGGTGATCGGCTTCAGCGCGGCGTTGCCGGCATTGGCCTGGAACACGAAATTGTAGCCGACGACATTGTCCGCGATATGCGGGGCGCTCGGCGAACTATAGACCACATAGGGCGAGTCCGGGCCGGTATTGTAGATCGGCGCGCCGATCTGAACGTAGTTGCGGAGCAGGCCGATATCGGGCCGCGAAATCGCCTTCGAATAGGCGAAGCGGACGAAGTCCTTCTGGTCGAAGCCGAGCCGCACGTTGAAGCTCGGCAGCCAGTTGGTGAAGCTGTGGCGATAGGTGTTGGGGATGCCGCCGCCGGCCGCGAAGGCCTTGATGTCGTCAGTCAGATAGCAGCTCGGATTGACCACCTGCCCATCGGGGAGCTTGACGTTGGGATCGCACGGGGCGAGCCCGGCAAACGCATTCGCGGCGATCGGGAAGCCGACGCTGCCGTGGCTGATCTCGGTGGTCTGCACGACGCGCACGCCGACATTGCCGACGAGGTTGATGCCGCCGATCATCGCCTCGTCGCCGCCGAAATCGAGCCTTGCATAGGCCGCCTTGGTGCGCTCGCGCAGGCTCATGATCTCGGACGGGGTGAAGCAGCCCTCGGTCGCCTCGGGGCGGTCGCAGATCGGGGTATAGCCGCCGGGCGAATTGGTGAAGCGGCCCGCGAGCCCGGCCATCAACAGCTTGTAATTGGTCAGCGCCCGGCCGTTGACGAAGATCAGGTCGCCATTGGGATAGACGTTGCCGTCATAGAGCCCGCCGATATCGTAGGGTCCGAACAGATTTGCGCCGTAGCCCTGGAAATCGGGGCGCGCCGGACAGTTGGGATAGGACGCCGACACCGGATAGGGCGCGGGCGAGGTGTTATCCAGGTTGAAGCCGGGGCCGTTGCACATATAGGGCGCGGCGATTGGCGACCAGTTGAAGGTCGAATAGCGCACCGTCTGACGACGATCGGCATAACGCGCGCCGACCTTGAACGAGGCGAGCCAAGGGCTGCCGGCGAAATCGTATTTGAGATCGCCGCGGAAGGCGTTCTCGCGGGCATCATTGTCCTCGACATGGCCCTGGATGAACGGGATCCAGTAATTGTGCGGGTTGGTGAGCCCGCCATCGGCATAATTGACGTTGTCGCCGGGCAGCAGCGTGACCTGCGGCGTGCCGTCCTTGTTCACGCTATACTGGTAATTGGCCGCTGAGCCGGTCGCGACGAGGATGTCGTTATTGTAGGTCGAAGCGGTGATGTGCTGCGCGTCGAGATCGAGGTGCAGCCGATCGGTCACGTCCCAGGTGATGTGGCCGGAGATGTCCTTGGTGCCCTCGCGGTGATCGAAATCGCGCGATTCGTTCTGGAAGAACATGCCGTCGCGAAGCGTGGTGCAGACGTCGGGCGCCGCGCAATTGTTGATGAACGGCAGGCCCGGCACCGCCGAGCCGGTGTTGATTGCGTCAGCCGTGCTGCCCCATGAGCCCGCCCATGCGCCGTGCCCCTGGGTGATGATGCCGCCCTCGAGCATGCCGTCGGCGCCGAACTGCAGCGCCGGCGTGCCGTCGGCGGGGCCGAGGATCGAGGTCGCGCGCGGATTGAAGGCGGGCGTGCCGTAATAGCTGCCGTCGAGAATCGCGTGGCTGGCGCGTTCGAGCCAGGCGTTGTGATATTGCGAATCGTTGTACTGCACCGTCGCGCGGAAGGTGCCGGAATCGTTCTCATATTGACCGGCGAGCGCGAGGCCGTGGCGATGACGATCGTAATCGACCTGCGAATAGCGGATGCCGTCGGGCGCGAACGCCCAGCCCGAGCCGCCGAACGGGTTGGCGGTGCAGCCGATCACGCCGTCGGAAATGATCGCATCACCCGCGGAATCCTTAGCCCCGGCCGAGCAATAGGTGTCGATCTTGTCCATGATCACGCTTTCGGTGCGCGTGACGACATGGCTCCAGGCATAATCGGCGAGCAGGCCGAAGCGGCCGATGCCGGTATCCCAGCTGTCGCTGATGAGGCCGGAGAATTCGGGCGTCCACTTCTTGGACTTGTCGCCGTAATCGGCCTTCACGTTGCCGGTGACGACCAGCCCGTTCTGATCGAACGGCAGGCGGGTGCGCAGGTCGACCGTGCCGGCAAGGCCGCCCTCGATCATGTCGGCGGTATTGTTCTTGTAGGCATCGACCCCGGCGAGAAGCTCGGGCGAGATGTCGTTGAAATTGAGGCCGCGCGCGGAATCTGCCGAGAAGCTGTCGCGGCCGTTGAACTCGGTGCGCACGAACGGGAGGCCGCGGATCAGCACCTGGGTCGGCTCACCCGAGGGATGCGTGCTGTCGTCGGCCGATTGCAGGCGGTTGACCGAGATGCCGGGCACGCGCTGCAAGGCCTCCGCGGCCGATTTGTCGGGGAAGGCGCCGATATCGGTGGCGGTGATCGAATCGACGAAGGTCGATGCGTTCTTCTTGATCTGCTGCGACGTCTCGAGCGCCTGACGGACGCCGGTGACGATGATGTCGGACGGCGGTGTCGAAGCGTCAGTGGCGCTGGTGGTGCTGTCCTGCTGCGCGGCCGTATCGTCGGTGGTTTGCGCCATGGCCGGCGTCGCCAGTGCCAACGCCGCCAGCGCGAGCAGCGAGGCACCGCCGCAAAGCCCGTGACGACGCACCAGAACCATCCCCTTCATGTCTTCCCCTCCCATGTCCGCCCGTTCGCGGGCTGTGGCACAACCGGCCGCGACTCGATCGCGAACCTTGTTTGCGTAAATTTGCGCAAAATGCCCGAACATGCAAGCGGCAAGAATGGTGCGCTTAATAAGGCTGATTTTTAAATGTCATAAGAGTTACTTTGGTTGCCGTATCGAATTGTCGGGGACAATAATCTTCAACGACGCAGCGCAAAGAGTTGCGTTTCAAGCCAAGTTATGCAAAATTTTGCGTAAGGAGAAAGAATCAGTCGCGATGCCGATCGGGAATCGTCAGCGCCAGCAGCGCGGCAACGACGAATGTCGCTGCGGCGAGTACGAGTGCGAGCTCCGGACGGTTGTCGAGCAGTCGATCGACGATCCAGCCGAGCAACGCGGTCGCGACGAGCTGCGGCAGGACGAGGAAGACGTTGTGGATGCCCATGTAAACGCCCATCCGCGCCGGCGGCACCGCGCTCGACACCATCGCATAAGGGGCGGACAGAATCGACGCCCAGGCGATACCGATGCCGATCGCCGGCCCCCACAGCCAGGCAGGATCGACGACCGCGAAGCCGAGCAGCCCCGCCGCCCCGCAGGCGAGGCACAAGGCGTGCGTCTCGCGCCGGCCCAGCCGGGCGACCAACCGCGGCAGCACGAACGCCCCCAATGCCGCGATGCCGTTGTAGAAGGCGAACATCACGCCGACCCAATCGGCGCTCGCGTTATAGGCGAGGCTCGACGGATCGCCCCCTGCCCCGCTCCGCGCGGCCACCGCGGGCACGACGTAGATCCACATCGCGAACAGTCCGAACCAGGTGAAGAACTGCACCACCGCGAGGCGGCGCAGCACTGCGGGCATGTGGATGACGTCGTCGATGATCTCGAGCAGGCCGGTCGGGCGCATGCCGTGGCGCGCGCTCCACGCGGTCGCCCATTGCCCGGCGCCGAGGATCACGCCGAGCCCGGCAATCAAATAGAGCTCGCGCCGATAGCCTTCGAGCGCAGTGACCAAGGCGATCGCCAGCCCGACGGCGATCCATATCGCGCCGTGGCGGATCAGCGAGGACGAGCTGCTGCTCGCCCAATCGGGCCGCTCGACTGGTTGGGCGTGGCCAGCGAGCTGGCCGGGCGGGCGCTCGATCGTGGTCGCCACGGTGATGCCGACGCTGACGAGCAGCCCGATCGCGCCGATCGCAAAGGCGGCACGCAACGACCGCGGCAGCACGCCGGGCGGCGCGGTGCTGGCGAGGCCGAAGCCGTGCGCCAAGAGCCACGGCAGGATCGAGGCGATCACCGCGCCGGCGCCGATGAAGCCGACCTGCATCGCGAAGGCGGCGGTGCGCTGCTCCTCGGGCACGCTGTCGGCGACGAGCGCGCGGAACGGCTCCATCGCGATGTTGATCGCGCCCGTCAGCAGCCACAGCATGACGCACGCGGCCCAGATGCTGTGGACGTTGGGCATCGCCACCAGCGCGATCGCGCTGACGATCGCGCCGGCGAGAAGGTAGGGCCGGCGTCGGCCGAGCGGTCCCCAGGTGCGATCGCTCAGATGGCCGATGATCGGCTGGACGAGCAGCCCGGTGATCGGCGCGGCGATCCACAGGATGGGCAGCTCGTCGAGATTGGCGCCCAGTGTCTGGAAAATGCGGCTGGTATCGACATTCTGCAGCCCCCAGACGATCTGCACCCCGAACAGCCCGCAGCACATGTTGGCGATCGCCCGGCGCGACAGCGGCGCGGCGGTCGAAGGCATAGGCGCCGGGGGCGACAGCGGATCGATCGCCGTGTCGGCTTGCAAATGTCCCTCCCCGATGCGCTAAGTCGCGCTCCTTCCCTCCCGCCAGCGTGGGCGCAATGACCGACAACGGCAACAGCAAAACGACGCTCGAGGATCTCGCCCGGCTCGCCGGCGTCTCGATCTCGACGGTGTCGCGCGCGCTCAACGACCAGCCGCTGATCAGCACGCGAACCAAGCAGCGCATCTGGGCCCTGGCGCGCGAGCACGATTATCCGTTCCGCGCCTCGATGCCGCAGGCGCCGATCGGCGCGGCGGGGTCGATCGTCATCGTCACGCCGAACATGCGCGGTCGGCCGCTTCCGCTGTCGCACCCATTCTTCCTCGAACTGCTCGCCAGCATCGGCGAGGCGGCGCGCGAGCGCGGGTGCGATTTCACCGTCAGCCATGTCGCGCCGGCGAGCCTCGACGATCTCGTCACGACAACCACCACCAGCCGCGCCGACGGGGTGATCTTCCTCGGCCAATCGATGCTGCACGAGGAGCTGAACCAGCTCGCCGACACCGATGCGCGATTCGTGGTGTGGGGTGCGCATATCCCGGGGCAGAAATACCGCTCGATCGGCTCGGACAATCTGCTCGGCGGGCGGCGCGCGACGCTGCATCTGGCGCGGCTCGGGCGGCGGCGCATCCTGTTCATCGGCGGCAGCGATCCCGAGGCGCAGCAGCGCCGGCGCGGCTATCAGGAAGCGCTCGGCGAAAGCGGGCTGGAGGTCGATCCCAAGCTGATCTGCCAGGTCGAGTTCGAGCTCGAATCGGCCGACGCCGCGGTCACCCGCCTGCTGCGTCGCGGTCTCGCATTCGACGGCATCGTCGCGGCGAGCGACCTCATCGCGCTCGGCGCGATCCGCGCGCTGCGTCGGGCGGGACACGGCGTGCCGGAGGACGTGTCGGTGGTCGGCTATGACGATATGCTGCTCAGCCGCCTCAGCACCCCGTCGCTGTCGACGATCCGCCAGGACAATCAGCGCGCCGGGCAACTGCTCGTCGCGAGCATCCTCGATCCCGGCGATCCGGACCTGCCGTCGCTGCTGCCGACCGAGCTCATCATCCGCGAATCCTGCGGCGGTTGAGGTGGACCTTGCGCCTCGCACTTCCTAGATGACGCGCAAGCAATTCACCGGAGAATTTCAATGGCCGCCGATCCCGTCGTCATCCTGTCCTATGCGCGTACACCGATGGGGAGCTTCCAGGGGAGCCTCGCCGGCGCGAGCGCGACCGATCTGGGCGCGGCGGCGGTCAAGGGCGCGATCGAGCGTGCCGGCGTCGATGGCGATTCGGTCGAGCGCATCTACATGGGCTGCGTGCTGCCCGCCGGGCTCGGCCAGGCGCCGGCGCGGCAGGCGGCGTTGAAGGCGGGCCTGCCCAAATCGGTCGAGGCGACCACGGTCAACAAGATGTGCGGCAGCGGCATGCAGGCGGCGATCATGGCCGCCGACACGCTCGCCGCGGGCTCGGCCGACCTGATCGTCGCGGGCGGCATGGAGAGCATGTCGAACGCGCCCTATCTGCTCCCCAAGCATCGCGGCGGCGCGCGGATGGGGCATGATCGCGTGATGGATCACATGTTCCTCGACGGGCTCGAGGACGCCTATGAGCCGGGCCGCGCGATGGGCACCTTCGCCGAGGATACCGCGGGCGAATATCAGTTCACCCGCCAGGCGCAGGACGATTATGCGATCGCCTCGCTGACCCGCGCGCAGGAGGCGCAGACCTCGGGCGCGTTCGACCGCGAGATCGTGCCGGTCGAGGTCAAGACTCGCAAGGGCAGCGAGACCGTCACCCGGGACGAGCAGCCGGCGAAGGGCGATCCGGCCAAGATCCCGACGCTCAAGCCGGCCTTCGCCAAGGACGGCACGATCACCGCGGCCAATGCCTCGTCGATCTCGGACGGCGCGGCGGCGCTGGTGATGACTCGGCAATCGGTCGCCGACGCGCTCGGCAAGAAACCGGTCGCGCGCGTCGTCGCCTCGGCGGCGCATGCCCATGAGCCGGCGAAGTTCACCACCGCGCCGGTGGCCGCGATCCGCAAGGTGCTCGACAAGGCGGGCTGGTCGGTCGGCGACGTCGATTTGTTCGAGGTCAACGAAGCTTTCGCGGTGGTCTCGATGATCGCGATGCACGATCTCGGCATCGCGCACGACAAGATCAACGTCCATGGCGGCGCCTGCGCGCTCGGCCACCCGATCGGCGCCTCGGGCGCGCGCATCCTGGCGACGCTGATCGCCGCGCTGGAAAGGACCGGCGGCAAGAAAGGCGTCGCAGCACTGTGCATCGGCGGCGGTGAAGCGACGGCGATGGCGGTGGAACTGGTGGATTGAGAGAAAACCGTCATGCCGGACTTGTTCCGGCATCCACCGCGCCGCAAACCAACCGAGCGCGGCTCTTGCCGCCCGGTGGACCCCGGAACAAATCCGGGGTGACGAGGATAAAGGTGTGACTGTTTTCCTCTAAATCCGCACCACGCGCGTTCCCAGCCTTTCGGCCTCGTGCGCGTCGTGGGTCACCATTAGTATCGGCAGCTTGAGCAGGTCGCGGATGTGCTCGATCGCGCGCATGATCTCCTCGCGCCGGGCATGATCGAGCGAGGAGAGTGGCTCGTCGAGAAGCAGAAAGCGCGGGTTGGCGAGCAAGGCGCGGCCGATCGCGACGCGGCGCGCCTCGCCGCCCGATAGCGTGCGCGGCCAGCGGTCGAGCAGCCCGCCGATGCCGAGAAAGCCGACCACATCGTCGAACGCGAAGCCCTCGCCCGCGGCGTGGCTGCCGTAGAGGAGATTGGCGCGCACGCGCTTGTGGGGAAACAGCCGCGGCTCCTGAAAAACATAGCCGATGCGGCGGCGTTCGACGGGCACGTCGATCCCGCGGCCCGCGTCAAACAAGGTCTCGCCGTCAACGCGGACATGGCCCCAATCGGGCCGGATCAGGCCGGCGATCATGTGGAGCGTCGAGGTCTTGCCCGCGCCCGAGGGGCCGAACAGCACGGTCAGCCCCTCACCCGCCTCAAACGCCGCGCCGATCTGCGCGTCGCCAAGGCGTTTGGTCACGTCGATGTCAAACGACATGCATGCCGCGCCCGCTGCGCCGTGCCAGCAGCTCCGAGACGATCAGCGCGCCCAGCGACAGCGTCACGGAGACGAGCGCGAGCCGCAGCACCTCCGCATCGCCATCGGGCAGCTGCAGCGCCGAATAGATTGCCAGCGGCAGCGTCCGCGTCTGGCCCGGAATGTTCGAGACGAAGGTGATCGTCGCGCCGAACTCGCCGATCGAGCGCGCGAAGCCGAGCACGCAGCCGGCGAGGATGCCGGGCACGCTGAGCGGCAGCGTGATCCCGGCGAAAACTCGCCACGGCCCGGCGCCGAGCGTTCTCGCGGCATGTTCCAGCCGGCGATCGACCGCCTCGATCGACAGCCGCATCGCGCGGACCATCAGCGGCAGCGCCATCACGCCAGCCGCGATCGCCGCGCCGGTCCAGCGGAACAGCACGGTCGTGCCGAACCAGCGCTGCAGCAGCTCGCCGACCGGGCCGGTGGGGGCAAAGGCGATCAGCAGCAGCCAGCCGGTCACCACTGGGGGCAGCACCAACGGCAGGTGGACCAGCGCGTCGAGCAGCACCATGCCGGGAAAGCGCCGCCGCGCGAGCAGCCAGGCGAGCGCGAAGGCGACGGGCAAGGTCGCCGCCATCGCCACCAGCCCGATCTTGAGCGACAGGCCTACGATTCCCCATTCGGCCGGCGTCAGAATAAAATTCTCCCTCCCGTCACGCCCGCGAAAGCGGGGCCCATCTCCCGACCCTAGCACCAAGTATTGCCGACAGGAGGTGGGTTCCCGCTTTCGCGGGAATGACGTTCTTGGCGATCACAGCGGTGCGAAGCCATAGCGCGCGAAGATCGCCTTGCCGGCGCGCGAGATCAGGAAGCGACGGAATCCCTCGGCATCCGCGCTCGTGCCGGTCTTGAGCCGGGCGACTGGATAGCGGATCGGCGCATGGCTGCTTTCGGGAAACACACCGACGATCTTGACCTTGGGAGAAGCCTTGGCGTCGGTCGCATAGACGATGCCGAGCGGCGCCGCACCGCGCTCGACCAGCGCCAGCGCGGCGCGGACATTGTCGGCCTGCACGACATGCGGCTCGACCGTCGCCCAGATGCCCATGTGCTCGAGCGCGGCCTTGCCGTATTTCCCCGCCGGCACCGCACCGACATCCGCCATCGCCACCGGCCCCGCCGCGAGCGTGCGGCCGAGCGCTGCATTGGGCCGAGTGACGACCCTGGCGGTGCGAGTCACCGGTGCGACCAGCACGAGGCGGTTGCCGAGGAAGGTCGCGCGCGTGCCGGGCACGATGTCGCCATGCTTCTCGACATCGTCCATCCAGGCCTCGTCGGCGGAGACGAACAGGTCAGCGGGTGCGCCGGCTTCGATCTGTCGGGCGAGCGCCGAGGAGCCGGCGAAGGCGAGAGTCGGGCGGGCATGGCCCTGTTTTGCCCAGGCGTCGGCGGCGGCGTTGAGCGATTCCTGCAGGCTGGCGGCGGCGAGCACGAGCGGCGGCTTCGGTTGCATGGCGACCGCGGCCGTGGTGGTTAGGGCGAATAGCAGCGCCGAAAAAAGAGCGAGAAATCGGCGCACCTGATGCTCCAAAGGTCTGACTAGGCGTTATATAGATTGACGCGGCGGTTTCACCCCAACCCTTTCTTCACCCGCGCCGCCGTTCGTCCTGAGCCTGTCGAAGGGCGAACGTCCCAAGCGCAACCTCTGCCGCATAGCGCCCTTCGACAAGCTCAGGGCGAACGGAGCTTGCTGAAGCCTATTTCTTTTCGTCGTCGCGCCCCGTCATGCGGCCGATCGCCTCGCGCCCGAAATTGGCGATCATCTCCGCAATTTCCCGCGCCTGCGCCATCGAGCGGGCTCCCTGCTCGCGCAGATATTCGCCCTGGACGTGCATCACCTCGGAAAGGTCGTGCGACTTGGCGGCGGCGCGCATCGCGGCGAAAGCCTCGCGCGTATTCTGCTCGGCCTGGTCGAGCAGCTTCATGCCGAGCTCGGAGCCGCGCTCGGCCATCTTCTCACCCGAGGCGCGCATCTTCTCGCCCGCTGCCTTCATCCGCTCGGTCATCTCGTGAGTGGCGCCCTTCGCCTCGGTCTTCTTGTCGGCCATGTCTTCTCTCCCGCGTGTTCGATCAGTCTATAACGCTCGACGCGCGAACGCCACCGGGGGTTCCGGCCGGGCACGGTTGGCGATACCATCGCTCATGGCCTTTTCCCGTCGCACCTTGCTCGCCCTCGCCGCTGCTGCCGCACTCACCGCCTGCCACCCCGCACGGCCCTGGCATTCGACCGATGTCGGCGGCTCGACTCCCGACCTCAAGTTCAGCCTCACGCGCGCGACCGACGGCAAAACGGTGACCGCTGCCGATTATCGCGGCAAGGTGGTGCTGCTCTATTTCGGCTACACTTATTGCCCCGACATCTGCCCGACGACGCTGGCGCATGTCGCGCAGGTGCTGACGCCGATCGACAGCTCGGCGAAGGACGTGCGAGTCCTGTTCATCACAGTCGATCCGGCGCGCGACGACCTCAAGACGCTCAGGGATTATGCCGCCAATTTCGGCCCCGAATTCGTCGGATTGCGCGGCTCGCCCGACGAGCTCGCGGCGCTCGCCAAGCGCTATCGCGTCGCTTATTCGGTCAAGCCTGATCCCGATCCGGCCAAATATGTCGTCAGCCATAGCTCGGCGCTCTACGCCTTCGATCGCAACGGCCATGCCCGCTTGCTGATGAGCGACCTGTCGAGCGCCAACCCCGACCTGAAGGGCGACACTGCCGACATCCGCCGGCTGATCGCCGAGAAGGACTAGGTTCTCGCCGCCGCCGGTCCGGCTCGGCGGACGTAATGGACCACCGCCCAGCCGAGCAGCACCGCCGCGACCAGCGAGCCGATCATCACGCCCATGCCGGCGCCCGCTGTGCCCTCGCGCGGCAGGAGGTAGAGCGACGAGGCGATCAGCGCGATCGCCGAGGCGACGCGCGCGAGCAGCGCGGTGCCGGCGCGGTGCGCAGCCATCAGCACGGGCTCGAAGCTCACCGTCGCGAGATCGACGCAGCCCGCCGCGGCGAGCCATAGCATGACGGTGCGGCCGTAACGGAAGTCGCTGCCGCCGACGAGCAGCAGCAGCGGATGGCCCAGCGCCGCGACGACGCCGAGAATGATGAGCGCCGCCGCCGCCGAGACGAGGAACACGCGCGCCATCATCCGCCCGACATTGCGCCCCTCCGGCGCGCGGACGGCGCGCACGATCTCCGGGAAGGCGGCGCGCGACAGCATCTGCGACAGCTTGGCGAGCGCCTGGGCGATCTGGAAGGCGAGGCGGAAGGCGCCCGCCGCCGCCGGGCCGACATAGCCGCCGACCATCAGGAGCGGCGCCTGCTTGGTCGAGAGGCCGAGCGTCGACGTGGCGTTGGTGCTCATCATGAAGGGCAGCAGGCCGGGATTTTCCGCGAACACGCGGCCGCGGCGCAATCGCGCGCGCACCACGCGCGGCAGATCGCCGGTATGCCAGACCATCAGCCAATAGGCGCCCGAAGTGGCGATCTCGCCGATCGCCCAGGCGATCAGGAAGCCGGTCACTGTCGGCATCAGCATCGCGGCAGCGACCGCGCCGAGGAAGCGCACCACGGGCGTGGTGCTGTCGGCGACCGCGGCGAGCGAGAATTTGTCGCGCAGCCTGAGCATGCCGACCGGGCTCGAGCGAATCGTGATGAGCTCGACGAAGACGAAGCCCAACGTGGCGACCATCAAGTCCGGCGAGATGCCGAAGCTGTCGCCCCAGACGAGCAGGATCGCCGCCGAAACCAGCGCACCCACCGCGGCGCATCCCGCGTCGAGCAGCACGCACAGCCGCAGCAACCGACCGAGTGCGGCTTCGTCGCCGGCATTGATGTGATCGACCCCATAGCGCACGACGATCTGCCAGGTCTGGAAGCCGACGATCGTCGCGATCGCCTGCGCCGCGCCGGTGATGAGCGCGAAGCGGCCGAAATCGGTGACGCCCAAGGTGCGCGTGGCGATGCCGAGATAGACCAGCGACAGCACGGCGACGACGCCGCGCGTCGCCATCAGCCAGCCGAGGTTTCGCCCGGCGGCCCGGACGCCTTCGGGCAAGGTGCGGCGACGCCGTCGGAGCGGAGAATCAGTCATGCCCGCGCCAGCGACTATCCGCGGAAACGGTTCCGGGCAAGCCGGTCGCGGCGAGTGACAATCGGGCTGGGCTGGGCTAGGTGGGAACGCCAGGGGCCCGGCAAGGAGACATCATATCTGCGGCATCGCAGGCCTGTATGCGCGCGGCCGCGGGCCCGTCAGCGAAGCGCTGCTGGCGGCGCAATGCGACACGATCGTGCATCGCGGCCCCGATCATCAGGGGCTGATGGTCGACGGCGATTTCGGCTTCGGCATGCGACGCCTCAGCATCATCGACCTAGCCGGCAGCAACCAGCCGATCCACGCAGCCGATCGCCGCCACTCGCTGGTGTTCAATGGCGAGATCTACAATTTCCCGGCGCTGCGCCGCGAGTTGATCGCCCTCGGCCATCGCTTCACCACCGAGGGCGACGCCGAGACGATCCTCAATGCCTTCGTGCATTGGGGCGACGACGCCTGGGCCAAGCTCGACGGCATGTTCGCGGTGGCGATCTGGGACCGGCTCGAACGCCGCCTGACGCTGGCGCGCGACCGCACCGGCATCAAGCCGCTTTATTATACTGACCAGCCGGCCGGGTTCGCCTTCGCCTCCGAGCTCAAGGCGCTGCTGGTGCTGCCCGAGCACGCATTCACCGTCGATTATCGCGCCGCGCACGATTATTTCAGCTTCGGCCATGTCCGGTCACCGCGATCGATCCATGCTGAGGTCAGGCAGGTGCCGCCCGGACATGTGCTGACGGTCGGCGCGACGGGCGCGCCGGAGATGCATGCTTATTGGGCGCCGGCCTATGTCGAGCCCGAGAAGCTTTCCGAAGCGGCATGGATCGATCGATTCCGCTCGACCTGGCTCGCGGTGGTCGAATCGCAGATGCTGGCCGATGTCGATGTCGGCGCGTTCCTCTCGGGCGGCGTCGATTCCTCCGCGGTGGTCGCGGCGATGCAGCGGGTCGCCGATCGCCCGGTCAAGACCTTCACGATCGGCTTTCCCGAGAAGCGCTACGACGAAAGCCCGCTCGCCGAGCAGGTCGCGGCGCACCTCGGCACCGATCACCGCACGCTGATCGTCGGGCTGGAGGATGCGCGCGACGTGCTGCCGCAAATCCAGCGCTGCTATGACGAGCCGTTCGCCGATTCCTCGGCGATCCCGACCTGGTATCTCGCACGCATGACCGCAGAGCACGTCAAGGTCGCGCTATCTGGAGACGGCGGCGACGAGATTTTCTTCGGCTACAAGCGTCACTTGACCGAGCGCCAGATCGGCCGCCTCCCCGCCCCCGTCCGTCACGCCGCGCGCGGCTTCGGCGCGCTGCCGCCGATGCCGTGGAAGGCGGGCGCGGAAACCTATCAGCGCTGGCAGAAGACCGGGCGCAGCGCCGGCTTGGCCGACGGCATGGAGCGCTTCTTCGCCAAGACGCAGATCACCGCGCCGAGCTTGCGCCGCTCGATCTTCGCCGAGACTTTGCTCGCCGGGCGTGATGGCAACGAGGCGCTGGGCGACCTTGCCGCCGAGTATTTCCCGCAGCCTGCGCTGATCTCGCGCGACACGGTCGAGCAGTTCGCGATGGGTGATCTTTCGCTCAACCTGCCCGGCCAGATGCTGACCAAGGTCGATCGCGCGAGCATGGCGCATTCGCTCGAAGTGCGCGTGCCGATGCTGGGCAATGCGCTGATCGATCTCGCGCTGGCAATGCCTGCCGACATGAAGCTGCGCCGCGGCGTCGGCAAATACGTCATCCGCAAGGCGATCGCGCCATGGCTGCCCGAGGGCATTCTCGATCGCCGCAAGCAGGGCTTCGTGGTGCCGCTGGGCTCGTGGTTCGCCGGCGATCTCGGCCGCCACGTTCGCGAGCTATGGCATGACAGCGGGCTGGCCGAGGCCGATTATCTCAACCGGCCGGCCTTCGAACGTGTGCTCGCCGAGCACGGATCGGGCCGGCGCGACCATGGCCGGCTGCTCTATGCCGTGGCAATGTTCGCGCATTGGTGGCGCGCCGATCGCGCCCGGCGCGACGGGGCCGTTCGCGCCGGCGAGGCGTTGGTCGTGATCGAGGAGAGCCTGCCATGCCCTGCTATGCCTTTGACGGCCACCGCCCCACACTCGGCCGCGACGCCTGGATCGCTCCCAGCGCAGACCTGATCGGCGACGCGCGGCTTGGCGATGAGGCCAGCGTGTGGTTCGGCGCGGTGATTCGTGCCGATAACACTCCGATCCTGGTCGGCGCACGGACCAACATCCAGGAATCGGCGATGCTCCATTCGGATGCCGGCGCGCCGCTGACGGTCGGCACGGAAGTGACGGTCGGCCATCACGCGATCCTGCACGGCTGCACGGTAGGCGCGCGATCGCTGATCGGGATGGGCGCGATCGTGCTCAATCACGCCGTGATCGGCGAGGAATGCATCGTCGGCGCCGGCGCGCTCGTCACCGAAGGCAAGGAATTTCCAGCCCGCAGCCTGATCGTCGGCGCCCCCGCCCGCGCCATCCGCCAGCTCGACGAACGCGCGGTGGCGATGCTGAAGGCCTCGGCCGCGCACTATGCCGACAAGGCACGCCGTTACGCGACGGCGCTTGTGCGGGTCGATTAGGGCGGATCGACATTCAGCTTCGCCATTACGACGGATGGCTAGCGCTGGTGCTTCCGACTTCGCGGCGCACTGTTGCTATCTCCCCGTCACCCCGGACTTGTTCCGGGGTCCACTGTGCCGCGCATCCTCAACTCTCCGCTCCTGCGGCGCGGTGGATGCCGGAACAAGTCCGGCATGACGAGAAAAGATCGGACCGGTGGAACCTACTTCCCCACCCACTTGGTCACCGCGGGGCGCAGGCGGTCGGCGATGGCCTTGCGGACGGCGATCGAGGTCAGCGCTTCCTTGACGCCCTGACGCGATGATTGCGGCAGGTTCTTGTCGGCAAAGGCCTGGATCTTGCCCGGCATCGCCGGATCGTTCGACCGCGCGCCCAGCCCGACGACATAGCCGGCGCGTGCACTTTCCTCGAGCATGGCGTTGACCGTATCGAGATTGGCGACCGCGAAATCGAACGCCATGTCGGGATGGTTCTGCGACACCACCGCAAGCAGGCTGGCACGCTGCGGCGCGGTGAACGTGTCGGTCTTGACCAGGTCGAGCGCGCGCCGGGCGAGCGCCTCGTCCTTGACGCGGCCGAGCAGGTTGACGTCGGCGTTCTTGATGACCGGATTGGTCTCGGCCTTGGTCATGGCGAGCAGCGCCTCCCACTCGGCGGGGCTCGCATTATAGGCGTAGGTGCGCAGGATCGGGTTGCGGATCGCGGCCGGGATCGCCTCGGGGTCGGTCTTGAGCGCGGCGAAATAGCTGCGCGCCTTGGCGAGCAGTGCGGGATCGCCGTCCGCGCCCAGCGTATTGATGAGGCTCGCCCTGAGCTCGGTGAGGTAAGGCTTCTCGTCGGGCCCGGCGTCGAAGCCGACGCGTTGCAGGATCGGCGCCAGGATCGTCTCGGCCTTGGCGCGAAGCGGCTGTTCGAGCGGCGTGTCGCGGTAGAGGCCGGCAAAGCCCCCGATATCGCCGGCGACCACCGACCAGGCCAGCGGGTCGGCGTCCTGCGGCACGGCGGCCAGCGTCTCGAAATAGACGCCGAGATCCTGATAGCCGCCGCGCGCCAGCGCCATGTCGTCGCCCAGCGTGCCGAGCTGGTCGGTCAGCGCCATCTTCGAGAATTGCGCGACGAGCGCGGCATGATCCTTGGCATCGTATTGGGTGCGGAAGTAACTGCCCTTGCCGAGATTGACCACCGCCGGGCCACAACCCTTGACCGTCATCGCCGTGTTGCTCGTTCCGCTGACGACGCCGTCGGCAGTGCCGCCGCCGATCGTGCCGACCTTGACCGGGACGTGCCAAGTCTGCGGCGTCTTCGAGGCTTCGTCGAGCCCGAAGCGGTCCTGACTCAAATTGACTGTCTTGGTGCCGCCCGAGCAGCTCTCGCTCACCACCTTGATGAGCGGCACGCCGCCTTGCAGCGTGAAATCATGCGCGATCCCCGCGATCGGCTTGCCCCAGGCCCGGCCGATCTCGTCCCATAGCTGATCGGTGACGGTGTTCGAATATTTGTATCTGGCCATGTAATCGCGGATGCCGGTGCGGAACGTGTCGGCACCGACCGTCGATTCGATCATGCCGATCACCGCCTGGCCCTTCGAATAGGTAATGCCGTCGAAGGCGCTGCCGATCTGGTCGACGGTGGTCAGGTGGCGGATGATCGGATGCGTCGCCGCGGTCGAATCGATGCCGAGCGCGCCCTCGCGATCATAAGCGACGTTCTGCGCCGGGATATTCCAGCCCGGATTGAGATCGCCCATCGCCTTGTTCGACATCCACGAGGCAAAGCCTTCGTTGAGCCACAGATCGTCCCACCAGGACGGGGTGACGAGATCGCCGAACCATTGGTGCGCCATTTCGTGCGCGACCGTCAGGAAGATGTCCTGCTTGTCGCTCACCGTTTCGTGGCTGGGATCGAACAGCAAAGTCGGCTCGAAATAGAAGATCGCACCCCAATTCTCCATCGCGCCGAAGAACTGGCTCGACCCCGGACCGGCGATCATGTCCAGCTTGGGCAGCGGATAGGGCGTGCCGAAATAGTCGTTGTAATAATCGAGCACGCGCTTGGCCGACTGCAGCGCGTAATCGCCCTGATCGACGACGCCGCGGCGGGTGATCACGCCGATTTCGGTCTTGCCGTCCATCATCGTCTTGCGCTCGACGTCGCCCATGCCGAGGAACAGCAGGTAGCTCGACATCTTCGGCGTCACGTCGAAATGATAGAGCTTGGTGCCGTTCGCCTGCTTCTCGACCGAGGTCGTCGGCATGTTGGAGAACGCCGCCTGATCGCCGGGCGCGACCGCCGAGAGCTTGAACGTCGCCTTGAAGCCGGGTTCGTCCCACATCGGTGCGAAGCGGCGCGCGTCGGGCGCTTCGAACTGCGTGACGAGCATCCGCGCCTTGGAACCGTCCTTGTTGTTGTAATCGATCGCGAAGAAGCCCGCCGCGGTCTGATTGATCTTGCCGGTCCAGGCGAAGGTCATCTTGTGCTGGCCGACGCTCGCCTGCGCCGGCAGCGCGACGGTGATCTGGCCGAGATCCTTGTCGTAGCTGACGGTCGCGGCCTTGCCGTCGAACGTCGCCTTCGAAATATCGAGATCGGCGGCGTTGAGCACGATCTTGCTCGTCGCCTGCTTGACGTCGACCGTCACCGACTCGCTGCCGCTGAAGGTCATCGCCTGCGCGTTGGGGTTGACCGTGATGTCGTAGGCAATCGGTGCGACTGTCTGAGGCAACTGCCCGGCGGCGAGCGCCGGCGCCGACACGGTGAACATAAGGCCGGCGGCGAGTGGCAAGGCGAGTTTCATGATATCCCCAATCCCTGAAGGTCGTTGTTGGTGGGTGTGTTAGTAACAACGCACACCATAAGCAAACGCCGATTGGCGCGCCAAATAGGTTGCGCTATGCAACGCACATGACCGTCATCGCCCCGCTCGATCGCCTGCGCCTGCCCGTCATCGGCGCGCCGCTGTTCATCATCTCGGTGCCCGATCTGGTGATCGCGCAGTGCAAGGCAGGGATCGTCGGGTCGTTCCCGGCGCTCAATGCGCGGCCGCAAGGCGTGCTAGACGAATGGCTCCACCGGATCACCGAGGAGCTGGCGGCGTGGAACCGGGACAATCCCGACAAGCCGGCCGCGCCGTTCGCGGTCAATCAGATCGTTCATCGTTCCAACGACCGGCTAGAGGCCGATCTCGCGACCTGCGCCAAATGGCAGGTGCCGATCGTCATCACCTCGCTCGGCGCGCGCGAGGACCTCAACCACGCGGTCCATGCCTGGGGCGGCATCACCCTCCACGACGTGATCGACGATCGCTATGCCCACAAGGCGATCGAGAAAGGCGCGGACGGCCTGATCGCCGTCGCGGCGGGTGCCGGCGGGCATGCCGGCCGGCTGTCACCCTTCGCGATCGTCCAGGAAATCCGGCAATGGTTCGAAGGGCCTCTGGCCTTGTCGGGCGCGATCGCCACCGGGAGTGCGGTGCTCGCCGCGCAGGCGATGGGCGCCGATCTAGCCTATATCGGCTCC
>JBQCHQ010000027.1:0-41685 GCA_051954515.1 Sphingomonas sp. | reverse complement strand
GGATGTGCTCGGGCCGGAACTGAATGCCGAGGAGCGAGCTTGGCTCTTGGCGAAGTGCGCGACGATCGGGGGGTAGGGGCAGAGAAAATCCTCCCCGGAACGGGGAGGGGAACCGCGCGGCGTCAGCCGCGTGGTGGAGGGGGCCCATCCTGCGGCGACCTCCTGGTTTGGTGCTCCTCGGTCGCGGGCCCCTCCACCAAGCCGCTGCGCGTCTTGGTCCCCCTCCCCGGAACGGGGGGGGGGGAATTTGGGTTAAACCCGCGTCACCGCATTGACCGCGTCGGCGGCGCGCAACGCCGCCATCAATTTTTCCAGATGCGCAGCGTCGCGCACTTCGAGATCGATCTGGTTGGTGTGGAATCCGGTGTCGCTGGTGTCGAACCGGATGTTCTGGATGTTGGCGCGGTGCTGGCCGATGATCGTCGACACCGTGCCCAGCGCGCCCGGCTCGTTCTTCAACGTGACTTCGATCCGCGCCAGCCCGCCTTCGGCCTTGTCGCCCCAAGCGAGGTCGACCCAATCGGCATCGTCCGAATGCGCGAGTTCGGGACAATCGATGCGATGGACCTCGATCTCCTGATCGGGGCGGCGCAGCCCGACGATGCGGTCGCCGGGGACCGGGTGGCAGCAGGTGTCGAGCCGATAGGCGACGCCCGGGGTCAGCCCGGTGATCGAGATCGCGGCGGATTGCTGCGGCAGCGCGCGGCCGGCTTCGGTGCCGGCCGAGCCCGGCATCAACGCTTCCATCAGCTCGGCGTCGGTAATGCGGCGCCGCGCCACCGCCTCGATCAGCGCGTCCTCGTCGGGCAGCTGGAGCTTCTTGAGCGCGGTCTTGACCGCGTCGACCGAGAGCGGTGCGGGCAGCCGGTCAACGATCTCGTCATAGAGCTTGCGGCCGAGCGTCAGCGTCTCCTTGCGCTCGACCGCGCGCAAATGCCGGCGGATCGCCGCGCGCGCCTTGCCGGTGATCGCGAAATTGAGCCAATTGGGCTGCGGCGACTGCGCCTTGGAGCGCAGGATCTGCACCTGGTCGCCATTTTCGATGACGGTGCGCAGCGGCACGTGACGGCCGTTAATCTTGGCGCCGACCGCCTGGTCGCCGAGATCGGTATGGACCGCATAAGCGAAATCGATCGGCGTCGCGCCCTTGGGCAATTGGTGCAGCTCGCCCTTCGGCGTGAAAGCGAAGATGCGATCCTGGTACATCGCCATTCGGGTGTGCTCGAGCAATTCCTCGGGCGTCTCGGCGGTCTCCAGGATTTCGACCAGGTCGGTGATCCAGCTATGCTGCCCCTCGGCGCGGACCTTGCCGGTCTTGTACGCCCAATGCGCGGCAAGCCCGTATTCGGCCTCGGCGTGCATCTCCTGGGTCCGGATCTGGATTTCGACGCGCGTATCGCCGGCGTGGATGATCGAGGTGTGCAGCGAGCGGTAGCCGTTGCGCTTAGGGGTGGAGATGTAGTCCTTGAACCGCCCCGGGACGAAGGGCCAGCGGCGGTGGATGATGCCGAGCGCGCGGTAGCAATCCTCCTCGGTCGGGACGATCGCGCGGAACGCCATGATGTCGCTGAGCTGCTCGAAGCTGATGTGGCGCTCCTGCATCTTCTTCCAGATGCTGTACGGATGCTTCTCGCGGCCGGAGATGTCGGCATCGACGCCGTGGCGCGACAGCAGCAGCTTCAGTCCCGACCCGATCTTGGCGATGCGGTCGCCGCCTTCCTGGAGTTGGTCGAGGCGCTTCTGGATCGATTCATATGCCTCAGGTTCGAGCTGCGCGAAGGCGAGCGTCTGCATCTCCTTCATGAACTCGTACATGCCGATCCGCTCGGCGAGCGGGGCGTAGATGTCCATCGTCTCGCGCGCGATGCGCTTGCGCTTGTCCGGATTGGGAATGTGGTGGAGCGTGCGCATGTTGTGCAGGCGGTCGGCGAGCTTGACCAGCAGCACGCGGATGTCGTCGGACATCGCCAGCAGGAACTTGCGCAAATTCTCCGCGGCGCGCTCGTTCTCGGTCTGCGCCTCGATCGAGGAGAGCTTGGTGACGCCGTCGACCATCCGCGCGACGCCTGCGCCGAACAGCTTCTCGATCTCGTCGTGGGTGGCGACGGTATCCTCGATCGTGTCGTGGAGGATCGCGGTTGCGATCGTCTCATCGTCGAGGTGGAGATCGGTCAGAATGCCGGCGACCTCGATCGGGTGGCTGAAATAGGGGTCGCCGCTGGCGCGCTTCTGGCTGCCGTGCGCATGCATCGAGAACACATAGGCGCGATTGAGCAGCGCCTCGTCGGCATCAGGATCGTAGCCGAGGACCCGATCGACCAGTTCATATTGGCGCAGCACGGCCTCCATATCGGAGCGCGCGGCGCTGCAATGCAATAGATTCTTTGCGGCGCTCGCGCGCCGTGTACCGCACCAGCCCACTCCCCCGCCCGACCTCCCAATCAGGATATTCTATGGGAGGTCGGGTGGGGAGTGGGCTGGTGCCGCTCAGATCAACGCGCCTTAGCGTTGCACTTGGCCAGTGCGTCGGCGTCGAGCGCCTCGCCGCCGGCACTGAACGAGTCGAGCTTGCCGACCGACTTGGCGATGCGCTCGCAGACGAATTGCGGGCGATCGGCGGCTTTCTGCGCGACGCAGGTGCCGCCGTTGCACGACCAGATCGTGTTGCTGGTGACATAGCTCGCCTCCGCCGGCGCGGCGGTGGGGGTGGCGGTGTAATAAGCGGCGACCCGCGCCTGCGCGGCGACGGGCGAAACGGCGGCGGCTGCAGCGATCGCCGCAAGAGAAAGAATGCGAATCATCGGAACCTCCCAACTAAGTTGCGAATCGCTACTTAGATTGTGCAGTTGCGAGTTGCAAGGTGAAACTTATATCCCGTTTCCCTTATCCCCTTTTTGCGATACGCTGCCCTTCCAATGACCGAAAAGCTGCGCGAACCCCTGCGCGATCTCGCCAACGAATGCAGCCTCCCGGCGGCGCTGGAGGCGATGGGCGAGCGTTGGTCGTTCCTGATCCTGCGCGCGGCGTTCAACGGGCTGCAGCATTTCGAGGAATTCCAGTCCGAGCTCGGCATCGCGCGCAACATCCTCGCCAACCGGCTGGCGCGGCTGGTCGAGCACGGCATTCTCGAGCGGCACGCGCTGCCCGAGGATCGCCGCAAGATCGAATATCGCCTGACCGACAAGGGCATGGCGCTGTTGCCGACGATGATCGCGCTACGCCAATGGGGCGAGCGCTGGGAGACCGGCATGCCGGCGAGCCCGGTGCTGGTCGATGCACGCGACCGCCGGCCGATCGCGCCGATCACGGTCCACGCGCATGACGGCCGCGTGCTGACCAAGCACGACTTGTTGTGGTCACTGCCCGAGGACGTGGCGCGCGAAGACGATTCCCGCGCCGAGGCGGCCGAATAGGCTCAGCCCCTTCTGCTGCACATCGGAAAAAGCGCCGGCCCGGCGGTCGCCTCGCCGGGCCGGCACACGCTCAGGCGGGTTCGACGGCCGCGGCCCGGGCGTTGTCCTTCGATGTTGCCATCTCGGTCAGCTTGTCGTCGGTGGCATATTCCTCGTCGAGGGTCGCCTGGAGCAGATCGATACATTCGTCGCGGCCGAGCTGCCTGGCCCAAGCGATCAGCGTGCCGTAGCGCGTGATCTCGTAATGCTCGACCGCCTGCGCGGCGGCGATCAACGCGGCATCGAGCACCGCCTTGTCGGCGATGTCGCCGGCGATCTCATTGGCTTCCTTGATGATCCCTTCGATCGCCGGGCAGCTCGCGCCCTGGGCTTCCTTGCCGATCATCGAGAACACCCGGTCGAGCCGCTCGATCTGGCCCTCGGTCTCGCGCAGGTGCGTCTCGAAGCCGGCCTTGAGCGCCGGATCGGTGGCCTTTTCGATCATCTTGGGCAGCGCCTTGGTGATCTGGTTTTCGGCATAATAGACGTCCTGCAACTGGTGCAGGAACAGGTCCTCGAATGTCTCGATATCCTTGCTGAACAGGCCCATGACGGTCCCTCCTGGCTGATCGTTGGGGAAAGCGCGGCGCATTCGCCACGCTTGTCCGCTTCAACGATCGCCGGAACCGAGCGTTGCGGCGCCGTGCGATGAAATCATGCTGATTTGGGTTAGGCTCTGTTTCAGCAAAGCTGAAACGGTTGCGGCGCCAGCCCGCTCCCCCACCCGGCCACCCACAGGATAATCGCATTGGGGGGTCGGGTGGGGGAGGGGGCCGGCGCCGATTCAGCGAAGCTGAAAACGACGTTAGTCCGGCATCGGCCCTGCGACGAGCAGGGGATCGATCCGCGCGCCGCGCCACATCAGGCTCCAATGGAGGTGCGGGCCGGTCGCGCGGCCGGTCGCCCCGCTTTCGGCGATCACCTCGCCCTGGCGCACGCGGTCGCCAACATGCACGTCGATCTTCGACAGATGCAGGAACGCGCTGTTGAGCCCCATGCCGTGATCGATCATCAGCAGATTGCCTTCGAGCGTGAAGGGATGATCGGCGGCGAGGATCACCACCCCATCGGCCGGCGCGCGCACCGGCGTGCCGGCCGGCACCGCGATGTCGATGCCCGAATGATACGCCCCCTTCTCGCCGCCCTTGTAGATGCGCTGCGAGCCGAACAGCGTCGAGATTCGCCCGACTGCCGGCCACACGAAATGCTCGCGCCAGCCGTCGGCATTGTGGTCGGTGGCGCGCGCCGCCTTGATCTGGGCGAGCTCGGGCGGACGCAGCCGCTCGAACTCGGCGCTCGGCACCGGATATTTTGGCAAGGTGTTCAGCCGCGAAATGTTCCAGGCGCGCGGCGCGACCGCGAGCGTCTTGCTCACCTGCCGGCCGTCGCCCAGCGTCGCCACCAGCAATGCATTGGGACCGGCGTCGCGATCGAAGGCGATCAGGAACTTGCCGCCGGGTGCGACCGGAATCGGCTTGCCGTCGAAAGCGAGCGCTTGCGTGCCGCCGGGCACCGTGCCGATCACCGCCCCGCCCTGCTCGATCGCGCCCGTCAGGACGAAGTCGGCCGGCCCGGCCGGTGTCGGCGTAGGCATGGGCGTCGGTTGCGTCGCCGGGGGAGGCGCAGGCGGCAGGGCAGGCGCGCCGACGCAGCTCGCCATCAGCGGCAGCAGCGCAGCAGCGGCGAGCCAGGACCGGACGCGGCTCACGCCGCGGTCAGCGCCTGGAGCGCGATTGCCGCGCTAGCATAGGCCTGCTGCTTCTCGACGCTCCAATAACGCAATTCGTCGATCGCGATCGGCTCGCCCGAGACCGCGCAGACGACATGGTCGCCGGGGACCAGCACGCGGAAACCGTTGGCCATGTAATGCAGGCGGGCGAGGCGGGCGGTATTGGACATCAGCATCGGCAGGATCGACTCACTAGGAATTACAACAGGCTCGGCTGCTCCGGAGCCGGGGCAGCATAGGTTTTGCCGCCCGCGCGCTCAACCCGGGCATCGACCGCGCCATCGGCAAAGTGCAGCGTCAGCGCGCCCGCACGCTTTGCTTCGGCCGCCGAAGACACCACCGCGCCCGAGGGGCGCGCATCGACGCGGACATAGCCTCGCTTGAGCAGCCCGTTCGGGTCGAGCGAATCGAGCAGCCGCCCGGTGCGCTCCAGCCGGTCGCGCGCTGACTGCAGGCGGTGGTCGAGCGTCGCCGGGCGGAGCGCGCCGGCGGTGCGGTCGAGCTCGGTGCGCGCGCGAGCGACGCGGCGTTCGAGGCCGAGGTCGAGCTTCGCGGCCGCCTCGTCGGCGCGCTGGCGTTGCGGGCCGAGCAGGCGGTCGCGCCCCGGCAACAGGCGGACCAGCGCGTCGAGCCGCTCGCGCCCACGCTCGTGATAGCGCCGCGCGCAGCGTTCGCTCCGGCTCGCCAGCTGCTGCAGCCGAGCGATCAGATCGGCGCGCACCGGCACCGCCAGCTCGGCCGCCGCGGTCGGCGTCGGCGCGCGAAGGTCGGCGGCATAGTCGGATAGCCCGGTATCGGTTTCGTGGCCGACCGCCGAGATGATCGGGATCGAGCAGGCCGCGATCGCGCGCACCACGACCTCTTCGTTGAATGCCCACAAATCCTCGATCGAGCCGCCGCCGCGCGCGACGATGACGAGCTCGGGGCGCGGCACCGGCCCGCTTTCGGGCAGCGCGTCGAAGCCGCGCACGGCCGCGGCGATCTGCCCCGCCGCGGTCGGCCCCTGGACCTGCACCGGCCAGACCAGGACATGTGTCGGGCAGCGATCCTCGAGCCGGTGGAGAATGTCGCGGATCACCGCACCCGTCGGCGAGGTGACGATGCCGATCACCCTGGGCAGGAAAGGCAGCTTCTTCTTGCGCGAGGCCTCGAACAACCCTTCCGCGCCGAGCTGCGCCTTCAATTTCTCGAACAGCGCCATCAGCGCGCCTTCGCCGGCAAGCTCCATCCGTTCGATGACGATCTGGTATTTGGAGCGGCCGGGATAGGTCGTCAGCCGCCCGGTCGCGATCACCTCGATTCCGTCCTGCGGCGCGAAGGGCAGCATCGCGGCTTGCGTCTTCCACATCACTCCATCGATCACCGCGCCTTCGTCCTTCAGGCACAGATAGGCATGGCCCGAGGCGGCGCGCTTCCAGCCCGAGATTTCGCCGCGCAGGCGGACATGGCCGAATTCGCCCTCGACCAGCCGCTTCAGCCGCCCCGAAAGCTCGCTGACGGTGAACGGCGCGGCGTTGTCGCCGGCCACCTCGTCGGCTACGAGCCTTGAAACACCGTTATCGGGGGAAGTCTCGGCCATGAACGTCCTGTTGCTCGGATCGGGGGGACGCGAACATGCGCTCGCCTGGCGGCTGGCGCAATCGCCGCTCCTCGATAGGCTCTATGCCGCGCCGGGCAACCCCGGCATCGCGGAACATGCCGAGCTTGTCGCGCTCGATCCCGCCGATCATCGCGGCGTGATCGATTTCTGCCTGCGCCATTCGATCGCCTTCGTCGTCATAGGCCCCGAGGCGCCGCTGGTCGACGGCCTCGCCGACAATATCCGCACGATGGGGATCGGCGTGTTCGGGCCTAACAAGGAGCCGGCGCGGCTCGAAGGCTCGAAGGGCTTCACCAAGGATCTCTGCGCGCGCGCGAATATCCCGACCGCGCGCTATGCCCGCGTCACCTCGCGCGACGGCGCGCGCGCCGCGCTCGACGACTTCGCGCTGCCCGTCGTCATCAAGGATGACGGCCTCGCCGCGGGCAAGGGCGTCACGATCGCCACGACGCGCGAAGAGGCCGAGGCCGCGATCGACGCGATCATCGGCCCCGGCCGCACCGGCGGCGATGCCGTGATCGAGGAGTTCCTCGAAGGCGAGGAAGTCAGCCTGTTCGTGCTGACCGACGGCGAAACGATCGTGCCGTTCGGCTCGGCACAGGACCACAAGCGCGTCGGCGAGGGCGACACCGGCCCCAATACCGGCGGCATGGGCGCCTACAGCCCGGCACCCGTGCTGACCGCCGAACTCGAACAGCGCGCGCTCGACGAAATCGTGCAGCCGACCGTCGATGCCCTGGCCAGGGCCGGAACCCCGTTTTCGGGCGTGCTCTATGCCGGCCTGATGCTCACCGCCGACGGCCCCAAGCTGATCGAATACAATGTCCGCTTCGGCGATCCCGAATGCCAGGTGCTGATGATGCGCTTCACCGGCGATCTGCTCGAATTGATGCTGGCGACCAGCGAAGGCCGGCTCGGCGAAATCGATCCGCCGCGCTTCGCCGACGAGACCGCTTTGGTCGTGGTGATGGCCGCCAAGGGCTATCCCGGCACCCCCGAGACCGGCGGCGCGATCGCCGGCCTCGACGCGGCGCAAGCGACCGGCGCGCGGGTTTTCCAGGCCGGCACGCGCGAGAAGGACGGCGCGCTGGTGGCATCGGGCGGCCGCGTCCTCGGCGTCACGGCGTCGGGCGCCACGGTGGCGGCGGCGCAAGCGGCAGCGTATCGCGCCGTCGACGCGATCGACTTCCCGACCGGCTTCTGCCGCCGCGACATCGGCTGGCGCGAGATCGAACGCGGCTGAGGTCTCGGTTTTCACGCGAAGGCGCGAGGCCGCGAAGAAGAAGAAGAAGAAGAAGAAGAAGAAGAAGAAGAAGAATTCGCGCAGAGGCGCAGAGGCGTCAGCGGAGATGCAACCCAAAGCGTCACCCCCGCGAAAGCGGGGGCCCATCTCCTGCCCGTCGCCTCCGATTTCAGCCGTGGGAGCTGGATCCCCGCTTTCACGGGGATGACGATGGTTAGGTCCGGAGCGCGCGCCCTCTGCGTCTCTGCGCGAACAAATCTTCGTGCCTTTGCGCCTTCGCGTGATTCATCAAGCCGTAGTTTTGCCCTCCCGGCAAAGCTCGTTATGCTGACGGCCGCATCGTACAGGAGGACAGGATGAACGGCACCGACACCGCCACAAGCTTGATGTCGGACCATGGCTCGCTCGCCACCATATCGCTGGTGGCCATCGCCATTCTGGTGATCGTGGTGATCTTGGCGATCTGGTGGGGCAGCCGCCTTCGCGCGCGGCAGCGGGTCGACAGGCCCATCGAAACCCCGCGGCCGGCAAGCGAGCGCAGCATCGCCCAGGCGGTCGAACCGCCCGTCACGCCACCGCCGCCGCCGCTCGCCGACACCACGATTGGCGCCCTGGTCGAGCCCGAGAGCGTCGCGCCGGCCGCTGCACCGTCGGTCAGCACCGACGCTGCGCAACCAGTGACGCTGCTCAAGGGATTGGGGCCCAAGGTCGCGGCGCGGCTCGCCGAGCTCGGCATCGAGCGTGTCGGCCAGCTCGCCGCCTTATCGCCCGCCGAGGCCGAAGCATTGGACGCCGATCTCGGCACCTTCAGCGGCCGCATGGCGCGCGATCGCTGGATCGAACAGGCGCAATTGCTCGCCGCAGGTGACCGCGCCGGCTACGAGGCGATCTTCGGCAAAATCGGCTAGATCAGGCGCCGACCATGGTAACGACGATCTCCTCGCGGGCGAGGGCGGCATAGCGCTCGGCCATCCGGAGGTGCGCGCACCGCACCGCGCGATCGATCGCGCGATCTGCCAGGCTGCGTTCCTGCGACTCGCGCCGCGTGAAATAGGCGCGGCTGCCGGGCGGTCTCACGGATTCGGTCATGACGTGCTCCTTGTCTTCCCAGGCGGAACACCCTTTTGCGCCGTGCCGATTCTCGCATTCGACTCGATCGACTCGCGACGTTTGCTGACCATAGCATGAATCCGACATGAGGAATTGATCCAGAGCAGGCTTGGACGAGAGATCTCGTGATTAGCGAAAAATTGGCGAAAATGCTGGCATTGCGTCGGGCGAAGCCGTAGGGGGAATGATCATGGACAGCGACGGCACGACGCGCGGCGTGGATTATTCCCGCGTCTTCACCCAGGCGATCGACCGGCTCCACGCCGAAGGGCGCTACCGGGTGTTCATCGACATCCTGAGGAACAAGGGCGCATTCCCCAACGCGCGCTGCTTCGCCGGCCACAACGGCCCGATGCCGATCACGGTGTGGTGTTCGAACGATTATCTGGCGATGGGCCAGCACCCCACGGTGATCGCGGCGATGGAAGAGGCGCTCCACGATGTCGGCGCCGGCGCCGGCGGCACGCGCAACATCGGCGGCAACACGCATTACCATATCGATCTCGAGGCCGAGCTCGCCGATCTCCACGGCAAGGAAGCCGCCTTGCTGTTCACCAGCGGCTATGTGTCGAACGAAGCCACGCTGTCGACGCTGGCCAAGCTGTTCCCCGGCATGGTGGTCTTCTCCGACGAGATGAACCACGCCTCGATGATCGCCGGCATCCGCCATTCGGGCTGCGAGAAGCGCATCTTCCGCCACAACGATCTCGCCCATCTCGAGGAACTGCTCGCCGCCGAGGACCCCGAGGCGCCCAAGCTGATCGCGTTCGAGAGCGTCTATTCGATGGATGCCGACGTCGCGCCGATCGCCGCGCTGTGCGACCTCGCCGACAAATACAATGCGCTGACCTATCTCGACGAGGTCCATGCCGTCGGCATGTACGGCGCCCGCGGCGGCGGCATTTCGGAGCGCGACTGCGTCGCTCACCGGCTGACCGTGATCGAGGGCACTCTGGGCAAGGCGTTCGGAGTGATGGGCGGCTATATCGCCGCCGACCGCACCGTGATCGACGTGATCCGCAGCTACGCGCCGGGCTTCATCTTCACCACCTCGCTATCGCCGGTGCTGGTCGCCGGCGCGCTGGCGAGCGTCAAGCACCTCAAGCAATCGTCGGTCGAACGCGAAGGCCAGCAAGCCGCCGCCGAGCAATTGAAGGCGATGATGCGCGAGGCCGGGCTGCCGGTGATGAACTCGACGACTCACATCGTGCCGCTGATGGTCGGCGATCCGGTCAAGGCCAAGAAGATCAGCGACGTGCTGCTTTCCGAATACGGCATCTACGTCCAGCCGATCAATTATCCCACCGTGCCGCGCGGCACCGAACGGCTGCGCTTCACGCCGGGGCCGACCCACACGCCCGCGATGATGCGCGAGTTGGTGACGGCGCTGGTCGAAATCTGGGACCGACTCGACCTGCGCGCCGCGGCGTAATCCCGGCATAAGCGTCGGCCGATCAGTCGGTTGTCGGCGCTGCCGATGGAACCCAAACCGATCTGGCGGGTTGAAGGCATCGCCGCCGCGGCGGCATTCGATGAGTCGTGACAAATAGCGTTGCAGGGAGACCCCCCAATGAATACCGGCAAGATTCTGATGGCGATCGGCGCGACGATCGGCCTGCTCTCCTCGACCGCGGCGATGGCCGCCCAGGGCCGTTCGAGTTCAACGTCCGGCGCACAATCGCTTGCTGTCGCGCCGGTCCACGGCGTCCGCGGCGCGACGTCGCTGCGTAACGCCAGCAAGCAATCCGACGGCTCGACGCCGACCGGCGCCTATGTCGCTGCCGGCCTCGCCGCGGCGATCGTCGTCGCCGGCGTGGTCGTCGCCGTGAGCGACAACAATAACAAGCCGAGCAGCAACGGCTGATTCGAAACGGCGCGCTGCGGCAACGGCCCGGCGCGCCTTCTTCGCCGGCGCGAGTGCGATCGGGTGTGGCCTTCGTTGGCGGCTTCGCGTAAAGCCGCCGCCATCGACCCACCGCCACCCTGAAAGGCGCCGCCGATGCGCATTGCCATCGCGTCCGATCATGCTGCCGTCGCGCTGAAGGCGACGCTCGGCGCGTGGCTGCGCGAGGCCGGCCATGAGGTCGATGATCTCGGTCCGCATGACGATGGCCGCGTCGATTATCCCGATTACGGCTACCGGCTCGCTGAGGCGATCGCCTCGGGCGCCGCCGAGCGCGGCATCGCATTGTGCGGCTCGGGAATCGGCATCTCGATCGCTGTCAATCGCAATCCCGCCTGCCGCTGTGCCCTAATCTCCGATCCTTTGTCCGCGACGCTCGCCCGCGAGCACAACGACGCCAACGTGCTGGCAATGGGCGCCCGCCTCGTCGGCGAGGACATGGCCAAGGCCTGCATCGCCGCCTTCCTCTCGACCGATTTCGCTGGGGGCCGCCATCAGGGTCGCGTCGCCAAGCTCGGCCACCCCGCTTTCTCCAAGGAGCCCGCATGAGCAGCAACCCGACCGCCCTCGCCGACGTTCAGCCCGACGGCTTCTTCACGCGCGGCCTTGCCGAGGCCGATCCGGCAGTGTTCGCCGGCGTCGCCCATGAGCTCGACCGCGAGCAGCACCAGATCGAGCTGATCGCCAGCGAGAACATCGTCTCGAAAGCGGTGCTCGAGGCGCAGGGCTCGGTGTTCACCAACAAATATGCCGAGGGCTATCCGGGCAAGCGCTATTACCAGGGCTGTCATCCCTCCGACGAGGTCGAGCAGCTGGCGATCGATCGCGTCAAGCAGCTGTTCGGCTGCGGCTTCGCCAATGTCCAGCCGCATTCGGGGGCGCAGGCAAACGGCGCGGTGATGCTGGCGCTGGTCAAGCCCGGCGAGACGATCATGGGATTGAGCCTCGATTCGGGCGGGCACCTCACCCACGGCGCCAAGGCGGCGATGTCGGGCAAGTGGTTCAATGCGGTGCAATATGGCGTCACCCCCGACACGCACCTGATCGACTATGACCAGGTGGAGCGGCTGGCCAAGGAGCACAGCCCCAAGCTCATCATCACCGGCGGCTCGGCCTATCCGCGGCACATCGATTTCGCGCGGTTCCGGGCGATCGCCGACGAGGTGGGCGCGTTCTTCATGGTCGACATGGCGCATTTCGCGGGGCTGGTCGCCGGCGGCGTGCATCCGACGCCGTTCGGCCACGCCCATGTCGTCACCACCACCACGCACAAGACGCTCAGGGGCCCCCGCGGCGGCGCGGTGTTCACCGACGACGAGGCGATCGCCAAGAAGATCAACTCGGCGGTGTTCCCCGGGCTGCAGGGCGGGCCGCTGATGCACGTCATCGCCGCCAAGGCGGTGGCGTTCGGCGAGGCGCTGCGGCCGGAGTTCAAGAGCTACGCCGCCGCGGTCGTCGAGAATGCCAAGGTGCTGGCGGCGACGCTCAAGGAGCGTGGCGCGGCGGTCGTCTCGGGCGGCACCGACACGCACCTCGCGCTGATCGATCTCACGCCGCTGGGCGTCACCGGCAAGGACGCCGACGAGGCATTGGAGCGCGCGGCGATCACCTGCAACAAGAACGGCATCCCCAACGATCCGCTGCCCCCGGTCAAGACCAGCGGCATCCGCGTCGGCTCGCCGGCGGGGACGACGCGCGGCTTCGGCGTGGCCGAGTTCCGCGAGATCGGCAACATGGTCGCCGACGTGCTCGACGGGCTTCGCAAGAACGGCGAGGCCGGCGACGCCCAGGTCGAGGCCAATGTGCGCGAGCGGGTGCGCGCGCTGTGCGAGCGCTTCCCGATCTATCCGGAGGCCTGATGCGCTGCCCGTTCTGCGGCCATGAAGCGAGCCAGGTGAAGGACAGCCGTCCGACCGAGGACGGCGCGGCGATCCGTCGGCGACGTCAGTGCGAAGGGTGCGCGGCGCGCTTCACCACGTTCGAACGAATCCAGCTGCGCGAGCTGTGGGTGCTCAAAAGCGAAGACAAGCGGGAGCCGTTCGACCGCGACAAATTGATGCGTTCGGTTTCGATCGCGACGCGCAAGCGGCCGATCGATCCGGTGATGATCGAAAAGCTCGTCTCGGGCATCCAGCGCCGGCTCGAAACGCAGGGCGATCCCGAAGTGCCCGCCAAACGAATCGGCGAGATGGTGATGGAGGGACTGAAAGGCCTCGATTCGGTCGCCTATATCCGCTTCGCCAGCGTCTATAAGGATTTCCGCGAAGCCAGGGATTTCGAGGAATTCGCCGGCAGCGTCAGCGAGGTCGGCAAGGGCTGAGCTCTGCTCGAAAAGTCCCCAAAAGTCACACCATCTTCGCGTGCGCGCGCCCGTGCGCGCGTGAAGGATAATCGACCGAATCAAAGAACGATTCGAACATAAGCAGAACATCGTTGTGTAGGAAAGTGATTTCCTCGCCTCAGCGCGCCACCAGCGCCTGGTCCTGCAGCCCGCGCCACACCGCCAGTGCCTGCACCGTCTCCGGCACGTCATGGACACGGAGCAGTTGCGCGCCGAGCGAGGCGCCTTTCACCGCCAGCGCGATCGAGCCGCCGAGCCGTCGGTCGACAGGTGCGGCATTGCCGAGCGCGCCGATCATCCGCTTGCGGCTCGCGCCGAGCATGATCGGGCAGCCGAGGCCGTGGAACAGTGCGAGGCCGTTCAGCAGCGTGAGATTGTCGGCGAGCGACTTGCCGAAGCCGATCCCTGGATCGACCACGATGCGCTCGCGCGGCACGCCCGCGGCAACCACGGCGGCGACGCGCGCGTCGAGCCAGTCGAACACCTCGGTGAGCACGTTGCCGTAGCGGGGCTCGCCATGCGGCCCCTTTTTGGGATCGGGCGAGTGCATCAAGATCACCGGGCAGCCGGCCCGGGCCACCACCTCCAGCGCACGATCGTCCCACATCAGCGCCGAGACGTCGTTGACCATGTGCGCGCCGGCGGCGAGCGCTGCCTCCATTACCGGCGCCTTGCGCGTGTCGATCGAGAGCGGCGCGGCGCTCGCGCGCAGCCGCTCGATCACGGGGACGACTCGTTTGGCCTCCTCGCCCTCCCACACCAGCGGCGCGCCGGGACGAGTCGATTCGCCGCCGAGGTCGATCAGCGCGGCGCCGGCCTCGATCATCGCCAAAGCGGCTTCGGCGGCGGCGGCGGGATCATCGTGGCGCGCGCCATCTTCCGAGAAGCTGTCCGGCGTGACGTTGACGATCCCGGCGACGAGCGGCTGCTCGAAGCGCAGCGTCCGGCTCCCCAGCGTCAGCGGCGCGCGCGGCGCGGTGATGCGCGCATGAAGCTCGGCGGCGCGCGGGTCGTCGCGCAGCAACTGGGCGCAGTCGGCGAGCGGCACGATGCGGCGCGTGTCGCCTTCGATCAGTTCATAAGCGGCGAACCACAGCATGCCGCCGGCGAGTCGCGCCACCGCGCCGTCCGGATAACCGATCGGCGAGTCGACGAACTGGACCGGTCTCAGATGCAGGCGCGGCATGGCTTCCCCCGAATGGATCCGCCGCCAGCCCTGCACCACGGCCGCGCGAGGCGCCAGCGCCGATTTGGCGAGCGCCTCGCGCCGGCCACGCCCTAGCCGGTGATCGTGCCGCCGAGCAGGCTGGGTGCCGGCACGAACGCGCTGCTGAGTGCGGCGGTCACCATGCCCGCGACGACGAACAGCACCACCGCAACCACGATTGTGACGAGCGTGTAGCCCAGCGCCTTGTCGGCGGGCGCTTTCATCAGCAGCGGCAGGCCGAGATAGAGCAAATAGAGGCTGTAAAGCCCGAGCAGCCCCAGGAACATGAGCGTCGGGATCAGCCCGAAAATGCCCGCGAGCCAGCCGGCGGTCGCCGAGAAGGCGGCGACCTTCATCGCCTGGACCGAATTCCTGGTTCCCCCGAACGACGGCGCCAGCGCATCGATGACCAGGGCCAGCACCCAGGTCGCGACGATCGCCGAAATGTAGCCGAGCACCGCGGTGGTCACCGCCGAGCCGACGCTCGGCCGATAGCGCAGGCCGAGAAAGCCGTAGCCGAACACCAACGCGCCGATCAGCCGCGCGACCGGGCCGATCGCGGCGAGGGGCAGCACCCAGCCGGTCATGATGCCGCGCACCGTCATCGGTTCAGCGTCGATGCGTGCCCATTCGGCCCTGGGTTGAAGGATGATGCGTTTTGCGCGGCCGGCGATGCCCGCCGGCGCTTCGTTGTCGAATTGCGATGCCATAGTCGATCCGTCCCCTGTTTCGCTTCGCAAGCGGAAGAAGGATAGGCTCACAGGTGCCAAACAATAGCACAGACGCGACACGCCCCCGCGTTGCGGCGATCGCGATGTTGCCCCATATCACCGCGATGAGCAATGATTTGACGTGGCACGGCACGACGATCGTCTCCGTGCGCAAGAACGGCAAGGTGGTGATCGCCGGCGACGGCCAGGTGACGATGGGGCAGACGGTGATGAAGCCGAGCGCGCGCAAGGTCCGCACGCTGGGCGACGGCAAGGTGATCGCCGGGTTCGCGGGCGCCACCGCCGACGCCTTCACCCTGCTCGAGCGACTCGAACGAAAGCTCGAGCAGCATCACGGGCAATTGCTCCGCGCCGCGGTCGAGCTCGCCAAGGACTGGCGGACCGACAAATATCTGCGCAACCTCGAAGCCATGATGATCGTCGCCGACAAGGACGTGACGCTGATCCTCACCGGCAATGGCGACGTGCTCGATCCCGAGGGCGGCATCGCGGCGATCGGCTCGGGCGGCAATTACGCGCTCGCCGCGGCGCGTGCGCTGGCCGAATACGAGCCCGACGCGGAGACGCTGGCGAGGCGGGCGATGAAGATCGCGGCGGAAATCTGCGTCTATACCAATGATAATCTCACGGTGGAGACGCTGGAGAGCGCTTCGTGATCCCACCCCACCCCGGCGAAGGCCGGGGCCCAGTATCGATGTCGGGCGTTGGCTGGTGCGGCGCCTCACCACAACAGCCTTCCCAACTGGACCCCGGCCTTCGCCCGGGTGGTAGTGTGGTGTCGAGGCGAGGCGTGCTGGCAGCATCCGGCGCGCTGGCCCTGCCGGGCTGCGCCGCGGGCGTGCGACCGAGCCTCGCGCGCGCTGCCTGCCTGCCGCGGGTCAACGTCGCCGCCGACCGCGTGATCCGCTCCCTCGTCGGGCTGAGGCCCTTCCGGCCTTCGGGCTTTGTCGTCCGCGCCGAGAGCTTCGGCGGCAAGAAGCTGGTCCATAATTACGGCCATGGCGGCTCGGGGATCACCCTGAGCTGGGGCACCTCGCGTCTCGCCACCAATCTCGGGCTGCCCGGCCATCAAGGCCCGGTCGCGGTGCTGGGCGCCGGCGTGGTCGGGCTCACCACCGCGCGGCTGGTGCAGGAGGCGGGGTACCCCGTCACGATCTATGCCAAGGCGCTGCCGCCCGAGACCACCTCGAATGTCGCCGGCGGACAATGGTATCCGTCGCTGCTCTATGCTTCGGACAAGCTGACGCCCACGTTCGAGCAGCAGCTCGTCGCAGCGGCGAGCTACGCCTATCAGCGCTACCAGATCATGATCGGCGACGATTACGGCGTGCGCTGGATGACCAACTATCTGGTATCGGACAGCCCGCCCGGCGACAGCGACACCGATCGCCTGCTCCGCTCGATGCTGCCCGAAGCGCGCGATCTCGGCGCGGGCGCTCGCGGGTTAGGCTATAGCTATGTCGGCCAGTTCGACGGCATGCTGATCGAGCCGCCGCGCTTCTTGCGCGCGATGCTGCGCGACGTGCACATCGCAGGCGGCCGCGTCGAGGTGCGCGATTTCCATACGCCTGCCGACGTTGCGGCCTTGCCCGAGAGCCTCGTGTTCAACTGCACCGGGCTCGGCGCCGGCGCATTGTTCGGCGACACCGAGATCACCCCGATGCGCGGCCAGCTCGCGGTGCTGCTGCCGCAGCCCGAGGTCGATTACGCGCTCGAGACGGGCGACGGCATGTACATGTTCTCGCGAAGCGACGGCGTGATCCTCGGCGGCACCGCCGATCGCGACAATTGGTCGACCCAAGTCGATCCCGCGACCACCGAGCGACTGATCTCGCGCCACGCCCGGATCGCGGAGCGCCTGGCTTGCGCTTGATCGCACCGCCCGCCCATCCCAATTGAGAGCCCCATGAACGACCAACTCACCCCCAAGGCGATTGTCGCCGCCCTCGATCAGCACATCATCGGCCAGCAGGACGCCAAGCGCGCGGTCGCCGTCGCGCTCAGGAATCGCTGGCGCCGGCAGCAGCTCGCGCCCGACTTGCGCGACGAAGTGACGCCCAAGAACATCCTGATGATCGGCCCGACCGGCTGCGGTAAGACCGAGATTTCGCGGCGGCTCGCCAAGCTCGCCGACGCGCCGTTCGTCAAGGTCGAGGCGACCAAGTTCACCGAGGTCGGCTATGTCGGCCGCGACGTCGAGCAGATCGCGCGCGACCTCGTCGAAGAGGCGATCCGGCTCGAAAAGGAGCGCCGCCGCGCCGCGGTCAAGGACAAGGCCGAGGAAGCGGCGATGAACCGCCTGCTCGATGCGCTGACGGGCAAGGATTCGTCGACCGCGACACGCGAGGCGTTCCGCCAGCGCTTCAAGGACGGCCACCTCGCCGACAAGGAGATCGAGCTCGACCTCGAAGCCAGCCCGCAAATGCCGTTCGAGATTCCCGGCGGCGGGCAAGTGGGGATGATCAACCTCTCCGACATGATGGGCAAGGCGTTCGGCGGCGCGCAGAAAAAGCGCCGCAAGCTGACCGTCGCCGCGGCGTGGGAGAAGCTGGTCGAGGAGGAAGCCGACGCCCGCCTCGACCAGGACGAGGTGAGCCGCGTCGCGCTCGCCGATGCCGAGGCGAACGGCATCGTCTTCCTCGACGAGATCGACAAGATCGCGGTTTCGGATGTGCGCGGCGGCTCGGTCAGCCGCGAGGGCGTGCAGCGCGACCTCTTGCCGCTGATCGAGGGCACGACGGTCTCGACCAAATACGGGCCGATGAAGACCGACCATATCCTGTTCATCGCGAGCGGCGCGTTCCACGTCGCCAAGCCGAGCGACCTGCTGCCCGAATTGCAGGGCCGCCTGCCGATCCGGGTCGAGCTGAAGGCGCTGACCGAGGCCGATTTCGTCTCGATCCTCAGCGACACCACCGCCTCGCTGCCGCAGCAATACAAGGCGCTGATCGCCACGGAAGGCGTGACGATCGACTTCACCGAGGACGGCATTCGCGCAGTCGCGCGGATCGCGGCGGAAGTGAACGGCGAGGTCGAGAATATCGGCGCGCGGCGCTTGCAGACGGTGATGGAGAAGCTGCTCGAACAAGTGAGCTTCGACGCCGAGGACCGCGCCGGCAGCACGCTGACGATCGATGCGTCTTACGTCGACGGACAACTCGCCGAAGTGGCGCGCAACACCGATCTCAGCCGCTTCGTGCTCTAACTCCAACCGAGAGGGTTGCTCCCCTCACCGCACCACCGTCCTCGTGTAGAGGTGCCACGTCGCATAGCCGAGCCACGGCAGCACCACGGCAAGGCCGATCGCGAAGGGGATCGTCCCGATCACCAGCAGGATGGCGACGCGCAGCCCCCAGCCGAGCATGACGCCGGGGTTGCGGCGGAAGGCGGCGAGCGAGGTGCGGATCGCGGTGCCCGCCTCGACCGGCTTGTCGACCACCATCGGAAAGGCGCTGACCGAGCAGGCGAGCGTGGCGAGCGCGAAGAGGAAGCCGGCGAGGTTGCCGAACAGGATCAGCTGCCAGCCCTCGGCCGTGGTGAAGACGCGCGCGAGCAGGTCGCCCATGCTCGCCGGCGTCGCATAGCCCAAAGTCGCGCCGTAGATCGCCCAGGCGACGGCGAGCCAGGCTAGCCACAGCAAGCCGAGCCCGAAGGCGAGCGCGATCAGCGGCTCACGGCTGCGGCCACGCAATGGATCGAAGAAATGGACCCAGCCGGCGTCGAGCCCCTCCTCCTCGCGCCGCGCGATCTCGTAGAAGCCGCTGGCGACCGCCGGCCCCGCGATCGACAGCCCGGCGACCAGCGGGAACAGGAGCGGCAGCAGCGGCTGGTTGAACGCGACATAGACGGCGATGCCGCAGACCAGCGGATAGAGCAGCCCGGCGAGAACGAGATCACTGCGCTTGTGCGTCAAGTCGCGCCACCCTTCAGCGAGCGCCCATCTGAGATCGGCCGTGTGGATCGTCCGGATGTCGGGCAGATCGGCGGCGGGCACGACGGCGGGGGCGGCATGGGTGCGCATGGCTCAAGTCCTTCAGGCTGGCGGGGGGCGTTTTCCTCTCGTCTTCATCGCCCCGATCATACACCCGTTCGGCCCCGCGCCCAAGCGCGGCGGCGGGGCCAAATCGAAAGGGGTGGCAATCGCACGCCGAAGCGCCCACCTTGGCGGGCATGAATTCCCCCCAGATCATTCGTGTCGTCGACCTCGAAACCACCGGGTCGGCGCCGCCGGCGCACGGCGTGTGCGAGGTCGGCTGGCAGGATGTCGCGCTGGGCGAAGAGGGGCGCTGGGAATTGAGCGGCGAGGGCGGCTCGATCCTGGTCAATCCCGGCCGGCCGATGCCGCCGATCACCCAGGCGGTGCACCACATCCTCGACGAGCAGGTCGCCGACGCGCCGTGGTGGCACGATGTCGCGCGCCAGGTGCTCGATCCCTGGCCGCGCCGCCTCGCGCTCGCCGCGCACCGCGCCGATTTCGAGCAGCAATTCTGCACGCCGCCGCTGACCCACGGCGCCGACTGGATCTGCACCTGGAAATGCGCGCTCCGCCTGTGGCCCGACAGCCCCAGCTTCTCGAACCAGGTGCTGCGTTATTGGCGCAAGCCCGAAGGGCTCGACCACGAGCGCGGCCTGCCCGCGCACCGCGCTTTCCCCGACGCTTATGTGACGGCGCACCATTTGCGCGACATGCTCAATGAGGCGAGCGTCGCGCAGCTGATCGAATGGTCGAACCTGCCGGGGCTGCTGCCGCGCGTCCGTTCGGGCCCGCATCGCGGCAAGGACTGGCGCGAGCTCGACGACTACACGCTCGCCGATTTCGCGCACGATCGCGACCCGGACGTGCGCTATTCGGCCGAACAGGAAGTCGCCCGGCGCCACGGCGGCGGCGCGGTCGGCCGGCAGACGCTGCAAGGCGCGCTGTTCTAACTACTTGATCCACATCTATAACGATCCGCTATCCGCCGACGATTTTGACCGCTAAAGCGGCGCCAATGGCGCGGGGATTCATCGACATTCGCACCGATCGCGGCCGCCGCACGCGCCGGCTGCTGCTGGCACTGATGGCGCTGGGCTTCGCGTGCCTGGTCGCGGCGGCGATCGCCGCCGCCTGGGTGACCAGCCAGATCCGCGATTATACCTATTGGGTCAATCATACCTACAAGGTCGAGCAGGCGATCGCCGATTATCGAGTCGCCGCCGAGCGCGCCGAGACGGCGCGGCGCGGGTATCTCATCAACGGCCAGCCAGCCTTCCGCGCGACCTTCGTCGCCGCGTCCGAAGCGCTCGCGCCGGCGCTCGACAAGCTCGGCGCGCTGGTCGTCGACAATCAGAGCGAAGTCGCGCGCGTCGTGGCGCTGAAGCAGGGGCAGCGCGCGGTGGATGCGCTGCGCGCTCAGACCATCGCGCTGGTCGACGCCAATCGCATGGGCGACGCGATGCGCGCCTTCCGCAACGACGGCAGCGTGCCGCTGATGGCGCAGATGCGCGCCACGACCCGGCAGATGGCCGCTGCCGAGCGCACGCTGCTCGCCCAGCGCGACGCCGCCCAGCAGCACAGCTACTTCGTCTTCGAGATCATCCTGGCGATCGCCGGCGTGCTGCTCGTGCTGGTGGTGGTCACCACATGGGTGACGGTGCTGCGCTACATCCGTGACCTGACGGCGACGAGCGAGCAGCTCAGCACGCTCAACCAGTCGCTCGAAAGCGCGGTTGCCGAGCGCACCGGCGATCTCGTCCGCGCCAACGAGGAAATCCAGCGCTTCGCCTATATCGTCAGCCACGATCTGCGCGCACCCCTGGTCAACGTGATGGGCTTCACCGCCGAGCTCGACGCCGCGACTCGAACGATCGCCGAGCTGATCGAGCGCGCCGAGACCGAGGCGCCGGCGCTGGTGACCGACGAAGCTCGCCTCGCCGCGACCGAGGATTTGCCCGAGGCGATCGGCTTCATCCGCTCCTCGACCGCCAAGATGGACGCGCTGATCAACGCGATCCTCAAATTGTCGCGCGAGGGCCGCCGCGTGCTCGCGCCCGAGCCGATCGACATGGACGCGCTGGTTGCGCGAATCGGCGACACGCTGCAGCACCGGCTCGCCGAGCGCGAGGCCGAATTGATCGTCGAGCACCCGCTGCCCGCCATCGTCAGCGACCGGCTGGCGATCGACCAGATTCTGTCCAACATCATCGAGAATGCGATCAAATATCTCCAGGCCGGGCGGCCGGGGCGGATCGTCGTGCGCGGCCGCATCGACGGCATTCGCGCGCTGTTCGAGGTCGAGGACAATGGCCGCGGCATCGACCCGCGCGATCATGCCCGCGTGTTCGACCTGTTCCGCCGCTCGGGCGCGCAGGACCAGCCCGGCGAGGGAATCGGGCTGGCGCACGTCCGCGCGCTGGTTTACCGCTTGGGCGGGATCATCGACGTGACCTCGGAACTCGGCAAGGGCGCGACCTTCCGCCTCTCGCTGCCCCTCACTTTCCTTCCAGCGCAGGATGACACGAAATGAACGACCATCGCTCGGTATCGATCGTGATGATCGAGGATGACGAGGGCCATGCCCGGCTGATCGAGAAGAATATCCGACGCGCGGGTATCCTCAACGACATCAAGCATTTCACCGACGGCCATTCGGCGCTCGATTTCCTGTGGCATTCGCCGCAGGGACCCGCGCTCAACGGCCCGGCGCTGGTGCTGCTCGACCTCAACCTGCCCGACATGAGCGGCACCGACATCCTCGCCAAGATCAAGGGCGACGACGCGCTCAAGCGTACGCCGGTCGTGGTGCTGACCACCACCGACGACAAGGTCGAGATCCAGCGCTGCTACGATCTCGGCTGCAACGTCTATATCACCAAGCCGGTCAATTACGAGAATTTCGCCCAGGCAATCCGGCAGCTGGGGCTGTTCCTGTCGGTGATCCAGGTCCCCGAGATCGACGCCTAGAAAGCCCGCAGTCCTTGGCACGCGTATTGTACATCGATGACGATGCCGGGCTGCGGCGGCTGGCCGAGCGCTCGCTCAAGCGGCGCGGCTACACCGTAGCGCTGGCCGAGTGTGGCGCCGACGGCGTCGCGCTGGCGGCGGCCGAGCGCTTCGATCTCATCGCGGTCGATCATTACATGCCGGGCATGGACGGGCTGGAGACGCTGAAGCAGCTGCGCGCGCTGCCCGATCCGCCGCCGGTCGTCTATGTCACTGGATCGGACGAGGGCAGCATCGCGGTCGCCGCGCTCAAGGCCGGGGCGGCGGACTATGTCGTCAAGTCGGTCGGCAACGATTTCTTCGACCTGCTGGCGAGCGCGTTCGATCAGGTGCTCGCGCGCGCCTCACTCGAAACCGCCAAGCGCGACGCCGAGGAGCAGTTGCGCGCGAGCAACGCGCGGCTCGAAACGCTGCTGCGCGAGGTCAATCACCGCGTGGCGAACAGCCTGCAGCTGGTCTCGGCGCTGGTCCAGATGCAGTCGAACAACCTCGCCGACGACAGCGCCAAGCTGGCGCTGCAGGACACCCAGCGCCGCATCGCCGCGATCGGCCAGGTCCATCGCCGGCTATATACCACCGACGACGTCGAATCGGTCGACATGCGCGATTATCTGGGCGCGCTGGTCGAGGAGCTCGCCGAGACCTGGTCGAGCAAGGAATCGCCGCGCGCGCTGCGCCTTGCCGCCGAGCCGATCCGGCTGCCGACCGATCGTGCGGTCTCCCTGGGCGTGATCGTCAACGAGCTCGTCTCGAACGCCTGCAAATATGCCTATGCGCCCGATGCCTCGGGCGAGATTCGCATCGAGCTGAGCCGCGAGGGCGACAATTTCTTCGTGCTCGCGGTCGAAGACGATGGCTGCGGCATGCAGGCGGACGCGAAAGCGCGCGGCACCGGGCTCGGCACGCGAGTCATCCGCGCGATGGCGCAGAGCCTGCAGAGCGCGGTCGAATACGATCCCAGGCACCGCGGCGTCCGCGCGACGCTGCGCGCGGCGGTCGGCTGATTACCGACAGTTACGAAAGATAGCCGTTCGTGCTGAGCCTGTCGAAGCACGTCCTCGCCCTTCGACAGGCTCAGGGCGAACGGTTCGAATTAAAGCCTGCCCTTAATTCTTCAGCTTGCGGATGAATCCGATAATGCCCGTCTGGCGCGAGCGCTTGAGGCGTTCGGCGGCGAGGATCGTCTTCACGCTGGCATAGCAAGTTTCGACATCGTCGTTGACCAGCACGTAGTCATAGCCGTCCCAGTGGCTGACCTCGTTGTCGGCGCGCGCCATCCGGGCCTCGATCACGTCCTGGCTGTCGGTCGCGCGGCGTTCGAGCCGGGCGCGCAGCTCCTCCATCGATGGCGGCAGGATGAACACGCGCACCACGTCGCCCCCGGCGAGCTGGTGGAGCTGCTGCGCGCCCTGCCAGTCGATGTCGAACAGGATGTCGCTCCCCTCGGAGAGCGTGTGGAACACGTCGGCCTTGGGGGTGCCGTAGCGATGGTTGAAGACGTGCGCCCATTCGAGGAATTCGTGGTTGGAGACCATCGCGCGGAAGCGTTCGAGATCGACGAAATGATAATCCTTACCGTCGACCTCGCCAGGGCGCGGCGGGCGCGTCGTATAGGAGACCGACATCGACAGCTCGGGCTCGCTGGCGAGCAGCTTCCGCGCGATGGTCGATTTGCCGGCGCCCGAGGGCGAAGAGAGGACGAAGAGAACGCCGCGGCGCTTGAAACCGTGCGGGTCGGGCTGGATCGGTGCGGCCATGCCCGCTAGTGGCGGGAGCGGGCCGGGGCGTCAAGCGGGGGCGTCGGCGCCGGGTTTGAAAGAGCCGCCTTAAGCGGCCGGATCAGGCGCCCGGCCCGCGTTCCTTACCCGTCGCCTTGTCCCACGCTGCGCCGGCGCCGCGCAGGACCAGCCAGCCGATCGCCCAGGTCGCCGCGACCGGCACCGCGACCTTGAGCACGTTGGCCGCGACCGCGCCGATGATCGCGCCGTCGGCGTCGCTGTCCTCGTCGCCGCTCAAATGATCGATCGCCGCGCCGACGATCGCGCCGATGGTGGTCGCGCTCATGAATGTCTCCTTTGAAAGAAACAGCGATCGTGGCGTCGATCGGTTCCGTAAAGTCCGTTCGCCCTGAGCTTGTCGAAGGGCGTGCTTCGACACGCTCAGCACGATCGGAAATACGGTTCCGTCACCGCCCGATCATCGTCTCCGGCCGCACGACGCGATCGAAGGTGGCCTCGTCGACCAGGCCGAGCTCGAGCCCCGCTTCCTTGAGCGTCTGGCCCTTCTGGTGCGCGTATTTGGCGATCTTGGCGGCGTTGTCGTAGCCGATCTCGGGCGCGAGCGCGGTGACCAGCATCAGCGAGCGGCCGACCAGCTCCCTGATCCGCTCCTCGTTCGCCTCGATTCCGTCGACGCAGCGTTCGGCGAAATTGGTCATGCCGACGCTGAGCAGCTGGATCGAGCGCAGCACGTTGGCGCCGATCAGCGGCATGAACACGTTGAGCTCGAAATGCCCTTGCGCGCCGCCGATCGTCACCGCCTGGTTGTTGCCCATCACTTGCGCCGCGACCATCGTCAGCGATTCGCACTGGGTGGGATTGACCTTGCCCGGCATGATCGAGCTGCCCGGCTCGTTGGCCGGCAGCGACAGCTCGCCCAGCCCCGAGCGCGGGCCCGAGCCGAGGAAGCGGATGTCGTTGGCGATCTTGTTGAGGGCCACGGCCAGCGTGTTGAGCGCGCCCGAGAAGAACACCAGCCCGTCCTTCGCCGCGAGCTGCTCGAACTTGTTCGGCGCGGGCTCGAAGTCGATCCCGGCGATGTCGGAGATCGCCGCCGCCATGTCCTCGGCCCAACCCTTGGGCGCGTTCAAGCCGGTTCCGACCGCGGTGCCGCCGATCGCCAGCTTCCTGAGGTTACCGTTGAGCGCACCCTGAACCCTCGCCTTGCAGCTGATGAGCTGCGCGGTATAGCCGGAGAATTCCTGCCCCAGCGTCAGCGGCGTCGCGTCCTGGGTGTGGGTGCGGCCGATCTTGACGATGTGGTCCCAATCGCGCGCCTTCTTTTCCAGCGCGCCTTCGAGCCGGTCGAGTGCGGGCACGAGTGCGTCGCGAGTCGCGCGCGCTGCGGCGACGTGGAGTGCGGTCGGGAAGCTGTCGTTCGACGACTGGCTCATGTTGACGTGATCGTTGGGATGAACCGGCGCCTTGCCGCCGCGCGTGCCCGCCAGCACCTCGTTGGCGCGGCCCGCGATCACCTCGTTCACGTTCATGTTGGTTTGCGTGCCCGAGCCGGTCTGCCAGATGACGAGCGGGAACTGGTCGTCGAGCTTGCCGTCAATGATCTCCTGCGCGGCCGCCTCGATCGCGTCGGCGATCTTCGCGTCGAGACCGTGTTTGCGGTTCACCCGCGCCGCCGCTTGCTTCACAATCGCCTGGGCGTGGACGATGTCGATCGGCATGCGTTCGCTCGCGCCAAACGGGAAATTCTCGATCGAGCGCTGCGTCTGCGCGCCCCAATAGGCATCGGCGGGCACCTCGATGGCGCCGATCGAATCGGTTTCGGTGCGGGTGTTCGTGCTCACAAAGCCTCCGTCATGCCGGACTTGTTCCGGCATCCACCGCTGAACAAGCCAATCGGCCGCTGCCTATGCGGGAGGGCCGGAGATGCGACAAGAGCGTTGATGCCGTCACGGGAGTGAATCCCGTGACGTCGAAGCCCGGCTGCGCCGGGCCCGGCCGGCGGTTCGCGTCGCCCGACGGCGACCGCCGCACAGCGTGGCTGTGCGGCTCGCTCCCTACTTTTTGCGTTTAAAATCGACCGCGACGACGTTCGATCCGTCCTCGACCGGCGCGGCGACCGGGCCGTCATTCTCGGCATCGTCGTGCGGTTCGGGCGGCTCGGCGTCCTGGACCTGGAAGCGCAGCTCGAAATTGACCGCGGGATCGTGGAACCCGGTGATCGCGGCGTAGGGAATCACCAGCTTCGACGGCACCTGGTTGAAGCTCAGCCCGACCGAAAACCGCTCCTCGTCGACCAGCAGATCCCAGAAGCGATTCTGGAGGACGATCGTCATCTCGTCGGGGAAGCGCTCGATCAGCCGCTGCGGGATATCGACCCCGGGCGCCTGCGTCTTGAAGGTGATATAGAAATGATGCTCGCCGGGCAGGCCGCCCTCGGCGACTTGCCCCAGCACACGCCCGACGACGGCGCGCAGCGCCTCCTGGACGATCTCGTCATAGGGAATCAGGCTATCGGGCAGGCCATCGGTCATGTGCTTTGCCTAACGCGCTTTGCCTCACGGTCAAGATTGCATGGCCGGCGATAGGCGCTAATGGGGCGAATATGCGCACCGCCACGATCGCCCGCCGCACCAGCGAAACGAAGATCGACGTCACGCTCGATCTCGACGGCACCGGCGCTTACCAGATCGCCACCGGCATCGGCTTCCTCGATCACATGATCGAGCAGCTGTCGCGCCATTCGCTGATCGACATGGCCGTCAAGGTCGATGGCGACCTGCACATCGACCAGCACCACACCACCGAGGATTCGGCGCTGGCGATCGGCGAGGCGCTTGCTGAGGCGCTGGGCGACAAACGCGGCATCCGCCGCTACGGCGATGCGCTGTCGCCGATGGACGAGACGCTGACTCGAGTCGCGATCGACATTTCGGGGCGGCCGTGGCTCGTCTGGAAGACCGAGTTCACCCAGAAGAAGCTGGGCGAAATGGACACCGAGTTGTTCGAGCATTGGTTCCACAGCTTCGCGCAGGCCGCGGGCCTGACGCTCCACATCGAGACGCTCTACGGCAAGAACAACCACCACATCATCGAATCGGCATTCAAGGGCCTCGCGCGCGCCTTGCGCGCCGCCGTGGAGATCGATCCGCGCAAGGCCGACTCGATCCCCTCGACCAAGGGGACGCTGTGATGGCCGAGCCGGCGCGCGTCACGGCACCGCTCTGCCTGATCGTGCTGACCTATGTGAAGCCGCTCGAAGAGGTCGACGCCCGGCTTCCGGCGCACGGCGCCTGGCTTCGCGAGGAGTTCAGGCAAGGCCGCTTCCTCGTCGCCGGCCGCCGCAATCCCCGCACCGGCGGCGTGATCGTCGCGCGCGGCGAGCGCGAGGCGGTCGAAGCGCTCGCTGCGACCGATCCCTTCGTAATCAGCGGCGTCGCCACAGCCGAGGTGATCGCGTTCGACGCCACCTTCGCCGCCCCGCCAATCGCCGACCTGCTGGGATGACCATTGCGCTGATCGATTACGGCGCGGGCAACCTCCATTCGGTCGCCAATGCGCTGACCGCCGCCGGCGCCGTCGATCTCGCCGTCACCGCCGATCCCGACGTGGTGGCGAAGGCCGAGCAGATCGTGCTGCCCGGCGTCGGCGCGTTCGGTGCGTGCGCCGGCGCGTTGCGCGCCGTTCCGGGCATGATCGAAGCGCTCGATCAGCGCGTGCGGCGCGAGGGCGCGCCGTTCCTCGGCGTCTGCGTCGGCATGCAATTGATGGCCGGGACAGGTGAGGAGATGGGTACGCACGCCGGCCTCGGCTGGATTCGCGGCACCGTTCGCCTGCTTACTCCCCCCGATCCCGCCGCCAAGGTGCCGCACATGGGCTGGAACGACGTGACGCCCACCGCGCCGCACCCGTTGATCGAACCCGGCGAGGCCTATTTCCTGCACAGCTACGCCTTCACCGGCGAGGATGTGCTCGCCGTCACCGATCATGCCGGCCCGGTCACCGCCGCGATCGGCCGCGACAACATGCTCGGCGTGCAGTTCCACCCCGAAAAGAGCCAGCGCTACGGCATCGCGCTGCTGGAGAGGTTTTTGGCATGGAAGCCGTGACTCGATCCTCCCCGGAACGGGGAGGGGGACCGCTCGCGAAGCGAGTGGTGGAGGGGCTTCGCCTCCCAGCGCAACGCTTACGGCACCGCCCCTCCACCAAGCCGCTTTGCGTCTTGGTCCCCCTCCCCCTGCGGGGGAGGATCGCATGACCCTCATCGTCTTCCCCGCGATCGACCTCAAGGGCGGGAAGGTCGTCCGCCTCGCCGAGGGCGATATGGACCGCGCGACAGTCTATGGCGACGATCCCGCCGCGCAGGCGCTCGCTTTTGCCGAAGCCGGCGCGCAGCACCTCCACGTCGTCGATCTCGACGGCGCCTTCGCCGGCGGTTCGATCAACGGCGAGGCGGTCGCGCGGATCGTCGAAGCCTTTCCCGGTCATGTGCAACTGGGCGGCGGCATCCGCAGCCGCGACGCGATCGAGCGCTGGTTCGACATGGGCGTCGCCCGCGTGGTGATCGGCACCGCGGCGCTGAAAGACCCCGACCTGGTCCGAGCTGCGGCGCGCGATTTCCCCGGCGGTATTGTGGTTGCGGTCGATGCCCGCGACGGCATGGTCGCAACCGCGGGCTGGGCCGATGTCTCCGACGTGCCGGTGATCGACATGGCGCGCCGCTTCGAGGACGCCGGTGTCGCCGCTTTGCTGTTCACCGATGTCGGCCGCGACGGGCTGCTCAAGGGCGTCAACATCGAGGCGACGGTCGACCTCGCCCGCGCCACGGACCTGCCGGTGATCGCCAGCGGCGGAGTCGCCGGCATTTCCGACATCCACATGCTCGCGCTCCACGCGCGCGACGGCATCGAGGGCGTCATCACGGGGCGCGCGCTCTACGACGGCCGGCTCGATCTGGCGGCGGCGTTGAGCGTGGCGGGGGCGGCATGATGGTTCACGCGAAGGCGCGAAGGCGCGAAGATTTCGTTTTCGCGCAGAGGCGCAGAGAACGCAGAGGTGTAGTTCCCGGCCGCGCCAGCGGCCTTACACCCACAAGCGAGAAGAAAGAAAGCGCTGCCGCGCGGGCGCCAGCCTCAGCGCTCTCTGCGCCTCTGCGCGAATCTGATTCCTGCTATCTCCGCGCCTTCGTGCCTTCGCATGATCTTCAAACGGCCCGCGCATGACCGTCCGCGCCCGTGTCATCCCCTGCCTCGACGTCGCCAACGGCCGCGTCGTCAAGGGCGTCAACTTCGTCGACCTGAAGGACGCCGGCGATCCGGTCGAGCAGGCGCGCGCCTATGACGTGGCCGGGGCCGACGAGCTGTGCTTCCTCGACATCACCGCCAGCCACGAGGCGCGCGGGACGCTGATCGACGTGGTGAGGCGCACGGCGCAAGTGTGCTTCATGCCGCTCACCGTCGGCGGCGGGGTGCGCAGCGCGGAGGACGCGCGCGCGCTGTTGCTCGCCGGCGCGGACAAGGTCGCGGTCAATTCCGCTGCCGTCGCGCGGCCCGAACTGGTCGCCGATATCGCCGAGCGGTTCGGCAGCCAGTGCTGCGTCGCCTCGGTCGACGCGCGCCGCATCGGCGACGGAAGCTGGGAAGTGTTCACCCATGGCGGCCGCCGTGCGACGGGAATCGACGCGGTCGCGCACGCGCTCCACCTCGCCGATCTCGGCGCGGGCGAGCTGCTCGTCACCTCGATGGATCGCGACGGCACCCGCGACGGCTACGACCTCGAGCTGATCCGCACGATCGCCGACCGGGTGACGGTGCCGGTCATCGCGAGCGGCGGCGTCGGCAGCCTCGCCGATCTCGTCGCCGGCATCCGCGACGGCCACGCCTCGGCAGTGCTCGCCGCCTCGATCTTCCATTTCGGCGAAGCGAGCATCGCCGACGCGCACCGCGCGCTTGCCGAGGCCGGGATTCCGGTGCGGCAGCCGCTCGCCTAAACGTCACCCCGGACTTGTTCCGGGCCCCACCGGCCCGCGAACAACCACGCCGCGGCTCCTGCGGCACGGTGGATGCCGGAACAAGTCCGGCATGACGAAGGGTTAACGGTCGAGGTGCTAAACGACGACCATATGCGCCCGCTCATCCTCCTCGCCCTTCTCGCCGCCCCGGCGCTCGCCAACGACCCCGCGGCGCATTCGGGCGTCGCCAAGGTCCGCACCGGGCCCGAACCCTCGGACATTGCGCTGTTCGTCATGGCGGCGATCGGCGTCTGGCTCGCCCGCCGCGCGATGATCCGCCGCGCGATCAAGCGCCGCAAGGATTGACGCGCGCGGCTGCGTCGGCCAGCGGTGGCGCATGGCCACCGACCAGCTCGACGCGCTCGACGCGCTGATCGCCTCGCGCAAGGGCGGCGATCCCGACGCTTCCTATGTCGCGCGCCTGTTCGCGAAGGGCCGCGCCACGATCGCGCAGAAGGTCGGCGAGGAAGCGGTCGAGACGGTGATCGCCGCCTGCTCGGGCGACGACGCCGCTATCGTCCCCGAGGCGGCCGACCTCCTCTTCCACCTGATGGTGCTGCTCGCCGACGCCGGCCTGTCGCTCGACGACGTGCGCGCCGAGCTCGCGCGGCGCGAAGGCCTGTCGGGGCTCGAGGAAAAACGCCAGCGCAAGGAGTGATTTGATGGCCGTCGACGCCACCCAGCCCTATGACGATCAGAACATCTTCGCCAAAATCCTGCGCGGGGAGATTCCGTCGAAAGTGGTCTATGAGGACGACGTCGCCTACGCCTTTTACGACATCAATCCGCAGGCGCCGACCCACATCCTGGTGATCCCCAAGGGCGCTTACGTCTCGTGGGACGATTTCAGCGCGCGGGCGAGCGAGGCCGAGATCGCCGGCTTCGTCCGCGCCATCGGCCATGTCGCGCGCGAGGCCGGGCTGGTTGCGCCTGGCTATCGTTTGCTCGTCAATACCGGGCTCGACAGCAACCAGGAAATCCCGCACCTCCACGTCCACATCTTCGCCGGCAAGCCGCTGGGACCGATGCTGGCGAGGTGATGTGCCGATGACCGATTTCGCAGCGACACGCGCCCGGTTCGACCTGCCCGAGGGCGTGGTCTATCTCGACGGCAACTCGCTCGGGCCGCTGCCGGTCGATGCCGCAGAGCGAGTCGCGGCGATGATGCGCGACGAATGGGGCGCGCTGCTGATCCGCGCGTGGAACGAGGCCGGCTGGATGCAGCGGCCGCGCGCGATCGGCGATCGCATCGGCCGGCTGATCGGCGCGCCCGCGGGCAGCGTGGTGCTGGGCGACACGCTGTCGATCAAGGTCCATCAGGCGCTCGCCGCCGCGCTCGCTCTCGTGCCGGGCCGCCGCGTCGTGCTGTCCGACAGCGGCAATTTTCCGAGCGACCTGTACATGGCGCAAGGGCTGCTCGCCTCGCTCGGCGGCGATCATGAATTGAAGCTGGTCGCGCCCGAGGCGGTGGCCGACGCGATCGACGAACGGGTCGCGGTGATGCTGCTGACCGAGGTCGACTATCGTACCGGCCGCGGCCACGACATGCCCGCGCTGACCGCGCGCGCGCACGAAGCCGGCGCGGTCGCGATCTGGGATCTGGCGCATTCGGCGGGCGCGCTGCCGGTCGACGTCGCCGGCGGGGGCGCCGATTTCGCGGTCGGCTGCACCTACAAATATCTGAATGGCGGCCCCGGCGCGCCGGCCTTCATCTATGTCGCGCCGGCGCATGCCGATCGCGCGCTGCCGGCCTTGTCGGGCTGGCTGGGCCATGCCGCTCCGTTCGCCTTCGAGCCCGGCTATCGCCCCGGCGCCGGGATCGAGCGGATGCGGGTCGGCACCCCGCCGATGATCGCGCTCGCCGCGCTCGACGCCGCGCTCGACATATGGGACGGCATCGACATGGTCGAGGTGCGGCGCGCCTCGCTGGCGCTGTCCGAGCGTTTCATCGCCGGCGTCGAGGCGCGCTGTCCGGCGCTCGAGCTGGCGTCGCCGCGCGACGGCGCTGCACGCGGCAGCCAGGTGTCGTTCCGCCACCCGCACGGCTTCGCGATCATGCAGGCGCTGATCGCGCGCGGCGTGATCGGCGATTTCCGCGCGCCCGACATCCTGCGCTTCGGCATCGCCCCGCTCTATATCGGCGCGGCCGAGATCGACCGCGCCATCGCCATATTGGAGGAGATCATGGCAACCGAAGCGTGGCGCGATCTACGCTACCATCAGCGCGGAGCGGTGACATGAGCGATCCCTACGATCCCGCCAGCGACGGCGCCCAAATGGCGTTCGCCGGGCGCATGGCCTATGCCGATTATCTGCGGCTCGATCGTATCCTCGACGCGCAGGCGCCGCTGTCGGCCGCGCATGACGAGCTGCTGTTCATCATCCAGCACCAGACTTCCGAATTGTGGATGAAGCTCGCGGTCCACGAGATCGAATCGGCGCTCGCCGCGCTCCGCAACGACGAACTGCGCCACGCCTTCAAGATGCTGACCCGCGTCGCTCGCATCCTCGAACAGCTCAACAACGCCTGGGACGTGCTGCGGACGATGACGCCGAGCGAATATACTGCGTTCCGCGACCGGCTCGGCCAGTCCTCGGGCTTCCAGTCCTACCAGTATCGCGCGCTGGAATTCCTCGCCGGCAACCGCAACCGCGCGATGCTGCAGCCGCATCGCCATCGCCCCGAGATCGTTGCCGCGCTCGAAGCGATCCTCGACCGGCCGAGCCTCTACGACGAGGCGCTGCGCCTGCTCGCCCGCCACGGCTTCGACATCGGCGCCGACGCGGCGCGCACCGACTGGCGCGAGCAGCGCCCCCCCAACGACGCCGTGCTGGCCGCCTGGCGCACGGTCTATCGCGAGCCCGACCGCCACTGGATGCTCTACGAGCTCGCCGAGAAGCTGGTCGATTTCGAGGATTATTTCCGGCGCTGGCGCTTCAACCACGTCACCACCGTCGAGCGAATCATCGGCCTGAAGCGCGGCACCGGCGGCACCTCGGGAGTCGCCTATCTGCGCAAGATGCTCGAGGTCGAGCTGTTCCCCGAATTGTGGCGGGTGCGCACCGAGCTTTAGGACGAGCCGGTTCGGACAGGAATTACGACAGCTACCCCGGCGAAGGCCGGGGGCCAGTTACGACCGGCCCGATGCTGGACCCCGGCCTTCGGGGTGCCCCTTCGCCGGGGTGGAGCTTCAGGCCGAGCGGCGCCCACGTCTGAGCAAGCGCCCCAAGGCGCTGCGATCGCGCAGGATGGCGTGCGCGGCATTGTGGCCCGGCGCGCCGGTGACGCCGCCGCCGGGATGGGTGCCGGCGCCGCACAGATACAGCCCGTCGAGCACGCCGCGATAGGCGGCCGAGCCCAGCACCGGACGCGCCGCCCATAGCTGGTCGAGCGACATGTTGCCGTGCATGATGTCGCCGTTGACCAGGCCGAATGTGCGCTCCAATCCCTTGGGACTAAGCACCATCCGGCCGAGGATCGAGGCGCGGAAGCCCGGCGCATATTTCTCGACGGTATCGATGATCGTGTCCGCGGCGGCATCCTCCTCGGCGTCCCAGTCGCGCCCGTCTGGAAGCTCGGGAGCGAATTGCTGGCAGAACAGGCTGGCGACGTGGCGGCCCTCGGGTGCGAGACCGGGATCGACCGTCGAGGGGATCAGCATCTCGACGATCGGCGCCTTGGACCAGCCGTGCGCCCTGGCGTCGGTGAACGCTTGGTCCATGTAATCGAGCGTCGGGGCGATGATGATGCCCGACTGGTGATGCTCGCCCGGCTCGGGCAGCGCGGTGAAGCGCGGCAATTCGGCCAGCGCGACGTTCATGCGGAAGGTGCCCGATCCGGCCTTGAACGCGCGGATGCGGCGCAGGAAGGTCCGCCCGACATCGGCCGGGTCCATCAGTCGCTCGTACAATAATTTCGGGCCGACATTGGCGGCGACGATGCCGGCGGCGATCTCCTCGCCGCCGACCAGCCGGACGCCGGCGACCGCCGCGCCGTCGGCCATCACGCGCTCGACCGGCGCGCCGAGCCGGATGTCGACGCCCGCCGCGCGGCATACCGTCGCCATCGCCTGGGTGATCGCGCCCATCCCGCCGACCGCATGGCCCCAGGCGCCCTTCTTGCCGTTGACCTCACCGAACACGTGGTGGAGCAGGACATAGGCCGAGCCCGGCGTGTCGGGGCTGGCGTAATTGCCGACCACCGCGTCGAACCCGAACGCCGCCTTGATCGCGTCGCTCTCGAACCAGCCGTCGAGGAAGCTGCGCGCCGATTTGACGAACAGGTCGAGCACGTCGCGCTGCTGCTCGATCGACAATCTGGCCAGCCGCCGCCCCTGCCGCGCGCCCTCGATCATCGTGCGCAGCCCGTCGCCGAGATTGGGCGGCGCCCGCAACGCGAGATCGCGCAGCACCTCGGCGACATTCTCCAGCGCGTCGTAATAAGCCGGCAGCGCCTCGGCATCCTTCACCGAGAAGCGCCGGAACTCGGCCTGGGTGCGCGTCAGCCCGCCGCCGAGCTTGAGATAGCCGCCGTCCTCCTGCGGCAGGAAATTGGAGATCGGCCGCTCGATCACGCGATAGCCGTGATCGGCGAGCTTCATGTCGCGGATGACCCTGGGCTGGAGCAGGCTGACCGTGTAGCTCGCCACCGAGTTGCGGAATCCGGGATGGAATTCCTCGGTCACCGCCGCGCCGCCGACAACATCGCGCGCCTCGGCCACGCAGACCTTGAGGCCCGCGCGGGCGAGGTAGAAGGCGCAGACCAGCCCGTTGTGCCCGGCGCCGACGATCACGGCGTCATAGCGTTTGGTCATTGGCCGTTGCTCCAGCCCGGCGCCGGCTGTCGATGCGCGCGCGCCTCGGGGATCAGGTGCCGCATCCGGCGGCAGAAGTGACGCAGGCAGACCTCGCTCTCGCCCAATGGCCCGACAGTGAAGCTGCGCGACATCATGCCCTGCTGGACGCGCGTGATCAGCGCGGTGTCCTCGGCGTTGACCTGACGGTTGATCCGCCAGTTGAGATAGCGCGCCGCGCGCATCTCGCGGCGATCGTCGGGCAGCGCGTAGCTGATCTCGCGGATCAGCGTTTCGATCGGCGAGACGGGGAGCCACTGCATGAAATCGACCTGATCGGGATAGATGTCGAAGGCGACATTCGGCCACAGCTTGAAATAAAGCCACAGCCGCTGATGATCCTCGGGCAAGTGATCGACCCGCGGCAGGAAGCGCTGGTAGAGCCGCTCGCTGAGGTTGCTCGACGGCCGGTCGACCAGCGCACCCCACATGCGATCGACATGCTCCTCGGCCTCGACCCCGTAGCCGCGGCCGAACAATCGGGTCAGCCCCGGATGCGCGACCGCGATGTGCAGCCCGTCGGAATAATTGTCGCCGACATTCTTCCAATTGACCGGCCGCGGCCGCAGCGTCACCCGGCCGATCGCGCGCAGCTCCTCGAAGCGATAAGGCGCGATGCGATTCGTATAGGGCGCCATCATCGCCGCGACGCTCGGTCCGCCGCTCTCGAGGCGGACGAAGACGAAGCCTTGCCAGATTTCGAGCTCGACCGGATGGAGGCCGGTCTTGTCGATGTCGAGCGTCGGATATTCGCGCTTGCCCGGCACCCCGGTGAGCCGCCCGTCGAGCCCGTAGGTCCAGGCATGATAGGGGCAAACCAGCTTCTTCGCGCACCCGCTGGCGCCATCGACGAGCCGCGACCCGCGATGGCGGCAGACATTGGTGAAGGCGCGGACCACATGATCGCCGCCGCGAATGACGAGGATGCTTTCACCGAGGAAATCGAGCGTATGCCAGTCGCCAACGCCGGCAATGTCACTTTCGTGGCAGACGACCTGCCAGCTTGGCCGCATCACCCGCTCGCATTCGAGCCGGAAGAATTCGGGATCACGATAAGTCCAGGCGGGCAGGCTCCAGCCCTCGTCGGGATCTGCGTTGCTGCCTTTGGTCGCCATGCCCGGCCTCTCCTCGCGGCGCACTTATCGCCGCTGGTAACGGAAGTACCACACTTCGTGGCCCTGCCGGCGCGCCTTGCGTTCGTAGCGCGTCTCGGGCCAGTCGGCGGGGCGGTCGAGGAAATCGCGCGGCGTCCTCGCCAGCCACTCGAAGTCGCGGCGCCCGTTCATCACCATCATCGACCAGCGGCAATAGGTCGGATCGTCGGTGCCGAGCCGGAACTCGCCGCCGGGCCTCAGCTTGGCGGCGATCAGGTCGAGCGGCCCGGGATTGACCATCCGCCGCTTGGCGTGGCGCGCCTTCGGCCAGGGATCGGGATGGAGCAGATAGACGCGCGTCAGGCTCGCATCGGGCAGCCGTTCGAGCACGGTGAGCGCATCACCCATGTGCACCCGCACATTGCCGAGCCCATGCTCGCGAATATGCCCCAGCGCGCCGACCACGCCGTTGAGAAACGGCTCGCAGCCGATGAACCCCCGATCGGGGTGCGCCTTGGCCTGCGCCGCAAGATGCTCGCCCGACCCGAAGCCGATCTCGACCTCGAGCGGCCGCTCGTCCCCGAACAGCGTCCGCGCATCGAGCGGCCCCGCCTCAGGCACGCTGAGGCGCGGCAGCCATTCCTCCACCAGCGCCGCCTGGCCGGCGCGCAGCTTGTGCCCCTGACGGCGGCCGTAAAGGCGGCGGATGGTGGTCGGATCGTTCATCGCGGCGCGGCTACTCCTACCGTGCCGGCCAGGCAAGCAGCGTCGGCTGAAGCTCGGGCACGGGTTGAACTGGCAGCGAAGTTGCGCCACGCGACTACGACACCTCCGGAATTGGACCGATGTCTGAGACAGAGCATTACAGAAGCCAGGGCTATGTCCATCTCGAGAAGCTGTTCCCCGAGGAGGTGCTGCTCGCTTTCTATCGGCGGATGGAGCGCGACCTCAAGGCCGCCGGGCAGCCGCTCGACAGGCAGGTCGCGCAAGGGCCGCTGCTGACCCGGCCGGCGCTCGAAGTCTATGCCCATCATTATGCGCCGATGCTGACCTTCCTGTGGGGAATGACGCCTCGCATGGCGCAGGTCGCGGGCTGCGAGCTGGTGCCGACCTATGCCTACTTCCGCGCCTATCAGGGCGGCGATGTGTGTCGGGTCCATTCGGACAGGCCCGCCTGCGAGCACAGCGTATCGCTAACGATGATCTACAGCGACGCCGAGCCTTGGGCACTTTCGGTCGCGACCGAGCGAACCGACACGCCCAGCCCGCTCGTGGAAGACGGGTTCGGCAGCCAGCCGTTCGCCTCGGTGATGATGAAGCCGGGGGACGGAGTCGCCTATCAGGGCACGCATCATCGCCACGGCCGAACGACGCCCAACCCAAACGGCTGGTCGGCCCACCTCTTCCTGCATTGGGTCGAGAAAAACGGCCGATACAAGGAACACGCCTTCGACCTGCCGACGATCAGGAAGAATCAGAACCTGGGCTGAAGGACATGCTCCTGCTTTCGCAGGAACATGTTCTCTGATCTGCCTTACGCTACCGCCGCCTTGAGGTCGTCGACCAGATCGGTGCGTTCCCAGGTGAACAGCGCGCCGTCGGCGGCGCGGCCGAAATGGCCGTAGGCGGCGGTCGGCTGATAGATCGGGGCGTTGAGCTTGAGGTGTTCGCGGATGCCCTTGGGGGTCAGGCGCACCAGCTTGGGCAGCACCGCTTCCAGCGTGGCCTCGTCGACCGTGCCGGTGCCGTGGGTGTCGACATAGACCGACAGCGGCTCGGCGATGCCGATCGCGTAGCTGAGCTGGATCGTGCAGCGCCGCGCCAGCCCCGCCGCGACAATGTTCTTGGCGAGATAGCGCGCGACATAGGCGGCCGAGCGATCGACCTGTGTCGGGTCCTTGCCCGAGAACGCGCGGCCGCCGTGGGGCGCGGCGCCGCCATAGGTATCGACGATGATCTTGCGCCCGGTGATCCCGGCGTCACCGTCGGGGCCACCGATCTCGAACAGCCCGGTCGGGTTGACGTAGATCGCCTTGTCCTCGGGCATCCAGCCCTCGGGCAGCGTCTCGGCCATCACCGTTTTCACATACTCGCGCAGCTTCTTCTGGCCCTCGTCATTGCTGAGATCGGCCGAATGCTGGGTCGAGACGACCAGAGCGGTCGCGCGCACCGGCTTCTCGTTCTCATAAGCGAGCGTCACCTGGCTCTTGGCGTCGGGCTCCAGGAACGGGGCCTTGCCCGAATGCCGGTCCTCGGCCATCCGCTGCAGGATGCGGTGCGAATAATAGAGCGTCGCGGGGAGCAGGTCGGGGGTCTCGTCCGAGGCATAGCCGAACATGATGCCCTGATCGCCGGCGCCCTCGTCCTTGTTGCCGCTCGCATCGACGCCCTGTGCGATATGCGCCGACTGGGCGTGGAGGTTGTTCTGGAATTCGGCGGTCTGCCAGTGGAAGCCGTCCTGCTCGTAGCCGATCCGCTTGACCGTCTCGCGCGCGACCTGCTCGATCTTCGCGCGGCCCTCGGCAGTCAGCACGCCTTTCTCATCGATCAGCGAGCGATCGGACGAGCGAATCTCGCCCGACAGGATGATCTTCTGCGTCGTCACCATCGTCTCGCAGGCGACCCGCGCCTCGGGATCGGTGGACAGCAACAGATCGACCACCGCATCGCTGATCTGGTCGGCGACTTTGTCGGGATGGCCTTCGGACACCGATTCGGAGGTGAAGAGAAACGAAGCGCGCATGAAATTCCCTCGAACTTTCTAAGGGTTGAGCGGACCGTGCCGCATATAAAGCTTTTGTTATATGTGCATCTAGCGGGCGCGCCGCCGGAACGCAATCGCCAGCCCGCACAGCGCCAGCGCGACGATCGCTGCCCACCAATTGCCGAGCCGGGCGAAGAGCGTCGGCGGCAGCGCCCGCGGCATCGGCAGGTCGATCGCGCCGGCACGGTGCGGCGGCACGGTGCCGAGCAGCCGACCGTCGGCGGCGATCACCGCGGAGATGCCGTTGGGGGTCGAACGCAGGATCGGCAGCCCCTCCTCGATCGCCCGCATCCGCGCTTGCGCCAGATGCTGCGGCGGCCCCCAATGGCCGAACCAGGCGTCGTTCGAGGGATTGAACAGGATCGCCGGCCGGTGCGCCTCGTCGACCACCTCGCCCGAGAAGACGATCTCGTAGCAGACCTGCCCGCCGACCAGCCCGAACGCAGGCAGCGCGAAATCGCGCGGGCCGGGGCCGGGCTTGAAGTCGATGTCGCCGGGGACGAGCCGCGCGAGGCCGAGCGGCTTCAACAGCCACGGCATCGGCAGATATTCGCCATAGGGCACGAGGTGCGCCTTGTCGTAGCGCCCCACGATCCGCGCCCGCGCATCGATCGCGAAGATCGAATTGGTGCCGTAGGCGAGGTGGCCGCGCGAATCGAACAGCAAGCCATCGCCGCCGACGAGCACCACGTCGCGCGGGCCCAGCCTCGCGGCGATCCGGGCGCGCGCGAACAGCGCCGAACCCTCGTAATAATATTGGATCGGATAGCCGTCCTCGAGCATGTAGTGCACGCTACCCTCGGGCCAGACGATCAGGCGCGGCGCCGGCCCGGGATGCCCCGACAGCGCGAGCAGCTTCTCGAAGCTGGTCTCGGTATAATCGGGCGCGGTCTGATCGGGGAGGCCGAGATCGGGCTGGATGACGCGCACGCGCGGCGCGGTCGGCGAAGCGGGCGCGGCGGCCATGCCGTTCCAATTGACCGTCACGGCGAGCGCCGTCGCCGCAACCGTCACCGCGGCAAGCACCCAGCGCCGAAACGCGAGCAGCATCAGCGCGCCCGCGGCGACGATCGTCAGCCCCGACAGCGCATAGGTGCCGATCCAGGTCGCGATCCGCGCAATCGGCAGCACCGCGACCCAGACGACGCCGAGCGGATCCCAGGCATAGCCGGTGAACAATTCGGCGCGCAGCCATTCGCTCGCGATCCAGCTCGCGCCCGCCACCAGCACGAACGCCGCGCCCGGCGGCGTCGTGCGATCGCCGAGCGCGCGCGGACTCGCCAGCCGCCAGGCCAGCCCCGCCGCCATCGCCGGGAATATGGCGAGGTACAAGGCAAGCGCGAGCGGCGCGGCATAGCCGATCCACGCCGGCATCTTGTTCTGGAAATCGAAAGCGTGCTGGATCCAGTTGTTGTTGATCGTGAAATGGCCGAGCCCGAACAGCCAGCCGCGCCACAAAGCCGTCTTGACGGTCGGCGCGTCGTGGACGAGCCACAGGAACGCCGCGAGCGCGGGCAGCGCCAGCCACCACGCCTCGAGCGGCGCGAAGCCACACGCGGCAATGGCGCCGAGCAGGATCAGGCTGAGGGGAATGGCGACACGCCGCATCGCGTTCGGCTATCGCGTGATTTGTCGGCGGTTGCAATCGTCGGTGCGCATCAGCCGATAGCGCGTTGCATCGCGTCCGTTCGCCCTGAGCCTGTCGAAGGACGAGAATCGCGAGCGCCAACCCCGCGGCACGGCGCCCTTCGACAAGCTCAGGGCGAACGGCGGGACAAGGCGCCGGCCAGATCAGGCCTGCTCGAGACGGTCCATACGCTTGGCTTGTCATCCCCGCGAAAGCGGGGACCCATCTCCTGCGGGTTCATCCAGACGCAACGGTCGGGAGATGGGTTTCCGCCGTCGCAGGAATGACCGTTGGACCTTCCCAACGCACCCGTTGCAATGTTGGATTTGTTCTGATCTATCCTCATGGATGGAACAGAACCGCATCGCCGAATCGTCCGCTGCCCCGCCGCTCCGCGCGCAGTGGACGCCCGCCAAGCAGCGCATCTTCCTCGCCGCGCTTCTCGAAACCGGCAGCGTCGCGCGGGCTGCGCGAGCTGCTGGCATGTCACCGTCGAGCGCGCATCGCCTGCGCGCACGCCTCGCCGACACGCCGTTCGACCATGCCTGGGATCAGGCGCTCGCGCTCCACGCCCGCCAGCTCGCCGACCCTTTCGCGCGGCTCGCCTCCGAGACGCGGCGATGACGCGTGGCGGGCGCGTCGCCGGCGCGTTCCGCGCGCGCACCCGGCGCGAACCGTCGCCCAGTGGGCGCGGCCCTATCGCGTTGCTGTCGCGTCACCGTCGCGCCGAAGCCGCGCGCCTGTGGCGGCAGAGGCGCTTCCTGTTGCCAACCCGTCGCTTCGCCGGCGCAGAACACGACAAAACCGCGCGACGCTCTCCACTTTCTCCACTTCACCGGCGCTCCTAGGCCGCTGCTGGACGCTCGGCGGTTGCTCGCTTATGCCTCGCCCAAAGACTTTCCGCGCATCGGGGGACCTTGCATGAGCCGTTATTATTGCGCCGCCAGCCTGTTCGCGCTCGCGATCGCTGCGCCCGCTTTCGGCCAGGCGCGCGATCCGGGGCCCAACGCGCCGGTCAGCTACGACGTCAGCTTTCCCAATGCCGTCCATCACGAAGCGCGGATCAGCGTCACCTATCGCGGCCTCAAGCCAGGCACTGTCGATTTCCGCATGGCGCGCTCGTCGCCCGGCCGTTACGCGCTCCACGAATTCGCCAAGAACGTCTATTCGGTGTCGGCGGGGGGCGGCCACCGCACACCCCCCCCCCGCGGGCCCCCCCAGACCAAAAAAATGGAAAAGACGACCCAGGGGGGCCCCCGGAAGCGAACCCAAAACCACAAACGAGAGAACAGCCCAGGCACCA